>NZ_CP047095.1:2920617-4411234 GCF_009806575.1 Rossellomorea marisflavi | reverse complement strand
CCCTGATCCCTCCTTTTCTCTCTTTGTATAACCTCTGTACAACATGTATAAGTGCTAAATCGCTAGTGTTCATAAACATACAACGCTTTGAATGTGGAGAAATTATATTATAAGGAAGAAACTCGGTTTTTCGACATTATCCACCACTTGTGGACAACGTTTTACAAAGCCTCTGAATAAGTTACCCACAAACTATCCACAAATTGTGGATAAACATATTTGGCTGTTCACGTTATTAAGAGTGAAAACACAATAATCATATCAAAATATCCTAAGCGGTGCAATGCTTTAAAAATTTTATCCACAACCCCTTTTCCTTGTGGAATAATTTTGTCCACAGGCAAAGAATATGTGAAAAAGTTGTCAGTATGTGTTGTGGATAATTTAAAAGCATGTCGAAATCTATCCACAGAGACGTTTTCGGGGAATCGTGGATGATAGTTGTAGAAGGAAAAGAGATCTTCCTTTCTGGATGAGGCAGAAGTTTTTCACATGCAGCTCGCAGAAAATGAATGGTTAGGCAGGAGGATCTCATCGAGACTCGTGAGAAGATTTTTTCGGGGAAATCGATGCCACATTTCCCCACTATAAAATAATATGAGAACGGTGTTGACTTTTGATGGGGGGCATCTTTATAATGGTGAAGAATGTCTTTAACTTATAAAGATATCCTTCAGGGAGGTGTCATAGATGAAAAGAACGTTTCAACCAAATAAGCGTAAAAGAAGTAAAGTACACGGTTTCCGCGCACGTATGAGTTCAAAAAACGGCCGTAATGTTTTAGCTCGTCGTCGTAGCAAAGGAAGAAAAGTATTATCTGCTTAGACCACTGAACTGACTCAGTGGTCTTTTTTTCTCTATCCATGTGATTGAAAGGCCATGCAGTTGGGCAAGATTGAGCAGGGAAAACCATTAAGAAAATTAGGTGTGATTCATGCGCAAAGAACAACGAGTGAAAAAGAATGAAGAGTTTCAGGACATCTTCAAAAAAGGGACGTCATTTGCCAATCGGCAGTTCGTTTTGTATTTTTTGAAAAAAGATGAGCCTCAGCCATTCCGGATCGGGATCTCGGTGAGTAAAAAAATCGGCAATGCCGTATGCCGGAACCGGATCAAACGGTATGTTCGACAATCATTCCTTGAGTTGAAGGAAGAAGTGAAAGATCAGTACGATTATTTAATCATCGCCAGGAAACCGGCGGCCGACATGAACTTCCATGAGGTGAAAAGCAGCCTCACGCACGTTCTTAATAGAGGGAAAGTATTGAAACGGGGTTCTTATGGCAAAAATGTTCGTAAAAAGTCATAAACTATTTGCGGGTTGCACAGGATTGCTCAGCACAAACCTG
This sequence comes from Rossellomorea marisflavi, assembly GCF_009806575.1. NCBI lineage: Bacteria > Bacillati > Bacillota > Bacilli > Caryophanales > Bacillaceae > Rossellomorea > Rossellomorea marisflavi. Next base: position 4,409,885 of record NZ_CP047095.1, on the reverse strand, counting down.
TGAAAAGATGTTACAATACGAAAGATTCTATCTTTTGTCATAATAGGATGTAACCGCATCCTTTATCACACTTGATTACTTATTAGTTGGGAGGAAATAGAGGGTGAAAAAGAGAATAATAGCCCTGATGTCAATTGTTGGGCTAATGGCTATTCTATCTGGTTGTACAGAATATAATAAGCCGATCAACTCAGATAGTACCGGTTTTTGGAACGAGTACATTGTTTATCCTTTGTCACAATTAATTACATTCTTCGGAGAGAAATTGGACGGGTTCGGATCTTACGGTCTGGCCATTATCATCGTCACATTGATCATCCGTTTAGCGATTCTACCATTAATGATCAAGCAAACGAAAAATTCTAAAGCGATGCAGGCATTGCAGCCGGAAATGAAAAAGCTGCGTGAGAAATACAGCTCCAAAGATGCACAAACACAGCAAAAACTACAGCAGGAAACAATGGCGTTATTCCAGACACATGGCGTCAATCCACTAGCAGGATGTTTCCCGTTGATCATCCAGATGCCGATCCTGATCGGTTTCTATCACGCAATCAGTCGTACAGCGGCCATCAAGGAACACAATTTCCTATGGTTCGACCTTGGAAGCCCGGATCCATTCTATGCGCTTCCGTTGATTGCCGGTTTGACGACCTTCATCCAGCAGAAGCTGATGATGGCAGGAACAGCAGACCAAAACCCGCAAATGGCCATGATGCTTTACATCATGCCGGTCATGATCATCATTTTCGCCATCAACTTCCCTGCCGCCCTTTCCTTATACTGGGTTGTAGGTAACCTATTCATGATTGCTCAAACGTATTTCATCAAAGGTCCTGATATTAAAGAAGTCAAAGCGGCCAAGGCCACTGCACAATCAGGGGGCAAGAAGAAGTGAGAGAAGTGAATGTGACAGGTCCAACGGTGGAAGAAGCCATTGAATCAGCCTTGTCTCAATTGAACATCACAAAGGACCGTGCCGAAATCACGGTCATCGATCCAGGGAAGAAAGCCTTTTTCGGCCTTTTCGGAGGAAAACCTGCCGTCGTGGCAGTGAAGGAAACGATCGATCCCGTGGAAGAAGCGAAGAACTTCCTGTTGGCAGTCGCCAAAGAAATGGGCGTGGAAGCGTCGATTGAAGAGAAACGCAGCGGAAGAGAAGTGGAATTCAATATCTCTGGTGAGAAAATGGCTCTCCTGATCGGGAAAAGGGGGCAGACACTGAACGCCCTTCAGCATCTTGCCCAGCTAGTGGCGAATCGTTCTTCTGATCAATTCGTCACGATCCTCCTCGATGCGGAGAATTACAGGGCCCGCCGCAGGGAAACGTTATCGAATCTAGCGAAGCGCCTTGCCGACAAGGCCCTCCGCATCAATCGTCCCGTTTCCCTCGAGGCCATGCCATCCTACGAACGGAAGGTCATCCACGCGGCCCTTGTGAACCAAACCGATGTGGAGACCCACTCGGAAGGCCGTGAACCGAATCGATATATTGTGATTTCACCGAAATAAACAAAAACGACCCAGTTGGGACGCACTCGTTGGAGTGGGCGTTCCGGTTGGGTCGTTTTTTTGATTGGATGGCTGGTGTCGGCGCGGTCATTTAGTGGGGGAGTATATTTTAGATGAGGGGGTGATCATAAACGTTGGAAGTTGGAAATAAACGGTGGAAGTTGACTACAAAGGTTGAAAGTTGGAAATAAATCCGTGAAGTTGGCAGTAGAAACGGTTGAAAAAGTGAGAGTTGGTAGAAAAAAGCCGAAAGTTGATAATAAAACTCGAAAAGTTGATAGTAAAATTGAAAAAGTCGGTAATTAAACCAGAGCTCTTCCGAAAAATGTAACCGGAATGGATGAAATCCACCTCTTTTCATCATGTTCAAAGGTGCTAACCCCTAAAAATCGTCTCCACCACATCCCATTTCAACCCTTTCAACAAATTTCGCCACCCCCCTTCCCATCAAAAACCGACAAAAAGCCGCCCGGATCAACAACCCGAGCGGCCTTTCTACCCTATCATTCACTCTTTTCTTGCCATTCATCTGCAAGAATTCCATATACTACGTGATCCACGTACTTGTCATAGAGCCATTCTGCCTGACGGATGGTTCCTTCCTTGATATAGCCTAGTCGTTCCGGGATCCCCCGGCTTTTTTTATTGCCGACGGCCGCGCGGATTTCCACTTTGTCGAGAGCATAATGTTCAAATGCATAGGTCGTCAACGTACTGACCACCCGGGTCATGATCCCTTTCCCCTGGTTGCCTTCGCCGAGCCAGTATCCGATATAGGCGGTTTTGTTGGACCAGTTGATGTTATTGAATCCGGCAACCCCGACCACTTCACCATGATAGAGGATGGCAGCGGATAGACTGCTGCGGTTGGCATAGCCCTTCATCGTTCCGGCAATGAACTCTTCTGTATCGCTCACCTTGGTGGTGAAGTCCAGCCATGGCAACCACTCTTTCAAGTGGGAGCGGGATTTGACGGTCAGCTCAAAAAGCGCCTGGGCATCCTGGGGTTCAAGTAGTTTTAATGATAGATCGTGGTCGATTTTGTAGGTGAACATGATGTGTTGCTCCTTTCCTGGTTGGCTATAGTATCGGTTTGACCGCAGGGATATTTAGTGTTTTGAAAAAATACGATCTTTCTCGACGACATCAATGGGTTATCCATGCCTATATTTTACCAGACCACAATAGAAGGGGCCCGATGTTTTTGCGCCTGCCCTCTGGATAAGTGACAATCCTGCCAATTTCACCTGCCGTTTATTGTTATTCACATGTGGATAAGTTAAAATGAGAGGGATGAAAGAATGGGGGTTGTGGATAATTTGACGTATCTGCCAGTTTTCCGTTCTTTAGGTTTAAATCGGTTTGTGCTATTCTAATAATTTGGGGAAACACTGCTTAATGATAGAGGCTGCTAGAACGAGACAGCCATTTTTTTATAGATGTAAGAAGAGAAGAAAGAGAGGTGACTCGCATGGAATTCGATACGATTGCAGCGATCTCCACTCCCATGGGGGAAGGGGCGATTGCCATTGTCCGCCTGAGCGGAGATGACGCTTTTGCGATCGGGGACCAGGTGTTCAGGGGCAAGAAAGGCAAGCCGCTGACGGAACTGGATTCCCATACGATCCATTACGGTCATATCGTGGATCCCGCGACAGAGCAGGTGGTGGAAGAGGTCATGGTATCCGTGCTGAAGGGACCGAAAACCTTCACGCGTGAAAACGTCCTTGAGATCAACTGTCACGGAGGTCTTGTATCGGTGAATAAGGTGCTTCAGCTTGTGTTGAAGCACGGTGCGAGATTGGCAGAGCCGGGAGAGTTCACCAAACGTGCCTTCCTGAACGGACGGATCGATCTGTCCCAGGCGGAGGCCGTCATGGATTTGATCAGGGCGAAGACGGACCGGGCCATGAATGTGGCGTTGAATCAGATGGAAGGACGCCTATCCAAGCTGATCCAGAAGCTTCGTCAGGAAATCCTTGAGACGCTTGCCCATGTGGAAGTGAATATCGATTATCCGGAATATGATGACGTGGAGGAAATGACCCACAGCGTGCTCCTGGAGAAATCGCGCTATGTCAGTGATGAGATCGAGAAGCTCATCAAGACGTCCGAGCAGGGGAAAATCCTCCGTGAAGGGCTGTCCACTGTCATCATCGGTCGCCCGAACGTCGGGAAGAGCTCTTTATTGAACAGCCTCGTCCATGAAAACAAGGCGATTGTGACGGATATTCCCGGAACGACGCGTGATGTGATCGAGGAGTATGTGAACGTCAGGGGTGTACCGCTCCGCCTCGTCGATACGGCGGGAATCCGGGAGACGGAGGATATCGTCGAGCGGATCGGTGTCGAGCGTTCGCGACAGGTATTGAAGGAAGCGGATCTCATTCTCCTCGTCCTCAATCATGCGGACGACCTCACATTCGAAGACGAGCAATTGTTTGAAGCCGTCAAGGGAATGGACGTCATTGTCATCGTGAACAAGACGGACCTTCCGAGGAAGATCGACCTGGAGAAAGTGGAAGCACTTGCCGCCAATCACAAGCTTGTGACCACAGCCCTGATTGAGGAAGAAGGGGTGGATGAGCTCGAGGAAGCTATTTCATCCCTCTTCTTCGATGGGTCCATCGAGGCGGGGGATATGACGTATGTCTCCAACAGCCGTCACATCGCCCTGCTCCATCAGGCGTCGACAAGCATCAATGAAGCGATTCAAAACGTAGAAATGGGCATACCGATTGACATTGCCCAGATCGATCTGACAAGAACATGGGAGCTTCTCGGTGAAATCATCGGGGAGAGCGTCCATGACAGTTTGATCGATCAGTTGTTCTCACAATTCTGCCTAGGGAAATAAATTTGTATATAGGATCATGTGATCCTTTAAGGAGGATAAATCACCATGCAATATGACGCAGGACATTATGATGTCATTGTCATTGGTGCTGGACACGCCGGAGTGGAAGCTGGACTTGCTTCCGCCCGCATGGGGGCGAAAACGCTGATGGTCACCATCAACCTTGATATGATCGCCTTCATGCCATGTAACCCATCTGTCGGCGGACCGGCAAAAGGAATCGTCGTTAGGGAAATTGACGCCCTCGGCGGTGAAATGGGCCGCAACATCGATAAGACCCACATCCAGATGAGGATGCTGAACACAGGTAAAGGCCCGGCCGTACGCGCCCTGCGTGCCCAAGCCGATAAATTCACGTACCAAAACGAAATGAAGAAAACGATCGAGAATGAACCGAACATCACCCTCATGCAGGGAATGGTGGAAGAGCTCATCGTGGAAGACGGTGAATGTAAAGGTGTCGTGACCATGACCGGTGCCGCCTATCGCGCGAAGACGGTCGTCATCACGACCGGGACCTTCCTACGCGGGGAAATCATCCTCGGCGAGTTGAAATATTCAAGCGGTCCGAACAATCAGCAGCCATCGATCCGCCTGGCAGACCACCTGCGCGAGCTCGGATTCGATACAGTACGATTCAAGACCGGTACGCCGCCACGCGTGAACGGTTCGACCATCGATTATTCCAAAACGGAAATCCAACCAGGGGATGATGTACCGAGAGCATTCAGCTACGAAACGACGAAGTACATCACCGATCAGCTTCCATGCTGGTTGACCTACACGAACGAAACGACGCATCAGCTCATCGATGACAACCTTCATCGCTCGCCGATGTATTCCGGCATGATCAAAGGGACCGGCCCGCGCTACTGTCCGTCCATCGAGGATAAGGTCGTCCGTTTCAACGACAAGCCGCGCCATCAGATCTTCCTTGAGCCGGAAGGCCGCAATACCCAGGAAGTATACGTTCAAGGGCTTTCAACAAGCCTGCCGGAAGATGTGCAGCAGAAGATCCTTTCCACGATCCCTGGTCTTGAAAACGTCCAAATGATGCGTCCGGGCTACGCCATCGAGTATGATTCCATCGTACCGACCCAGCTATGGCCGACCCTTGAGACGAAGAAGATCAAAAATCTGTACACAGCGGGTCAAATCAACGGAACATCCGGTTACGAAGAAGCAGCCGGACAAGGACTGATGGCAGGAATCAATGCCGCATGCCGCTCCCTTGATAAAGAGGAAGTCATCTTGGGCCGTTCCGATGCGTATATCGGTGTGCTGATCGACGACCTTGTCACCAAGGGTACGAACGAACCGTATCGTCTATTGACTTCGAGGGCAGAATACCGCCTTCTTCTCCGTCATGACAACGCCGATCTTCGTCTGACCGATATCGGTCACAGCATCGGACTGATTTCAGACGAGCGCTACGGACGTTTCACAGCGAAAAAAGAGCTGATCGAAGCAGAAAAAGAGCGCCTGAAGTCAACCCGTATCAAACCGACGGAAGAAACTCAGTCCGTGATCCGTGAAGCAGGCGGAAGCGAACTGAAGGACGGGATCCTGGCAGTGGATCTTCTGAAACGTCCGGAGATGAACTATTCTCACATGAAATCCCTTGTTCCGAATGAAGTGGAGCTTGATCCAGAAGTGGAAGAACAGGTGGAAATCCAGGTGAAATACGAAGGATACATCGAAAAATCCCTTCAGCAGGTCGACAAGATGAAGAAAATGGAGAACAAGCGGATCCCTGAAAACATCGATTACACAAAGATCAGCGGTCTTGCATCCGAAGCGAGACAGAAACTGATTGAAGTACAGCCGTTGTCCCTTGCCCAGGCTTCCCGTATTTCCGGAGTCAATCCTGCGGACGTTTCCATCCTTCTCGTCTATATCGAACAGGGGAAAATTGCAAAAGTATCAGGTGATCAATAAAGGATGGGTTGCGTATGAATATCAATGAATTTCAAGCCGGTCTCGAGGAAAAGGGGATTTCCCTTTCCTCTGAACAGCTGGCACAATTCGAGAAATACCATGAGCTTTTGGTCGAGTGGAATGAAAAGATGAATCTGACGGCCATCACGGATAAAGAAGAGGTGTACCTGAAGCACTTCTATGATTCCATCTCTGCTGCCTTTTACGTTGATTTCAATTCCATCACTTCCCTGTGCGATGTCGGTGCAGGGGCCGGGTTCCCAAGCATCCCGATCAAAATCTGCTTCCCGCATCTGCATGTATCCATCGTGGATTCGCTGAACAAGCGCATCACGTTCCTGAATCATCTAGCGGATCAGCTGGGACTGGAGAACACGCACTTCCATCACGACCGTGCAGAAACATTCGGTAAGAATAAGGACCACCGTGAATCATACGACATGGTGACGGCGCGTGCCGTTGCCAGAATGTCGGTCCTCAGCGAGCTCTGCCTGCCCCTTGTCAAAAAAGGCGGCTATTTCGTCGCCATGAAGGCGGCCAGTGTGAACGATGAGATGGATAAAGCCAAGAAAGCGATCACGACCCTCGGCGGGAAGACGGAGCAGGTCGATTCCTTCCTCCTTCCTGAGGAGAACAGTGAGCGCACGATCGTTCAGATCAAGAAAGTGAAAGATACACCGAATAAGTATCCCAGGAAGCCTGGTACACCGAATAAATTACCATTAGAATAGAAAACTGACGTAGTACTACGGAAAATGTCATGGGAATAAGGCAGGAACTTGTCATTTCTTAGAGAATAGTATTAAAGGGAGTTTCTTAAAGGTGGTGTAGGAAGATGAAGCATCCTTTCTCTCGTTTTTTTGGTCTGGGTGAAAAGGAGCAAGAGCCGGAAGAATCAACAGAATCAGCAGTAGTGGAAGATCGGGATGAAGTGAAGAAGATTCCCGTCTCTCAGATCGTTCCCAACCGCTTCCAGCCTAGGACGATTTTTAATGATGATAAAATAGAAGAGTTATCGAGGACGATCCATATACACGGCATCATCCAGCCTATCGTGGTGAGGGAATACGGCGAAGATCAATTCGAGATCATTGCCGGGGAGCGGCGATTCCGGGCGGTGTCAAAACTCGGCTGGGAAACGGTCCCTGCCATCGTGAAGAATATGAATGACACGGAAACGGCCTCTGTCGCGCTGATCGAGAACCTGCAACGCGAAGAGCTGTCCCCGATCGAGGAAGCCATCGCGTACGGCAAGCTTCTCGAGCTTCATGAATTGACGCAGGAAGCCCTTGCACAGCGCCTGGGGAAAGGGCAGTCGACGGTGGCCAACAAGCTCCGTCTCCTCAAGCTTCCGGAAGAGGTGCAGGGTGCCCTTCTTGATAAGAAGATCACCGAGCGCCATGCCCGCGCACTCATTCCCTTGAAGAATGCGGAGAAACAGATCCAGCTTCTTCAAGAGGTTGTCGAGAAGAACCTCAACGTGAAGCAGACGGAGGACCGTGTGAACAAAATGCAGGAAGCTTCGGACAAAAAGCCGAAGCCAAAGCGCAAAGCCTTCTCAAAAGACATGAGGATTGCCGTCAACACGATCCGTCAGTCGCTGAATATGGTGTCCGACAGCGGGATCAACCTGGATGCCGAGGAAGAAGAACATGAGGAATTCTATCAGTTCACCATCCGCATCCCAAAAAAGAAATAGAATCATAGAGTGAGAGACTGTAATCAGGCAGTTCTCACTTTTTTTGTGGGATTTTGGCGATGAAAGTCGATATGAACTCGCGACATAATAAAAATTGCCAGACAATTTTCCGAGAATTTTGTTAGAATAGAAGAATACTGTGAAAAAAACTAGGTAGGTGACAACCTTGGGCAGAATCATAGCCGTTACAAACCAGAAGGGCGGAGTCGGTAAGACCACGACCAGCGTCAATCTGGGGGCTTGTTTAGCTTATATTGGAAAGAAAGTCCTGCTTGTCGACATAGATCCACAAGGAAACGCCACGAGCGGTGCAGGTGTGGAAAAAGGAGACGTGCAGCAATGCATATATGATGTTTTAGTGGACGATGTGGACGTAAAGGAAACGATCAAGCAGTCGAAGGTCGAGAATCTGGATATCGTACCTGCCACCATTTCCCTTGCCGGGGCAGAAATCGAGCTGGTTCCGACCATCTCAAGGGAAGTCCGCTTGAAAAAGGCACTGGAAAAAGTGAAGGACGATTACGATTATATCGTCATCGATTGCCCGCCATCGTTGGGGCTCTTGACCATCAATGCCCTCACGTCTTCGGATGCGGTGATCATCCCGGTCCAATGTGAATACTACGCACTCGAAGGGCTTAGTCAGCTGCTAAGCACCGTGCGTCTTGTGCAGAAGCATTTGAATCATGATCTGATGATCGACGGCGTCCTCTTGACGATGCTCGATGCCCGTACGAATCTCGGCATCCAGGTCATTGAGGAAGTGAAGAAATATTTCCAGGATAAAGTGTATCGAACCATTATCCCGCGTAATGTCCGACTGAGCGAAGCACCGAGCCACGGGGAACCGATCATCATCTATGATGCCAAGTCCAGGGGAGCGGAAGTGTATTTAGAACTTGCGAAGGAGGTGGCGATGAGTGGCTAAAGGTTTGGGAAAGGGGCTTGATGCCCTGTTCACGGCAAATAAAGAAGAGGAAACGGTCCAGGAAGTGAAGCTGAAGGATCTCCGTCCGAATCCTTATCAGCCCCGTAAGATCTTCCAACCCCAGGCGATCGAAGAGCTGAAGGCCTCCATCCAGGAGCATGGGATCCTCCAGCCGATCATCGTCCGGAAATCCATCAAAGGCTATGAGATCGTGGTCGGTGAGCGCCGCTACCGTGCGGCGAAAGCGGCGGATCTCAAGACAGTACCTGTTGTCGTACGGGAGCTTGATGAGAAGCAAATGATGGAACTGGCTGTACTGGAAAACCTCCAGCGTGAGGATTTGACACCGATCGAAGAAGCTGCCGCCTATCAGATGCTGATGGAGAAGCTCGGGATCACGCAGGAGGAGCTGGCAAAGCGGTTGGGGAAAAGCCGTCCCCATATCGCCAACCACATCCGTCTTCTTGGGCTCTCACAGCCCGTACAGGAACTGATTTCAGACGGAAAGCTCACGATGGGACACGGCCGGGCCCTTCTTGGACTGAAGAACAAGAAGGGATTGACCCAGCTTGTCAATCGGGTCATGAAGGATTCCCTCAATGTCCGTCAGCTTGAGAAGCTCGTACAGGAACTGAACGACGATGTTTCACGTGAAACGAAGAAAAAAGAACGCAAGGACGTGTTCATCGAGGAGCAGGAGACGCGCCTCAGGGAACGGTTCGGCACCACGGTTACAATTAAACAATCGAAGAAAAAAGGAAAGATTGAGCTTGAGTTCTTTTCGAAAGAAGACCTTGAACGGATCCTCGATCTTCTTCAACAACACGACTGATGGAGTCCGGCTCTGAAGGGAATCCCTTCGAGCCGGTTCTTTTTTTGTCGAGAGTGATGGGAGAAAGAAAAAATGGTGTTATTCGGTACGATCATCAACGGAATATGTATCATCCTGGGAACGCTCCTCGGTAAACTCCTTCACCGCATTCCGGAGAATGTGAAGGATACGGTACTGAAGGCAATTGGCCTTGCCGTGACGGTGCTGGGACTTCAGATGGGACTAAAAAGTGAAAACTTCCTTATTGTCATCATCTCTCTAGCGGTCGGTGCGACCCTTGGAGAATGGATGAACCTTGATTCCAAGCTCAACGCCCTCGGGGATTGGCTTGAAAGGAGAATCGGTACGAAGGGAGACACGTCCATTTCTCAAGGATTCATTACGGCCACCCTGATCTTCGTGATCGGGGCCATGGCGGTAATCGGTGCCCTCGACAGCGGAATCAGGGGAGACCATGACGTCCTGCTCACAAAAGCGATCATCGATGGATTCACCTCCATCATCCTTGCCACGACTCTTGGGATCGGCGTCATGTTCTCAGCTGTGCCGGTCATCCTCTATCAAGGTACGATCGCGTTGTTCGCCACCCAGATCCACCGCTTTGTCCCACAGGAACTCATGGACGCCTTCATCACTGAAATGACCGCGACAGGCGGCATCATGATCTTTGCCATCGGACTCAATCTGGTCGGAATCACCAAGATCAGGGTGGCTAATCTTCTTCCTGGAATTGTGGTCGTCGGTATAATCGTCTCGTTCCTTCATCTGTATCAAGCGTAAAGAGTGCTTCAGTCATAGCAAAACCCGAATTAATTCGCCTGCGTTAAAGCAAATTAGTTCGGGTTTTTCATTTGTTTCACGAACATTTGTATGAAATTTTTTCTAGCGGTTGATCGGAGTGCAAGACGAAGACTCCAGCGGGAAGAGTAGCTGATGTGAGACCCCGCTGGCTTGCCGAGTAGGCTCACGGGCTACCCGCGGAAAGCGTAGTCTTGCACGGAAATCATGAGCGGTATAAAGAATTCACACTGATATATAAACGGACCCTTGTTTTTCTAACAAGCTATTCTTTTTATTCAGACCGTCAAGAATAATCCGTACGCTGGTGTGGCGATTGCTTCCACTGCCAATAGAAATAGGAGCCAGTTGGCATTCACGTCTTTTTCTTTTGAATAAGCCGTTTTGATCGTGTGTGCAATAACACCTACTAAAAGAGTACCAAGTGCAATTTTAACAAGTAAGAGTATGGTCATTTAAATCTCCACCTTTCTACCTTGTATATACGAAAGAACGGAATGATGGTTTCAAAAAATATCCATAAAAAAACAGTCCGCATCCGGACCGTCCTCCTATTGCAGTTCTTCCCGCCATTTTTCGATGCTCACGGCGTTCCTGCGCTCGATGGTTTCGGCAGCCAGGACGATTGACTCGGCCATGACTTTGGCCATTCTCATCACGAGGCTGAGCCGGGTATTCTGAAGTACGAAGAACTCCATGAACCCACTCACGTTGACGATGCCGGTCAGATGGATGTTTCCTACTTCGGGAAGTTCTTTATTCACTCCAGCGCCGGGTTTGAGTGGACCGTGACTGAGCTGGATCGCTCCGACACTCTTAAGACGTCCCAGACAGGCGTCGATCCCGATGATGAATGGATTCTTATGAATGGATTGGATATAGGCCATCTTCTCTTCCAGATTGACAGCATGAATGGGATCATCCAGGGTCCCATAAACGTGGAAGGTCTCTATGCCGCGATCTTCCAGGAGAGTTCCGATCAATGGACCGAGGGAATCACCCGTGGAACGATCTGTTCCGATGCATATGAATACGATCGGACGCGTCCGGTAGAGGATGGGCAGCATGGCTGAAAGGTGGACGGAAAGATCCAGTGCCGCATTTTCATCTTCATAAGAGACCCTGTATGGTTCGGTCTTGCGGTCGAAAAGTCCTCGTTTCAGATTCATCACTACCACTCCCTTGCTCCTCGTTATCGTCCAGGCATGTTTACCGCTTTTTAACAGTATACGGACAATCGTCGTCATTCATACATAATCGGGGCAGTTTTTTCATATGATAAAAATTTTTAAACTTCTTTACAGATCGAGGTTATATCTATTCATGGAGAGGGAAAGTTGATAAAATAAAGGGTACTTTCACTTTCTAAAGTAAGGGTGGCTGTTGAGAAGTATGTCAAAAAAGATAGATGAAATCATTAAAAGTCTTTCTAACGAAAGTTTATGGACAGATTTGGGGCTAGTCGTCCTAAAGATTATTGCCATCATGGTCATTACGTATATCGCTCTCCGTGTCGGGAGATCTGCGATCCGGAACGTCTTCAAGGCAAGGTCACGTTCGCCGATCAAATTCTCCGAACGCCGTGAAGCCACGTTATTGAAACTATTGGAAAACGTGTTGACCTATGTGATCTATTTCATTTCGTTGATGACGATCTTGTCGACCCTTTCTATAGATGTTAAGGGCTTGATCGCCGGTGCAGGAATCGTCGGTCTTGCCGTCGGTTTTGGTGCCCAAAACCTTGTTCGCGATATCATTACCGGTTTCTTCATCATCTTCGAGGATCAGTTCTCTGTGGGGGACTATGTGAAAATTGGCTCCGCCGAAGGAACGGTGGAGGAAATCGGGCTCCGGACGACGAAAATAAAAAGTTGGACGGGTGAATTACATATATTCCCCAATGGCAACGTAGCAGAAGTCACCAACTTCTCCGTTCATAACAGCGTGGCGGTCGTGGACGTCAACATCGCGTATGAAGAGAATATCGACAAGGCCGAGCGGGTCCTGCAGGAGCTTCTTCTCACGCTTCCTCAAAAATATGAGGAGCTGGTGAATCCGCCGGAGCTTCTCGGTATCCAGACCCTTGGGGCGCCTGATGTGATGATGAGGATCGTCGCCGAGACGACACCGATGAATCACTGGTATATCGCCAGGGTCCTCCGCAAGGAAGTCAAGCAGTGCTTCGAACGGAACGGCATCGAAATCCCTCTTCCCCGCATGGTCATGTACTCACGTAACGACGAGGACGATGTGCAGGAAGAACTTCAGAAAAAACAAAAGCAGGTTGAACGAGACTAAGGAGGTATGCGTCCATGGAGGCGAAGACGTTCGCACTTAATGATGTGGTGGAAATGAAAAAGCCCCATCCATGCGGCACCAACGAGTGGAAAATCATTCGCATGGGGATGGATATCAGGATCAAATGCGAGGGCTGCGGGCACAGCGTGATGATTCCTCGGAAGGATTTTTCCAAAAAGATGAAAAAAGTCCTTAGCTCATCAGAAAGCTGATACTGATAAGTACCCAGCTGGCACGATCCATAATCCAAACCAGTGTGTCTTTACACACAAAAACAGCTTACCGATTTCCGGCAGGCTGTTTTTTATTTCCCGGGGAGCGGGACAGCAATTTTACGGACCGACCTCAGTGGAGCATCACTTGTCTTTTTCCCCCATTATCTCTATAATTGTGAAAGGTTCGACCGTTCTCACGGTCGTCATTCAGGTATGAAGCTGTCATGATGGCAGAGATATGAATAGATAGGCAATCAATCAGGAGGAGTGACCGATATGGCTTTAACAGCTGGTATTGTAGGTCTGCCGAACGTCGGTAAATCTACGTTGTTCAACGCAATTACAAAAGCGGGTGCGGAATCTGCGAACTACCCGTTCTGTACCATCGATCCGAACGTGGGGATCGTAGAAGTACCCGATCATCGTCTGGATAAATTGACGGAGCTTGTGAATCCGAAGAAGACGGTTCCGACCGCATTCGAATTCACCGATATTGCAGGAATCGTGAAAGGTGCGAGCAAAGGGGAAGGACTCGGGAATAAATTTCTTTCTCACATCCGTCAGGTTGACGCCATCTGTCAGGTTGTCCGTTGCTTCGCCGATGACAACATCACGCACGTAGCCGGAAAAGTGGATCCGATCGCGGATATCGAGGTCATCAACCTTGAGTTGATCCTTGCCGACCTTGAAACCGTGGACAAGCGTCTCGTGAAGGTGCAAAAAATGGCGAAACAAAAGGACAAGGAAGCAGTCTTTGAATTCGAAATCCTTTCCAAGCTGAAAGAAGTCCTTGAAAACGAGCAGCCTGCCCGTACGGCTGAATTCAACGAAGAACAGGCAAAATACGTGAAGCAGCTTCACTTGTTGACGTCTAAACCTGTTCTTTATGTGGCAAACGTCAGCGAAGACGAGATTGCTGATACTGAAGACAATGAATACGTGCAAAAGGTTCGCGAATTCGCGAGCGAAGACAATGCGGAAGTCATCGTCGTCTGCGCGAAGATTGAATCAGAAATCGCCGAGCTTGATGATGAAGAGAAAGCGATGTTCCTTCAGGAGCTTGGCATTGAAGAATCAGGACTCGATCAGCTGATCCGCGCGACCTACTCCCTTCTTGGCCTTGCCACTTACTTCACGGCAGGTGTACAGGAAGTCCGTGCATGGACATTCCGTGAAGGCATGAAGGCTCCTCAATGTGCCGGTGTCATCCACACCGACTTTGAGCGCGGGTTCATCCGTGCCGAAACGGTTTCCTATGACGACCTCGTTGCTGCTGGTACAATGAATGCAGCCAAGGAAGCAGGAAAAGTCCGCCTTGAAGGAAAAGAGTATTTGGTGAAAGATGGAGACATCATCCACTTCCGCTTTAACGTATAATAAGATCACTCAGCCCCGAATCTGCATTCGGGCTTTTTGGTGTGCAGATAAAGGCTTCTGCATGTTACGGGCGAATCTGTCTTTTTCCCCCAGCTTATTGCAATTGGACAATCCCTATGATATAATTTTAATTCGTGAGTAATGAACGCATTGCTCCTTGTTCTTTCGTAAAGAAAGGACCGCATAGACCACGAGGAGGTGACATTCAGATGAAAAAGTACGAAGTTATGTACATCGTCCGCCCGAACATTGACGAAGAGTCAAAGAAATCAGTTGTTGAGCGTTTTGATAACGTATTGACTACTAACGGTGCGGAGATCATCGAGTCAAAAGATTGGGGTAAACGTCGTTTAGCGTACGAAATCAATGATTTCCGTGATGGTTTCTACCAATTGGTAAAAATCAACGCTGGCTCTGAAGCTGTAAACGAGTTCGATCGTTTGGCTAAGATCAGTGACGACATTATCCGTCATATCGTTGTAAAAGACGAACAATAATTCGAACGTTTCATAGATATACACTTCTAGCAATAGAAGGAAGGGGTTGATTCTGATGATGAACCGAGTTGTATTAGTGGGCCGATTAACCAAAGACCCTGAACTAAAATATACTCCAAGTGGAGTGGCTGTTGCCTCATTCACCCTGGCAGTGAATCGTTCTTTTACGAATCAATCAGGTGAACGGGAAGCAGATTTTATTAACTGTGTTGTTTGGCGCCGACCTGCCGAAAACGTAGCGAACTTCCTTAAGAAAGGAAGCCTGGCCGGCGTTGACGGTCGAATCCAGACTCGTAACTTCGAAGGTCAGGATGGACGACGCGTGTTCATGACGGAAGTCGTGGCCGAAAGCGTTCAATTCCTTGAGCCTCGCAGTGCGAATCAAGGTGGAGATCGCGGCGGAAGCCCAAGCTATTCTGGCGGCGGTGGTGGTTACCAACAGGGTAACCAAGGTGGTAACTCATTCGGCCAGAATCAGAATCAACAACAGCGCAACAACAACAATAACTACACTCGCGTAGATGAAGATCCATTCGCAAATGACGGTCAGCCGATCGACATTTCCGATGACGATCTGCCATTCTAAGAGCGAACGATACCGACTTTTAACAGGATAGGAGGCGAAAAACATGGCAGGAGGACGTAGAGGTGGACGTAGACGCCGTAAGGTATGCTACTTCACAGCAAACGGAATTACTCACATCGATTTCAAAGATGTGGAACTTCTTAAAAAATTCATCTCTGAACGTGGAAAAATTCTTCCACGTCGCGTAACTGGAACAAACGCTAAGTACCAACGTAAATTGACTCGTGCAATCAAACGTGCGCGTACAATGGCATTGCTTCCATACGTAAGCGGAGAATAAATAAGAGAGACATCCTTCTTTTGGAGGATGTCTTTTTTTGTGCGATGAACGGATTGCGTAAGAAACCTAGAGCCCTCTACATTCCTCCCATCAAAAGCTTCTTCAAAGGTTGGAGATGTACTCATACATCTTGCGCAGATTGCCTTCAATGCCATGGATGCCGAGCCATTTCGTATATTCAGGAGAGAGCACAAAGTCTTTTATGAATGTCTCCATTGAGATTCCCTCATCGTTTGCCCTCTGTGCTTTCTCGAGGAGCATGTTCAAATAAGCTTCCATCGAATGCACCAACTCCTTCCCTCCTGAACCACCGTGTCCTGGTATATAGGTCTCCGCATTCAAACCTCCAATCTCTTTGATCAAGGCAAGATATGAAACTGGATCAAAGATGGGTACGTGCAACTTGCGGGTTATCAGGTCTCCTGCAAATAAGATAGAATCTTGTGGAAGGTACAGATAGGAATCACTCGGTGAGTGGCCACCACCCGGGCAACGAAGGATCGCTTCTCTATGAGGACCTATGAATACATGCTCGTTATCGAAAATCCTATCAGGTAAGAAGAGTTTCAAGCGTGAGAGGTCGCGAAGGATATGCGTCATTTCCTCCATTTGTAGCGTAAGACTCTCGATCATTACGGGATCGGACTCCTTCGCTATACGTTGTTCCGTAGCTTTTAGATAGGCTTCCATTCCTTCTCGTTCCAATTCAAGGTCCTTCACATCGTTCTTTTCTTTGATCCAATGCTTCGTTATGGCAGTAGAATAGATTGGAAACCCTTCAAATGCTTGATTTCCGAAGACATGGTCACCGTGGAAATGACTATTAATAACCTCCATTTTCGTATTCCCTGTCAGCCGTTCTGCCTGTTTGCGAAGTTCGTATCCTGCCGATGGTGTGGACATGGTGTCGAAGATAAGGGTGGTTCCTCCCAAATCTATGATCCCTGCGTTGCTCCATGCACCCTGCCCAGGTTTGGCAATCACTCCGTAAACGCCTTCGCAGAGCAAGTGGATGGTGAAACATGTCGTTTCAATTGGATTCATGACACCGCCTCCCTTTTCCTCTATCATACCAATATCCTTCGTAAATATTAGAAAATTCCATATTTTTAGTAAAAAAGACTCAACCTCTCCCCTATTCTGCCGATACAACCAATACTAAGCAGTGTCTGGAGTGAGTTTTGGTGAAAAAGAAAAAGAGGGGCCTTTCGATTCGAACAAAGTTAACAGGGGTATTTTCGACGTTATTCATTTTATCGTTGACAGTCATTTTTGCGATTACTTCGTGGCAAACCCGGTCGAAGACGGAGGATGAGGTGATCAGGCAGTCGACAACCGTGGCGGGTGAAATGGGTGATTCCGTCGAACTCTTCCTCGGCCAGTTCGAGAAGAGCCTCATTCAGTACTCAAAGTCGAAAGGGCTGCTGGAATATGAAGCCTTCAAGATGACGGGGAATAAGAACGGAAAATCGGAAGAAGAGCTTACTCAAGGGGTACAGGAGGACTTTGATAATTATATTGATCTGTATGATGAAGCGACTTCTATTTATATCGCTTCCCCGAACAAGAATCTCTTCATCGTTCCCGAGGCTGAATTGCCGGAAGGGTTCGATCCCACCGGAAGGGATTGGTTCAAGGCCGCTGCCGCTTCACAGAACGATGTGAATTGGAGTGACCCCTATGTGGATACGGCGACCAATCAGGACATCATCACGGCTTCCAAGGCCATTCTGGTGGATAACAAACTCGTCGGTGTCATTGGTGTCGATATCAATCTATCGAAGCTGACGGAACGTATCTCTTCCATGGAGTTAGGGTATGGTGGGGATGCCGTGCTGATCGGGGAGAATGGAACCGCCATCGTCCATCCTACTAGGCGCGGTGAGAATCTATCATCCTTTACATTCATCAAAAAGATGCTTGATTCCACGGATGAGAGCGGAATCATCCACTACACACTTGAAGGAGAACGAAAAGTCATGATTTATGATACGATCCCCGGTACAGGCTGGAAGACAGGCGCCGTCTATTCCATGGATAACATCATAGGCAGTGCGAAAGATATTGAACGGCAGCTCCTTGTAACGGGCCTCATAACCCTAGCTGTCCTCCTCGTGGCAATCGCCATCGTCTCGAGAAAGATGACCCGCCCGCTGAAATCACTTCAGGCAACGGTGAAGCATGTAGCACGGGGGGATCTGACAAAGCGCTCCGATGTAAAAGCGAAGGATGAAACAGGTCGTCTGGCCGACGATTTCAATCAAATGATCGAGTCGATCTCCATGACGCTTCAGACTGTTCAGGATGCCTTCCTCAATGTGAGACAGGCTGCAGAAGGGCTCAGTGCCGTTTCTGAGGAGACACATGCGTCAAGTGAAGAGATGGCCTCTGCCATTTCGAGTATCGCCAGGACCGCCTCTGAAACGGCTTCTGATTCGGAGCGCGCCCAAAGTGGTAGCGAAAGCCTCGGGGAAAGCATCGACCACATCTACGAACAGTCCTATAAAATGTCGGAGCTTGCCATTGAAGTGGGCGAGCGGAATGAACAGGGAATGAATCAAATCTCCAAGCTTCGCGGGGCGTATGATACGTCCCAGCAGTATATGGACTCGATGCAACAGGTGATTCTCGGGTTCGGGGAGCATGTGAAGAATATCGAAAACGTGATGGCGACCATCACAGATATTTCCTCCCAGACCAATCTTCTTGCCCTTAATGCAAGCATTGAAGCTGCCCGTGCAGGAGAGCACGGGAAAGGATTCGCCGTCGTGGCAGAAGAAGTACGGAAGCTGGCGGACCAATCCGTCCAGGCGACGGAGAGCGTGAAGCGCACGATCAAGGATATCCAGGCGGGTTCCGACCAGGCAGTGGAAGAAATGAACCTGACTAAAGACACGTTCGATGCTCAGCTTGGCGTGTTGAATGAAACCCATGAGGTGTTTGACCGGAATGCAGCGGTCATGAGGAAAATCAATGAAGAAATCGGACATATGCATGAGGGGATCGAAGGGATCAATGGCGATAAAGACCAGGTATTCACCGTCATCAAGGCCATGGCAGAGGCTGCAGAAGAAACGGCTGCGTCATGTGAAGAGATGAATGCGTCAACAGATGAGCAACTGAAGGCCGTCCAGTCCATCACGGCGGCAGCTGAACAGCTCACCGACCTGAGCCAGGAACTCCAGGCGGCCATCGACCGCTTCAAGATCGCCCAATCAGAATAAACGATGTCGGCCGGACCGTGTGGATGCTCCCATGGACCGGCTGTTTTGTTTGTCATCTTAAAACGTTTCAAAGCCCGGGTTTATACGCATCCTATTTAGAGGGGAAATGACTGAAGAGTCCATAAGATGAAATTCCCTTCCAAAATTGATATGATGATACTATTGTATGTATTTCGCGAGGAGAGTAATGAAGTGAAAAATGCCCGCATCATCACAGAAGGCGCCATATCGGTGGCCATCTTTACTGTGTTTCTATTGTTTACGTTATATACACCTGTTATATCCATAGTAGGTTTGCTCTTCCTACCGCTCCCTTTCATGCTCTACAGTCAAAAATTCGCCCATCGTGATGCGGTGGTGATGTCGCTTGTAGGCATTGGGATTTCATTCCTTTTCGGCGGTTTACCTGGATTGGGCTTCGGTGTCCTGGGCGCTTCCCTCGGGACGGCTATTGGCTGGGCGATAAAATCGGATATACAGAAAACCCACATCCTTTTACTCGGAACCTTGGTCACCACCATCAATGCCGTAGTCGCTTATGTAATCTCCATTAAACTGCTTGGGATGAATGTCATCAAGGAGAGCCTGGACATGGCGAAGACTGTGGCGCATCAGAATTATGCAGCGATGACCGATCTTGGTTTCATCCAGCCTGATGAGAAAAAGCTGGAGCAGATGGATAACGTGCTGAAATTGATGAACGTGACCACGCCAGCCGCATTTGCAATCGGGGCTGCGCTATACACGTTCCTCATCCTGGCGATCAGCTTCCCGCTCATGAAGCGCCTTGGAAGGAATGTCCCATCTTTCCTTCGGTTCCGGGAATGGAAGTTCCCAAAGAGCATCCTGTGGTACTACATCCTATTGTTTGTGCTATCATTGGTCATTCAGCCTGAGAGCGGATCGTTTACATTCAGCGCGATCATCAATGTACAGATCATCCTTGGGATGCTGTTCACCATTCAAGGGCTTTCGTTCCTATATTTCTTCGGCCACATGAAAAATTGGTCGAAAGGTTTAATGGCAGTTGTGACCATTATTTCAATCCCACTCCTTTCTCTCGTCCGGATTTTAGGTATAATTGACTTAGGATTCGACCTCAGAGAACGCTTAAAGAATAAGTCATAGAAAAAATTTGTTGCAGGAGCTGACAGTATGCCTTCTTATTTCAATAAGCGAATGATCCGCTACCCACTGTACGGTCTTGCTGTATTAACGCTTCTCTTACTGGTAGCGATCGTGTTTTATAACTGGATCCTTGCGTTTGCGGGGCTCCTCGTATTCGGACTTGTCTTCTTCCTTGCCTTCTATTTCGAAGGAAGGTCCCACGATGAGACGGAAGAGTACATCTCCACCTTGTCCTACAGGGTCAAGCGCGTCGGAGAAGAAGCGCTGATGGAGATGCCGATCGGAATCATGCTGATCAATGACGAGTACTACATAGAATGGACCAATCCATTCCTCGCTTCTTGTTTCAATGAGGATACCGTCGTCGGAAGATCCCTTTATGATGTGGCGGACTCACTTGTCCCCTTGATCAAGCAAGAGGTAGACTCGGAAATCGTGACGATCAATGAACGGAAATATCATGTTGTGTTAAAACTGAAAGAACGATTGCTGTACTTCTTCGATGTAACGGAACAGAAGGAGATCGAGAAGCAGTATCATGAAGAACGAACGAATATCGCCATCATCTACCTGGACAACTATGACGAGCTCACCCAGGGGATGGATGATCAGACCCGGAGCAGCCTCAACAGCCTGGTGACATCCAACCTCAATAAATGGGCGCAGGAATACGGTGTCTTCCTTAAGAGGACATCGTCCGAGCGCTTCATCGCCGTCATCAACGATAAAGTCCTTCAGATTCTTGAAAAAGAAAAATTCGGGATCCTCGATGATGTCCGCGATTCCACATCCAAGCATAACGTCCCCCTCACCTTGAGTATCGGGGTAGGGACCGGCGTTTCATCCCTGCCGGAACTCGGCACGCTCGCCCAGTCTAGCCTTGATCTTGCCCTCGGGCGCGGAGGAGATCAGGTCGCCATCAAGCAGACGAACGGGAAGGTCAAGTTCTACGGCGGGAAAACGAACCCGATGGAAAAACGGACCCGTGTCCGTGCCCGCGTCATCTCCCATGCCCTGAAGGAAATCATGGTAGAAAGCGACAAGGTCCTCATCATGGGGCATAAACATCCCGATATGGACGCGATCGGAGCAGCCATCGGGATCCGCAAGGTGGCCCAGATGAATCAGCGCGACGGGTATGTGGTGCTGAACTTCAACGAAATCGACAACAGCGTCAAGCGCCTTATGAAGGAAATCAAAGGAAATACCGATCTTCACAGCCGTTTCATCACGCCTGAAGAAGCGCTTGAGATGGCGACGGATGATACGCTACTCGTCGTAGTCGATACGCATAAGCCTTCCCTTGTCATCGAGGAGCGCCTCCTGAACAAGGTGGACAAGGTTGTCGTCATCGACCATCACAGACGGGGTGAGGACTTCATACAAAATCCGCTCTTGGTGTATATGGAACCATATGCTTCCTCGACTGCTGAGCTTGTCACCGAGCTTTTGGAGTACCAACCGAAGCACGAGAAAATCTCCATGCTGGAAGCGACATCGCTTCTCGCAGGTATCATTGTCGATACGAAAAGCTTCACCCTCCGTACCGGGTCCCGGACGTTTGATGCCGCCTCGTATTTGCGGGCACAGGGCGCCGATACGGTCCTTGTCCAGAAGTTCCTCAAGGAGGACGTGGCCACGTACATCAAACGGGCCCGCCTCATCGAAACCGTGGAGTTCTACCGGGACGGCGTCGCTATTGCCCATGCGCCGGACGAGGTCGTTTCCGATCCCGTCCTCATCGCCCAGGCAGCCGACACGCTCCTGACCATGGACGGTGTCATCGCCTCCTTTGTCATCTCGAAGCGGGATGAGGATACGGTGGGCATCAGTGCCAGATCCCTTGGTGATGTAAACGTCCAGATCATCATGGAGAATCTTGAAGGCGGAGGTCATTTGAGCAATGCCGCCACCCAGCTGAAACATAAAACGGTCCATGAAGCCGAAAAACTTCTGAAAGAAGCACTAGATGATTATTTCGAAGGGAGAAGAGAACTATGAAAGTCATTTTCTTGAAAGACGTAAAAGGTAAAGGTAAAAAAGGCGAAGTGAAAAACGTGGCTGATGGCTACGCACATAACTTCCTTCTCAAAAAAGGCCTGGCTGTAGAAGCAAGCAACGCCAACATCAGCCAGCTTGAGGGTCAAAAGAACAAAGAAAAGCAAATCGCACAGGAAGAACTGGAAGAAGCGAAAAAGCTGAAGGCAGCCATGGAAGAGCTTCAGGTCGAACTGAAAGCGAAATCCGGTGAAGGCGGCCGTTTGTTCGGTTCCATCACGAGCAAGCAGATTGCCGATGCCCTTAAAAAGCAGCATGACATTAAAGTTGACAAGCGCAAAATCGAGATGAACGACGCGATCCGCGCACTCGGCTTCACAAACGTACCGGTCAAGCTCCATACTGAAGTGTCAGCTACCCTTAAGGTCCACGTCACAGAAGAGTAAGAGATTGACATCTTCATTTCCAACGAAAACATGTTAAAATAGTACTAGAATGAAAAAAGGTGATTTGGATTCGGTCCAGGTCACTTTTTTTCCGTAAACGATACATGCCTCAATCATCAGCCTATAGTGGAAACCAAGAATTCCTCGTGCAGGAGGTCATATACAATGAACGAAATGTTTCAGGACCGGATCCCGCCTCAGAACATCGAAGCCGAACAGGCCGTTCTAGGTGCGGTATTCCTGGAGCCAAGTGCTCTGACGACCACATCGGAGATCCTCATACCGGAGGACTTCTATCGTCATTCCCATCAAAAGATCTACAATGTGATGCTGAAGCTCGGTGACGGAGGGAAAGCCGTCGACCTGATCACGGTCACGGAAGAACTCGCTGCCGCCAAGGAACTCGAAGATGTGGGCGGCGTCGCCTACCTGAGTGAATTGGCTGGCTCCGTCCCGACGGCAGCCAACATCGAATATTATGCCAAGATCGTCGAAGAGAAGTCGCTTCTCCGTAGACTGATCCGCACCGCCACCGACATCGCTTCAGACGGCTATGCCCGCGAAGATGAAGTCGATGCCCTTTTGGGTGAAGCCGAGAAAAACATCATGGAAGTCGCCCAGCGGAAAAACGCCGGAGCCTTCCATAACATCAAGGACGTCCTTGTCCGTACCTATGACAACATCGAGATCCTGACCAACCGTAAAGGGGACGTCACGGGGATCCCGACAGGCTTCGCCGACCTTGATCACATGACCGCCGGATTCCAGCGGAATGATCTCATCATCGTAGGAGCCCGTCCTTCCATGGGTAAGACCGCCTTCGCCCTGAATATCGCCCAGAACGTCGCCGTCAAGGCCCGTGAAAACGTCGCGATCTTCAGCCTCGAGATGGGGGCAGAACAGCTCGTCATGCGTATGCTCTGTGCAGAGGGGAACATCAACGCCCAGAACCTCCGTACAGGTGACCTGAGTGACGAAGACTGGCGGAAGCTCACCATGGCCATGGGAAGCCTCTCAAACGCCGGGATCTTCATCGATGATACCCCGGGGATCAAAGTCGGGGAAATCCGCTCCAAATGCCGCCGTCTCGCTCAGGACCAGGGACTCGGCATGATCATGATCGACTACCTCCAGCTCATCCAGGGAAGCGGCCGCGCCGGCGAAAACCGCCAGCAGGAAGTATCGGAAATCTCCCGTGCCCTCAAAGGACTCGCCCGTGAGCTCCAGGTACCGGTCATCGCCCTCTCCCAGCTCTCCCGTGGAGTCGAGCAGCGCCAGGACAAACGCCCGATGATGTCCGACATCCGTGAATCCGGAAGCATCGAGCAGGATGCCGACATCGTCGCCTTCCTGTACCGCGAAGACTACTACGACAAAGAATCAGAGAACAAGAACATCATCGAAATCATCATCGCCAAACAGCGTAACGGTCCCGTTGGCGCCGTCTCACTGGCGTTCGTGAAAGAATACAATAAATTCGTGAATCTGGAGCGTCGATTTGATGATGCTCCAGCGTAGAGGAAGAGATCCGGTTTTGGCCGGGTCTCTTTTTTTGTGATCGGTTGAAATTGGGGTGGGATCGTTTGTAGGAGGTGCAAGGTATGCAGGGGCGGGGTGTTTACGGAGGGAAAGTGGATATCGTAAGAGTAGATGCTAAGCAGAGGGTCAGAGTGTGCGTTTGTGGCATGGCAAGAGGTTCGCTTTGGATATGGAGTTTGAGTGTTGAGAGAAGGTTCAGGCAGAGATTAGAGCAGTTGGTTTGAATGGGAGCATGGCGGCGGGATTCGCAAATAAGGAAGGTCTTTCGTATGTACCGTGCCGCACCCGCAAATGAAAATTCGAGCAGGATCGCCGTTAGCAAATAAAATGTTTGGTTTCACAAATAAAATTCAAAAAGTCACAACTATTTTTTTGAAAGTCGCAAGTAAATCCACTACTCTCGGACCAGTGCGTCCCCAATAAGGTCCAAACTCTCTAAAATAGCCTGCGAAATAAGTCGGAATTTGTCGGTGGAGGTACAACTGGAAAATCACATCCAGTATCTCGCTGATAAATCACCCTGTTTTCCAAGTATCCCATACCTTTCACTCGTAACAGGAAAAAGTCGCAAATAGACATCAATCGACCCGACTCAAATTCACAACCAACCATCTATCAAACGGCAAAAAGGAGGAAGCCACACACGGCTTCCTCCTTTCTATTTTTATTACGAACCGATCGTCGCATTCTGATGAGAATGGAGCCTCGTGAAGATTCCTCCTGCGTCCGAGAGGAGCTCTTCGTGGGTCCCGTCTTCAGCAATGCCATCTTCTGTGACGACGAGGATCCGGTCGGCTTTGCGGATCGTGGCGAGCCTGTGGGCGATGACCAGGGTGGTACGGTCCTTCGCAAGGTCGTTCAAGGCATCCTGGATGATCGCTTCTGTCTCGGTATCAAGGGCCGACGTCGCTTCATCAAGGATGAGGATGCGAGGGTTCTTGAGGAACATCCTCGCAATGGACAGGCGCTGCTTCTGCCCACCGGAGAGCTTGAGTCCACGCTCCCCGATCTCGGTGTCATACCCGTCAGGCAGGGAAGCGATGAGATCCGTCAGATGGGCGCGTCTGGCCGCCTCCTCGATCTCTTCCTGTGTCGCTCCGAGACGTCCGTAGGCGATGTTTTCACGCAGCGTACCGGCAAACAGGAAGACATCCTGCTGCACGATCCCGATCTGGGACCGGAGTGACGCCTTCGTCATGTTGCGGACATCGATGCTGTCGATGGTGATTGCCCCGTCCTGTACATCATAGAAGCGCGGGATGAGGGAGCAGATCGTCGTTTTTCCGGCACCGGATGGTCCGACGAATGCCACCGTCTGTCCCGGTTGGATCGTGAAGGAGAGGTCGTTCAGAATCGGACGTTCCGCTTCATATCCGAACGTCACGTCGCGGAAGGTGATGCGCCCTTCAAGACTCTCCACTTCCACCGCATTCGGACGGTCTTCGATATCCGGCTCCTGATCCATGAGCTCCGTGAAGCGCTTGAAGCCCGCCATCCCTTTCGGATAGAGCTCCAGGAGGGCAGAAATCTTATCAATCGGTTTGAACAGTACGTTGATATACAGGATAAAGGCAACAAGCTCCCCATAAGAAAGGGCGCCGCTGAATGTGAGCCATGCCCCGTACACGAGGATGACCAGCGTCATGAGCCTTGTGGTGATGTAGATTCCGGATAGGTTCACGCTCATCACTTTGTATGCCTTCAGTTTTGATTTACGGAAGAACAGGTTGTTCTTGTTGAAGCGTTCCATTTCATAGGACTCGTTCGTGAACGATTGCACGACACGGGAGCCTGATACGCTATCTTCCACGCGGCTGTTGACGTCTGCAATATTTCCGTACATCTTCGTCCACGCCTTGTTCATCTTGATGTTGGAATACGAAATGAGCCAGATGAGGAACGGCACGATGATGATTGCGACGAGGGCAAGCTTCACATTGATCGTCAGCATGATCCAGAACGCGCCGACGAACGTCATGACGGCAATGAACAAGTCCTCCGGTCCGTGATGGGCAAGCTCCCCGATATCCATGAGGTCATTGGTCACCCGGCTCATGATATGCCCGGTCTTTGTATTATCGAAGAAGCGGAACGACTGGCGCTGCACGTGATGGAACAGCTCCCGCCTCATGTCCGTCTCGATGTTGATGCCGAGCTTATGCCCCCAGTAGTTCACGACGAACTGCATAGACGAGCTGATCAGGTAAAGAAGCAAGAGGCCGATGCTCACCGATACGATCGTGCTCCAATTCCCCTCTGGAAGGAGCGTATCAATGAACCACGATACGGCCATGGGGAATCCAAGTTCCAAGACTCCGACGAGTACGGCACAGAAAAAATCAATATAAAAAAGCCGTCGATGGGGACGGTAATACGAGAAAAATCGTTTGATCATAGGACCACTCCACCTTTATGTAATAGACAAAACATAAGATAATTTTACCATAGCACCGGTGTAGTGAGGAGAAAAGATTCATCATTTTTCACGAACGTATTCATTGTGTTTATTATTAAATGTTCGTGTTTTCGTTGACTTTCTTCCAGTGAGTTGATAAAATAAGCTTGTTTGAAAAAAGGGGAATCACGATTCCCGTCGGAGGTGCTCACATGTCTTCAGTAGTAGTTGTTGGAACACAATGGGGAGACGAAGGAAAAGGAAAGATCACTGATTTCCTTTCTGAACATGCAGAAGTAATCGCACGATATCAAGGCGGAAACAACGCCGGACACACCATCAAATTCGATGGCGAAACTTACAAATTACACTTGATCCCATCTGGAATCTTCTATAATGAAAAAATCTCCGTCATCGGAAACGGTATGGTCGTGGATCCGAAGGCACTCGTACAAGAATTGAAATACCTTCACGACCGTGATGTGAAAACAGACAGCCTGCGCATCAGCAACCGCGCCCACGTCATCCTTCCATACCACTTGAAGCTTGATGAAGTGGAAGAAGAGCGTAAAGGTGCCAATAAGATCGGTACAACGAAAAAAGGAATCGGCCCTGCTTACATGGATAAAGCTGCCCGTATCGGAATCCGTATCGCCGACCTTCTTGACCGCAAGTCATTCGAAGAAAAGCTTGAACGCAACCTTGAAGAAAAGAACCGTCTCCTAGAGCGTTTCTACGAAACAGAAGGCTTCAAGATCGAAGATATCCTTGACGAGTACTATGAGTACGGTCAACAAATCAAGCATTACGTCGTCGATACATCCGTCGTTCTGAACGACGCCATCGACAACGGACGCCGCGTCCTATTCGAAGGAGCACAAGGTGTCATGCTCGATATCGACCAGGGTACATACCCGTTCGTTACATCATCCAACCCGGTAGCTGGTGGCGTGACCATCGGTTCAGGTGTCGGCCCAACGAAGATCAACCACGTTGTCGGTGTATCCAAAGCGTACACGACCCGCGTAGGAGATGGCCCGTTCCCGACTGAACTGACAGACGAAATCGGTGACCAAATCCGTGAAGTCGGCCGCGAATACGGCACAACCACCGGCCGCGCCCGCCGTGTCGGCTGGTTCGACAGCGTCGTCGTCCGTCACGCACGCCGCGTCAGCGGATTGACTGACCTATCACTGAACTCCATCGACGTCCTAACCGGCATCGAAACATTGAAAATTTGTGTCGCCTACAAATACAAAGGCGAAATCATGGAAGAGTTCCCGGCAAACCTCAACATCCTTGCCGAGTGCGAGCCTGTCTACGAAGAGCTTCCAGGCTGGACCGAAGACATCACCGGCTGCAAGACGCTCACAGACCTTCCAGACAACGCACGCCACTACCTCGAGCGCGTCTCACAGCTCACAGGTATCCCGCTATCCATCTTCTCTGTCGGACCGGATCGTTCACAGACGAACGTGGTTCGCAGCGTGTGGAGTGTACGATAAGATTGGTTTGATTGATGGATGGACCTGGCCCTTTGGGGTTGGGTCTTTTTTTGATTGGATTGGTTGGGGGCGGTACGAGTGGAGTTGGGCAGAGGTGGTCGATGTGGGTGGAGTTGATAACATGGGAGCCATGTTGAAAGAAAGGGTTCAAAGTTGAAAGTAAATGAAGAGAGTTGATTAAAAATTTTAGCTGAATTTTAAAGTTGAAAGTATTTGTTTGAAAGTTAAAAGTAAATCTTCTCTTGTTGAAAGTAAATCTGCCAGAGTTGAAAGTAAATTTCACCTCTCAAAAAAAGAAAAATTTATAAGGAAGGATTTTGCCGTTATGAGTCGAAAATAATCTTTACAATAATGAAATAGGAGTGATGCAATGAAGGTCAAAGAACTAAAACCCTCTTTAACCATCCAAAAGTTACAAGCCCTTTCAGAAAGAGTGACAGAGTCTAGTGGAAAGCTCCCCCTCATTCAATCTGATCTTAGGAAGTTCATGTCGGGTTACAATGGGGAAAAATCCTTAGAATACTACCTTTCATTCTTACCTAATGACCAATACTATATTTTACATGACGTTCGGCTATTTAATGGTACGCATTTTTTTCAACTCGATCTTCTTATCATTTCGCATTGTTTTGTCGCAATAGTAGAAGTGAAGAATATGTCCGGTCACCTAACGTTTGACGGGAAATTTAATCAAGTAGTCCAAACCAAAAATGGTGAGCAAAAGGCTTTTCCGGACCCTGTGTTGCAACTTCAGAAGCAAATATCACAATATAGAAGCTGGTTAAAAAACAATGGATACCCTGAGATACCCATCCACGGCTTCATTGTTATGAGTAATCCATATACAGTATTAACCTCTGAAAACTACGAAGACGATAACCTCATCATCCGTCCACAGACCCTCGTATCAAACCTTCAGACACTAATGAATTATTACGAAACCCATCCACTCCCACATCGGATCATAAAGAAAATCTCAAAGCAAACACTTAAGCACCATATACCGGATCAAACTTCTATTTTACTTAGGTATGGTTTGGAGAAAAATGATATTCATCCTGGAGTCAAATGTCCCCAATGTTCTTTCCTACCGATGGATCGTATATATAAGTTCTGGAGATGCATTAAGTGTGATTTTAAAGCCAAGGATGCCCATTTCACGGCTGTACGAGATTATTTCCTGCTACTCAGTAATACAATAACGAATCAACAGTGTAGAGAGTTCCTTCTCATCGATTGTCTTGCATTGGCAAACCGCCTCCTCCAATCCACCCCCACCTAACAAAATCCGGCCACTACAAAAGCACGTTCTACACCATTTCCGAGCAAATAAACCTCTAAATTATTCCCCGAGAAATAATTTTCGACGAAAAAAGACAAAAAACTATTGCAGGAGTGTTTTGCTCTGTGATAATATTAATTTCGTTGTCACGAAAGAGGCCTGATAGATGTAAGATATAAACGGCCGAATCGTGTTTATATATATCCTTTTTTAGAGCCATTAGCTCAGTTGGTAGAGCATCTGACTTTTAATCAGAGGGTCGAAGGTTCGAATCCTTCATGGCTCACCATTATTTTTGTGGCCCGTTGGTCAAGCGGTTAAGACACCGCCCTTTCACGGCGGTAACACGGGTTCGAATCCCGTACGGGTCATTTTTTCATTCCTTCATTGGGATTTAAAAATAGACGATCCACCATGTGGGTCGCAAATTTTTATTCGTGATTTGTCGAAATTTTCCGGATTTAAAAGGTTTCGGCGTTTGATGTAGGATGTTTAACACCTATGTCGAGTTGGGTCACGAATGTGTTGTAGATTTATTTTCGCTATTGCGAAAAAAAGTTGGTCCGGTAGTTCAGTTGGTTAGAATGCCTGCCTGTCACGCAGGAGGTCGCGGGTTCGAGTCCCGTCCGGACCGCCATTTTCATATTGTGGCTCAGTAGCTCAGTTGGTAGAGCAATGGACTGAAAATCCATGTGTCGGCAGTTCGATTCTGTCCTGAGCCATTTATAAAAAGTACTGCGACGACGTTGCCTCTCGTAGTACTTTTTTATTATGTTTTTTGTCATCCCTCTGTAATATTCCCCGCTCGTTTTACCCATGTTTCCCCATGTTTATTGCAATGTCCTTACATTCCCAGTTCCCTCTATGACAAGCTTCACAGCTCTTCTATCAATCGATTGTCCTAGTCGTTGATACAGTTTTTTTACAATCATGATACATCAGCCCGGAATTCGTTGAAATATGGTAAATTGGGTTGGTATGAGTGATTGAAAGACTACTACGATAGACATGCATGTCTTGTAATAGGAGGAAAATCAATGAAATTGGGGTTACCATCATCACCGTTTCCCTCGCTGAAAAGAGCAGGTGCGATTGCCCTTGTGCTGGGAGCATTTACTACGGCGTCGAGTGCTTCTGCTGCTGAGGACTTTAAGACGGTGTATCATGTATATATGGATTCTGAGTATGTCGGGGCCGTGACGGATAAAGCGGAAGTGGATGCTGTGCTTGAGAAGAAGCTTTCCAAAGCCATGGATGAACATAAGGATATCGATCTTGATTTTAATAAAGAAGTAACATACATACCTGAAGATGTATTTACGATTGAATCACAGGATCAGGACGTGTTGAATACCGTCCAGAATTCGGTTTCTGTCGAGGCGAATGCCTATGCCGTGGAGGTGGACGGTGAGCCGGTGGCCTACGTGAAGGATGAGAAGGACGCCGAGGACGTGCTCAAGGCGTTCAAACTCAATCACGTGTCGAAAAAAGAACTGGAAGATTACGAGAATCGTAAGGACGACGAGTCACTGCCGGAGCTCGGGGAGAATGAGTCCAGGATCTTGGATCTTTCGTTCAAGGAGCAGGTGGAGACGAAGGAAGCGAAGGTCGATCCGGATGAAGTGGTTTCGGTGAAAGAGGCTGCGAAGGATCTTGAGTCTGGTAAAGTCGAAGAGAAGGATTACAAAGTGGAGCGCGGCGACAGCCTTGGGGAAATTGCCAAGGAGCATGACCTCTCCATGGATGACATCCTCGACTTGAACAAGGGCGTGAAGGCTGACGAGGCGCTGAAGGTCGGTGAGAAGCTTGTGATCAAGGAATCTGAACCATTTCTTCATATGGTGGTGAAGAAGGAAGTCAACAAGCTTGAAGCAATCGACTATGAGAAGAAAGTGAAAGACGATGCGTCCATGACGAAGGGCGATACAAAGGTCGAGCAGGCCGGTAAAGAAGGCGAGAAATCCGTGACCTATGAGGTGACCGAAGAGAACGGTGCGGTTGAATCAAAGGACGTGAAGGATGAGGAAACGCTGAAGAAGCCTGTGGACTATATCGTCCTTAAAGGAACAAAGGAGATCCCTGGCCGCGGGAACGGAAACTTCGTCTGGCCGACGAACGGGGGATACATCTCCTCCAAGCAGGGTGAGCGCTGGGGTAAATTCCATAAGGGAATCGATATCGCGCGTCCGACCGATCATACGATCAAGACCGTGGATAACGGTGTTGTCGAGTCGGCAGGATGGAATGACGGCGGCTACGGCAACAAGATCGTCATTGATCATCAGAATGGCTATAAGACGATTTACGGACATTTGGCTTCCATCTCTGTAAAGGCCGGTCAGAAGGTCGAGCAGGGCCAGAAGATCGGCGTGATGGGGGATACGGGGCAATCGACCGGAATCCACCTGCACATCGAAGTGTATAAGGACGGAAAGATGCTGAATCCATTGGACGTACTTCATCAATAGATTTCATCACGAGGGGACTGACATCCATTTTGCAATGTCAGTCCCCTTTGTTATATTGGGAAGAAGGAGTTTTCTGAGTAAAAGGTGATTTAATATGAAGAAAGTGATAAATTTAAAGAGAGTATCCTGAATCAAATTCGTTTAAATAAGGAGATCAATTCATATGGATAAGAAAATTCTAGTCGTTGACGATGAAAAACCCATTGCTGATATACTGCAGTTCAATTTAAAAAAAGAAGGATATGAGGTTCACTGTGCGTATGACGGGGATGAAGCCGTGCGCATGGCAGAGGAAATCAAGCCGGACCTTGTGCTTCTTGATATTATGCTTCCAAACCGTGACGGCATGGAAGTGTGCCGTGAAATCCGGAAAAAATATGAGATGCCGATCATCATGTTGACGGCGAAGGACTCAGAGATCGACAAAGTCCTCGGCCTTGAGCTTGGTGCGGATGATTATGTAACCAAACCGTTCAGTACACGCGAGCTGATCGCCCGTGTGAAGGCGAATCTTCGCCGTCACCAGCAGGGTGCGGCCCAGGTGGAAGAGGATGAGAATAATGAAATCACGATCGGTTCACTCACGATCCATCCCGATGCGTATGTCGTGTCGAAGCGTGGAGACACCATTGAGCTGACCCATCGTGAGTTCGAGCTGCTTCATTATCTTGCAAAGCATATCGGACAAGTCATGACCCGTGAGCATCTCTTGCAGACGGTGTGGGGCTATGACTACTACGGGGATGTCCGTACGGTCGATGTGACGGTGCGTAGGCTCCGCGAGAAGATCGAGGATAATCCGAGCCATCCGACGTGGATCGTGACGCGACGGGGTGTCGGGTACTACTTGAGAAACCCAGAACAGGAGTAATCGGATGAAGAAAGTCGGATTGACCCGTTCCATCCATCTTAAGTTCGTGATGATCTATGTACTCCTGATCCTGCTCGCCATGCAGATCATCGGGGTGTACTTTGTCCGCTCCCTTGAGGAACGGTTTGTGAATAACTTCAAGACCTCCATCCAGAACAGGGTGGAGATCCTTCAGTATACGGTGAAAGAAGAAATGCTCAAAACCCGGACCGATACCGATCCGAAGCTTGAGGACGATCTGAACCGGATTCTGAGGGACAGCAGGACGAACGATATCTCGGAGATCCGGGTGATCAACGCGAAGAGCCGGGTCATCGGGACGTCTGGACAGAATGAGCAGAACCTCATCGGCCAGGCAGCCGGGGAAAAGGAAGTCAAGCGGGCCCTTGCCCTCGGTATCAACCATAATGACATTTATTTTGATAAAAAATCAGGTGATCGGATTTGGGTGTTCACGGAACCGATCGAGAGCAATAACGAAGTGATCGGGGCAATGTTCGTCGTCGGACAGATCGAGACGGTCTATGATCAGATGAATGAGATCAATGCGATTTTCACGAGGGGGACGATCATCGCCCTTGTCATCACGGCGATCCTTGGGGTGCTTCTGGCCCAGACGATCACGCGGCCGATTTCCGATATGCGGAAGCAGGCCCTGGCCATGTCGAAGGGGAATTTCTCCCGGAAGGTCAAGGTGTACGGGTATGATGAAATCGGTCAGCTCGCCATCACCTTCAATAACCTGACGAAACGGCTTCAGGACTCCCAGGCGTCGACAGAAGGGGAGCGAAGGAAGCTGTCCTCCGTCCTTTCCTATATGACGGACGGGGTCATCGCCACCGACCGGAAAGGCCGGGTCATCCTCATCAACGATCCCGCAGCAAACATGCTGAATGTTTCACGTGAAACGGTGGTGTCTCAACCAATCGTTTCCCTTCTTGGGATCGAAGAAGAGTATAGCTTCGAGGATCTTTCCAATACCCAGGACTCCATCATCCTGGACTACAGTACGAATGAAAAGCCGTATATCCTGCGCGCGAATTTCTCCATCATCCAGAAGGAGACGGGCTTCGTGAACGGCTTGATCACCGTGCTTCATGATATTACGGAGCAGGAGAAGATCGACCTGGAACGCCGTGAATTCGTGGCGAACGTGTCCCATGAGCTCCGGACGCCGCTCACGACGATGCGAAGCTACCTGGAGGCCCTTGCAGAAGGAGCCTGGCAGGACGAGAATATCGCACCGCGTTTCCTTGATGTCACCCAGAATGAAACCGAGCGGATGATCCGTCTCGTCAATGACCTGCTGCAGCTGTCGAAGATGGACAGCAAGGACTACCGGTTCAACAGGGACTGGATGGACTTCATCGGGTTCTTCCATAAGATCATCGATCGCTTCGAGATGTCGAAGAATCAGGATGTCCGCTTCGTGCGGATCCTTCCCGATCAGGCGATGTTCGTCGAGATCGATCAGGATAAAATCACGCAGGTTTTGGATAATATCATTTCCAATGCGCTCAAGTATTCTCCGGAAGGCGGAACGATCACGTTCATCGTCGAGGAGAAGAATGGGTTCATTGAAATCAGCATTTCCGACCAGGGGCTCGGGATTCCGAAAGACAATCTCGGTAAAATCTTCGAGCGGTTCTACCGCGTCGATAAAGCGCGGACCCGTCAAATGGGTGGAACCGGCCTTGGTCTTGCCATCGCGAAGGAAATGATCACTGCGCATGGCGGCGATATCTGGGCGGACAGTGTAGAAGGAAAAGGGACGACCATCACCTTTACCCTGCCTTATGACGCTCTTCAAGAGGATGATTGGTCATGAACTACGAAAAATTCAAATCCATACTGCTGACCGTCCTGGTGGCGATCAGCATCTTCCTGACCTACAGTCTATGGACGTATCAACCACGTTATGAAACAATCGAGGATCAGGATAACCCCGTGAAAGTGACCGTCGGGGAAAAGCGCCCGGAAGATGAGCTTGCGCCTTCGTTGATCAAGCCGTTCAAACTTCTGTACCACCAGGCCGATAAGACCCTCGGTACGTCGAATCAAAAAGAGATCGATAAGGTCATGGAGGACATCGGGACGTGGAACGTCTATGATTTTTCCCAGGTGCAATTGAGCGAACAAGATCTAAAGGAAGTGTCCAAGGGAGAAAATCGCATCGAAATCATCTTCCCTGACAATGTCCCTCTATCGGTCTACAGCCAGATCCTGAATCTGGACAGCTCGTCGGTTCCGAGAGCCGATTTCGAACGTATCATCATCGATTTGAATGATAAGGGGCTTGATTCCAGTGCCGTTTTCTTCCTGCCAAAGGAAACGAAAAAGGGGACGACCAGCGTTTATACAGCCCGTGTCGACCAGAACAGCGTCAACACGTTCGCCAGTCGATATTTGAAAAAGCTCTCCCTTCAATATACAGAGTATATGGAATATGCGCTGACGGACGACCGGACGATCTATCTGCCGCTTGCGAAGGATGAATACATCAGCTATCAGTATTTCACCGACCTGGATTCCATAGAGGATTATAAGAATGCCCTGTTTATCGATGGGAAGAGCATCAATCTCTCGTCAAACGGAAATGTCGACACGTATATCTCTGTGTACAGTCTGATGACCGTGAATAAAGATTACAACACGCTCTCCTTCGTGTATCCCACAGAGGAGAGAGTCGAGCCGTGGCCGTCTTATCATCTGCTTACGGAGACCATGAGCTTCGTCAATGAGCACGGCGGTTGGACCGATAAGAACTTCCAATTCTTCTCGATCAATCCGGATCAGAACAAAGTCACCTACCGACTCTTCGTCCAGAATCTTCCGGTATTCAATGATCAGGGAATGGCGGAAATCACGGAGACGGTGGGGACCAACTCGGTCAATAAGTATAGCCGCCCTTATTTCACACTGGACTTCTCATCCAGCGACTTCTCGTCGAGCGCTGTGTCGAAAGAACAGCTTCCAAGCGGTGCCTCTGTCATTACGATGCTCCAGGACGCGAAGAGCATCGATCTCGATTCCGTGCAGGATATCGTGGTCGGATACAAGATGACCCGAAACCCGGAGGATAGCCGGAAGCTGAACTTTGAGCCTTCCTGGTATTATAAGTACGACGGTAATTGGATCAGACTGGATACGGAGCAAAAGGAGGATGTCTTGAATGGATTGGAGTAAGACGAAAACGATCTTCATCGTCGTATTTCTCATCTTGAACGTCTTCCTGGTCTCCACGTTTATCAGCAAGGTCTCTGAAAGCAACCTCGATACCCTCGGTCAGTGGACGATTGATGAACAGCTGAAGTCTGAGAATATCAAGTATCCGAAGGACCTCTCCAGTGAAGTCGTGAGGGAACCGTATATTGAAGCGGTGGCGAAGAAGTTCAAATCAGAGGATCTGAAGGACTTGAAAAATCAGGATGCTCGAATTATGAACGAGAATACGATAAACTCAGTATTGAAGGATCCTTTACCGATCAGTGAGAAATTCAAGCCCGAAGAACTCAATGAGTTCATGAAGGTGAACATGATCGATGGGGACAAGTACAGCTACTGGGATATTGATAAAGAAAAAGGAACGATCACCTATTTCCAGACGTACAAGGATAGGAAGATCTACAATAATACGAACGGGATGATCGTGTTCCAGCTCAATCAGAGCAATGAAATCGTCTCGTACACCCAGACGATGTTCGACAGCATCAAGGAACTGAGCGACGAGCAAAAACCGATCATCACCCCGTTTGCAGCATTCGGCAACCTCTATAACACCCAGCGCATTCCTGCTGGCAGCACTGTGGAACGGCCGGTTCTCGGCTACTCCACCTTTGTGCCTTGGGAGGAATCCCAGGTGCTGGCCCCTACATGGCATTTCGTCGTGAAGAATGGGGATGAGACAGAGGATTACTATCAGAACGCCTTCGAAGGACAATTTTTGGAGACGAGCACGACAGATAAAGACAAACCATTGGAGTGAGAGAAACATGAGCATGCATTTTAGTGTACTTGCTTCCGGCAGTACAGGAAATGCCATATTCGTTGAGAACGAAGAGCACTCCTTCCTCGTCGATGCCGGATTCAGCGGCAAGCAGATGGAAGGATTGTTCAGCCAGATCGGACGGAAGATCGAAGACCTGTCCGGCATCCTCGTCACCCATGAGCATAGCGATCACATCAAGGGCCTCGGCGTCCTTGCACGGAAGTACAAGCTTCCCATCTATGCGAATCAGAAGACGTGGAACGCCATGGACGGTCTCGTGGGGAATATCGATACCGAGCAGAAATTCACCTTTGACATGGAAACGGCCAAGCATTTCGGCGGCATGAGCATCGAGTCATTCGGTGTGTCCCATGATGCAGCGGAGCCGATGTTCTATGTGTTCCATCATGGCGAGAAGAAACTTGTCCTCATGACGGATACAGGCTACGTGAGCGACCGTATGAAGGGTATCATTGCGAATGCCGATACGTATGTGTTCGAAAGCAATCATGATGTGGGGATGCTCCGAATGGGGCGTTACCCGTGGAACATCAAGCGACGCATCCTGAGCGATGTGGGGCATGTGTCGAATGAAGATGCGGCGATTGCCATGGCCGAGGTGGCTGGCGATCGGACGAAGAATTTTTATTTGGCGCATTTGAGCTTGGATAATAATATGAAGGATCTGGCAAGGATGAGCGTTTCGCAGACGTTGGAGACGAAGGGTATTCTTGTTGGGGAGCAGTTTGATCTTTTGGATACGGATCCGAAGGTTCCTACGCCGCTTGTAGCTGTGTGATGGAAGGTTTATCCTTTGTTTGGCAAGGGGTAGAGTAAGGGTGGAGGCTTTCGGGTCTTCATCCTTTTTTGTATTTTTGAGCTTGGCTAGCTTTTAGTGATAAGATGGGGCGTTTCGTTTCGCTTCGGCTGACCGCTTTCCTGCGGAGAGGAAGTCGAGCCTCCTCGTGCCTGCGGGGTCTCGACCTTTCCTCTGGTTTCCGCGGGAGTCGGTCGGCCTCCGCTGCACTGCACTACTGCGTGATATGGGAGTTAGTGCATAGAGGGGTGCGTCTCAATACCCCTTTCTTCTGTTTTATTGGTGGGGAAGAGAGATGGGATGTTTCGTTCCGCTTCGGCCGACCGCTTTCCTGCGGAGAGGAAGTCGAGCCTCCTCGTGCCTGCGGGGTCTCGACCTTTCCTCTGTTTCCGCGGGAGTCGGTCGGCCTCCGCTGCACTGCACTAGTGGTTGATATGAGGTGTTAGTGCATAGATGAGGCAAGCATCAACCCTCCTTCCCTTCATTTTAGTTGTGTGGGGATTTGAAAAGATGGGTTTTTGCGCCTTGAATGTTCACAAAATTGCCTCTATATCATCATGGTTTTCTTACTTTTTTTTCATCAGTTTCTAATTTAATCTGACTATAATGAGGGTAGTAAAGAAAAACTAACGAATGGACTAATAATGGAGAAAGGATGAAGAATAGATGGGATATTATGATCAGGGACCCTCTTCGGAGAATAGGGAAAGAAGGAGACGAGGAGGCGGCGGGATTTTCTTCTCGGGTTTGATTGGTGTGATTGTCGGTGCGCTTTTAGTGCTGGTGGCGGTACCTCAGTTGACCGGGACCGA
The DNA here is from genome assembly GCF_009806575.1 of Rossellomorea marisflavi. Lineage (NCBI taxonomy): Bacteria > Bacillati > Bacillota > Bacilli > Caryophanales > Bacillaceae > Rossellomorea > Rossellomorea marisflavi. The sequence goes on along the minus strand of NZ_CP047095.1, from coordinate 4,371,595 downwards.
TTTGTTCGGTTCGAATAATAATGCGAACGGCGTGACGACTGAGAATAAGGTGGATAGTGCGAAAACGGAGAATGTGGCGGTCGATGTATCGTCGGATGTCACGAAAGCCGTTGAAAAAGCCGGTGATTCTGTTGTCGGGATCAGCAACATCCAGTCTCAGAGCTTCTGGGGTCAATCCGGTAATGACGGATCTCAAACCCAGGAAGCGGGATCAGGTTCCGGTGTCATCTACAAGCGTGAAGGGGACAAGGTCCTCATCGTCACGAACAACCACGTTATTGAAGGGGCCGATCAGCTTGAAGTCACCCTTTCAGATGGGTCCAAAGTAAAAGCTAATGCTCGCGGTGCCGATCAGTGGACGGATCTTGCGGTCATTGAAATCGAGGGCAGCAATGTAAAAGACAGTGCCATTGCGAAATTCGGTGACTCTGATAAATTGAAACAGGGTGAACCGGTCATCGCCATCGGTAACCCCCTTGGCCTTCAGTTCTCAGGTTCTGTGACACAAGGGATCGTGTCCGGTGTGAACCGTACGATTCCGGTTGATATCAACCAGGACGGCGTTGAAGACTGGAATACGGAAGTCATCCAGACGGATGCGGCCATCAACCCTGGTAACAGCGGTGGAGCACTCGTCAATATTTCCGGTCAGCTTGTCGGAATCAACTCCATGAAGATCGCCCAGGACGCCGTTGAAGGAATCGGTCTTGCAATTCCAATCAACTCTGCTCAACCGATCATAGAAGATCTTGAAGAGCATGGAGAAGTGAAACGTCCTTCAATGGGAATCACGCTCCAAGATGTGAGCGAAGTATCATCGTATCACCAACAAGAAACATTGAAGCTTCCTAAAGATGTGAAATCAGGCGTGTTGGTTCGCCAGGTTATGCCTAACTCGCCAGCAGCCCAAGCAAAGCTGCAAGAGCTTGATGTCATCGTTGAGCTTGATGGTGAGAAAATTGAAAGTACCGTCGACTTGCGGAAACATCTTTACACGAAGAAAAAAGTCGGCGACTCCATGAAGGTGAAATTCTACCGCGACGGAAAACTTCAAGAAGTCACAATGAAATTAACGGATGAATCACAATTGTAATATGTGGATAACGTAAAAGCAGGAAGAGGGCATCCCTTTCCTGCTTTTTCTTTACGTGTTATGATAACCTGTGGATAAGTATAAAAACATAGCAAAAGGAGTCGATTCAGCATGATTAACTGCTGCCTGGAACACGTGGAACTCGCACTCGACATCGCCGTCGATGAGCATGAGGTCGCGCCTAAACTGGAAGAGCTTCCAAAGGAAAAACAGTTATCCACAACCTGTGAATATTGTGGGAATAACGCAATATATGTAGTGGCGAACTAATATTCCCCCACGACATATGGATGGGTTTTGTGGATATGTGGATAAATTCTGTGGATAATATGTTTGTAATCTGTTTGTAAAGAGAGTGTGGATAAACCATGAACATCACCATCATCACCGTCGGTAAACTGAAAGAAAAATACCTGAAGCAAGGAATCGCCGAATACACGAAACGACTCGGGGCCTACGCCAAAATCGACATCGTCGAGCTCGCCGATGAAAAAGCCCCCGAAGTCCTGAGCGACTCCGAGATGCAGCAGGTCAAAAACAAAGAAGGCGAGCGCATCCTCTCCAAGATCTCCCCGGACCACCACGTCATCGCCCTCGCCATCCAGGGCAAAATGAAATCCTCCGAGGAACTAGCCGACACCCTCGACAAACTCGCCACCTACGGCAAAAGCAAAGTCGCCTTCATCATCGGTGGATCACTTGGGCTAAGTGATGATGTATTGAAGCGGGCCGATGAAAAACTATCGTTTTCAAAGATGACGTTTCCTCATCAGCTGATGCGATTGGTGCTGGTGGAGCAGCTTTATCGGGCTTTTCGGATTAATCGGGGGGAACCGTATCACAAATAGTGGTAAAACAAAGAGTAGAATTGATTATAGGAAGAGAGTGGCAAAATAAATTAGTAAAATAAATTGAAAGAATGTTTCAAATGACAGGTATAAATTCCTGTCTTTTTTATTTTTTTGAATGAAACCCCATTTTATATTATTTATATTATATTTAGTCAAAAACGCACACTCTTTTCATTAACAACTATTAGTTATTAAAAATTAGATAATATACACAAACAAACGGAAATATTAAAGAAAAAAATCCGATTGTTTGGTTTTTATAGTTTCTTTAAAGGATATAACTTCTTAGAGCTTTTAATAATATTATTAAATAACCAACAAACGGATATTTATTTAGTTTACATCCAAATGTTTGTTTTTCCTTTAATTTTTTTAAGAAATATAAGATGGCATAGAAATCATATGTCATACTAACTTTTATTGATATTATAGAAAATAAACAAATGGGTATATAAATATTTAAATCCCAAATGTTTGTTTTTAAAAAAATAAATAATAGTGTGGTTTAGTACTTAAATTTTTAGGTGTATAATGGAAATAGAAAGTTCAAACAAACGGATATACAGATATTTAAATCCCAAATGTTTGTTTTTTAGTAAAATAGAAAGAGGTGATAAAAGTGAGCGATAAATTTCGTATATCGGAAGTGAAAAGAAACTTTTTAAACAGACCTTTTACAAGTAGAGAGTTATATCATTTTTATTTAAATTATGAGCCTGATTTAAATGAAAATACTTTTAGATGGAGGATTTACAATTTAAAGAAGGAAGGAATAATTACAAGTGTTAAAAGAGGAACTTATATGTTGGAGAGTAGAATAGACTTTATTCCACCTATAAATCTAAGTTTAAAAAGGATGTATAACAAAATAAAAGAACAGTTTCCATATATCGATATTAGTATTTGGGAAACTAATTGGTTGAACAATTATATGGTACATCAACCAAGAACTGATAATGTAATTGTAGAAGTTGATAAGGATGCAATGGAATCAGTATTTTCACTACTTCAAGAAACAAGAAGTAACGTTTTTTTAAACCCAAGTAAAAATGAAATAGACACTTATTTATTAACTGGAAAAAACAATATAGTTGTCAAAAATTTAGTTGTTGAATCTCCAATTCAATTACAAGAAAAAATTCATGTCCCTAAAATAGAGAAAATATTAGTAGATTTATTTATTGAAAAAGACTTATTTATAATGTATCAGGGCAAGGAATTAGCAAATATTTATGAATTGATTTTTGAAACATTTAATATTAATCAGTCAACTTTAAATAGGTACGCAACAAAAAGGAATGTAAAAGAACGTTTAATGGATTTTATTTTAGAGGAAACATCTATAGATAAAAAATATATATTTATATGAGGTGAAATAGTTGCTGGGAGAGGTTACGTTTACAAAGGATTGGATTGAGGAAGCAAGCAAAAGATATGGAAATAGGAGAAAAAAGGCCGATCCAGAATTGATAGAAAAAGTAACAAAAGCACTACATCTACTTGAAACATTAACGTGTACAGGATTAGATTTCATTTTTAAAGGTGGAACATCTTTATTGCTGTTATTTCAACAAATCCATCGATTTTCAATTGATATCGATATAATTATTGAAAATACTAAGGAAAATACAAATATAGGTTCTGCGTTAGATGAAGTAATAAAAAATAGTGGTGTATTTCTGAGGTATGAAGAAAATAAAAGATACTCTGATAAAGATATCCCTAAAGCACATTATAAAATATATTATATTTCAGTGTTGGATGGAATTGAAAAGTACATACTTTTAGATATATTATTTGAAAAAAGTCATTATAGTCAGATAGTGCATAAAGACATTAATTGTGATTTTATAAATTATAAAGAGCCTGCGAGGTTTGTTAACATTCCTAGTATAGATTGTATATTGGGTGATAAATTAACAGCATTTGCACCGAATACAACAGGTATACCATACGGCAAGAATAAAGAATTAGAAATAGTAAAGCAATTATTTGATGTAGCAAATTTATTTGATTTAATGAGTGACAGTGATACTGTAAGAGAGACGTTCAAATCAATGGCACAACAAGAACTTCAATATAGGGGATTGGAGAAAGACTATACATATTTAGATGTTCTTGATGATATATTTTATACATCAAAAATAATAGGATCTCGTGGTGGGATAGAGCGAAATATTTTTTTAGATTTAGAAAAGGGTGTTCGATCAATTAAAGATTACATATTTTCAATGAATTATATTATTGAATCGGCTGTAAATAGTGCATCAAAGGCTGCTTACCTTTCCTTATTATTAAAACATGAAATTGAAATAGAAAGATTCCACAAGGATATCGATCTAAATTTATATACGATAAATTCTCCAGATTTTAAAAACTTTAATAGAATAAAGAAGTTTGATCCAGAGGCTTATTATTATTGGTATAAATGTATAGAAATATTAGAGAAGGGGTATTTTTCTAAAGTTTAATAAAATAAAAACTCCCAAAATTAGATAAAATTGGTATAATTATTCAAATAGTAGGTAATTAGGCAAAAGTAAGGTTATTCACCAAAAGTCGTGGTTGAAAACAATGACCTGTTTCTGAGCGAATGCGAAGAAACAGGTTCTTTTCATTTCGATAACCAAATCCGCGACGTTTAATCAACTTAATTTTGTTATTCGTCCCTTCCATGATTCCGTTGGAATAAGGAGATAAAATGGTTTGGATCATCGGTTCATATCGTGCCTGAATCGTTTTCATAATAGAGGCAGCTACTCCGCACTCGTGAAAGCCAAAACGCTTGATCAGGTCATCCAATCGGCGTTTGGATTGGTGGGTCCCTTGAGATTTCAAGACATAACGCACATGCTGAAGAAGGTGGTAAAGCTGCCGTGTCGTCCAGTCCTCCTCCAGCCAAGAGACGACATGGGAGTGTTCTTCTTTGGTTAACTGCGTTGCATAACCGTCAAGCACCGATCAATGAATCGAGCTTTGAAAGACTTCTTGGCGGACTGAAGATACTTTCGCCTTCTCTTCAGGGCCTCCGTACAAAACTGGATCAGGTGAAAGCGATCCAACACATGATAAGCGAAGGGTGTGATGGATGCCATGGCCTTGGCCATAACCGGCGCAAAATCACTGATGATGGTGTGAGCTTTTGAACCGACCACTCTGAGGAGCTTTTCTACGTCTGTCTGGTCCCGGCCAGGTTCAAGGTGAAGGACCTGACCGGTGTCCGCATCGAGTGCGGCCATGGCATAATCGTGTCCTTTTCGGAGGGCAAACTCGTCGATACAGATGTGCTTCGCTGTTTGAGTTTGATGATCCATTTCGGTTGAAGTATGGTCATAAAACCAGCGCTCAAGCGTAGTATAAGGAATGCCATATTCGTCTGAGACCTGTGTGAGGGGACGACCGTGGCAACGCTTTACGATTTGTTCACGAAAATAAGCCGTCGATCCTCGTTGTAGACCAAGCTCAAAATCGTATGTGAACGTTAGATCACATGAAACACACCGTTGGCGAACACTCTCCATTTCCAGCCATATGACTCCTGTATGCCAAGAATAGCTGTGGCGGACATAGGGGTTGGTGCGCTGGTGACACGCCGTTTTGCCATGACAAACCGGACACAAAATGCATTGCCTTGGCGTTACGACACGAACCGTATTTGGATACTCAGTGGAAAAAATAGAAAAAGGGGTTGGAAGTAAAAGGTGAAATTTGTTACGATAGATACACAAAGCGAAAACTCCTCTCGTGGTTTGTCTCGTCAACAATTACGATACAGGAGTTTTCGCTTTCTTTGTACCCTTAAATGTAAATTTATTCTTTAAATGGGAGTCAACCACAAGTTGTGGTGATGAGCCAAAAAGTTTAAACGTTGGATATATTTGTTAGTTAGGGTAAAATTGAATTAGAATTACTTTAAAACGGGGGACTCTATATGATACGAGACTGGCTTAACCATTCGAAGCGAAGTAATCATGGATATAAATTTAATATAATAGATGTTTCCGAAACAGAAGTGAGAGAAGAAAAGTTATTTCCATCATGGCTTGCTGGGGAACTGCTTATAGCATATAAAAATCCAGAACACTTAAAAAGAAGGTATCTTAAAAGGAAAAAAGATGAATTACGTGAATATTTGAAGAATGAAGTATTCCCTGACTTATCTACGGTAATAGATAAAAATGTTCGACGTGGCGACTGGGGAGAAATTGTTTCAAGTTTATTTTTACGAGATGTTATGAATTTAGAAACTGCATTAATAAAACTAAGGTATAAGCTTAATAGGAAAAAATCCTCTTTTGGTATAGATGTATTTGGTGTTCAACTTGATGGCGCTGGAAAGGTCCGTAGCCTCTGTATATGCGAAACAAAGACAAAAATTACATACGATAAACAAATTGGTGTAAAAGCTCATGACTCACTTTATATAAATGATACATCTTCTATTATTACAATTGCAGATTTTATGTCTACTCTCTATTTTAATGAAGGTAATTATGATCTTTCTGATCAATTTGATGAAATAGTGCTACAAAAGGCCAATTTCCCAACTGACCATCATATCTTTTTGGTACATGAAAAGAGTTTATGGAATGAAGATATAATAATAGAACTAGATAAATTCAAAGGACTAAATCACGGACTAAATTTTAATGTTTTACTCATTGACGAACTTGACGAATTAGCAAATCATTGTTTTTCACTAGTACCTGATGTTGGGGAGGAAATTGTTTATGGAACTCCTTGAATATATTAATAAAAAAGAAAAACAAGTAGAAGAATTGATAGATTCTTCGTTTTTTAGGAACCAGTATGGTCAGATTTTCGCAAAAAAAATGGGGGCAAATTTCAAAGCAACCTATAATGAATCAACAATATGGGGTTATGCATTATTTCTAAGTTCAGCAAGTGCCAAAGTTTTGACTCACAAAGAAAGTCCAGTATGTATGCAAGGACTTAAAGTTTCTGCCGAACTATTTGAAACTTTTTCTTTAATGTCTGAAGAATATGACAAAGATTATGCTAAGGTTTTATCTGCACTTTGCTATGACTTATCAGGTTTTCAAGCTAATTCTTCGTGTATATTAAACTCGCTTGAATATAAAATTGAAGAAAATGAATCATTGGACATAAGTGTAAATAATTTATTCTCATTAGTGACTTTGCTATTAAGGAAGCAGCTACAGGCTATTAAACCAGCTGACATGCAACTTATAGGGGATTCTGATAATGAAATTGAATATTTTTGGAGAAAAGCAATTAGTGAATTTAGCAAGTTTCAGTTAACTGGAGTTAATGGCGATTTTTACAAAGATTTAGCGGAAGCAAAGGATTTAGCCCTAAATCTAAGAGATGCGACTCTCACAACTATATTAACATTATTAGAATTTAAAATGCATATTTCTTATCATCGTACAACTTGGACAGTATTATCGGAATTCATTGAAGAGTCATCTGAGATTTGGGAACCATATTTAAGGTTGCTTGCTACAAGTCCTTATTCAGATAATAAACTGCTACCTCCTGAAGAGAGATTATCTCAATCAGAGTTCTGGAAATCCCAAATTAATGCAATAAATAAAGGTGTATTAGAAGATAACAGAGGTTTTATTATTCAAATGCCGACTAGCGCAGGAAAGACCTTAATTGCTGAATTATCCATTTTACAACAGATCGGAAGTAACAAAAAGTGCCTTTATATTGCTCCTTTTCGTTCACTTGTCAATGAGGTGGAAAATAACTTAAGTAGTCGTTTATCGAAATTAGGCTATGTAGTTTCTAGCCTATCCGGAAGTTATGAGTTGAATGAACTTGATCAATTTTGGTTAAGAGAAGCTGATGTATTAGTTGCTACGCCTGAAAAGGTTGACTTCTTAATCAGAGTAAAGCCTGAGTTATTTGATGATATTTCTCTTTTTGTATTCGATGAGGGACATGTCTTAGGTAATTTAGATAGTAGATCAGCACAATTCGAATTACTTCTCACACGCCTTAAAAGATGGTTTACACCAAAACACAGCAGATTTTTATTTATTTCAGCAGTTATGCCTGATGCTGATAGTGATGAGTTTGCAAAATGGCTAATAAATAATGAACAATCAAAAATAGATTCACCTAAACAATACGATGGTCACGCATGGCAGCCTACAAGAAGGTTAATAGGTTACTTTTCATGGATTGGAACTAATGGCCAAGTTGAATTTAATAATTATGTTCAAGACATAGGTAGTAGATCTAAAAAGATTTTCATTCCGAATTTTATAAACCCTTTACAATGGAAAATCACCAAGGGGAAGAAGAAGAAAAGGGTTATCGAAAAGATTTTCCCTAATTTTACCAACAAGTCCGAATCAACAGCAATTTTAGCGTACCGGTATCTCCGGGAAGGATCAGTACTTATATATTGTGCTACAGTTGGCCGAGGTGGTGGGGGAGGTGTCTATAGCGTATTAAAAGCATTCTTGAAATTAATCGATATCTTAGATAATTATTATGATGCTGAAACACATTTTCCGAAGGTAGATGATAGTGAAGCACTGGAAGCTGCAATTAGGTGGTATGGAGAGGATAGCATAATAACACAATGTATAAGCAGGGGAGTAGCACCTCATTTTGGAGATTTAGCAGATGAAGTAAGAAAAGCTGTCGAAAGAGAATACGCGCAAAAAAAGTTAAAAATACTTGTTGCAACACATACGCTAGGTCAAGGAGTAAATTTACCAATAAAAACTTTACTGGTCTACTCCTTGGATATTATCCCAAACCCTTCTGAACGGTTATCAGTTAAAGTTAGGGATTTTTGGAATATAGTTGGTAGATCTGGTAGAGCAGGGCGAGAGACAGAAGGTCAGGTTGTTTTTGTTATTAATTCTGCAAGGGATAGAGCTTTATATAATGAATACTCCAATCCACTGAATTCTGAGCGCGTTAGAAGTATATTTACTGTTGCAATGGAATTACATCGTGAAGGAAGGATTTCTAAACAAGCTTTACAAGACATTATCGCAGAATACTCTGAACCTGCACTTATGAATTTTCTTGTGGAAGAAGTAGTTGATACTCCAGATCAACAACTAATGGAGTCTTTTGTAGGAGATACCTTATTTAAAATACAATCCATAGATGAAGATTCACAATATGTTAAAAGCATCTTACTTGAAACTGCTAATCGTTTTTGGAGTATTGAACCACGTGAAAGAAAAGTTGTATTTGCGAGAACGGGTTTAACTCTTGATTCATGCATTAAAATTGAAGAAACTTTACTAAGTACTCAAAATCTTAGTAAGGCATTTGAGGAAGAAAATGAAGTGGAATTTTTAAAGCTAGCACTAAAATGCTTAATATTATGTGAAGAAATGCAACCCAAAGAAACTTTAAAAAACGTTTCAATCGTGGGTAATACCAAGCTCGAACCTTTTATACTTTCGTGGATAAATGGGGATGATTTAGAAACGCTTAGAAGGTTGTGGTCAGATTCTGTTGGAGAAGAAAACGCAGATTTAATGAATGTTTACATAGAAGATTGCCTAGCTTATAGATATCCTTGGGGAATTACATCTGTAATCTTCATTGCATCGTATATATTACAGCGCGATTGGACTAGTCTTAGTAAGAGTATTTTAAGTCTCCCAGCAAAAATAAAAAGTGGATTGAACGATACTTATGCTTTGTGGTTGAAGGATATGGGTTTGATATCTAGAAAAGATTGTTTGCTCTTATCAGAGTCTTATGACGGCCCTATAGATTTACGTTCCTTTATAAATTGGTTTGTGAATCTTCAAGTGGAAGAAATTAATAAGTGTGGGATAAAATCAACTTACGGAATACGTAATATCTTTAATTTAATATCAAAAATTAATCTAAATGACAAAACCACAAGTAATTTTAATAAGACTAATTATTCCTTCAATGTGAAAGGAATACCGTATGAAGCAGAAAGAATTGAGGTAGCGAAACTTATTAAAGTGGGAGAGAAATTATTGTTAAAGAGACAGCAGGAGAATGAATTTGATTCATTTGCAATTCAAATTTTTCACCAAGATAAGCAACTTGGTTTTGTTCCAAGGGGACTAGCTAAGATACTTTCATTTCAAATGGATATTATGGGAGCGGAAATTGAATGCAGAGTCAAAAGGAAATTTGGAAGCAATATACAAGTTGTAACCAATTATAAATCAATTTAATAAGTAACTATCCAGGAATATTAAATTAACAATTCCTTTATGGGAGTATTCTAACTCAAGGTGATAACTTAAAACCCTTGGTATTTCTAAGCCCCTACTCTCAATAGAAGCTATATTTAGTAGTAATAAGTTTATTAACCAAGTGACAAGAAGTTTCGGATACTTAATCTTATAAATAGACATTTAAGAATTTGCAATTGAAAATAGACGAGAGATTTGTCTCTCGTCTTTATATGTTTTTTGCCTCTCAAATAACCACTGTGAACCGTATCATAAATAAAAAACAAAAAATAAAAGAGCAACGTTCCAAGATAAAACGAACGTTGCTCTTCTTTTTCAAGAGTAAGAAATTAGTCCCCCACTCACCACTCCCGAGCCTCATAATCCAACTCCCTAAACAACTGAGTCTTCTCTTTCTTAGACAGATCCCTCCACTGGCCAGGAGGCAGTTTCCCCAACTGGATATTCATGATCCGCGTCCGCTGCAATCGGTACACATTATACCCCAATACCTCACACATACGGCGGATCTGGCGGTTCAATCCCTGTGTCAGTGTAATTTGGAAGTCGAATTTTGATAGTTGCTCGACTTTACATGGGAGCGTTGTGGTCCCTAGGATTTTGACGCCTTCTGACATTTTCTTGACGAATTCAGGTGTAATGGGCTTGTCGACTGAGACGATGTATTCTTTTTCGTGTTGGTTTTCTGAGCGCAGGATTTCGTTTACGATGTCACCGTCGTTGGTCATGAGGATGAGTCCCTCGGAGTCCTTATCGAGTCGTCCAATGTTGAAGATTCTCAAGGGATGGTTGACGAGGTCGACGATGTTTCCTTTTACGCCTTTTTCTGTTGTGCTGGTGATGCCTACTGGTTTGTTCAAGGCAATGTATACGTTGTTTCGTGCGACCCGGATTGGGTTCCCGTCTACGACGACGTCATCTCCGGGGTTCACCTGGTCGCCGATTGTGGCGCGTTTTCCGTTGATGGTGACCCTACCGTCTTCGATGAGTCTGTCCGCACCGCGCCTGGACGCTTTTCCGGCTTCGCTTATATATTTGTTAATACGCATGGTAGCACCTCTTTTAATCCGATTGTTATCTTCCATACTAATATATTTTTAAGGAATCACAAAATGTTTTTAGGTAACGGGAATATATTGTAATTCTAAAGAAAGCCGATCAGACGAAATCTGATCGGCTTGTTTGCAATCTGGAGATTTTTATCTACTTTAGCTCGGAGCTTTTGTTTGAAGGAGTTTGATCCCCATCCCGATAAAGATCACTCCGGTTACTTTATTCAAGACCTGTCCAACCTTTTGGTTTCCCCTGAGCGTTTTGGTGACGTAGGAGGAGAAGTAGGCTACGAACAGGCACCAGAGCAACCCCGTTATGAAAAAGGTTAGTCCTAGTATCAAGAATGGGACGGGACTTGTGACATTGGGGTCTATGAACTGAGGCATGAATGCGATAAAGAATAGCGATACTTTGGGATTGGTGAGACTGGTCAGTAAGCCCTGGATGTAGATTTTTCGTTTGTTCATTGTGGTGCCTGTCGCTTGTTGGAAGGCAAGATTCGATTTATCTAGAATCATGCGAATACCCAGGTATACGAGGTACACGACTCCGATGACCTTGATGACATTGAATAAGAGAACGGATTTTACCAAGATCAAGGATAGACCAAACGCCACGAATAACGTATGGACTAGGGAACCGCTAATGATCCCCAGCACCGAGTAAATACCTGCTGTCCGACCTTGTGATATGCTTCGACCGACAATATACATCGTGTCTGCTCCGGGAATCAGGTTCAGTAGGATTCCCGTTAGAAGAAATACTTCAAAATGAATGACGCCAAACATACTTTTGCACCTCTTTCTTATTTCACAAGCCCTTTTTACTATATTACAAGAAGATCACCTGAAATTGTTAAAACATTTTAAATATACGATTATTCCTGTTTTCACGTGGTATGGTAAATGGTAAGGTCTCTACAAACTAGATACATTTGATATTCTGATAGAATTATAGTAAAAATGGTAAAGAAATCATTTGTGGTGTGGACGGATCATCATACATATGAAATACGTGTTGAAACAGGTGGGATAATGTGAAAAAACTAGTGATGGCAGGAGCTTTCTTTGGTGTGGTCCCGGGTTTGCTGTTGGCGGGCTGCTCTGAGGAAGCAAGTACTGAGAAGAAAGAGCCGAAGACGGAGCAGACCTCAAAGAAAGAGAATGAGAAGAAGAAAGAGGAGCCTGCGAAGAAGGAACCTGTGGCGAGCTATGAAGCGATCAAGCCATCTGAGGGTGCCGAGCCGATTGAGAGTCATTATACGAGTGAGCAGCAGTCGAATATGCCGACTTCTGAGGCGCATGGTGATGACACGACGAGAAGTGTGCCACTTGGGCAGACGCTTGCTAAGGATAAGGAAGACCAGACGGATGGTCCCTTAAAAGAGAATAGGATTGTTTCCTACTATGGAACCCCCCGTTCTGAGAACATGGGGATCCTAGGTGAGTACAGTCCGGATGAGTTGATGACCAAATTGAAGGAACAGACGAAGGCCTATTCTGAACTGGATCCGGATCGTCCGGCCATCCCTGCGATTGAATTGATCGCAACCGTGGCGCAGCGTAGTCCTGGGGATGATGGTCTGTATATGGTTCCGACATCTGAAGAGGATATCGAGACGTATGCGAAGCTCGCAGAGGAGAATGATGCACTGTTGATCCTGGATATTCAATTGGGGAAAGACACGATCATGCATCAAGTGAAACTGGTAGAGAAGTATTTGAAGCGTCCGAATGTTCACTTGGCCATCGATACTGAATTCCATGTGACAGACGGACAGGTTCCCGGTGAAGATCTGGGGCATGTAGATGGTGAGGAAGTGCAAGAGGCGATTGAGTATATTTCCAAACTGACTGAGGAGAACGACCTGCCAGACAAAATGGTGGTTGTGCACCAATTTGCCGATATCATCCTGAACAATAAAGACGCGATCCAGCCTACAGAGAATGTGGAAGTGGTGCTGAATAATGACGGTCACGGAATTGCTGGATTGAAGCGGGCAGGTTACCATCAGCTCGTCCATAATCAGCCGATCCAGTACGGCGGGTTCAAAGTATTCTACAAGAAGGATGAACCGGTCATGACGCCTGAAGACGTCCTGGAACTGGACCCTGCACCGGCTTTTGTAAACTATCAATAAGAAGTAAGGAGAACTAGCATGTTGAAGGAAGTCTGTGTCGAGAATTTCACGAAGGTCCCTGAAGCGATCGAAAAAGGTGCCCGGCGGGTGGAGCTATGCGATAACCTCGCCGTTGGCGGAACGACGGTCAGTCCCGGTGTGGCACAGGTCACGCTGGACTACTGCCGCAGTCGGAACGTGAAGGTCATGAGCATGATCCGCCCAAGAGGCGGCGATTTCGTCTACACTGTCGATGAAATCGAGATCATGAAGCGGGATATCATCCATCTGAAAGAGATCGGAACCGATGGCGTCGTCTTCGGCTGCCTGACTCAGGACGGTTGGATTGATGAGGAAGCCATGGTCACGCTACTTGAAGTAGCCAGTGGTCTTGAAGTTGTCTTTCATATGGCGTTCGATGCGATTACGGCTGAGTCCCAGCTGAAGGCCATCGATTGGCTGGTGGAGCATGGTGTTCATCGTATTCTGACCCATGGCGGTTCGTCGGATACGAAGATTGAAGATAATGTGGACCGGTTGAAAGCGTATGTTGAACATGCAAATGGTAGGATTGCGATTCTCCCTGGCGGAGGGGTGACCTCACGAAATCTGGAGGACATCACATCTTCGTTAGGCGTCACAGAGGCTCACGGTACGAGAATCGTTGATTAATGGGATAAAATAACGGAAATACCCCTTCTCGCTATGAGGAGGGGTATTTCATATGGTTCTCTATTCATTTCACGGGGTACTTCAACCCGTTCTTCACAATCTTCTCTTCCACGATCTCCTTCACATCGAACCCGAGCTCTGAGCACAGGGTAAAGGAATAAATCAGGATATCGGCAATCTCTTCGCGGATATTTTCAGTATTTTCCTCCAGTGCTTCTTCACTTGTGACCCACTGAAAGTCCTCGAGCAGCTCGGCGGCTTCAATGGAAATGGAGATGGCGAGATCCTTTGGGTTGTGGTTCGGTCTCCAGTTTCGGTCGTCCCGGAACTGGTCGATCTTGTTCATTAATTGTTGGATATCACTCATGGTTGTTGTCTCCTTTTACTGGTGTAGGGATTTGAAGGGCGTACCATTTGAATCACTCTTCTTCTTCCAAAAACACAAACCCGCCATCGATCAACCCCTGCACATACTCATTAAAACTGTCGGCGATCACCTTAAACTCATCCGGATCATGCAAAAAGCGGACAATCTGTCCGGAAACGCCTTGGTCGGTCGGGTTGAAATCGATGAATAGATTGGAGGTTCCCCCGTTATTCATACAGTCGGAGAAGTGGATGTACGTGCCGGGATACAGGCCGTCTTGATTGATCCTGGGATCGACGTCGTCTTCTTCATACTCAGAAAGATAAGAGGTGTCTACTTCTTCTTTTGAGCTGCCGATCATCTGCTGGGTGGACAAGAGGTAATAGGGATATCTACCGTCTTCGACATCGGAACCGAGGATGCAGACGGCGATCTTTTCTTCGCCGTATTGTCTCCAGAACGTCCCGTCGATGTTTTCAAGCAGGGACAGGAGTGATTCCGGGCAGTCTGGGTAGAGTCGTCTAAGCTGTTCAAGGTCTTCCGGGCTGGCACCGTGAGACTTTTTGAGTTCTTCCAATTCTTCTGGCAGCAGGTGCTCGTGTAATCCTTTGATGAAGTGGTTGATCAGTTCCATTGTTCCGCCTCCTTAAATGACCGAATGAAGTCATACAAATCTATGTAACTATTTGGAATAGTAGTGAAAAAAGGGGATAAAGTCAATCAAAAAAAGAAGAGCCTATGGGCTCTTCTTCATCGAATCAGGTAACCGAGAATCCCTTCTCTTCCTGGATCCCGATTTTCTCTGCATATTCATCCAACAGCGCACGTACTTCATCTGTCGATTCGGTTTCCATGAGGCGGTTGCGGAGTTCGCTTGCGCCTTTGAAGCCGCGGACGTAGATTTTGAAGAAGCGGCGGAGCGGTTTGAATGGGCGTGGTTCGAGTTCGTCGTTGTATTTGTCGTGAAGGTCGAGCTGCAGACGGAGGAGTTCAAGGAGCTCCTGGCTGCTGTGCTCTTTCTTCTCAGTTTCGAAGGCGAACGGGTTTTGGAAGATTCCTCGTCCGATCATGATGCCGTCGACTCCGTATTTTTCGGCGAGCTCAAGCCCTTTTTGACGGTCCGGGATGTCTCCGTTGATTGTAAGAAGCGTGTTTGGTGCGATTTCGTCGCGCAGCTTCTTGATCTCCGGGATCAGTTCCCAGTGGGCGTCCACGTTGCTCATTTCTTTTTTCGTCCTGAGGTGGATGGATAGGTTGACGATATCCTGCTCAAGGAGATGCTTGAGCCAGTCATACCATTCGTCCACTTCGGTGTAGCCGAGGCGGGTCTTCACGCTGACGGGAAGTCCACCGGCTTTTGCTGCCTGGATCAGCTCGGCAGCCGTGTCAGGACGGCGGATGAGGCCGGAGCCTTTTCCATTGGCGGCTACATTCTGCACGGGGCATCCCATGTTGATGTCGATCCCACGGAAGCCCATTTCCGCCATGCCGATGCTCATCTGACGGAAGTATTCAGGCTTGTCTCCCCAGATATGGGCGACAATCGGCTGCTCGTCATCGGTGAACGTGAGGCGGCCGCGAACGCTGTCCTTGCCTTTCGGGTGGCAGTAGCTTTCTGTATTCGTAAACTCTGTGAAAAATACATCAGGTCGTGCCGCTTCACTTACGACGTGGCGGAATACCACATCTGTCACGGCTTCCATTGGTGCCAGTATAAAAAACGGCCGAGGTAACTCATGCCAAAAATTATCTTTCATTGTATCGTTAAACCCTTTCCTTGAGGGAAATCGCGTTTCCCAAAATTAAAAAGTAACATGCTAATGGTCAAAATCCAACCAGTATATACTTTAATGGTTCTACAGGAAAAGTGCAAGGGAACCGGGCGCTCTGACCCGTTGTGTGACTCCATTTGGATCCAGTTAGTGTGCATTTTAACAGGTTTACAGGTAAAACGTAATGGGTTAAAAGTTACCATTTTAATTGACAGCGTTTTCTTTCGGGTATAGAATTAATTTCAAGTTGATACGCCGTGAGGAGACCGTGAGACACATTCAGGACCTTGAATTCCGTATTCAAGGGGGCTTGGTGTGTCTTTTTTTCGCTGGGTATGGGCTAATATTTCGTATATCGGAATAAATATAGAAATAAAACTTCACAGGGGGATAAGATGGGAAAATCAAAGAAAACCGTCGTTCTGTTGCTCGTGTCACTGGTATTGATTCTCGTTGGAAGCGTGGGAGCATCCCGCTTCAATAACTCAAACGGCAAGGTCGATGTATCGCGCATCTACTTTGACACGCCAAGGGGAGAACTGTCAGGGCTGCTGTATAAGCCTGACGGGGCGGATGAAAATCCGAGGCCTGCCATCGTCGCGACCCATGGGTACCTGAACTCTGCCGAGATGCAGGATGCCCAGGCCATTGAAATGTCGAAGCGGGGCTATGTGGTCCTTGCCCTCGATCAATATGATCACGGGCATTCGACGGGTACGATGGAAAAGCCGGTTCCGTTCTTCTCGTTCTGGCCGTTTTCCATGTATGATGCCGTGCAATATATGTATGATCAGGATTTCGTGCTGAAGGACGATGAAGGCAATGGGATCATCGCCGTGTCGGGGCACTCCATGGGTGGATTCTCCTCGACGCATGCCGTGATGCTCGATGAAGCCGACTTCCAGAAGACAGGAGTCAGGAAAATCTTCAGCTCCCTTACAATGGGGTCTGATTATCAGTGGCTGAAAACGATGGAGTACAGCCTTGAGGCCATCAATCAGTCATATGGACCGAGATTCTCAGGGAAGATTGCCGGAAAGTATGATGAGTTCTTCTTCGATGCCGATGCAACTGCTGCCGGGGCATCCGTAGTGAAGAAGGATTATATCAACACCGAGGAAGGAAAAAGCTTCGTCGGTGATCCTAGTGCTCCACAGGCAGGGAAGATCTACGATGTGAACGGTGGGAAACGGGTCATCTATGAACCGAATGAGACCCATCCGTGGAATCACTTCTCCAAGACCTCAACGGGATATGCCATCGATTTCTACAGCGAGGCATTCGCAGACTATAGCGATACGCTGAACGACACGTCAGGGCAAAGCTGGATGTACAAAGAGTGGTTCTCTTTCACCGCCCTGGTCGGTTTCTTCCTATTGTTCGTGCCGCTCATTTCGCTTCTTTCACGACTTCCGTTCCTGAAGAATGTGAGGACGAAATTCCCGGAACCAGTGCCTGGTCCAACGGCGAACGGGGCAAAGATCGCCGGATTGATCCTGGTCGTGATCGGCGGTTTATTCCCGGCCCTCTTCTTCTCGGCGCTCTATAGCGGTGATGTATCCGGTATGAGGCTGTTAAGGCAGAT
Source organism: Rossellomorea marisflavi (assembly GCF_009806575.1). Taxonomy (NCBI): domain Bacteria; kingdom Bacillati; phylum Bacillota; class Bacilli; order Caryophanales; family Bacillaceae; genus Rossellomorea; species Rossellomorea marisflavi. The sequence continues at coordinate 4,353,882 of NZ_CP047095.1, read as the reverse complement.
CAGTATGGTCCTCATCGCCCTGTCTGCTATCGGGGGCATTGCCTCAGCCATGAAAAAGACCGATCGCAACATGGGCGTGCTTGCACCGATCATGCTGGTGTTGAGCATCATCCAATACGTCTTCCTACGCTACCAAGGTAAGCTGACGGAAACGACGCAGTTCTTCGGTGCACCGACTGTGAATCCGATCCTCTACTGGGCCATCAATGTGGCACTGATCACCCTTATGATGATGATCGGGTATCACTATATCTCGAAAAAACCTGAGGGTGCTACCATCGCAAGCTATGGCGTGAGAGCAAGTGTGAAATCGGTCGTGGCTTCCCTTGTCACCGTCCTCATCGCTGTCGGGATCGGCTACGGGATCCTTTACCTTATCGATGGGATCTTCAAGGTCGACTTCCGTATCTGGACGGTGGCCGTGAAGACGTTTGAAGGGCATCACCTCTTCGCCCTTCTCAAATATGCGCCGCTCTTCTTCATTTACTACTTCATCGTCGGTTTGTCGGTGAATATGAATACGGCAACCACCAAGTACGATGGATTCAAGGGATATGTGATCTCTGCCCTCCACTTCATCGGTGGCTTGATCCTGTACCTTGTGTATCAATACGGATTGTTGTTCACCACAGGAACAGCCGGATACCCGTCTGAATCACTGTCCTCCATCATCGTGATCGGACTCGTACCCGTCCTGCTTGTGGCATCGATCTTCAATCGCTACTTCTACCGCAAGACCGGTAACGTCTATGTCGGGGCGTTCCTCAATACCGTGCTCATCACCTTGATCACGGTGGCCAATACGACGCTGTATACCATTTTATAAGGTTCTCACAAAAGTCCCCCTGACTCCCATTGCGGAATCAGGGGGACTTTTGAATCAAGTAAAGGTTTACCAATTGCTAAAATAAGGTACTAGAACAAGGAAGCAAGAGAATATCCTAAATAAGGGCACATCAAAAGTCACGAATTGTCCCCTGTTTAAACAATTTATGTAAAATACTTGCTATAATATGTTCTGGAATACGCATTTATCATGCTTTTATAAAAGGAGAGAAACGAATGGCAGACTTGAATGATAACCCGTTTGTACAGAACGAGGAGAAGAAGCCGAAGCCAAAAGTTGAACGCAAGGAAGGGGAACCTACTGCTGCGTTTAAAGGCGCGAGCTGGGCAGCCCTCATCATCGGACTGGGCGCTTACCTGATCGGGCTTTTCAACGCCGGTATGGAGCTCAATGAGAAAGGATACTACTTCGCTGTCCTCATCTTCGGCCTGTACTCTGCAGTATCCCTGCAAAAAGCGGTACGAGATAAAGAAGAAGACATTCCCGTCTCTGGCATCTACTACGGCCTCAGCTGGGTAGCGATGATCATCGCCATTGCCCTCGTCGGAATCGGCCTTTACAACGCGGGAAGCATTATCCTCAGCGAAAAAGGCTTCTATGCCATGGCCTTCGTCCTGAGCCTGTTTTCAGCCATCACCATCCAGAAGAATATCCGGGACACCCAGCAGGCAAGGGACCGGGATTGATGGGAAGTCGGTACTCATTGGAGTGCCGGCTTTTTCATGGAAAAAGACCAGCGATAACCGCTGGTCTTTCTTCTATTGATCCTGGTAATTCGTGAAGCGGATGAGGTGGATGAGGAGATAAAAGACTTCTTCATCCGTGCTGGGTTTCCCGGTCATCTTTTCTCCGTACGTTGATATGGACTGGGCACATTGATATTCATCGGGATATTCGCTTCGATATCGATCGAATAATAGAACATCCTTTGAATTGAGCTGCTGGTCTTCCATCAACCGCCTGATATAGTACTGCAAGTGCGTGATGAACCGGTTGTACCGTGTGGAAGTTGGATCCAGCGTGATATTCAGCTGATAGCGTACGATATTTTGGATGTCCTTGAGCATGGAGACCGCTAATATCGTATTCTCGAAATGAGCCTCTTCATTTCTTGCATTGACAAGGTGAAAGGCGATATTACCCGCTTCTTCTTCAGGAAGCTCCAAAGGTAGCAGCTTATTTAGATCGGAGAGGAGCACCATTGCGGCGGTGAACTCTTCCGGGTAGTGCAAGCGAATCTCGTTCAGTAATTTATTTTGTAAGATGATTCCCTTTTCAGTACGCTCGATGGCAAAGGCGAGATGGTCGAAAAGCATGAGCGTGGCATGTTGATCGAGTTCGTATGTCCAGTATGCCTTCATGCGTTCTAGTGAGTCATTGATAGCCTCCAGATGTTCTTTCGGTATGCTTTGGAGTAAGTGGATATATTCCTGTCTCGAATGACGATCATTGGGGACGAAGACCTTTTCGATGGCTGCCTCCGGAATCGTATCGCCTTCTTTGCTCTTAAACCCTAGTCCCTTGCCCATCACGATGATTTCCTGTCCGTTGTCATCTTTTGAAAGAACGAGGCTGTTATTCAAGATTTTCACTACTTTCACTTTCATCACCATCTTCTGTCACAGTCTTTAGATGTCTTTCCCATTCGTGGAAATGAGTCGTTGATACCAATAATAGCTGTCTTTTTTGATGCGGTCCATTCCTTTTAAATCAAATTCGCCCCGGTCCACATAGATGAAACCATATCTCTTCCCGTATCCCTGGTGGGTGCTGACGACATCCATGGCAGCCCATGGACAGTATCCGAAGACATTGACGCCGTCGGTTATGGCCAATTGGATCTGCTCGATATGAGAGCGTAGGAATTGAACACGGTAGTCATCATGGACTTTTCCGTCTTCGGTCAACTCATCTCGAGCACCGATTCCATTCTCCGTGATTACGATGGGAAGGGCGTATCGTTCATAGATCTTTCGTAAGGTCAGGCGTAAACCGACGGGATCAATCACCCATCCATACTTCGTTTTATCGACATACGGGTTTTCTTCCGGACGGTATACCCCTATTTCTCCAAGCATGATCTGCTGATCACCTGCACGGGGGCTGACATCTTGGGCAGATCCTGTACTCTCTGCAATGGTGGCAGTAGAGTAATAATTCATGGCGATGAAATCGGGTCTTCCCATTTGCATTATCTCGAAGTCATCTGCCTCTATGCGAGGAAGCCAATCCCGTTCTTCGAGGTAACTCCATAACAATGGGTTATAGCGTCCGTGTACGGCCAGGTCAAGGAAGCTGTACCCTCGCAGGGTTTCCCAGTTGTGGGCAGCGATGGCATCCTCAGGTTTACTTGTGGCCTGGTACATGGACGTCATATTCAAGGCCGGCCCGATCTGAGCATGAGGGGAGAGTTCTTTGCATAGGGCCATGACCCTGCCTTGTGCCACCATCATGTTGTGATTTTGCTGGTAAAGTTCCTTCTTGGTCGGTAGTGTTCCCCCTTTGGGAATACCAACGGCTCCGGGGTGAAGGATCAACGTATTCTGCTCGTTGATCGTGATCCAATAGTTTACTTTGTGCCCGTATCGTTGAAACAGGGTTTTAGCATAATGGGTAAAGGCATCGACGGTTTGACGGTTCAGCCATCCTCCTTGTTCCTCAAGAGCATAAGGGAGATCAAAGTGGTACATGGTCACCAGTGGTTCGATGCCGTTTGCTATCAATTCATCGATGAGGCGGTCATAGAAGGCGAGCCCCTCTTCGTTTGCCTCTCCCGTTCCATTGGGGAAAATTCTTGTCCATGCAATGGAGAAGCGGTAAGCCTTGAGACCGAGTTCGCTGAAGAGCCGGATATCCTCTTGATAGCGGTGATAATGATCACTGGCAACGGTGAATCCCGCTGTTCCTTCGGGATGATCCATCGCATCAATGACCGACATTCCTTTACCGCCCTCATTCCACGCCCCTTCTATTTGATAGGCAGATGTAGAAGCTCCCCACAGGAAGTTCCCTGGAAAGTCTTTTGGTGTTTTATAATGCATTATTCTTCCTCCTTCTTTGAAAGCTCCATTAGTGTGTCCCCTATGGATACGGCTGTCGTTTCATCGGTCATGAGCGGACCGAAGTCGGCGTGATTGGTAATGATGACAGGTGTCACCGTTTCATACCCTTTTGCCTGAATGGCATCGATATCAAATGTGATAAGCAGGTCCCCTTCTTGAACGCGGTCGCCTTGTTGAATATGAGTTTCATAGAATTCCCCTTGAAGATTCACCGTGTCGATACCCACATGGATCAACACCTCAATACCGGTGGTGCTACGTAGTCCAACGGCATGCTTGGAAGCCATCAGTGTGACGATTTCTCCAGTGAAGGGTGCACGTACTTCTCCTTTGGAAGGCAGGATGGCCAGCCCTTTGCCGATGAGCTCGTTGGAAAACACATGATCATTGACTTCGTTCAGGGGTAGCGCTTGTCCCTCCAGCGGGCTCTTGATTACATGGTCCTGAGTGCTGACCGCCTCTTCTTTTTGAGGGGATCCATCAACAGGATCTTCAAAGCCGAGGATCCATGTAGTTGCAAACGCAACGGTGAAGGCGATCACGATCGTAATGAATGCATGGACGATATTCATTGGATTCTCCCCGATAAAAGCGGGAATGGCTGCAAGTCCCGGTGATACAAATGCATAACGGACTAGTCCAGATAATCCTGCGTAAATCCCCCCGCAGGCGCCTCCAATCATGGCGGCGATGAGAGGTTTCTTCAGTTTAAGTGTGACTCCATATAGAGATGGTTCTGTAATTCCCACAAGGGCTGTAAACCCTGCGGAACCTGCGAGCTGCTTCAATTCCTTGTTCTTCGACTTAACTGCGACGGCAAGAGTGGCGGCACCTTGTGCAATGTTTGATGCCAGCATTCCCGGCCCGTTGATCATCTCCGATCCGTTATTGGAAAGCTGGGTCGTGGCAATCGGTGTCATGGCCCAAGCCGTCCCGGTGATCAGGAGGAATGGCTGCAATCCACCCATCAGCATCGGGATCAGCCAGCTTGCGTGGTTGTTGATACCGTCTGCACCTGCTGCTACCAGGTCGTTCAAATATGTTCCGATTGGCCCGATGATGACCACGGCAAGTGGAGCCGTGATAATCAGGATAAGCAGTGGCTTTAAAAAGAATTTAATGACCGATGGGGACACCCATTCAGCGAATCGCTCTATATAAGACATAATCCAGACCGTGATGATGATTGGCAGGACAGAACCAGCGTAATCAGTCAGACGCACCGGGATGCCCATGAAGAATAAATCATCCCCTGAAGTCAGGAAGGTTCCCCAATTCGGATGAAGAAGCACACCGGCGATGGTCATGGACAGCACCGGGTTGGTCTTGAACTTGATGGATGCCCCGTATGCAAGGAGCATCGGCATGAAGAAGAAGGCAGCATCTGCAACCGTATTCAATATAAAGTACGTTTGACTTTCTTCGGTCAATACCCCGGTCAAGACGAGTACAGCCAAAACGGCCTTGATCATACCAGCACCGATGATGGCAGGGATAAATGGAGTGAAAGTAGTCGAGATGACACTGATGAGACGGGTGATATATCCTTTTTTCTCTTCTTTTTCCCCTTCGCGAGGCTCTTTTGAAGGGTTTACGCCCTCACCGAGCTCTTCCTTGATAGCACGGTAGGCCTGCTGTACTTCATTGCCGATGATCACCTGGTACTGTCCGCCTTTATCGACGACGGAGATGACGCCCTGAAGGCCCTCGATTTCTTTTCTTTTCACCTTTGAAGAATCATAGAATTCGAATCTCAATCTAGTAGCACAGTGTGTGACCATGGATACATTATCCTTCCCTCCGGATAATGCCAGGATCTCTTTCCCCAATTTAGAATAATTCATGCTTTCATCCCCTTGAAGCGGCCTGATAGGACAATAAAAAAAGACCAAAACAATGTGCACCGATTCCACGGATGGAATGGAGCAAATTATTTTGGTCTTGCCTGCTTTACCAGTAACACGCCAATTAATAGTATTTGTTTAAAACGCTTACAGGTACTATAGCACAGGGTTCCCGTCTTGACAAGAAGGTAATTTTCACCTCATTGTATCGGACATTAACCCACCTTTTATTTCTGCACACTTCCTGAGCGCCCACTCATAATGCTTATATGTATTCGCTGCAAAATAACTATAGAGATGACTCGTTTTCGTCCACTTAACGTATTTCTTCGTCATGATTTCCTCCGTTGAGTGCCTGTTGATGAGGTCCATCACCCGCGTGTGGCTTTTCGTGACCTTTTTAATGGCCTTATTCAAGGGAACCTCCTGATAGTCATCCCAGATCTTCTGATTCAGGGCACCGATATCCCGCCACTGGTATCCGGGTGCGGGCATGGAAGGCTCGTCCCCGTCCATCCCTTCGCGGTACCAGCGCTCAAGCATGCTGTGCCATTCGTACAGATGCATGAGGACATCGCGGAAGTTCTTGTCTCTTTCATCGGTGATGATGGATTCTTTCCTCTTCCTAGGTGGAATGGAGGTGATGAGGTTCATGAGGGTCTGAAATGCTTCTTCGCTCTTTAGAATGAGGCGTTCTTTTCCTTCTGCATCGGTCATAGGCCAATTCCTCTTTTCGGTTTTCTTCAGTATATCAAATGCAAAGTGAATAAAGGTAAAAATAGGAAATCGAATTGTTCTCCTGCGCACCTTTCTACCAGCCATGAATACGATACTAGTAGATATAAGTATTCATAGAGGTGAAAGGTATGAAGTTAGAATCGTGGTTTTTTGAAGGACTGACGGGTGAGATCGTGACCCCGAAAACGCCGGAATATGAAGAATCCCGCCAGGAGTGGAACCGGGCAATCAATAAATTTCCCCTTGTCATCGTCTACTGCGGGGACAAGCAGGATGTAGCGAACGCGGTGCGCTGGGCAAGGAAGCGGTGTGTGCCGATCCGTATCCGGTCGGGCGGGCATCACTATGAGGGATATTCCACTGGGAACTGCCTCCTCGTCATCGATATCAGCCGTCTGAACAGGCTCGAGCTTGATCGTGAGAAGAATCTCCTCAGGATGGAGGCCGGTGCAAAAAACACAGCGGTGTATGATTTTGTCGGGTCCAACGGTTATGCGTTTCCCGGTGGGACATGCCCGACGGTGGGGGTGTCGGGATTCACCCTCGGGGGAGGCTGGGGATACTCGAGCAGGCTTCTCGGACTGGGTTGCGATAGCTTACTTGAATTGGAACTGGTTAACGATCAGGGGAAGCTGATCAAGGCGAATAAGGACACGAATGCCGACCTGTTCTGGGCTTGCCGTGGGGCAGGGAGCGGGAACTTCGGTGTCGTGGTGGGCATGACGTTTCAGCTGCCGGAACCGAACAATCCAACCGTTACATTGGTTCAGTTTTTCTATGACGGCACCACGAGGGACAAACAGGCAAACGTCATGGATATCTGGCAGAAGTGGCTGCCAGACCTCGATCCCCGCATGACTGTCGTAGCAAGCTTCTACAATGCCGAAGGGGAAGGACTCGGCATATTTGCGCGGGGATTCTTTTACGGGACACCGGCAGAAGCCAGTGCACTCCTCCAGCCGTTCAGCGCGGTGGAAGGATACTGTGAAGAGCTGGAAGAATCCTCTTTCCTGGAAGCGGTGAAGAAGGTGGAGGCGACCTATCCTCCATCAGAGAAATTCAAATCCACGGGTCGATTCGTACAGAGGACCTACTCAGGGAAGGAACTCTCAAAAATCGCTGGCCTTGTCCAGCATCCCGCAGAGGGGTCCGTCTACGCCGCCGTTTCGTTCTATGCCATGGGCGGTGCCATTGAAAGCGTAGGAAAACGCGAGACCGCTTTCTTCTTCCGTGACGCCCGCTATATCCTCGGCATACAATCCGTCTGGACGGACGACTGTGCTGCCAAGGTCAACCGCGAATGGGTCCAGGAACGTTTCCAATCCATCAAACTCATTACGAAGGGATCGTTTGTTAATTTTCCCATTAGCAATCTACCGAACTATGAGAGGGAGTATTTTGGAGGGAACGCCCCGGCGCTCAACCGGATCAATCGAAAATATGACCCGTTCAATGTGTTTACGTTTCCGCAGGGGTTGAAGTGAGGAGCATAGGATTCTATGCTTCTTTTTTATGAGTAGATTATGAGGTTTGGAAGAGATTTGAGAGTAGCGAAGTGGGAGGAATGATATTTGGTAAAAAGAAACCAAAAACGATACAATCATGATAAAGGTGTTAAAAAATTGGAAATTCGCATTTATATAATACAAGATTATCAAAATAAGAGGTGACCCTAGAGTGAATAAACCGAAAAAACAAGAGAAAGATTTACCCGACTTTTACCTGACTCATATGCAATTCCCTACGGAAAATCGGCAGAATGTAGTAGTATTCTTACTAATATTCATGGACTTTCTCGGGGGTATCCCTCTCCTTAGTGACCCTTTTCATAGAGGATTCTTCTGGGCGGGCATGATCCCAGTCATACTCATGAACATGTGGGGGATCGTCTACCTCGTGGCACCCTTTAAGTTTGAAAGATCCTATTTCTTATACATGGGTGTGTTGGGTGTCGCCGTAGCTTACTTATATTTCATCGTTTCCCAAAAATTAATGTATGTGCATGTAGGAGTGGAGGGGCCGCTTTATGCTGTGATCAGTGCCGTCCTTCTGGTTGCTGCCCTCGTATTTTTTCAAATCTTTAATTACCGGATGTTGTATTCCGGGACCTATGACAGGCTGGATGAGGATCCTTCAAGCTTCAATCTGTCCCCGATCATTACTGCGTCAAGTATGGGATACATCGCGGCTCAATTCCTGCTCTCTTTAACCGTGTCGAAATCCTTTAAGATGATGGTATTGGTTGGCGCTTACTCTGTACTGATCTTGATCATGGCGTACATAGCTACATACCTGCACCGATACATGTATATCCTCCAAAATCCGGAACAATTGAAGAGTATGTATTCAGGTTTTGGCCGGCCGAAAAAAGAACGAATGAGATAAAAAAGGGCGGGAGCATATAAGCATCCCGCTCTTTCCGTTTAACGAATTTTACAAAATACCGACCATCACCCGCACACTCTCTACTAAATCCCCTACAGACCAAGATGGAAGCTTTTTATTATCCAAAGCAAGTCCGTGATGCGCCGGAATATGGACGAATCCTGAGCGGATCTTCAGCTGATGTGTTTCGATATGATGCCTGGCGGCGTACATGATCTGGTTGCACAGATAGGTCCCGGCCGTATTGGAGATGCCGGCGGGCAGTGATTGCCTGCGGAGCTCCATTTCAAATTCCTTGATGGGCAGGGTCGAGAAATACGCATCGGGAGCATCTTCGATGATTTTTTGCCCATCATAGCGGTTTCCTGCGTTGTCGGGTTCCCCGTCCATGCAATTGATGGCAATCCTCTCTGGGGTGATGCGGTTCCTTCCTGCAGCAAGTCCAAGGGACAGGACGACGTCAGGTTCATGCTCATGGATGGCTTCGAGGAGGATGCCCGCCGACTGGGTGAAGTCGACGGGAAGTACTTTGCCGATGATGGTATTCCCGGCCACGACCGATCCGTCGAGCTCACGGACGATGATTTCAGTCGGGTTGGATTCCATGCCGAGGAAGGCTTCGAATCCAGTGAGTAAGACGTTCATCTCGCATCTCTCCTTTATCTTAAATACTGATCGAACCAATCGGTGATTTCATCGAGGCGGATGAGCCTCAGACCCGGTTTGCCGCTTCGTGACAGCTCGTGATTGGATTCCGGGAACCGGACGAAACGCGTTTCCTTCTTCAGTTGCTTCAGTGCGATATACAGCTGTTCCGCCTGCTCGATTGGACAGCGAAGGTCGTTCTCGCTGTGAAGGATCAGGAGCGGTGTGTCTACGTTCTTCACATAGCGCAAGGGGGAGATGCGCCACAGCTCATCGGGATCCTCGAGGATGGTCGTCTTATGCTCCCATTCCGTGAAGTAATAACCGATATCGCTGACGCCGAAGAAGGAGATCCAGTTGCTGATCGAGCGCTGGGTGGCGGCTGCCTTGAAGCGGTCGGTCTGACCTACGATCCAGTTTGTCATGAACCCGCCGTAGCTTCCGCCGGTGACACCGAGGCGATCCGGGTCGATCCAGTCGAACGTCTCGAGCGCCTGGTCCAGTGTCGTCATGATGTCTTCATAATCGATTCCCCCGTACCGGCCCCGGACGGCATCCACGAAGGTCTGACCGTACCCGTGGCTCCCCCTCGGATTTGTATAAAGGACGCCGTATCCCTTGGATGCAAGCACCTGAAACTCGTGCATGAATCCGTAGCTGTACATGGCATGGGGACCACCGTGGATTTCAACGACAAGGGGGTGGGATGTTTCATTGCTGCCAACAGGCTTCATGATCCATCCTTGAAGAACCGTTCCGTCCTCTGCCTGAATCGGGAATTCTTGAGGAACGGAGAGTTCGATCTCCTTCAAGGCATCCTCGTTTTCCCACGAGAGCCTCTTCTCACCACTAGAATCCAAGATAAATAGATCTCCCGGAATATCATATTGGCTGACGGCAAACAGGATATTGTCCTGAGCGGAGTCCATGCTGTAGCCGTACACCTGCCGCTTCCCATCGATGATCGTGGTGATTTCACGCTCCAATGTGATGCGGTAAAGGTTGGTGGCACCGCGGTCGCTCGCAGCGAAGTACAGCGATTGGCCATCCTTTGACCATACCGCGCCGCCGGCCGTTCCCGTCCCCATATCATTGATGGCCACGTCGCTGCATTCCACGTCCGAGTCCTCAGTGAGACAGATCAATTCCCTTGTCTTTCGATCAAGCGTCCAAACCCTTGTGAGCGTTGAACCTGCATATGCCATGTTATCTCCGAGGACGGACAGGGTTTCGCCGTCCGGGGAATAGTTCGGCAAGCGCAAACGAAGATTTCCGCTGGTGAGGATATCCGCCTTCAGGGTTTCCAAGTCGAGCTCGTGGACATCAGAGAAGAAAGTCCTCTCAGGATCGGCAGAGCGGTTGGCACAATAGGCTACAGTGGATCCGTCGGGTGAGAAGGCCGGAATTCCATGGTCATACGGTCCGCTCGTCAGCACGGTTTCCGTCCCCGTTTCAAGGTCTAAAAGGACAAGCTGGCGATAGGTGCCATCGGAAAACCCTTCGGCATCGGACTTATATTGCATGCTCGTGGTGATAAAAGGCTTGAGCGTAGATTCTTCCTTGCTTTCTCCCGCTTTCTCTAATCCTTCTTCCTCTCGTAAGGGGGCCGTGACGATGATCTTCTTTCCATCAGGCGACCAGACTGGCTGGGAGGCGCCATGTTTGAATGAGGTAACCTCTCTTGCTTCCCCTCCGTCCGCCGCGATGCGCCAAAGCTGGCGTTTACCTGACCGGTCCGACACGAATACGATGCTTTTCCCATCGGGCGACCATCTCGGCTGCGTATCGGAAGCATCTCCGTGTGTGAAGGGGGAAATCTCTCCGGTCACAAGGTTGATATGATACAGATTGGACCGGTAACGTTCGTCATTGAGCACGGTCCTTTTGACAAATAGGGCCCGTTTCCCATCGGGTGAAATCTGTGGGTCTGAAATGAATGAAAAGTCGAGTAGCTCCCTGGATGAAAGTCCTTTGGTCATCTTGGTGTCCTCCTTTTAATGATGGGTACGGTCATTCACCGAAAACCCGTACTCCGTTGATATAGGTGTATTCCACTGGGTTCCTGAGGTCGAAAGGCGTCCCGTTCCAAAGGACAAAATCCGCATCCTTGCCGGCTTCCACGGTCCCTACCCGGTCATCTACGCCGAGATGCTTGGCGGCATCGGATGTGATGGCCTTCATGGCCTGTGCTTCTGTCAGTCCGTATTTCACCGCCAGGATCACGCTCGTCATGAGGTGCTCGATGGCAATCACAGGGTGATCGGTCGTAATCGAGAACGGTACATCCGCTTCGGCAAGGGCAAGGAGGGTGTTCCATCCCTTATCGGAGAGCTCTACTTTTGAACGAGGCGTCATGGTTGGTCCGACGGACACGCGAACATCGTGCTTCGCGATGAACGGAGCGATCTGGTGACCTTCCGTACAGTGCTCGATTGTTACATCGAAGCCGAACTCCCTTTTCAGGCGCAGCACCGTCACGATATCATCGGCGCGATGTGCGTGGACGCGCAGTGGGATCTCTTTATCCAGCACCTTGACGATGGGTTCGAGCTCGGCATCGCGGCCGGTTTCCCCTGATGATAATTTCCTCTTATAGTTTTCTGCCTCAATGAATTTCTTCCGTAGGAGGCCTGCCACGCCCATTCGCGTCGTGGGCATCCGCCCCTTTTCCCCGTGGAATCGCTTCGGGTTTTCTCCAGTGGCTGCTTTCAGACCGGATGGATTCCGGATCACCATCTCATCGACGATGTCCCCCACGGTCTTCAGTACGCACATTTCCCCGCCGATTACATTGGCGCTTCCCGGCATAACCTGAACCGTCGTGACGCCTGCCCGTCTTGCATCTTCAAATCCGCGGTCCTTAGGATTGATCCCGTCAATCGCCCTGACGCCCGGGGTGGTAGCGGAGCTCGTTTCGTTGAAATCCTGCCCTTCTTTCCCAAGGCCCTCTTCATGGACCCCGAGGTGGGTGTGCACGTCAATCAGCCCCGGTGTGAAATACTTGCCCGCGGCATCAATCACTTCATATCCTGCCGGTACGGAATCCGCATCCACCGATACGAACTTCCCCTCTTTAATCAGAATGATGGAATCCTTCAGTTCCCTTCCTGTCCCGTCTACCCCTGTTACATTCGTTAAAGCTATCATGAAATAAATTCCCTCCTATTATCCAGAATTATCATTGCTTTCTGAAAATTTATTTTATATAATACCCTCTATACTCAAAATTTCCTTATAACGATATTAATTCAAAAAATTAGTATTGTAAATGTTCGTCAACTACACAATATGTACTGATATGGGTAAAAAGTTTGAGAAATACGTTCGGGGAGTAGGGAAGCAAGTGGACTATCAGATCGATGAATTAGACCGTGGGATTATCAAAATGCTATCGAGGGATGGGAGAATTCCCTTTTCTGAAATAGCAAATGAACTGGAAGTAACGGAAAAGACCATCCGGCTCAGGTATAAAAATCTTGTGCAAAACGAAATCATTGAAGTCGTTGGTGTCGTCAATCCGATTGCCTTGGGGTTAAAGGCGGGCGCGATTATACAGCTGAAGGTGGGACAAGGGATGATCGAGAAGGTGAAAACCTCCCTCAGCCAGATCAGGGAGGTACGCTATATCACGATCACTTCCGGGGAGTATCCCCTCCTGATCCAGATCAACGTCCAGAATCAGGAAGACATCAGGGACTTCATCTTCAAGATGGATAAGATCGAAGGGGTGATTTCCTATAATACCATCATCCAGCTCGAAAACTACAAGAATACGTTTGAATACTTATAAAAAACGAAAAGAGGGTCTCCTATGAAAATCTTTATCTCTGCAGACATGGAAGGGATATCCGGGGTGGCAACCAATCAACAGCTGAAAACACCTTCCGAATATCAGCGCTTCCGGCACTTGATGACCGCCGATGTGAACGCGGCCATTGAAGGAGCATATAACGGCGGGGCAACGGCCGTTGTCGTCGCCGATGGGCACGGGAATATGTCGAATCTATTGATTGAAGAACTGGATCCCCGCGCCACCCTCGTATCCGGCAACAACCGGGTCATGTGTCAGCTCGAGGGACTGGATGAAAGCTTCGACGGGATCATGTTCGTCGGCCATCACGGTCGTGAAGCGGGATCGGAACGGGCCGTGATCAGCCACACCCTGGCCGGCATTTGTGTAAACGAAATGAAGATCAATGGACAGGTTGTGGGGGAAACAGAGATGAATTCTCTCGTGGCAGGAAGCTTCGGCGTACCGGCCATCTTCATCTCGGGGGACGATGCGTACGTCGCAGAAGTGCAGGAGACATTGCCTTCGGTGAAAGCAGCCGTCACGAAGCGAGCGGTTGATCGTTTCGCAGCCGAGCTTCTCCATCCTGAAGTGGCACGGAAGGAAATCCGGGAAAAAGCGGAAGAAGCCGTGAAAGAAGCCAAACAGGCCGCACCACTTCAAGTGGAAGGTCCCGTCACCTTTGAGCTTGAGCTGAAGGGATCACAGCAGGCAATGATGACCACGACGCTTCCGACAGTGGAACTGACCGGGCCGCGGAGCATCCGCTTCACCTGTGATGACATGGTCACGGCCTACAAGCATATGTGGGGCTGCGTGATCATCGCCATGTCGGCGACCAATGGTGTACTCGGCAGTGTGAACGCCTGACACAGAACAAAAAAACCTTGGAGGTGAGTGGATGTACATAGTTAAACGATTGTTCACCATGCTGATGACCATCTGGGTCATTGCCAGCCTGACGTTCCTGATCATGAAGATGATCCCGGGGGATCCGTTTGCTTCGGATGCCGATGTCCTGCCGCCTGAAGTGCTGCAGAATATCAGGGCGAAATACAATCTCGATGAACCGATTGCCGTCCAGTATCTTCTATATATGAAGGACTTGGCCACCTTTGACCTCGGCATCTCCATCCAGTCGGAGACGCGTTCGGTCAATACGATCATTGCTGAAGGAGCACCGGCATCGGCCCTCTTAGGACTGCAGGCGCTTGTCATCGCCTTGGCGTTCGGTCTGCTGCTCGGGATCGTTGCGGCGCTCCACCATAACCGGGCCCTGGATTATCTGTCCATGTTCATCGCCATCATCGGGATATCGGTTCCGAGCTTCATCCTGGCGCCGCTCCTGATCAAGTATTTCGCAGTAGAATGGGGCATTTTCCCCGTCGCTTCCTGGGGAACATGGCAGCACTCCATCCTTCCGTCACTGGCCCTGGCTGCGACGCCACTCGCCGTCATCGCACGCTTCATGAGATCGAGCATGCTCGAGGTCCTGAACCAGAACTACATCCGGACCGCCGATGCCAAAGGGTTATCGACGACCAAGCTTGTCGTCCGGCACGGGATCCGGAATGCCATCCTTCCCGTGATTTCCTTCATTGGACCGCTATTTGTCGCCTTGATCACCGGTACCTTCGTCATCGAGAAGATCTTTGCCATACCGGGGATCGGCCGCTACTTCGTTGACAGCATCTTCAACAGGGATTATCCCGTCATCATGGGGACGACGATCTTCTTCAGCACCCTTTTGGTGGTCACCCTGTTCTTGATCGACATTTCTTACCGTTTCATTGATCCGAGAATAAAACTTACGAGTGGAGGGGAGTAACATGGAAGCCAAACGAGTCGACGACTCCCTATTCCGTCCATTATCCAACAAAACAGAACAGGAAGCAGCCGAACGCCCGAGCATGAGCGTGTGGAAGGAAATGCTCCTGAATGTGATCAAGAACAAGATGTCCATATTGGGGCTATCGCTTCTATTCGTCATCATTCTATTAGGTATCTTCGGGCCCCATCTTGTACCGTATGACCCAGCAGGACAGGATCTTGAGAAAACGAATATCGCTCCGAACGGTGATCACTGGTTCGGTACGGACGACCTTGGACGGGATGTGTGGTCTCGAACCTGGTACGGGGCACGTGTCTCCCTTACGATCGGGCTGATTGCCGCTGCGATCGATATCATCCTCGGGGTGACCATCGGAGGGATCTCCGGTTACATGGCAGGACGCGGCAAGGTCGGTGACCGCATCGACAGCATCCTGATGCGGATCGTGGAGATTTTATACGGAATACCTTACCTGCTCATTGTCATCCTCCTCATGGTCATCATGGAACCGGGCATCACGTCCATCATCATCGCCCTTTCCGTCACAGGCTGGGTGGGGATGGCGAGGATCATCCGGGGACAGATCCTCCAGCTGAAGTCGCAGGAGTATGTCCTCGCCGCTGAAAAGCTGGGCACCTCCCATTCGAAGATCATCTGGCGGCATCTGATCCCGAACACAGCCGGTATCATCATTGTCAACTTGACGTTCACGATCCCGCAGGCCATCTTTGCCGAATCGTTCCTGAGCTTCCTCGGACTCGGTGTCCAGGCTCCTTTCGCAAGCTGGGGGACAATGGCAAACGATTCACTTGGTGTCATCCTCAGCGGTCAGTGGTGGCGTCTATTCTTCCCTGGCTTGATGATTTCCCTCACCATGTTCGCATTCAATGCATTTGGCGACGGTCTTCAGGACGCACTTGACCCTAAATCGAATAAATAAGGAGGTGAACAGGATGGAACGTCTACTTGAAGTCAACCATCTGGAAGTCGGTTTTAAAACATACGGAGGCGAGGTCCAGGCCGTGCGGGACGTATCCTTCCATGTGAATAAAGGAGAGATCCTCGCCATCGTCGGGGAGAGTGGAAGCGGGAAGAGTGTGACGGTGCAGGCCGTCATGGGGCTCATCCCCACTCCCCCGGGACGGATCAAGCAAGGGGAAGTGTTGTTTGACGGGAGGGACCTCCTGAAGCTTTCCAAACGGGAGATGCAGAAGGTCAAAGGATCCCGGATCAGCATGGTCTTCCAGGATCCCATGACGTCCCTGAATCCGACGATGAAGGTCGGGAAGCAGATCGAGGAAAGCATCATCACCCATCAGAGCGTCAAACGGGATGAAGCGAAGAAGCGGGCTGTCGAGATGATCAGGAAGGTCGGCATTCCGAACCCTGCAGAACGCTATGAACAGTATCCCCACGAATTCAGCGGTGGGATGAGGCAGCGGATCATGATTGCCATCGCCCTTGCCTGTCATCCTGAAATCCTGATTGCCGATGAACCGACCACGGCCCTTGATGTGACCATCCAGGCCCAGGTCCTTGATCTTATGAAAGGATTGAAGGAAGACATGGGTACATCGATCATCCTCATCACACATGACCTTGGCGTCGTGGCCGAAACGGCTGAGCGTGTAGCCGTCATGTACGGTGGGCTGATCGTGGAGACGGCCACTGTCGAAGAGCTGTTCCATCGTCCGAAGCATCCATACACATGGGGGCTGCTGGAGTCGATCCCGGATATTGAGGCAGTAGAAAAGGAGCGGCTTGTCCCGATTGAAGGTACACCGCCTGACCTATTCTCTCCGCCGAAGGGATGTCCGTTTGCTCCCCGCTGCAAGTATGCCATGGAAGTGTGTGTCGAGGAGATGCCCCCGGCTTTTGCCATCGGGGAAGGCCATGAAGCGAAGTGCTGGCTGAACGATCCAAGGACCCCGGCACTCACGGAACTTGTCAGCGCAGGGAGGGAAGAGTGATGACCCACATCATAGAAGTAGACAAGCTGAAGAAGCATTATCCAATCGGAAAGGGAGCCGTCGTCAAATCGGTCGATGATATCTCCATCCAGATCAAGAAAGGTGAAACGTTTGGACTCGTCGGGGAAAGTGGAAGCGGGAAGTCCACCCTCGGGAAGACGATCGTAGGTCTTGAGGGGCCGACGTCAGGAACGATTCATTATAACGGTCGTGATATGACCAAGCTCGATAAGAAAGAGAAGAAGCGGGCCAACCGGGAGATCCAGGTGATCTTTCAGGATCCCCACGCCTCCCTTAATCCCCGCATGAGGGTAGGGGATATCATTGCCGAGGGGATTGATGCCCATCGGTTGGCAAGGGGAAAAGCCCGTCAGGAAAGGGTGTATGAGCTCCTTGAAAAGGTCGGCCTGAAGCCAGAGCACGCCAAGAGATACCCTCATGAATTCAGTGGTGGACAGCGTCAGCGGATCGGCATTGCCCGCGCCCTGGCCGTAGAACCAAAATTCATCGTCGCAGATGAACCGATTTCCGCCCTCGATGTCTCCATCCAGGCTCAGGTGATCAACCTCTTGGAGGATCTGAAGCAGGAAGAGGAGCTCACCTATCTCTTCATTGCCCATGATCTTGGCATGGTGAAGCATATCAGCGACCGTATCGGGGTCATGTATCTCGGCCGTATGATGGAGCTTGCAGACAGTGATGAACTGTTTCGCAATCCTCTTCATCCCTATACAAAGGCTCTGCTTTCAGCCATCCCCGTTGCGAATCCAACTGCAGCGAAAAGAGAAAAGATTGTCATTGAAGGGGATCCCCCGAGCCCGGTGAACCCGCCGAGCGGCTGCCGGTTCAGGACCCGTTGCCCCCATGCGACAGAGATTTGCGCGCAGCAGGTACCGGAGTGGAAGGAAGTTGAAGAGAATCACTGGACAGCGTGTCATCTATATTAAAATGTTGAAGGAGGAACCCCGATGAAAAAATGGACACAGAGTTTGCTTTTGGTCACATCCCTCGCCCTAGTGGCCGCGGGTTGCAGCAGCAAGGAGTCAGGAAGCGGAGCCGATGGAAAAGTCGCACAGGAAATCACAGTCAATGCCATGAGTGAGCCGCCTGATCTCGACCCGGCCCTTGCCACCGACACTACATCCGGATGGGTGATGGACCATGTATTCGAAGGACTGTATACGAAGGACAAAGAAGGGAAGCCGGTCCTTGGAACGGCCAGTAAAGCCGATGTATCAGAAGACGGGAAAACCTATACCTTCACGATCCGTGACGATGCCAAATGGTCCGACGGCAGCAATGTCACGGCAGAAGATTTCGAATATGCATGGAAACGCGTGCTGAACCCTGATACGGGAAGTTCGTTCGCATTTTACCTTTATTACCTAAAAGGTGCCGAGGATTATAACAAGGGTAAAGGGAAAGTGGAAGATGTAGGCGTAACAGCGAAAGATGAAAAAACGCTTGTTGTGGATCTCGAAGCTCCCCTCAGCTACTTCGATGAACTATTGACCATGTGGACGTTCTATCCTGTGAAGAAGGATACCGTCGAAGAAAATAAAAACTGGGCGGCAGGCGCAGACACATATGTGAGCAACGGGCCGTTCAAGCTCACGAACTGGATGCATGATAGTGAAGTGGTCATTGAGAAGAATAAGGAATACTGGGATAACAAAGTCGTCAATCTTGATAAAGTCACCTACAAGATGGTCAATGATGCTACCACCTACTATCAGATGTTCAAAACAAAGGAATTGGATTTGATCCAGACCCTTCCGTCTGATGTGGTAGCCCAGGAGAAGGATTCCAAGGAATATAGTGAAGTACCATACTTCGGAACGTATATGTATATGTTCAATGTGGACAAGGAACCGTTCACCAATGAAAAGATCCGTCGTGCTTTCACCCTTGCCGTCGACCGCGAGTCCCTCACGAAAAACGTCACAAAAGCTGGTGAAACACCTGCTTATGCCTTTGTACCGGGCGGCGTTGATACAGGCGATGGCGACTTCCGTGAGCAGGGAGGAGCCTATTTCGAATCGAATGTCGAAGAAGCGAAAAAGCTCTTGGAAGAAGGCATGAAAGAGGAAGGCTGGAGCGAGCTGCCGGCTGTGACCCTCACGTATAACACATCCGAGAATCACAAGAAGATCGCAGAAGCCGTCCAGTCCATGTACAAGAAGAATCTTGGCGTCGATATCAAGCTTTCCAATCAGGAATGGAAGACCTATCTAGATACGACCCAGCAGAAGAACTTCCAGATGGCCCGCATGGGGTGGATCGGGGTCCTGGTGGATCCGGTCGTCATCCTTGACTACTACCTCGGGGACAGCCCGAACAACCGTACCAACTGGGTCAATGACAAGTACGACAAGCTGATGGCAGACGCAAAAGTGGAGCAGGATACAGCGAAACGCTACGATCTCCTTCATCAGGCAGAAGAAGTACTCATGGAAGACCTGCCTTTCAACCCGATCTATCACTATACGAATAACTATATGACCGCACAGAACTTCAAGGACATCGTGTATCCGGTCAACCGTTATCCGTACTTGAAGTGGGCGGAGAAAGTATCAGAATAACAACGCCTGTTCTCTGATCCTGATGTGGATGGAGAGCGTAAGGATGAGAAGGGGAGATTCTTGATGAAATGGAAGATGGGGCTTGCGATGGTCACCGTTTCAGGATGGGTGGCTGCTATCGGATTAAAGCTGGGATCCAGGGCTGATTTAGCCGACTCTGCCTTTCTGATCGGTCTCTGCCTTTTGATCCTGGGTGTCAGTGCGATGATCATGAAGACAGGGTTTCTCTCGCCTATCGTGGAGGGATTTAAGATCATCGGCGAGCGGATGATCAGGCGGTCGCGATCCATGGAGCGGGCTGATGACCTGATCCAGAAAGATCATGATTTCCAGGCATTCAAATCCAATCTTTCCACGTGGATCACCCAGGGTACATTCATCATGGGGGCTTGCTCCATCTTGATCTCTGTTGGAATACTGATCGTCTAGTAATAAAAAGATCCCATCTCGATTGAGATGGGATTCTTTTTGTTATGCCGTTCGTCTGAATCTCGCCACATCATCCTTCAGGAGGATAAACAATGCCGGAACGATGAAGACGGCCAAGAATAGAATCTCCATTGCTTCAGAGTGAGTCTCCAAGAGCTCCACGATGCCTTCTGCAAACATTTCTCCGCCAAGGAAGACGAGGATGAGCCCCAATGCTTTGAAGATCAGGGAGAGGTTAAGCTTGATTGTCGTCTTGAAGATCACGAATGCAACGAGTGCAGCCGCTACGATTCCGATGATGCTACCGAGAGCCACGGTACCGGCGCTTTCTGAGATCTTGGTCATGTTGAATACCATGAGCTCCATGCCTTCGCGGATGACGGAAAGGAAGGCCAATAAGAATAAACCGATTTTGGAAGTAGAAGACTTCTCCGTTTGCCCTTTGATTTTGCCTGCAACCTGCTGATTGCGGTGGAGCCAAAGGATGAAGTAGGCAATCAAGCCTGCTGCCGCGATCCGCATGACGGCCTCCATGATTTCTTCTGCTTCATGGGAGATGCTTTGTGCAAACGTGAATAGACCCCAGCCCAGGATCAAACTGCCGATCACGCCTGCAATGGTACCGAATCCGACAACCTTGGCAAGATGCTTCCGGTTCAGCTGTGAGAGCGTTGCCAAAATAATGCCGATGATCAAGGCCGCTTCCAGGCCTTCACGAAATGAAAGAAAAAGCGAATCCAACATATGTATTCCCCCGTATGGTATGAGTGCATTTCTAAGCTTTATAATAATGAGAATGATTATCACTGTCAATACTATAAATAAAAAAAGATTTGGTCGATCTGGAGAGCTCAACCAAGTGACCGACAGCATCTGGAGGAAACAGCTGCGTGGCTTCTGCACAAGGAGGAACTTCCTTTGACAAATCCATTCAACGGGTCTACAATATATAACTATTCAAACATAATAATATCAAGCTACGATCGCTGTGGGTCACACTACAGCAGGAGCAGCTTCTGGAGAGACCGCTATTCAAGCGGCGCCGAAGGGTTCACAATCTCAGGCAAAAGGACAGAAGGGTACCGGGTATGGATTTTCCGAACGAGGGGAAATCTATATTTGATATTCTTTTCGACTGAGAGATTGGATGCTTCCAATCTCTTTTTTTATTTTCGTTTCACGTGGAACATGTTGAGGAGGAGTTTGTTTTGGCACAACAAGAGTTAAAGAGGGATCTTTCCAATCGCCATGTACAGCTGATCGCGATCGGGGGTACGATAGGAACCGGGCTTTTCCTGGGTTCCGGTAAGGCGATTCAGTCGGCGGGTCCTTCCATCATCTTTGCGTATTTACTCGTTGGGATTGCCCTGTTTTTCGTCATGAGGGCACTCGGTGAGCTATTGCTTTCGAAAGCAGGGTATCAATCCATCACCGATATAGCGGAGGACTATCTTGGGTCCTGGGCTTCGTTTGTCACGGGCTGGACGTATTGGTTTTGCTGGATCATGACGGCAATGGCCGATGTGATCGCCGTCGGCGTATACGTAAACTATTGGTTTGACATCCCCCAGTGGATCCCGGCCCTTATCTGTCTTGTTATTCTCCTTGGGTTCAATCTTCTGACGGTCAAGCTGTTCGGTGAACTGGAATTTTGGTTCGCCCTGATCAAGGTCATTACGATCCTTGCCCTCATTGCAGTGGGCGTGGTCCTGCTTGTCATCGGGTTCAATACGGATGCTGGACCGGTGACCGTGACGAACTTATGGGAGAATGGCGGTTTCTTCCCCAATGGGATGAGTGGTTTCCTTCTCTCCCTTCAGATGGTGATCTTTGCCTATGTCGGTGTGGAACTTATCGGGGTATCGGCGGCGGAAACGTCCAATCCGCAGAAGAATATTCCGTCTGCCATCAATAAGATTCCCCTGAGGATCCTCTTCTTTTACGTAGGTGCCATCATCATCCTGCTGTGCATCAATCCCTGGATGGAGCTGACGGCGACAGAGAGCCCGTTTGTGAAGACATTCGGTCTGATCGGGGTTCCCTTGGCCGCCGGGATCATCAACTTCGTGGTTCTCACATCGGCGGCTTCCGCCTGCAACAGCGGGATGTTCTCTACGAGCCGGATCCTTTTCAATCTTAGTAAGGGAAAACAGGCGCCGGCCCGATTGGGAAGATTAAACCGGAACCATGTCCCCAGTCATGCGCTATTGGTCTCCACTGTGGTGGTATCGGTAGGTGCGTTGCTCAGCAAGCTCATCCCGGATCAGGCCTTTGGGATCGTCACGACGATCAGTGCCATCTGCTTCATCTGGGTGTGGGGCATCATTCTCGTTTGTCATATTTTGTACCGAAGGAAGCGTCCTGATCTCCATGAGAAGTCGAGCTTCAAAGCACCGTTCACCCCGCTGGTGAATTATCTTGTGTTGGCACTATTCGCTGCGATACTCGTCATCATGTTGTTTGCCGATGAGACAAGGCCTGCTCTCTTGTTGACACCGATATGGTTCGTCATCCTGTTTGCAGTCTATCGGATCAGGCAGAAAGCTTCACTTTCATCATAAAAACAGCCCCGTACACGTGCGTGCGGGGCTGTTTTATGAAATGAAGTGCCTGCATCTGTGCCATAGGTAATAAGCGGACCAATTGGGCAACCAAACACATTTACAAAATAATTACATTATCACTTGTCCCATTTTACATATGCCTTCTAGTATAAATGTGAAGATGGATCATAGAGGAGGAGATTGGAATGGGACGAATGGGATCGAAAAAGGTGACCGGCCTATCATTGGCCGCAGCTCTGGCCTTTTCATCACTGGGCTTTGCAGGGTCAGTGAAAACAGAGGTGGAAGCTAAGGACAAGAAAAAGGAACCGACCAACGTGATCATGATGGTCATGGATGGGACAAGTGCCGGGGCAACATCACTCGCCCGTTGGTACAAGGGTGAGGACTTGGCTATGGATGAGATTGCCATAGGCGGCGTCCGTACCTATTCAGCAGAGTCGGCGATTACGGATTCAGCACCCGCAGCCACCGCTCTTGCAACAGGGAATAAAAGCAATGATAAGGTCGTGGGCCTTCTGCCTAAAGTGGTCAGTTCTCCGGGAGTGGAACAGATCAAAGAGGAAGACCAATTACGGCCTGTTGCCAACGTACTCGAAGCAGCCAAACTTGATGGGAAGTCCACCGGGATCATCTCTACCTCCGAAATTCAGCATGCGACTCCGGCCGGCTTCTCCTCCCACGCCCCACATCGCAGCAACTATAATGACATTGCCGAACAGCAGGTGTATCAAGGAATCGATGTCGTTCTTGGCGGCGGGAAGGAATCCCTGACACCGCAGGGCCGAGAGGATGGCGAAGATCTGCTGAAGGTGATTGATTCGAGGGGTTATGACGTTGTAGAAACACGCAAAGACCTCATGAAGTCCAACTCTGAGAAGCTTTGGGGAGCGTTTGCCCCTTCTGCCATGGCGTATGATATCGACCGTGAGAAGACGCGCAAAAACGAACCAACACTTGCCGAGATGACGAAGAAAGGGATCGATACCCTGTCCAAGAATAAAGAAGGGTTCTTCCTCTTCGTAGAGGGAAGCAAAGTCGACTGGGCGGCCCACGCCAATGATCCAATCGGCATGATCGGGGATGTGCTTGCATTCGATGACGCGGTCAATGAAGCGCTGGAATTTGCCAAAAAAGACGGAAACACCATGGTCATAGCCGTATCCGATCACGGGAACAGCGGCATCACGATGGGGAATGTCAATACGAACGCAAGCTATCCGAGCACACCGGTTTCAGCCTATATCGATCCGTTGAAAAAGGCGAGCATGACCCTTGAAGGTGCGACAGGTAAGCTCAAAGCCGATCGCTCGAATATGAAGCAGGTCGCCGCTCTCTATGGGCTGGATAACCTCACGAAGGAAGAGATTGAAGCCCTGAAGGCATCGAAGAACCTGAACGGAGACCTTTCCAAAATGCTTGCAAGCCGTGCGAACCTTGGCTTCACCACAGGCGGGCACACGGGTGAGGATGTATTCCTGTACGCCTACGGACCGTCCAGACCATACGGAATGGTAGAGAACACCGACCTGCCGAAGAAGATGGCTGATTTCATGGGTGTGAACCTGGAGAAGACAACGGACAAATTATTCGTCAATGCACGGGAATCCTTTGAGAAAAAAGGCTACAAAACCCGTATTGACGTGACGGATGAGAACAATCCTGTATTTGTAGCCGAGAAGAATAAGAAGAAAATTGAAATGCCTGCGAACAAAAATATCGTCACGGTGACGGATAAGAAAAAGTCCAAAACGAAGACCCTCGATGGAGTGACGGTTTATAACGGAAAGGACTTCTATGTGTCGGACAAAGCGTTGAAGGAAGCGAAATAAGATTCCTTTCAACACGCACAAAAAAGGTCACTTGCTCTTAGGCAAGTGACCTTTTTATTGTTAGTTCCGGATCATGTAATCAAACGCACCAAGTGATGCGGTGGCACCTGATCCCATGGAGATGATGATCTGCTTGTAGGCACTGTCCGTGCAGTCTCCGGCAGCGAAGACACCAGGCATGCTGGTTGCACCGTGCTTATCGACAACGATCTCACCCATGCGTGTTTTCTCAAGGGAGTCACCGAGCCATTCCGTGTTCGGTACAAGACCGATCTGAACGAATACGCCGGCAAGTTCCACGTGATGCTCTTCTTCTGTCGCACGATCGATGTACGTGATCCCGTTCACCTTGTCGGTACCCGTGATCTCTTTCGTCTGGGCGTTTTTCACGACCGTGACGTTTGGAAGGCTGTTGAGGCGTTCCTGCAGTACAGCATCGGCTTTCAGCTCAGGCATGAATTCAAGGACGGTCACATGCTTGACGATCCCTGCAAGATCGATGGCTGCTTCGACGCCGGAGTTTCCTCCGCCGATGACCGCTACATCTTTTCCTTCGAACAATGGTCCGTCACAGTGAGGGCAGTAAGCTACCCCTTTGTTCTTGAATTCTGCTTCGCCAGGGACGCCGACGTTACGCCAGCGGGCACCTGTTGAAAGGATGACGGTCTTACTCCTGAGGACCGCACCGTTTTCAAGTTCCAATTCGACGAGGTCTTTCTTCTCGAGGCCCTTGGCACGCTGAAGGTTCATCACGTCGATGTTGTAATCCTTCACGTGTTCTTCGAGGCTTGCGACAAGTTTCGGACCTTCCGTCTTGGTCATGCTGATGAAGTTCTCGATGCCGAGGGTGTCCATCACCTGTCCACCAAAGCGCTCGGCTACAAGTCCGGTGCGAATACCTTTACGCGCCGCGTAGATCGCAGCACTTGCACCAGCGGGACCGCCACCGACTACGAGGACATCATATGGATCTTTATCGGCGAATTCAGCTGCATCAGGGCCGCTACCCATTTTGTTCAGCATTTCTTCAAGGGTCATACGACCGCTTCCGAACTCTTCACCATTCAGGAATACAGTCGGGACCGCCATGATTTCTTTGCTTTCGACTTCATCTTTGAACGCAGCGCCGTCAATCATCGTATGAGAGATTCCGTCATTGAGGAGACTCATGATGTTTAGGGCCTGTACGACATCAGGGCAGTTGTGGCATGTGAGGCTGATATACGACTCGAAGTGGTATTCACCCTTCACATTTTTGATCTGGTCGATCACGGTTTGATCGACTTTCGGTGCCCTGCCGCTCACTTGCAGCAAAGCAAGGACCAATGAAGTGAACTCGTGCCCCAGCGGGACGCCGGCAAATGTGATGCCGGTATCTTCGCCTATGCGATTGACGCTGAAGCTTGGTGTGCGTTCCAGTTCAGTGTTCTCCACTTTGATGCGGGGAGACATGGTCGCAAGCTGATCCACCAATGAGAGCATGTCTTGCGATACCTTGTCTTCTCCAGCACTCACCTTGAGCAAAATATCGCTCTCTAACATTTGAAGATACTGTTCTAGCTGTGCTTTGATATTTGCATCCAACATGTAATCGAACTCCTTAGATTTTACCTACTAGGTCAAGTCCTGGTGTAAGGGTTTCGCTTCCTTCTTCCCATTTAGCCGGGCAAACTTCACCTGGGTTTTTACGCACATATTGTGCTGCTTTGATTTTGTTTACGAGTGAGCTTGCGTCACGTCCGATACCGCCGGCATTGATTTCAACTGTTTGAATCACGCCGTCTGGATCGATGATGAATGTACCGCGGTCAGCAAGTCCTTCTTCTTCGTCCAATACGTCGAAGTTGCGTGAGATTTTTTGTGAAGGGTCACCAATCATCACGTACTCGATTTTGTTGATTGTATCTGAATGGTCATGCCATGCTTTATGAGTGAAATGTGTATCTGTAGAAACGGAGTATACTTCAACGCCTAAATCTTTAAGCGTAGCATATTGATCTTGTAGGTCGCCAAGTTCAGTAGGGCATACGAATGTGAAATCTGCAGGGTAGAAGCAGACTACGCTCCATTTACCTTTGAAGTTTTCTTCAGTGACCTCTACGAAATCACCTTTGTGATAAGCTTGTGCAGTAAATGGTAGAACTTCAGTTCCGATTAA
Organism: Rossellomorea marisflavi; assembly: GCF_009806575.1. Classification (NCBI taxonomy): domain Bacteria; kingdom Bacillati; phylum Bacillota; class Bacilli; order Caryophanales; family Bacillaceae; genus Rossellomorea; species Rossellomorea marisflavi. The sequence continues at coordinate 4,327,205 of NZ_CP047095.1, read as the reverse complement.
TGACATATCGAAATTCCTCCTTGGTTAATTGTAATAATTCTAATTCAATACTCATTATTATATACATTGGGTTATTTGTCAAAGGAAAAGTGGCACTTCCGGTGAAAAAATCTCCCCATCTTCTGATTTTGCCTAAATCGAAGGGTTTTATACGGGATGACCCTTTATATTTTAGCATTACACGGCATGGGATTTCTAATGATACGATTGTATAATCTGGGAATCCGCTTATCTGCAAAACGAAAGGGTCCCGGGCCAATTTGAAAATTAGCAAGGGATGATTGAGAATGCTTGCTTGCAACAAACCCTTGAATCATTACCGCTGTCGGTAACGGGATAGAGTCATGCTTATCATTGGTAATAGAGAGAAAAAATCCGAACGATTTGAATCATCGTTCGGATTTTCTTCTGTTTACTGTTTCTTATGCTGTGGTCCTTCATTGGAAGGAAGGCCGGATACATAGCCGACGCCACCTGTTTCCTGGATTCCGATGCTGTCGCGCATGGCTTTTTCCAGTGCTTCTTTATCAACGGCTGTGATGTCTTTCTTACCGAGTTTTTCCCCTGGATGCTGGTAGTTGCTCAGCAAATAGCGGGAGTTCTCGATGTTTTCGACGGCACGCAGTCCTGTTGCTTCAGCTCCCACCGGAACAGATAGGATGCGGGAGAGCTTCTTCGTCTTCACGTTGTAAGCCCAGACGAAGTTATTCGTATGCATGTCACTATCTTCACCGATGAAGAGGGTATTCATATCTTCTGAGTACGTCAGGTTGTCCGGATTGGCGATTTTATCGGAATCCGCCGTATTTCCGTATGCATCGGCCTTTTCAAGGTCTTTACCGATGACGAGACCTTCCATGCTGGCAGGCACATAGCGACTGTCGATCTTCCCTTTGGACTGGTCTTTTTGACCGGCAGCCATGTTGAGCTGGTACGTGACTCCGGACTCGAGGTGAGGCAGCTGGATGTCATCCTGGACGGCATCCGGTTGTTTCAGCATGGCACTGTTTTGGTAAGAGATGGCCATATAGGCTTTCTTGTCCTTCTTGTTCACGCTCAGGCCTTCCATCTTATTGAACTCGCTGGTGGCACCGAGGATGGCCCCGTAACGGCGGGACTCAAGGAATGCCGCTGCTTTTTCCATGCCTGGTTTCACTTTCAGGTATTCGACTTTCTTGCTTGCCGCAGTCTTCACGGCTGTGAATCCTTCTCTAGGCTCTTCAGATGTTTCAAAGATGTCGCTGAACGTCACACCTTTGTCGATGATGGATTTGACCTCATCATCCGTGGAGTGGCCGAGCTTGATCCATTGAAGATCGCCCTTGCCGCCATTTTCACCGCTTTTTTGTTTGAACTTGGCCGCATACAGCGTTCCGGCAGAGAAATCCTTCTCTTTGTCTGCGACATACATGAACATCATCGTGTTGTTTCCGTCATCTCCGAAGAGGGCGGTCTTGTTATCAGGAAGGACCTGCATCATTTCATGAGAGAAGCGACCCGTGCTGTAATGCTTCACGACCGAGGCTTCACCGTTATCGTCCACGGAAATTTCTGGAATCCATCCATAGAAATACGGATTGGCTTTCGATGCATCACCGAAGTAGCGCTCAGCGAAGCTTGTCACGTCTTTATGTGCATCCGATGAAGGATCTTCTTCAAATGCCCTTGCGTCAGGCTCATACTCTTCGGAACCAAGGTGGGTTCCCCATTCGGTTGTGGAGCCATTACATGGTGTCCATAGACCGTTCACGTTGGCAAAATCGATTTTCTTTGCATGATTGACGGTCAATTCACCTGTTTTCTCGTCTTTCTCCACTTGGGTCAAGGTCATCGATGCTGGTAAGCCGGAGATCTCTTCCCCTGCATTGTCTACGGAATCATATTCATAGTGAGAAATGATATAGGATTTGCCATTGATGGTGATGAAACTATTTGAGTCCGGTGCGTCTGAAACGTAAGGTGACGGTTGATCGGGTACGCTCCGGTCGATGATCGGGTTACCATTTGCATCGATCGGGGTGCCGGCGGCAATCATCTCCCCTTTGTTATCCACGATCTTATCTTTAGATAGGAATAGCTGATTATAATTGAGCGGCGTTTCTTCCACGCTGCCATCTTTATACGTTACTTTAACGGAAGCTTCCGTATAGGTTTTGACCATGTCTTCAATGGTGGTCGGTGCGTTCATTGATTGGAACTCGACGTTCTTGATCTGTTTCTGATGTGGATGAGCATGATGCTCGGAAGCGAACGCAGAGGTTGCTCCAGAAGCAAGAAGTGTGATGGATAGGCCGATGGACACGCGTTTTTTCATGGTTGACTACCTCCCAATGTAAGCTTAGCTTCATTTAACCACCGGAATGTTGAGGGGGTTTTAAGGGTTTTTGTGCAATTGTAAAGGATGTGGGACATTTCTGTGACGGGTGATCCTCTTATTGGAAGCGTTGGGTGATCGAAGGTTGTTGAGGAGTTATATAGAAAAAGGACCCGCCATTTTGCTCGGCGGGTCCTGCTTGTCTATGGGAATGCGATTATGGATTATTCGACCACAGTCCGGCATGCTTCAGTACCACGCGGGGGTGGAGTTTGAGCTGTGCCACCATGAGGTCCGCCATGTCTTCTGCCTGCATGACCTTATCCGGGTTTCCGTCAGTCAGCTTCAAGTCCACGGCCATATCGGTCGCCACGGTGCTAGGTGTCAGGGTCGTCACGCGGATATTCTTTTTGCGTACTTCCATCATGAGGGATTCGCTCAACCCGATGACGGCCGCTTTGGAAGCAGAGTATGCGCTTGTGACCGGTGCCCCTTTTTGACCTGCTGTAGAGGAGATATTGATAATATCTCCGGTGTTGCGCTCGATCATTTCCGGAAGCACGGCGCGTGTCGTATAGTATACGCCTTTGACGTTGACATCGATGATGTTCGTCCATTCATCCGGTGTGAGCTCCATGAAGCCGCCGAATTTAGAGATTCCTGCATTGTTTACGAGGATATCAATGGGACCGAGTTCAGCTCGGATCGATTCCACTGCTTTTGTGATGCCATCTAGATCTGCTACGTCAGCAGCCGCAAAGGACACATTGACATCATACTGCTTCAATTCGTCTGCTGCTTTCTCGAGGTTCTCAATAGTGCGTCCCACAAGTCCTACGTGGACCCCTTCTTTGGCGAAGGCTTCCGCCGTCGCGCGGCCGATACCGCGACCTGCTCCTGTGATCAACGCTACTTTTCCTTTAATCGATTGCATGGTACCACTCCTTTGGTTCAGATTTTTTTATTGTATCGAACTTCAGGTGATGAAGCGAATAAACTGTCTGCTCTGTAAATAAAATGGACCTCGAGAATGTCGAGGTCCAACAATGGTGTTTACTTAGGTGCAAGTTCAATTGCCTGATGAAGGGCTTCCAGCATGCTGCCTTCGTCGGCGATTCCTTTGCCGGCAATATCAAACGCCGTTCCGTGATCAACGCTTGTCCGGATGATCGGGAGTCCGACGGTGATGTTGACACCTGATTCTAATCCGAGAACTTTGATCGGTCCGTGGCCCTGGTCATGATACATGGCGACGACGATGTCGAAGTCGCCCCTTTGGGCACGGAAGAAAAGTGTGTCCGCTGGGAGAGGGCCTTCTACGTTAATCCCGTCTCCTTGGGCACGTTCGATTGCGGGAATGATTTTCTCTTCTTCTTCTCCATAACCGAATAGTCCATTTTCGCCAGCATGAGGGTTGATTCCGCACACACCGATCTTCGGAGCTGCCACTCCTGATTTGGAAAGGGTGTCGTGCGCCAGTTTGATAACCCTCAGTACCCGATCCGGTTCGATCATATTGATTGCATCCAACAGGCCGACATGAGTGGTCACATGGATCACTTTCAATTTAGGTGACGATAGCATCATGGAGAAATCGGCTGTACCTGTCAACTCTGCCAGAATCTCTGTATGGCCAGGATACTGATGCCCTCCTTTATGGAGAGCTTCTTTATTTAATGGTGCCGTGCAGATCGCACTGATTTTCTGCTGATTGGCTAATTCGATTGCTTTCTTAAGATAATGAAAAGCTGCGTTTCCGGCTTCAGCCGACACTTTTCCGAATGGAAGGTCCTCAGGCAGCAGGTGCAGATCCAGGCAATGAACGGTTCCGTGCTCGGTTGTATCGAATGCGTCTGTATCCTCCAAGCGTACGATTTTTACTTTATTGCCAAGGATTTCATTCGCTTTATCCAGTCTTGAAGCATCCCCGATGACGATGGGGTGAGCCTGTTCATATAGATGTTGGTGCTGGAGGCTCTTAATGATGATTTCCGGGCCCACACCAGCCCCATCCCCCATTGTGATGCCGACGATTGGTTTCTTACTCATATACGATATCTCCCTTCAATTCACAGGCAGCTCGGTAGATTGAATCATCATCTCCGAATGCCCCTGCTTTTGTTACGACAGTCAAGGGCCTAGACGCCCCGATTAACTGACCCACCGGGATTCCGGGTTCAAGCTGCTTGATCAGCCTTATTCCATTGCCGCCCAATTGTTTAGCAGTTTCTTTCGCCGTATCCCCTCCAGTTAACACAAAGCTGTTTAGGTGGTGATAGGCGTTTGCAAGGGCCCGGACGATTTCGGCCAGTGCGGTGGAGATTTCTTCTCCTATTTGATAGGACGAAAATCCGAGGGACTCTCCAGCCTGCTTAACCTTCTCCCTGATTTCAACGTTCGAAGGCACAAAGATTGCAACGTGCTTACCCTCTTCAATGGCCGACTTGCACTGATAGAGATAGACTTGTTGAGCCTCCACCCAAAGAGGTGAGAAGATTTTCAGTGTATCTACTTCTACCCCGATCACATCATCTTTGGCAGCAGCTGTCCGCACCTGTTTTTGCGTGGTGAGCGATAGGCTTCCGCATACGATGACCACTTGTTCAGAAGGAGTGATCGTCCGTTCTGCCGGTATAGAATGTAATTGAAGTACGTCTGGTAATACCTCTGCCAGTCCTGCTGAACCTGCCCAGATCACCTTTGATGATAGCTGCAGCATCCATTTGGAGAACAGTTTGAGGTCTTCTTCCGTTTCCGCATCACAAACCAAGTAGCATATCCCTTGAGATTGAAAGGACCTGACGATTTGTTCAAACGTTTCTCTATTTATTAGCGCTGTTTTCTTTAGTAGGCCGACTTTTTCTCCAATCTCGTTTTCAATCAATGTCGGAATGGAAGATTCTTTCACGGGATGCTTAGGGTCCCGTGAGATTTCAGTGTCTGATACTCGCTGATCTTTGATGTAATGGATTCCATCCTTTGTTGTACGGTGAAGGGCCGGGAAAGCCGGGGATATGAATACGAATTCCGGTTGAAAGACGTCTTTCATGGCCTTTAATTCGGTGCCGATATGTCCGCGTAAAGTAGAATCCATTTTTTTATAGATCGTCCGATAACCTGCTTCTTTAATAAACTGCGCTGCCTCTTTTGTTTTTTTATAGGCTTCTTCTCTAAGAAGTGCGCGTCCGTTCGTGTCAATGACAATACCTTGGTCAAGCGTTTGAGAATGATCCGGAAGGTCAAACAGGACGGAGGTAGGTACCCCTTTTTCCGTCAACTGAACCCCGCTGTCGTTTGCCCCCGTCAGATCATCTGCTACGATTGCGATCCATTTTTCCATAGTGTAATCCCTCATTTGAATCTCATTTTCTACGATGCTGCTTTTTCATCTGTTGAGTAGTCCTCCGGTAACCGTACCCCTTTTTTCTCCAGGCGTTTCACTAGGAACGCTATATAAAGTGGCAGGAGGACAGCTGTCGTCACGACGGAAGCTGCAACTTGCACGGTCGCGATTTCCACATTGGCTGCAAATCCTGCACTGGCGGCTGCTATTGCCGCCGGCGTTGCAACGGCGTTACCCGCAGTAGACCCTTCAGCAGCTCCTGCAATCGGATTCCATTTCAGTGCTTTGAACACCAAGTACCCTGCAGTCCCTGTTATGAATACCGTCATGAGCCCGAGTGCAACCCCTGATAATCCGCCTTCGACAATAGCCTTGAAGTTGATTCCCATCCCTAATGCAAAGGCGAAGAACGGAATCAGCATAGAGCTACCGGTATTAAGGAAATCTCTCATTTCTCCATCGAGATTACCCAAGATCATTCCGATGATGATGGGAAGCAGGACCGAAATGAATGCAGTGACAGAGAATAATCCGTCCACAAAGCCCATGGCTCCGAAGATAGAGAGCGCTACCATTGTAAGGAAGGGTCCGTCATTCAACGCAAGCAATGAGTATGCCGCCCTGTCCGTCTTATCTCCGTATTGGCCAACAAGCGCCATATAAAGTCCACCGTTACTATTCGTCATGGAGGCAATGACGGCAATAGGTGCCAACCCCAGCCAAAGTCCATTCTCACCAGCAAACATATAGGCTAGCAATCCAACTGCCGCCCCTACTAGCCATTTTACGGATAACAGCACTGCTCCTTTTCCAAGACTGACCCCTACATTCCTGACGTTGATCTGTGCGCCGGTACATAATAGAAATAAAGCGATAAGCGTACCGGCACCGTCTACGAACAATGCTTGTGTGAAGTTCCCGATCCTCAGCAGATCTGGAGCGATGGTGTTGATTGTTGCAGAAAGCAACAAAGGTACAACCATCAACCCACCTGGGATTCGGTTTAAGGTTGATTTGATCTTCATTTTAACATCCCCTTATGTGTATGTCGTGAATAATCTCTCGATAAACCGCTTACAATTTACATAATAGAACTTTGTATCTAATTTTGCAACACTAATAATATATTTATTTTTATTTAATCATTATTGTTGCAAAGTGAAACAAAAAAGAAGAGCCCCGATGGCTCTTCAATTCTCTTCATTCAGTTTTCTCCACAATGTAGATCGATTAATACCCAGACGCTTCGAAGCGCGGGATTGATTCCCGTTTTCCTCAGCTAAAACCGTTTCTATAATCCTTTTTTCGATTTGTCTGAGTGTCCCGTCGACTGATGTGGAATGAATCGATGCTTTTTTGCATGATAGCAACATTTCTGTTTGTGCTTTTTCTATATAATATCCGTCGGCTTTCTGTGCCAATTCATGGATTGCTTGCTTCAGTTCATGGAGATTCCCGGGCCAACCATATTCCTTCAACAAGGTCATGGCTTCAGGCTTTATCCCTACGGTTTCACTTCCGTTTTGAGCATGTAAGGCCGTTAAGAAATAATGGGCGAAGACCGGAATGTCCTCTTTTCGTCTTGATAATGGGGCTAAGTGGATACTTTGCGTTTCGATCGTTACATCCTGCCCGGCATCTTCCTGGATAAATATGACCTGCACACGATGAGAATAGGATGTCAACAAACTCGTGAATTCTTCCACGTGCTGGCTTTTATCCTGGTTTAGAACCACAATGCTCCCTGCCTGGATAGGCAAAAGGATTTGTTTCAATTCGCTCAAAGCATGTTCATCGAGCAAAGCGGCGTCGATGCTGATTAGAGGAGCGGCGTGCCCAAATCGTTGGTGGTGAATGTTTTCTGCCACCGTCGATTTGCCTGTTCCTTTATCACCGATGATGGAGAGTGGCATTGAGCTCAGTCGTTTCAATTGTCTAGCCAGATCCCGTGAATAGAGGCTTTCTCCTATTATTGGAGAGGCATTCGGTCCAATATCGATCGATATCGGCTTCCTGTCGGATGGGTTTCCTCTGACAAAGCACATCATTCCGGCTTTCGTATCCGTGAGTTTGAAAAGTTGAACCACTAAAAAATGGTTCCCGTGTTCAAGTTTCAACCACTGGTTCTTTCCTGTACTCAACACATCTTCCAGTGGGAGTTTAATGGTTGATTGGGTTAAGGCATTGTCATCAAGATACGCACGGTAAGCCGCATTTCGCTCATGAATCAGGAGGTCTTTTCCGATTACGGCAGTTGGGTAAGGGAATTCATGAAAAAGCTGATGGAAGATATCGTAATTATGCCTTACCTTTTTGGAAAGCTGGAAAGTACGTCTTCCTTCCTCAACTGCTTGGATCAATGCCTCTTTTCCTGAAGTGATAAGCACTCCATGAAGGCCCATGGATTCGGCTGCTTGCACGGTTACCACATCCCCTATGATGGATTCATAACCGGCTTCCTTGAGGGATTCGAGGAGTGGCTTCACTTCCGTCCTGTTGGCAATGGTCTTTACTTCAATGTCGTATTCAAGGATATTGCAAAGAGTTGCGGCCCCTTGTGTAACAGACGCAAATCCGACTAGCGCGACTTTCTTTCCGATGTTTTTAATCAGCGTAAAGACGCGTAGCATATCGTAGCCTGATATTTGAATATGGATCACCGGTAGGGAAGCAACCTGTTCGATTGCAAGTGCCGTACCCCCGCGGCTGATGATGATATCGTACTCCTCCAGCATCGTTTGACGTGCAAAGTCAGCTCCCTCCTCGAGGTTGGCGACAGTGACGTCCATCTTCACGTCTGGAGGGAGGTCAAGCTGCTTGCTGACTTCAGCCATTCCGCTATAAGGTGCTATTAAGAGAGCTTTCATGTCCGACATACTCCTAATCTGTTGCATATTTAAACACTATTATGTCACACCTGGGGACTGATGTCACGAGGAGGTATCCGCCCGTCACCATCTCTTGAATTGATTACGGCCCGCTTTTTTTGCTTCATACAAGGCTTCATCACAACAGGCATAAAGCTCTTCCAAGGTTGAGGTCTCGAAGGTGGTGATGCCTATACTGACTTGATATGGGACGATGCTCTTGGTTGAGTGGAGAGAAGAAATCAATTGTTCAGTAAAACGATTTGAGGCCTCTATCCCTTTATCAACAAGCAAGATGGCGAATTCATCTCCACCATATCGTCCAAACAGGTCCTTATCCGTTAATTGACCCTGTATCGTTGTGGTCATATCTTGAAGGACTTGATCCCCTGCCAAGTGACCATATGTATCGTTGATCTGTTTAAAATGATCGACATCAAAGAGAAGGAACGAGTGTTGCAACCCTTTTTTGTTGTGACGAACAAGATCTTCTGCGCTTCTGGTGAATGCCCGTCTATTCAGTACTCCTGTCAGATCATCCTGGTTTGCCAAGATGACGAGTTCCTGGTCGACCTTTTCCTTCATCAGAAGAAGGAAGGCAAGATTCATCAAATTCGATAAAACATAAAAAGAAAGCAGGACAATCAATTGAAGGACCCCGGGATTATAAAGGGTAAAGGATTGGATTGGGATGAAAAATGAACTGAATCCCCGGACGATGGAGAAGATGACGCCAACTCCATAAAGCAGGCTCACAACCTTCATCAGAAGGGATGAACTCCTGAAACCGACCAGACAAACCGGTGAAAGGAGGATGGCCGTCAGGAACGAATAGTAGGCGATGCGGACAGACTCTGTATTGTAAAAGATAAATAAGATGGAAAAGCCCATAATCCCGACGATCGTCACATATATATAGATGAGCCTCATCTTAGGACGTAAATAGCCCTGAAGATTCACTAGCGCTGCAACTTCCAAAGATGTCCCCGTATAAAGAACGATGTTGGCCAACCATATCGATAGCACATCGGAAATATCGCCCCGGAACACCATTAAGGATACCGCCAGGATCTGGCAACATTTGGCCAGGAAGAACATATTCAGGGTCATATCCCGCTTGTGGGTAAATCCGTAAGATCCGATCATGATTAGGGTGAATAAGAAGCCGATGAACAGCAGGGCTGTAATGATGGTGGAATCGACATAGATCTCCAATCCGGCACTCTCCTTACTGAAAAATGGTCTGAGTATAGTATATCAAACCTGGGACTTTCTGAGTGGATGTCGATTTGGTAACGGGTGTAATCTTTGGAAATCGGGAAAATAACTAGTTCAATGGATTGACAGTTTCCTGGTTTAGTTGTAGACTGTTAGAGAAAATTTAATAAGACCTCGCTATGAATAGTGAGGTAGAGGTGCGATATTTAACAGTCCTTGGCGGAGCTCGAGAAGCGTCGATGTCAGGGAGAAGGAAATGTCGCCGAAGTGGGTTCATATGTCTCGGTATGACCTGCTGGGTCTGCAGTTAAGAGCTGCAGGACTGTCTCAATAAACGTCCCGGTTTATTGAGTTGTGCTATCTCATTGGGGAATAGAGAGGACTTATGGGTGACTTCGTATACTACGGCCTGAGTTGATCTCAGGCCGTTTTTTGTTTGTCCAAAAGCATTTACAAAAAATAGGGGGACGAAAAGAATGAAAAAAAGAGCAACGATCTTTGCATTATTGTTGGTTTCGGCACTGGTTATGTTGGCAGGCTGCGGGAAAAGCGGGGCTTCAGGTTCGGAAGACAAAGACACATTCACTGTAGGTCTTGAAGCAGGATACGCACCATTCAACTGGTCACAGAAATCAGACACCAATGGAGCGGTTAAAATCAAAGGAAGCAAGGAATATGCCGGCGGGTATGACGTGGAAATGGCGAAAAAGCTTGCAGATAAAATGGGCAAAGAACTCGTTGTTGTGAAAACAGAGTGGGACGGACTCGTTCCTGCCCTGAACTCAGGTAAGATCGACGCCATTGTCGCAGGGATGTCCCCAACAGCTGAGCGTAAAAAAGCCATCGACTTCTCTGATAACTACTACAAATCCGATCTTGTGATGGTCGTGAAAAAAGGCGGAAAATTTGAAGGAGCCAAGTCGATCCAGGACTTCAAAGGGGCAAAAGTGACAGCTCAGCTGAACACGTTCCACTACTCTGTGATCGATCAGATCAAAGGGGTTTCCAAAGAAACAGCCATGGATAACTTCCCTGCCATGAGGGTTGCCCTTCAATCAGGCATTATCGATGGATATGTATCGGAACGTCCGGAAGCAGTGAGTGCTTCAACAGCAAATGACGATTTCGCCATGGTTGAATTCAATGATGGGTTCAAAACATCAGAAGATGATACGGCCGTAGCTGTAGGAGTGGAAAAAGGAAGCGACCTCACGGAAGAAATCAATAAAGCATTGAAGGATATTTCAGAAGATGAACGTACAGAGATCATGGATCAGGCCATCAAGAACCAGCCTGCAGAACAGTAATCATGTTGCCGGTCAGGCAATATGAAGAAGGAGGAGAACAATGAGCTTAGAGTGGATCATCAGAATTATTACAGACAACTGGGCCATGTTCTTGCGAGGAGCGGGTGTGACCTTGTTGATCGCCTTTGTCGGTACCGTGATCGGTGCCGCCATCGGCCTGTTGGCAGGCGTCATCCGGACCATCCCTGTCCCTGAACGCGGACCGAAGAAGGTCATCCTCAAAGTCGTGAACATCGTATTATCCATCTACATCGAATTCTTCCGGGGCACGCCGATGATTGTACAGGCAATGGTCATCTATTACGGTTCGGCCATGGCCTTCGGATTCGATATGAACGTCATGGTGGCGGCTTTCATCGTCGTCTCCATCAATACGGGTGCCTATATGGCCGAAATCGTCCGCGGTGGGATCATCTCCATCGACAAGGGGCAATTCGAGGCTGCCCAGGCCATCGGGATGAACCATGTGCAGACGATGTGGAATGTCGTCATGCCTCAGGTCATCCGTAATATCCTGCCGGCAACGGGGAATCATTTTATCATCAACATCAAAGATACATCCGTCCTGAATGTCATCTCTGTATCGGAGCTGTACTTCCTGACCAAATCCGTGGCAGGGAACAACTTCCGTTACTTCGAATCATTCTTCGTCGCATGTATGATTTACTTCGTCATGACATTCGCCGTGACCAAGATCCTCCGTCACTTCGAGAAGAAGCTCGACGGACCGGAGAGCTATACAATGGTAGATGCGAAAGCCAAATAAGGAGAAGGAGGAATCCCTGTGGAAAACGTCATAGACATCCAGCATTTGAACAAATCCTTCGGCACCCATGAAGTGCTCAAGGACATCGACTTTTCAGTGAAAAAAGGGGAAGTGGTGAGCATCATCGGTTCCTCCGGTTCCGGTAAATCCACCCTTCTCCGCTGCATCAATCTGTTGGAAAAGCCGAGCGGCGGCCAGATCATTTACAACGGGGAGAACATCCTCGACAGCAAGCATGATATCTTCTCATACCGCCAAAACCTGGGCATGGTATTCCAGCAGTTCAACCTGTTCAACAACCACAACGTCTTGAAGAACTGCGTCGTTGGCCAAGTCAAGGTGCTGAAGCGCTCCAAAGAGGAAGCGGAGAAAGTTGCTTTGAAATACTTGGACGTCGTTGGCATGAGCCAATATGTCAACGCCAGCCCGAAACAGCTCTCGGGGGGACAGAAGCAGCGTGTCGCCATCGCGCGCGCCCTTTCCATGGAGCCCGATGTCATGCTCTTCGATGAGCCGACATCCGCACTCGATCCTGAGATGGTCGGCGAAGTATTAAGGGTCATGAAGGAGCTAGCCGGATCCGGCCTCACCATGCTCATCGTGACGCACGAAATGGAATTCGCCAAGGAAGTATCAGACCGCGTCGTCTTCATGGACAAAGGCGTCATCGCCGAAGAAGGCCCGCCGGAACAGATCTTCAACCATCCGAAGCAGGAGCGTACGAGGGAGTTTTTGAAGCGAACGTTGAAGAATGGATGAATACGAAAAACCGCCTTTCCGTTAATGGGAAGGCGGTTTTTTTCGTTTGCCAAGTCGAGAAGCATTTCATTAGCGAAGGGCGGTGAGGTATGAAGCGAATGAGTTAGGATCATTTATACTTTATGGATAGCCGCTTGAAATGAACGTCAAAGAATGATAATAGTTCCCCGATTGATTCAGTGTCCTTAGCAAGAGAAAATTTTTTATAATGGTTTGTTCCGAGCGCATAATAAAAATAATATTCGTCTTCAGTCGAGACAATGTGCATTCGATTACGCGGGTCCAATACCACTTGGCCTTCTCCGATAAATATTCTGTCGTTTTTAAAATCTAATTCAACATGGTACGTTGTGACGCCTCTCTTTTTCAAAGCTCTTAATTTAGCAAATCCATCTATCTTGGGTATTATTGGTATAAAGAGAATGAATATCCCTTCTATAATAAGGAAAGCTCTTAATTTCCCAGTGAAATCGTCATTTAAAAAAAACACTACACTACAAATTGGAATAACGAGAAGGACAACAATGAAAACGATTGTTTTGTAAATAGGATCATATTTTTGTAGATTGGATAATCTCTTTTTTGTAATGGGATTTTCAAAGGTTTTTCTCAATTCTTAGGCCCTCCCATTTAGTAGAATGTGATCCCTGAACTATTTTTCCTCTTTGGTATCTATTTTTATGTGGGGATATGTACTAAATAAGTGGTTCATGATTTCTTCTACTTTAACAACTTCCGTTTGTGACATGGGAGCTATACAAAAAGAGGGGGAGTATAACTCTGTTCATGTTTCCTCATTATGTATGTAATGTCAATTATTATATATAAGGTTAACATAAATAGTAATGAGTTAAACACTGGTTATAGGGATCTTAGTACTTCAAAATGGACGACTTATAGGACATCAAAGATCATATAGTGGTTACTCAAGTTGATCTCCTCCATTAAGCTATTGGTATGAATGTCACAAAGATAAATGAGAAAAAACCCTGAATGTCCCATGGGGGATTTTCAGGGTTCCTACGATCATCAGTTATGAATAATCTTAAAATCCTTAAACGGATAGTAGATCAAGTTCGTTTTCCCCACGATCTGATCCATCGGGATGGCTCCGATCATGCGGCTGTCTTCGCTGTTCTGGCGGTTGTCCCCCATGACGAAGACGGTGCCTTCCGGGACGGTCTTTTGGCCGACTGCCGTATCTTCAAGCTTGAACGGTTCGGTCAGGTCGCCTGCCCTGGCCATTTTTTGATCGTCGAGGTAGGGTTCATCATAGGCCTTGCCATTGACGTAAAGTGTGTCATTTTTAAATTCGATCGTATCACCGGGCAGCCCGATGACGCGCTTGATGTAATCCTGCTGCTCATTGGCATGGAACACTACGATATCGAATCGCTTCGGATCCCCGATCTTGGTTACGATCATCCGGTCTTTATCCTGAAGGGTCGTATTCATGGATGCCCCTTCAACCACGATCGGGGTGATAAGGAAGGAACGGGCGATGACCACCAGGATGATGGCGATGGCCAGTGCCTTGATCCACTCCAGGGATTCACTTTTTTTCTTCGTCACAGGTTCAGTCTCTCCTCTCCATGTCCTCACTCTGGTTTCGAGTGCGGGATGGTCTATCTTCATTCATTCTACCACTTCTTCCATGATTCCTTCTAATCCTATCAGGCTATTTTGCTCATTTTCCATTATTAACCTAAGAATGTGGTCTGAACGATCGTGGCGGATCTGGGAGAGAAACTATTTTATCAATCCTTCATAGTGCCTGATCTTTTCCTCGCTAGCCTGGATGATCTTCTCGATTTCCTGCTTCTGCAACTCCATGAGATGGATGTGTCTATGAAGGATCGCAATTTTCTTCTGTACGGACTTACGGTATTCATCGTTTTTTTTCTCCCTATTGGGAAGGGCAATCTTTCTCGCCTTCACGATATCGGTCATCTCCTCTATGGATAGACCCGTGGACTTCAGGCTTGAGAGGAGGAGAAGCGTTTCGATGTCTTCGTCGGTATATACCCTTCTGCCGTTTTCAAGTCTTGACGGCGGCGGGATGAGCCCGACTTTTTCGTAGTAGCGCAGTGTATCCCGGGAGAATCCCGTTTTCTCAGAGGTTTGTCCGATTGTATACATAGCTATCACCCTTTCAATGGTTTCTTTTTGGGCAAGGATGTGAACAGGATACCGAGGCAGACGAATAGCGCCCCGATGATGACATTCCGGGTAATCGCTTCATGAAGCTGAATGGATCCGAATATCAGTCCGAGGATCGGCACCGACATCAGGGAGATGGAGGCGATCGAAGCCTCGATATTCCCAAGAACCCAGTTCCATCCGACGAATGCGACGGCCGTACCTAGTATGCTGCTATATAAAAGGGCCAGCATGGAAGGCATATGGATACTCAGATGGGCAATTTCATGGTGTTCTTTCAGCAGGGAGATGATAAGGAGAATGATTCCCCCGTCAATCAGCTGCCATAGGGTCATTTTGATCTTATCGTGATCACGCCCGATTTTCTTCGTATACACATTGGCTGAAGACCAGAAGAAGACCGACACGACGATGACGATCTCGCCAAACAGGGCAAGATTCCAAGACAGATGGAGAAGCTTTGGCCCGATGATGGTTGCCAGTCCTGCTGCACCGACGATCAGCCCGAATCCCTTGAGCCAGTTCAGGCGCTCATTCAGGAAGAAGTGGGCGAGTATGCTGACGATGATCGGCATCGTATAGACGAGGACGGAAGAAATGCCCGAATCGACAAATTGGATCCCGTAGGTGCATAGGGCGTAATAGCCTACGCACATGAGCATGCCGAGGGCGAAGAATCTGCGCCACTCATTTCCTTTTGGAAGGATCGGTTTCCTTCTTATGATTAACACCGTGATGAGGACCAATGCACCGATGAACAGTCTCAGGGTCGTAAAGAAGAACGGAGGGATGTCTTGAAGTCCCACCTTCATGCTTACCCATAAATACCCCCAAATGATGCTGATGACTCCAATCATGCTGATGACTTTTATGTTTTTCATTTAGAAACAACTCCTTTACAGTGTCAGCCACCTCAGTGGCACGGGAACCATCCTATAATCTGGAGTTGACTCCAAGTCAAGCTTTTGTGAGGGTGGTAGATTATGGAGGTTGTTATAGCAGTTCAAAACTATTGACATCGTTTTCACAAAGCAGTATAGTATGAGTACAAAGTCATATCAGGATTGTTACTGACTCGATCAGGCATTACCTATGTTAAAAGCACAAAGGTTCACTGTGTGTTTTTAAGATAGGATTTTGTTGTTTTAGGGGATATGGAGGACGTTCCATGAAATTTTCAAAGGCATTCAATAACAACGTAGCATTGGTAGAAGATCCATCAGGGACTGAGTGGATTGTGATGGGGACGGGCGTAGGATTCCAGCGGAAAAAAGGGGATCCCATTCCCGAAGAGAATATCCGGCGCAAATTCGTCGCCGAGCAGTCATCGACCCGCAGACCATTGATGCAGGTGTTGGATGAAATTGATTCCGAGGTCCTCGATGTTTCAGTGGAAATCATCAAGAATGCAGAGGCGGAGCTTGGGGTCACATTCAATAATAATATTTACCTCACCCTCGCCGATCACCTGAATTTCGCTGTCAAACGGGCGAATGAACGGGTGGACTATCCCGATACGAACCGGTGGGAAGTGAAGAATCTTTATCCGAAGGAATACGCAGCGGCGAAAAATGCCATCCGGCAGGTGTTCGACAGGCTGGATGTGCTGCTTCCGAAGAGTGAAGAAACCTTCATCACCTATCATTTTGTCAACGGGCAGCAGGAACGCAAAACCGATATCGAAGAAACACTCAAGATGACAGAAGTGATCAACCGGATCATCGAGATCGTCCAGTATCACTTCCAGGTGAAGCTTGATGAGGATTCCCTCAATTACACCCGCTTCATCACCCATCTGCGCTACTTCTTCATCCGGCAGTTCAAACAGGAACAGGGCGACCCCGAAGAAGTCGATGTCACCTTACTTGAGGTCGTGAAGAACAAATATGAGAAAGCCTACAGGGCAGTGGAGAAAATCTCCCATCTGCTCCTCAAGCAGTACGGCTGGACGCTGTCCTCGAATGAGATCCTGTATCTCACGCTTCACGTGTGGCGCGTCACCAACCAATCAGCTAAATAGTTTCATGGTGGATTGTTACTGATTCGATCAGGCATTACCCAAATGGATTTGGCCAAAGAGCCGATTCCGTTTGGGTATTTTTTTTGGACAAAAAGGGGGAACGAATGATGGCAAAGAAGTATAGAGAATTAGCCGAACAAGTAGTTGAAAACATCGGAGGCGGAGGGAACGTCGATCAGGCGTGGCACTGTGTCACCCGGCTCCGCTTCAATCTTCATGACAAAGAAAAGGTCAATATCGATACGATCAAATCAATCGACGGGGTGCTTGGCGCCCAATTCTCAGGTGATCAGTTCCAGGTGATCATCGGGAATACGGTCTCGGATGTTTTCGAGGAGGTCGAGCCGCTTGTGGGCGGATCCGGGGGTGCTCCGGAACGCAAAGGACAGAAACAAGGTGCGTTGTCTGCAGTCATGGACTTCATTTCCGGTATCTTCACTCCGATCCTGCCGGCCCTTGCCGGTGCGGGGTTACTGAAAGGGTTCCTGGCCCTGTTTGTTACAGTCGGATGGCTGAAGGATACCGGAGATACGTATGCAGTCCTTAATGCCATAGGAGACAGCGTGTTTTATTTCATGCCGTTCTTCCTGGCCGTGTCTGCAGCCCGCAAGCTGAAGACCAATGAATACCTGGCTCTTGCCGTGGCCGGAACGCTCATGTATCCAACATTTATGAATGCGGCCAACGGTTTTACCGACGCGAAAAGCTTTACCTTGTTCGGTGCAGATTTCATCTCGATTCCCGTACTGAGCTATGCATCAAGCGTCGTACCGATCATCCTCGGCGTCATTTTGCTGAAGTACGTGTACAACTTAGTGAAAAAAGTGATCCCATCTGTCATTTCACTCATGTTCTCATCAATGATCACTTTGTTGATTGTCATGCCTCTTACCCTCTGGGTGATCGGCCCACTTGGAACCAACCTAGGAAACGGCTTATCTGATATCTTCCTATGGCTCTTCACGCATGCAGGTCCTGTCGCAGGTGCGTTAATGGCCGGATTGATGCCATTGATCATCATGACTGGTATGCACTATGCATTCGTTCCGATTGCCATCCAAAACCTGACCATATACGGCAATGATGCTGTCCTGCAGCCAATGATGTTCATCAGCAACCTTGGACAGGCCGGCTCCGCGTTCGGTGTGGCCGTGCGTACGAAGAATAAGGCACTCAGGCAGATGGCAATCTCAGCGGGGATATCCGCAACCATCGGGATCACCGAGCCTGCCATGTACGGGGTCAATATGAAGCTCAAAAAGCCATTTGCGTACGCGCTGGGTTCCAGTGCCGTCCTCGGGGCATTTGCCGGCTGGTATGGCTTTAAAGCCTTCGCACTCGGCGGACTTGTGGGGGTATTCTCCCTCCCGGTCTTCGCAGATCCGAGCGGTGCATCGGCTGCGATCATCATTGCCATCATCCTGTTCGTCCTCTCGATCCTCCTTCCGTTCATCCTTGTCCTGATCCTTGGGTTTGAGGATATCCCGGAAGACGGTGCGGCTGTGAAAGCAGATAGTGAGCCGAAACAACCGGTTGCTACTGGTAAACAAGGAAGCATCCAGTCTCCTCTTGAAGGGACCATTGTTCCACTGAAGGACGTATCCGATCCAACCTTTGCTGAAGAAATCATGGGAAAAGGGATTGCGATTGAACCATCTGCCAACCGTGTCGTGGCGCCGATCAGCGGGACGATCATGGTCCTTGCCGACTCCAAGCATGCCATCGGGATCAAGGGGGACAACGGGGAAGAAATCCTCATCCACATCGGGATCGATACGGTTTCCTTGAAGGGTGAGCACTTCAAGGCCCATATCGCTACGAATGATCGGATCGAAGCCGGACAGGTACTCGTCGAGTTTGATCGTGATGCCATCAAGGAAGCGGGCCTGGAGGCGGTCACCATGGTGATCATCACCAATACCGCCGATTATCTCGATGTGCTGCCCCTGAACGAATCCGGCCCGATCTTTGAAGGGGAACAACTGCTGACATTAGTGAAGTAAGTATCGCTTGGAGGCTGCAGAGCAGCAGTCTCCAAAGCATTCCATTATAGAAAGGGACGATGAAACATGACGAAAACAATAACAGGATTCAAACCAGACTTCCTATGGGGCGGAGCGACAGCTGCGAATCAGGTGGAAGGAGCCTACAATCTTGATGGTAAAGGTCTTTCGACAGCTGATATGGTCCCTCATATCCCGAAGGAAAAGCGCGGACTCAACGTGAAAATGGACGTGACTTCCCAATACATCGAGGATGTCCTTGCGGGCAAAATCGACGATCGCTTCCCGAAACGTGACGGAATCGACTTTTATCACCGCTATAAAGAAGATATCGCGTTGTTTGCCGAGCTTGGCTTCAAAGTATTCCGCCTCTCCATCAACTGGGCGAGGATCTTCCCGAACGGCAACGATGCCGAGCCGAATGAAGCAGGCCTTCAATTCTATGAGAACGTCTTTAAGGAACTGAAGAAATATGATATCGAGCCGCTCGTGACCCTGTCCCACTATGAGACACCACTAGAACTTACGCGCAAATACAACGGCTGGTACAGCCGCGAAGTCATCGACTTCTACGTCCGCTACGCCGAAACGGTGTTCACCCGCTATAAGGACTACGTGAAATACTGGCTGACGTTCAATGAAATCAACGTGATCACGCACAGCCCGTACACCGGTGGAGGGGTCCTCATCGATCGCCTCCCTGAGAAAACAAGCGATCAGATTGCTTACCAGGCTGCCCACCATCAATTTGTGGCGAGTGCATTGGTGACGAAGCTTGCCCATGAGATCATCCCGGGTTCACAGGTGGGCTGTATGCTTGCCCGCATGCAGACATATCCTGTCACGAATCATCCGGATGATGTCCTTAAGGCACAGCGCATGAACGACCTCAACCTGTTCTTCACCGACGTCCACGCTAAAGGGGAGTACCCGTCCTTCATGAACCGATACTTCGCTGAAAACGGCATTGAAGTCATCAAGGAAAGAGGAGACGACGAGATCTTGAAGCAGTATCCGGTAGATTTCATCTCGTTCAGTTATTACATGTCCATTTCCGTGACAACCCACGGTGAATTCGAAGCAACGGCTGGAAACCTAGTAGAGGGTGCAGTGAAGAACCAATACCTCGAATCATCCGACTGGGGCTGGCAGATCGATCCAAAAGGCCTCCGCGTGGCTCTTCAGGATTTCCAAACCCGCTACGGCAAACCGCTCTTCGTCGTGGAAAATGGTCTTGGAGCGTACGATACGGTTGAAGAGGATGGTTCCATCCACGATCCGTACCGCATCGACTACCTTCGTCAGCATATCGAGCAGATGAAGGAAGCTGTGAAGGACGGTGTCGACCTTATGGGCTATACTGCTTGGGGACCAATCGACCTTGTGAGCATGTCCACTTCAGAAATGTCCAAGCGCTACGGGTTCATCTATGTAGATCAAGATGACGATGGAAATGGTACTCTGAACCGTTCCAAGAAAGACTCCTTCGCCTGGTATCAAAAAGTGATTGAAACGAATGGTGAAGAGCTATAATGTTTACCGGACGGCAGATGACTCTGCCGTCTTCTTTTTTGGATTTCATATGAATATAAATACCTACTATTAAATACCTAAAAAGATTGAATAATATTCCTTTTTGTCGTATTCTAGTCAATGGTTTAAAAATAGAGAGTAGAATGGGAGATTCAACATGAAAAAACTACTATATGCACTGATGGCCGGTCTAGTTTTACTGACAAGTGCCTGTTCCATTGGGAGTTCACCTGATAAGGCAGTCGAAGTGCTTTATAAGGCCGCACTTAAAAACGACGAAGAAACCTATAATAAAATTGTCGGGGGTAACAGCGATCTTGTTGGTTCAATCGATATGGTTGCAGAAATGGTCCGTGATATGGGCGGGGTCGAGAAGTTGAACTTCGAAACCATCAAAAAAAAGAATCTGCTTAAAGAGATTGAGGAAGATCTTGATGAACAATACGAGAACCCTTGGGAAGTCGTCATGGTAAGTCGGAAATCCGAGGATGAGGGCAAAGAAGTCATGATTTGGGTCATGGAAAAAGTGGACGGAGATTATCTCGTAGGAGAAGTCGAGTCCGACTACAAAGAGGATGTATTAAAATAATTGATTGTTTGTGCGCCACCGGACAGTTTCTGATCAGGAGCTGTCCGGTGGTTTTTCGTTTAGCAGCTTCTCTGATCAGATGAAATTATTTATATGTAAACCTATTATAAAATAAAGTTGACATAAATCACCCCAGTGTCTATGATAAAACTATCAAATGACATAAAACAGGTGATCATCATATGAAAATCAGAGAAATGACATTAGTGGCGGTCTTCGCGGCCGTAATGGGCTCATTCGGGTTGATCCCGTCCATCGCCCTTAGCTTCACCCCGGTTCCCCTTACTCTTCAGACGATGGGTGTGCTCCTGTCGGGAGGTGTCCTGGGGGCTAGACTGGGCTTTATGAGTCAGGCGGTCTTCCTCCTACTTGTCGCCGCAGGTGTACCACTCCTATCTGGTGGACGTGGCGGACTAGGCGTTTTCGTCGGTCCGAGCGGAGGCTACATCATTTCATGGGCTGTCACGGCGTTTGTCATCGGCTATGTCCTGTCCCTTTTCAAAAAAGTCAGGTTCCACCATGTGCTGCTCGTCAATCTTACTGTCGGCATCTTCCTTATCTACTTGATCGGGATCCCGGTGCAGGCAATGGTCATGGGCATTTCGGTGATGGATACGGTCAAGGTCAGCCTTGCCTACATTCCGGGTGATATCATCAAGGCAGTGGTCGGGTCGATCCTCGTCTACAAGCTCCGCACCCATCCTGTCATCATGCGCTCACTGGGCTCCTTGAAACGGACAGGCAATCTATCGAAAACGGCTTAATCGAAAGGACACACTTGTGTCCTTTTTTGCTTTATAAAGAAGGAATCAGCCATCTATTCCACGAAAGGGTCAAAACAGACCATAGAAAAGGAGAGAAACGATGACGACCATCACCAAGGCGTATTCACAGCACGCAAAAATCAGAGCTGAAAAGACAGCCATCCATACAGAAGATAAAGAGGTTACTTATCGGGAGTGGGCAGAAGCAGTCGAGCGAACAGCAGCGTGGCTTCAGTCCAGGCATTCAGGCAATCGGACGATCGGTATCCTCCTGCCGAACGGGATCGACTTCCTGCAGTTTTTTGCAGGGGCAGCCATGGCAGGATGGAATGCCGTTCCTTATGATATGAAATGGAAGACGCCTGAACTGCAGAAGCGGGTGGCACTCTCCAAACCTTCCATTATTGTCGCGACTGAGAAATCCTTCAATCATTTGAACGAGGTATTCCCGGAGATGAGAAAGGTTGGTGATTGCCTTCAAGAAATAGCGGATACGCATTTCACAACCATCACACCACCTGGAGACAATCCTCCCTTCTATACAGGCTTCACCTCTGGAACGACAGGCAGCCCAAAGGCCTTCGTACGCTCCCATGATTCATGGGTGAAGAGCTTCGAGTGCAGTGTCCATGACTTCGGACTGGATGAAACGGTCCATGCCCTCATACCGGGGTCCCTTTTCCACTCCCATTTTCTCTACGGAGCCATCAGTACGCTTCATCTTGGCGGAACGGTGTATCTATTGGATAAATTCTCTCCAAGTCAGACGATGGAGTGGCTTGGTTCCTGTCCCATCACAGCCCTCTATGTAGTCCCGACAATGGTCGAAGCCTTCCTGAAAGAAGGGCAGAGTGTGGAGAGGACATTCAAGCTTCTTTCCTCAGGGGCAAAATGGACGGAGGAATCAAAGGCGAAAATCGGGATGATGTTCCCCGATATGGAAATGATCGAATTCTATGGAGCAGGTGAGCTGAGTTTTGTCTCCTTTCTAACTGGTCGAGACGGACAATCCAAGACCTCGACTGTCGGACAGCCGTGCCAGCATGTGGAAATCGAAATCCGTGATCGCAGCGGAGGGGTCATCACCTCTCCTGATGAGGTCGGGAAGATTCATGTCCGGAGTCCATTCCTGATCGATGGCTACTATGAAGAGGAAGATGGGACGATTGAAGGGATAAGGGATAAAGACGGATGGGCAACGGTTCATGATATGGGCAAGATTGATAAGGACGGGTTCCTGACCATTGAAGGACGGGAGAAAAACATGATCATGTACGGGGGCATCAATCTATTTCCGGAAGAGATTGAAACGGTCCTTGCCCGCCATCCGGGGGTGGAAGAAGTCGCCGTCATCGGGATGCCCGACACTTACTGGGGGCAGATCGCCGTCGCGGTGGTAGTTGGACATGCGGAGAAACTTGAACTGAAGCGTTTCTGCAAGGATCATCTTGCTGGATACAAAGTACCCAGGCGGTGGCTCTTCGTCCCTTCCCTCCCTTATACGACGAGCGGGAAAGTAGCCAGGGCTGAGCTCCGAAGACAGCTGGAGTCTCCCGTATGAAAAGGGCAGTGATCGTTCATGCGAAGCGCACCCCGATTGGAAAAGCCGGAGGAATCTTGAAGGGGCTGGAGGTACATGAATTGGCGGCTCCCCTTATCCGTCATCTCGCCGGAGGTGCCAAGGTCCCCATTCGTGATGTCATCCTCGGAAACGTGGTTGGTCCAGGAGGCAATGTGGCGCGGCTGGCAAGTCTTGAAGCGGGTATCCCCCTTGCTGTACCGGGAATGACCATTGACCGCCAGTGCAGTGCAGGATTGGAGTCGATCCGCCATGCTTGTCACCTTATCCAGGGAGGGGCGGGGGATGCGTATGTAGCGGGCGGGGCCGAAAGCGTCAGCACCTCACCGTTTCCAAGACGCGCCCGGTTTTCACCGGATGAACTTGGGGACCCGGAGATGCCGGAAGCAGCCGAGCTGGTGGCCGAGCGATTCTTCATTACGAAGGAAGCCCAGGATGAGTATGCCCTCCTCAGTTTTGAGCGGAGCTGGAGTGCCCATGAGAATGGCATGAATCATAAGGAAATCCTCCCCCTTCCCGATGTGGATACAGACGAAGGGCTCAATAAAAAGAGGAATCTTCCTGCGTTGTTGAAGAGGGCCAGGCCCCTCGTCAAACCGGGAGGCACCGTCACGGTCGCGAATAGCTGCGGAATCCATGACGGGGCTGCGGCTGTCCTTGTGATGGAAGAGTCTCTTGCGAGAAAGAAGGGCTTAGAACCCGTATTACGTTTTGTGGACAGTGAAGTCGTCGGGGTTCACCCCCACTTTCCAGGTGCAGGGCCGATCCCGGCGATCAAAGGGATCCTCGAGCGGAATCAGCTTACAATGGAAGACATCGATTTGGTCGAAATCAATGAAGCGTTCGCCTCCAAGATTGTCGCATGTGCCACGGAGCTCTCCATCCCCTATGAAAAATTGAATGTGTCGGGCGGTGCTTTGACGATCGGCCATCCATATGGGGCCTCTGGAAGCATCATGGTGACGAGGCTTTTTTATGAGGTGCAAAGACGGAAGGGTGTCCGCTTCGTGTTAGCGGCCATCGGAAGCGGGGGAGGAATTGGTTTGGCGGTATTGTTCGAGGTTGTTTAATAGGTGTCCCCGCCCATTTCTTTGCAGGGCGGGAATCACGGTGGATCAGGCAGGTGATGTAAGGCGTGGTTTCACTACTTTTGTGAATAATCCCCGTACAAGTGGCCCCATGATGAGTAGCTGTAGCGGCAAGGCCATGATGACATTCTTCCCGGCAATCATGAGGTAGGCTGTGAAGAGGTTTTCTACCTCCAACCCGTGAGCGAAGACGGCTGTCACAAGTCCGAAGAGCGACATGAAGAGAACCATTCCAATGACCATGCAGGATGACATGGCGAGGATCATGTTGATTTTTTTCGAACGGTCGATGGGGAGGCTGAACGCAATCTTCCTGGCCAGGGGTCCGACAACGGCAATATCAAGTACTAGGGCTATGACGAGTCCTATGGCGATTTCGACTACGGAGAACATCGAGAAGTCATGGATGGTTCCGTTAATGACAGCGTTATAGAGTGACATGACGATGACCATTCCGAAGCACATCATCACCCCGAATATGAGACCTTCTTTTTTAGAGCTTGGCATATTGATCATTCCTTCATTTGTAATGAAGCTAAGGATACCAAGGAAGGTTCTTCTTTCGTAAGTGACAGATTTGTGAACAATTTAATCAAGGAAAAAGAGCATCCCGGGTGGAATGCTCTTTTTTCGTGGTCAAA
The DNA here is from genome assembly GCF_009806575.1 of Rossellomorea marisflavi. Taxonomy (NCBI): domain Bacteria; kingdom Bacillati; phylum Bacillota; class Bacilli; order Caryophanales; family Bacillaceae; genus Rossellomorea; species Rossellomorea marisflavi. The sequence continues at coordinate 4,302,254 of NZ_CP047095.1, read as the reverse complement.
GGAATGTATCGATGATCAAGTACCCGTTCAGGAGGATGACGATTCCGCAAATGATCCAGGCAATGGCGGTGGTCACCTTGTGATTCCGCAGTTCGCCCATGAGCTCCTTGTTGCTTGTGAACATGATGAGGGGGACAAGGGCGAAGGCGATACCGAATGACAGGATCACCTGACTGACGACGAGCGCCTTGGTTGCATTGACGCCGGAGATGATGATGATCAGCGGCGGAAGCATGGTGATCGCCCGGCGGAGATACAGATTGATGTGCCTGCGGATGAAGCCCTGCATGACGACATCACCTGTCATCGTTCCTACGGAGGAGCTGGAAAGTCCGGCAATCAGGAGACCGAGACCGAACAGGATGGCGGCGAATGAACCAAGGTTCGACCCGAGTTCGTTGAACATGACCGTCAGATCCTCGATCCGCATGCCTTTCTCGAAGAAAAGGGCTGCTGCAATGATGAGCATGCTCATATTGATGGCACCGGCTACGATCATGGCAATGACGATATCAATGAATTCAAAGCGGAAGATCTGTTTCTTTTCCTTTTCCGAACGTCCGACGATCCGCTTGTTCGTCAGAGCGGAATGAAGGTAGATCGCGTGGGGCATGACGGTAGCCCCAAGGATTCCTGCAGAGAGGATGATGCTCTCTGTTCCCTCAAAGGATGGCGTGACGATCCCCATACCGACAGCTGCCCAGTCCGGCTGGGCGAAAAATGTCTGCAGGGCGAATGCAAGGACGACCATGATGACCATGGCGGAGATCGTCGTCTCGAACGCCCGGTATCCTCTGCGTTGCATTTCCAGGATGGCAAAAGAGGCGATGGCCGTAATGATGGCCGATGGCACCATGCCGATCCCAAAGATGAGATGGAGACCCAGGGCGGCACCGATGAATTCGGCAAGGTCGGTGGCGATGATGACGAGTTCGCTCTGGACCCAGAGGAAGATCGATGTTTTCTTGGAGAACCGGTCCCTCGCAACTTCAGGAAGATTCCGTCCTGTAGCGATGCCGAGCTTTGCTGATAAAGATTGAATGAGTACGGCCATTAAATTGGAAAAGGCGATGACCCACAACAGCTGATAGCCGTAAGTGGATCCTGCTGCGATGTTGGTCGCAAAGTTACCTGGATCGATATAGGCCACGGCTGCGATGAAGGCGGGTCCGAGGAATGGCAGAATCCTCTTCCACCCTTTTACATCCCCTCTCAGGACGGCTTCTGCTGCAGACGTGGTTTTTGTTGACTGCTTCATTTATGTTCACCTGCTTCATGATAGTTAGTTAAAGGTTAAAAAGTTTCCTTAGGTAAAACTTAACGTCATTATATTCCTGCAACCTGAAATTGTAAACCATGAAACCTTGCCTTTAATGAAAGAAAGATGGATTTATTTTTTCACAACCTTCCCGATTACAAACATCTTCCTTTCCGCTTTATGAAAAACAGCCCAAGTCGCTTTCCGACTTGGGCTGTTGTGGTGGTTCATCCGTGGATGGGAAATTTCCCAGTCAGATGCGTTGCCGAGAGGGTTCTCCTTCTGACGAAGAAGAAAAGCAAGGCAGACATCGTCAGTTCTGCAAATGGCAAGGCGAGCCAAACTCCGGTTGATCCCATCAGGGCAGGCAGGACCAGAAGGAATGTGACAAGGAAAATGAATCCCCTCAAGAGGATGATCAGGGAAGACGCCCCGATCTGCCCCGTTGCCTGGAAGTAGGTCATATAGACAAAGTTGAATCCGAGGAAGAGGTACCCCAGGAAGAAGAGGCGAAGGCCTTGGGTGGCCATGGTACGGACTTCCTCCGATTCGATGCCGAATAGGGATACAAGGAGTGGCGCTGCCACTAATCCGATAGTAGTCAATCCGATTCCAAGAATCAGTGCGGCTTTTTCCCCTATCCTCACGCTGTCCTTGATGCGCCCTGTTTCCCTGGCTCCGTGATAGAAGCTGATCATCGGCTGCAGGGCGGCTTCGATCCCGAAGAAGGTGATGAACATGAAGCTGTGAAGATAATTGATGACGGAGAATGCGGCTACCCCTTCCGTTCCGAGGAGATGGACGATCGTCACATTGTAGCCTGCCACAAAAACGAACATCCCCATCTCAGCCAGCAGGCTCGGAAACCCGATGGAGAAGATGTGAAGAAGTCGCTGGAGGCTCCATGCAAATGCCGGCTTCCGCAGAGAGCTTTCTTTTTTCATAAAATGGGTCAGGAGGATTAGGACACCCACTGCTCCCCCTGTGACCGTGGATACTGCAGCACCCGTCACCCCAAGTCCCCAGACGAAAATCGTGAGGTAGTTCATGCCGATATTGACCAGCGCCATGGCGACCAGTGAGATCATGGAAAGAACCGGGCTTCCGTCATTCCGTACAAAGATGCTCAGCACCTGTTCGAGGGCAATGATCCAACCGAAAAGGAACATGACGCTTAAGTATTCATGGGCGAAAGGGGCTGTATCCGAATTCGCTCCAAGCAAGCTCCCCACAGCCTCCATATTCACATAGCCGATGAACCCGAGAAGAACGAGCAGGGTGATGACGGCGGTGACGGAAAGACTGAAGAAACTTCTTGCTGCATAATGATCAGAGCGCCCCAGGTGCATGGAGTAAAGCGTCCCGCCCCCCATCCCGATCCAGAGTGCGATGGCGAATATGAGGGAGAATACAGGAAGGGCCACATTGACGCCCGCAAGCGCAATCTCACCGACGCCGTGGCCGATGAAGATACCGTCGATCAGGATATTGACGGCCATGACCATCAGGCCGAGTATGGACGGGAAGAAGTACCGCAGGAATACGTTCTTCACCGGTTGCTTTAGAAATAGACTGTCTGTCGTTTCCATGATGAATTGACCTCCATTGATGGTGATAGAAGTCATTGTAAACGTTCAAGCAGCTTGAAGGTCAATCACCTTCTTTTCACGGGAACCTGGATCATGGTCAGGTAATCGTTCTCATCCTTGACGACAGATTCATCGAGGATATAGAGCTCGATTGCCTCCCCGTCGACAAGGTAGCCGTGAGTATGGATATGGTCGAGTACGTGCAGATGGGCTTCTTTTATGTCTTCATAAGGCCCCTTATAGGGATAGCAGGCGTATAGACCTCCTCTCAGGAAGTGGGGGGAGGCATGGTCTTCATTCAAGTCGAAGATGCGGCTGTATTTCACCGGTCCCTCTTCCTGTAAGCTCGGATAATCGACGACAAAACCGAGGTCTCCCGTGAAAAATCCATCGTAGACGTGGGACATCTGGGAAATCCTCTCCATATCGCTCAAATGGATCTCATCCATCTTCGCAATCATATCGACCGGTCCTTCATTGTAGTAATACGTGATGGACCGGGCACTGAACTCCTTGATGGTGACAGCCGTCTCCGTCAGCAGGGACAGTCCTTCTTCGATGGTGGTGATCTTGTTCTGGATCTTGCGGGAAATGATCTCCAGGTCCCGGATCTCCTGCCTGGTCTCCTCCAGTTTCCGTTGAAGGAGGTCGAGGGTCCCCTCGGGCGACCGCTTCTCCAGCTGTTCCTTGATATCCTTGATGGCAAACCCGTTCTTCCTCAGGAAGATGATGGCATCCAGCGTGGCAAACTGTTCGATGCCATAGTAGCGGTATTGATTTTGTTCGTCTGTATATTTAGGGCTGAATAAACCAATCTCGTCATAATAGCGAAGCGTCGGTTTTGATAATTTGAAGAGATTGGATATTTCTCCGATCCTCAATCGTTTTCTCATATTCCCTCACCTTTACATAGAAATCGTTTCTTCCATTCTACCCCAAAATCCCGCAATAGAAGGAATATGGAGGAGGAAACAAGAATAAAGCGATAAGGAAGGCAGCTTCGTATGCAACCACAGGTTGCGGACGTTCAACCACTGTCTTCTCCCAAGAGAATGACCGTGGGATTATACTGAATCCATACTAATGAACAGGTGGTTGATGGGAATGGAACTGGCCGGGAATTTAAAACGAAAGCGTGAAGAGTGCAGGCTGTCCCAGGATGACGTGGCTACGCAGTTGAGTATCTCAAGGCAATCGATTTCCAAGTGGGAAACGGGCAAATGCTACCCCGATCTGGATAATCTGATCCTTTTGAGCGATCTGTATAAGATATCACTTGATGAATTGATCAAAGGGGATAAAAGCTTTCAGGAGCGGATCATCATCAGGGAAGCGGGGAGTGTAAGGAGCATGTGGCCCTGGTGGGTGATCTTTCCTGCCTTCGGTATGCTCTATGGACTGGTTTCTATGATTCTGAATCGTCTTTGATCATCTCAAACATGATTCTGGTACAGACGAGTGGATGGGGATAACATCAATCCGTTATACTTGATCAAACGGAAGGCTAAGACGGAGGTGAAATCATGGAACAGTTTGTCAGTCCCCGCAAGATAGTGGCTTCAGTCGGGGCATTCATCTTCGGGGGAATTGCCTTGAATCTGCTTCTTCATCCATTGGGCTCGCATGAGATGATGGGATTCCTTCTCTTTCTGATTACAGGAGCCGTGCTCTATTATGGCCTGCTTGCGTTGCATCGCATCAACAGGATGCTAACGATTGCCCTGTTAGGATTGATCGGAATCGGGAGCATGGTCACGGCCGTGTACCTGCTTCTGCATCCGGTGGCCCATTAGGCTGTTAATTACACACATAAAAAGGAATCCCGCCTCCTCAGGCCAGGGATTCCTTTTTGTAATGCTCTCCGTCAACTTGCCAGGGACGACTGGGCACTCCGGTCGTTTTTCTGTATCTTCCGGTAAACGAGTGCGACGATGAACGAAGGGATCGTGCAGACGATCATCCCCAAAAACGCGTAGCGTGGGTCGATCTCATACAGAAACCCTCCAAAAAGGGTGAAGACTGCGGTGCTCCAGCTGAGGGCGAGGGCGGAATAGATGCCCTGCGCCTTCGGGACGTCCTTCGGTGCGATGTTCTTGATCAGATACTGCATGAACGCATAATGGCCCATGGCAAATGAGCAGGCGTGCAGAAGCTGCGAAACCGAGAACACGGCGACGCTCGGGAAGGCGAAGACAAGGAGCCAGCGGATGGTCGAGCCGAGCGCAGCCGTTGCAAGCATCGTCCCGACAGACACGTTCCGGAATAAGCGGTCTGCCACGAGGAAGAACAGGATCTCAGCGATGACTCCGATGTTCATGATGGCCCCGATCCAGGACTTGGGTGCATCGATTTCCTGAAGGAAGATGTAGCCGTAGTTGTAGTAAGACGCATGGGCCGCTTGCAGCAGGATGACGATGACAAGGACAAGGCCGAAGTGTTTCACCTTGAACAGCTTGAGCATGGCCCCACGGGCGGCCGGCAACGGCTTGGGTTTATTCGACAGAACGTCTGGAGCCTTCAGCATCCCGAGTGCGATCAACAGGAACAACCCGATCAATAAAGCCCATATGATGACACCATCTCCAAGCTTACTTGTGAAAAGTGTGAGGATCAGTCCACCGATGACGAAGCCGAGGGACCCCCAGGAGCGGCTTTTTCCGTAATGCTTCAACTGTCTGTTCTGCACAAGGACACCGGCCGCTGTGTCGAGTGCGGGCATGAGCGTAGGATAGAAGAAGTGCAGCAGCAGGACAACGGCCATGAGAGTCCAGTAGGAACTTGCCGGGATGCAAAGAAGGATGGCCAGGAAGGTCCCGATTCCCATGCCGTTCAAGAGCATCTTGCTGCTGAATTTAGAAGAAAGATAGGGAAAGGCGAACAGGGTGGAGAGCCCGCGAATGACGAGCCCGAGACTCATGATCAAGCTGGCCTCTGCGACCGATACCCCCTTCGAGTTGATCATCCACCCCGTCCAGTACGGCAGGAAGATTCCCCATGTTAGATAAAAAGTGAAAAATTGTCTACTCATCCATCGTTGTGTGTTCATGTCGATTCCTCCATTTGATTGCATCATACCAAGGTGAGTGGCAAAAAAATATGAGAAATCTCACATTCTGAGAAAAACACTTCTTTCCACCCCCATACGACTATGGTAGATTTTAGATATTATCATTGGAGGTGAGAAGAATCGATTTCATACTTGATACGTTAGTGGGAGTTGGACTCGTATTTTTGATCCTGATCACCTTCCTCCTTTATACATTGTGGAGAAAAGGAAGGTAAGTGCCATGAAGAAAATCACAGGTGCGCAAAGACAAGACATCATGAAACGGAATTCCATAGCGTCCTTCTTTTCCTTTCCCATGGACCGGCATCTGGAGGTCCATTTGTTCGAGCGGGATGAATGGGTGATCAGGGAAGGGACAAGGCCAGACTATTTTTATTATGTGATTGAGGGAAAGGCGAAAATCTATGTGACGTATTCCAACGGAAAAGTCTCCCTGATCAATTTTGTGAATGCCCATGACTTCATCGGTGAGATGGAGCTTGTGAACGAAGTATACTATTCCAAAGGGATCCAGGCGCTTACAAGAACGGTTTGCTATGCTGTTCCACTCGAGTCATTCCGAGATCAGCTATTGGAGGATGCCACGTTCTTGAGGGAGTTGACCAGGTTCCTTACGCTGAAGGCGACGGCCATGTCGGCCAAGTATTCTCAAACCCTGTCTTTTCCACTTGAGAATCGATTGGCCGATTTCATCCTCCAGACAGCGGACGGCACCATCTATAAAGAGAAGCATGTGACGGTCTGCGATTTCCTTGGCGTATCGTACAGACATCTCCTTCATGTGCTCTCATCCTTTACAAAAAAAGGATACATCAGGAAAGAAGGGACCCGGTACATCATCACCGATGCCAAGGCACTTGAGGTCCTGGCCGAACTCCTGAGAAATGAAAGCTGAAAGTAGGGAAAACGTTGATCCAATTACTATTTTATTTTGTCATGGTCATGATCGTGGCCTTGTTCCGCTATCTTTTGTTCGATGCTGTTGATCCTGAGCTGTTGGGAGCTGCCCTCCTATTTCCCGTGGGAGCCCTTGTTCTATATGTGCTGACCAAGCACTTCCAAAAAAAGGAGCAGGCGTATGTTCCGAAGGATGTGAAGGGGTGGAGCTTTTATCACCTTCAACGGTCCTTTGCCGTCCCGAAGCCACTATTCGAAGGCGATCAAAAAAGAGGGTATCTTAAGAGATATTACGAAAGCAAAGGCCGTTTTATCATCGGAGAGATGGTCAGTTCCAACTGGTACGTATCTATGGAGATCAAGGTTGATGGGGACCTCTATCAGGTAAAATGGTATCGGGAACGCTGGTTTTCGAGGCAGGAACACTGGGAAATCGTACGGAACGGTGAGTTGATCGGCCAGGCGAGGACGCTGGTGGATCTTAGACGCATAGCCAAACTGAAGGAAGTGATCGAGTTCCACATTGGAAATCGGACGCTCCAGACGGCCGCCAACACGGTCACCTCGACGATAACGGTGACCTCGGGGAGGCTGCGATCGGCACATTGAAGCGGAATCATATCGTGAGTAATGTTTCGGCCATGGAAGTCAGGAACCGTGATCACGAGGCAATGGTGGCTCTTATCCTTCATCATTTTTATTTCAAGTAAGACGGTCCTGTAAGAAGTGGGAAGATTCCTGCTTCTTTTTCACTGAAAAAAGTGAGTGATTATTCATTCATGTGGTACAGTAGAGAAAAGAGAGATGATGGGGAGGGTTCTACGTGCTTTTTAAACAAAATTCATGCCCGAGTGAACAATCAGGCGTTCGATTGTTCGAGTGTAGACAAGAAGCATTCGGGGTTCAGTTGAATTGCTATGCGTTTGCGGCTGGGGATGTCTTGATCGATACCGGCTCGCACTCCTTGCGTCGCCATTTCCGACCGTTTATCGATGAGGTGAATCCGGAATTGGTCATGATCACGCATCATCATGAAGACCATACGGGAAACGCTTCCTATTGCAACAGCAAAGGAATCCCGGTTCTGATGAACCCTCTTTTTCGTAAGGAATGTACGGAAAAAGCAAACTACCCCTTTTATAGACGGATGTTCTGGGGTAAACGTCCTGCATTCCAATCAGGGACACTGCCTGAAGTCATCCATTCCGGACGGGATGTGTTTAAGGTCATCTCCACTCCGGGACATGCCGCCGATCACGTTTCATTCCTGAATGAGTCAACCGGGCAACTATTCTCGGGGATCTCTACGTTTCTCCTAAAACGAAAATTGTACTGCGGGAAGAGAGCATACCTGCCATCATCCGGTCGATCAGGGACATTCTTACGTATGACTTCGACGAGATGTTCTGTTGCCATGCAGGGTATGTAAAGAATGGGAAAAAAGCCATGAAGCTGAAGCTTGAGTACTTAACAAAAATAAAGGAAAAGGTGACGTCCCTTCATCATGAAGGTCTTGGGGTCAATGAGATTCAACAGACCATTTTCCCGAATAAGTATCCGATCATGTCATTTTCCAGAGGAGAATGGGATTCCAAGCATATTGTTTCGTCCATCATCGAAGAATTATAGAGCGGGATGCTTTTCAGGTTTACCATAGGGGCTCTTTCTCTCCGCTCAGTTTGATGATAAAAGGGAATAGAAGAATGGCCACCACACTGATGAAGCCGAGGCTCATCATCCTCTGCGTTTCGGCAGAAATGTATTGGGTGGTACCACAGTGGGGACAGCTTTTTCCTTCTTTGGAGAAACCAAGCTTCCAAATATCTCGTCCCCTCCATTTATTCTGACAGCTTGTACAAGCAGCCATGCTGATCAACTCCTTTTCCTCTTATTTACGTATGGATCAACAAAAAAGTTTCATCGCGAGATTTCTATTTTTACTAAAGATTTACTTTCCTTCCTATTCACTTTAGAATTGAGATATTATAGTGAAGGTTGCTCGTGGCTAATGGGCTCTTAGAAGGAAGGTTAATGATAGTTGAATCGAGTTCTGGTTAAACGCGTTATAATGTTTGTGCTTCTCCTAGCTGCTTGTGTGTTTGTGTATATTTACTTTTCAGTGTTCCTCCCCATATTCCTTGCCCTTTTGACAGCCATGGTCATGGAACCGCTCGTCAAGTGGGTGAAGAAACTCCTCAAGTCGGAAAAACGTCTCCTGCCTGTCATCATCGTCTTCACCACGTTTATGCTTGTTTGTGCGTGGGGACTGTATTTCACGGTGACGAGGGTGTTCAATTCCCTGTATGAATGGTCATTGAATATTCCGGTCTACGCAAAGGATATTCAGGTGTTCGTCAATGATCAGGTGATCCGTTTCAATGAATTCATCGATGAAGTCCCGCAGGGTGATCGGATTGTCAAGGAAATCGAGAAACAGTCCCAAGGACTTACCGATACAGCTGTGCATCTGACCTCACAGCTGATCAATGCCATCGGTTCGGCGCTTCAGTCGATTCCAAATATGGTATTCGTCACATTGATCTATCTCATCACCTTTTTCCTCTTCAGTCTGGATCTCCCGAAGCTTCTGAATATGTTCTTCAATTTCTTCAAGCCGGAAACATCGGGTAAACTCCGCTTCGTATTCCAGAAGATGAGCAAAGTGTTCATGGGGTACTGGAAGGCTCAATTCATCCTGAGTATCGGGGTATTCCTGATCACCTATATCTCATTATTGTTCATTTCTCCTAAGGTTGCTCTCATCATGAGCATCATTATCTGGCTGGTCGATATCATTCCCCTTTATGTGGGGCCGGCACTTGTGCTTGCGCCATGGGGCCTTCTCGCCATGATACTCGGAGACGTGAACGGCGGTCTGGCTTTGATTGTTCTCGCGGCTGTGATCACCATCGTCCGCCGTGCCATCGAGCCGAAAATCCTTGGGGACTCGATCGGCCTTGCTGCCTTGCCGACCGTCTTGACCATGTACTTCGGGTTCGTCTTCTTCGGGGTCATGGGGCTGATCCTTGGACCATTTGTGTATATCGCCATCCGCTCTGCCAAGGAAGCAGGCCTTTTCCAACTGAATAAAGGATAAAAAAGCGGGGACGAATCCGGTGCAGGTCAGCACTGGATTCGTCCCCGTTTTATTTACGCCACGATCATCATGATGATCACGACGGCCAAGATGGCAAGATAGGCTTTTGAAAAGATTCCGTCAGGCAGCTTCTGTGCCCATTTTCTTCCGAATGGGACCCCGATGAACCCCCCTACCGTGAAACCGACCAGGGCAGGGAGATAAATGAATCCGATTGTGGATGCAGGCATATGGTCTACCTGTAAACCTGAAACCAAGTAGCTGAATGCCCCTACAATGGCGATGGGCAGACCGAGGGGTGTAGCCAATGCGACGGCATTCAGCATCCGCATCCCTTGCTTCCGGAGGAACGGGATGGTCATGACGCTCCCACCGATACCGAGGAGGGTAGAGATGAATCCGATCCCCGTCCCGAAGAAAGCCGAAGCCTTCTTCCCCGGAAGCTGGAAGTCATCATCCTCCCGATCCGAGGTAAACGTCTTCTTCAGGAGATTGCTGATCAGGATATAGCCGAGCAGGGCGATGAAGAGGATCCTCAGAACCTCGCTATCGATGAAGATGGCCACGATTCCGCCGATGAGTGATCCTGCCGCAATGAACCCGGCAAGCTTTTTGAAGACAGACCACTTGATGTTCCCTTTACGGGAGTGATTATAGGTTGAGTTGAATGAGTTGATGATCATGACGGCAAGGGATGATCCGATGGCTGTGTGCATGAGGTATTCATGAGGGATCGTGTCGGGCAGGAATGCATACAGCACCGGTACCACGACGAAGCCTCCACCGAAACCGAACATACTTGAGAGGATCCCGATCAGGATCCCGATCAAGCCGAACATGATAAGAGAAACGGTCATGTTGACACCTTCCTTGTTGGATTGAGGCAGCTTTATCTTTTTAGGATACGCTACTTTTTGGCATTCAACAAGGCGACATTCCCATCACTGCTTGTCGCAGATTTGATCTCTTACCTTTTCCACGAAATCATTTACGGGGTATTCCTCCAGCTTCTCGCTTCCGTAGCACCGGACGGTCACGGAGCCACTCTCTTTCTCTTTATCTCCAAGCACAAGAATATATGGAACTTTTCGCATTTGTCCTTCGCGAATCTTCTTCCCAAGCTTTTCATTCCTATTATTCAAAGAGGCGCGTATCCCTGCCTGGCGAAGTTTCAGCAGAACGCTTTCGGCATATGGAGTGTGCGCGTCTGAGACGTGGATGACCTCGACCTGCTTAGGTGCGAGCCAAAGGGGGAACGCTCCACCAAAGTGCTCGATCAGGATGCCGAGGAAGCGGTCAATGGAACCGAAGACGGCACGATGGATGACAACCGGGCGCACTTTCTCGTTTTCTTCATTCACGTATGTCAGATCGAACTTCTCTGGAAGCTGGAAGTCGAGCTGGACGGTCGCGCACTGATGGCTGCGCTTGATGGCATCCCTGATGTGGATATCGATCTTCGGTCCATAGAAAGCGCCGTCTCCTTCATTGATTTTGTATGGAAAACCAATCTTCTTCAATACGTTCTCCAGAGCAGATTCCGCTTGGTCCCACAGATCCGGATCCCCCATGTAGTCATCCGGACGGGTGGAAAGTTCGATTTCGTAGCTGAATCCGAATACCTGGTATACATGGTCGATGATCTTCAAGGCAAGGGACACTTCTGCCTCGATCTGCTCTGGCGTTACAAAGATATGGGCATCATCCTGACAGAAGCTGCGGACGCGCAACAAGCCATTGAGGGCGCCGCTGAACTCGTGCCGGTGTACTTGTCCAAACTCTGCCATGCGGATCGGCAGGTCCCTGTAGGAGCGTAGACCATTCTTGAAGATCAGCATATGTCCCGGACAATTCATGGGCTTAAGGGCAAACGATTGATCGTCCACCTGAGTAAAGTACATATTCTCTTTATAATGATCCCAGTGTCCGGACTGCTCCCAAAGGCGCTGGTTCATCATCAGGGGAGTGCGTACTTCCTGATAATCGTATGATGTCTGGAGGTCTCTTAGGAAGGATTCCAGCTCATTCCGGATCAACTGTCCGTTCGCCAAGTAAAAGGGCATCCCCGGAGCTTCTTCAGAGAACATGAACAGGTCGAGCTCCTTCCCGAGCTTCCGGTGATTCCGCTTTTCCGCCTCTTTGAGGAAAAGGAAGTGATCTTCCAATTCCTTATTCGACGCAAAGGCAACCCCGTAGATCCGTTGGAGCATACGATTGTCGCTGTCCCCGCGCCAGTATGCCCCTGAGACGCTCATAAGCTTGAAGTGCTTCACCTTACCAGTGGATGGCGCATGGGGGCCGCGGCATAGATCATAGAAATCCCCTTGTTCGTATACCGTTATGGGTTCACCGGCAGGAATATCTTCAAGCAGTTCCAGTTTCAATGGATCATGAGAGAAGAGGTGCTCCGCCTCATCGTTTGTCACTTCTTTTCGGAGGACAAGAAGATCCTCTTGGACTATCTGTCCCATCATGTCCTCAATCTCCACCAGATCCTCCGGGACTAAAGCTTTTTCTATATCAATATCATAATAGAATCCGTTTTCGATCACCGGCCCCACTCCGAAAGAGGCGTCCGGATACAGTCGTCTGATCGCCTGAGCAAGGATATGGGCGGCCGAATGGCGTATGACACCGATTCCCTCCTGAGACACGGCATCGTAAATGGAAATGTCAGCATCCTCCAGAATCGGTCGTGTCAAATCAACCGTCGTTCCATTCACACTCCCTGCTACGGCTTTTTTGCGTAAGCCCGGGCTGATCGACTGAGCGATATCGGTCAGTGTGACACCTTGTGGGAATTCTTGTTGTTGACCATCTGGAAATTGAATCCTAACGTGTTGATTTGACATCTTCTTTGTCTCCTTTTCTATAAAAATAAAAAAACACATGACGTCCCAAGAAGGGACGAGCATGTGTTGATTACCCGTGGTTCCACCCAAATTCCCACCGCAAGCGGTGGCTCATTGAATATGCTGTAACATCGCATAAAACGGCGCAAGTTTCCAAGCGCGGCTCAAAGGGAGTAAAACCGGATGCTGCATTGGGGAGCTTTCAGCCGTGTCTCCCTTCTCTGTAAACCGTTCATCCAGCCTCGTATCCTCGTCATGGCCGAGTCGATTGATTAAATTGTTACCAACTATACCAGAGGAAGAAAATAATGTAAATACTTTATTTTCCTGATGGCTTTGTTAAAGTTTAATGTTGATTTATCACAATTTTAAAAGGGCTATAAAAAGCCCTTTATTATTCGTAATAATAAGCATTTGTCCAATAGTAATTTTTACCTTTGCTTTTGCACCATTTAACAAAGTCCTTTTTTTGTTCTTTTTTAAACATCATCCAATCATTCAAAAGTTCTCTATAATAATTCATTTTGTTATCATTGTTCTTCCTGGTTTGTTGGCATTTTACCTTATCATTTAACTCCTGTAACTTGGTAATAAGAATAGAATCTTCTTCAATATTGCCCAGATATAAATCTTCAGATATATGGTGAAACGAATACCAAAGAAAGTAAAAATTAATATCAATTAGTTTTAACAATGATAATTGTTCGCCTTTGCCACCAAGTTCAATTGCATTGTTTAAGTATTCAATCTGTTTTTCGGTTTGTAAAAACAAACCATACCACCTATATGGTCTTGGTTCTTTAGGATTTTTTTTAATCCATTCCTCAAGTAAAGGCTTTAATAAATTTTCTTCTAAAGGATGAACAAGTAAGTGGTGAATATTGTCTGATACTTCAAATAAAGTAAATAGCCAACAAGCGAAATTCTGTTGTTTATCATTATCCCATTCCTTTGCTTCATCTATAAATGAGGATAATGCTTTAAAGGATTCCTTCCGTAGCCCTTTTTCTTTGAGGACACAAAACTTTTTGAATAAAGGGTATTTATCTAATCTGTCGTTTTTCAAGACATTCGTATAAATATCTTCCATTTTGCACTTCCCATCTCGTTTCAAATTAGTCGAACGTAACGAAAAACCTATTTGTTAAATTTGGACAGACGCCCGCAACATTTACATTGATGCCGTTGCCGACCCTTATATTTTCCGAACCGAACAGTGTCCTCATTGTTCATCGGAATACGTCAAGAATCCGGACAAGTATCAACATTTACCTTTAACAGAGCTTTCCTGATAAATATGCATACTATCATGAAATAGTGTTCGAGTATCTGCCGCTGGGCAGTCATGATTTCCATTATTCATAGTGCAGGAGTTTCAACTGGATGGCCGTGAATAAAGCCTTTGGATGATGATGAAGAGGGAGATTCCTGCAAGGGCGGCAAGGATCCATTTCCCCGTTCCTGTCCATTGAATGACATGATAAACCGAGAATCCTTCTATTAAAATGGCAGGGATCTTGCCAAGGGAGCTTGCCGCAACAAATACCGTCCACGGCGTTTTGCCGATGGCTGCGATGAACGTCACTAAACCCGATGGGATAAAGGGCATGATCCTCAGGGAAAGGATCAGGATGAACGATTCTTTCCCTGAGGCACCTAACAGCTTCTGAACTTTAGGATGGGTGAACCCCTTCCGATCCTTCAACTGCCTGAATCCTTTACGATACGGGAAAAAGGCGATGATGGCCCCGAATACCTCTCCGATGAAGGACACGCCGATTCCACCCCAGAGGCCGAATACAGCGAGGTTTGCAGCAGTCAAAAAGACGCTAGGAACGACGCCAAGAACGCTGATGACAATGTTCAATGCAATGCTGATGACGACGGCTATCGACTCATATGCAATGAAGAGGTCGATCGTCTGCTGCTGCCAATTCACTCGTCGTCCCCTTGACGATCCATGACGATTCCCTGGAGCTTCTGCGCGATGTCGCGCATCTGCTTCGTTTCTTCGATGCTTAATTGTGCGTAATAGTGATCAATGATGTATTGATCGACGCGTTCATATTCTTTGAAATAGTCTTCTCCCTTATCTCCCAGGGTCAAAAATGTTTCCCTTCGATTGTCTGGATTTATGGAGCGAGTCACAAATCCGTCTGATTCAAGTTTTTTAACGAGTTGGCTGACGGAGCTCATGGAAAGGTCGAATTGGTCCGCTACGTCCTGGATTTTTGTCTTCTTCACTTCGTACACGTATTTCATGATCATGAACTGCTTAGGAGGGATATCGTGGTTCAATTTCGCGAAATGATGTTTCAGAAGATAGCTGTTGATGGAGTTGAAGATGGATACGGCTTCTTTGATATAAGCAGCTTGATTCAAGTTTATTCACCTCTAATAGTTTATGTAGTTAAACTATTAAACATATTAAAACATTAGGGAGTATCGGTCAATCACAATTTTTTTGAGAATCCCTATTGTATATATTGTGTATATTGTATATATTGTTACATATAAAGTAAAAATTGAGAGGTTCAGGTATGAAAATCCTAATTTCAAATCGCTCCAAGCAACCGATTTATGAACAGATCAACGAACAGGTAAAGGAGCAGATCATGTCGGGGCATCTTCCAGCCGGAAAAAGCCTGCCATCCATGAGGCAGCTGGCAAAGGAACTAAGCGTCAGCCTGATTACGACGAAGCGTGCGTACGAAGAGCTTGAGAAGAACGGATACATCTACTCTGTTGTAGGGAAGGGATCGTTCGTTGCGGATCAAAACAGCGAGCTGATCAAGGAGGAGAAGATGAAGGGGATCGAAGAGCAGCTCTCTTCAGCCATCCGGAGCGGGAAGGAAATGGGGATCCCCCTCTCGGAACTTCAAGAGTTGCTCGATATGTTATATAGGGAGGAAGACTGATGGAGAATGCAATTGAATTGAGGAATGTGGAGAAACGATTCAACGGCTTTGAGATCAATGATTTTTCACTCGAAGTGAAGAAAGGGTTCATTACAGGACTGATCGGGGGGAACGGGGTCGGAAAATCCACAACGCTCAAGATGATCCTGAACCTGTTGAAGCCGGACCGTGGAGAGCTGAAGGTGCTCGGTATGGACTACAGGAATCATGAAAAGGAAATAAAGGAACGGATCGGCTTCGTATTTGATGAGAATGTCTTCTACGAGCAGCTGACACTCCATGAAATGAAGAAAATTGCGAAGTGGTCCTATTCTAGATGGGATGATGATGTGTTCGAACAGTATGTCACGATGTTCCACCTCCCCTTGAAGAAAAAGCTTAAGACCTTCTCGAAAGGAATGCTCATGAAGGCTTCACTGGCTATCGCATTTTCCCATCACGCAGAACTCATCCTGATGGATGAACCGACGGCAGGTCTTGACCCTATCTTCCGCAGGGAGCTCCTCGATATCCTGCACAGCGTGATGGAGGAGGGAGAGAAGACGATCCTTTATTCCACCCACATCACGACGGATCTGGAAAGCGCGGCCGATTATATCACGTTCATCCATGGTGGCCGGCATATTTTCACGAAGCCTTATTACAAGATTGAAGAAGATTATGCATTGGTCAAGGGCGGGCTTGAACTGCTGGATGCAGACACGGAGAAGGAGTTTGTCAGCTTCAAGAAGACGAAATTCGGCTTCGAAGCCCTGACGGCAGACCGGGTGAAGGCCGAGGACCTCTTCGGTGGCCACGCCCTTATCGAGGCACCGACGTTGGAGGATATCATGTATTACACGAAGAAAGGGGACCGGTTCCATGCTTCAGTTGATTCGTAAGGACTTCATGCTCCACCGGAATATCCTCGTCATCCTATTGGGCGTCTTGATCATCTATCTCGTCCTGGGGGCTCCGCCGATCTGGGTAGGGCTTGTCTTCATCCTGGTCCTGTCGATGTCGACCTTTGGGAATGATGAGAAAACGACGATCAATCTCTTCTTGAATTCCCTTCCGTTCACCCGTAAGGAAATCGTCAGTTCCAAGTATCTCAGCGTCCTGATCTATACGGTTGCCATCACCATCCTGCTATTTTTAGGGAGTCTGCTCATTCACGGCAGGATCATGGAATGGCAAGGGATCGTCTTCATGACGATGTTGTCCCTCCTGTCCCTTTCCTTCATGCTCCCGTTTGCTTACCGGTTTGCATCCAAGTATCTGATGATTGCCTCACTTGTCCTGTTCGCGGCTTACTTTGCCGTCGTGAATGTGTTCATCCCCAATTTGAATGACATCATAAGGGAATCTGTCGGGACGCTGGTCTCCCTGGAAAGTACCGCCCCTATCTGATTGTCTGTGTGGCGGTCCTGGCGATCTTCGCGCTCTCGTGGGTCCTGTCGATCCGCATTTATGAGAAAAAAGTATTTTAATCGCAGCCTCTCATATTAATCCTGCTCCATGGAGACAATACGCTTGAAGATCCATTAAGGAGGGTGTATTGATGACGAAGCATCCAAGACTCTTGTTGTGGTTGATCTTATTGGTCCCGTGGCTGTCGGCTCCATTCCTTGGGAAGGAAACCGTTAAACGATACGGACTGGCGAGTCTGTTCATCTGCCTGTTCATCCGGCTGGAAGGGGTCCTGGCCGAGAAGAGGAAATGGTGGTGGTTCTATGAGAGGTTATTTCCTAAAGCAAATGGAGAGACACCCCTCATATGGGGGCAGTTCCTTATCGGGACGATCTGGATCCTTAAGTTCTCTTACGGCAATTTCATTAAGTATCTGCTTACGAACTTTGTGACCGACCTTTTCTTCATTTATCCATTCTCTAAATTCTTGAAGAAACAGGGGATATTTTCATATGTCAGATTGAATGAGTACCAAGTGTATGCCGTTTTCTTTCTGAAGTCTCTCCTGATTTATGGATTTCAGCTCGCTCAGGAGACCATCATAAAGAAAAAGCATATCGAATGATGACCCTTAAGGTCCAGTGGCTTTTAGATGCCACTGGACTTTTTTTATTTAAAATTTGCAGGAAGTGACCACTGGTTGTAAAATTACAACAATAATGGATAGATTATGTTGAATGAGGTGGCTCATGAGTCAGTCGGTATTGGAAATCAGCAATTTACATAAGCAGTACCAAGGTGCGGGACACGAGGTGAACGCCCTGAGGGGGGTATCATTTTCCCTGGAGGAGGGGGAGATGCTGACCATCATGGGAACGAGCGGTTCTGGAAAGAGCACGCTTCTGAACATCCTCGGGGCACTGGATGAGCCGAGTGGAGGTTCCATCATGCTGAACGGAGAAGAGACCACCCGGTTCTTCAAGGAACCGGATGCCACCATCTACCGCCGCGACCACATCGGATTCATCTTCCAATCCTTCAATCTTCTGAAGGATCTGACGGTCGAAGAAAACATCGGACTTCCCTTGGTGTTGAAAGGCGTGGGGAAGAGCGAAGTGAAGCAAAAGGTAGATGAGATGCTGGGTCTCGTGCAGCTCACGGATTGGCGTAAGCACAGGCCGGTTGAGCTATCCGGTGGGCAACAGCAGCGTGTGGCCATCGGCCGTGCCCTGATCACGTCACCACCCATCATCCTTGCAGATGAACTGACGGGTAACCTGGACTTCAATACAAGCAGGGATATCCTACATATGCTAGTCGAACTGAAAGAAACATTCCAAAAAAGTGTCATCGTTGTCACCCATGATCCGAATGTTGCGACCTATGGGGACCGGGTCCTCTTCTTCCATGACGGACTGATCGTGGATGAACATCGATGTACGGGCGAGGGCGACTTGTCACAAATTCTGAATAAGTTTCAGACAATCATGGAGCTACGCAATCAATGAGGGGCATGAAGACGATCTTCGCCACCTCCATGCGCTTCCTGAGGGCAAATCCGTTCATCACCCTGTCTTCGATCCTGAGCGTCTGCCTCTCCATCTCCCTCGTTCTCACCATGATGCTGTTCGCCATGAATGCCAAGCAGTCGGTGAAGGATGAAGTGACGGAGATGTTCGGGACGATGGATCTGTCTGTCGGGTATGATACCGCCGATAACGGGGTCATCGATCAGGATTTCCTTGACCGGCTGACCGCGATGGAAGGCGTAAAGGAGACTTCCAATGTCCTCATCACCCAGCTCGCCCTTTCTTCATTCGGAGGGGAAGCCCCCACGTACAGTCTCGGGGTCGGTACCGATGAGCTGGTCAAGAGCCGCTATCATTTCAAGAAAGAAGTGGGGGAAGGCGAGATCATCATCAATGAGTCCCTTGCCAACGCCCTGGGAGTGGGAGTAGGGGATGATTTGACGGTTGAAGGGAAGACCTTTTCCCTGATCGAGACGTTCAAGGACAATACGGGTACGGGGGTGGTGCCTGATATCTTGATTCTTTCTCATGACGACGTGAAGCGCTTCATGGGTGGGGACATCGAAGCCACCTATGTGCTGGTGAAGACGGCAGCAGGAACAGACAATCTCGGGCTTGCGACGCAGATCAAGGGATTCGATGAGGGGCTCCGCGTCGAACTCGCAGAAGAGAATCCGTATCTGACAGCGAATCTCTCCTCTCTTTCAATCTTTATTTACGTTCTTAGCTTCTTTGTCCTGATCGTGACCTCACTCCTGATCATCTCAAACTTTGAGACATTCTTGTACAAATACAAGCAGCAGTTTGCCATCATGAGGTCGATCGGGGCCACAGCAAGGCAACTCTTCGGGATCATCCTCGTCCAAAGCAGTGTCATTACGGCAACGGGTGCTTTCATTGGTGTCGGACTCGCTTATATCAGCCAGCACTATGTCCAGGGGTTCTTGCAGGACTGGATGGGCATCTCTGTCGCACGGGGGGACTTCCACATGGGTATGGCACTGTGGATGACCGCGGCATGCGCCGCCCTGATCCAGTTGTTCCTTCTGATCCCGGCTGTGAAGAACGGGAAGACCCTTCCGTTGAAGGTCATGCAGGAGAATGAGGAGCTGTCGTTCTCCATCAGAGGCAGGAGATTCCTGGGAAGAGGACTGCTCATCATAAGCATCGTCGTACTGGTCTTCGGGAAACTCGTAGCGGTAGATGAGGGGAATCAGGTGTTGAGTGTGCTTGCTGCCGCGACAATCTTCACCCTTTCTATTTTCGTCCTGTTCCCACTCTACCTCTCACCAATCCTGAAGAAGGGTGCGCCCTTCATACGGAGAGTAGCCGGAAATGCCTCCTATGTCGCAATCCGGAATGTCATTCCCCAGGTGAAGAAAAATACATTCGTGATCCTGACGGTGAGCATGATGATGATCATTGCCGTATTCGGATCCGTCATGCTGAAGACGATCCAGAACAATGAAGCACTGTATCTGAAGAGCCAGTTTCCGACGGAAGTTGTGTTGCAGTCAAGACTGGAGTCGACCTCCCTTGATCCGTTCAAATTGAAGGAATCAGTCGAAGAAAAAATGCCTGGTTCTGAAGCAAGCTTCATCAGCACCTATACAGGGGCCGCCCTTATGGAAGGGGATTCCACCCTGGACGTGACGGTTCTGAGAGGCGACTTGGATGGAATGATGAAGCAGGGATTCATCGATGAATCATCCGGTGAAGAGAATGGTGTGATTGTCTCTGAACCTTTTGCTAAGAAGCATAATTTGAAAGCGGGGGACCGTCTTCAATTGGAAACATTCTCGAATGATTTGGAGGACTATGTCCCGTTGAAGCCTCTAAAGGTAACCGCAATCGAAGGTGAATTATTTGATACAGATATCCTGGTGGATTGGAAGGACGAAACTTTCAGTGATGCAGGATTTGCGAGGATGTTCGTCAGTGAAGGGGACCCCGGGCAACTGGAATCATTGAAGGCAGAGTTTCCGGAACTGCAGGTCCACTCGTATGAGCAGTCCGTGAACGAATCGGATGAAATGTTCCAACAGCGCTGGTCCATCTTTATCATCTTCCTCGCTGTCATGCTCCTGAGCGTTGCGGTCGGAGTCTTCAACACCCTTTTGAACAATATCCATGCCAAGCGGAAGGAGTTTGCCGTCCTTCGCACCCTTTCCCTGACAAGAAAGGGGATCATCAGCGTGATTCTCACTCAGGTGTTGCTATACATCTTGATCGGATTGAGCCTAGGAATCATGATCGGGATCTTCGTGTCCTTCATCATTAATATCATTGATCCAGGGCCTCTGGCTATTAACTACACCATCATAGGGGGAATCGTCTCTGCTATGCTGTTACTGACGATCTTACTATTCACCCCACTTGCCTACCGCATCGGGGGACGGAAGCTGACAGAAGAATTGAACGAATAAGCCCTGATTCTGTCACATTTGGACGCATCCGGAGAGGGTTGTTTTTAAGCCTGTTGTGTTACAATGGGCGTATCAATATCCATGAAGGGTTGGTTATACATGAAGAAATTCTGGATCATTTTGGGTATGATCTTATTGTTCTTTATTTTCGGCGGTCTGATCACGATGTATATCACGGGTAACGTGCTGAATTGATAAATTGCCTGGGAATGCTTGAATATAAGCATTCCCAGGCTTTATTGTTTCACGTGAAACGCTTTCATTTATGCATGATAATCCTGTTGTCATTCTTTGTGAAGGAGTGCCGTTCATAAAAACCTTCCGCAGGAGATCCCGGCGAGGTGAGAAGATAGATCGACTGAATTCCTTCACGGTTCAGTTCCTTTTCCAAGTGAGAGAGGAGTGTGGATCCAATTCCTTTTCCCTGTATGGATGGGTCGACGCAAAGCTCTGCGATATAGAAGGTCATCCCTTTTGATGTCCTTTTGGCACTACCTGCAATGAAGCCGGCGGGCTTTCCATCAATGTGCAGGGTATAACCGCGGGACTTTGGTGTGCTCAGGAGGTCGGACAGCCGTTCCTCTGCTGACTCCACGGTCCAAGTTTCGTTCCAGGGCGGAGAATTGAATACGTTGATGTACAGGTGGATCCAATCAGTCAGTTTCTCTTTGGTAAGAATCGTTAGTGATGACATTGCCGCCGTCTTTTCTAGGAAATATGATTGTTTCTCACTTAAATAGTAGACTATTTTCAAAAAAAGAAAAAGAACAAGAAATATAGTTGACTTAATCAACTATTGGTATTATCATGTAAATAAGGAAGTGATTCTATGAATAAAGAAAAGCAGAGTGAGATGCGCGAAATGCTTCAGCAGCTTGTCAGGGATTTCGGATTATTGCAGCGAGATGGATCAGACTGCTGCGGGATCACGGTAACGCAAAGTCATATTGTGTATGAGCTTCAAAAAAGTCCTGCTATCTCCCTTCAAATGCTGGCTCAAAAGCTGGTGATGGATACGGGTATGCTAAGCAAACAAGTAAACAAGCTTGTAGAAATGGAGCTCCTCTCCCGGACAGCCGATCCAAAAGACCGGCGCTACGTGCTCCTTGCCCTGACAGATACAGGTGAAGAGAAAGCGGACGAAATTGCTGGTCAGATGCTCCAATACATCGGGAATATCTTTCAGTTCATAGAGCCGGCGAAACATGATCAGGTCATGGAAAGTATGAGTCTCCTCCTCTCGGCTATGCGCCAGAACGGAGGAAATGGAAGCTGCGCCACTTGATGGGAGTGGTGTTGCTTTCGGGCTAATAGTTGATAAAGTCAATAAATGGTCAATTCAAATGGAGGTGGTGGAGTGATTCGTCATGCTACAGAAAAGGACCTACCAGCGATCCTGTCTATATACAACGAGGGGATTGAAGACCGGATTGCCACGCTGGAAACGGATCAAAAAGACGCAGTTTACATAAACCAATGGTTTCAAAGTCATAAGGGGCGATACATCGTACTGGTTTCTGAAGATATGGGTGGAATCAACGGATATGCAAGTATTCAACCGTACAGCCCGCGGGCGGCCTACGCCGGGGTGGGCGAGTTGTCGGTTTATATCAGGCGAGGAGCAAGAGGGCAAGGGATCGGCGGGCAGCTTCTGAGGAACCTGGAGGAGGAAGCGGCCAAAAATCAGTTTCACAAACTCGTCCTCTTCACCTTCCCGTTTAATACCCTTGGGCAAGGGCTCTACAGGAAACGTGGATACCGGGAAGTGGGAATCTTTAAGGATCAAGGAATACTGGATGGAACATATGTCGATGTCATGATCATGGAAAAAATTCTACCAACTAACCAAAAGGAGAGAGAATCATGAACCAATCACCTCAATTACCAATTGCCATCATCGGAGCGGGACCAGTCGGATTGGCAGCTGCCGCTCATCTTATCAGTTACGGTCAACCGTTTGTCCTATTTGAAGCAGGAGAAGCGGTCGGAGCGAATATCAAGACGTGGGAACATATCCGCCTCTTCTCACCTTGGAGGTATAACATGGATAAAAAATCAGTGGAGTTGTTGAAACGCCAAGGATGGCAAGAGCCGGATCTGGAAGCGCTTCCGACAGGCCGGGAGCTGGTCGATGACTACCTCATTCCCCTTTCTGAGACCGTTGAAATAAAGCCTCATCTTGAACTGAATGCAAAGGTCTTGTCGATCAGCAAGAAAGATCGCGATAAGATGAAGACGGCAGGCCGTGACGAAGTCCCGTTTGTCCTCTACGTCGAGCGTGACGGGGAAGTCTCCAAGGTTGAAGCGCAGGCCGTCATCGATGCTACGGGGACTTGGGGGAACCCGAACCCGGCCAATTCAGATGGTGTCTGGCTTTCCGGTGAGCGACATGCCAACGAACGATCATTCTATGGCATGCCGGATGTGACGGGGAAACATCGTGAACGTTATTCCGGAAAAAATGTGGCTGTTGTCGGGAGCGGGCACTCCGCCATTAATGCCCTCCTTGAACTGGCAACACTGAAAGAAGCATACCCTGAAACGGGAATTGTCTGGATCATCCGTAAGAAAAGCGTCAGTGAGGCTTACGGTGGTGAGGAGAAAGACGCTCTTGCTGCCAGGGGAGAACTCGGGAGCCGCATCCATCGCCTCGTCGATTCCGGCATCGTCCAAGTATATGAAGGATTCAAGATCGAGCAAGTGATGTCTGCTGAAAATGGAACGTTGATCATCAAGAATGCCACAACTGAAATCAAAGGAGTGGATGAAATGATCGTCAATACGGGCAATCGTCCGGACCGCACCATTTTCAGCGAACTGCGGACGGCGATCGATGAAGCGACAGAAAGTGTGAAAGCCCTCGCTCCTCTCATTGATCCGAACGTCCACAGCTGCGGGACGGTAAGACCGCATGGTGAGAAGGAACTCAGTCAGCCGGAAAAAAACTTCTACATTGTCGGAGCCAAGAGCTATGGCCGGGCCCCTACATTCCTCATGGCAACCGGGTATGAGCAAGTACGGTCTGTGGTGGCACACATAAGCCAAGACGAAGAGGCCGCCTCGAAAGTGGAGCTGGAACTGCCTGAAACCGGCGTATGCAGTGTGACCTTTTCAAAACCGACCACAACATCTTCCTCCTGCAGTGCATCAACCTCCTGTAGCTGAGTGATGGAACACTAAAACACGGGGGCGGTTCCGATGCGACAAAAATGGCGCATCGGAACCGCCCCTATGCGTTATTTTTTATATAAGTTATTGATTATATAAGTGATTCGTTATATAATCCGTACATACAAATGAATGTGCAGGGAGGGGATTGGTGTTGACAACGATAGCAGTTATGGATGCAAAGAGGGTTTCGGCTTGTATGAAGACGCTTGGTGACCCGACGCGCCTGATGATGATGAAGCTGTTGAGCTCGGCTGATTATTGTGTCTGTCAGTTCGTGGATATGTTTGAAATGAGTCAGCCGTCCATCAGCCAGCATTTGAAAAAGCTGAAGATTGCCGACTATGTGAAGGAAGAACGAAGGGGTCAGTGGCGCTATTTTTCATTAAATGCCTCGTGTCCGGAGCATGAATTGATCAAGCTGATCCTTCAACAAATTTCCGACAGCGATGAGGTACTTCAACAATTGAGATGCAGGGGCGAGAACGCAACTTGCTAGAGGGGGAATTATGTTGACAGAAGTTATATTGGCATCGGTGATCTTCCTGATCACACTGGTGCTGGTCATATGGCAGCCGAAGGGCCTGTCGATCGGCTGGTCAGCCTGCGGCGGAGCAATCCTGGCTCTGCTCGTCGGAGTGGTCACATTCAGTGACGTCATCGATGTTACATCGATCGTGTGGAACGCGACCCTGACCTTCATTGCCATCATCCTGATATCACTCATTCTCGATGAAATCGGGTTCTTTGAATGGGCAGCCCTTCATATGGCCAAAGCGGCCAAGGGTAGCGGGGTCCGCATGTTCATCTACGTTTCGCTTTTAGGGGCCGTGGTGGCAGCCCTGTTTGCAAATGACGGAGCGGCATTGATTCTGACGCCCATCGTCTTGGCGATGGTAAGGAATCTAAACTTTAATGAGAAGCTCGTATTTCCTTTCATCATGGCGAGTGGATTCATTGCGGATACCACATCGCTTCCCCTCGTGGTGAGCAATCTGGTCAACATTGTATCGGCAGATTACTTCAACATCGGGTTCGTGGAATATGCTTCACGCATGATCATCCCGAACTTCTTCTCCCTTGGAGCAAGCATCCTGGTGCTCTATCTCTTCTTCCGAAAGAGCATCCCGGGGAAATATGATGTGTCCCAGCTGAAAAAACCGGTGGACGCCATCAAAGATGAGAAAATGTTCAAGCTGTCGTGGGTGGTCCTAGCTGTTTTGCTTGCGGGCTATTTCGTCAGCGAATTCATCGGGATCCCGGTCTCCATCGTAGCGGGGATCGTCGCAATCTTTTTCCTGATCATGGCGAAACGAAGTCCCGTGGTGAACACGAAGACGGTCATCAAGGGTGCGCCATGGGCCATCGTGTTCTTCTCGATCGGGATGTATGTGGTGGTATATGGACTTCGCAACGCAGGTCTCACTGATATCCTATCCGATGCCATCCAGGCTACGGCGGACCAAGGGCTGTTTGCGGCAACGATCGGAATGGGCTTCATTGCGGCCATCCTTTCCTCAGTCATGAATAATATGCCGACGGTGATGATCGACGCGATTGCCATATCGGATACGAATACGACGGGGGTCATCCGGGAAGCCTTGATTTATGCGAATGTCATCGGCTCCGACCTGGGGCCGAAGATCACCCCGATCGGTTCCCTGGCCACGTTGCTATGGCTTCATGTATTGTCCCTTAAGGGCGTGAAGATCTCTTGGGGAACGTATTTCAAAACAGGTATCATCCTGACGATCCCGACCCTGTTCATTACACTGGTCGGACTGTATCTCTGGTTACTGATCCTATAAAATCACACTACTCATTGTAAGGAGAGACGCACCATGTCAAAGAAAACCATCTACTTTTTATGTACAGGAAATTCATGCCGCAGCCAGATGGCTGAAGGCTGGGCAAAAAAACACCTGGGAGACGAGTGGAACGTCTACAGTGCGGGAATCGAAGCCCATGGCTTGAATCCCAATGCTGTAAAGGCGATGAAGGAAGCGGATATCGATATCTCGAATCAAACATCTGATATCATTGATCCGGCCATCTTGAATTCAGCAGATCTTGTCGTGACCCTATGCGGTGATGCGGCAGACAAGTGTCCTGTGACACCGCCTGGCGTAAAACGCGAGCACTGGGGCTTTGAGGACCCGGCCAAGGCAACAGGATCTGAAGAAGAAAAATGGGCATTCTTCCAGCGAGTGCGGGATGAAATCGGTGAACGCATCGAGCGTTTCGCCCGTACAGGAGAATAACAAAAAGAAGCGCAGGAACGGTTCTTCAACCGCTCCTGCGCTTCTTTTTATGTTATACTCATCCAATGAACCAATCATCCTACCTTTAAAAGGAGTCAGATCATTATGGAAAAGGTGCAATCAAAAACATTGACCGAGCAGGCCCTGAATCAGCTTGAACAACTTCTTGAGAGCGGGGAGTGGCCGATTGGTGAGAAGATTCCGCCGGAACCGGTCCTGATGGACACCCTGGGGATCAGCCGCAATACCCTTCGGGAAGCGATCAGGTCCCTTGTTCACGCCGGATATCTGGAAACGAGACAGGGAATCGGAACCACCGTAAAGAGTCACAGCGGCCTTGACCGTGCCCTTCGTAAACGGATGAGAGCAGGCGATTTGGTGGAGGTCCTTGAGCTGAGGCTGGCCCTCGAACGGGAGGCAGCTGAAAAGGCAGCCCTGAGAAGGACGGACGAACAGCTTGGGGAAATGCGCAGCCTCCTGGCTTTGTGGCAGGAAGCTGCTGAAGAGATCGATTCCGGGGCATTCGTCCGGCAGGATATCGCCTTCCATCAATCGGTCATTCGTGCGTCGGGGAATGCCATGTTCATGGAGATGTACGACTCAATCATCGACTCTGTCCATCAATCAGTCTATAACCTTATTGATCTGAACGATCTGAATCACGAAGATATCAGGATGCACACAGAACTCCTTTCAGCCATAGAGGCAAAAGACCCTGTCCAAGCTTCCGAATGCGTCAAAAAGTACCTTGGGACGCTTATTGATCAAATCAATGCCATTGAACATAACAGAAAGAAGTGAATTGTATGCAAGAAGCAAAACAACAGCAAGCGGGCTGGATAGCCGTCATCGGGGTGATCTTCATTGCCATGAATCTGAGGGCGCCAATCACCTCAGTCGGACCGCTCATCCCATTGATCCAAGGGGACTTCCATTTTTCTAACGCTGTGGCGGGGAGCATCATGACCATCCCACTCATCGCCTTTGCCCTTTTTTCACCGTTTGCGCCAAGACTTTCACTGAAGTTCGGGCTCGAACCGGTCATTTATACGGCTCTTGTCGTATTACTTGCCGGCATGGTCCTGCGCGTCTTCCCCCACGGCAGCTGGCTTTTCGTCGGGACCGGTCTTGTCGGGATCGCCATTGCCATCTGTAACGTACTCATGCCGGCCCTGGTGAAAAAGTCGTTCCCCATGAAGGTCGGATTGATCACGGGAGTCTACGGGATTTCCATGAACGTCTTTGGGAGCCTGGCATCAGGCGTCAGTGTCCCACTTGCCCAGTCAAGCTCCCTTGGCTGGCGCGCTTCACTCGGGGTATGGGCCTTCCTTGCCGTGCTCTCGGTCATCCTATGGAGCTTCTTATTAAAATCGGTCAAAAAAGAAAAGGTGATCGAGCCTCCGGCGGTGAAGGTGCGGATGTGGAATTCCCTGAAGGCTTGGCATGTCACGATCTTCATGGGTATCCAGTCCTTCATGTTCTACACCCTTCTTACCTGGCTACCGGCCATCCTTCATGACCAAGGGTATACCCTCAATGAGGCAGGTTGGGTCGTGTCGACGCTTCAGATGGCGATCATCCCCATGACGTTCATCATCCCCGTCGTCGCAGAGAAGATGAGTGATCAAAGGTGGTTGACGATCGGGTCCGTCATCCTTCTGTTCCTTGGATTAATCGGTTTAATCACAGGCTTCCTGACCGTGTTATCTGTCCTCCTGATCGGGGTCGGCATCGGAACGATGTTCGGCCTCGCCATGATGTTCTTCGTCCTGAGGACAACAGACAGCGCCCAGGCGGCCGGATTGTCTGGTATGGCCCAATCCATGGGTTACTTATTGGCGGCAGTGGGTCCCGTGTTCTTCGGTTACTTACATGATCTGTTCGCCAATTGGACGATTCCATTCATCCTGCTCATGCTCCTGACCCTGATCCAACTCTTTGTCGGGATCGGTGCAAGTAAGGGGAAACTCGAATAATGCAAACGAAGCACGGGGATTCCCGTGCTTCTTCGCATTTACAAGCTATTCAGCGGAGACAGGACGTCGGCCACATCATTCTTCGGTGAGTTGACAAGCTCGCTCACGGCATAGAGCTCCATTTCTTCAGCCGGATAAGGGACCAGAAGCGATTTCAGCTCGTCAACCGCTTGATTGGAAGGGTCCAGCCACCTGGCGTAATCCGTACGTTTCAAAATGACGGGCATGCGGTCATGGACGTCTTCTGTCAGGGCATTCGGAGTCGTCGTGATGATGGTGCACGTATGAAGGGGAGCATCTCCTTTTTTCCACGTTTCCCACAATCCCGCGAAGGCAAAGGGCTTTCCGTCCTTCATGACGAAGCGGTATGGTTGCTTGCGGTCATCGACCTTTTTCCATTCGTAGAAGCCATCAGCGATGATCAGGCAGCGCTTCTTCCTGAAAGGCTCCCTGAAGCTTGGCTTCTCATTGATCCCTTCAGCACGGGCGTTGATCATCTTATAGCCGATCTTCGCTTCCTTTGCCCAGTGGGGAACTAGCCCCCATCTCAACATGCCGCCCCGGCGCTTCTTCCCGTCCGAAATGATGGAAAACACCTCTTGGCTCGGAGCAATATTGAACCGCGGCTGAAGGTCGGCGGATAAGTCGAATTCGAACTGCTGTTGAAGTTCATGTACACTCTCAATCAATGAAAAACGGCCGCACATGCTCCCGCCCCCCTGTCATTTTTTTAACCAGTATACCAACAATACGCAGAATTCAATCAAAAAACCATGTATTCATGCTGAAGGAAAAATTATTATATGATAAAATATGGAACCATTGGGTTTGTGATGAAGATTCTACATATGTGTAACTTAGAGAAATATAGGGGGAATGGACATGGCGACTTACGTTAATGGGGGGTCCCTAACGTGGCTGATGACCGCAATTGCATGGGGCATACTGATCATAGGTGCGGTTTTTATGATAAGACGACAGAAGCACCAAGCTCCATTCTGGAAGGCATTCCTAGTTTTCATGGTAGGGGTATTTACCATTTCATACACATTTGAGCCGAGGGGGATCATGGTCAGGATCCCGATCCTTCCACTGGGCGTTTTGATCCTCTATTTGACCTTGAGGCGGAAAAATGGGAGATGGGAGAGGTATCGCCGTTTCGCCTGGTTCGGGTTTGCCGGGAATATTCTTCTGGCGATCATGGCACTGGCGGCCATTCCGCTCAGTTCCATTGTTTATCCATCAGATGATCCGGCTACGTATCTATCAAATCCAGAGAAGGTCTCCCTTGTTCAAAGTCATCCCGCAGGATCAGATGTGAGGCTCGATCACCAGAAGCTGCATGAACAGCTGAAGGGAATGAAGCAGGCACAGCCTGACGGGGAGATGTGGTACATGGAATCAATGGTGGAAGATGAAAATCAGTCCAAAGCACCGGAGCGCTTCCCGTATCTCCTCAATGGCGTCGAGCCGAAGTGGGGAAGTGGTCTTTCACCGCTGATCTATGTTGAAGGGAACGGGAAGGGCTTGCTGATTTTATCGGGCGATACCCAATACTATTATCAACTCTCTGAATCAATCATAAAAGGGGGCGGGGCGGAATGAAGAATGTGAAACGGATGATCGTCATCGTACTTGCCGTCTCCTTGATTGCCTTTGGCTTCGTCTATTGGTTCAAGCTAGCTCCGGCGGGTCCTCTGCCCGATGATAAGGCGGCGGCGAAGGAAATCAACGGGCTACTGAACAAAATGGGGACGGATGAAGGGTTACAGGTGGAATCAATACTGGAAACGGTGCAAGCCGATGATCGCCATGCCTTCATACCCTTTGAAACGGATGCCGGTGTTCGCGGCTTCAGCCTTTGGGTATGGAAGGATCATCAGTGGAAAGCATCGTCAGCCACGACAGACGGCGACCCGGTGATCTGGAAGGTGCGTCCCGGAGACCCTTCAAGCTACCGCGTGGTCTGGAGTCTCGATCCTGCTGAGAAAGTGGACCGTCTGGTATTCTACCTGATCCAGAAGCGGTCTTTTCAAAACGAAGCGTATCAACCCCGGATCCAGATGGAAAGGGAGCTTCCCTTTGCCGAGCATCCATACGGGTCCATCAAGGTCCCAGAGGAGTGGCGAACTATTATCCGCGGGGAAGTGGATGAGTCCGAGGCGCGTGTTGAATTCGGATGGAGGTCCCTCGATTCTTCCGGAGAAGATGTCTTCATAGAAGGACAGGGGCAGTCTTCTTATCTCCGGTATGAAGATCACCAGGATCTGATGATGCCGCTGCAGGAAGATGAATTGGAATGAAGGAAGAGGCTGGGACAAACGTGTTTTAGTCAAAGTAAGACCCGACTTCATGTGCCTGCGATCAGGCTAATGCATTCGGGTTTTTACTTTGTTTCATGACCATTACGATTTCATTGTTTCAAGCTCCTGATTGGAGTGCAAGACGAAGACTCTTGTGGGAAGAGTAGCTGATGTGAGACCCCGCAGGCATGCCTAGGAGGCCCACGGGCTACCCGCGGAAAGCGGAGTCTTGCACGGAAATCATGAGCGGTATAAGGAACCTGCACTCATATTGTTGTTCATTAAATGGTTCCTTTTTAGTTTTGTCCCAACCTCTTTTTTTGTCTGTTATTCTCTCACACGAGTCGGTCAGTGCCGGCTCTACTGATTGTGATGCTGTGGGAGAACATCCCTGAAGAGGCATAGGCTTTGACAATCCCGTCATGGAGAATGGAAGATTTGCCCACTTCTTTATAGAGCAGTTCCACGGTGAAGGGATGCTTGAAAGGAGCCCCGGCCATTACGATGTCATGAAGGCCCGTCCACTGTCCTTTCAACGGGTCATCGGTGTGATTAAAGCCTTCCGTATGCTTGAATCCATTTTTGAACCAAGGGTGCTCTTCGTCCTTCGATACACCGGGGCGATTCAGGCACATATAAAGAGAGAAATCGTCTGAGAATTGGAGAAGGGTGAAATGCTCTTGAAGGAGATCTTCATCCAGAGGAGGCAGCCTTTTCCGCAGTTCTGTTTGGCGCAGGGCCTCCTTCTCCAGGAACCGCAGGCAGTCGGGATCTGATGTGTTGGTAAAGAAGGAGGAGAAGTGAAGGCTGCATAGAAGTCCTGCGTATGGATGCACTTCTGAAATCTCATCGATCCCGCGCGTATAGAATACCAGCTTTGGAATGAGCGGGTAATCGGAAAAAGTGAAAGGACGGTGCACGGCATCGTTCCAGACCGGTGTGGTGTCCAGTCCGATCCAGCTCCTGTCATGCTGATAAGAGGCATGCAGAAGTTCGTCCCAATAAGCGTTGGATCTTACTATGGAGGCGTCGAAGTGCTTCACGATCTCTCCTGACAGGAAGGCATGGTCATGCTGTTTGATCATGATGAAGGAATTATTCGTTTCACGGATGATCATAGCGGAATCCCCCTCACAATAGATAATGCCATTTTATCGCACGCCTCGATTCCCTGTAAAACGCATCACGCATTCAATCGCTGGGAGGCCCTGTCCTTATTTTTGGTGATCGGGACATGCTTCAGTGCTTTACCCAGTCCATAAAGAGGCATGTTCCCGTAAACCGTCTCGTATTCCCCGGGGGTAAGCCTGTACGTTTCGTGATAGATTCCCACCACGCCGCTTGCACCGATTTTCTGGTTGAATGCCTTCCAAGCTTTCAGGTGCTTCTCGTTCCGTGCATAGGCAATGAGGTCATCTGTCGATCTCCAATATTGAATCATCACCGTAGTCCGGAGGCCGAAGTAGCTTTCCATGGACAGGAAGCCGAGCTCCTCTTTATGCGTGTACAACTCCTTGATCATACCCGGCATCGCCTTGAACACCGGGAACCATTTGTGCACTGCCAGGCGTTTATTGATCCTCATGCCGATGATGAAGACCACGACCTCTTCCGAATTCTCCGTCGTGTATCTGCCGTTAAACACTTGATTGCCCATCATGCTCCTCCTTAGAGTACAATTTTTCGAGAGTCGCGTCGCACCAATCGATTGAAGCCAGTGCACCCCTCTTCCCATAATCCAATGTGAACAGCCAGTAGTCGACATCTTCAGAGCGCTCTTCCTGATTCAAGATTCCTTCTTCAATGGTCACATAGGTGGCAAGTCGTTCTTGGAGTTTTCCTTTGTAGTCGGTTAAAAGCTTGATGGTATGGTCGGTGGATTGATGTCGACCAAAGAACAGCTTCAAAAGGATTTCATTCTTCTCAAGTGGGGGCTGGTCCACAGGCTCTGAAAGCCAATTCCCGAGTACCTCCATGCCTTTGGAGGTGA
This sequence comes from Rossellomorea marisflavi, assembly GCF_009806575.1. NCBI lineage: Bacteria > Bacillati > Bacillota > Bacilli > Caryophanales > Bacillaceae > Rossellomorea > Rossellomorea marisflavi. The sequence continues at coordinate 4,269,534 of NZ_CP047095.1, read as the reverse complement.
GGGTGTATTCCTGCTTATCCCTCTTTCCCTCTCCTGAGGAGTCCCTGACTTCTGCCAGTCCTTCATCCACAATACGCTTCAATGTTGGGTAGATCTGTCCGTAGCTGATTTTCCAGAAGTGATTCAGGCTCCGGTCGATGAGCTGTTTGATTGCATAGCCCGACCGGCAGTTCGTTGTCAGGATGCCTAAGATGGCGTAGGTTGTATGATTGTACGTCTTCATTTTGTTTCACACCTATCTTTTTGATATATCTAACTGATATATTATACCGGTTGATGGGAAAGTTCAAGAAGGAAAAATCAATCGGTCCCAAGTCTTAGCGGAAATCGACCTGAAGCTCGTTCCCGATCACCAGGTGGTACTGGTATGCTGGTGTTAAACAAAGGAAACGGGTGGATGATAGATGAGACGATTGATGATATGCATCGTGTTGCTGGCTGTAGGGAGTACCCTGATTTTGACAGGATGCTCTTCTGGGAAAAGCGAAAAGGAAGGCCTCGACAGCCTCCAGAATGTCCAAAAAATCGATCGTACGGAGGGCGGGGAAATCATTCAAACTGTAAGCGATGCCGATGAAATCAACTCTTTCAGCAAGGCTCTTGAAGTGGGAAAATGGAAGCTCACAGGAAAACAGAAGGATGATCTGGTTGCGGGAAGCACCTACCTGTTTTACAGGACGGACACGGTGAAGTTCGGGGAGGAACAAGCAGACCAAACGGATATGAAGGAAGTGGCGCGCATTACCGCATACAAGGAGGAACCATACGTTCTCTTGATGTATGGTGGTGTAGAGATGGTATTTGAAGTGCCAGCGGAAGTCCAGCATCGCTTGAATCAATGAGAAGGGCCCCTGAATCGGTTTCAGGGGTCTTTTCATTCAGCGGATATCCAAGCCAAGAAGCGCAGCAAAGGATAGAGCCTGCTTTTCGGACACGATGCAGCCCTTCAAATCTTCCATTGACACAAGGATGGACTCGAAATACGAGGTGCTGAGATCGATCCCCTTCAGTTTCGTTCCATCAAAGCTCACGTCATCCAGGTCGCATACATCATAGATGACCTTTGCCAGCTTGCAGTTGAAGAAGTCGGATCGCTTCATATTGGATTCTTGGAAGATCACTTTTTCGAATTTGGAATCACTGAAATTACACATGGTCATGAGACAGTTTTCGAAGGCGACATTCCCGAAGCGGCTTTCAGGCAGCTGGACGCCCATAAGCTTGCACTCCTGGAACGTGACGCGGTGAATGCTCGCCCCTGTCATATCCACGTTGGAAAAGTCACAGTTGATGAACTCGACATCGGTCAGATCAATATTTCGGAATGAGGTCCCTTGGAAGGAGGAATTCCTGATCACCATGCCGGAAAGATGCACCCGGTCGATCTCCTCTTCGTCAAAGATGGATCCATCGATCTCAAGGTTGCTTAAATACGGGTCCTCCTCCATGAAAATCATTTGGAAGTTCCCTTGCGTGAGCTGGCGGGGCAGTTTTGGTTTATCGATTTTAATGGGAAACACCTGCTTTATTTGAAGTCGGTTGGGGACAAACCCCTCCTCCCTAGTGTAGCATCTTCTTTCTTGACATTAAATAGTTGACCCCCTAAACTAATGGAGTAATCATTTTAGTTTAGGGGGTCAACTATTTGGATAAGCGTCTGATCGAGGCCGTGGAGCTGTTCGAGGATGTCATGGTGTTCGGGACCGAGCGCGTGCTCAGGGATGTCGAGGCCGAAGTATGGCAGGAATATTCCCGGGAACAAATCCAGGTCTTGAAGCTGTTGAATAAGAACGGCCCGTTGCCTGCCGGTGCCATTGCAGAACTTCAATGTGTGCATCGAAGTGCAATCTCCAACCGGCTGAAAAAACTTGAAGAAAAAGGATTGATCGAGATCGTCAAAGCTGAGGGTGATCATCGCTCGAAGCTTGTCAGCCTGACTCAGCATGGGCGTGCTGTTGTAAAGGAATCCGACCAGGCGGTGTACGATTATATTGAAGCATTGTTTGCCGATCAGGTGGAGGATGAAGAGTTGGATCAGTTCCTCCAGATGTTCAAAAAGATAAAACATATACTGAAATTGGAGGGTGAGCGTAAGTGAAGAATATCATCAAATTCAAGTGGCCGATCACCATCGGCATGATCGCACTGACCGTATTGCTATTCGTACTGGCACCAAACCTGACGAAACAGGCAGAAGAAGCGGGAACATTCCAGCTTCCAAAGGATGCAGGATCCCAGCGTGCCGCTGAAATCCTTGAAGACGCGGGAGCTGGAGACGAAACGATTTCCCTCGTGTATGCACTAGACGGCAAATTGGATGATGCCGCGAGGAAAGACATCCAGGCAGATGTCGATCAGTTGAAGGATCTAGGGGATCCCTTGAAATCGATCCTCGATCCGTTTGAAAGCAAAGATACAGAATCACAGCTTGTATCGGAGGATGGGAAGACCGTTCTTGTTCCCATCACCGTAGATGGCTCCCAGGAAGAAGTCGTCGATCTCGCCGATTCCATTCAATCGGATATCATCGATGGGAAGAAAGATGTCTACCTGACCGGGGAGGCATTGATCAATAATGATGTGAACCTGAGCGCCCAGGAAGGGTTGAAGAAAACGGAGATCATCACCGTCGTCTTGATCTTCGCCCTCCTGCTCGCTGTTTTCCGTTCCATCGTCACCCCATTCATTCCGCTGATTTCCGTGGGGATCACCTATCTTCTCAGTCAGTCGATCGTGGCGTTCTTCATCGACTGGTTCGGATTCCCGGTATCAAACTATACGCAGATCTTCCTTGTGGCGATCCTGTTCGGGATCGGGACGGATTACTGCATCCTGCTCCTCAGCCGCTTCAAGGAAGAACTCGGTGCAGGGAAGCCTGTCAAGGATGCCATCATCCGTACGTATAAGACGGCGGGCCGTACCCTTTATATCAGCGGACTTGCCGTATTCATCGGATTCTTTGCCATCGGGTTTGCCGACTTCCCGATCTTCAAATCGGCCGTGGCCGTCGCAGTCGGGATTGCGGTTCTCCTACTCGTTCTGAGCACGGTCATGCCGTTCTTCATGGCTACCCTGAAAGAGAAACTGTTCTGGCCGTCAAAAAAATCCGTATCCCATAACGATAGTAAGCTGTGGGGTTGGATGAGCAAGCTGTCCGTCAACCGTCCGATTCTTTCCATGCTTGTCGTGGCTGTCATCACGGTCCCGCTTTTGTTGACCTATGACGATGCCCTTTCATTCAATACAGTAGATGAAATCGGGGATAACTATGACTCTGTCAAAGGTTTGCATGCCATTGAAGATGGTTTTGGGCAAGGGGATTCCCTGCCGGTGCAAGTGCTCCTCTCAAGCGATAAGGAATTGGTCACCGAAGACATCGTCCCTTATGTAGAGAAGCTGAGCAGCGAACTCGAAAAAGTCGATGGCGTGAAGAGCGTCCGCTCCGTGACACGTCCGACGGGAGAAGTCATCAATGAGTTCTATGCAGATTACCAGCTTGGCAAGATTGCAGAAGGGATCGATCAGGCTTCTGATGGTGTCGGCCAGACAGCAGACGGCATCAAGCAGTCCATGTCACTCCCACCAGAAGTACAGGCGCAGGCTGCCCAGTCTGGTCAACAGCCAAATCCGGTTGAAGGACTTGATCAAATCAAAGACGGCCTCGACCAGGCAAGCAATCAGCTGAATCAAATGGCTGACAGCAAGGCGATCCGTGATACAGGCACCTTCGTCCCTGAAGGAACCTTGGAGCAGGATGAGTTCAAACAAGTGCTCGACCGCTATGCCTTCGATGACAAAAAGGGTACGCAGCTTGAAGTCATCCTGGAGGACAATCCGTATTCTCCGGAAGCGATCGATACCGTTGAAAAAATCGATGAGGCAACGCAGCGCGTCATCAAAGATACACCCCTTGAAAAGGCAGAAGTCGCCTTCGGCGGTGTGTCCAGCATCAACCGCGATCTGAATGATATCTCGACGAGCGACTTCACCCAGACGGTGACAATCATGCTCATCAGTCTGTTCGTCGTACTGGCGATCCTTTTCCGCTCATTCATCATGCCGCTCTATATGATCGGTTCCCTGCTTCTGACGTACTTTACGTCTGTTGCCGTGGCTGAACTGATCTTCATGAACGGATTCGGATACGACGGCATCAGCTGGGCCGTTCCATTCTTCGGATTCGTCATGCTCGTAGCCCTCGGGGTCGATTATTCCATCTTCCTCCTCGACCGCTTCCGCGAAGAAGCAGCCGGAGGAATGACCGTGACAGATGCCATCAAGATCTCCATGTCCAAGATGGGGACCGTCATCATCACCGCCGCCATCATCCTGGCCGGAACCTTCGCTGCCATGATGCCATCCGGCGTCCTCAGCCTCGTACAGATTGCGACCATCGTCATCACCGGTCTCCTCCTGTATGGACTGATCGTCCTGCCGCTTCTCATCCCAGCCATGACCGTGTCATTCGGCAAGGGCGTGTGGTGGCCGTTTAAACCTCATAAGGAAAAAGAAAAAGCACGTTCATAACGTGATAAACAGAAAGCCCCTTGCGGATCAGCAAGGGGCTTTCTTCATTGCCTGTTGATGAGGCGGTTGATAGGAAGGGTAAGATAGATGAGTTCGTCGTTTGAAAGTCATCACTTCAATCATGATAATACCAATGGTCCTATCACATAATATCCATGACAGTATGTGCGGTCATACTACTTCTGATGCATTGACCCCATACAGTTCTCTGTTATAGTTTAGGTTTGCTGAATAATTGGTATGGTTGTGGAAAGGGAGGTGACGTGATGCGGAGTGTACGGTCCAGGTTATTCGGGATGCTGGTGATCTTTATTATTTTGCCCTATTTCCTATCTGTTTTTATTATTTATGACAATACGAGATCATCGGTCGAGGAGCATGAGATCGAGAAGAGCCGGGAAGAGCTGGAAGAAGGCAGCCGTGCTCTTCAGCGGTACTTTGACGAGATGATCGAGCTCTCCTACTCCCTCTATAATGACCCGGATGTGCTCAGTGTGTTTGAAAACGGACTGAATGATGAGCAGAGAAAACCGTTTGAACGGAGCATGAAAATCTTCTCGATCAGCCGTCCTGAAGTCAGGCAGATGAGGATCTATTTTGAAAAGGATTCTTCTGCTTTGAGTGTGTATCAGTCGAAGTTCAGTGCGCCGAAAAAGCAGGAGGACTATGTGAACCAGGCTCCCTTTCGAACCCTGTATGAGTCCGATGACAATTTCTTCATCGAGAGGCCGCATGTGATAGAAAATGCGAACAATGCGGCGATCCTGCCTGAGTCCGACCGCACCCGGGTGTTGACGATCCATCATAAAGTCTCCAATGTTTTGTCAGGTGAATTCCTTGGCTTCATTTCCATGGATATCGACGTCAATGCCTATTCATCCCTGATCCTCAACCTCTCTGACGGTGGTGAGAGCCGCTTGACTCTTCTCGATGGGGAGGATCGCATCATGTATTCGAGTCAGCGCATCAATGACGGCGAATCCGGGGATGAGGGGGATAAGCTGGTCCTCGAAGAGAAGCTGAAAGGCAATCTCGAAGGGTGGAGGCTCGTCAAGGTGATCGACCGCGATGTTCTCTTTAGAGACGTAAATCAAGCGGCCACGACGAATATCTTATTGGGAATCGGCGTTGTGCTTCTGGGCATCATCATGGTAGTGGTCATATCCCATATCATCACCAAGCCCATAGAGAACTTAAGTGAGAAGGTCAGGAGCATCGGTGGGGAGAATATGGATGTGGACTTTACCACCTCCCGGAAGGACGAGCTTGGTCATCTTGAAGATCATATGGACGAGATGATGGACCGCATTAACCAACATATCGACCGTGAATACAAACTTGAGATCGAGAGCAGGAAGAATCAATTCCGCGCTCTCAGATCCCAGGTGAACCCGCACTTTTTATTCAATGCCCTGCAAACGATCGGTGCTGTGGCCTTGAGGTCGGGGGCGAAGGATGTATACAAACTCATCACGTCCCTTTCTAAGATGATGAGGTACTCCCTCCATGCCGATCAATGGGTGATCGTACAGGAGGAGCTCGACTATATCGAGACGTATCTCTCCCTGCAGCGTGAGCGATTCGGTGCAGGAGTGCAGGCTGATATCCAGGTGGATGAAGAGGTTCGTGCTGCTTCCATTCCGAGCATGCTGCTTCAGCCTCTGGTCGAGAACTACTTCAAGCATAGCTATGAAGAAGGGTATGACGAAGCGACACTCTCGATAACGGGTGAAAGGGTTGGAGGATCCATCCTCTTTACCGTGCAGAATACCGGGGCATCCATAACAGAAGAAGACCTCGGGCGGATACGGTCCGCCGTCTACGGGGGCCCATCGGGGCAGGACGGCGGAATCGGCTTGAAAAATATCTATGACCGCCTGCGATTGAATTTTAAAGAGAACGCATCTTTTCAGCTGGATACATTGGAAGGTAGGGGCTTCAGGATTATCATGAAGCTGCCTTTCATGGAAGATAAGCAAGAAGGGGGAAACAGCGATGAAAGCACTGATCGTCGATGATGAACGCAATGTACGGAACGTCATCCGCCAGCTTGGGGACTGGGATGTGTCCGGCATCACCATGCTGCTGGAAGCGTCAAATGGCCACGAGGCCCTCGACATCGTCCGCACTGAAAACCCCGATATCATTTTTACAGACATCAAAATGCCGAGGATGACAGGACTGGAGCTCATTGAAGAGCTGAATAAGCTCGGGTACACCGGGAAGATCATCCTGATCACGGGCTATGACGATTATACATTCATGAGAAAGGCGATCCAGCTCAACAGTTTTGACTATCTGCTGAAACCCATTGATGCCGATGCGTTCGATGCGGTTTTGAACAGGGTCGTGACGGCAATCGGGGAGGAAGCGTTGGAAGACGGGGAGATTGTTGAAGAAGCGAGGCGTCTCCGCAGCAATCAGATCTTTACATCTGCGTGCAGCGGCGGAGGAACAGAAGAGCTGGCAGCTTTCCTTCCTGTGGATGAGGAGCTGGAGGTGTCCCTTCTCTCCTTCTACCACACCCATCTGCCCGAACCGCATATGGATGCACTGAGGGGTGAGCTTCAGGAGAAGGGTATCGGGAATGTGTTTGCCTTTCTCGAAGAAGAAAACCTGTACGCAGTCCTGACGGTGAAGGGTCAATGGGTCTACGTAGAAGAATGGGTGAGCAGTCATATCGATCTGCCCATCCGTCTTGTCCAGGGGGAACTACCCGATCTGGTTGAGTTGCCATCTGCATTTAGCAAACTGCAGGATGAGCTCCAACAGAACCACTACCGGAGCATCCGCAGCCTAGATGAACTCGAGTCTGCAAGACGGATCCAAGAGATCGTATCATATGTGGAAACCTACTATATGGAGGATATCTCCCTTGACCGCCTCTCGAAAATGTTCTTCCTCACAAGGGAACATATCTCAAGGACGTTCAAGAAAGAAACGGGGCTTCCTCTTTCCAAATTCGTGGCAAAACTCCGGATCGAACAGGCGAAAGTCTGGCTGACCGATTCAGAGGAGACGATCTATTCGATTGCGACCATGCTCGGCTATCAGGATGAGAAGTATTTCTCAAAGCTGTTTAAAAAAATGACCGGTTTTACTCCATATGAGTTCCGCTCCGGGAACAGCGGGGTGACAGAATGAAAAAACCGATATTGGTCCTGCTATCGACACTGATTGTAAGCTCCATCGCCCTGTCTGCATGCGAGGGGCGTGATGAACAACAGGAGGCACAAAGGGAGAAGAAACCTGTCACCCTCACGGTCCGGAATCCGAAGGTGGAGATAGCGAATGAATTCGAACAGATGGCCAAAGAATATGAAGAAGCCCATCCAGGGGTCAGGATCAAAGTCGAGACCGTGGGTGGTGCTTCGGATGATTACTCGGATATTACCGCTAAGCTGACTGCGGGAAAAGGACCCGATATTTTCACGAATATAGGCAATGAAGCGATGAAGGAATGGATTCGATATCTAGAAGACTTATCGGATGAACCTTGGGTGGCCGATGCCTCCCCTCATACGCTGGATGGAATCACCCTTGACGGGAAAGTATACGGGGAGCCCATGAGCATTGAAGGCTTTGGGGTCGTCTATAACCGCGACCTCTTCAAGAAAGCGGGCATCACCGAACCTCCGCAAACGTTCTCGGAACTGGAAGCAGTTGCCCGCAGGCTGTCATCTAAAGGAATCACGCCCTTTGCCAACGGGTATTATGAAGATTGGAAGCTCGGCCATCACTTGACGAGCGTGGCCTTCGCCGAAGAAGGTCCCGGGTTTGTGAAAGCCCTTCATGAAAAGGACATCCATTTTACCGACAGTGAAGAATTCAACCGTCTATTTTCACTTATCGATTTGACGGTCCGATACGGAAATACGGCCCCTGCGACGACGGATTACTACACGGAGGTCGACCTTTTCAAAGAAGGAAAGGCTGCGATGATCCTTCAAGGAAACTGGGTGGAGCCGTTGTTGGGTGAGGCACCCACGGGAATCTTCCCCCTACCCCTCAATGACCGGGGAGACGCCAAGATGATTGCCGGAGTCCCGAGCTACTGGGTGATCAATAAACAATCGTCGGAACCGAAAAAGAGAGAAGCAAAACGCTTCCTCCGGTGGATGGTGTCTTCTGAAAAGGGGCAGGAGTATATGACGGAGCGTTTCCGGTTCATTCCGGCGTTCAAGAATGTGCCTGTGAACGATCTCGGTTCCCTGGGAAAAGAGACGTCTTCATTGATCAGTGAAAACAGGACGTTCAATTGGTCTTCCTTCTCTCCTTGCATCAAGAAGCGATTCGGTGAAATCATGAAAGCATATATCAATAAAGAGAGTACGAGGCAGCAGGCACTCAAAGGCTTTGATGAAGCCTGGACTGAAGGGGCTTGTGCGGCTCCTTCCCCTTGATAGCATGGCATTCCAGCCGTGCTTTTTTTTTGCGAGGATAGATGGATCGTTCTACTACCATGCATTACAGGCTTGGGAGAGGAATTGGCTAGAGGGTTGCCATCCTGAGGTTGAGAGTGGACCGTTCCGTTCCGCTGCGGCCACCCGCTTTCCATGGGGCGTGCGGTGAGCCGCTTCGGCGTTGTGCTGCCCCCTTATTACTAGACACCCCAATCCTAAAAGGAGGGGTTATAAATGAACAAGCACACCCGTACGTTTAAACTTCAACTGGCCAAACGTTACTTGGAGGATGAAACGGTTAGTTTTCGAGATTTAGCTTCACAAGAAGGCGTGGATGCTGCTGCGCTGGGCTATTGGGTCAAGTTGGTTCGCCATCATGGTGATCAAGCCTTTTCTTTTCCCTATACAACGTATTCTCCTGCCTTTAAACTAAAGGTACTTCACTATATTACGGACAAGAATTACTCCATTCGAGAGGCATCTGCCTATTTCCACCTTCCCGATCCCTGTATTGTGCGCAGGTGGTTGAGAAAGTGGGAGAAAAGGGGACGAGATGCCTTCGATTCAAAGGAAATGAGGGCCTTGACGATGACTCCTAAACCACCCAATCAACATAAGAAATTAGAAGACATGACTCCCGAAGAGCTACGAGCACACGCCGCCTATTTAGAGATGGAGAATGCTTATTTAAAAAAGCTGAGAGCCTTAGTTCAGGAGGAATCATCACCAAACAGATCAAAGCGAAAGTAGTATTTGAACTAAGGAATGCGTTCCCGGTGATTCAGCTCATCAAAGTAGCGAACCTCCCTAGAAGCACCTATTACTTCATCAAAAAACAGTGGGACCAACCCGATCCTGATCGGAAGTGGAAAAGAAGAATTACCTTGATCTTCCGCCGTCATTCAGGCCGTTATGGTTACCGTCGGATTACGGATGTACTCCAGGCAAAAGGGTATGACATCAATAAAAAGAAAGTCCTTCGCATTATGAAAGCCCTAGGGCTCCAGTGCCTGGTAAGAAAGAAGAAATACCGGTCTTATGAAGGGGAAGTTGGAAAAGCGGCGCCCAACACCCTCGACCGAAAATTCATGGCATCGAAACCGAACCAAAAATGGGTAACCGATGTGACGGAATTCAAGATTGCCGGACAGAAACTGTACTTGTCCGCGATGTTAGACCTGTTTAATCGAGAAATCATTACGTACACGCTTCACACGAAACCTAGCTTTGATTTAGTAGAAACGATGTTACTTCAAGGAGTCGAACGTCTACGTGAAGGCGATGACCTTCTTCTTCACTCTGATCAGGGCTGGCACTATCGCATGCCTAAGTACCGAAGGATACTCAAGGACCATCACATCACTCAGAGTATGTCTCGGAAGGGAAACTGTTATGACAACGCCGTGATGGAGAATTTCTTCGGCATCATGAAATCAGAGTTTCTCTACAGAGAAACTTTTCGGAACCTCAAGGAGTTCAACCGAAAATTAGAAGAATACATGGATTACTACAACCACTTGCGAATTAAGTCTACGCTCGGTAAAAAGAGCCCGGTAGAATACCGACTGTACACACAACGAATGAATCAAAAAGTGGGTGTCCAATAATTTGGGTCCAGTGCACACGCCTGCAAGGTCTCACCCAGCCCGCTATTCCCATAGGAGTCGGGAGGCCTCCGTTACACTGCACTCTGTGCGTAGGAGAGGGGATGTGATGATTGGAAACATGGGTATCGCCATCCTGTTTTGTAATAAATATGTGGTGGAGAGGAGACCGTTTCGTTCCGCTGCGGCCACCCGCTTTCCATGGGGCGTGCGGTGAGCCGCTTCGGCGCGCCTGCAGGGTCTCCCCCAGCCCGCTATTCCCATAGGAGTCGGGATGCCTTCGCTGCACTTCACTCTGTGGATATGAGAGGGGATGTGCTGATTGGAAACATGATATCGCCATCCTGTTTTTTGCAATGATTATGTGCTGAAGGCGAGCTTTTTCCGTTCATTGTACTTTGTGCGCAGGAGAAACAGGACATCCCCATCCTTGTTTCGTTTTTAGCATGACTTTCTATCCTTATTAACAAACGATTACCTCCCCTAGTCCAATACCACTGAGTGGATTGGAGCGGAAGGGATTTGACTCCTGCGGAAAAGGGGGATGATCGAGACCCCGCAGGAACGAGGAGGCTCGACATGCTCCCCACGGAAAGCAAATCCCTGAAGCGGAAAGAAACGGACTCATTTTACAACTGGCACTTCACTTAGAACTATTTAGCCATCAACTATAATTAGGATCAAGATAATCAACATCCTACAGGCATCAGCAGGCTCGACATGCTCCCCGCGGAAAGCAAATCCCTGCAGTGGAAAGGAACGGACTACCTATTAAATCCCCCTTCGTAAAGAATGCCCCCATCTTTCAGGCTACTATAGACCCACATATCAATTTAAGACGAAATCTATATCAATCCATGCCATATCCACCGGCTCCCCGTCCTCCTATAATTCAGTTGTAAGGCATCGGAGCATTCGCCCCGCCCTTACCGAATTCATATCATAATCAACACTTAGGAGGAGTACTTAATGAACGTTCGTCAATTTGCAGCAGTTTCTTTAAGTGCAGCCATCTTGTTCGGAGGCAGCTTCACATCTGCATCTGCCAAGGGCGGGGCTGACGAAAAGGGATACAAAGAAACATACGGCACGTCACAGATCACACGTCAGGATATGAAGGATATGATCAACCAGCACGGTGATGACAAGTTCACTGTCCCATCCTTTGATGCTTCCACAATCAAGAATGTAGAATCCGCAACGAAAACCGATGAGAATGGCAATAAAATCAAAATGGATGTATGGGATACATGGCCACTGCAAAACGCTGATGGTACTGTAGCTGAATACAAAGGCTACCATATCGTCTTCGGTCTTGCAGGTGACCCGAAAAACCCTAACGACACATTCATCTATATGTTCTATAAAAAAGCAGGCGATGACTCCATCGACGCATGGAAAAACGCTGGACGTGTCTTCGATGACGAAGACAAAAACAAAGCAAACGACAAATATCTTAAAGGTCAAGTGGAAGAATGGTCAGGTTCTGCCCTGTTCACAGATGACGGTGAAATCCGCTTGTTCTACACAAACCGTGGAGATTTCGATGAGAGCAAGGAGCTCTTCGGACGCCAAACATTGACAACTGCCCAAGTCAACGTTTCTGAAAAAGGAGACAAAGATTTGCAGGTTGATGGAATCGAAGATCACAAGTCCATCTTCAACGGCGGAGACGGCAAAACCTACGAAAACGTAGAGAAAGCCTTCGAAGATCGCAACTTCAACAATAATCATACCTTCCGTGACCCGCACTACATTGAAGACAAAGGCCGCAAGTACCTTGTATTCGAAGCCAACACCGGTACAGAATACGGATACTCAGGTGAAGATAATCTTTACAACCGTGCATACTACGGCAAAAGCATGAAGTTCTTCCGCGACGAGCTTAAGAACCTTCAAAACAGCCCTAAGAAAGAAACAGCTGAACTTGCGAACGGTGCAATGGGAATCATCGAGATCAACGATGACTACACATTCAAAAAAGAGAAGAAGCCTCTTCTTGTGTCAAATACCGTAACGGATGAAATCGAGCGCCCGAACATCTTCAAGAAAGACGGCAAGTTCTACTTATTCACAAGCACACGTGGATCAAAAATGACCATTGATGGAATCGATGATGAAGACATCTACATGCTTGGATATGTGTCAAATTCCCTGGATGGTCCGTTCAAACCTATGAACAAAACGGGAATCGTCCTTCACCAGGATCTTGACCCTAACGACATCACTTGGACGTACGCACACTACGTGATCCCTCAGGAAGAGTCTGACAAATTCGTTGTGACCAGCTACATGACGAACCGCGGATACTTTGCCGATCACAAATCAACCTTTGCTCCATCCTTCTTGCTTGATATCAAGAACAAGAAATCTTCTGTCGTGAAAGATGGAACGCTTGAGCAAGGTCAAATCACGTATGATGGGCAATAACCTTTGAAAAAGAAAAAAGAAATGTCAGCTAGTGGCATTTCTTTTTTCTATTAGCACGCAGCGCTTCCCCGCTGCGCTGGGGGCCTCAAGGTCATGCACAGGTCAAATTCCTTCCATCAACAACAGTGAGTTACTACACAGCACCTAGTTGAACGTCTTACGCCCGTATCTCCTAACAGGTGTAGGCTTCCCCTCTCCTTATGTACACGAAGGAGCCTGTGCAGTGAGTGAGGCCCCGCAGCGAGGCGGAGATGTTCGCTCGAAATCGCGTATACAGTGATACAACAACTACAAACAGGTGGTGAAGAATAAGATGAAATCTATAGGAAAGAAGGGGATATGGGTGATGGCTGCCATACTGATCCTTGTCATCGGCGGCGTCGTCCTGTGGGTAAATGCAAAGGAAGACGTGGAAAAGAAAGAGACGGGAAAAGACGGAAATGAGGTCTCCTACCGTTCTTCCTATCATTTCACCACCCCTGACAAATGGAAAAACGATCCTCAAAAACCGATTTATTATAAGGGTGAATACCACTATTACTATCTCTATAACAAAGACTACCCTGATGGCAACGGCACCGAATGGCGTCATGCCGTCTCCAAGGACCTGGTCCATTGGAAGGATGAAGGGGTAGCGATACCGAAATATACCAACGACAACGGTGATCCTTGGTCCGGTTCTGTAGTCATAGACCGTGAGAATAAAGCTGGTTTCGGGAAAGATGCCTTCATCGCCATCGTGACCCAGCCGTCCAAAGAAACCGGAGCGCAGGAGCAGTATCTCTGGTACAGCACGGACGGAGGGAAAACGTTCAAGAATCACAGTGAAGACCCCGTCCTTGAGAACCCGGGCGTAGAGGATTTTCGCGATCCGAAGGTCGTATGGGATGATGAGCGGGATAAATGGGTGATGCTCATGGCGGAAGGAGCAAAGGTAGGATTCTATGAATCCGAAAACCTGAAGGACTGGTCATTCACCGGTGATTTCCAAACAGACGACCTAGGCGTCCTTGAGTGTCCCGATCTCTTCCGTATGCGTACGGAAGATGGAACGGAGAAATGGGTCCTCGGAGTCAGTGCTAACGGGGAGTCCGTCGGTAAACCGAACACATACGCTTACTGGTCCGGTGAATTCAATGGTGATACATTCGAAGCCGACGAGGAAGAACCGAAGTGGCTTGATTACGGATTCGATTGGTATGGGGCCGTGACATTCGAAGACGGTGAAGCAGAGGACAAGATGGAGAAGCGATACGCACTTGCGTGGATGAACAAATGGTCGTACGCGAACAACACTCCTACCATTGAGCATGATGATTTCAACGGAACGGACTCCATCGTCAGGGAAATTCGCCTTGAAGGAGATGAAGAAGAGGGTTATACCCTTGTGTCCAACCCTGTTCCGGCTCTGGATGATCTGGTCACATCTACAGACGAAGTCGGGGATGTGACAGTGGAGGACGGAAGAGAATCGCTTGACGCACTCGGCGATACGTACCGTCTTGAAGCCGATATTTCCTGGGAAGAAGCGGAGCGTATCGGAATGCGTGTCAGAGAATCGGAGGACGATGAACGCCATGTCGACGTCGGCTTCTCCCCTCGGGATGGCTATTCATTCGTCAACCGCTCAAAGACCGATCAACCGGATGAAGAAGGGGATTTCCTTGAGAGCAAGGCGCCCTACAAGCCCTTTGACCAAAAAGTCCATATGACGATCCTTGTGGATAAGACGAGTGTCGAACTCTTCATGGACAATGGCAGGACCGTGCATACGAATCTAGTATTCCCACGCCCCGATGATCAAGGGATTTCCTTATTTGTCGAAGGTGGAAGCGCCACGTTTGAAAATGTGAAGATCGATCACTTGGGAGAAACAGAAGAGTAAACGAAGCAACACGCACTCATCCGGTGCGTGTTGTTTTTTACGTTTAAAGCTGGATGCCCATTAGTACATTATCCACATACCGGCCGTCGTCGAACTTATACTGTCTGATTTCCCGGCCTTCTTCCACAAATCCGGCTTTTTTGTAGGAGGCGATGGCCCGTTCATTGGTAGCGAAGACACCGAGACAGATCTTTTCGATCTCCTCCTGATCCCTCGCCCAACTGATAAGATGCTGAAGCATGCGTGAACCGAGTCCCCGGTCGCGGTAATCGGGCAGGATGCCGATACCGAATGACCCGTTATGCCTCATGCGCTTCATCCGGCTGCGGTTGAAGAACAGAAAGGCCACGACCTTCCCTTCGGCTTCCGCTACGAAGGTCATTCCGCCAGCTTCGGCCCGGTCGGCCATCTCCTTTACCTGTCCCGCGTGATCGAGGCTGAACTCCTCATCTGTGGTCAGAAAATATTCCTGCTCTGAAATCGTGTTGCGGCGGATGGCGATGATTGCCTCTGCATCTGATTCTGTTGCTTGTCTGATGATCATGATTGTCCTCCTATGGGTATGTACTATTCCGGGATTCTTGGTGTTGAACAGTGAGGCTGCCGGTTTTGGAAATATCTACATCTTTTATTTTGCCATGAAGAGATGAAACAGAAAACAATCATTTTTACTACTTTTAGTGGTATTGTGGGAATCGTCCACCTTGTTTTTCCCACAAAGGTAGGATAGCATTTTCCCAATAGCATAATTATCAGGGGTGTAGCATGAATAGAGTCAATCACGGGAAAGAATCATTGCCTGAGAAGGTGTATCATCATCTGCTTCAACAAATTTTGAACGGCGTCATCAAAGCAGGCGAGAAAATCATAGAAGAGGATGTCGCCAGGGATCTTGGTACGAGCAGGGCTCCTGTCAGGGAGGCGCTTTACCTATTGAAGGTAGACGGCATCGCCGAGCGTATCCCCAGGATCGGGACGATCGTAAAGGATTTCAGTGATAAGGAAATCATCGAATACAACGACGCCGTGATCGGACTGCTTCAATCGGCCATCGAACAGTCACAGCCCAAATGGGATGACACCAACCGCCACAGGCTTCAGGTTTTAGGAGACGAGGCCGACGAGGCTTGCAGGCTGGAAGACGTGCAGTTGTATCAATCGAGAGTGGAACAGCTGATTACCCACGTGTTCATTGTTTCAGATAATAAAGCGTTGATGCGCTTTTACAAAGAAGCCAACCATATCCTGATGGTCTTTGCCCAGGTTAAGTGGACCCGGGAGACGATGAAGAACTTCAATCGGGAGCTGAACGTGTTTACGTCATCCTTGGTTGAAGGGAAGTTCGATGATGCGAAGAAAGCAGTGAAGGTGACCCTTGATCAGGGAGTGATCTGATGACTGGGCACAATCAATATGGAATGGGAAGCAGGTAGGTAGCCTGCTTCTTTGTGTTGTGATGAAGAGTGTGGTTAAAAAGGCTTCCTGCAAAAATATAGTAAATTTGGCGGAGTTAAATTGTCGACAATTTGCATTTTTAGGCGTACAATAAAAGAGTATTACAAATTGTCGACAATACAGGAGGGGTTTTGATGTCAGAGTTAAAAGGTCAAGTTGTCGTAGTTACAGGGGGAGCAAGTGGAATTGGGAAGGAAGCTGCCCTTCAGTTATCCGGGAAAGGCGCATCCATTGTTGTCGCTGACTTTAACGAAAGCGGTGCAAAAGAAGTAGCCGAGCAGATCAATCAAGCGGGAGGAAATGCCGCTCATTATAAAGTAGATGTTTCAAAAGGTGAAGAAATCAAGGCGCTGATCGATTGGACTGCTGAGAAATTCGGCACATTCAACGGAATCTTCAACAATGCCGGTATCGGGTTGGTGAAACCATTCCTTGAAATGGACCCTGAATCGTATCACCGCGTCATCGATGTGGATCAGCACAGCGTTTATTATGGCATGTACTATGGCGCCAGGAAAATGGTGGAGTTGGGTACGACCGGAACGATCGTTAACACGGCATCCATTTATGGAACAGCTGCTGCGGTCGGAAGCTTCAACTACAACGCGGCAAAAGCGGCTGTCGTCATGATGTCCAAATCGGGAGCCCTCGAGCTTGCTGAACACGGCATCCGCGTGGTTGGTGTGGCACCTGGATTCATTGATACACCGATCCTTGGTGATGATCAGGATGCAAAAGATTATCTGGCCGGACAGCATATGCGCGGAGAGTTGATCAAGCCGGAGAAAGTGGCGAGCGTCGTCACCTTCTTATTCACGGATGCGGCCAGCGCCATTAACGGACAAACCATCCCGGTAGAAGATGGGTTCCTGAGCTATAAAATCCGATAAAATATGAAAAGACCGGAAGAAGGCGCACCTTCTTCCGGTCTTTTTGCGTTTAATGATGATGTCCGCTGCCTCCGCTTTGCTGTGGAGCGTTCCCGTTCAGGGCCTCGATATCTGCTTTTGACAGTTCACCGACGGCAAGGGGTTTGGTCGGCATGATGGTGGAGCCGTTACTGCCGGCGTGGACCTTTACATAATACAGCCCTTCTTCCTTCAAGTCTGTCTTGAAGGTATAGAGGCCTTTTCCTTCGTTCTCCGCTTCTTCCATCCCTTGCCGGAAGCTGCCGTCTGCCTTCCATACTTCCACATGGACGAAATTGGCGTTCTCCACTTTTTCCCCGTCCAGGGTGAGGACGATCTTGATCGGTTCCTTACTGGTGTAAGGGTCTGGCAGGGTCACGTCGGCCTCTAGAGGGAATTCCTGCTTGTACAGGTCGGCTGCGTCCTCTTTAGGGGCACATGCCCCCAATAGGAGAAGGATCAGGATAAAAGGCAGTAGTTTCAACAGGTATCTCATAAGTCGTCTCCTTTCTTACGCCGCTCCGAGGAATTCTTTTACCTTGGGTATACGTCTGATGATGAGCCAGTCCAGGAGCCAGACGACGATGAGACTCAATCCTACCAGCGGGAAGATGATCCCGAGTGCGATCATGACGGCGAGGAACGCCCTGAACCTCCAGATGCTTGGTCCCTTCGGTGCGCCCATCTCATGCTTCGGCTTCCGCTTCAGCCACAGATAGAATCCGCTCACGACCACAAGGATGATTCCAAGGCAGATGAGAAGGCTGAGAATCTGATTGAAGATCCCGAACTGTGTCCCTTTGTGCAGGGTGATGCCGAGTGCCACGGCTTTTCCGACAGGACCGTAATGGTCATACCGGTAATCGGCAAGGACCGCACCGGAATACTGATCGATATGGATCGTCAATTCATCCTGCGCCCTGGCAGGAAATGCCGAAAGGGTATACACGCCTGTCGGGTCCTGAGGGATGTACACCGTATAGCTCGGATCAATATCCTGATTGTTGGCGATGTCGACTACGTCGTTGATGGAGAGGGGAGTGTATCCTTCAAGGGCCGATTTGGGAACGTCCAGGTTTTCTGCGCCCCATGGTACTTCAGCGATTTCCTTCGTTTTCAATTCTGATTGAGGTGCACTTCCCGTCCAGACTGATGGAGGGTAGCCTGCGCCTGAATTAGTGACGGCATTCTGGAAGTTCGTCCCCCAGAATCCTGACCACGGCAGTCCCGTCAGGATCAGGAACAGCATCCCTGCTGTGATCCAGAACGCAGGGACGGCATGAAGGTCACGGCGGAAGATTTTCTTCCCTTTATTGAACCGCGGGAACAAGACCCCTGACAGTTTGTCCTTTTTCCGCGGGAACCAGAGAAAGAGTCCCGTTACGATGAGGACGACCGCCCAGCAGGCAGCAAGCTCCACGATCCGGTCGCCAAGTGTACCGGCCATCAATTCTCCGTGGATCTCTTCAATTTTGTTCATGATCCGGTCATCGGCCTTCAGTTCACCGAGGGATTTGCCTGTGTAGGGATCGATGAATACAGTGGATGACCCTTCTTCCGTACTGATGCCCACTTCGCTGGAGCGATCGGCGCTTTCTCCCGGTCGATAGGAGGTTACGGTGGCATCGGGATGAAGTTTTTTCACTTCTTCGATCTGATCGGCAGGTGCGATCTTGTCACCTTGGGGCTGGACATCGTAGTACTGGTTGTACAGAACACCCTCGATCTGCGGTTTGAAGAGATAAATCGAACCGGTCACCGCCAAAATGAATAGAAAGGGAGCGAAGATGACCCCTGCGTAGAAATGCCATCTCCAGATCGTTTGATAAGGAGATTTTTTAGATTGGTTTTTCATATGTAGACTCCTTTGTTATGAGTGACAGCAGCCATTCCCTTGCATCGTATCCGAAATGGCATGAATGGCCTCTTCGAATGAATGTAAGTTGCCGCCGAATCCAGTTTGGAATTTTTCTGCGTGCAGGGGTGAACCGAAGGCCATGACCTGTGGCTGACAGCAGTTCAGATTCACCTCGGCCCCAATGAGGAACGTGGCGGTCTTGGCACTGATTGTCGCATCCGTCAAAAAATCACGGCACAGGATCTGCACGACCTCATCACGGATATCGTTGAAGCGGAGGAGCCCGCAATGTGGACAGCAAGTTTGTTCAACACGGTGATTCGTCTTCACGATCTGCACGGAGTGTCTCGTTCCGATGGACTTCATGCAAAGGCTGCACCCGTTCGCAGGCACGTCTTGGATAGATGCGATCCCGTTAGAGGTCTTCTGTACTCTTCCTTCATCCACTAGAGGTTTGATATCCCGATAAACCGTCATCTCGGAGACACCGAGGCGCTCGCTCATTTCCGATACCTTCAAGGTTTCTTCCTCTTCAAGCCACATCAGGATCTGTTGGCGGCGTTCAATGGGAAGCATATGATCACTCCTTTTCATTCCTAATTTAAGGGTATGGGAGAAAAGGATGTGGAACAAGAAAAATGTTGATGAAAAATGTGAAAATATGTTGTCGTGTAACAAAGAAGACAAACAAACTTCTTTTTTTCCACACAAAGAAGAGCGGCGCACGCTCATGCTCCGCTCTTCTTCCATTGAATCATAGCTTGTGTGATATACTTCGCCGGCCATGAGGAGAGCATGCCGAAAATCGATGTTTCATTCAGCTCCATGCGCCTGATCTTGCTGGTGGCCTCTCCCTTTAACAATTGAACAAGCAGGTGGATGGGAATGTCTTTCGAACCGGGAGTGCCATTAATCTCTTCCGTCATTCCACGGGTGAGCTCATACCCTTTGACCTCTACCATCACATCATCCGGTGATGGGCGGTATTCCTGCGCTTTTTCTTCAAGATAGGAAAGGTGGTCTTCCAGTGTCTGCTGAAGATCTTCTCCTTCCCAGTTCATCTTAAGCAGTGAAATATCAGGAATATGGACACGGGACAGGCTCATTACATCTGGTTCCACATAGGTATCAGACAAGCTACATTCCTTTAAGGATTGATAGATGGAAAGGATGGGATGGGAGGCTGCACGTCCCCGAAGTTGTTCTTCAAGATCCCATGCCCGTTCGATTATGCCCTCAAAAGGTGTTAACGCTGCCTTAAGGTCTTGGAGGCGGCGGATTGCGTTCACGACGTCTGTTGTTTTTTCAGCCATGGCATTGAACTGCCTTTCGATGGTGGCGATGCGTTTACGCGCCTGCTCCATATTGACCTCGGTCGGCAGGGTCACACGGTCTGTTTCCGGAGAATAGTCGATTGTGTAGTTGCACTCATGACAGGTACAGGAGAGGACGCCTTCCTTCGCTTTCAGGACAAGCTCTTTCTCATGAGCGCACATGTCCCAGCGCCAATGGGGAGGAACGCTTCTATAGGGGCGAAGGACGATCTCCACCCGGTGTCTCCAGAAGGCCACATCCTCCGGTGAATTCAACAGGCCGAGAAGGGAAGAGGTATTAAGGACTTCCACTGCCTGAACGACGTCCTGTTTAGTACGTGCCAACCGGATGAAAGGATGCCGGGAATAGGCCGACCGGATCGACTCCAGCCACTCGTTCCTCTCCCGCTGCTGAAGGATGGCGGCGAACGAGTAATCAGTCATCACACGTTGCACATGATCCCCCAGCTCTTGAGCAGAAAGGGTTTCATATTCCACGGTATAAAAGGATTCCTTTTCTATGGGTAGCCCCCGCTGGTCGGAATGCTTTTTCCACAGGAAGGATTCAGGTTTGATGAGATGGGGATAGAGCTCTTCCTTTCGATAGATCGGGACGGGGAGTCGCGTACCACTGATGTCCGGAAAGAAAGCCTGTATGATATTTCCCTGCTCGATGATCCCATCGACCGCGTGTTGAAGGCGGCTCAGGATAGCCCGCTGCTTCTTATGTCCGATGGACCTGACTTCAGGGAATTTCCTGCCGACGGGAATGATCAGGAGGGAGGGATAGTCATTTAATTCAACATATCTCATAATGGGTCACCTCGTCTTAGTCTGTATCCCACATTATAATTTCCTGTCTTGCCGGAAGCGAATGTGCATGTGCAAAAAAAGAGCAGTCCTGTTCAAGGACTGCTCTGATCTTATGCTTCTTCAGCGAATAGACGGGCGATTTCCACGATGACGTTCACCGATTTCTCCATATTGTCCACGGAGATGAATTCGAACTTTCCGTGGAAGTTCTCTCCGCCTGTGAAGATATTCGGGGTCGGGAGTCCCATGTAGGAAAGCTGGGAACCGTCTGTTCCGCCGCGGATCGGCTCGACGATCGGGACGATGCCGTGGTTGGTCATGGCTTTATATGCCGTATCGACAATGAATTTCACGGGCTCGATCTTCTCGCGCATGTTGTAATACTGATCTTTCAAGGAGAGGGAAACGCGCTCTTCCCCGTATGTTTCCTGAAGTTCTTTCACGATGGAGGTCATAAGCTCCTTCCGCGCGGTGAATTTCTCGCGGTCGAAATCCCTGATGATATACGTGAGGGTCGTCTTTTCCACATCGCCCTCAAAGGAGAGGAGGTGGAAGAAGCCTTCATATCCTTCCGTATACTCAGGTGCTTCCTCTCTAGGCAGTCTGCTCTGGAGCTCCATGGCGATCTTCATGGAATTGACCATCTTGCCTTTGGCCGTCCCCGGATGGATGTTCGTCCCGTTGATGGTGATAACGGCACCTGCCGCGCTGAAGCTTTCGTATTGCAGCTCACCGAGTGGGCCTCCGTCGACGGTATAGGCATACTGTGCATTGAATCGCTCTACGTCGAATCGATGAGGGCCGCGTCCGATCTCTTCATCCGGTGTGAAGGCGACACGGATCCGTCCGTGTTCAATTTCAGGGTGTTTTACGAGGTAGTCCATGGCGGTCATGATCTCGGCGATGCCGGCTTTATTATCGGCACCAAGGAGCGTCGTTCCATCCGTTGTGATCAAGGTATGGCCATGATAGTTTCCGAGGTTCGGAAATTCATGGGGTGATAGCGTGACGCCTCGGTCCTCATTCAGGACGATCTCGCCTCCGTCATATTCTTCATGAATCTGCGGATTGACATTCTTCCCGGTAAAGTCCGTCGCCGTATCCACATGCGCCAGGAATCCGATTGTTGGTACATCCTTTTTCGTATTGGCTGGCAGGGTGGCCATCACATATCCAAAGTCGTCCATGGAGGCATCGCTCAACCCGATCGACTTCAACTCTTCAACAAGCTTTTTCCCGAGTTCGAGCTGTCCGGGAGTGGAGGGGCAAGATTCATTTTGTTCGTTGGACTGGGTATCCATTTTCACATAGGACGTAAAGCGTTCAATGATTTCCTGCTTCAATGTTCATTTCCCCTTTCGATTATGTACTCCTACCATTATATCAAACTGTGTCCTTTGAAGCGGGGAAGGAGTCTTCCGCTAAATGTCTCCTTTTCTATTATTCCATAAAGTGTTAGAATTTTCTGCATCGGGGTGATGCGGGAGGGATGCAGATATGGAGAACAGATGGCCCCTCGAGCGGAAGATCATGGTGCTGGTCTGTACGCTGATCACGATCATCATGCTGATGGTGACGGTGGTGTATATGTATTTTGAGCGCAAGCAGGCACAGGACATCGTCGGCCAGCAGGCCCTTACAACGGCATTGACCGTATCAGAGATCCCGGTCGTGAAACGGGTGCTAAGTGAAAATGCAAACGCTTCAGATATGCAGCGCGTGGTAGAAACAATCCGAGAGAAATCAGGTGCCGAGTTCATCGTCATAGGCGATGTGGATGGCATCCGCTACACCCATCCCACAAGGGAAAAGATCGGGAAGGCAATGGTCGGCGGCGACAACGATGAGGCACTGATCAATGGGAAAAGCTATGTTTCCATGGCTGAAGGATCCATCGGGGAATCGGTCCGTGGAAAAACGCCGATCGTCAATGAAGCAGGTGAGATCATCGGTGTTGTATCGGTTGGATTCCTCCTCTCGGAAATCGACTCCACCTATCAGGAAGGATTGATCGGCATCCTTTTGTGGCTCCTGTTCATCTTTATGATTGGGGTCGGAGGGAGTCTTATGCTGACCCGAAATATACGGAAAGACACATTCGGACTCGAGCCTTATCAGATTGCCAGGATCTACAAGGAGAGGGGGGCCGTGCTTGAAGCGATCAGTGAAGGGGTCATGGCGACGGATCAGGATGGCCGGGTCACCCTCGTCAACCAGTCGGCAAAAGAGATTCTCGGCATCTCGGAAAATGCAATCGGTCACCCCATCCAAGCTGTCCTTCCGGGGTCCACGATCGCCCGTGTCATGGAACGTGAAGCAGCGGAAGGACAATATGAAACCGTGTATGATGGCCAGCAGCTTGTGGTCCGTTATAAGAGGGTCGACGATGAGGGGCGCTACGGGGGAAAGGTCGCAAGCTTCCAGCGCCGCTCGGAAATACAGGAGCTCATCAGCACGTTATCGGAGGTACAGCAGTACTCCCATGACCTTCGTGCCCAGACCCACGAGTATACAAATAAGCTGTATGCTATATCAGGATGGCTTCAGCTCGGTAAGGTCACGAAAGCGATGGCCTTCATCCATGATGAAACAGGTCAGCAGAAGGCATATGAACGCGTGTTATTCGAGCAGATTCATGATCCGACGATTCAAGCTGTATTGATTGGGAAGCTGTCAAAGGCCTCTGAGAAAAAAATAGCCTTCGCCCTGGATGAGACGAGCTCCATCGAATATGAATGGCCTCAGGATGCCGCCTCCCCCCTGGTGACGATCATAGGGAATATCATCGACAATGCCTTTGAAGCAGTGGTGGGTCAACCGGAACCCTGGGTACAGGTGTATACGACGGATATCGCAGATGATCTGATCCTGGAGGTATCCGATAATGGAAAAGGCATCCCGCCTGAGTTGATGGAACGGATTCATGAGCAGGGATTCACCACAAAAGAAGGCAGCGACAGAGGATTTGGCATGTCCCTCGTCCACGCTTCTCTGCGGGAGCTCGGGGGGAGTTTGGAGATCGCATCCGATGAACAGGAAGGGACGGTCGTGACCGTCTATATTCCGAAAGGAGGAAGTACTCAGTGAAGGTCCTTATTGCAGAAGATGACTACCGTGTAGCAGACATCCATCATCAGTTCCTGGAAAGGGTCGGGGGCCTGCAGGTTCTTGCTTCGGCTACCACTGCGGGGGAAACGCTAAGGCTGGCAGGGGAGCTGAAGCCAGATCTGCTCCTTTTGGATGTGTATCTACCTGACAGTCTTGGAATCAGCATCATCGGCCCTCTAAGGGAACAATGCCCAGATCTTCAGATCATCCTGATTACGGCGGCGACGGACCGGGAGATCCTGACCAAGGCGTTGAATCATGGGGTCGTCGATTACTTGATCAAACCCATTGAGCTCGAACGCCTGTCTGAGGCCGTTTCGCGGGCTGTGCAGACCCGTCATGTCCTAAAGGGAAGCGAGGATGTGAATCAATCCCTCATCGACCGGCTTTTCCAGTCCGAGACGTCTTCTCCCCGGGAGGCTCTTCCGAAAGGAATCGATCAGCTGACGCTTGAAAAGGTCAAGGAGCTTCTGGGACAGCAGGAAGAAGGGATCACGGCGGAAGCCCTCGGGAAACTGTTCGGGGCTTCCCGGACGACTTCCCGCCGGTATCTGGAATACCTTATATCAATCAAAGAAGCGGAAGCAGAGCTCGTGTATGGGATCGTGGGTCGACCGGAAAGGAAATACAAACGAAAATGATCAAAGCGGTTTTGAGAAGGAGAAATCCTTTTCAAAACCGCTTTTTTGTGAACTTTATGAACATAAAAGGCAAAAAGGACTCTAAGAACTTTAAATTGGAAACGGTTACAAAATTGTGAACACCCCGTAAAATGGTTGAAAAATGGCAAGGAGGCGCTAGTGTTGCGAAAACGATTGATTGTACTTATCATATTTGGCCTCATTCTGATGACAGGCTGTTCCCTTCCCGTCCAAAAAGGGTCGGTCAATGCAGATGGAGAATGGGAACCGGACCGCTCCATTGAAGTGATCGCCCCGGCAGGAGCAGGTGGCGGATGGGACACGACCGCCAGGATGATTGCGAAAAGCATTGAAGATGAAAATCTATCAGATCGTAGCTTCGGTGTTGTCAATAAACCGGGCGGCGGGGGAGCAGTAGCCTGGTCGTATATCCACAAGCGGAATGATCCCCATAATATCTTCATCAGCTCACCTCCGTTACACTTTGTAGCACTGAACGGGCAATCCCCTTACGGCTACGAAGATTTCACTCCCATTGCCAATCTGATTGCAGATTACGGAGCATTTGCCGTAAGAGCCGATGCCAAATGGGATACACTCGATGAGCTGTTTGACGATATGAGGAAGGATCCGGAGAGCGTGACAGTCGTCGGAATCTCATCTCCCGGAAGTATGGACCATATTCAATTCATCATGTTCGCCCAAGCGGCAGGTGTGGACATTAGTAAGATTCGATATGTATCAGATCAGGATGGAGGCTCCATGACAGCCGTTCTTAATGGTAGTGTCGATGTCGTCTCGACAGGGGTATCCGATGCCATGGATCAGGCAAGAGCCGAAAAATTAAAGATCCTCGCGGTCACCTCTCCTGAACGACTTTCAGGTGACGAATTCCTCGAAACCCTTCCGACTGCGAAGGAGCAGGGGATCGATGCAGAATTCATCGTATGGCGAGGCTTATTCGGACCGCCCGATATGACCGAAGAACAGATTGCCTATTATGAGGACATTGCAAAAGGTGTATCCGAATCAGAATCCTTTGATAAGGTCAGGAAGGCATACGGCTGGGATGAGCAGTATATGGGAAGTGAAGAATTCAAGTCCTTCCTAGATGATCAAGCGGAAGATCTGACCAAGGTTCTGGATGAACTTGGATTCAAGAGAGATTAGGAGGAGACGGAGAAATGAAAGTAACAGTGAATAAAGGTATTTCCATTGTATTGATGCTTGTATCGGTTACGTATTTGATCATGGCGTTCCTTCTTCCTGAATACCCCTTTGTTCCGGTTGATGCCGATCTGATTCCCAAGATCCTGGGCTTTTGTCTTCTAATTCTATCCGTCTGCTTTTTCTTCAGTAAGGATATAGACACGGAAGACCAAAAGGCCAAACGGGTGATCCCGAGGAAGGAAGTCCTGATGCTTCTGGCCGTCATGGGCCTGGTTCTGATCTATATCACGTTCCTTGAGGTAGCAGGTTTTGTCCTTATGACGACGGCCTTCATCATCGCCTGTTCCAGATTGCTGGGATATAAGAAGTGGGTACCGAATATCTTGACGGCCATCGTCTTCTCCGGCAGTGCCTATAGTCTTTTTAATTATGCTTTATCGATCCGTCTGCCGGCAGGGATCTTGCCATTTTAACCAAGGATAGAAAGGAGTGAACGTATGGGTTCGTTTGATGGATTGCTGCAAGGCTTTCAGATAGCCTTCAGTTTACAAGGAATTATGTTCGTATTTATTGGTGTCTTAATCGGGACGATTATTGGAATGATCCCTGGTCTCGGTCCAATCAGTGCCATCGCAATCATGATCCCCGTTACCTACGGGATGGACCCCACCATTGCCCTCGTCATGATGGCTGGTGTATATTACGGTTCCATGTACGGAGGGTCTACGTCTTCGATCCTTCTGAATGCACCGGGTGTTGCCGGTACGGTGGCAACGGCTTTTGACGGCTACCCTATGGCACAGCAGGGTAAGGCGGGGAAGGCCCTTGCCATTTCCGCCATCGCATCCTTTGTGGGAGGAACGGTCAGCGTTGTTCTTTTGATGCTGTTTGCCCCCGTATTGGCAAGCGTGGCCATCATTTTCGGTCCGCCTGAATACTTTGCCCTCATGCTGCTTGGTTTGACGGCCATATCCAGTCTTTCGGACGGCTCCACCCTCAAGGCGCTTACGTCTGCGGTCCTCGGCTTCATGGTCGTGACCATCGGGATCGATTCCCAAACGGGCACGAGCCGTTTTACCATGGGGAACGTCAACCTTCTCGATGGGATTGATTTTCTGGTCATCGCCCTTGGCGTCTTTGCCCTGGCTGAAGTCTGCTTCCTCATCCTCAACCGCAAGGCGAAGATGAGCGACTTCAAGAATATCGGCAGTTTGAAGCTGTCAAAAGAAGATTTCAAAGAGATGAAAGGCCCGATGACGAGACAATCCTTCATCGGCTTCCTCCTGGGTGTGCTGCCTGGAGCAGGCGCCACCATTTCTTCCTTTGTTGCCTATATTTCCGAGAAGAAGCTTGCGAAGAAACCGGAAGAGTTCGGGAAAGGCTCCATCAAGGGTCTTGCAGCCCCCGAGACGGCAAATAACGCTGCCACGAGCGGGGCGTTCGTACCGCTGCTCAGCCTCGGGATCCCGGGTTCCGGGACGACTGCCGTCATGCTCGGTGCGTTCCTTGTCCTCGGCGTCCAGCCGGGCCCCCTTCTCATGACGGAAAATCCGACGATCTTCTGGGGAGTCATTGCGAGTATGTATGTTGGGAATGTATTCTTGTTGATTCTTAACCTCCCGCTGATCCCATACTTTGTAAAGATCCTTTCTGTACCGCGTCCGCTGCTGATTGCTCTCGTAATCATTTCCAGCTTGGTCGGGGTATATGCCGTCAGCTTCAGTACATTTGATCTTTATTTACTGGTGATCTTCGGGATCATCGGATATCTGATGAGGATCTTTGCCTTCCCTGCTGCCCCCTTCATCCTGGCCTTCATCCTCGGAGGCATGATGGAACAGGCACTGAGGCAATCCTTGACCATATCCGGCGGGAACTGGAGCATCTTCTATACAAGTCCGCTGGCTGTATCCCTCTTTGTTATTGCCATCCTGGCGCTTATCGTTCCGGCTTGGCGTCAGCGAGTGAGGCGGCAAAAGGAAGATACGACTGTGAATATGTAACGAAAAAGAGCCCTTTCCTAATGGGGCTCTTTTCTGTGTTTGCGTCACTCTTCGGATAGCGTATAGTTCACCCGTGCGAACAGGTTATTCACTTCCTGCCTTGTTTGATCGTAGAGGGCCTTGAATTCTTCTTTATCCTGCTCGGGCTTTTGATAGAGTCCCAGTTTTCCCCACAGGGCATGGACCGTACGTATACTTTCGTATAACTCATAATCCAGTGGCGTCTGGGGAGACGGGAAAAGCACCATCGGATCACCGATTCGCTTGAACTCTGCCTGAGCCGTCTTGAATTGTTCCGTATCGTACTCATCCTGTTCGATGGCATACTGGAGATAGTTCATGGGAACCGATAGCAGGATGGTCATCTGGATGATGCCACGTTCCATATTGGTTGCTTCCTCCCATGATCTGTATTCGATCCCTTCCTTTCCTTGAAGCTGAACGGGAGGATGGTCGATAAAAAGCTGATAGGCGATTTCAATCTCTTCTGGATCCTGGAGCTTATAGGAAAGATTTTCGGAAAGATCAATGAAGGTATCGCTGTAGTTCATCACATTATCTATATTACCCGTACGCATGATGCGTATGGGATCCTCATCCAGGTCGAATCGGATCATATTGTTCTCATCCGTGAAGTCCCGGGCAAGCTCCTTATCGGTATGCACATGTTTGAAATTTCCATCCTCTCCGTATGGGGATTCCATAGGGACTGTCGGGATCTTCAACTCTTCCGGTGTCAGCTCGTCGAAGGTTTTCAGCGGCTGCTCTTGCTCCGGCTCATCCGTCTCCGCTGTTGAAGCGCTTGTTTCCTTTTCATTTGTAGCCTTCTCCGCTTCTGAAACATTTGCCTTTTTTTCATCGGATGCAGCTTCAGTCTTTGAAGCTGTCTCTTTCTTTTCACCCAATCCGCAGGCGGTCAGCAACACGCATGCCACCAGGATCACCATCCATTTCTTTACCATCGAATTCCCTCCTGTGTTCTTGATCCTCCAGGACCCTGTTAATATGGAATATAGTGTAAAAAACCAACATCTTTCCTTTTATACCCAGATTCCCAAAAAGAAAACGCTCTGTGGAAGAGGTGGGATATATAAAACTAGTAAAAAGGATTGACATCCTTAAAGACCTGTGGCAAAATAAAGTAACCGTTTACAACTAACGATATAAAACAGGATTGTTACTGCTTCGGGCAGGCAAAACCTAAATTTGCTGGTTACCTTTTGAGGTGACGTGTGGGCAGATTTGGGTTATTTTTGTTTCAGGGAATATGGATGGACGGGGCGAAGAGATATGGAGATTAGTAAAGTCATCAATAATAATGTGGTCCTGACCCACGACGATCAAGGGAAAGAACTGGTGGTCATGGGACGGGGACTGGCCTTCAAGAAGCGGCCGGGCGATCAGGTGGATACCGGACTGGTGGAGAAGACCTTCGTACTTGAGGGAGAAGGCGTATCTGCCAAACTTGCAGAGCTTTTGGCAGACGTGTCGGAGAAGTATCTCGTACTCTCTGAGAAAATCATGACGATGGCTGCGATGAAGCTCGGGGTCAAGCTGGATGACTATCTGTATGTCGCCTTGACCGACCATTTGAGCTTTGCCATCACCCGCTACAAGCAAGGAATCAAGCTTCAGAATGCTCTCGCATGGGAGATCAAGAAGTACTACCGGAAAGAATACCAAACCGCACTTGAGGCACTGACGATCATCGAGGAAGAGACAGGGATCATGATGGATGAGAATGAGGCTGCGTCCATTGCCATGCACCTTGTGAACAGTCAAGTGTCTGGTGAAGGGCTTGAATCCATCTCCAAAGTCGTGACGACGGTCAACGATATCTTGACCATCGTCAAGTATCACTTCAATGTGACACTCGATGAAGAATCCATGAATTACGAGCGCTTTCTCACCCATCTCCGCTTCTTTGCATGGAGGCTCATGAAAAAGGAGCAGATCGTCGAGGAGCAGAATGACGACTTTTTCTATCAGCAGGTCGAGCGTCAATATCCACAGGCATTCGAGTGCTCAGGGAAGATTGCCGTCTACATCCAGAAGGAGCTCCACTGGGTATTATCAAAAGACGAACGCATATACCTCACACTTCATATCCATCGCGTGACATCACGTCATGCGATGCAGCATAGTCCAAGAGGATAGTTACTGGTCAAGCAGGCTAAACCTAGGTGACAGCAAGGGAAAAACATTGTTTTTTCTTTGCCGTTGTCTAGGTTTTTCTTTTTAAAAAATCAATGCTTTTAAATAAAGGAGGTTTTCACAATGGATTTCGCAAAAACAGCAGAACTGATCATCCGCCATATCGGCGGGGAACAAAATGTCGCCTCGCTCGTGCATTGTGCCACAAGGCTCAGGTTCAAACTGAATCAGCGTGAAAAAGCAGACAAAAAGGCCATCATGGCACTTGATGGTGTAGTCACCGTCATGGAAAGCGGCGGTCAATTCCAAGTAGTCATCGGAAATGACGTCTCCCACGTCTACCGTGAGATCGGGAAACAAACATCCCTCCTATCGGATACGTCTTCAAAACAGACGGACGGAGAAGGGGATAAAGGATCTGCAGTCGGCAGAGTCATCGATATCATTGCTGGGATCTTCACACCGCTTCTTGGCATCATGGCCGGCGCAGGTGTTCTGAAGGGGGTCCTTCAGATTTTGACGAGCACCGGGGTGATGACTCCGGATAATACGACGTATATCATTCTATATGCTGCAGCGGACAGCCTATTTTACTTCTTGCCTGTGTTGTTAGCGTTTACAGCCGCGAGGAAATTTGATGCGAACCCATTCATTGCCGCTACGATTGCCGGGGCGTTGATCTATCCGTCCATCATTGAACTTGCCAACGGGAACGTTGAAACCACGTTCTTCGGCATCCCTGTCGTGATGATGAAATACTCATCAACTGTCATCCCGATCATCCTGGCGGTCCTCGTCATGGGGTATTTCGAGCGATTCCTTAACCGCAGGATCCATCAGTCCGTGCGTACATTCATTACGCCATTTGTCTTGTTGGTTACGATCCTGCCGTTGACGCTTCTCGCCTTTGGACCGTTCGGTGTGTATGTGGGGAATGGAATTGCAGCAGGCATCCTCTATGTATTCTCACTGAGCCCGATCATTGCCGGTGCCATTGTCGCCATGTCCTGGCAGGTACTTGTCATCTTCGGTGTTCACTGGGGGATCATTCCGATCTTCATCAACAATATTACCGTACAAGGCTATGATAACGTCAAGCCTGTAACCGCTCCGGCTATCTTTGCACAAGCAGGGGCAGCCCTTGGTGTCATGCTGAAGACGAAGAACAAAAAACTGAAGGCCCTCTCTGGTTCGACTGCGATCACCGGTCTATTCGGGATCACGGAACCAATCGTATACGGTGTCACCCTGCCGCTGAAAAAGCCATTCATCATGGCCACGATCAGTGCAGGTGTCGGGGGAGCCATCGTCGGCTATTCCCAAAGCGCCGCCATCGCTACGGGCCCTCCGGGATTATTGACCCTCCCGATCTTCTATGGCGAAGGCTTCATCGGCTTGATCATCGGGATCTCTGTATCCTTTATCTTGTCCATTGCCCTTACGTATATTGTCGGCTTTAAGGATCCCGTGGAAGAAGGGACGGACCAGGAAGTTCCTACTGATCAACACGTCACGCCATCTTCCACTATCGGCGCCGTCAGCCCGCTGACAGGCATCGTGATGCCCCTGTCTGACGTCAAAGATGCCGCCTTCTCTACAGAAGCCCTTGGAAAAGGAGTCGCCATCCTTCCGACAGAAGGCAAGCTGTACTCTCCGGTCACGGGTGTGATTGGCACCTTGTTCCCATCGAAGCACGCCGTCGGGATTGTAGGAGACGATGGAGCAGAGATCCTCGTCCATGTGGGTCTCAACACCGTCCAGCTGAATGGTGAGCATTTCACCGCACATATCGCCCAGGGGGACCGCGTCGAAGCGGGTCAGCTCCTTGTGGAATTCGATGTGAAGGCGATCCAGGAAGCCGGGTATGACCTGTCCACGCCGATCGTCGTGACCAATACGAATGAATTCATGGACGTCCTCTCAGAAGAACCGGGGGACATCAAAGCAGGAGCACGCCTGCTATCTTATATGAAAGAAAAGGAGCGAGTATCATGACAACGACTACATTTCCAAAATCCTTCCTTTGGGGAGGGGCCATTGCAGCAAACCAAGCAGAAGGAGGATACCGCGAAGGCGGGAAGGGGTTGACCAACGTCGACCTCCTTCCACGCGGTGAAGAGAGATTCTCCTATATGAAAGGGAATATCCCACACCTGGAACTTCAAGATGACCTTTACTACCCGTCACATGAAGCCATTGATTTTTATCATCGCTACAAAGAAGATATCAAGCTGTTTGCCGAGATGGGCTTTACATGCCTTCGGGTGTCTGTATCTTGGGCAAGGATCTTCCCGAACGGGAACGACGCTGAGCCGAATGAAGAAGGATTGACATTCTATGAAAACCTCTTCGCAGAGCTCAAAGCGAACGGAATCGAACCCGTTGTAACCATCGCCCATTTCGATGTGCCTGTCCATCTGATTGAAACGTTCGGAAGCTGGAAGGGCCGTGATCTCGTCGAATTCTACGAAACGTATGCCCGCACTCTTTTCAATCGTTTTAAAGGAACCGTGAAATATTGGATGACGTTCAATGAAATCAATATGCTTTTCCATCTGCCTTTCCTTGGGGCAGGAATCGTGTTCAAAGAAGGTGAAAACCGGGATCAGGTCCTCTATCAGGCTGCTCATCATCAGCTTGTCGCTAGTGCCCTTGCCGTGAAGGCACTCCATGAGATCGATCCGGAGGCACAGATCGGGTGCATGCTGGCCGCAGGTGTCACGTATCCGTACTCCTGTAATCCGGAAGATATCTGGGCGGGAATCGAACGTGATCGCGAATCCTACTTCTTCATCGACGTTCAGTCCCGTGGAGCGTATCCGGGCTATGCGAAGCGCTTCTTCCGGGAGCAGGAGTGGGATCTCCAGATGGAAGAAGGAGATGAAGACATCCTCAAGGCTCATACGGTGGATTACATCGGATTCAGCTATTACTCCAGCCGCACGATCAGCCGTGATCCCGAAATCCTCGGGAAGATGACGGCAGGCAATGTGTTCCCTTCGGTCAAAAATCCTCATTTGAAAACATCGGAATGGGGATGGACGATCGATCCAAAAGGGATCCGGATTACGGCCAATCAATTGTATGATCGCTATCAAAAACCATTATTCGTCGTGGAAAACGGCCTCGGAGCCATCGACGAGCCCGGCGCAGATGGGGAAATCAACGATGCCTATCGAATCGATTATCTCTCAGCCCATCTCCGCGAGCTGAACGAAGCAATCAAGGACGGAGTCCAACTGCTGGGCTACACATGCTGGGGACCAATCGATATCGTCAGCGCCTCAAGCGGCGAAATGAAAAAACGGTATGGCTATATCCATGTGGACAAAGACAACGAAGGCAATGGCACCCTCAACCGTTCTAAGAAGGCCAGCTTCGACTGGTACAGACAGGTGATCAAGACGAATGGAGCGTCATTGGAGAACGAAACCGTCAAAAGTTGAGCGGTTAATTTCCCTCATCCCATTGACAACAGGAGCTAAATCCTGAATAATTATTATATTGAGAAAATTAAATAGCGATATTCCTTATTAAGAGTGGTGGAGGGACTGGCCCTGTGAAACCCGGCAACCGCTGTTCAAACTTGAACAGAATGGTGCTAAATCCTTGAACGAGATTCGTTCGGAGATGAGGAAGAGACGAGAATCATCAGGCTCTTCCTTTTACCGGGAAGGGCCTTTTTATATGAAAAAAGGGAGAGGATTCAGATGACACACGTACAGACAAAAGGTAAGAAAGCAATAAAAGCCCCGTTCCGGGCAGATCAGGTGGGCAGCCTGCTGAGGTCGGAGCGGATCAAGGAAGCACGCGAACGGAGAGGGAATGGAGAGCTATCCGCAGCTGAACTCCGACGAATCGAGGATGAAGAAATCATCCGCATCGTCGACAAGCAAAAGGAAATCGGCCTCCAAGTCGTGACCGATGGTGAATTCAGGAGGGCGTGGTGGCACTTCGACTTCCTTGAAGGTCTCGATGGCGTCGAAGGATATGAATCGGACCAGGGGATCAAGTTCCATAACACGACGACCAAGGCACGTGGCATCAAAGTGACGGGAAAAGTGGACTTCACGGATCATCCGATGCTGAAAGACTATGAATTCCTTCATGGCATTGCAGGCGATCACACTGCCAAGATGACGATTCCGAGTCCAAATATGCTTTTCTTCAGGGGGAAAATTGAAACGGACGTATACGGAGATGACTTGGAGGCATTCCATCGGGATGTAGCCGAAGCCTACAAAAAGGCGATCCGTGCTTTCTACGATGCAGGCTGCCGCTATCTGCAGCTCGACGATACGGCATGGTCGGTATTCTTCTCGAAACAGGGACATGAGCAGATCAAGGCATTTGGCCGCGAACCCGACGAACTCAGGGAATCCTTCGCCCGTACCATCAATGAGGCTGTGAAGGATCGCCCAGAGGACCTTGTCGTGACCATGCATATTTGCAGGGGGAATTTCAAATCGACATGGGCAGCTGAAGGCGGATATGAAGCGGCTGCCGAAACCATTTTCGGCGGGCTCGACCTCGACGGGCTATTCCTGGAGTTCGATGATGAGCGTTCCGGAGGCTTCGAACCGCTACGCTATGTGAAGAATCCGAATCTCCAGATCGTCCTCGGTCTTGTTACGTCCAAGCATGGAGATCTCGAGGCGACGGAAGACATCGAGGCACGGATACAGGAAGCTGCACGCTATGTGGACATCAACCAGCTCTGTCTCAGTCCCCAATGTGGATTCGCTTCAACCGAAGAAGGAAATCTGCTGACCGAAGCAGAACAATGGAAGAAGCTGCAACACGTGATCGCCATTGCCGATCGGGTGTGGGAATGAGGTTCCCATTCAGCCAGTAATCGATTAGGAGAGGGTTTCATTGCGGATACAGTATGCTCTGTTTATCCTCCTGGCAGCCATGCTGTGGGGAACAACGGGGACGGTGCAGGCATTGGCTCCTGAAGGCGTCCATCCGATTGCCATCGGAGCGGTGCGCCTGGCCATAGGAGGCTTGTTCCTCCTTCTATTATCCTTGGGAAAAATACATTGGAGAGGGTGGCCCTTGAAAGGAACCGTGGCGGCCGCTCTTTGTATGGCACTCTATCAGCCTTTCTTTTTCTCGGCAGTCAGAATGACGGGGATTGCGATCGGGACCGTGATCGCCATCGGAAGCGCCCCGGTCATAGCAGGACTCCTTGAATGGGGAATAAAAAGGAATGTCCCCCAAGCTTCCTGG
This sequence comes from Rossellomorea marisflavi, assembly GCF_009806575.1. Classification (NCBI taxonomy): domain Bacteria; kingdom Bacillati; phylum Bacillota; class Bacilli; order Caryophanales; family Bacillaceae; genus Rossellomorea; species Rossellomorea marisflavi. The sequence continues at coordinate 4,234,030 of NZ_CP047095.1, read as the reverse complement.
TGGGCCTCCACCGCCCTGGCCATCGCAGGCTGCATCCTTCTGTTCACGAATAGAGGATCGGTCGTTGCCGACCCGCGCGGCATCCTCCTCGCACTGGGGGCGGGGGCTTCATTTGCCGGGTACACCATGATCAGCGGAACCCTTGTCAATAGAAGGGAAACACTTCCCGTGGTCGCTGTCGTGTTCATGCTGGGTGCATTCTTCCTCACGCCCTTCCTCTTCCTCTATGATCTATCGTGGCTTATGGAGGTAAGGGGAGCCGGGGTTGCCCTGCATCTCGGGGTCGTGGCAACAGGACTTGCCTATCTTCTCTTTGCACGTGGACTGGTGAAGGTGCCTGCCTCAACCGCCGTGACGCTCTCCCTCGCCGAACCCCTCACCGCCACCATGCTCGGGGTCTTTCTGATCGGCGAATCCCTTGATGCCCTGTCATGGTTGGGCGTCGGTCTCCTCCTTCTAGGGATCATGTTATTAGTGGGGAAACAGGGAGTGGGGGAAACAGGGAGTGGAATCGGATAAAGATAAAGAACAAATGAGATCAGCTTAGGCTGGTCTTTTTTCTATTAGAAACACTAATTGACAGAAATTACGAAAAAATTTAATTTCCCTCATACTTGCTCAAAGCCTTATTTAAAGCCATTTATGAGTCATTAATTGAATCAATCCACATTATAATCGGCATAGATGTAAAAAAGTTTTTTAAAAAAAGTGATCCAAATACAAAACCCTCTCGTTATCTTAGTGTAAATATAAAAAACCAGGATAAAAGGAGAGGAATACATTGAAAAAATCAAAGCTAATGAAAAAAATCGCAGCACCTGTACTTGGGCTATCCCTACTGGCCGCACCGACAGCAAGTTTCGCAGCAGAGCAACCGACAGCCGTCACTCCGGCATCAGACTTGCGTTCCACTCTTGATCAGCTTCTATCAGAGCACTTTGTGCTAGCGGTTGACGCAATGGTAAAAGATTATAACGACGCACCGGACGAAAAACAAGCCATGAAGGCACTGGATGACAACGCCAAGGATATGACGCCGGCGATCGAATCCATCTACGGTGAAGAAGGAGCGAAGGAATTCGAACGAATCTTCCGCGGACATAATGCTTACTCAGAAGACTTCGTAAAAGCCGCTCAATCTGGTGATGAAGATGCGAGAATGGCCGCTGAAAAAGAAGTGGATGAATTCGTAGAAGAGTTCTCGACTTTCCTCAGCACAGCAACGGAAGAAAATCTTCCGAAAGATGCAGCAGCTGAAGTACTGAAGGCACATGAAGAAGATGTCCTTAATGCATTCGATGCATACGTAGAAGAAGACTACAAAGGCTACTTCTCTTCATTCCGTGAAGGATATGACCGCATGTTCGATATCAGTAAAGCTCTTTCAACAGCGATCGTGACTCAAATGCCTGATAAATTCGAAGGATCAAAAGCCGATTCTGCAGCAGCTGATCTTCGTTCTACATTGAACAATCTGGCAGCAGAGCACTTTGCCCTTGCAACAATGGGAATGCAAAAAGGCGTTGACGGAGCAGCTGACTATGACTTCGCCAACTGGGCTGAAGATGAGCACACAAAAGACTTCAAAGCAGCCATTGCTTCCATCTACGGAGATGAAGGTGCAGCACAATTCGAAAAAATCTGGACTGGCGAGCACATCAATGCCCAATCTGATCTAGTAGCAGCTGTATTGGCTGATGATAAAGAAAAAGAAGAAGCAGCACGCGAAAGCTTGAGCATGTTCTCTGAAGACTTCGGTAACTTCCTAGGAACAGCAACAGAAGGAAATCTACCTGCTGAAGACGCCATCGCAGCAGTAAAAGGCCACGAAGAGCAAGTATTGAAAGCATTCGATGACTACTTGGCTGAAGACTACGATGCAAGCACTGCAGACTTCCGTGAAGGATATGCGTACATGTTCGGAGTAGGTAAAGCACTTGGAGATGCCATCGTGAAACAAAACCCTGATATGTTCGCAGGTTCCGATATGCCATCTGCTATGCCTAACACAGGTATGGGTGGAGCTGCACAAGACTCCAATGCACCAATCATGGCTTGGACAGCAGGAATCACTGCTCTACTAGCAGCTGGAGTATTCCTTATCCGCAAAAAAGTATCAAACCAACAATAATTAAATGAAGAGAGAAGGGCTTTACCGCTCTTCTCTTTTTCCTACTAGAGGTGAGAAGATGAAAAAGAGATTATTGATCGTATTGACTGTCATGCTCCTCAGCATCATAAGCTTCCAGGTATTCGCCCAGGAAAATACCACACCTCAGCAGACATCAGAGAAAAAACAGGTGAAAGCTGAGAAAGAGACAAAGCAAAAGACGAGACCGATTGGCCACAAAGGGGAAGAATTTGTTCTTCTTGACTCTTTACAGAAGAAGAAAGCCGAGCTGGAAGAACAATTAAAGGTTCAAGAAGAGGGAATTACCCCCGTAAGGATCCAAATTCCGAGTATGGATATCGATACAAAGGTGATCCCTGTCGGACTGAAGGAATCCGGTGAAATGGATGTTCCAGAGTCTACAGAAGTGACCGGGTGGTATGACCGCGGGCCAAAGCCGGGTGGGAAGGGAAGTTCTGTTGTGGCAGGGCATGTCGACAGTAAGGAAGGTCCCGCCATCTTCTTTTACCTGAAGAACATCGTGGTCGGGGAAACGATCACCCTCACCGACGAAAACGGCAATGAGCGCACATTCAAAGTAAAATCAAAAGAGAGCTATCCTTACAATGACGCACCGATTGAAAAGATCTTCGGTCCATCGGATAAACGGAAGCTCAATGTCATCACCTGTACCGGTACGTTCGATCACGATAAGCATGAGTATCCAGATCGGTTGGTCGTGTACACTGAGCTGATCAGTGAAAAGCAGAAGCAGGAGGAAAAAACGCCTGAGCCACCGACCGACGTCACCCAGGAGTCCAATGTGATTAACTGGCACGCCGTCCGTGCAGACGATGTCATCGGCTATCGCGTCTATAAAAAATCTGCTTCCGAAGAAGAGTACACCCACGTAGCCAGCATTTCTGCCCATGAACGGAAAAGCTTCTTTGATGAGAATCATGAAGAGGGTGACTCCTATTACGTCACCACCGTCAACATCCAGGAAAACGAATCCAAGCCATCTGAAAAGGTGCCTGGGGAATAACGCATAGAAATAGAAAACAATAAGAAAAAAGCTGCCGATTACTAGAGTGGATCTCAAGTAATCGGCCGTTTTATTGTTTTTAGGAAGTAGGTTATGTGCAGCTAAAGGATTCGATCCTTTTAATACGGAGCATATATGAGGTGATTCGCTACAACGATCAGAATTTCTGAGTGGATTGGAACGGAAGGCGCTTGACTCCTGCGGGAAAGGAGGAAAGGTCGAGATCCCGCAGGCGCAGCCGAGGAAGCTCGACTTCCTCCCCGCGGAAAGCAAGCGCCTGCAGCGAAAAGGAACGGACTTTGTATTCATTCATCCTTCATTTAAAAAATGCAAAAACCCCTTATATAGAAAGGTTGAGTGTGCACGCACACCACCACATCTACAAGGGGTATCATGAACAGGTCATGCTCTCAGCTTCGTCAGCCTCAAATCTGGAACAGCCATACTACAAGCGGTCCGATGACGGAGCCGAGGAGGGCGCTCAGGGTCATGGAGACAGAGCTCATGGAGACGGAAAGCTCACCGTATTCCATGGCCTTTGAGGTGCCAAGGGCATGGGATGCACTTCCGAGGGCGATGCCCTGTCCCATTTTGCTCCTGATCCGAACCCATTTGAGGATCATCGGTCCGAGGATGACGCCTGAGAATCCGGCCACCATGACGAAGACGACGGTCATGGCCGGTACGCCGCCTATTCCGGAGGCGATCTGGATCGCTACAGGCGTCGTGATCGATTTAGGGATGATGGAGAGGATCAGGTCATGATCCATCCCAAGGATCCGTGCGAACAGGAATCCACTCATCATGCCAGTGAGGAGGCCTGCCAAGACTCCTCCGATGATGGTCAGGCTGTACTTCAGGATGACGTCCCTCTGCTTATAGAGAGGGTAGGCGAGGGCCACGACTCCCGGGCCGAGCAGGGAATGAATCCACTGTCCACCGACCATGTAGTCTTCATAAGGAATATGGAAGCCGACAAGGAGACCGACCACCATGATCGTGGAGGTCAAAACGGGGATCAGAACGGGAAGGGAGAAGCGTTTATAAATTCCCGCCATGACGATGTAGATCCCCACGGTTGCCGCAATGCTTACGATTGTGAGCAGGAATTGCTGCATCGTTTTTCCTCCTTCCGTTTTGATCTTTTCTCAAGGAGCTGGCTCGCATGTCCGGCTACAGCGATGGTCACGACGGTACTGACGATGACAATCAAGAATAAGGCGGCCCCGGTTGGTGATACAAGGCCTGGGTAGTTCATGACGCCCGCCATGGCGGGGATGAATAATAGTGGAAGTATGGACAGGAGGAAGCTTGCTCCGTCTTCCACGACCACAACCGGGACGACTTTGATTGCAAGGCACAGAAGGAGAAGGAGCAGGCCGACGATGCTGCCTGCAATCGGAAGATCCAATGCCTGTTGAATCCATCCTCCTGCAAAGGAAAACCCATATAAAATTCCGACTTGTAAAATAATGCGGAGTACTTTCATAACGTCGCTGTAAAACAGCTTTGAACCCTTCTTTCACGTAAGTTTTCGGTAAGAAAACGCTTTACAAATCAGCGAATTGCTTGTACGATACAATTAATATATTTGTATTATACAAGCATTTGATCATTTGTCAACGAATCTGTCAGCTTTCATACCGAAAAGGAGCGAAAATATATGGATGAATTAAACCCTCTAGAGCGTGTTGAATATGAATTGACGACCTTTATCAGAAGAGCGGTCTACCTCGATCAGTCTGAACGGAAGATCGGGTTCCTGGAGCGTGCTTCCTATCTGCTCCTTCGCCAGCTCGATGAATTCGGGCCATCACGGGTCAAAGACCTCGCCGATTCCTTCAAGCTTGATATTTCCACGTTATCCCGACAGGCGGGCGGGTTGGAGACGAAAGGACTCATCCAGCGCTTCTCCGATCCAGGTGACGGCCGCGTCAGGATGTTCAAGATCACGGAGCTCGGCAAAGAGAAGCTCGAAGCAGATAAGCGATTGAGGCTGGAGCGCTACAATGAATGGATGGACGGATGGAGTGAAGAGGAACGGGCGCTTTTCGGTGAATTCCTTACCAGGTTGAACAGGGGATTTGTTGATTGAGGCCTAAACATGAGAAAATAGGGGTACAGAATATAGGTCTGCCATCACAGAAAGGTACGAGTGAACATGAAAAAAACAGAGAAATTGTTTTTGGATTATGCAAGTGATCACGATCTGAACCCCTCGGAAGAAGAAATCCTCTCGTTTCTGATCGAATCACATGATAAAGGAGAACAGCTCAGCATCCGGAGGGCGGCGGATCAGCTGTTCGTCTCCACCACCTCCATCATCCGCCTGTGTAAGAAGCTCGGATTCAGCGGTTATAGCGAATTTATCTTCAACCTGGGCTTGAAAGTGAAAAATATGCAGGATCCCGGTCCCGCCACCAGCCTTCACGATCCCCTCGTCAGGAAAAAAGAAGAGTTTCTTTCCAATGCCCGTTGGACCCTTGATTCCATCGGGGAAGACAGCATCGGAAAATTCCTCGATGAACTGAAGCAGCACAACCTCATCTACTTCTATGGAGCCGGATTCTCCACCCTGTTCTCCAATTATCTGGCAAAGAAGCTCGAGCTTTATGGTTACTATGTGTCCAATACGTCCACTAGTGACAGCCGGGCGATTTTCTTCAATAACATCCAGCGCTACAACCTCTTGATCATCTTTTCACGATCCGGTGAGACGGCCAAGGTCATTGAGAAGGTGCAGATTGCCAAGGACAAAGGCCTTAAGACCGTCCTCTTCACGGGGAATCGTCAAAGCACGACGGCTGCCCTTGCCGATATCGTCTTCCCCGTCTTCGACCCCACAATCGAGTCACAGCAGGAATTCCAGGTGACCTCCTATGAGTCCAATATGTTCATGCTCATCGACATCCTCCTGAGCCTCGCCATTGAGCAGGGAATCATTGAAGAATATTAGATGTAACATGTTACATCTTTTGTTCACACTGTACAGATTCCCTGTAATCCCTTACATGAGCCGGTTATCCGCGCTATACTTTGGATGTAAATGATAGCGTTTACTTCACAGGAAAGGAAGGCTGCACATGAAAAGAGTCGTCAATGGTCTTCAAACATTCGGAAAATCATTATTTGCACCGATCTTGATCCTACCGATCATCGGTCTGTTCATTGCTTTCGGAAATGTGTTCGGGAATGGAAATCTTGCAGAATATGTACCGTTCCTTGCACATCCCTATATACAAAACTTCGGGACATTCATCTCGTCCTCAGCCGTATCGATCCTTCAGAATCTGGCGCTGATCTTCGCCGTCGGGATCCCCATCGGTCTTGCGCGGAAGGATAAGGGGTATGCTGCTCTAACAGGGCTTGTCACCTTCGTGATCTTCATCAACGCCATGCACCAAGTATTGAAGATCTCAGGCAATCTTGTCCCTGCTGAAGAGATGCAGCTTGCAGGACAGGCCATGGTTCTGAACGTACAAGTACTTGAAATGGGCGTGTTCGCCGGTATCCTGATCGGGGCCCTTGTAGGGATCCTTCACAACAAATACTGTGACACGGAATTCAAGGGTGTCCTTTCCATCTACTCCGGACATCGCTTCGTCGCCATCCTGGCGATACCGAGTGCTATGATCCTCGGCTTCCTGGCCGCTGAATTTTGGCCATATGTCCAAAATGGGATCACGGCTTTGGCCGGAGGGATCAAGAGCCTTGGGGACGTCGGTTTCCTGATTTATGGATTTCTTGAGAGGATCCTGATCCCAACGGGTCTCCACCACTTGGTCTATACGCCATTCCTTTACACGGAGCTTGGCGGAACGTCGACAGTGGCAGGAGAAGTCGTCTACGGGGCGCGGAACATCTACTTTGCGGAAATGGCCGATGCCGGCACGAAGGTGCTGAGCAGCACGGTGAATTGGGATGCAAGGGGACTTGCAAAAATGTTCGGTCTCATGGGTGCAGCCCTTGCCATGTATGTAACGGCGAACAAGGATAAAAAGAAAATGGCCAAGGCCATCCTGCTTCCGGCAGCCGTCACGTCCTTCCTTCTCGGGGTGACAGAGCCGCTTGAGTTCGCCTTCTTATTCACGGCACCGATCCTGTTCGTCGTCCATGCCGTCCTGACAGGAGCGGGAATGATGCTCCTGAATGTATTTGGGGTCCATGCCATCGGGGCAAATGGCATCATCGACTTCCTGCTCTACAATCTACCGCTGGGTACGACCAAGTCGAACTGGCCGATGTTCATCCTTGTCGGATTGCTCATGTTTGCCGTGTACTTCGTCGTCTTCCGCTTCTTGATTCTGAAGCTTAATTTGAAGACACCGGGTCGCGAAGAAGAGGCAGAGGCAGAGGCTCCGGTAGAGGAGAAGAGTGCTGCTTCCCCTGGAACCGCAGCACCCCTTGGGGAAACGATCGTTGCCGCCCTTGGAGGCAGTGAAAACATTGAAAACGTCGACAACTGTTATACCCGGCTTCGCCTTGTCGTGAAGGATCCGGGAGCGGTCGATGAGCAGAAGCTAAAAGAAACGGGCTCTAAAGGAGTCATCAAGTCAGGTAACAACGTACAGGTAGTCTATGGTCTGAACGTGAAATCCGTACGGGATCAAGTCGATCAAAATCTAGGAGGAATGCAGCTATGAAAACATATAAACTAGCAATTGCAGGTGGAGGAAGCACATATACGCCAGGGATTGTAAGGAGTCTGATGGATCGCCTGGAGGATTTGCCACTCGAGGAAATCAGGTTCTACGATATTGACGGCGAGCGACAATCGAAGGTCGTCGTGGCAGCAACAGCCGTGATCCGTGAATACTCCGATTCCATCAAAGTCCTTGATACGACTGATCCTGAGACGGCCTTCACGGATGTGGACTTCGTTTTCGCCCAGATGCGGGTCGGAAAGTATGCCATGAGGGAACTGGATGAAAAGATCCCGCTCTCCCATGACGTGGTCGGACAGGAAACATGCGGACCGGGTGGCCTGGCTTACGGTCTGCGTACGATCTTCCCGATGGTGGAGCTGATCGATTTTGTTGAACAGTATGCGAAGAAGGACTGCTGGATCGTGAACTATTCCAACCCCGCCTCGATTGTCGCTGAAGGGGTAAGGAAGCTTCGTCCTGATGCACGCGTCCTCAATATCTGTGATATGCCGGTCGCCACCATGAGGAATATGAGTGCAATCCTCGGGGTTGAACGGGATGAGCTGAAAGTGGACTATTTCGGGTTGAATCACTTCGGCTGGTTCACCAGGGTGGAAGTGGACGGCGTCGACCGCCTTCCTGAGCTGAGGAAGCATGTGAGTGAGCATGGCCTCCTGACAGAGGACGTATCGAAGATCGACTATCGACATGCGGATGCGTCATGGATCAAGACGTTCAAGAACATCAAGCCGATCATGGACTTCTTCCCGGATTATCTGCCGAATCCATACCTTCAATATTATCTGCTGCCGGAATACATCGTGGAGAATTCCAATAAGGAATACACCCGCGCCAATGAAGTCATGGATGGACGCGAGAAATCACTGTTTGAAACCGTCAGGAAGTATGAAGAGACGGGAGTCCTTGAAGACGCGTTCCACGTGGGCGTTCACGGCATCTTCATCGTGGATGTGACAGTCTCCCTTGCACAAAACCTGGGAGAACGCCATCTCGTCATGGTGGAGAACAACGGGACGATCCCGAATCTGCCTGCTGATGCCATGATCGAAGTGCCTGCCTCCATCACGAGTGATGGTCCGGTACCGGAATATGTAGGAGAAATCCCTTATTTCCATAAAGCCATGATCGACCAGCAGCTTGCCTCTGAAAAGCTCCTGGTGGAAGCCATCACAGAAGGATCCTATGAAAAGGCACTGCAGGCCTTCACCCTTAATAAAACGATTCCTTCAGCCATCGTGGCGAAAAAGATCCTCGATGATCTTATCGAAGCGAATCAAGCGTACTGGCCGACCCTGAACAAATCGTTCTCTGAAGGTGTATTGGTTTAATTCAATAGAAAAAGCGCATGCCGCGGGCATGCGCTTTGTTTTGGTTACAAGGCTAGATTCGTATTCCAGCTCACCTTTCTTAAAGGACTGTTGGGAGCTGTCAGAACCCTGGTCAGCGTGAACTGCTGACTTTTCATAAAGGTTACTGTGGTTTCTTCGTTTTCTTTATTGAATTCTGCTCCTGCCGAGTGGGAGATCAAGTAATCGCTCCAGTTAGGGAAGTCCTTCTGAGCCTTTCTACCGGCTTGAAGGGCGTACTCATCCGAATCGTCGAGTGAGATGAACCCCATGCGAAACGCATTTTGAGCAAACATCACACAGAATCCATAATCTGCACCTGCAATGCTACTGCTGTTCAACTTGTGCAGGTACCGGTTTACGACCTTGAACTGGTTCCGGGTCTTTTCGTCTTCGAGGGAAGAGACCCAATGCTCCCTGTCAGCGTCTGACATAAATAAAAGGATATTCCTTATACGATTGAAATCCTTGCGCAATCCTTCCTCAAGAAACCAGGTCAGTGTGGCATGGGCCGACTCAGTATCCACGATCCCCCAATACTCGAGGATTTTTTTGGCCTGGGAGTATGGAAGTTTACGGGGTTTGTAATGGAGTATGCCATAGTAAGATTGATCTCCAGTATAGTTCAGGGATCCCATTGTATCGATAAACCGCTGCTGTTCTTTATTCATGGTAATCTCTCCTTTCTAAGCCACCAACGACCGTCTGATACGATTCCATTGCTTGAAGATCTGTATCAGAGCCAAGAGAAGGATCGCTGTCCAGATCAGGGTCCAGATAATGGTGGACGTAGGCTGTCTGTAGTCTGAGCCCATGCTGAATATCGTCACCAATGTAAACGCAACGCGGTTCACATGTATCTCTTCAGCCATATTGCCGAGCTGATGCCAGCTTACGAATAAGAATATATAGGAAAAGATCAGCTTCCATCTGAATTGGTTCCATAAGAACACTTTGAATTTCTTGCCGGGGGAGTACATATATAATTCCGCTTTGATATCTTTCATGGAGGCATTGAACTTCCCAGGATCCTCCCGCATGATCCGGTGGATGTTGGCCAGGTACACTAGTACTTCAGAATCTCCAAGAGGATCGATGTGCTTGACCTTTTTGAATACCCTGCGGGCTTCCACAAGCTTTTTCTGCTTGAATAATACCTTCCCGTAAAGACTCAGGAAGTCCGTGTTTTCCGGTTCCAGCTCTGTCAGATAAGCAAGGACCGCTGCGGATTCCTCATAGGCACCATCGTCGTAGAGGGCACGCGCCGTGGACAGCTGGGTATCCAGGTCATCGGGATCGAGCTTCGTCACTTCCACGAGGTGAGGAAGAGCATGCTTCACCCTTCCTTGCTGGAGATGAAGTTCGCCGAGAAGCTTATGGACATCGGGATGACGTTCAAAGAGTGAAAGTGCCGTTTTGGCGTATGCTTCAGATGCTTCGAAGTTCCCTCTGAACCATTCATCGTAAGCAGACTCAAGCGCATGGAAGAAGGCCTCGTGATCCATGTCCTCACCGATGGTCCAGTCATAGCGCAGTGCCGGAAAGTAGCCGAGTCGACGATCATAGAAGCGGTAGAATTGTTCGGCATCCTCCTCATCGAGTGAATGGTTCCCGTCCTTCAGCATCTGATGCCAGCCGAACTGATTTTCAAGAAGGATCCAGATCCTCTTTGGAAGGAGACAGTGATGCCAGATGAAAAGGAGCATTTCTTCACTCACCCGCTGTTGAAGCTCCATATTCCATAGTACATCTTGATCAAGGAGGTCCATCCAGCGCCCCTCATCGAGCCTTGCTTCAAAATCGCCGTAAAGGGCCTCGGCCTGATCAAGGAGCAAAGCAATATCACTCAAAGGCTGATGATGGGAGCCGATGTGATCGGGGAAGGGACTGGAGGCAGGGACATACTCCTCGTCTTCTGTGATTGTTTCTTCCGGGATGTCCACTTCCATTTCCACTTCGTCCATTGTCGCGAAGGCCGCTTCCTTTTCCGCACGTTTTTGCTGTTTCACCATCTTGGTGATGCTGTCGTAGGCTTCCCTGAGGTTCTGATACCCTTCAGGATCGTCTTCGGGATGATGATTCTTTAACTGCCTGGAGTAGGCTTTCTTGATGACGGAGAGGTCATCCGTCGGTTTGATGCCGAGTATTTCCCACTGTGTCATAGATTATTCCAGCTTTCGAATTGGTCTAGTGCTTCTTTGAATTCAGACGATGCGCGCTTGATTAGTTGATCATCCTGGGTTCCAAGAGCCATTTCGAACTGTTCGATGGCTCTTGCGATCACACTCCGTTTGTCACCGAGTGCCTCCTCGTAGAGGCGTTCCCCACGGGCGACCAGGAGTCTGTTCTCCGTCCGCTCGCGGGGGTGGATCTTGATGCTGGCAAGCTGTTCCATCCGTTCCTGCATTTCCTTATCGGACAGGCCGCTGTCGCTTTGTTCGATTAACATATTCTTCTTCTCCCCGGTACTGAGGATGGTCACCTCCACCTCGAGAAGACCGTTCACATCATACGTATAGCGGACATCCACCTCTTCCTTTCCTGCAGGACCGGGTGGGATATCGACTTTCAGTGAGCCTAGCTTCAAGTTGTTCTCCACCATGCGGCTTTCCCCTTGATAGACTTCAAGCGTGATCGTCTTTTGTTGATCTGCGATCGGGGCCAATCGTTCTACACGGCTGACCGGAATCGGCGTGTTCCGCTCGATGATGGGGAAGAAATGACCGTCGGAATACTGATCGTAGCCCACTTGTTTGGAAATCGCCGTTCCGAGGGAAAACGGACATACATCTGTCAGGATCAGCTCCTGGACGGCTTCGTTCCTCTCCTTCAAGGCTACTTGCACGGCCGTACCGAGAGCGACGGCTTCATCAGGGTGGATGGTAAGGAACGGGAGCTTGCCAAACATCTTGCTCACGGTCGACTTGATGATCGGCATCCTGGTGGCACCGCCGATCAGGATGATGGCGTCAATCTCATCCACCATGAGATCCGCGTCGCGAAGGGCCCGTTCGATCGGTTTTCGGAGCTTCAGCATAAGGGGCTGGCAAAGCTTCTCGAATCGCTTCCGATCCACTTCCATTTCCCGCACCCGTCCGTTCGCCTTGAGGGTCATGGTACATGACTGACCATTCCCTGAGAGTGCTTTTTTGCATTCCTCCGCCTGTTTAAAGAGGAGGGAAAGCTTCTGGGGATCGAGCTCTTCCGCCTTGAGTCCTTCTGATTGCAGGAAGGCATTCATGAGGAGGGACGTGAAGTCCTCTCCTCCGAGGAAGTTATCGCCGGCTACAGACTTCACTTCCATGACCCCTTCGAACAGCTCGAGGATGGATACATCAAAGGTCCCTCCTCCGAGGTCAAAGACGAGGAATTTCGTATCTTCTTCCTCTTGGTGGAACCCATAGGCGATGGCAGCCGCCGTCGGTTCACTGATCAGGCGTTCCACCTTCAGCCCCGCCATTTCCGCTGCCTGTTTTGTTGCTTTTCTTTGTTTATCATTGAAATATGCCGGTACGCTGATGACGGCTTTGGAAACATCCTCACCGAGATGACTCTCCGCGTCCCGCTTCAGCGATTGGAGGACGAAGGAAGATAATTCAACAGGGGAAAGGGTGTACGACCCAAGCCTGTAAGTCTTTTGTGTACCCATATGGCGTTTGAATGCGGCCACGGTCTCTTGAGGGTGTGTGATCAGTCGCTCCTTCGCCACCTGGCCAACGAGTATTTCTCCTGATTCATCCACACTGATGATGGAAGGGGTCAAATGGCTCCCCAGTACGTTTGGAATAAGTGCGGGACCGTCCTCGGTCCAGTAGGATACCAGACTATTGGACGTGCCCAAGTCAATACCAATCGCCGTCATAGTTCTCTCTCCTTTTTCGGTCAGATCAGTGCAGGTCACTGATCATTTTTTTGATCGTCGGGAATGGTACACCCCTTAAATGGAAAAGATGGGATGTATATACCACTAAATAGTTTACTAGAATAACAAATGTTATGGATGAATCATATGACCTTTGTTGGTTTAGGACAAAAGAATTATTTTACAATTAATAACAGAAATTTATACCCTTAATTACCCAAATGTAAACCAATGTTTTGGGAATTTTCAAAGAAATAAGGCAGGCCACAGGTTCAAGATGTAATCAATGCCAAATAATAAAGCAGGAAAGGAATGTAGAATAAGTAATTGACTTTATTTCCTTAATTGGATATAGTTGGTTTACTACTTGGTAATGCAAAGTAGTGATTATATGCCCAACTACCTTGCATTACAACATATGGAGGTTCATAATGGTGTACCATTGGATAAAATGGAGATGGAAAATCAGGATAAAGGATCAGTATCGGAGCCGGTTTCTCACACCTTATCTGAGTTGGAAATGGTTATTGGCATGGGGAATCATGAAGGCGGTCCTACTGTTTGCTGCAAGCTATGTGACCATGGGGCAAGTCATCCTTAATGGGAGGTTCGAGATCGGGTCAAATGTGTTCTATGCGGTGGTTGATCATCTTATAAAAGCGATGAGGGAAGAGCCGCTCCTAATCTGGTCAGTCCTCTATTTCGTTATATTCCTGGATGCGATTGTGTCCGGAATGTCGACTGCCAGAAGGCAAAAGCAGTCACTTGACGGAGAATGGCTGCAGATGAATGTAAAGCTTACTCCTTCCCGCGCCAGAATAATGGTTGAGGCAGAGTTGCTACTCTGGGAATCCAAGAAATTTTTAATGGTTTACATACCGATCATGGCTGCCGTTCAGAGTTATTTTCCGGCTCCATTGATCACCATGGTGTTTGCATGGCTCTTCTACTTAGTATTCGGATTTCTTGCTGCGTCTTACTATGGACTGGCTCTCAGTCGTCAAGCCACTAAACAATCATTCTTCATAAGGATGACATGTCAGCTTGCCTTGCGGATTGCCTTTTTGGTCTTATCCGTACAGTTTGCCAGGAAGCTTGTCCCGTGGGTGGAGCAATTCCCCCTTATATCAAAGACCGTCGAGAAAGAGACCTTCTTTGGGTGGCTGGATACGGGTAGTGCCTCCATCGTTTCGATGACTTCGTCGATTGCGATGGTATTCAACTGGCGTTTTTGGCCACATAACCTGCTTGCCGAGCTGGCAACGGGAAATGGAGGGCTTCCCTTCCTCACTGGGTTGTTGGTGGCAGGAGTGCTTCTCTATCTTCCCACCCGGAATCATTCAGATACAAAAAGAAGCTGGTATCCGTTCACTTTTTATGAAAAATGGATTTCTTTCCTACTGATATTGTCGGGAGGAAAAGGGCATATGCAGTTCATGACCCGGAACGATCTTCGTTCGACTTTTTTCCTTTCAAGGTTTCCCATTATCATGGGTCCGTTTTCCTTTTGGATCTTTATGGGCCTCATATGGGGGTTTCTTGACGGCATCGATCACGGGAGCAAGATGTTCCATATGGTCCTCTCTTTTTATACTTTTTATTTCGTTTATTTTTATACCCAAGCCAGCTTTTCAGCGCTAAATGGCATCCATGCCATGGATGGTGTAGGGAAGAGAGTCCAATCCCATCTGCATCCCGATCAAGGGATTTGGCCCCTCCTGCGCTTAAGGCTCCGTCTCTTCCTTGCGATGACGGTCCCGCTACTGGTTGTCGGTGATGTCATCATGATTACGTTGGTCAAACCCGGAGTCACAGAGTCTATCATTCTCTTTCTCTCGCATTTATGCGCTTGTATGCTATTCAGCTTGATCATGTACCTGCCTTCTGTTCTGACTCCTCACTTTCACTATCCTTCCCTTGAAGAGCTTGAGGACTATCCGGATCAGGAGAAAATCAGGAATATGACTAGCGGAGCAGTTGTCGGTGTCATGATCCCGATGGTGTTCATGCTTCCATGCGCCTTTTATCTTACGGATAGTCTTTCTTACAGGTCGTATCTCTGGGTGATCGGACCGGGGCTCCTTATAGTTATGGTTCTGTTTATCTTCGGCTTGTTGTTCGCTATGTATAGACGCCTTTCACGCATGACCCACCTTGATCATTTGAACCTTTAGGAGGAATGGAAATGAACGAACGTATCCAGATCAGTCATATTACAAAATCCATAGGCGAAAAGGCCATCATACGCGATGTCGGCTTCTCGGTCTCCAGGGGAGAGATCGTTGCTTTCCTAGGTCAGAATGGAGCCGGGAAAACGACGACACTTAAAGTTGCCGCAGGGCTATACAAAGCAGATCAAGGAGAAATCGACATCGATGGTACATCCGTATTCATACCGGATGATCCGCTTCTTTATGAAGAGCTGACGGTCCGGGAATATATACAGATGATGAAGGAGCTCCACCGGGTGAACGCACTCCCGGATCACACGGCTTTCCGGTTGGAGGAAGAGCTGGAGAAGAAAATAAAAGAGCTGTCCTTCGGTAATAAGAAGAAGGTGGCCCTGTACACAGCGCTCATCCCGCAGCCAAATGTACTGCTCCTTGATGAGTTCATCTCCGGTATCGATCCTTTGAACATGAGGCTGGTTAAGGATCTTCTGAGGGCGTATGCCGCCGAGGGCAATGCCATCTTGTTATCCACGCATCAGCTCAGTGTCGCCCAGGAATTCTGTGACTCCTGCGTCCTTATTCAAGATGGAAGGATTCTCGGGGAAAAGGTACCGCTTAAAACCATTTCTGAGACCCATTCTAGCTTGGAAGATTACTTTATCCATATGATGCAGGAGGAGGTCAATTCATGACGAAGAAACACCTATTCTTATCAAGCCTCTTGTTCGTCATGTTTGCCGGTATTCCCCTCGGTTTCTCGCTCTTTCAAGGGAATATGAAGGATTCGGTCATCATCTCGCTCATTCTGATCGCGGTCCTGGGTGTGACATTGACCGATTACCTTAAAAACAAGAGAGCCTGATAACAAATTGGCAGACAGATGGAGAAGGAGCAGCCATCGCAAGCTAAATCCGGTTAATGATCGAGTGACCGGATTTTCAGTCTTTTTCTGTGAATAAGGCTGTATAGAGGTTTTAACTTCCCAACTCATGTGGTATAACCTTTTAATAATGTAAATAATTTGAATTGCGGGCTTAATAGAAATGAGGGATACATATGAAAAAGCTGCTCTTGATCCTCGGCTTATCGGTTATCATCACGTCTGGATGTCAGACGTATGAAGAACGTGTCAAGGAGTATACAGAAAAAGAACTCAGCGAAAAGTACGGAGAAGAGTTTGAGATGACATCGATGAAAAAGGATTACGGCATGGGATCCACGCTGATCATCGTATTGATGGCGATTTTCGGTGATACCCGCCTTCTTGAATTCGAATCGAAGGAGGATGATTTCACCTTCACCGGTAGCATCGAGTCCAGGTTGAAGAACTTTGAAGATGAGTATATTCGGGATAAACACGAATACTTAAGTGAAAACGATCAAGAGTACAAAGGATTGATGGCCGATTTGGAGGGTGAAGAGATTAATTATCTCGAGGTGGTCGAGGAGACGCATCTTGAAGATCGACTTGGTAGTGAGGAGCCGGTCATTACTTATCGTGCTTCAACCGATGTCGACGAGTTTGATGCAGACAAAGTGGTGAGCCTGTTGAATTCCATGAGGGAGAAAATGGCTCCGGTCCAAACTAAAGCCGTCCTCCAACTGGAAGAAGGACAAAACAAACACCTTTTCGGTCCTTTCGGATCAGGGGATGAAGCTTCTTTTTCCGAAGAGGTGAATAACTATTTTAAGTTCAAGGAAGACGAAAATAAGTTGGATTTAAATGAAGAGTTATATGAACTGGTTAGTTCCTTATCGTATGATTATCAACCGAGGTTGGTCATGGCGAAGGCGGAACATGTAGATTTTCTGGAAGAGTCAGGAAGTGTCAATCCCTATTATTACATAGAAATGGCAACGGATTCTCCATCAGCAGCCCTTCCCGTCATTCAATACCTACAGGAGAATGGGTATGGGGCATATCCGATTTCGTCCACAAACATGTTTAACTTGGAAGAAGAACCTCTATGCACCGTCCAGGATGTGAAAGCCAGGGAGGATTTCGATCGATGTTTTCCACCTGAAGAGGAATGAATGATCACAAAAGGCCTGTATGAACCTCCCCAAAAAAGTAAATTCTAAATGATACGGGGAGGTGAATGATATGGCACAGGATGTACTTTGCGAAGTCAGTAACTGCCGCTACAACAAAGAGGGTAAACGCTGCTCGGCTGATCAGATCTTTGTGGTGAGTCACAGAGGAAATGAAGCCCATGACAGCAAGGAAACCGACTGTAAGACGTTCGAACCTGGTATGTAATTCAAGAAGAACAAGGCAACCAAGGGGTTGTCTTGTTTTTTTAGTATTGATAATAATTCTCAATCTTATTCGTCTTCAAAAAATAAATCCGCCCGTCTGCTTAAGACGAAGCGGATTTTTGTCTGTACCAATCATAGAATTCACCGGCTTCTTCCCTGGATACCCCGTAAAGCTCGCTGACGTGGGTGGGATCGGCCCTGTTGGTAAAGGAAAGAGTGGCAATCCCGAATCGGCGCTGTAGCCATGAGTGGGTGACGGTGGCCTGTTGGATCCTTCGTTTATGGGTTACAAAGGTTTCTGTCGTGAGGGCGCCGCTCCGGATCTGGATCAGGTCCCCGTGACGGATGTAGCTTGTAAAGGTGTAGTCGAGTACCCTCAGAATGATTGCCACCATAAAGAGAATGGCCGAAACCCATAGAAAGGTTGGCTTGAAAATAAGGAAGCCTGCAATGGACAGGGCGGTTACATAATAAGGCCTGAGAAGCTTTGCCCAAAGAACATGTCGTGGAAAGCGCCTCATTTCTTCTTGGATTTCATAATGGGGAAGCATGTCCTGTATGATGCGATAGGCTTCATGCTTCGGCAGGAATGGGTAGAGGGAGCTCGTTTCCTCGCTTTCAAGCTCCGAAGATCCGGCACTGATCAGCTTGACTGATGCAAGGCCCAAGAGACGCTTCAAAATCGATTGCTCCACCACGACGGCCTGTACGTTCCGCTTCGGGATGGAGAAGTGGGTCACGTTCGCCACTCCTTTTTCGATGTAGATCTTATCATGATCGTCGCTGATCGTGAACTTCCCGTATTTCAAATAGACCCGTACATAGCCGATGACCGATGAAATGAGAAGGGCAA
This sequence comes from Rossellomorea marisflavi, assembly GCF_009806575.1. Classification (NCBI taxonomy): domain Bacteria; kingdom Bacillati; phylum Bacillota; class Bacilli; order Caryophanales; family Bacillaceae; genus Rossellomorea; species Rossellomorea marisflavi. The sequence goes on along the minus strand of NZ_CP047095.1, from coordinate 4,215,717 downwards.
TGACAAATAGAATGATCAGCATCCACCAGTGGAGGACCAGGTAATCCCATGCTCCTTCCGCCCCGTCTTCAAGATTGAAGAACACGGCAAGGTTCGAATAGGCGGCACTGAGGAGCGGGAAGATCGCAAGAAAGCTCAAAGACGTAAAGGAAGCCCGGATCAGGTCTTTTTTCTTTGACTGGAAGCGCATCGTCCGGACGGTTTCCGCCTCAAAGAACTCATCCCCTTCCCTGCTTCCGTTCTCCTGCTGTTGCAATCCGATCAGGGAAAGGATCCGTTCTTTTTCTTCTTGGGTGATCACGGGAAACTCTATCTCCCCGTGATCACCGGAAGTCCCGGTCTCAAGTTTCAACGATGTAAGGCCGAACCATTTGTGGACAAATGTCGTGTTGGAGGTCTGGTTGTGAACGCGGTCCAGCCCCGCCGTCCGCCGTGTTTTCACCAATACCCCTTCATGGAGAACAATCGTCCTCTCGGTCACTTCATAGCCGTGAAATCTCCATTTCAAGAAGATATTCACGATGGCCCAGACCGACCAGGCAATGAGGATGTATCTTCCCCATACCACCCATCCGGAAGTGGATTGGGCTTTCAGGACGAATAAAAAGAAATAAACAAAGAAAATCCCTTTTACAAAAGACACAAGCTCCACAACAAGAAAGGCAGGGTGGAACCGCTGGATGCCGCTCATATGGCTTCCTCCTCCTCATCCCGGACTTTCGCGTAGGTTGCGATGACGGCCTTTAGCCGCTCTGCTTCAGCCTGCGGGATGGCAGGGATCGTATGATTTGATGTGGTGGTACCCACCTCTAAATCGTACAGCCCATATTTGCGTAAGAAAGGTCCCTGCTCCGTTCGTACATATTCGACTTTCTCCATGGGTATGACCACATGCTTCGTATTCCACTTCCCGTTCTTGAGCTGGATGAACTCTTCATCGATCCGGTACCGCCAATGGCGCTGGACGAAAACCGGTTCCAGGAGAATGGAGTACAGGGCGGATAGGATCAGGAGTCCTCCCAAAGAGTACAGGACAGGACTCACCCACCCATACCAGTGGAAATAATCCGTGCAGTACAGGAGCACTGCAATGATGATCAGTGCAATAGCATGCCCGATGGTATTGGTCAGCCGCCACATCTGGACGGCATCTTTTGATATCTTTTCGGTTGGTTCTTCAATGTGTATGTACATTCTGTCTTTCACCTCACCTGTTATACGGATATATGGAATGAATGGTTTCAGGTTTACCTTAAAATAATATTTCTCATAAAAGGTTTAACTTTCCTTTATAAGTGATATTTAACATGTAGTCCAAACTGTTGGAGACTATATGCTCAACAATTGGTCGACTGATGAAAAAGTAGTAGTTTCCTTACGAAATAAAGTAAATAAAAAGGTATAGCCTAAAAGACCTACATTATTATTAAGCACCCCTGATGTATGAAATAGTAGAAGGTAATCTCCTTCCAGACAACGGAATTTTTGAGGCTAATAACCCAGGTGAGCTGCATCCAAAAATAAACAGATGCTATCATAACAGTATTTTACCAATCATGCTATAGTTGAAAAGATTGGAATTTTTAGTGGGTGTGTCCCTGATGATCCAGGGATAAGCCATGATGACGCCAATGGACCCGGAACGATGGGGATATTGGCAGAAGCGATTTTTTAATTAATTGATTGCTGTCTCGCGTTCATGGATGAAGCGGAAGAAGCCATTGATTTCTTAAATAACCAAAACAATCTTGAGAGGATGGATCAGCGTGAAAAAATTAATCATCATGCTCGTGGCTTTATCATTCATCGTGATGGGCTGCAGCCAGAGCACGTCTTCTGACGAAAAGTCGGAGAAAAAAGAGAGCGCTCAAACAGAGAAGAAGGACGACAGCAAAAAAGAAGAAGCCACTAAAGACGAAAGCAAGGAAGAAGCCGATAAAGAGGATACGGCCAAGAAAGAAGAGCCAAAAAAAGATCTCTCCGATGCTGAGAAACAGGAAGCCCTCATTACGTATATTAACGATGATGTACGCAAAATTGCGGATTATGAAACCGAGGCTGTTATGGCCCTTCAAGGTGTATCAGGAGAGAACTATACAAACGATGAAGAGATGTACGAAGTCTTGACCAAAGAGGTCATCCCGACTTATGAAAAAGCGGTGGACACGGCTGAAAACATTGAAACTCCGTTTGATGAACTTGAGCCTATGACGGCTAAATTGAAAGATATTGTAGCGACTTACCATGAGGCCCTCATGCTCCAGAAAGAAGGGATCGAAAAGCAGGACGTTTCTTTGATTGAAGAATCGAATGCGGTGGCGCAGGAATACCTTCTGGCAGCACAGGAATATCACATGGCCATGAGTGATCTGGCTAAAAAATACAATGTGGATTACCAACCCGACAATCAACAGTTTTCTAACTGATTGTGACGCTGAAGCCCCTTCCCCAGGCGGAAGGGGCCTTTTTACTCTTTGGATGACGAGGTGACAATGATGAAGCGAGCGATCGCGATGGTGGTGGCTGTTTGTCTCATTTCTTTTTTTCCTTATCAGATGGGGCTGCCTTTTCCAAGCTCTTATCTTCCGGTCTTCTTTTTCATAAATGGGCTATGTGCTCTATGGTCCGTTTTTAATCAACTGGTGGTGATCGCTTTCTATGAATATCGGATTCATGATCATAAAGATACCTTTTTTCAAACAGTCCTGAAATTTGTCCTATGGCCGGGCATGATCCTTAATCACCATGTCCAGCTCGTGCTCTGTCGGCTTCCGTTTATCGTCAATAAAGCATTGGGCATTTTATATGCATTGGTGTTGTTCATACTCAGTATGTTGGTATCATTCGTATTTGAAGTGTGAAGGAGGGGATGAGATGAAAAAGCTGACGCTCAGTGCATCGGACTTTGCATCGTTATTGAAAGAAGGAGGATACGGTAGACAATCAAAAAATATAAAAAAGCAATACGGATTGAACGAGATTCCTCCGGCAGCAGGAAGTGATTTTTCTGATCGGGTCATATCATGTATAGGGAAAAGCAGCATGTCTATCTTTTATCATGCGGAAGAACAAAGGGGCATGGCTCTTCATGCTTCATCGGGGAAAGAGGCACTTGTGGAATGGGTTGAAGGTGATCAATACACCTTCTGGTTCCAGCCTTACCATGAGGGTATGGAGGAGCTGTTCAAGGATTTCTTTGCCCTGCAGGAAGAACAGGAAACTGTGCAGGTGGAGGAAGTGAAAATCCAGAAGTGGCTGATCTATGAGGATTCATTCGAAGAGGACGAATGGAATGAGCTTTTGGAAGAAGAAGGGGTTTCTGAAGAAGAACGAAAAACCGTGAGAGAGTTCAAGGAAAAAGGATACGGGCCCCCGAATGTTGTGACAACCATCTTTCCGGGCAGGCTGACTTCTTATCGGGAGGAAGCATTTATTGCAGGAGAAGGGTACGTATGGCTTCTTGACCCTGAGACGGTAGAGGATTCTTTCTTCCTGGGATTGAAGAAGATCGGGGTTGCAGAGTATGTGGAGCGGCTGGTCCTTCAGGCAAAAGAAGTCCTGTCACCGCATAAAGCGGAAGTGAAAAAATTCTCAATTAAGCGCGGGATGATGTTCCAGTTGAAAGGGCAGATACCACTGCTTGTAGTGGTGGCCATCCTATGTGTGAATATGCAGGCATGGGAAGCGGATGGCTGGCTTGAGATTGCTGTCATGGTGATTTTCTATGAGTTTTTCCTGGGTATCCTCTCTTTGTTTGCCTGTCTTAGTCCACGGAGACTATTCCATATATAAACGAGGAAAAGGCTGGGAAACCCTGTTATAGTCATGGTGAAACCCGCATTCATTTGCCCTGCGATAAGGCAAATGAATGCGGGTTTTTACTTTGTTTCATGACCATTTGTATTTCATTGTTACCAGCGGTTGATTGGAGTGCAAGACGAAGACTCCAGCGGGAAGAGTAGCTGATGTGAGACGGCCTGCCGGGGAGGCTCACGGGCTACCCGCGGAAAGTGTAGTCTTGCACGGAAATCATAAGCGGTATAAAAAACCTGATCGTGTTCGTCATTAAATGGTTCGTTTTATCCCAACCTCTTCACTTCATGACAGGGAGTCCCTGATGACTTTCTGATAATAGAGAACCGACAGGATGCCGAAGATGGAATAAAGAACGGCATACACACCCATGACGATCAAGGTTGGAGTCCAAAAGTCGTTCCCGAAGAAAAACCAGCCCGACTTGACGGCAAAGTAGCTGTGGAGGAGCCCGATCATGAGGGGAATCCCAAAGTTGAACAGTTGTTTGAATTGAATCCCTCGGAGAAGATCTCCACGGGTATATCCAAGCTTACGCAGGATCGTGTAATTCGGTTTCTCGTCTTCGCTTTCATCCATCTGCTTGAAGTAGAGGATGCAGCCTGATGTGACAAGGAAGGCAAGTCCAAGGAAAGCAACACAGAACATGGCGATCCCCATGTTGGACCGTTGTTGATCTTTGTTGTTGAGTTGAGAGATGGATTGGGTGGTTTCCTGATCGAACGTTTGATTGAATAGCTTGTTGGCATCTTTCAACTGGGACGTTTCTTTCACATCCACCCCTAGATATAGACTGGTTTCCTTTTGAATGGAAGGATTCAGATCGTTTTTTAGCTGGGTGAATACCGTATCATCAACGATTCCAATGGGGAAACCTCCCCCTGTGAACTTCCAGGAAACATAGAAATCATCCTCCATGCTCAGGTAGTCCTCTTGGACCTTTGTCTGCTTCCCTTTATAGAGGATCGTGCCCGAATCCTTCATAGGGATGAAGCGGCTGAGCATATCACTGTAGCCCGTCAGGATCGTTTCGCCAGGAGAGAGATTCACTCCCTTCACGTCCTTATCGCTGATCACAGCCATCTGGGTATTACGGGTATCCATCTGGAATCCTTCGTTTTCTTTCTGCTTCATGATGGCAGACAAATCTGCCTGTACCTGTATCACCTCGATCTTGGTGACATCGTACGGAATCTCTTTATCCTTCAGCGCCTCCTCAAAGATCTTCAGTTCGTTTTCATCCTGAAGGGCAAAGTGGTTCGGCGTCTGGCTGATCGCGGTTTTATCGGCTGAATAATAAGAGATATACGTCAGTGATAAGAGACCGATGGCAAGGGCCGATACCGTGGTGATGACGGTAAGGAGAAGGGAGTTGGATTTCATCCGGAACATGATCGATGAGAGGGACAACACCTGATTGATGCTGAGGTAGCCCCCTTGTTGCTTCCTGACCACGTTGAAGATGAAGCTTACAGACCCTTTATAAAAGAAATAGGTTCCAAGGATGACAGACCCAAGGATGAACGCCATGGCCATGAATAATTCGGTCATGGAGGTGAAATCGCCTCCGAAGAGCCTGGTAGATACATAATAGCCCGCCGCTATCAGTCCGATTCCGCAAAGCCCCATGATGATTTCCCAGATCGACATGCCTTTCATTGAATTCTCCGTTGATGACTTCACATTGAATAAGGCAAGGATCGATTGTTTTTTGATAAAGAAGGCATTCATCATCATGATGAGGAGATAGATGCCGATGAATACAATGATGGTCTGGAGAAGTGCGTCTCCGGAGAATCGGAGCTCTGCGGTTGAAGACACCCCGGTCACCTTGAAAAGGACCATCAGGATCAACTTCGAGAAGGAGAACCCGGCAAGGATCCCGATCACCATCGAACCGAAGTAAAGGATGGCGTTTTCTACGGTCAACAGGTTGAAGATCCGGTTTTTAGTCATCCCGATGAGCTGGAACAGCCCGATTTCCCGGCTCCTCCTTTTGATGAAAATGGTATTCGCATACAGGAGAAAGACCGCCACGATGATCACCAGGAGGTAAGAAGAAACCTTGATGGCGGCCGCACCCTTTACGTCCCCCTTTGTTTGATCAAGTGCCGGGTCGAATTGCAGCGTCACGAACGCAAAATACAAGGCGACACCGAATACAAGGGCGAATACATACAGGTAGTAATTCTTGATGTTCTTCTTCAGATTCTTCAGGATAAGCGAATTAACGTTCATGCTGTACCCCGCTCAGGAGGCCCTGGGTCTTCATGATGTCCTGGAAGAAGGCTTGTCGCTCCTGATGGCCTTTATTCAACTGGGTATAGATCTGCCCGTCTTTGATGAAGATCACCCGGCTGCAGTAGCTTGCGGCTACCGGATCATGGGTGACCATAACGATGGTCGACTTCAGCTTTTCATTCAGGTCGCTCAGCTTGTTCAAGAGATCGGATGCCGATTTGGAATCCAGGGCACCTGTCGGCTCATCGGCGAAGATGATGCTCGGGTCATGGATGAAGGCGCGCGCTGCCGATGTTCGCTGTTTCTGCCCACCGGAAATCTGATTCGGATACTTATTTTTCAGTTCATTGATCCCAAGCTGTGAGGCGAGAGCAGTGAATTTTTGATCGGCCACCTTCCTTGGCGTCTTGGTGATGGAGAGGGGAAGCATGATGTTTTCCTTTACGGTCAAGGTATCGAGAAGATTATAGTCCTGGAAGATGAAGCCCAAGTGATTCTTGCGGAACTCGGCCAGCTGCTTTTCCTTCATGCGGGTCATTTCGTTGCCTTCGATCTTAATGGAGCCTTCAGTTACTTTATCGATGGAGGACAGTACGTTCAACAGCGTCGTCTTACCTGACCCCGATGCTCCCATGATACTCACGAATTCCCCTTTCTCAATCGTGAGATCGATTCCCTTCAAAACCTCTTGTTTATTGAATTTGTTCCCATAGCTTTTATGCAATTTGACGGCTTCCAGTATGCTCATTAGTCAAAACTCCTTTGCGTTGGTTGATAGTTTCATTATAGGAAGCATGGAGTCCCGTTTCCTTTCATTCAGCGAACAAAATAGAAAAGCATGTGACAATGTTGTCACATGCCCATCACCTGGTGAATTTCATTGCGGTCCGGGAAGATCAGGGTAAAGGTCGATCCTTCACCGGGAGTGGAATCGACTTCGATTCTGATGAGGAGGGAATCGGTGATAGCCTTGGTCAGGTAAAGCCCCATGCCGGTGGAGGCGGCATGGTTATGGTGGACAGTCGATGTGAACCCTTTATCGAAAATCCGGGGCAGATCTTGAGGCTCGATCCCTCTGCCTTTGTCCCTGATAGACAAGGTCATCTGATCCCCGGCAGTGCCGGTGATCTCGATGTCTGTTGCTTCACTGTATTTGACGGCGTTGGTGAGGATCTGCCTGAATACGAACGAAAGCCACTTTGAGTCGCTCAGCACTTCGGTGGAGGCAAGGTCGATATCGAAACCGATCCCTTTCTGGATGCACCAAGACTGCAGCGTCTTGATTTCCTGATAGAGAAGGTCTTCTACATCGATCTTCTCAATATAAAGGTCATTCTCCATGATATCCATACGCTTCTGATGAAGCTGCTGGTCAAGAAGCAGGTGAATCCTCAACCATTCATATTTCAAAGGGGCCTTGAGAGAATCATTCTCCATGCGTTCCATGATGAGATGCATCGCTGTAAGAGGCGTCTTGACCTCATGGATCCAGGCGAGAAGGTCATCCTTCTCCTGATCGAGACGCATCCGGTTTTCCGAAGCGGCCTCTTTCAGGCTCTGCCCTTGTTCGGTGAGGATGTTGTAGAGGATATCCTCAAAAGGAGAATCCGGTTCCGGGACCCCGCTGATCGTGAAATTCCGGCTCCATTCTTCCAAGCCCTTATAAAAACGGGTCTCCCTCTGATAGCGGAAGGAAAGGAATCCGAGGAAGAAAAGAGAGGACAGGAAGGAGATATAAAGAATGGAGGCTACCGGTATGGCTGCATCGAGGAAGGCAATTCCGAGATAGAAAAGCTGGAGGAAGATAAACATGAGGATCCAGCTTTTCCTCTCCCACATAAATGCCCGGATCATGAAGGATCTCCTTCAACGGCCATATACCCCTGTCCCACCTTGGTGAGGATGTTTTGCCCCAGGCCGATCTCGTCCAGGCGTTTACGCAGGCGATTCACATTCACCGTGAGGGTATTGTCACTGATGAACCGTTTGTCGTCCCACAGCTTGTTGATCAGCTCATCACGGGTGACGATCCGGTTTTTATGCTCGATCAGGAGCTTCAGGATGAACATTTCATTCTTTGTCAGCTCGATGTTCCCTTCATCGTTGTCCACGGTATTCCGCTCATAATCAACCTTTGCCCCGCACCAGGTCTTCAGATTGACGACCTCGGCATTATAGTTGTAGACCCGCCGGAGCGTTGCCTGCACCTTTGCCACCAGCACGTCAAAGTGGAAAGGCTTCTGGATGAAGTCATCGGCCCCTAGCTGCATCGACATCACCATATCCATCGGGTGGTCCCGGGAAGAGAGGAAGAGGATCGGCACATTGGAGTGGGAGCGGATCATCCGGCACCAGTGAAAACCGTCGAACTTCGGCAGCTGGATATCAATGATCACCAGGTCAGGCTGAACCGCTGCGAACTCCTCCATTACCAGACTGAAATCCTTCACACCGTGGACCTCATACGACCATTGGGTCAACCGGTCACGAATCTCATTGAATAAACTTGTATCATCTTCGATCAAAAGCAATGTAAACAACTAAACCACCACAATACTGTTTTTAAAAAATTTTACCGAATAATGAAAGGTTTTACCAGAAATATCGGCCATTCTTATGTGTTTCCTTTTGACTGAATGGAAGTGATTGCGTGTTGGGAGAAGGATTTTAATCCCTCTGCAGGAATTGGTCCCCCACCCTTAGAACCAAAAAGTTTAACAATTTCTGAAAATTTCGGTTTATAAAAGTAAATATCAGGATATATAGTAAGTACTTGTAACCGTATCAGCCTGAGTGTGTCAGCGTATCCCGATGTCTGAAAAGGGGTGTGTCGATATCTGTCGTTTCGACAGGTCGGAAAGACCTAATCGACAAAGCATGACATTACATTATTCCTAAAGAACCTGAGATTTTAATAGTTATAAAGTTTCCTTTTGGGAGTAAAATCTGTGTTTTTATGTAAGATTGTAATAGTATGTTAGATGAAGTTGTCAGTAAAAGGAATCTATTCTTTGTTATGGGTATTCAGACTTTATATAGATGATTACCAACTAAAAACGTTATAAGGGAGAGGAAATTACATGTCAGGAAGAATTCGCGTAACCCCAGCAGAATTGGATGGTATGTCAGGCCGTTATTCAAACGAAAAAGGTAAACTCGAAAGCCAAATCGGCGATCTTGATGGAATGATCCGTGAACTTGAATCAATGTGGGAAGGTGAATCAAGCCGTGCCTTCAGCGATCAATATGAGCGCCTCCGTCCGTCCTTCGTTGAAATGCAAGAGTTGCTAGGAGATATCTCACTACAACTTAAAAATACTGCAAGAGCCATCGAGGATGCAGACAATCAAATCGCCAGCCAAATTCGTGGATAATCATTTCCGACGACATTTCAATCAAGGAGCGCTTAACGTGATGAAGCGCTCCTTCTTTATGAGGTGAATGAACGATGTACATAGAAATCACCGTCGATCTCAATCGATATCAGAAGGGGAAGGTCATTGACCTTCGTCTATCCAATTACCATACGGTCAAGAAACTCATCGACCTCGTATGGCAGTCCCAAAAGCTCACCTCGGAACCGAGGGAAGGGTACTGGATCAGGATCGCCAATAAGGACCGGGTCATTTCAGGAAACGCCCGCCTGAATGAGGCCGAGATTCTCTCGGGTGACCGGGTTGAAATTTTATAAAGGAGAACAATGACCATGGCCGAAACGAAACGGACGTACCTAGAAGAAAAGCTTGATATTGTTGTGAACCGGACTGAAGACGTCATCACGTTCGTGTTTCAGAATGAAAAGATTAAATTGGACCATGTCAGAGAAATCATGTTCCTTAAAGACCTGGATCCGACCATTCAAAAGGAAATCAGGATGGAAAATGATGAACTGAGCATTTCCCACACCATCCCTGCCTCATATATTCCCTCTGAAAAGCTGAATATCGGTGAGAAGGAAAGGCTGATAACGGCACTCCAACTTGTCCATAGGGTGCAGCAGCACCGACTCTCAAGGATTCATTTAGTAGTAAGCCCCGGGAATATTGTATTCGACCAGGGATTAAGCCCTCACTTCCTGCACTACGGAGTGAAAGAGAGCCTTCCTCCATATGAAAAGGACGGAGAGGCCCTGTTCAGGGAAACGAAGGCAATGGCTGCTTTCATAGCCGATCCGAAGCTCTCGTTCGATGACTATATCAAATTCAGTGAAACGATCAAACTTTCCGAAGTGACACGGGCCATCATGGAAACGGCCACCTTCGAAGAACTCGAAGATGTACTGAATAAGAGTATCTTCGACGCGAAGGAAGTGGCTGCATCCTATATGTCCATCAGTAAAAAGAAATGGAAGACCAACCGCTATATCCTGCTGGGTGTATCCATACTATTGGTTCCAGCCATCATCTATTCAATCTATTCATTCTTCTTCATCAACCCGAAGCAGGAGAGCATTGTTTCCGCTCAGGAAAATTTCTTATTGAATAAATACAGTGATGTCGTCACTGAATTGGAGCCTTATGACATCGACGATATTCCAAAGGTTGCCCAGTATCAGCTGGCCCTCTCCTATATTGTGAATGAGTCCCTGTCAGAGGATCAGAAGGAGAACGTCAGGAATACGATTTCCCTGCAGTCCGACCCCATGTACTACGAGTACTGGATCAACATCGGACGCGGAAAGGCGAAGGAAGCCCTTGATACAGCCCGTTTCCTCGAAGACCGGGATCTGATCCTGTTTGGCCTGCTTAAGTATCGCGAACAGGTGAAGTCCGATAGCGAGCTGGACAGTGAAGAAAGACAGCAAAAGCTGAACGATATTGAAAGTGAAATCAATGAGTACGAAGAAGAAATGAAGAAACTTGAGGAAGAAAAAGCGGCTGAGGAAGAGCAGGCGAAGGAAGCAGATGCTGCTCCTCAAGAAGAACAGGATGCCGAACAGAAAGAAAAAGAGGCCCCTAAAGCTGACGATCAGAAAAAAGAAGACCAGAAAAAAGATCAGCAGAAGAAAGATGATAAAAAAACAGACTGAGTGGGTGATTGAATGTATGCCCTGTGGATTTTATATAAGGAACAGTACCAGTACTACAGAATCAATACGGACAGGGAAACGGTAACGATCGGGCGCGATCTCACGGATTCGGTGACCCTTCCTTCCCTCCCTACCGAATGGCAAACGCTGTCTATTGAAAAGCTCGGTTCATCGTTCCGGATCAAAGGAGATTTGGAAGAAGAGATCAAGCCCGGAAAGGAATGGACGTGCCAGGCTGGCAGTGAGAAACTTTCCATTCTCATAGCCCCGCTTGCGGAAGAAGACAATGTGTACTTCATCGGTCATTTGGAAGAGATGTTCATAGGTTCTCGGAAGGGTGTGCATATCGCTATCCCCCATCATGAGGGAGTATCGGGAGAATGGTACAGGGGGGAGAACGGACGATGGGTGCTGCATCCAGACTCCGGATCGTTTTATTTGAACGGGGAGCGGATCAGAAAAAAAACGGAGATCCGCACGGGAGATATGATCTTCACCCCCTATGTGACCATCTCCTTGTTGGAGGATGATCTGATCTCTATCCATGGAGTAGGGGAGATGGGGATTGATCTGCCCGAGTCCCGTCGGCCGTTGTCCGAGATGAAGAAGAAGTATCCGAATTATCGTCGGACGCCCCGGATGGTCTATGACCTTCCCGAAGAAAAAGTGCAGCTGTCGTTCCCAAGCCAGGAATCTGATGACTCTGGACGCAGCTTGTGGATCATCATCCTGCCGCCGCTTGTCATGCTTGTTGTAATGGGCTTCATTGCCCTTGTGATTCCAAGGGGGATCTTCATCATCATCTCGCTTGTCATGTTCACCACGACGTTGATTACGTCCACCGTTCAGTTCTTCAAGGATAAATCAACAAGGAAAAAGGCGAAAGAAAAGCGGGAGCGCGTATATACGAGCTATTTGAAAAATAAACGGCAGGAGCTCCAGGACCTCGCCGAGAAGCAGACCGATGTGCTCCAGTTCCATTATCCGTCGTATGAACGGATCAAGTACCTGACGGAAGAGCTCTCTGACCGTTTGTGGGAAAGGACCCTTGACAGCCCCGACTTCCTTGAGTTCCGCCTTGGGACAGGGAAGGTTCCCGCAAGTTACACTATTTCGTTGAGCTCAAGCGATATGGCCAACCGGGAAATGGATGATCTATTGGAGCAATCTCAAAAAATGAAAGAAGTCTATAGTGAGATCGACCATCTGCCCGTCAAAGCAGAACTGAGCCTAGGGGCAATCGGCTTGATCGGGAAGGAAGCCGTCTACAAGAACGAAATTCATCAGATGGTCGGACAGCTTGCCTTTTTCCACAGCTATCATGATCTTCGCTTCGTGTTCATTTTTGACGAAGAAGAATACGGCGAGTGGGAATGGATGAAATATCTGCCCCATTTCCAACTCCCGCAATCCTATGCCAAAGGCTTCATTTATAACGAAAAGACCCGCGATCAGATTCTGTCTTCCATCTATGAAGTGTTGAGGGAAAGGGATATAGACGATGATGCAAAGGAAAAGGTGATCTATTCACCCCACTATGTGTTCATCGTCACGAACCATCAGCTGATCTCCGACCACGTAATCCTTCAGTATCTTGAAGGGGAGTATGCCCATCTCGGGATGTCCGTCATTTTCGCGGCGGAAGCAAAGGAGAGCCTGTCGGAAAATATCCATACCCTTGTCCGGTACATCAATGATCAGCAGGGGGATATCTTGATTCAGAAGAAGAAAGCGGTCAAGATCCCGTTCAAATTGGATGCTTACGACCGGGAAGGCAATGAGCGTTATGCCCGCATGCTAAGGACACTGAACCATCAGATCGGGATGACCAATTCAATCCCGACAAGTGTGTCGTTCCTGGGGATGCTCGGAACGAACGACGTTCAGCAGCTTCCGATCAAGGAAAACTGGCTGACGAGGGAATCGGCCAAGTCCCTCGCCGTACCGGTGGGACTGAAAGGAAAGGAAGACCTCGTGGAGTTGAACCTTCACGAAAAGGCACATGGCCCCCATGGACTCCTTGCAGGTACCACGGGATCAGGGAAAAGTGAGTTCCTGCAAACTTATATCCTTTCACTCGCGGTCCATTTCCATCCACATGAGGTGGCCTTCCTGCTCATCGACTATAAGGGTGGGGGAATGGCGCAGCCGTTCAAGGATATTCCGCATTTGTTGGGGACCATCACCAATATCGAAGGGAGCAAGAACTTCAGTAACCGCGCCCTTGCTTCCATCAAAAGTGAACTGAAGCGGCGCCAGCGCCTGTTCGACCGATATGAAGTCAATCATATCAATGATTACACCCGTTTATATAAGCAAGGAAAAACCGAAGTGCCGCTTCCGCATCTCTTCCTCATTTCCGATGAGTTTGCAGAGTTGAAAAGCGAAGAACCTGACTTCATCAAGGAGCTTGTCTCCGCTGCCCGTATCGGGCGGAGCCTCGGTGTCCACCTGATCCTGGCGACTCAAAAGCCTGGAGGGGTCATCGATAATCAGATCTGGAGTAATGCCCGGTTCAGGGTGGCATTGAAAGTACAGAACTCGGAAGATAGTCGAGAAATCCTTAAAAATTCCGATGCAGCTGCCATTACCGTGACGGGCCGTGGTTATCTCCAAGTCGGAAATAATGAAGTATACGATCTATTCCAATCGGCATGGAGCGGTGCACCGTATCAGGAGGATTCCTATGAAGCGGAAGATGAGGTGGCCATCGTGACCGACCTTGGCCTCATTCCTCTATCCGAAGTGTCATCCAGCCCGGGTGGTCAAAAAGATGTGCAATCAGAGATCGACGCCGTCGTGGATCGCATCGAAGAGATGCAGTCAGCGATGAATATCGAGAAACTCCAGAGCCCTTGGCTGCCGCCATTGGCTGATCGATTGTACTTGCCGAGGGAGACCTCGCCTAAAGAAAACCAGGTCTTCCTGGCAACGATCGATGAGCCGGAGAAACAAAGTCAATCGCCTTACTGGTATACAGTGGTCGAGGACGGCAATGTCGGCATCTTCGGATCATCAGGCTACGGGAAGACGCAAACGGCCATCACGCTCCTCATGGGGATGGCCAGGAGCTTAACGCCAGAAGAGGTTCACTATTATCTCCTCGACTTCGGCAATGGGGGGCTTCTCCCATTGAAACAGCTTCCTCACACGGCCGATTACTTCCTCATTGATCAGGAGAGGAAGATTGAAAAATTCGTGTCGATCCTGGATGAAGAAATGGCCAACAGGAAACGGTTATTCCAGCAAAAAGAGGTAAGCTCCATCAAGATGTACAACACGGTCAGCGAAGAGAAGCTGCCCCTCCTCTTCGTGACCATCGATAATTATGACATTGTCAAAGATGAAATGATGGACTTTGAAATACAGATGAATCAGCTGGCGAGGGACGGCCAATCCCTCGGGGTTTATATGCTTCTTACAGCGACCCGGGTGAACTCCGTCCGTCAATCATTGATGAATAACCTGAAGACGAAGATTGCTCATTATCTGATGGACCAAACGGAGACCCAGACCCTGGTTGGGCGCGTCGACTTCGAACCGGAAGCCATTCCGGGCCGTGCCATCGTCAAAAAGGACACAGCCTTCTTCTCCCAGATCTTCCTCCCTTCAGAAGGGAAGGATGACTATGAACAATTGAACCGGTTAAAAGAAGACGTCCAGTTCCTGCGGGAGAAATATTCCGGTATGAGCCTTCCAGAACCGGTTCCGATGCTTCCAACAGAACTGACCATGGTCAATTTCACACAGTATACAGACCAAACCCAGCGACAGGGACTGCTGCCTGTAGGCTTGAACGAAGAGACGGTCAAACCGGTCTATGTCAATTTCCAGAAGACCAAGCACTGCCTCGTCCTCGGACAAGCCCAAAAAGGAAAGACGAACGTCTTGAAGGTGATGGCCAATACGATCCTTCAACAGGATACGGAGCATCTGGCCATTTTCGATTCCATCGACAGGGGTCTTATCCACATGATGAAAGAGGACAAGGTGGTTTATATGGAAAACCGCGAGCATATCGATATTTGGCTGACGAAAGCCGAAGAGATCTTCGCTGCAAGGGAAGAACAATACAACCAGTCCATCACCGACGGAAACTCCCTTCCCCAATTCCCGCCAATCTATCTCATGGCGGACGGGTATGGAAGATTCCTTCAGAATGTGGATACCAAACTGCAGGATCGCATCGTCAAATGCATGAAGAATTACTCCCACCTGGGCTTTTATATCATCATGAGCGGCAGCAATAATGAGTTGTCCAAAGGGTATGACGCACTCACCACCGAGTTGAAGCAGATCAGACAGGCCATCGTGTTGATGAAGAAGTCCGAGCAGACCCTTTATACGCTCAGCTATGACCGAAAGGAACCCGATATTCAACCGGGCTTCGGCTACTATGTCGAAAATAGCAAGGAAATCAAATTACAAATACCACTCATGGTAACAGAAAGGAAAGTACTCGCATGACACAGAAAGTAAGCATGGTCAAACTTTTGGTAGCCATCTTAATGATCCTGGCCACACCGTTACTCTTCTTTCGTTCTGTCGGTGATAACCCTCTGAAGGTAGAGAAGAATGCCACCCAATCGATTGCCATCGTCAATGAAGATGCGGGTACTGAAGTGGACGGGGAATCCCTGCAGTTCGGGGGCGACGTCACATCATTACTCGGTGATGAGTCTTCTTATGAATGGACGGTCGTCGGAAGGAGTGCGGGTGAGAACGGCCTTGAAACATCGAAATATGATGCAGTGGTCTACATCCCCTCCGACTTTTCTGAAAAGATCATGACCTATGATGAAGAAAGACCGGTTAAAACCAATTTGAACTTCAAAGTGCAAACCCAATTGAATTCAGTGAATAAAGAAAGGGTCCTACGTGAAATTGAAACGGCCAGTAAAAAAGTGAACAACAAAATGTCCACCCTCTACTGGAACTACGTATCTGCGGATATGGAAAATGTCCGAGATGAGTTCGATCAAATCCTTGAAAAGGAGCAAACCTTCCAGCAAACGATGCTTGCTTTCTACAAGCCATCGTCCAAGGATCTTGCCGGCCAGATCGAACAGCAACAAAACATGCTTCTCGGGCTCCAGGAGTCCATCAAACAGGCAGACAGCCGTGTGCCTGAACAGGAAAATACCCTCGAGTCCTTCCAGGAGAGGCTGACTCAATTCGTTGAGTACGTCGACCAGTACCGGGAATACCAGGATAACCAAAAGCAGCTCCTTGCCGAGGTGCAATCCCAGTCGGTACAAATGATCGACGAGTCTACTCAAAACGCCCAGCCGATGTATATGAAGCAAAAAGAGCTGTTCGGACAGCAGGGCAGTCAAATCGATAACGGCATGGAGCAGCTGAATGCAAAAATGAAGGACAACCAGAATGCGTTTGCTGCGCTGAAAGAGAACCGAATGGCTGAGGTCGATCGCCAAGTTCAGGATTTCTACAGCTTCCAGGACCGAGTATTGGACTATTACCAGCAACTGCAGGATACAAGGAAACTGGATAATCTGCAGGGGACGATCCAGGAATGGAACAATAAAATTTCCGAGGGGGACGGTGTGATCTTTGATCCACCGGTGAAGCCTGAAATGCCTGAGGAATCCGATGATGAAGAGGGGAATGAGGATCCAGGCAATCCAGGAAACCCTGATGCACCAGGTGAAGGCAACGGCGAAAACCCTGGAAATGGAAATGGACCGGGAAAACCGGGAGATTCTGCACCTGTCCCGCCTGACCTGACTCCGGAAATTGCACAGCTTAATGAAATTTCCGCAGATATGGCAGCCATTCAAGGAATACTCTCCGGGGAGGAAGTACCAACTCCTGAACAGTTGACCGAGGCTATTCAAAAGCTGGTACCCCTTGGTGAGCGCCTGGCCGGGGTAAAGTCAAGCCTCGACCAAAAGAACACGAACACAGAAAATCCCCTTCAGAAAGAAGTGGATAAGCTTCTTAAAGAAGTAGAGGCATTGACCAATCAGAACAGCGGTCTCGGTGAGCGCATCAAAGAGCTCGAAGCAAAGGTTACCGGACTGCTTGCCGATAAAGAATCGCTGAAAAAGCATATCGAAGAACTGAACGAGAATAATGACATCCTGACGAAACAGCTGGAAATGTTCTCGGACAACATCATGAATATCGTCGGAGAGATTGATGCCAAGGAAGCATCCATCCTTCAGTCACCGGCCCTGTCCTCTAAACGAAAAGAAGAGCTTGGCGGCTATTTCGCAAGGGGCATCAATAATTATAAGCTCATGGACTTGATCAAATACTATGCTTACTTGGATCAGTATGAAGCTGTATTGAACGGGATGCTCCAGGAAAATGGAGTGAAGAAGACCGTACTGGATGATGAAAATGTACGAAATGAAGTCATGGGGATCCTTTCTGTAACCGATGGGGAAAAAGCCATGTGGGAAGACATGAATACGAACAGGCTTCTTACCACCCAGGATGGACTCAACACCCTTCAGGATTCATTTACCGTCTTCATGGCAGAGTACAATGAAACCCTCAATAATAACCAAAAACAACTCACAGAAAACCTAAACGCCATCAGCCAGGATGCCGGGAAAGTGCTTCAGCGCATCCAGCAGCCTGAACAAACCGCTCCGACTCCGAACAATGGTGCATCAGGCACTGAAGTCGTCGGAAATCAGCAGCAGGTTGTGAGTGAAGTCAAGACGATCCATTCGTTCCTGACGAATGTGCAGGACAATCAAAGTACGATTGTATCCTATACGACCGATCTGCAATCCAATGTCGCCAACGTACAAAATGATGCCGATACGCTGAACAACAAGTGGGCGACGAATGTCGCATCCACGCAAATGGTGCGTGATGATGTATTCAGCATCCTCGGGAACGCATTTGTTGACGGTCAATCCAACGGATACGTATATGACTTCCTTACCAATCCACTGAAGGTGAATGGAGACGTACCTCAGGAGAAGAAAGACAGCGTGATTCCTCCGGTCGTCATCCTGTTCATCATCCTGATCTCGAGCCTTATGATCGGCTATACAAGCTATTACTTCCAGCGTGTACCGCTCTGGCTCCAGGGAGTGCTGTTCCTCCTGCTGAATTTGATTGTAGGATTCCTGATCAGTCTTTACGGACTCGATATCTATTCCCTTGGAGAATCGCGCGAAGTGGAGTGGACGGTATTCACCATCCTGCTCCTCCTGACAGGTTCAGGACTGGTCCGGATGGGCTTTGTCACTCATCGCCTCCTGGGCTGGTTCATCTCAGTCGCGATCGTCGCTCTGTTTGTCACGCCGCTTCTCGCCCTTTCAACGCCGAACTTCAGCTTTAAAGATCCGATGTCGACAGTGTATCTATCGATTCAATACGGCACGGATTCCAAGTTCGGACAGGCCGCTCTCATCATGGGCCTCATCCTGGCGGCACTTGTCGTCCTACAAGTGCTCCTGGGACGCAATAAGGGGCATGGAGGGGGCGGCAAGGGTGATGAAGCCTATGAAGGCTAAAATCCTTCTGGTGGCCATTCTCGCAAGCCTCCTCTTCACAGGGGCTCCGGTACTTGCCAATACGGATATTGAAGATCTCGTCCCGAATGATTATCAGGATAATAAGTTCCGGAAAAATACAGACCTGATTCATGAAAGGAATCTGTATAACAACGAACGGAGCACCATTCCTGAAGAGCAGAAGGGATTGACCTTTGATGGTGCCGGGAGTGAAACATCTGAAGAGCGATTGGATGCCCTCTTTCAAGGAACGGAAAAAGATACGAATACCATCAAGGCAAAAGCCGATAATCTGAAGCTCTTCAGTGAAACCGAAACGGCCAAATTGGGCTCGTTGGAAGAGCAGGGGGAAAAATCATCCTCTCTGTCTCTCCTCATCATCATCTTTGCAGGGATCTGTCTCCTGCTTCTCATCGCGGTGATGATTGCCTGGGCACGTGCAGGTCAGAACATGATAAAAGCGTAATCGAATATGAAAAAGCCGGGAATCGATTCAGGATTCCCGGCTTTTTCGTGCTATACATATGCTATTCAGCTCTTTCTTCACTCATTAATGCATGCGTATTCCCTTCAGAATCCTTGAAAAAACACATCCACGTCTCAATTTCCCCCATTTTGGACACCACATGTGGTTCCCCGGAGACTTCCACGCCTTTATTCCTCAACTCCAAATAAGCAGTACGCGTAATGTCCACATTGAAATACACAACGGAGCTAGGATGGTCGTATTCCTGCTTTTCCGGCAAGGTGAGGAGGATCCTTACGTCCCCTGATTGCAGGAAGGCCATTGTATCCGTATGGAAGAGAAGCGGGAGTCCCAGGGTTCCCTGATAAAAGGCTGTCGCCCTCTCGATGTTCTTGACGGGGATCCCGACTTGTCCGACTGATTTGATCATTTTATGTCCACCTTTCGTGTGTTTCCACCATCGTAATTGATTTTCGCCGCCAATACTTATCAAAAATCACCTTTTTTAAAATATTGCCTGGGTGATAATCCTGTATGGAGCTTAAAAGAACGGCTGAAGGATGCTGAATTTGAAAATCCGAGATCATAAGCCATCTCTGTGTAGGACTTAGAGGATTCTTTCAGGAGGAGTTTGGCTTTGTCCATCCGGTACATCATCAGGTGTTGTTTTGGCGTGACACCGAACAATTGCCCGTAGTTTCTGAGCAGGTGATTGGCAGATAGACAGGCAACGCGCGCTATGTCTTCAAGGTTGAGGGCTGTATGACAGTAGGCTCGTATGTATTCGTTGGCCCTGCTGAGCCTTTTGAATAGTTCTTCACGTGTTGACCGCTTTAAAGAAGATAAACGCTCCTGCTCTTGAGGAACAGTGGTTTGATCGGCCAGGATGGCTTCCATGACGGAATAAAAGGATTCTTCAAGTTCCCTGTCGTGATGGGCGTGCTTCGTCAGTCTAAGCATCTTCTCAAGACGTGGCCCGAGATGATAGGTCTTTTCAAAAAATCCATCTTCTCCAACAGGTTTGAAAGGATCTGTGAGCAGTTGGTCCTGGGAGGCTTCCAACGTCCGAGACACTTCTGAATAAAAGCCTGATCGGAAGAAGAGGCAGAATGATTCAACAGGCTCCTCTTCCTCGATATGGAGGGAATATTCGCCCTCATTCACGAGCAGATATCGATTCTCTTCCACGCTGTAGAAGCCACCGTTCGCTTCATAGAGAGCACGCCCTCGTCTGAAGGTTTTTATGGACATCTGTCCCGTTCCTTCCCAATGAAAATCCTTTCCCCACTCATGAAGTACATAATTATGATTCATGATCCTCACCCCTTCCATCATTATACAATAACGGATGCCTGTGGAATGAAAAAAGCGCCCGATGAACGGGCGCTCTGAGTGTTACTCTTCTTTTCTCAGGGCAAAGACCTTCCTGGCCACTTCAAGGGCGTTGAGCACGCGCGGGAAGCCTGTGTAAGGGATCAAATGGATGATAGCTTCTACAATTTCCTTTTCCGTCAGTCCTGCCGTCAGGCCCGTATTGATATGAAGCTCCAATTGAGGCTCCGTACCTTGGGTCACAAGCGACGAAATCGTGATCAATGCGCGCTGTTGGTTCGTCAAACCGGAGCGTGAGTAGATGTCTCCATATGCGAATTCAATAATGTATTTCCCCACATCAGGTGCGATGCTCTCCAAGTCCTCTGAGATCTTAAGGTGGCTGGGAACGTCTTTATTGCCTGAAAGGGTGTATTCCATCAGTTTTTCCAGTCCGGCTTCGTACTTACTCATGTTGAATCCCTCCTGTTGTGATCTGCACCTACTACGATAACGCAGGAGAAACTATGAGTAAAATACATATATATTATACGATATATGAAGTTTATGAATGAGAGAAATGATTATTCATATGCGCAATGAATTTCTTGGACGCAAAGGATACATACCTTCCCTTCTTCGTTACAACACCCAACTTGTAAGGCAGCCCGGGAGACTTGATGGGGACAGAAGTGACGGAAGAGGTCTTCAGTTTCTTCGTTAGGGACTGGGGAAGGATGGACACCCCGAGATTCTCTCCGATCATTTCGTTGATAAAATCCCACTGTGAGCTCTCGTAGGCAATCTTCGGGCTAAATCCAGCTTCCTTGCAGTATTCGATTACGCGATCATGAAGAGTGAATCCTTCGCTGAATAAGATGAACTCTTCTTCCTCCAGCTCTTTCATCGTGATGGATTCACGAGCTGCAAACCGGTGATCCGAATGAACAAACAAATGCAACCGCTCTTCGATGATGGAAATGATATCGAGTGAATCCTCATCAAGGGGCATGACGATGACCCCAAGATCGAGAAGACCGTCCTTCACCTCTTGCGTCACCTGATTGGCCCCATGCTCGATCAGCTGAATCTCGATATCGGGGTACTGATTCTTAAATGACTTGATCAGCTTGGGGAAATATAGGAACCCGATCAACGGTGGGATTCCAATTTTGATTTTCCCTTTCTTCAAGTGCATCAGATCATACAGGTGAGTGGACAGATGGTCGAGTGATTCAAGGATGACGCTTGATTGTTCATAGACGATCTGTCCGGCCTCTGTCAGCTGGATTTGCCGGGATGACCGGTCGATAAGCTCCATTTCCAGCTCATCCTCAAGGCCTTTCACCATCTTGCTGAGGGTAGGCTGGGACAGGTGAAGGACCCGTGATGCTTTGGTAAAGCTTTTATGTTTGGCTACTTCGTTGAAGTAGGTGAGTTGACGGATATCTATGGGAACTCGCCTCCGTTTTATATAAATATTATGCATACTAATTATAGTATTAATTCATTTTACTTATCGAAATGGGAGGAGTAAAATTTCTAATGCATTCATTTTGTGTCTATTTTATGAACAGGACCAAGGTCCTTGAAAGAAAGGTGAAATTCATTGTTAAGTATCATCATCGGCCTTGCACTGCTGATGTTTTTCGCATATTTAGGCTGGTCCATCATCTGGGTGGCCCCCATCGTCGCGGGAATCGTCGCACTGTTAAGCGGCCTTGATCTGATGGACGCATACACCGACACGTATATGTCAGGTTTTGTCGACTTCGCAAAGAAGTGGTTCCCGATCTTCCTTCTTGGAGCCGTATTCGGAAAACTGATGGAAGACACGGGAGCGGCGAAATCAGTTGCTTTCCAAATCACCAGAATCATCGGTGAAAAGAGGGCCATCCTCGGCGTGCTCGTCGCTTCCGCAGTCCTTACGTACGGGGGCGTCAGCCTCTTCGTGGTCGTATTCGCCATCTATCCGATTGCATTGGCTCTATTCAAAAAAGCCGATATCACCCGCAACCTCATTGCCCCGACCATCGTACTTGGTGCATTCACGTTCACCATGACGTCAGTGCCGGGAACACCGCAGATCCAGAATCTGATACCTATGAAAACGTTCGGAACGACGCCTATGGCAGGAACGTTCATGGGTATCGGGGCGACCATCGTCATGGCAGTGGGGGGATATTTCTGGCTCACCTGGAGACAGAAACGACTCGCCTCCTCGGGCTTGCACTTTATCGCACCTAAAAACTCAACAGAAGTGGAGAAAGATGGCCCTCTGCCACATTGGATCTTATCCCTGTTACCACTTTTAGTCGTCGTCATCCTGTTGAACGGTGTGAAATGGGATCCCATTCCGTCTTTGCTGTCAGGGACCCTTTTGATTCTCATCCTGAATGCCAAGCAGTATAAGGCGTTCATTCCGTCTGTAAATGAAGGGGCAAAGGGGTCGGTCATGGCCATCATCAACACAAGTGCCGCTGTCGGATTCGGGGCAGTTGTGACAAGTGTTCCGGATTTCGACAGAATCACCGATGTCCTGCTTGGCTTTTCAGATAATCCCTTGATTTCAGAGTCCCTGATCGTACAGGTACTTGCCATGATTACAGGTTCAGCCTCCGGCGGGATGGGAATCGCCATGCAGGCACTGGGCGATACCTATTCAGGACTCGCCCAGTCATCGGGCATCAGCCCTGAAGCCTTCCACCGCATGGCATCCATTGCCTCGGGAGCATCCATCCTGCCTCATAATGGCGCCCTCTTGACGCTTCTGGCAGTCACTGGCGTCACGCACAAGGAAACCTACAAAGACGTATTCATCGTAGGGTTGATCATCCCGACGATTGCCGTCATCGTTGCCATCATCATGGCGTCTCTCGGCATCATCTAAAGCAGACTGTAAGTATTGGAAAAAGGTAAAAATGGGTAAAAGAAAACAGATATCTAACCAACAAGGAGTGTTTGAATCATGGTAAACGACAAAGTAGTAGTCATCACAGGATCAGCAAGTGGAATTGGATACGAAATCGGTAAAACCTTCGCCGAAAATGGAAGTAAAGTCGTATTGACCGACCTTAACGAAGAGGGTGTCAAAGCTTCAGCGCAGGAATTAAAAGATCTTGGATATGAAGCAATTGGTTTGAAAGCAGATGTGACAAGCGAGGAAGACATTAAGAATATGATCCAGGCAGCCCATAAAGAATATGGCCGCATTGATGTTCTCATCAACAATGCCGGTCTTCAACACGTGTCCCCAATTGAAGAATTCCCGACAGAAAAGTTTGAGTTGATGATAAAAATCATGCTGACGGCACCGTTTGTCGCCATTAAACACGTCCTTCCCATTATGAAAGAGCAGAAGTTCGGACGTATCCTCAACATCTCTTCCATCAATGGATTGATCGGCTTTGCAGGTAAAGCAGCCTATAATAGTGCCAAGCACGGTGTCATTGGGCTTACGAAGGTAGCAGCACTCGAATCCGCAGCTGATGGTGTAACCGTCAATTCCATCTGTCCGGGATATGTTGACACTCCGCTCGTTCGTGGACAAATGAAGGATATCGCAAGCTCAAGGAACGTACCAGTCGAAAAGGTCCTTGAAGAAGTAATCTACCCGCTCGTTCCACAAAAACGTCTGTTGGATGTGAAAGAAATCGCAGATTACGCTATGTTCTTATCAAGTGATCAAGCAAAAAGCGTCACAGGACAAGCCGTTGTCATTGATGGTGGGTATACAGCTCAATAATTCAAAAGAAGGCCGTCGTAAAGGGTTTGCACCCCTTTACGGCGGGCTTCTTTTGTTGACTTGATGTAGATGATTTTCTATGTCGACTATTCACCATACTGAATCTTTACTACACTGGAGTGAGGTTGTGAAAAATGGGAGGAATCAAATTGAGGATCGTATACTCAGGGACGTTAAAAACATCACATATCCCCTTTCTAGTAAAGGTGATACCAGGGGAGGGGAGTGGGGAACTGCTCTCCTTACAGGAATCTGTCCGATCTGCATTGAAGGAACCTGCCATCCTTCAGCCTCTCTCTGAAGAGGAGTTCGACCATATTCTGGCTGGAAACGGGTTGATTTTGGGGGTCTATGTCGAAGGTGAGCTCGTTGGAGCAAGAGCGGTCTTATTTCCTGCCATCGATGAAGATCACTTGGGCAATGATGTGGGGATTCCACGTTCGGAGTGGCCAAAAGTAGTGTATCAGGAGATCTCTCTTGTATCGGAGAATGTACGCGGCAATGGATTGCAGAAACTCCTAGGCCAACTGATCATGGAAGAACTGAAGAGCCGTAGGGATGAATTTAAGTATGTCTGCTGTACCGTTGCCCCATACAATATTCCAAGTTTAAAAGATAAATTTAATCAGGGACTGGCCATTGGCGGCTTTAAACGAAAATACGGAGGCAATTGGCGATACATCTTCGTCAAGAATCTCTAGGAGGAGTTTGAGATACTTCCTCCTTTTAAGGAAGTATCCATGAAGGAATTCAAGGAACAACAGGATTTGCTAAATGCAGGTTGGAGGGGAATCTCTTTAACCGAAGATTATGGGGAATGGAAACTGATTTTCGGTAAAAGGAAGAAAGGATAGCTTTTCCTTTTTAATGAAAAAACTTCCACGCACTACATGTAAACAAATAAGTTTACATGTTTACATAAATGTACACAATTGTATTCATAAATGTATACAAGTATACAAAGTGGTATACAAGTTGATATGAAAACATGTGTACGAAAAACGTATACAACGATGCAAAATTGTAAACAAACGCAGGATGCTTCTTCCAGAATTAAAGATAGAAAGTAGGATTGACCGCGCTTCTTCTATCCATTAATCTGAAAGTAAGAGTGCTAATTTTACAAATTCTTACTCGAGAAAGGATGGCTAGTATGACAACGACTCGTATTGCCGCAATTGATGTAGGTAACGACTCTCTTAAAGGTGTATTTGGTAAATTGGAATCAGAAGTAAACATCCCTAATGTCATTGCAAGGGATATTGAAGATCGTCCTATCATCGGAATTGAAGAGCTGGACGCTCAAAGCCCACTAGACGGTATACATATCCGTGTCCACTCCCCTACTCTCAAAGATAATAACGCAATCTATCGTGTAGGAAATCTCGCAACGAAAAGTACGAACTCAACAGAACTTGATCCAGGAAGCAGCAAATCGGAAGAAGATCAAACGCTCGTCATGCTCTTCGCTTCCCTTGCGCTTGATGCAGCAGCACACGATGGATTTAAAAAGAATAATAAAGTAATTGAAGCAAATTATACGCTTGGTACCGGACTTCCGCTCCGTGAAGTAAAGGAAGGGAAGGATGTCGGATACCGCTCAAAACTTCTTGGATCCGTTCATCAGGTGGAATTCCTGGTCACCCCTCAGTATCAAGGTGTGAAGGTCAATATCCGTTTTGATGAAGTGAAGGTGTATCCGGAAGGTTTCGCAGCGTTCATCAACCTGGTAATGGATAACAACGGAAACATTATTAATAAAGAACTGATCGATAAGCGCATCCTGATTCAGGATATAGGAGGTCTCTCGACTGATATCGCCGTCATTAAAGACCGCAAAGTCGACGATGACAAAGCCCAAGGATTCAATCTTGGGGTATCTGAATCACTCGAGCTGATCAGGGAAGAAATCCGCTCACGTCATGGTGTGGAGCTTGACAGCAGGCGCGACGTCGTAGAAATCATCACGAAGAAAAGCGACCGCAATCACATCATGGTGAAGGGAAGCCGTACAAGCGTCCACGATATCGTAGATCGGATCATGCTTGAATTGGCCAAGAAGCAATACCGTCATCTTAGAAACATGTGGCAAAAGAATTCCCAAACGGAAATCTGCTATTTCATCGGGGGCGGTTCAAGCGTCCTGAAGGAATATATCAAGACGTTGAACAATAATCTCGATGGCTATAACATCGACTTCTTTGAGGATGAGAAAGAGAGTATCTGGATGATGGTCCAAGCTTACTACAAGCTCATCTCTGACTATGTAAGAAAGAGCGAAAAAGCCGATAAAGTGAAAGAAGAACAAAAACTGGCGAAATCAAAATAGGGTGATGATATGAACGAAAAAGGGATGTCGAGAGGGCAACCGATTACCTTCAGGATTCCTTCGGATACTCCGGATCACATATTGAAACATCTTCAGAGACTAAAAGAAACGGAGAGGCGCAATTTCTCAAGCCGCATCGCTGAGCTGGTCGTCAACGGAGTGAACGAGAACCTATCCAAACAGCGGGAAGCCATCACGATCCCCCTGCCGAAAGGGCTTGATAAGTCACAACGGGACTGGTTGAAGCATGAGCATTCGGAGGCACTGCTCGGCAGTATTGTATATCAGTTGCTGTCGAATCCTGTTAGGACAGCTTCTTTACTCGCATCCTTGAACAGCAGCTCCCTCAATATAGACGAGGCGCTCTACCTTCAGGAAGAGGCGGCTGGTGCCACTTTCGAGCCTGAGGTAGAAGCGGCTCCGGCTGAAGAATCCCATCCTGCTTCATCGGATGAGGATCTTGATCAATTCGATTGGGAAAGTGCGATGAAACCAGAAGAACCGGTAGTGAATGAATCTGAAGAAGAGAGTCTCGACGATCTTCTGGGCGATTTCTTATCACAAATGAATAAATGAAAGTAAGGCTGCATCCTTTTGGGTGCAGCCTTCTTTATTGTTGTCAAAATGGTTGGTGATAGAGGCGTTTAACAGGATAAGCCCATTCAGTGAGCAGGAAAGTTGATTATTGATATTTGTAACACATTTGTAATATATAAGATAGAAAAAACAAGAGTGTGAGTATTCGTAAGGGTTTGACTGCCGTGGAATATTACATGTCGACTAGATTCGCCAAAAGATGCATCTGAAATAGTCTTTACCCATTATTTTCTGGTTTAGCAATGGTTGGAATAGAGGTAAACACCGACTAAATTGAATAGCTACCTTGTGTAAAAACGAATTGGAGGGTCAGTTTGAATGAGTATTCAAAAGAGCACAGACAGTTCGAGCCTGGCAGAGGTGATCGATCGGATATTGGATAAAGGTATTGTAATCGATGCCTTCGCAAGAGTATCGCTGGTCGGCATAGAAATCCTCACCGTGGAAGCCAGGGTGGTTATCGCCAGTGTTGATACGTGGCTTCGGTACGCGGAAGCCGTGGGTCTTCTGCGGGATGAAGTGGAAAAAGAAGGACTCGAGAATAGGACAACATCTAAAGAATCATTCAGCGTGTAAAGAAGTATCTGAAATATTCCAAAATTACGAACAGAAAAGAGGATGGGCATGGCAAGTAACAATCAAACCGAAGAGAAGAAAAAGCAGCCTGAATCAACAGAAGAAAACGCGAACGGATCAATGCAATATGCCATCATCGGCGGAGTGGTCGGAGCCGGGCTGGGCTTGCTCTCGAATCCGGGTACCACAAAAAAGATGGCAGCGAGCCTTGGTAAATCAGAACTGATGAAGGCCGCTACAAAGGAACTGAGAAGGACGGCCCAAGAGTTCGTCACAGAGCAGGCGATGATTTCCCTTAGACAAACGGCTTCAGGATACTTCAACAAGATGGACAGTGGGGTTCTTTCCCCGCTGAAGAATAAGCTGATCGATAAAAAGGATTCGGGTGAGAAGGAATCCCAAAACGACGAAATCAAGCAGATCAAAGAAGATAATCAGGATTTGAATGAACGCCTCGAACGAATTGAAGAAATGTTGAATAAACTTGTCGACTCCAAGAAATAGTAGGTGATCCCGTGGGGAATCCCATTAAAAAAGCAGCGACAAAAACGGCGAAAAAAGCCTATGAACATGCTCCGGAATCCGTAAAGGATAAGCTCAAGGACAAGGCAAAGGAAAAAGCGGTCGAAAAAGTGGAAGAAACCGTCCAATCCAAAGCAAAGAAAGCATCCGGAAAGCTCGAGGACGCCAAGGAAAAGAACGCTGATAAAGTCCATGGCAAAGCAGATAATGCAGAAGACAAGGTGCAGGATGTCCTATTATCTGTACGTGAAAAATTAAAAAAGGCCAAGGAAGCGGGCGAAGCATTTCAGGAAAAGATGTCTTCTTCGGATGACCGGGGTGGAAAGGGCGCCAAGAACTTAAAAGGCGTCAGCAACATCAAAAGCTCCCAGTCTATCAAGAGCTCTACGGATATCAAAAGCTCGGAAAACATCAAATCGTCCAAGGATATTAAAACCATTACTTCATAAGGAGGAATTTAGGTATGGCGATTCAAAAAAGTACGGATAGTTCCAGTCTGGCAGAGGTCATTGACCGCATTTTGGATAAAGGAATCGTAATCGATGCATTCGCAAGGGTTTCCGTTGTTGGGATAGAGATCTTGACCATCGAGGCGAGAGTGGTGATCGCGAGTGTGGATACATGGTTGCGCTATGCAGAAGCCGTCGGGCTGCTTCGCGATGAAGTGCAGGAAGAAGGATTGGCAACGCAGTCCAATGAACGGAACTCACAGTTCAGCATCTAACCTATTTCACCTGATGCAGTCAGGCGTTCAAACTGGGAGGACATTATGGAAATCACTGAAATCATGAAAAGTGTGAAAGGATTCTTCGAAGAGCATGTAGCCCCGGTCCATAAGGTCACATCCGTTGAAATGACGGAAGATGAAGGCTGGAGGCTCACGGTGGAAGTAGTCGAAGAGAAAGAATATATGAAACGGTACGCAAAGGACGAAATGCTCGGAACATATGATGTCCTCCTCAATCAAGATAAGGAGGTCATCTCCTTCAAACGGAAGGACGTCAGGTACAGGAGTGCCATCGGGCAGGAAATGTAGATTCGGGAGGAATGGGTAGTGACGGTTTTAACCCAGAAGATCCATAAAGGCAGCAAATCGTATGTCCAAGATGAAGGGACCAACGACTTGATCAGCCGCTCAATGAGTTATTTGAAGCTTGGTTATCCCGTCCATTTCACGGGGCCATCCGGGACAGGGAAGACATCCCTCGCCCTCACGCTGGCAAAGAAAAGAAGGCGTCCGGTCATGCTGATGCATGGAAACCACGAACTGAACAACAGTGATCTTATCGGGGATTTCATTGGTTATTCAAGCAAACAGACGGTGGATAACTACGTGAGATCTGTCTACAAGAAGGATGAGCAGGTCACGGAGAACTGGAGGGACGGTCGGCTCTTGGAAGCTGTCAAAAATGGATATACGCTTGTATACGATGAATTCACTCGTTCCGAACCGACAACGAATAACCTTTTCCTCTCCATATTGGAAGAGGGGATCATCCCCCTTTACGGTTCGAAACGGACGGAGCCGTTCATCAGGGTTCATCCTGAGTTCCGGATGATCTTTACAAGCAACCCATCTGAGTATGCAGGCGTATATAAAACACAGGATGCCCTTCTGGACCGCTTGATCACGATCCCGATAGGTTTCAAGACCAGTGAAGAAGAAGCCCATATCGTTTCTGAGAAAGTGGATCTTGTGCTTTCGGAAGCTCGTGAGATTACGAATTTGATTGCAGAGCTTCGCAGTCATTGCCGCGATGGACTCGGCGGGCCAAGTTTGCGCGCCTCCCTGATGATCGCGCGGATCGCACTGGAACAGGACATTCCCATACAAGGGGATGATCAGGATTTTCAGCGCCTTTGTTTGGATATTACGACCCATTCCCTGAGCCGCAGTATTGAATCCGATCATCCTGAAGAAGAGGCAAAGAAAATCGTGTTGGAAGCTTGCAAGAACATGACGTCAAAGGAGAATTCAGATGAGTGAAGAAACAGGGATTTATATCTTTTGTGCCATCGGGCACGAAGGGGAAATGGATCTAGGCAAAGTGGAACTGGAAGGAGAACAGCGGGACATCTTTTTGATTTCCTATAAAGATGCATCCATGGTGGCAGCAGAGGTCCCTCAGAAAATCTATCATCCCAAACGGGAGAACCTTATGATGCACCAACAAGTCATCTCCAGGGTGATGGAACAGAGTGACACGGTCGTTCCCATCAGCTTCGGGAACGTATTCCGATCGAAGGAAGACGTGGAGGCACTCCTAGAAAACCTTTATCCGCAGTTTGAAACGTTATTCCCAGCCATTAAAGGGAAAATCGAGATCGGCTTAAAAGTTATCGGGAAATCTGAGTGGCTGGAATCAGTCGTAAAAGAATCTCCCGGTGTTGAAAAAATGTCGACATCACTGAAAGGGAAATCTGAATCGGCGGGTTACTATGAGCGCATCCAGCTTGGTGGGATGGCTCAGAAAGTATTCCAGAACCTTCAGACAGAGATAAAATCAGAGATTTTTGCTCCCCTTCAGGAAGCAGCTGAATCGGCAAAAGCCAATGATCCATCAAGTGAGCGTATGCTTCTGAATGCAGCCTTCTTGATTGACCGGGATAAAGAAAAGGAATTCGATGAATTGGTCAACAAGGCACATGAGGCCTGGAAGGATAAAGCGGATTTCAATTACAGCGGTCCATGGCCAGCCTATAACTTCGTCAATATCAGATTGAAGGTGGAGGAAGCCTAATGCTTCACAAACTTGTATCGGCACCCTTGAATCTCGTCATAAAGGTCGGTGAGAAGATCAAGGAAGAAGCAGATAAAGAGCTCTACGACCTGCCGACCATCCAGCAAAAGCTGATTCAGTTACAGATGATGTTCGAACTCGGAGAGATTTCTGAAGAGGCCTTTCAAGTCAAAGAAGATGAACTTCTGATGCGTTACGAAATAGCAAAAACAAAGGAAATGGAACAATGGGAAGATTTAACGAAGAAGAAAGGAGGTTAGCTCGCATGCTCTACTTGTACGCACTGGTCCCTTCAAGTGAGGTGGAGGTTGAGCCCGTCCCAACCATGAAGGGATTCGACGGGGAACATGATATTTATGCGTTGGATATCGATGGGATCACAGCCATCGTATGTGGCCTGCCGGATGAAGAATATTCGGAGTCCGTCCTCCAGAACAAGATTGAGAATGACATGGAGTGGCTGCAGGATAAGGCATTCCACCACCACGAAACGGTCCTGATGATGTCAAAGCGCTACACCATCATTCCCCTGAAGTTCTGCACGATCTATAAGCATGAAGACAGTTTGAAGGAAAAAGTGGGGAATCATCTTTCCTCTCTGAAGGACGCCTTCAAAGATCTTGAAGGTAAGGAAGAATGGAATGTGAAAATCTTTTGTGACGATAAACGTCTCAAAGAAACAATCAGTCACCCCTCCATCACGGAGAAGTGGGAGGAAATCAAACAGCTCCCTAAGGGAAGACAGTTTTTCGAAAAGAAGAAAATGGAACAGCTTGAAAATAAAGTAATTGAAAATGAAAAGAACCGTATGTGCGAGGAGTTTCATGAACGGCTGAAATCATACGCAACCGAGGGAACAGTGAAAAAAAACTGGGGTAAGGATGTTACTGGACGAGCCGATCAGATGGCTTGGAATAGCGTCTACTTCCTTCCGAAAGAGGGAGTCGATCGGTTCGTTGATGAAATCAAACAGTCTGAAAGCAAGTGGAAGGAAGCGGGCTGGACATTCGAAGCAACGGGTCCATGGCCACCCTATCATTTTTCAAGTTTCTCATAGAATGGGGATGAGCATATGACCGTCAGGGAATCAATCGAGAATAAGGATGTCGCTTTGATCGACATCTTGGATATCATTTTGGACAAAGGTGTTGCTATCAAAGGAGATTTGGTCATCTCG
Organism: Rossellomorea marisflavi; assembly: GCF_009806575.1. Lineage (NCBI taxonomy): Bacteria > Bacillati > Bacillota > Bacilli > Caryophanales > Bacillaceae > Rossellomorea > Rossellomorea marisflavi. The sequence goes on along the minus strand of NZ_CP047095.1, from coordinate 4,183,674 downwards.
ATTGCCGGAGTGGACCTTGTGTACCTTGATCTTCGGGTGCTGATTTCTTCAGTGGAAACGTTGGTTCAACATAAAAATGGCACTCGAAAAACCATATCTTCAGAACAATTGGAACACGAAAGGAAGGGATTGATCCATGCAACCGGCCAGCCAGACAAGTGGACGGATTAACTTCGACCCCGATAAGGCAGAGCAGGGCTTGGCACAGCTAGTGTTGACGGTTGTGGAGCTTCTCAGGCAAATCGTTGAAAGACATGCCATGCGCAGGGTGGAAGGCGGTACACTGACCGATCAGCAAATTGAAGACCTCGGAGTCGCTTTGATGAACTTGGAAGAAAAAATGGAAGAACTGAAGGAAGTTTTCGGCCTTGATGCAGAGGATCTGAACATCGACCTTGGACCATTAGGAAGCCTGATGTAAGAGAGGAGGAGAAATGGTGGAACATTCCATGCAATCAAGCACCATCGTGGACGTGTTAGAGAAAGTCCTTGATAAAGGTGTTGTCATCGCTGGTGATATCACCGTCGGAATCGCAGATGTGGAGCTATTGACCATCAAGATCCGTCTCATCGTGGCATCGGTTGATAAAGCAAAAGAAATTGGGATGGACTGGTGGGAAAATGATCCTTACCTGAGTTCCAAAGCCGAAAACCAACAGGCAAAAGCCCTTGAAGAAGAGAACCGGAAGTTATCCGAACGATTGGAATCTCTGGAGAAGCAGCTTAGCAGTTCGAACCGCCTCAACCAAGTGTAATGAAGGCGAACCAGTTGAAATCATCATTTGAATATCTTATCGCATTGAAAGAACCGATTTGAAAAATCGGATAAACCATAAAACGATAATTATTTTGGAGGGAACCATAATGGCAGAAAAAAACACTGAATTAGAAAACACGACTCAATCAAACAAAGAAGAGAAAAAGACACGTAAGAGCGGTCCGATTACACGCACAGTGGCCGGAAGCCTTCTTGGAGCCACAGTCGGATACCTGGCAACGCCTGAAAACGGGAAAAAACTTCTTAGTAAGATCGATCAGGAGAAGCTGAAGAGCAAAGGGTTGGAAATTGGGAACTCTGCAAAAGAAACATCACGGAAAGCTGTCGTATCGTTGAAACAATCAACCGCCAATCTGTTCAAGCGTGATCAAACAGATGAGGATCAGGAAGATCAGGAAGAAGTGAATGAAAGCGGGGAAGGGTCGGATTATGAAGCTCTAAAAGAGGAAAATGAATCTCTGCAAAATCGACTTCAACAGCTTGAGGAAAAATTGAATCAACTGACTCAATCAAGTGAAGATGAAGAGGATGAGGAAGAAGAGGACGAAGAAGACGAGGACGAAAAGGAAGAAGCAACATCCACAAAGAAAAGTAAAGCTGCTAAAGATGCGGATGAGGACGAAGAGGAAGAAGACGAAGAAGATGATGAAGATGACGAGGATGAGGATGATGAACCATCCAGCAAGAAAAAATCAACAAAATCCAAGTCATCTAAAGCGAAGAAAGGTTCAACAAAAAAATCTTCCTCAAAGTCTAAAAAGAAATCTTCCAAAAAAGACGATGACGATGATACAACGCTATCCAGCGATGACGACACACTATCGTAATCGGATGCAGTTGACCGATGATCAGGGAATGGAAGGAGCGGTGACCAGATGAGCGGGCATACGGATAAGGATAGTATCTTGGAGTTTTTCGCAATAGCTGCCAATAAACATGATTTCTCCCTCGATATCACACTGAACCTTAAGGGAGCAGTGGTGACGGGTACCATGATCTCTGCAACCGAGTACTTCTCGACGTTAAGCGAAGCATTCGAGGAGGGAAGTGAAGTAGCCCAGAAAGTGAGTGAAGAACTTTCTGGTGCCGGTGAAGCGGTAGAAGAAAATCAGCCGTCAGAAGCGAATTTCATCCATCTTAAAAATGCAAAGGTCTACTGTGGTGACAGCAAACCCACCCCTTCCAAGGGGAAAATCCTCTGGAGGGGTAAATTATCCGAAATCGATGGATTCTTCCTTGGGAAAATCTCAGAGTCAAAAAGTAAGTAAACCCTGGGTATGGAAGGTTTTTCATATAGGTTTCCTCCATACCCGATCCGGGTAAATGGAAAGTATAAAGGAGGTTACATGAATGAAACGACTCGTTAAAAACGTGATTAAATGGGCTCCAGTCGTGTACCCTGTAGTAAGAAAGATCATGAATGAACGAAAAGCCAAGAAAACCAAAGCAGCCTGATCCGGGCTGCTTTTTATTATGTTTCGAAGTTTTCTGGACATGCAATCATCCTCACACCCCCGCATATAAAAGCGAGATGACTTTTTCATACTGATTGACTAAAGATACGAGTACGTTCCAACGAATATCTACGATCAATAATAAAGAGTGGATTGGAGCGGAAGGGACTTGACTCCCTCGGAAAAAGTTATTATGACGGGTGTTCCCAACACTTTTCTTAGGTGAAAATTTTTTTTGAATATCCTTTCGGATTTTCTTCATTCCTTCATTTATCATTTATTCAAAATAAAGGGGATCGAGCCTACGCGTTGCGTCAGGAGATTGGATAAATCCCCCCTTTTTAATTCTTATGGGCACCTTTGATCTCTGCTTGTTAAGGGGGACTCACCCTCCCACATCTCCTGGCATCTATGTGCTCACATTCCTTCGTTGGGTCTCGCCTTAACGCAGAGGCCAGCTTATGCTCCTGCATGGACTGATCTAAGATGATCGTCGAAAGTCTTGTGTGTGCCGGCTTCTCAGTGTCTAGGTTGTTTTAATTAAGCGAGCGTAGATGTTACGCAGCTTCTTGATTACCAAAGAAGGAGATATCAGCTACCATACGCTCTTCATTGAATGTTTCGCCCCTTTTGCTTAAACCATGAAGGACTTGAATCAATTTCCGACATAGGATTAACAACGCTTCTTTCTTAGCGACGGGGTGTTCGCGATGTTCACTATAGTAATCGTACAGGGACCGAAACGCTGGTATGGCGTGTAAAATCGGGAAAATCGCCTTATATATCAAGGAGCGTAGCCGTTTCCGCCCGCGTTTAGACAATCGCTTGTTCCCTTCTTTTTTTCCCGAGGAATTGGTGACTAACGTAAGACCCGCTAATTTTAGGATTTGGCGTGGACTCTTATAGTGTGAAAAGGCTCCTATTTCTGAAAGGATCTCTACTACGGTGTTTTCTCCAATACCAGGGACCGAAAGGAACAGATCGAAATCTGTCATCTGTTTCGCCAACGTCACTAACTGCTTTTCTATGCTTACCAGTTGTTCTTCAAGCAGCTTCATCTGTGTCAATAGAATTTGGATCTCTGCCCGTGCCATTTCAGGACTCTCCTGATAGCCAATAGATGTGGCCGCGACATCAAGAAGCTTAGTAAGGTTTTTAACCGAGAAATGCTTACCCCCCAGGTTCCTGAGGTTTTCCAAGAGCTTCTCAGGATCTTCTCTCACAAGGTCTTACGGAAGAGGATAAGAAGAAAGAACAGTGGAGGCGTTCATTCCAATGGACTTATAAACCGAAATAAACTCAGGGAAGTATAGATCAATCCATCGCTTGATCCGGTTTTGAGTCGACGCTCCTTGTTTTTTCAGACGAGCCCTAAATGCCGAACCATGACGCAACTCTGCTTCAATAGGAGTCATGTCACGAGGAATACTGTAATAGCCTTGCGGTATCATCTTGGCAATGACACGAGCGTCTTTCGGATCGTTTTTACTCTGTAGGTTGTCATCCAATTCTTTGGTTTGCTTCACATGGAGAGGGTTGACGAGAACAAAGCGAATGCCCCGGTCCGTAAGGTACGAGGATAAATTCATCCAGTAATGACCGGTAGGTTCAAATCCAACGACTACATTCTTCTTTTGATGAGATTCCATCACCTTTAGGATGGTAGCGTAAAAGGTTTCAAAGCCTTGTCTGGACTGACGGAATGAGAAGCTTTTCTTGACCTCCCTACCTCGTTCATCCACTGCGCAGGCATAATGTACACACTTGGCGATGTCGACGCCAATCACCAATGTGTCCTCAGAAATTTGATTAATGCGTTCATTTCGATTATCATGCATGTTAAAGATCCTCCTTTTTGTGTGTGGCTTCGCACCTGCATCATAAAGGAGGATCTTTTTTTGTGCAATAGGTCCATACTTTCCCCACAGGAATAGCTCCTGCGGAAAAGGTGGGAAGCTCGAGACCCCGGAAGCGCAGCTGAGGAGGCTCGACTACCTCCCCGCGGAAAGCAAGTCCCTGTAGCGGAAAGGAACGGTCTGCCTCTTCTCTACACCCCCGCATTTAGAAGCAAGATGACTTTTTCATACTGATTGACTAAAGACACAAGTACATTCCAACGAATATCTACGACCAATAATAAAGAGTGGATTGGAGCGAAAGGGACTTGATCCTGAGGAAAAGAAGGAAATCTAGAGATCCCGGAAGCGCAGCTGAGGAGGCTCGACTACCTCCCCGCGGAAAGCAAGTCCCTGCAGCGGAAAGGAACGGTCTGTATCTTTCATACCCTCCCAGGAAAATCAGAAAGCTATACTCACCAGATATATACTCAACATAAAAAACGCGATCAGAAAATGTTCTCTGACCGCGCTTTGTTCAAAATCCATTATGAGTGTGATGCTCTTCTAGTGGAGCGTAAGATGAGGCTCAGGATAAATACGAAGATGATGGCTCCCAACAATGCCGGGATGATAGCCATTCCTCCTACGACAGGTCCTAGGCTTCCAAGTAGTTTTCCACCGATCCATGCTCCGATGATTCCTGCGATGATGTTCCCGATGATTCCGCCTGGTACATTTTTACCTAGAATTAGTCCTGCCAGCCAACCGATGATGCCTCCGACAATCAAGAAAATAATTAGTCCCATGTTTGTCTCTCCTTTATGATGTATTATTGGTATTACTTTAGATATTCCCCATTTAGAAGAGGTTAAACCCTAATACGTTGTGACTTGGAATACTTTTTGAAGGACATACATGATGTATTTGAAGATCGGTAATTTATCTTGATATTTCTTATACTCGACGGTATACGTTCCGTTTTCATTATTCCAGATGCGCTGGAAGTAATCATCTACATCTGTCATGAGACGGCTGTCCGGAGCTCCTGTGAAAAGAATGTTTTCTTCGAGATTATAGTCATCGAGGTTCCTTGACGTATAGTTGCTTGAGCCTCCTATGACGGTGGAGCTTTCTTTTCCTTTTACATAAATGAACTTGGTATGATACTGCTCTTTGTTGGTGTTGTACCAGCGGATGGAGATGTGTTCGTTATCCAACTTGTTCAGCTCTGATGCGATGGGGAGGTTTGGCAATCCGATTTTCTCCTGTCCAAACGCATTCTGGTTCGGGTCAAGGACCATGCGAACATCTACTTTGCGATCTGCTGCGTTTTCAATGGCGTCGATGATATCACGGTCTGCCAGATAAAACATGCCGATCCACACCTCATCTCCTTCTTTCGCCTTGTCGAGTGCCTTCACGACGTTGGTCTGGACCTTTCTCTCAGTAAGGATCTGTGCTTTTACTTCTTTTCCACCAGATGCTTCTACATGGGTGATGAGTTCATCCACTTCCTTATCAGAAGGGAACGCGTTCATATTTCCTCCTGAGAAAGCGGCGACGGCCTTTTCGGCCTTGATCATATCTTTGAGGATGTCCCCCTTCACCCTGAACGCGATATTGGAATGGAACCCGCTGGCGTCGTGAGGATTGGCGCTAAGGACCATGCCTTCCTTCTCGCTGATTACCACTTTCCGGTGATTCGCTTTTACATTCAGCAGTTTGAGGTATGATCGTGCCGTTACTTCAGGGGCCGATGGGGCCATGGGATTCGGCAGCCACCCATTTCCTTTTTGTCCGAACCATTGAATACAGGCTCTCCACACGCCTGAATACAGGAGGTTCGGGTCCCGAAGACGATCGAGATCAGTGAAGATCACTTCGGCACCGAGTTCTTTCAACGGTTCGAGCTGGTCGGCTTTATGGGAACCGTATGTTGTATTGACATCATCGCTGATGAAGACGACTTTAAGATCGGGTTTTTCTTTCATCCGTTCCTGAATCGTCTTTGATAGCTCTTCGCTTATCTTAGGATAGTTCCGGTCGTTTTTCGTGTAGCCGTTGAAGAGGAAAAGATCGAGAATCAGGAAGTCTTCTGCTTCACTGACGGTTTTGTTGACTTCATCAAATATGGAATGATCGTATTCCTCCTTTCCATCCTTTTGATACGTGAGGTCGTAGATGAACTCAACGTCTTCTTCAGGAATGGAATGGATGCCTCCAGCGTATGAAACACCGTCAGGCAGAGGTTTGGTGCGCTGATAAAACATGATGGTTGATAAAAGCATGATGATCGCAAGACCGATCAACCATCGTTTCTTTTTGTACCATGGGCGCTTTTTCAAATGGACTCCCCTATTCTATATATAATGTCCTTCCTACTATACCCACAAAGGTAAGAAGGGAACCCAGGCATTGTTATTTTATTCAGCACGCTCCTGCCGATACGAAAAAACCCTGCGCTTGAAGGCGCAGGGCTTGGGAATCATACCGTTTTCTTTAATTGACGATGATAGAACATCAGGATCAGGAAGGATAGGATCATGGCGATGATGAGGACAAGGAACGTATTCCTGAACGCATCGACACCATAATCGACTCCGCCCATCTCTACGATCAAGCCTCCGATGACCGAGCCGGAAGCACTGCCGACATAGTGAAGCAGCTGCTTCATACCCATTCCGGATCCGACAAGATCCCTGTTCACCACGCGGGAGACTTCGTTTGTGGTACTTGAAGAGAGACTTGAGAATCCGAAGCTCGTGAACATATAGGCGAGCATGATCATGTATTCGCTGATCGGTGACAGGAAGAAGAACAGGATGGTCGAGATCAGGAGAAGGCAGTGGGCCATCACCATCACACGCATATTCCCGTACTTATCGATCAGTCTGCCCACATAGATGGCGGCAACAGCCGAAAGCATCGCACCCGGGAAGATGATCAATCCCATAGTGGTCGGATTCTTGTCAAAGATGCTTTTTAGCATAAGGGGCATGACGAGCAGAATGGCAAAGTGCGTCACGAACCCCATATAGCTCATGTACAAGATCTTCCTATAGCCCTTATCCCTGATCAGTTTTGGCTGAATGAAAGGGAGTTCGATTTTATGGATCCTGATCCACAGGACTGCAAAGAATATAAGGGCTACTGCGAGATGAATCCAATTGAATCCGGAAATGAAGAGAAGGAAGAATGTGACACCCACTCCGGTCATGATGGCTCCCCATATGTCGAATGCGCCTTTTCGGACTGTTTCAGCGGGCAACAGCTTATAAAGGACGGGAATCATGACGATGACGAGAAGGGTAACCAGGAAGAGATAATTCCAGTTAAGATAGTCAGTGATGACTCCTCCTACAACAGGTCCAAGTCCGAAGCCGAGGGACGATGCAGAGGCGATCATGGCAAGGGCGCGACCCCGTACCGCCATTGGAATAAATCTGCTGGCAAATACCATGGACAGTCCAGGAATGGCCGCGGCACCGGCTGCCTGGAACAAACGGGACAGCAGTAACCATAAGAATGAATCGGCAAAGAAACCAGAAAGGGAACCCAAACCGAACACAACAATCCCGATGATGATCAAGCGCCTGAACGGGAGATAGTCGGACAGGCGTGTATACGTAATCGTCCCGATCGCCAAGACGATAGAATAGCCCGATACGATCCAAGCACCCTCTGAAGGCTTCAAAGAGAACTCATGAAGGATATTTGGAAGGGCGACATTGAACATGGTCGTGTTCATGACGACCAGCCATATGGTCAGGCTGAGGAATGCAACCGTCTTTGTGTAAGAAGGAGCGGTCTTGGTCGGTTGTTCAGTCTTGATAAGACCACCTCCGTAGTTGATTTTGTTTAGACACTCGAAGTAATATACCACAAAACCAACCTGTCTGAAAAACCTTTTGCTTTTACAAAGGGAAACGCACTGTGAGGGATGAAAGAGATTGGGGGAAAGACCTCCGGGGTTCACCCCGAAAGTCCTTCAATAGGCAAGGCCGATTGATGCGTTGGCATACGCGTCTTGGTGGAGGCTTTCCAACAGGAAATGGGCAACATCCGCTCTGGATATTTTCCTTCCTCCTTCAGGAATGGAGGCGGGGTGAGTCCGATAGTCACCTGTGAAAGGTCCATTGATCAGCTGCATGGGTCGGGCGATGGTATAGCGAAATCCACTGTCCTTGATCAGGGAAACGGCTTCCCGGTGGTCCTTCAGCACATTGCGCAGAATGAACTGGGCCAACTTACCTTGTAATCCTGATATTTCATGATCAATGCCGGCAGAGGCGACATAATGGATCGATTTCGCTCCGTGGAGCTGCATGCCGGAGAGGATATGACCGGTCATGATACTGAGCTGTGTTGTCTTTCCAAGACCAGATGCCCCCAGGCAAGAAATGACCGCATCCTGTCCCTGCAGCGCTGCCTGGACAGCCTTTCTGTCCGTGGCGTCTCCCTGGATGAAGGTTGAATGATCGGGAAGTTTGGCAGGATCCCGCACGAATGCAGTCACGTCCAATCCCCGTTCTTTTGCCTGCTTCATCACTTCTGTTCCGGTGGCACCTGTTGCGCCAAAGACGATGATTTTCATTTTATTTCCCTCCTTCTTTATGAATATTGTATAGTATGGGGGAAGAGAATGACGAATCTGAACGGGGGATGAATATGTCCAATCAAGCGATACCAGTCACAGGCATAAACGTCGATGAAGAAACAAGATGCGGACATTACCATACAGAAAAGGATATAATCGCCATCAAATTCAAATGCTGTGACACCTACTATCCATGTCACAAATGCCATGAAGAAATGACTGATCATGAGCCGGTTTTATGGGGACGGGAAGAGTGGAATGAGAAGGCCGTCCTTTGTGGGAAGTGTCGATCGGAATTGAGTATCCTGCAGTATATGAACTGTCAGTCCTCTTGTCCTCACTGTCAGGCTCCATTCAATCCGGGCTGCAGCAATCATTATCATCTATATTTCGAAGGGTAGGGATTCTGGTGGAAAAAGCAACATTTGCAGGAGGATGCTTCTGGTGCATGGTCGAGCCCTTTGATCAACTGGATGGGATTATTTCCGTTACTTCAGGATATACCGGAGGCAAAGGTGATGCTCCGTCCTATAAAGAGGTCGTGAGGGGTGAAAGCGGCCATGTGGAGGCAGTCGAAATTCATTTTGATCCCTCGCTTTTCCCATATGAACGGCTTCTTGAGGTGTATTGGAGGCAGATCGATCCCACGGATGCTGAAGGACAATTCAATGATCGGGGTACACCCTATCGAACGGTGATCTTTTATCACTCCGAAGAACAGCGGATCGCGGCGGTGAAATCGCGTGAAGAGCTTCAACACAGCGGGAAATTTGCAAAGCCGATTGCAACAGAGATCCTTCCTGCTGCTGTATTTCACAAAGCGGAGGAGTACCACCAGGATTTCTATAAAAAGAATATGTTCCGCTATGCCCTTTATAAACGGGGGTCTGGAAGGGACGCGTTTATAAAGGAATATTGGCCAGAAGACCGTTCTTATCTGAAAGAGACGCTCACTCCCTTGCAATACCGTGTCACCCAGGAAAATGGGACGGAGCCTCCTTATGAGAATGAGTACTGGGATAACCGGGAAGAAGGCATCTATGTCGATATCGTCTCCGGGGAGCCTTTATTCACCTCGAGGGATCAGTATGATAGTGGATGCGGATGGCCGAGCTTTACAAAACCTGTCATGAAGGCAAGTGTGACGGAACGGTATGACCTCAGTCATCGTTCGACACGTATGGAAGTCCGCAGCAGGGAAGCCGATTCCCATCTTGGCCACGTGTTTACCGACGGACCAGGACCTGACGGGTTGAGGTACTGCATCAATTCAGCGGCTCTCCGGTTCATCCCGAAAGATTTGCTTGAGGAAGAAGGGTATGGGGATTTCAGAATCTTATTTAATTGAAAAGGGACCGCTTGAGCGGTCCCTTTTCAATTAGTTTTGTCATATCCTGCGATAAATATTTCCCGGGTCATAGATTATTCATCAATCGATGGAAGCGGCTTTTGGGCTGGTCCTTCAATGACTGTACCTTCAGGAGAAAAACGCGATCCATGACAAGGACAATCCCATGTAAGATCACCTTGGTTCCAAGCAGTTTCACAGCCTAAATGGGTACAGGCGGTATCCACGAGGTGGAGCCTGCCTTCCTCGTCCCGATACCCTCCGCATTTCTTCCCTCCATGCCAGACGACAGCTCCTTCCCCGTTCTTGAGGTCCCGGGAAGACTTGAATGGAATCTGGAGTTTTCCTTTTATAAGATGCTTGGCCACATCGGCATTCTGCGAGATGAAGTGTTTAATGCTTGGGTCGGCGACAAATCGTGAAGGGGTGTAGAGGTCAGCGTATATATTATGATGACCAAGTATCAAATCGGACAGGATCATTCCCGATAAAGGTCCGGTCGTCATCCCCCATTTTTTGAAGCCCGTGGCTACGAAGATGGTAGGGTGCTTCTCTGTGAGTGTTCCGATATAAGGAACTTTATCAACTGAAATCAAGTCCTGGGCAGACCACCGGTGAAGTGTATCAGATTTCCCGAACACCGCACTTCCGCATTTCTCCAAGGATTCATAGTGTTCCTGTGTATCCTTGCCCTGCCCGGCTTTATGATTCTCTCCACCGATCAGGATCAGCTCCCCGCCTTCATGCACGACCGAGCGGAAGGAACGGGAAGGATCTTCCGCATTGATATACATTCCACCAGGGAATTTTTTCTCCGATTTGATTCCGATGATATAGGAGCGCTCCGCATACATCTTGGTGAAGTAAAGCCCCATTCCATCAAAGAAGGGGAAGTGTGTGCAGATCGCTACCTTATTACATTCCAGATGATAACCGCTCGATGTTATGACCTTTGTTGCCGTGTCGTCTTCAATGGTCTCGGCAGGGGTTTGTTCGAATACTTGACCGCCAAGTTCAATAAAGGATTCAATGAGGTGCTTAAAGAATTTCAGAGGGTGAAACTGGGCCTGCCCTTTCATGACGATGGCCTGTTTAATGGGAATGTCGAGGGGGATGGTTTCCACCAGTTCTCCGTCGATTCCAAGTTCAAGATACGCTTCATACTCTTTTTGTACCTTCTGCAGATACTCATTCGTTTCCGCATAGACATAGGCATCCTGTTCACTGAAGCCACAGTCGACTTCTTTTGCCAAATTTCTGATCCAGTCCAGCGCCTTCACATTGGATTCGTAATAATGCCTGGCGTATTCTGTACCGAAATGCTGAATCAGTTCATCGTATATAAGGCCATGCTGCGCTGTGATCTTGGCTGTCGTGTGACCGGTTGTCCCATTCAATAACCGGTCTGCTTCGATCAGAGCCACCTTCTTTCCGCTTTTGGCAAGGAAATATGCAGTGGTGATCCCGGCGATGCCCCCACCGACCACGACCGTTTCCACCTTGAGGTTACGGTCAAGCTTTGGGTAGGAGGGGAGGTGGATATCCTTCCTCCAATAAGGTTCCGGATGCTGATGATTCATGAATTCACGCTCCTTTTCATTACGTCACTACCATGATTGCCGAACTGGTTGGAAAACATAAGTCGTTGGGAGAGTAAAATAAAAAAACCGCCCTTTAGGGGCGGTCGGGTGCATCATGAATTGGTTTTTCCGTATTTTTCAGCTGCGTCCACCGTCTGCTTCAACAGCATGGAGATCGTTACGGGGCCGACACCACCAGGGACGGGTGTAATGGCCGATGCTTTTGCATAGCAGCTTTCATAATCGATGTCGCCCACATTTCCGGGGTTGTATCCGGCGTCGAGGACAATGGCTCCCTCTTTCAACCAATCTCCTTGGATGAAGTTTGGTTTACCTACTGCTGCAACGACGATGTCCGCATCAGCAAGGAGGGCGGGGAGGTTTTCTGTATAGGAATGACACGTGGTCACCGTGGCGTTTCGGTTCAATAGCATCATGGAGACAGGTTTACCCAGGATCGGACTTCTTCCTACCACTACGGCGTGCTTTCCTTTGGGGTCTACATTGTAGTAATCGATGATTTCCATGATCGCTGCCGGGGTGCAGGACGGGAATTCACCAAAGCCCAATGCGTTTTGACCGAAGCCGTGGCTGGTTACACCGTCTACATCCTTTTCGATGGAAATGCGTTCAAAAGCGGCGCGCTCATCGATTTGGGACGGCACGGGGTGTTGGAGAAGGATGCCATGGACCGTAGAATCGTCATTGAGTCCATCAAGGACGGCCAATAACTCTTCTGTCGTCGTTTCTGCCGGGAGATGGATCTTTCTTGATTCCATACCGATTTTCGCGCAGGCGTTCCCCTTCATCTTGACATATGTGGCAGAGGACGGGTCGTCTCCTACCAGTACGGTGGCAAGGCATGGGGTAACCCCTTGTTCTTTCAATGCTTCAACACGTATTTTTAATTGTTCCTTTACGTCTGTTGCGACTTTACTTCCGTTTAAGATCAATGGTTCCATTGCGATCCCTCCTGAAATGTTTTAAGGCTGTTATCGTGTAGCTCATGGATATGGCCCAATCATTATGCCCAGGCGAACGGCAAATGGGTATATGAACGCAGCTCCCTTGTGGTCATTTCCACATTTTCGCCAGTCACTGCTTAATAGATGCAAAATGATTATAACACGAATATAAAACAAGAATCCAGTCGTATTGTTCGGTTTTAAGGGGTCGAATTTTGGGAAATGACGGAAGGAGTGAAGAAAGCGCGTTCAACTCAATCTCATCCGGATATCCAATTCGTTTTTTCATAATGAATATCCAACAAACCCAATCGGCTTGGTGAAATTTCTTTGAAGGTGAATCTGTGGTAAAGTGGGTGCATTATGAAAGAGAGAAAGAGTGATAGAAAATGAAAAGGGAACGGATGACCCGTTGGGGATTTTTCTTTGTCGGGTTGATCATCATGGCGTTCGGCATTACGTTGACCATTAAAGGGAAGGATCTTGGCATCGGTCCATGGGACGTCCTTCATTATGGGCTATTCCTGAATGCCGGATTGAGCATTGGGGCCTGGTCGATCATTGCGGGAATCGTCATCCTCTCCTTCACCGGGATCATGACAAAATCAATCCCGAAACTGGGTGCCTTCATCAATATGCTCCTTGTGGGGATTTTTATAGACATCTTCAACTATCTTCTTCCTGACCCTTCGTCTTTATGGATACAGGCAGGTGTACTGTGTATCGGGATCATCATCATGGGAATCGGGATCGGTATTTATGTAGCTGCAGGACTGGGAGCTGGCCCCAGGGACAGTCTTATGCTCTTAATCGTGGATAAGACCGGCTGGCGCGTCCAGTGGGTGAGGAACGGCATGGAACTGGTCGTATTGATTGCAGGCTGGCTGCTTGGCGGCCCCGTCGGGTTCGGAACGATCGTCATCGCTCTAGGTGTCGGACAGGTGGTAGGCTGGTCCTTGCCTATGAGCAGGAATTGGGTTGAGACAACGATTGCACGTCATCGAGAGGATGCAACCCTTGCAGGGTAGCTTGAGCAGAATGAGGGGGAACCGGGATGAGAGAGCTTGTGACAAATTGTGAAGCATGCGGGTGTGACATCTATTGTGAGAATGGCTTTTATCAGGGAGATGAGGAACTTAGGGTCTGTCTCGCATGTTCAAGTCATGTGAGGACATATACGGCCACCCTCCTCCGATGCTTCAAAGAGATGGAATCAGAAGAAAACCGGGTGCCGATGGAAGCGTATATGCGGAATCAGTTCTCGTTTTATGGCATCAAAACGCCTGAGCGCAACGCTGCTCTCAAGGACTTTGTCAAACAGTACGGGGATCCCCCTCTGCAAGAGCTGCCTTCCGTCACGAAATTGCTCTGGGACGAACCGGGGCGGGAGTGTCAGTATGCCGCTCTCTATCTCCTTTCAAGGCAGGTCAAGAAGCTGACCCTTGACCATCTACCGCTCCTTGAAGAGCTCATCGTCAAAAAGTCCTGGTGGGATACCATTGATGGCATCGCCCCGAACCTTGCAGGATCCATTTTCCTGAAACATGGAGATGGAGGATATCCTGAACGGTGGATCACATCAGATCATATCTGGCTGAATCGGTCGGCCATCCTTTATCAGCTGAAATATAAAGATAAGACCGAAGAGGACCGACTATTCGGCTATATCAGGAAAAAACAAGATTCCAAGGAATTCTTCATCCAAAAAGCGATCGGCTGGGCTCTCCGGGAGTACTCCAAGACAAATCCGGAAACGGTGGAGGATTTTATCGCAAACGAGGATCTCGCACCGCTCAGTGAGCGCGAGGGAATGAAGCATATCAACAAAATCAGGGGGTAAGGGAACATGAACTGGAATGATTGCATCGAGAGAACGAATACCCACTCGGTTAAATGGTCGTATCCACAGGAGGATGTCATACCGATGTGCATAGCAGATATGGATTTTCAGGTTTCCCCTGCCATCGTGGAGGCATTGCAAAAGAAAGCTGCTCATGGAATTTACGGCTATACCACCTTCAGTGACCGGTACTTCGACTCGATCATCGGCTGGTGGGACAAGCAGTATGGCATCAAGATCCAGAAGGAATGGATTTCATTCAGTCCTGGGATCATTCCGGGCATCAACGTCCTTCTTTCGGTCCTCACAGAGCCGGGGGATGGCGTCATCCTGCAGGATCCCGTGTACTATCCTTTCTACAGCACGATCGAGGCGCATGGATGCACGGTTCTGAAGAATACGCTTCTCTATGAAAATGGGCGCTATGAGATGGACTTTGATGACTTGGAGGAAAAAGCGCGTTCTTCAAAAGCAAAGGTCCTGATCCTCTGCAGTCCCCATAATCCTGTCGGCAGGGTGTGGACAAAAGAAGAGCTGGAGCGGGTAGCGGCGATTGCGAAAGAACATGATCTTTGGATCATTTCAGATGAAATGCATGGCGACCTCGTGTTCGAGGGGAATCAGCATTTTCCTTTCATCCAGGCGGATCCTTCCGTGAGGGATCGTACCATCGTCTGCTCGGCCCCGAGCAAAACGTTTAACATCGCCGGGCTTCAGACGTCCATACTGATGATCCCGAATAAGGAATTGCAGCAGCGTTATCAAGAGAAGCTCACATCCTTCGGGCTGATGCGTCCCAACGTATTCGGGATTGAAGGCACCATCGCTGCCTATGAGGAAGGGATTCCGTGGCTCGAAGAACTTCTGATGGTGTTGGAGGATAACAAACAGTATGTATTGAATTATATCAAGGAATACATGCCTGAACTTCAGGCGATTCAGCCGGAAGCCACCCACCTGATCTGGATCGACTGTCAGAAACTCGGCATGAGCGGTGAAGAGCTTTGTACCTTCTTCCTGGAGAAGGCCAGAGTGAAATTCGATGAAGGATTCAAATTCGGAGAGACCGGCAGTGCGTTCATCCGAATGAACATTGCCTGTCCCAAAGAGAGAATCGACATGGCGTTGCGTCGGATGAATGAAGCTTTGCTTGAGCATAGAATAGGAAAGCAGCCTTAGAGATAGGGCTGTTTTTTTAATGCCCTGTCCTGTATTCTTCGATATCAATCGACGGGTATCCCCACTTTCAATTAACCTTTGCAGTTGAGAATGGGATTTCGTCGATGGGATGGGGGAAAAGGCCCTGTTTTAAACGCATCAACGTATAAGGATCATCGAACCATGTCGAAACCATAGATCGTCAGTATCAGTTATAAGCGTAATATCAGAAAATACCATAAATAACGAAGAGAGAGAAGAAACTTTCGGCTTATATATTCTGAAAATTTAGTGTGTTATGATTATTTCGCTTATATTATAACTATTCTCATAGAGAGGGGATTATGTATTTGAAAACTAAATTGTTTTCCATTCTTTCCACCGGTGCTTTGGCACTGGGACTGTTGGCACCATTCTCACAGGAGGTCTCGGCCGAGTCCACTCCGACAACTGCCAACTGGAACACCGAGCGATACGGTGATCGCATCGATATCGATGGTCATCTTGAGTCACTGTCTGAAAACGAAAACTTCCTGAATAAAGCTGAAGGAAAGCTGAAAAAACAGGTGAAAGAGTTCAAGTTCGATCAAAAAGGTGAAGTGAAAGCCCAGAGCAATAAACAGACAAGTGAATTTACATATGACGGAGGGACAAAGCTATTCCTTGATCGGGACCTGGAATTCAAACAATTCACTCTGAGAAGTGTGGGCGACAACGTGGAGATCTGGGTGGCGAATGACCTTGCATTCCCTGAAGGAGATCCCCGTCCTCCCCATGTGGTCACTCAGGAGCAGGTAGATAAACTGAAGGATGAGTTCGATTCGAACATCTATCCGACTGCGACGGATTTCTTCGGCATGCCGGATGAGTTGGATGGATCAAATGCCACCGTTCCAAGAATGGTTGGCTTGCCGGATAACTATTACGAGGGCAGTGACAAGGTGATCATGCTGGTCGACAACATCAAGGATGACGGCTACTACGATCCTAGCTATCCGTTCTTCGTGGCAGGCTTCTTCTGGCAGACCCTTGAAAACTATACGGACCGGAACATCATCACGATTGATACGAACAGCTGGGAAACCAGGCTCGAGAATACCTTCTTCGGTACGACAATTCATGAACTCCAGCATTTGATCCATGCCGATAACGACCCGGCTGAAGAGACATGGCTGAATGAAGGGATGTCAACATTCTCCGAGTTCCTCGGAGGATATGGTTCCAATGAGGGTTCTGTGAACTTCTATCTTGATCACCCGGAAAACTCCCTGGTGAACTGGGATGAACACCGCAGTGCGGAAACAGGACCGGAAACGATTGCAGACTATGGACAGGTCTATCTCTTCACCCTCTATATGTACGATAAGTATGGGCAGGAATTCATCAGGGATCTTGCCACAGACCAGAAGCATGGAATTGAGAGTGTCGATCACATGCTGAAGGAATATGGAGCGAAGGAGGACTTCACCACCCTTTATCAACACTTCATCACGGCCCTCGCCATCGATGACGGTTCTGGAGGGAAGTATGATTTCGACAGCATCGATCTGAGGGATCTACCTGTCGACAGTAAAGGCACGAAGCGCGGCAAGACCGTTGATTATGAGAAAGCGCTCGAGTATGAAAAAGAAGGGGTCCCTGCATGGGGAGGGGACTTCAAAGAGCTTGATTTTAAAGGGAAGGTCGACACGATCAATTTCGATGGAGTGGACTTCCTTCCGGTCAAATGGAAAAGCGTCGATGATCCCAAAGGGTCGGGCAACAAAGTGCTCTGGGCTAATGAAGGGGACGAACTGGACAGTGCCATCGTATTAGAAGCAGATCTGTCAAAAGTGGACAAAGCCACCCTCTCCTTCGACAATTTCATCGATATTGAAGAAGCATGGGATTACGCTATGGTCCAAGTTTCTGAAGATAATGGGAAGACATGGACATCGCTTGAGAACGAAAATACCCGTTCGGATGTGGATGGACAGGGATATCCTAAAATCAAAGATAATGTTCCTGGTTTCACCGGTCACTATGAAGACTGGCAAAAAGAAACATTTGATTTGAATCAATACGCCGGGAAGGAAATCTTGATCTCCTTCCGCTATCTGACGGACTGGGGCTATAATGACTCAGGCTGGTTCATTGATAATATTGAGATCCCGGAAATCGGCTTCAAGCAGGATGGGTCCAATCTGGACGTCTTTAAATCGAAAGCGGAAATCCTAGGAGAGTACGTGGAATATACGGTTACATTCATCAATGAAAGACAGGTAGGCAACAAAAAGAACCCGAAAACCAAGTATAAAGTCATTCAGGTCGACCCATTCAATGTGACGGAAACCAATGCCTTGAAGCTTCGACAGCTGTTCAAGGATGGAAGTAACTATATGATTACTTCCTATGCAGCTCCGCCACATGATAAAAACCCAGTCGATTTCACGTATGAAGTCAAATTGAAGGATAAGAAAAAACCAAAGAAGAAGCACTGACCATCAAGAAGCCGTCCTTAGGGTCGGCTTTTTTTTTATAGGAATCAATTTGTCCCGCCAACCGCATACTAGTGACATCATCATAGACAGAGAATCCCCCATTTCCGAAAGAATTATTTTGTCCATCACGGAGAAACATGTTAAACTTATCTGTGTAAAATGGTATGAAAATAGCTAATATTATACTAGTGAATGTCTTTCTGGAGTGCACAATTGTCTATAAAACGCTTACATAAACAAGGAGGTCACAAAGATGACAAGTAAAACCCTGGACCATTTCTTACAGGACAATCTGCAGGATCTAAAATCAAAAGGTCTCTATAATGAAATCGATCCGTTGGAAGGGGCAAACGGACCCGTCATTACGATTAAAGGCAAGGAACTTGTGAATCTCTCTTCAAATAATTATCTTGGACTTGCAACAGATGAGCGCTTGAAAAAAGTGGCCATCGAAGCGGTGAAAGAATATGGTGTCGGAGCAGGTGCTGTCCGGACAATCAACGGAACACTCGACCTTCACGTGAAACTGGAAGAAAAGCTTGCTGAATTCAAGGGAACCGAAGCGGCCATCGCGTATCAATCGGGCTTCAATTGCAATATGGCAGCCATTTCTGCGGTGATGGATAAACATGATGCCATTCTTTCCGATGAATTGAACCATGCGTCCATCATCGACGGATGCCGTCTGTCCCGTGCCAAGATCATCCGATTCAACCACTCGGATATGGAAGATTTGCGTGCGAAGGCGAAGGAAGCGAAAGAATCGGGTCTTTACGCGAAAATCATGATCATCACGGACGGGGTCTTCTCTATGGACGGAGATGTATGCAAGCTACCTGAAATCGTCGAAATCGCAGAGGAATTCGATATCATGACCTATGTGGATGATGCCCATGGTTCCGGTGTTCTTGGTAAAGGTGCCGGTACAGTGAAGCATTTCGGTCTCTCTCATAAAGTCGATTTCCAAATGGGTACGCTGTCTAAAGCCATCGGGGTAGTAGGTGGATATGTGGCCGGTACTCAAAACCTGATCGACTGGTTGAAGGTGCGATCCCGCCCGTTCTTATTCTCGACATCCCTGACGCCTGCGGATGTGACCGCGTGTACGGAAGCGCTGGACTTGTTGATGAACAGCACGGAACTACAGGACAAAATGTGGGAAAATAGTGCCTATCTCAAGGAAAAACTTTCAGGGCTTGGCTTTGATATCGGGAAATCTGAAACGCCGATCACTCCTGTCATCATCGGTGATGAGCAGGCTACCCAAAATTTCAGTAAGCGCCTGTATGAAGAAGGGGTTTATGCGAAGTCCATCGTATTCCCTACAGTGCCCCGGGGAACGGGTCGGGTACGGAATATGCCATCGGCTGCCCATACGAAAGAGATGCTTGATCAAGCGGTCGAAGCATATGAAAAAGTCGGAAAAGAGCTGGGAATCCTTTAATTCCCTTATCATCAACGATATACAGGAGGAACTAAGATGAAGAAGATTCTTGTCACCGGTGCGTTGGGACAGATTGGCTCGGAACTTACGACCCGTCTTCGCGAGGTTTACGGCGCGGATCACGTATTGGCAACAGATATCAGGGAGACCGACAGTCCCGTTGTGACCGGGGGACCCTTCGCGCAGCTGGATGTAACCGATGAAAAGCGCATGTTCGAGCTAGCCAAGACGAACCAAGTCGATACGATCATCCACCTTGCCGCCCTATTGTCGGCTACAGCCGAAGCAAAGCCGCTGCTTGCATGGAACTTGAATATGGGAGGACTCGTCAATGCCCTTGAAACGGCCAGGGAATTGGATTGTCAATTCTTCACCCCAAGCTCGATCGGAGCATTCGGACCAAGTACACCCAAGAAGGCGACACCGCAGGATACCATCATGCGACCGACGACGATGTACGGGGTGAATAAAGTGTCCGGTGAATTGTTATCGGATTATTACTTCACAAAATTCGGTGTGGATACCAGGGGGCTGCGATTCCCGGGCTTGATTTCATACGAAACGCTTCCGGGTGGAGGGACGACGGATTATGCAGTAGAAATCTACTATGAAGCCATCAAGCAGAATCGTTACACTTCCTATATCGGTGAGGGTACCTTCATGGATATGATGTATATGCCGGACGCCCTTGATGCCATCATCAACCTGATGGAAGCGGATGGATCGAAGCTCATCCACCGCAATTCTTTCAACGTAAGTGCCATGAGCGCAGCGCCTGAGCATTTCGAGAAGGCCATCCAGGTTCATCAGCCTGACTTCAAAATCGACTACCAGGTCGATCCCGTCAGACAGGCCATCGCTGAAAGCTGGCCGGATGCCATCGATTCTTCCGCCGCGGTGGAAGAGTGGGGATTCAGCTGCACGTATGACCTGTCGAAGATGACAGCCGATATGCTTCATAAGCTGAAGGTCGAAAAAAGAATATAAGAAATGGAAAACCGCTCCGATATGAATAGGAGCGGTTTTTTTTCGACATATTATAGCAGATGTGGTATATCTTATATAGCCCTTACTCTCTATTTTATACCTTAATATGGAAAATTAAGTGAATAAAGGCACTAATTGTGCTAAAATTCAGAAGTGTATATAGAGAATATGCTTTTAAAGCAGGGGGAATGAACAGTGAAAGAAAAATTGAAGGTTTTGGGTATTCCAATGGCATTGGTCATCCTTATGATCGGAGGGATGTTCCTCCATCAGTTATTGAAGGTGAAAGAGCCCCCTCAGAAGGATTGGAGCCGTTCGGTATACCTTGATCAATCATATAAGGACAGGCCTCAGTTGTTCAGAGGAAGCGGGGACCTCTTCGTCTCAAGTGGAGGAGAGATCCAGGAGCTCAACGTTAAAGAAGGACTCCGGGTCGAGGAGAAGCTGAAGCTTGACGTCGATGTTTCCGGCAGTTACCCCTATTGGACTGATGGCAAGAAGGTCATCTACTATGAGGATACTAAATTAGTGTCCTATGCAGGCGGGAAGAATTCCGTCCTGTCAGAAGGGATCACAGGCCTTCAAACGAGTGAAAACCGTGTGTATTATTGGACGGGTGGCACGCTCTACGAAATGGACCCTCAAACAGAAGATGCTGGTAAGCTTCATTCATTTCAACAGGAGATTGATCGTGTGACCATCGGTAAGGATGGGGATTCCGTAGTTCAGACCAAGGCAGACGATACCCATGTACAATTCCATTATATTGATAAAGAGCATCATGTAAGCGCCCCTTTTTTGCTTCTGGAGAAGAACTCTAGTAAACAAGTTGAAAATGCGACTTATGAGATAGCAGATGGGCAACTGACGTTGTTCTACAGTGAAACAGCCCGCTCACAAGGGCAATTGACCACGGCGACGTATAAGGTGAATCTGCCTGTCGATAAGGTGGGCGATGAGCTTCAAAAGCCAGAAAAGATCCGATTCGTCAACGCAGACAATGGGCTCGATCTGGAGTCACCGGGAGATATCCAACTGGCCGAGATCGATGGGAAAGCCACATTGCTGCTCACTGCAGAGGGGCAGGAAATCGGGGATTTCAATGCGATTGCCCTTTATAAGGCCGTTCCGAATGAAGATGGCTCTTATCAGGCTTTTCGCCTGAACACCACGAGGCATTTGACACAATCACCTCTTCCATTATCAGACAATGAAGTGGTTTGGTTCAATTACAATGGTGGTACATATGAACTATATGGCGCTTCGCAAAATGACGAGGTGACCCAATCGAGTCTGCACTGGACAAAAGCGTCCGTCAAAGAGGCTTTACTCAATGGGACTCTTATGCTATTTTCAAGTTTGGTAACGGGGCTGACCTCATTCTATTGGGTGCTTCCTTCCTTATTTATCCTGATTCTCTTGAATATCTTCAAACCGAATGTATTGGAGAAGGAAGGCATCAGCATGGCGGAATATGTCACCATTTTGATCTTCTTGATCATGCCGTTCACCTATACAGGCAAGGCGATGGGGGATTATTTTCATCAAGTCGCACCGGGCTTCTTGAGCTTCAACGGCAGTGGCTATGCAGTGATGATCGTGATCAGCTTACTGACGGCCCTTGTATGGAAGTTTGGAAGAAATGAGGAGTGGGGTCCGTTTGCCGGAGTGTTTTACTTCATGGGAACCTACATCCTTCTATATATATCACTTATCGGACCGTATATGTTCAATCTATTCTAAGGTGAAAGGAGAGGAAGGCACGTGCGCTCATATGACATTTCTTATATCATTATGCGACTGGTCCTGTCAGCCGTGCTGTTCCTCTCCGCTATGATCATGGTGTTTGTTCTTGAGGGGGTGGCCCTTTTGATCGCCATTCCCGTAGTTGCGAGCATCGGTTTAAGTTTACTCTATCAGTCTATCAAGAAAGCCCTTACGTTTTCTTCTGTCCACGAGACCCTCCTGGAGGAAGAGAATCAACTTTCCACCCTCCTCCACTCCCTGCCGGACTTTGTATCGTTCAAGGATGGAGAGGGAAGATGGATGAAAGTGAACCAGTTTGGGAGGGAGCTCTATAACCTGGAAGGCATCGATTATATCGGAAAGACCGACAGAGAGCTGGGAGAGCTTGTCCCTTTTTTCAAAGACGCCTTTGATTTCTGTATTGAATCGGATGAAAGGGCCTGGGGTGAAAAAGGGACCCGCTGCGAAGAGAGCTTTGTCCTGCCTTCCGGTGAGCATAAGACATTCGATGTGATCAAGGTCCCCTTGTTCCATTCAT
This sequence comes from Rossellomorea marisflavi, assembly GCF_009806575.1. Lineage (NCBI taxonomy): Bacteria > Bacillati > Bacillota > Bacilli > Caryophanales > Bacillaceae > Rossellomorea > Rossellomorea marisflavi. Next base: position 4,160,921 of record NZ_CP047095.1, on the reverse strand, counting down.
CCGGGGAGAGGAAGGGCCTTGTCATCATCGGCCGGGATATTACCCAGCAAAAGGTTGCAGAAGAGATGCTTCTTCGAAATGAAAAGCTGTCCGTCGTGGGTGAACTGGCAGCCGGTATCGCTCATGAAATCCGTAATCCCCTTACAAGCATAAAAGGATTCATTCAGCTTTTGGAGGAAAACGAACATGTTTCAGACCGTTACTTAACCATCATGAGCACCGAGATGGACCGCATCAATCAGATTGTCGGAGAGCTCCTCATTTTGTCGAAGCCGCATCTGAGGGAATCACGTCCATTCGATATAAGGGAAGTGCTGGACTATGTCGGTAAAGTGATGGGACATGAAGCACTGATGAAAGGCATCAATCTGAAGGTGGACCTGCCCCAGGAGCCGGTCGAGATCGTCGGGGACCGGAATCAGTGCATACAAGTCGTGATCAACATCACGAAGAATGCCATCGAGTCCATGGAAGAGGGGCTCATTACCATCAAGGCCCACTGCTTGGAGGAAGAGATATTGATCACTGTACAGGATCAGGGAGCAGGCATTCCTGCAGACAGGCTGGAACGTCTGGGAGAACCTTTCTTCACCCTCAAGGAAAAAGGCATGGGCCTTGGACTCACCATCAGTCAAAAAATTATCGAAGGTCATAAAGGAAGTTTGAAGATCGAATCAGAATTGGGGGAAGGGACCCGTGTCACAATCGGGTTCCCCATCCATGCACGCCTGCCGTCAGCACCATGATGGCAGGCTTTTCAATTCATATACAGGAGGTTGACGATGAAAACGATCGAGGCAGTCATTTTTGATATGGATGGGGTCCTGACGGATACGATGCCCCTTTATTACGAAGCGACCAGGGATACCCTGCTTCCATTCGGCATCGACTATACATGGGAGCAGAATAATCGGTTGAAGGGAATCAGCAGGAGGAAGACCATCCGAACCGTATGGAAGGAAGCGGGGAAGAAGATTGAAGAGGACTTGGAAATCCGGCTGGCGGAGGAGAGAAATCGACGCTACCTGCAACTGATGGATACCCTGACGCCTGATCATGTCCTCCCTGGTATGGAATCCTTCTTGAAAGAACTAAAGGAGAATGGAATCCGGATGGCTGTTGCCTCTTCCAGCCGGAACGCACCAGAGGTCCTGAAGAAAACCGGTCTTTCTTGGGCATTTGAATACACCATCGATCCACTTTCCCTTACTAAGGGGAAGCCCGATCCCGAGATCTTCCAGAAGGCGAGGGAGCTGCTGGGAGTCGAAGAAAGAAGGTGTGTCGGGATCGAGGACGGGGAAGCTGGATTAAGAGGCCTTCTTGAGACAGGGATGTTCACGGTAGGAATCGGAAGCGATCCGTTCATGAAACATGCAGACTGGCCGATTCCTTCCACGTTGGAACTGACCCTGACGGCACTACAGGAACAATATCAGAAGTGGTGCGGATAGTAAGGAAGACGTCTATACTTGCTGCTCATCCCCATCATGAAAAAAGGAGTACCCGATCCGTTCCGGGTACTCCTTTCGTATAAGTCAGAATAAGAGATGGGCAATCCCGACGATGATGAGTAGAGTCAAAATCGTCCGTTGAAGGAAGATGACCACCAGATCCCAGAAGGATACAGGGATTTTTGATCCGAGGAGCAGTCCCCCGACTTCTGACAGGTAGATCAGCTGAGTGACGGACAGGCAGGCGATGATGAACCGGGTCATATCGCTCTCGATGCCGGCACCGAAAATGGTAGGGAGGAACATATCCGCAAAACCGACCAGGATCGTTTTTGAAGCCTCTGCTGCTTCAGGAATCTGAAGGAGGTCGAGTACCGGGATGAAGGGGATACCAATCCATTCGAAGAACTTCGTGTTCTCCGCGACGATGAGTGCCGTCGTCCCGATCGCCATGACGATCGGGGCTACGCCCATCCACATATCAAGTACGTTCTTCATGCCGTCTGTGATGAATTTTGACACACTGTTGTTCTTCTTTGCCTGAAGGACAGCCTGTTCATAGCCATAGCCTGCACGGGTATATCCGTCAGGAATGGTCTCTGCTGTATCCTTCCCTTCCTGATCATTGAAATACGTATCAGGCTTGCGGGACAGTGGAGGGATCCGCGGCAGGATAATTGCCGCAACAAGGCCGGAGAACGTCACAGTCAGATAGAAGGGGAAGAAGAATTCACTCAGGTTGACCGTCGAAATGACAACCAGACAGAAGGTGATGGATACAACGGAAAACGTTGTCCCGATGACCGCTGCTTCCCTCTTCGTATAAAAGCCCTCCTCATACTGCTTGCTTGTCAACAGGACCCCGATGGTCCCATCGCCCAGCCACGAAGCCAGACAGTCGATGGAGGATCGACCTGGCAGATTGAAGATCGGCCTCATGACCTTCGTCAGGATGGAACCGAAAAACTCAAGAAGACCAAAATTCAGCAGTAAGGGAAGAAGGAGTCCGGCGAATAAAAAGACGCAGAACAGGATGGAAATCAGCCCATCCGAGCTCAGGAGCAGTCCCCCTGTGTCTTCTGACCATATCCACTCCGGCCCTAACTTAAAAAGGGTCATGACAGCGTAGATACCGCCGACGATCCTGATGACGAACCAGACGGGCGTAACATTAAACAGCGTCTTGAAAAACGGTGAGTCCATGATGACCGCCGGTTTTAAAGCCTTGGTGATGAACGTGCCGATGATCGTCAAGGCGATCAGGATGGTCATGACATAAGGAATCACGGGGCCGATCGCATCCAGCAGTCCATTCGATAGAACGGCAATCGGGATCGTCACTTCACCGTCGACAGGTAAAGGAACTATAAATAATAAAATTCCCAACAAAGAGGGAATGATAAAACGTAGCTGTTGTCCAAGTGTAAAGCGTTGTTGCGGATTCATAGGTTCACCTCAAAAAAGTAATGACGAAAAATGAAACATTATTCATTCTAATGCATACATATTTAATTGTCCATACTCTACTTCAAACTGGTTAACAATAGATGCCTTTGATTATCTTCCCAAAAAGATTCTCTGGTAAACAATCTTTGAAGAAATCTTAATTTCCTGCCTCTATTTAAACCGAGTAAACGCTTACAACTTTATTCTAACCTATGGGTCAATCATTTCAACTCTTTTTAGAAACCCATTCATAAGTCCCGTCTTGAGCCGATAGAAAAAGTAGGAAAAGGAAAAAATTATATTTTTCTGGTAAATAGGTTTAATAGGGATTATTAGGGGTAAATGGAACCCATAACTAGGTTAGTCAGGAGTGTAGTAGATGCAATCACTAACATTACTTACTGAAGAGCAATTAACCAATGCCCACCGAATGGCACAAAAAGAAGGACTGGAAGAAGAGTTCATCGAGATGTTGGAAGTGGAGCTGTTGAGAAGAAGAGAGAATGAAATGTAATTTCATAGAATCTCGTAAATGATAGGTATAAAGGCTGCTCTCCAGATGAGAACAGCCTTTTTTGTGTGTATTTATAATATCAGGAGTCCGATGGAAATGACGACACCGCTCACGATCAGGATCAGAACGCAAAAGCCCATGATATCCTTGGCCTTGAGACCGGCGATGGCGAGAGCCGGCAGGGCCCAGAACGGCTGGATGAGGTTCGTCCAGGCATCCCCCCACGCCACAGCCATGGCCGTCTTGGGAATCGACGCATTGAGGGCCTGTGCCGCATCAAGCATGATGGGTGCCTGTACGGCCCACTGGCCGCCGCCGGACGGGACGAAGAAATTCACAATCCCTGCTGACAGGAAGGCGAAGAAATAAAAGGTTGTGTCATTTGCAATGGACACGAAGACCTCGGAAACGAGTACGGCCAATCCCGAAGCCCCCATCATTCCCATGATCCCCGCATAGAACGGGAACTGGATGACGATGCCGCTTGCCCCTTTGATGGCTTCCTGCACGGAATCAAGGTAGCTTTTAGGGGTTCCGTGGAAGAGGATCCCGAGGAATAAGAAAAGGAAATTGACGATATCCAAATTCAACGCAAACCCATTATTGATGAAATAGTAAACAATGAACCCTATTCCGAGAAGGGATATGATGACCGATAGGATCGAACTGTTCTCCAACCGTTCGGCGGGAGTAGGGTCGACCACTTCTGCGGTGGCTGCAGTTTCATTGAACAAGGATGGATCAACGGAAACGGTATCTTCCTTTGAAGGCATAAGCAGCCGGTTGGCGATGGGAAGAATGATGAAGAGGGCGACAACAATAAAGATATTGAAGGCCGCAAACATCGTTTCACTTGTAGGGATCACCCCCATCTTGTCTTCGAAAGGATGGCCCGCTGTCGCAATCGATAAAGGGATGGAACCGGAAAATCCACCATGCCATACCACGAAACCGGAGTATGCACTTGCGATGAGGAGGCGGTAATCAACCCCTTTGACCCGTTTGGCCAATTCCTTTGCAAACAGGGCGCCGATGACCAGGCCGAACCCCCAGTTGATCCAGCTCGCTGCGAGAGAGACGAGGGTAACGATGATGATGGCCGACCCCGGTGATTTTGCCAGTGAAGCAAGATAGCCCAGCAGTCGTTTGAATAAGGGACTGCTTGCAAGGACATAACCTGTCACGAGCACAAGCACCATTTGCATGGAAAAGGCAAGAAGCCCCCAGAAGCCTTCACCCCAGTATTTAACCATGTCGACGGGTGAACTCTTTGTAAAAATGATTCCGGAAGCAAAAACAAAGAGGGTAAGGATGATGACGAATAAGAATGGATCTGGCAGATAGCGCTGCATAATTCGGTTCGATAGGGCTGTGAGTTTCTTCAATGAATGTCACTCCTTTAGGCTATGTAAATGGTTGATATCCTTACTTAGTTCTATAAAATGTTTGAAAACCCTTTCATATAAAGGGGTTTTCTTCAAGTGGAGTGGTGCAAACTAATAAATGATAGCGGTTCATGATACAATAACCTAATTAAGAATATTTTCCTGAAAGAAAGGTGTCTGACCAATGATTACAAGCATAGCAAGTGATATGGATGGAACATTATTGAACGAAAAACAAGAAATCAGCGAAGGGAACAAAGAGGCGATCCTGAAAGCCCAACAAGCTGGTATCGAAGTGATTGTGGCAACGGGTCGCTCCTACGAAGAAGCCTCCTATGTGGTGAAGGATGCAGGAATCGACTGCGATATCATCTGTGCCAATGGAGCAGAGGTCAGGGATGCCGATGGTGAAATCGTCTATCAGGCAGGCATAGAGGATGAGCGTTCGAGGGAAATTGCGGCGAAGCTGAACAAGCTGGGTATCTACTTCGAGGTGTATACAAATCAGGGGACCTACACGGAAGAGTATGAGAAGGGGATCGATCTCATTATCGACATCTTCAAAACGTCGAATCCCGACGTATCAGAAGAACAGGTGAGGCAGGCAGCCAAAGAACGGTACGACGAAGGCCTCATCAATGTCGTGGAGGATTATGAAGTCCTTTTCAAAGATCCGGAGCACCTTGTCTTTAAATTCCTCGTATTCTCAAAGGACGGGGATAAACTTCAGCAGGCCCAATCTGTCTTGGCAGAACTGGAGGATCTTGCTGTCAGCTCTTCGGGTAAGAACAACCTTGAGATCAATAGCATCGACGCACAAAAAGGGGTGGCCCTTGAAAAAGTTTTATCATCAAAAGGGTTGAATGTGAAAGACGCTATGGCCGTAGGGGATAACTTGAACGACCTCTCCATGATGAAAGTCGTCGGCAGGCCGGTCGCCATGGGAAATGCCCTTCCTGAAGTAAAGGAATTCTGCTCCCATGTGACGGAAACGAATCGTGAAGACGGCGTGGCAAAAGCAATCTTGGAAGCGATGGAGCAGTCGGAAGAGGATTGAAATGAAGAAATACAGGCCATACTGGTGAAAAACCATAAAGGGAGCTGAATGCATGAAACATCCATTCATATGGATCATCTTCAGCTTGGTCCTGATCGCGGGTTGTGCCGATCAGGAGGAAAAACAGCAGGAAGAACATGCATCAGTAGAAAAACCAAGCGTTGAATATGAAGTCGTAGCCGATGCGCTCTCCATTCCCTGGTCCATCGACCAAGACGGAGAGACGCTATATGTAACCGAGAGGACAGGTTCCATTGTAGAAGTACAGGACGGGAAGAAAGTGAAAAAGGACGTTTCCCTGGAAAAGCCGTTATCGGACAACCCGGAAGCTGGCCTGTTGGGTTTTGTCCTTCATCCGGACTTCTCTCAAAACCAGCAAGCGTATGCCTATTACACCTATGACGATGAAGGCTCCCCCTATAACAGGGTCGTCCTTCTTCAAAGACAGGACGGATCCTGGATAGAGAAGAGCGTCCTTTTGGACCGGATTCCGAGCGGCCAGTTCCATCACGGAGGACGCCTTAAAATCGGACCCGATGAGAAGCTTTACATCACCACAGGGGATGCCACAAATGATGAGAAGGCTCAGGATCCCGAATACCTTGGCGGAAAGATCCTGAGGATGAACCTTGACGGAAGCATCCCGGGCGACAATCCTTCCGATAGCTATCTATACAGTTACGGACACCGAAATCCTCAGGGTCTTGCATGGGATGGGGAGACCCTCTATGCAACGGAGCATGGCCCGAAAGGTTATGATGAAGTCAATCAGATTGAAAAAGGGGCCAACTACGGCTGGCCAGAGGTAACGGGTGACGAAGAAAAGAAAGGCACCATTCCTCCTCTTGTTCATTCAGGAGAACCATCCTGGGCCCCATCAGGAGCCGATTTCAGTAAAGGGAAACTGCTGTTTGCAACCCTCGCAGGACAGAGCATCAAGCAGTTCGACCCGGTCACCAAAGAGGTCACCGACCTGCTGGATGGATTCGGCCGCATCCGGGATGTCCATATAGATGGGGAAACCCTCTACTTCACAACGAATAACACGGACGGAAGGGGCATCCCGCGCGAGCAGGATGACAAACTGTATAAAGTGGACCTTACCGCCATTGAAGGAAAGCAATAGATGAAGAGGCCGTTCGGGTCTCTTTTTTTGTATCAAAAAAAGGGCAGAGCCTGCGCTCAACCCTTCTTCTCCACCCTGAGCAGCAGCACGCTTCCGATCAGAAGCAGCACAGCCATCCATGCATGGAACTGACTCAACCAAAGACCGATCCCCACCATGCCGATCCCGATGGCGACCATATTGGATACATACGATATCACATTCATGAGCCTCCTTACTGCCTGTCTTCTTTGGAGAAAGTCTGGGACAGGGCCTGAATGGCCTGCTCCAACTGCTCGAGCTTCTTCTCCAATTTAACAAGCAGGAAAAGGGTGACGGCGATCGGAAATCCGAAGTTACCGAGCAATTGGACGAACACAGAATAATCCATGATCACTCCTCCTTATAAGAAAGCGGGCTGAGAGCCCGCCTTGGATTTACAGATTTAGTGCTTTGGCAATGCCAAGACCGATGGCATTTGATAATCCCTGAATGAACGATGCACTTTTTAACAGGTTCGTGTCATTCACGCTGTCAATGAATAGATTTTCGAGGAGGATCGCCGGCATGGACGTTCCACGCAGTACGGCGAAGTTAGCTTCTTTTTTGCCACGATCACGAAGGCCATATTGGGAATAAAATTTCATGATCTCGGCATGGACGACATCCTGCCTGCGACCGGTTTCTGTATTTCTGGTGCCGGTATAGACGAAGCTTTCGAACCCTGTTCCACCACCTGCATTATGGTGAAGGGAAACAAAATAGGAAGCGCCGAGCCCATTCGCAAAAGCGGAACGCTGGGATAATTCAATAAAAACGTCCGTGGAGCGGGTCATGCGGACATCGGCACCGTAATTGGATTCGAGGTAGGCTTTCACTTTCAGTCCGATGGTTAAGGCAAGATTCTTTTCCTGAAGACCGTTTCCGACAGCTCCTGGATCAGAGCCGCCATGTCCCGGATCTAGTACGATGATTGGCATAATAGCATTCCTCCTGTTTTTTATATTGATTTAAGCCCAGTAGTAGGTTTGGGCGCCGTATGAGTATTCCGCGCGGCTGTCGACGTGCAGGAACGTATTGTATTTGATGATTCCGCTGAATCCGCATGTTTTTGCCACTTCCGCCACCTGAGAAGGGGTTTTTCCGGAAGGGTTGATATCCGCTGCGATCCCGTAGGTGTGCTGTGAGTTCGACGCTCCGCCGACACTGCGGTTATGACTGATGCTGCGGAAGCCTGAGTTGATGGTGACAGGAGGGTTCCCGAGCTTTTTGCGAAGTGCTTCCAGCTTGTACATAAGGCGGCGGATATTCTCCCTGACCTGAGTGGATCCGACGTTCCCTCCATTGAAGGTGCTTCCGTCCTTGGAATAAAATTCAGAGAAGTTGAAGTGAGCAGTCGATCCGTCACTTGCTTCCAGTGCGTTCAATTGAGTATGGCTCTGAGGACCGGCAACGCCGTCTGCTGTAAGGCCATAAGCGCTTTGGAATCGCTTGACGGCTGCTGCAGTCCCTGCACCGAATACTCCATCAACGGTCACATGGGTCTTTGCCGGTGATGCGGCTGCCCAGCCTGCCACCCGGATTTGCAATTCTCGAACATCGTTACCTGAGTCACCTTGCTTCATTGTCCTTGTCCAGTTCATGTAACATCTCTCCCTATGATATGAATGGTAAGAGACAAACCAAAGGGATGCGGCACGGCGATCGAAGTCATCCCAACCTCATCGCGGCCGTTTCGTTTGCCTTACACTTACTAAAGAAAAAGAAGGGAGTGAAACTACAACCCCCCTTGAAAAATCACTGCATCAGGGCATAAAAAAACCGGCTGAATTCAGCCGGCTGATTTGTTTGATCACTTCAGATCAAACAGTCCTGGAATGCGATCCATCGAATATTCCCTCACATAGTGGATGATCTTGATCTTAAGCTCCTGCTCGAGGTCATCACGGTTTTCGGCACGGGTCATGTAGAGGGATTTCTTGATCTTCGGTTCGAATGTCGTAATCACCTGTGTTTCATATTCTCCGTTAGCCTGTGCTTCTTTTACCATTTCATAAAGTGCGCCCATTGCATCTACTCCTTCTTCTGTAATAGGGTACGTAATGCATTCAATGCCTTTCGATGGCTCTTGGATATGGCCTGCTGGGATACCCCCATGCTCCTCGCAATTTCGGTATCGCTCCATTCCAGGACGTAAGCAAGGTCAAGGATCCTTTGTTGTCTCTCAGTAAGGGTCCTGTAGCCTGCCAGAAGATCATCGTCCTCCAGACATTCTGCCAGTGTCGAGAAATTCATGAACGGCGACAGGCTGTCCGATTGATCCGGAACAAGATCAATGAACGCCTGCCCGTCCCCCTGATCAGCTTTCTTGTCGAGAGTGAGTGGGTGCCTCTCGGAATACGTCCGATGCTTCTTATCAAAATTCACACTATGGAAATAAAGGGAAGAACTCACATAGGCCGTAAAACGGATATCAAAATAATGGGACTTGAATGCTTCGTTCAATTCGTGTTCCCGTTCGGCGTTCGGCTCCTTTAGGAACTGTTCGATCAATGATCTGTTTTCCTGCTTGCTGATAAACGTATCGACCGCTTTGTTATGCTTCAGATGGGGATAATGCTCGTAAAACCGGGTCATCAATGTGTCCATTTTTTTCACCACCATTAGAACGTATGTTCGGTTTTGTAGTAAAAAAAAGAGAGAGAAATCTCGCCTTTTACTATATAAAGAATAAAATCGTTATAAAAAAACAACCTGTCATCCACTATTCATACCAATGTACTACTAATTAAACCATATTAAGGCATCAGCTAAAAGTGAGGATGGCACTAATTTCATTTCTTTTCCCGGGAAGAAGGCTTTTTCACTTGGAAAGTAGAAGGTTACTAGACAGTCCTTTGAAAGGGAGTGCTTGCATGAAAACGCGCTTGATCCTCTCTGGTGTCATGAGTCTGGCCGTCATCCTCAGCGGGTGCGGTACAGATGGATCATCTAAAGAAAAGCCGAAGAACGATGCGGAAGAAACCGTCGTTCCCGAGGCAGAAAAGGGTGTTGAACATTTGGATATCATAGCCAACGATGAACAGATCATCAAAACGCTGAAAGAATCAGGTAAGATACCTGAGAACGCCACGAAAGAAGACATTGAGAAAGCACTGCAGGACTATATAAAAGATAAAAACGCTGACACGCTGAAAAATGAAAAAGAAAAACAGAAATACATCGAGGAGCTTAAAGAAAAGATCAAAAACGAACAATGAGAGAAGCCGCCGAAGCAATCGGCGGCTTCCTTTTTTATCATCTCATGACGCTTCCACCTGAGATCTTCATGGACTCGCCTACCACATTGAAGGCGGCGTCGCTCAGCAGGAAAAGGATGACGTTCGCCACCTCGCGGGGAGAAGTCAGCCGGTTGGATGGAATTCCAGACTTTGCGACTTCCAGCTGCTCTTCATATGTGCGGTTTTCCCGTTTGCCTTTTGAGGCGATGGCTTTTTGTCCCATCTCGGTGTCGACATAGCCAGGACACACCGCATTGACCCTCACGCCGTGCTCGATGGCTTCATGGGCGAATGCCTGGGTGAAGCCAGTGACAGCGAATTTGGAGGCGCTGTAGGCGCTGTTTCCATGTGTTCCCCGTAAGCCGGAAAGGGACGATAGATTGACGATGGATCCTTCTCCATGTTCCTTCATACCTCGATACACGTCCTGGGTGATAGAGACGAGGGAAAAGTAGTTAAGCTCCATGATGGTGCGCATGTCTTCATCGGAGAGTTTCTCAACAAGGTCGCCGCCCCCGATGCCGGCAGAGTTGACCAGTCCAGTAATGGGACCGAACGCTTCAATTGCATGGGAGATGAGCTGCTTCCGGTCGTCCTGTTTGGTCAGGTCTGCGGGGAAGACGTGGAGATTATGGGGGGACTGGACGGATTCTTTGAGTTTGGCAAGTTTGTCTTCGTTCCGCCCGGTTACGGTGACGTTCGCTCCTGCCTCTATGGCGGCGATGGCCGTTTCGTGACCGATGCCTCCTGTGGCACCGGTTATGAGGATGTGCTGGTTTTGCAGTGCTTGGTTGTGAAAGATGGTCATGTTTTTTCCTCCTTGTGTTTTAGGGTTACCCTGTCGGGGAGGGGTGGAAACCATTTTGGGCAGTCTGGTGGGTGGAAGGGTTCGTTCCGTTCCGCTGCGGTCGTTCGCTTTCCTGCGCCTGCAGGGTCTACCCCTGCCCGCTATTCCCATAGGAGTCGGGTGGCCTCCGCTGCACTACACTGTGCAGTTTTGCATGAGTGATAGCTTCAAAGATCGGGGGTTAAAGAACCCACCCCGTTTTTACATTTGGCAAGGGGTGGGGAAGGGGCGGTTCGGTTTGTACCTTCTCTTAGATGCTCATTAGCTTCTTTTTTAGGATAATGAAAAGCCTGGCTCTAATCTTCTCATTTTCAAAAAAATCCTTCTGACTCTTAACACCGTTATATATGGTTTGAGTCACTACAGTTAGTGTTTTTCCTTGTGTTCATAGTTTGCACAAATAACCAATTTTGTTGCGGTTAACCTATTGTTAAAAGGGGAATTGGAAATAATACGGTTGATGGAAAATGAGTAGGGAGGTAAGCGGATGAAAGTGTTAAGTAGTTTGATGGTGGTCATTATTATGACCTTATCATTTTCAGTGGATAATGTTCTGGTGGATGGAAGTAGCTTCGAGGAGCTTCAAAAGAAGTACCCCAATGCGGTTGAAAAACTAGAGGAACATACTACTGAACCAGTGGATTTCTCGGAAATTCAGAAGAAGTATCCAAACGCTTTTCACGAGTTAACAGAAGGGGATGAAAAGGACACAGAGGGACTTAAACAAAAAGTGGAGGAAGACATGAAGAGACATCCAGAACTAGTCCAGTTTGCAGTGCCGGTCGATGAGGCGGATGAACCTGGATGATGTCAGGATCATCTCCCTCTCTGAATAGGTAGGGAGTGGAGGCCATTGCTACACTGCACTGTGTGCTTTTCAAGGCGTTATAACTATCGTTCATGGGATAGATAAAATCATTAGATTGTGATTGGAAATAGAGGAAGTTGCGATGGTTTATCAGACTATCGCACAAATGAATATGCATATGAATTTTACACAATATCGTAATTTGTAAGAGTGGCAACTAGCCTATAGAAATGGAATCCCACCTTGTTTAAAACTACAGAGTGGATTGTAGCGGAAGGTGCTTGACTCCAGCGGAAAGGAACGCCCCTTATACACACGGATAAATCCAGTTTTACTGACAAAGCGGAAGGTACTTAACTCGAAAAGGAACGGTCTCCATCTCAAGGAATCTCTCCTCAAAAAGAACGCAAACAACCCCCAAGACCGCTGAAATCCCGGACTTGGGGGTTGTGTATTATCACGTAATAACGTTATTCAACAGAGTCTTTTTCCCACTGATAGCTCCAGAATCGCTCGTTGGTTACCCAGCGAAGGGCCTCAGGATCATTTTGCTCGATGCCTTTGTCCAAATCTTTCAGCATCCAGGCGGTTTGGGAGATATGGGCTCTCATCGTGTTGAGCTTTTGCTCCTTCACAGCAGAAATATCGACTGTGATATCCGGTTGGCCGAGTTCCTTTTCGCATCCATTCGAGAAAGCCAGGCAGTGAAGCTTCGGACGGGAAGCTTTTGGCAAACGGCGTACGGCCCTGATGACAGCGCGGGCGGTTGCCTCGTGGTCTGGATGGACGGAATAGCCAGGGTAGAATGTGATGATCAGGGAAGGGTCGAGCTCTTCGATCAGTTCCGTCACCATATTCGCGAGCTTTTCATCATTTTCGAACTCGACAGTCTTATCGCGGTAACCCATCATGCGAAGGTCTTGAATTCCCATGACCTCAGCTGCTTTTTGCAGTTCCTTCTTACGAATGAGAGGGAGGGATTCCCGTGTGGCGAATGGTGGATTCCCCAAATTACGGCCCATTTCACCAAGGGTCAGGCATGCATATGTGACAGGGGTTCCGTTATTGACATGAGATGAGATCGTTCCGGATACACCGAACGCTTCGTCGTCGGGATGGGGAAAGATTACGAGTAATTGTCTTTCTTTTTCCATTTTGAAATCTCCTTTATCAAAAAATCGTTCTACTTGAATGGGGTAGGGCTGATTTCGAGGGCAACGGCCAGTTTTCCATCAGCTCCGTGTCCGGCCATCAGCAGCCTGCCTTCATCATCTTGTTCATAATGGGTCAAGCCTTCAGCATAGATCCAGCCGATTTCAAGCTTCAATCCGACACGGAAGGGACCGTCTCCGACGATCTTTCCATGCTCATAATTGACCTTGGCGTTTCGGATGTAGGCGCCTGCGGAGAAGAAGTTCTCGTTGAAATGAGATGCGTACGCACCGTTGGTCGTTTCTAAATGTATATAAATATCTTGACGTGCGAACTGATTGATCAGTCCTTGCACATCCGCTAATTGAATGGGCTTCATATCATATCCTCCTCATAATGAAAAAACCATTATGTACTATCTTACTAAATTTAGTGTCCGAAAGCGAAAACTCTGTTTGAGAATCCGCATATGCGGATTTTAGTATTCCCATCCGGCATCTTCTGCATCCGTATGCCGGGCCAAAGGATCAAAAAAGAGACCGTCCTGATGCTGTGCTCAGCTTCAGGACGGTCTCTTGAGAAAGGCTTATTTATCAAATCGATTGTAAGCGCCATGCATGACAGGCCCTACATACTCGTTCAACTTGAATCCGTGCTTGATGGCAGCTGTTACGAATGTTTTTGCATTTGTCACAGCTTCTTTTACATCCTGTCCATTGGCAAGATTTGCAGTGATGGCAGCAGCGAATGTGCATCCTGCTCCATGGTTGTATGTGGTATCCACTTTATCTTCTTCCAGGATGGTGAAGTCCGTTCCATCATAGAAGAGATCGAGGGCTTTTGTGTGTTCAAGCTGCTTTCCGCCTTTGATGACTACGTTCTTCGCTCCGAGGTCATGGATTTTCTTTGCGGCTTCCTTCATGCCTTCAATGGTTTTGATTGGACCAGTCTGAGCAAGCTGTCCAGCTTCGAAAAGGTTGGGAGTCACCACCGTGGCGCGCTGAAGGAGGTGCTCTCTCATAGCGTCGGTTGTTTCCGGGTGAAGAACTTCATCTTCCCCTTTACATACCATCACCGGATCGATGACGACTTTATTTAAGCCGTATTGATCGATTTTTTTTGCGGCAAGCTCGATGACTTCCACCGTACCCAGCATCCCGGTTTTCATCGCATCGATCCCGACAGAAAGGACGGTCTCAAGCTGAGCTTCAAGGGTGCTTACAGGAAGGGGGTGTACGTTGTGGTGCCAATGATCGGCAGGGTCCATCGTTACGACGGTGGTAAGGGCGGTCATGCCATAAACGCCGTGCTCCTGGAAGGTTTTCAGGTCCGCCTGGATGCCTGCGCCCCCACTTGTATCAGAACCAGCAATGGTTAGTGTTTTTTTCAATGTCATCGTTGAACTCCTCCTAAATAGTGCGGGTGTAAATGTAAAAGTCTGACTAAAGAATAAACTAACACATAGGGAATATCAAATTGTTTATTCTCATGACATACAAAAGAAGACACCGGCGGCTTGGTGGCCGGTGTCTTCTCCAAATTGTGTTTTAAAGGACGCCCTGGTTGTGATCGATTCCGTGTTTGGAAGCGACAATGACTAATTTCCCCTTGTCGAGTTCTTCCTCATACGTATCAGCTTCTGCCTGATTGAGTCCGACTGCTTTCATCTTGGAGCGCAGCTCATCACCGCGTTTTTGGAAAAGGTTCCCGATTGCGTCGAATACCCCTTGTTCCTTGAGTCCGACCGATTCCGTATCGGTCCCCTCGGTGATATGCTGGGAACGATTCTTATCATGTGCAAATACGAAGATATCGTCCTTTGTATATCCCTGGCTTGTCAGCATTTCGATTTCTTTCTTTGCTTCGACTACGTTTTCTACCGTGTGTACTTTATACATGAATGAATACCCTCCAATAAAAAATTGTGATTTCTTATGAGTACTGTTCCCGCTGTACATAGAGTTAAACGTCAGGGGTGCAGTCCGTAGAAATGAAACCCTCTGGCAGGGAGTAGTGGATTTACAGGTGTTCCGCGATGAAGCTATAGTAGAAGAGCAGATAACCAACTAGAGAGAGTGGAAAGGAGTCTGGCATGATTTTTCAAAATGACTGGGCGGATTTGTTAGATGATGAGTTGAATAAGGACTATTACCGGTCCCTGAGGGAGTGGCTGAAGAAAGAATATGACGAGCATACGGTATACCCGCCCATGTTCGATATCTTCAATGCATTCCACTACACCTCATATGACGACGTCAAGGTGGTCCTGCTCGGCCAAGATCCCTATCATGGACCGAATCAAGCAGAGGGACTGAGCTTTTCCGTGAAGAAAGGGGTAAAGATTCCCCCGTCCCTGCGGAATATGTACAAGGAACTTGAAAGCGACATCGGCTGCCCTGTGCCGGAACATGGTTCGTTGGTAAAATGGGCAAAAGATGGTGTCCTCCTTTTGAATACGGTATTGACGGTGAGGGACGGGGAAGCTCACTCCCACCGGAACAATGGATGGGAACGTCTGACGGATCATGTGATCAAAATGTTGAATGATCGGGATAAGCCGATCGTATTCATCTTGTGGGGAAAACCTGCTCAGGCAAAAGAAAAATTGATCGATCAATCCGTCCATTTCATCATTAAATCTCCGCATCCGAGTCCGCTGTCAGCACATCGAGGCTTTTTTGGGAGCAAACCATATTCCAGAACGAATCAGTTTTTGAAAGAACATCATATCCCGGAGATCGATTGGTGCATCGACTAGCTTGTTTCACGTGAAACATCCAGTGAGGAGAAGGGTTCCTTACAATTCTGTGAACGTTTAGAAAAGGAAGTGGAGGAATGAAGTCAAAGGCGACGCAAGTAAACTGTTTTCAATGCGCCTATTTTTATACAACCTGGGAACCGGCGCATCCGCGTGGCTGCAGGGGATACGGCTTCAAAACGAAGTCGATGCCCTCGGCTGTTGTCCACCAATCCTCAGGACATCCCTGCTTGAAATTCGTTGAGAAAACGAAGGGTCCGACCAGTTGCTAATTTCATCACGAACAATTAGGATTATGGAGTAGGTAAACGAATTCATGAGGATGTTGAAAGGAGTACGACAACATGAATATCCCTCATCAGTCTTTAATCAAGAAGATGGAGATGGAGATCGGGAAGGCAAGGAATGCTGAAAAGGCCAGCCAGATCCGGGAACACATTTATTCCATCAAGGCGATGTGCGAATTGCTCCTCGAAGAGCAGGCGGGAGAAGCACCTGCGGTTTTCCAACAGTCAGCCGTTCAATATATCCCGCAGCCGGAACCGATATCCAAGCCGGTTTCCCTCCAGAAGGAAGAGCCGCTGGAAACGGATGATGGTGCGAATGGTTCATCCCTTTTTGATTTCTAATAAAAGCTTCAAATAAAGAAAGGACGAAGAGCAATGAAGACATTCATCATCATCGGAGCGATAAATGCTTTCCTATCCGTGGCACTTGGCGCGTTCGGTGCTCATGCCCTAGAAGGAAAGATTTCCGCCAAATATATTGAGACCTGGAATACAGGTGTTCAATATCAGATGTTCCATGCTATCGGGATCCTGATCATTGGGGTCATGCTTGGAAACCTTGCACCAAGCTCTCTCTTATCATGGTCAGGCTGGTTGATGCTGATCGGAACGATTCTTTTCTCAGGAAGCCTGTATGTATTGAGTCTGTCAGGAATCAAGGTGCTGGGGGCCATCACACCGCTTGGAGGTGTCAGCTTCCTTGCTGCCTGGGTGCTCCTGATCATTTTTGCCACGAAAAATTTATAATGATAATATGGAAAGCCGCCATCCACGGAGGATGACGGCTTTTTCATTATCTTCGAGGTGAATATCCTTGAGCATATGGATATTCATACTCGATTTCTTCATCAAACGTGATGTAATCCAAGTAGATCATCGGGATAAGATAGCGCATGCCTGTCTGTGGATCGGTGAGTATGAGATGATCCCGCCCAGCAGCTTCAATGATTCCTTTGAAGACTTTCGCATTCCATTCTTTATTATTCTCAAACGTGGTATATACCGTGGCGACTTTCCCTTTGTTCAACCTGAGAATGTTCTCGATGTACGATTCTTCCATCGGAAGCATACCGGGAACGTTCTGTGACGATGGTGCCGGGGCGTTTGTCGGGGAAGGGATGTAATTCCCCCCTGATTGCGGCATATTGAAGTTCTGTCCCTGACTCTGACTCTGCTGGCCTCCATACTGACTATACGGATTATACTGGTTGTATCCTTGCCCATAGTTAGGATAATTAGACAACGCGTTGACCTCCCTTTATTCTCCAGATGCCCATCAATCAGCACCTTGATTCCTATACTTTGTGGACCGTTTTAGAATTTACGGTACCTGACTGTCTCACTAATTCACTGTATGAGGAGGAAAAGGGGATTATTCATGTAAATCCTCTATTGATTGGAGAAAGGAGCTTTTTACATAAGAAAACGCGTCCCGGAAAAGGTTCCGGGACGCGTTTGGTTTAGTTCACATGCAGGAATGTTTCGATCTTTTCTTCAGGAAGAAGGTTCCCGACATAGAAAGCACCGAATTCCCCGTAACGTGCACTGACTTCGTCAAAACGCATTTCGTAAACAAGCTTTTTGAACTGAAGGACATCATCTGCAAACAGCGTGACGCCCCATTCGTAGTCATCGAAACCGACAGAGCCCGTGATGATCTGCTTCACTTTGCCGGCATATTGACGGCCGATCATCCCGTGGCTCCTCATCATATCGCGACGGTCTTCCATCGGGAGCATATACCAGTTATCGTTTCCTTGGCGGCGCTTGTCCATCGGATAGAAGCAGACGTGATTCGCCTTCGGTAGGATCGGGTATAGTCGCTCTTTCACATAAGGATTTTCATAAGGATCGCCTTCTGAAGGCATATAGTTACCCAATTCGACTACTGAGACATATGAGAATGTCGGAACGGTGAACTCAGCGATCTTCAACTTGTTGAACTCGTTCTCAAGCTCGTTCAGTTCTTCCATGGTAGGACGCAGGATCATCAGCATGAAATCAGCCTTCTGTCCGACGATCGAATAGAGGGCATGGCTGCCTTCCTTCGCATCCTGTGTGCTGTTCAACTTATCTAAAAAGCGGTGGAATTCCGCAATGGCTTCCGTACGATCTTCGCTGGAGAGCATCTTCCATGTCGTCCAATCGATTGCCCGGAAATCATGAAGGGAATACCAACCATCCAATGTTTGTGCCGGTTCTGCCAACTTGATCACTCCTTTAATCAATATCCATCCATTACTATATCATAGTTTCACCAATGAAAGCGCATACCCATACTTGAATGTCGTAAAAATGGCACAATCAGGGATAAAGGGAAACACGAGGGAACAGACTATATGAGTATTCATAGAGATTCCGGGTAAAGGAAGAGCGCATCGTTTTTTGAAAACAAAGAATTTTATAGTGGAAGCGATACCAAATCGAGTTTCCCTTGAATTCCTCTATGAGAAGAGTATTCTAAGATTGGATATGTATAAATCAAGGAGGTTCCTCTATTGAGTAATTTATTTGCGACATTGACAGATAAAGTAAAAGGTAAAGAGTTGAAGATCGTTTTCCCTGAAGGCACTGACGAGCGCATCCTTACTGCCGCTTCCCGCCTTGCTGCAGACGGCATCCTGACGCCGATCGTGATCGGAAACAAAGAGCAGGTCGAAGCGAAGGCACATGAACAGAATGTAAAACTCGCAGGCTGCGAAATCATTGATCCTGCAACGTTTGCAGGCATGGATGATTTGGTGAAATCATTCGTTGAACGCCGCAAAGGCAAAGCGACGGAAGAGGACGCGAAAAAGATCCTTCTTGATGGAAACTACTTCGGAACCATGCTTGTATATACTGGACAAGCTCATGGTCTTGTAAGCGGAGCGGCTCATTCAACAGCAGACACTGTGCGCCCTGCCCTTCAGATCATCAAAACAAAAGAAGGCGTGCGTAAAACGTCAGGCGTCTTCATCATGGTACGTGAAGAAGAGAAATATGTATTTGCAGATTGCGCGATCAATATTTCCCCTGACAGCCAAGATCTTGCTGAAATTGCCATTGAAAGTGCAAAAACAGCGGAAATGTTCGATATCGATCCCCGTGTTGCCATGTTGAGCTTCTCAACAAAAGGATCTGCTAAATCACCTGAAACAGAAAAAGTGGTTGACGCCGTAACCATTGCAAAAGAAAAAGCACCTTCCATCACAGTGGACGGAGAATTCCAATTCGATGCAGCGTTCGTTCCATCCGTTGCAGAGAAAAAGGCTCCAGGTGCAGACATCCAAGGAAATGCCAACGTCTTCGTATTCCCAAGCCTTGAAGCAGGGAATATCGGATACAAAATTGCTCAACGCCTTGGTAATTTCGAAGCGGTTGGACCGATCCTTCAAGGATTGAACGCGCCGGTGAACGACCTTTCACGCGGTTGTAATGAAGAAGACGTGTACAAGCTTGCCCTCATCACGGCAGCTCAAGCACTGTAAGAGCTTTAGACCGGTTCCCACGGTGGGAACCGGTCTTTTTTGCTTTATGGGCGCTATGCTATAATGGACAAATCGAAGATATACGAAGGAGAAACATGATGGAGAAAGATAAAGTATATGAGCTCCTCCGCCAAGACCGGTGGAGGGTGATTGATCAATCGAGCCTCGGACCGGTCTTCGGTGCCCTGCAGTCGTTCGCGATGGATGATACGCTATGCACCGTCACGGGATCAGGAGACTCCGACCCCACTGCCCGTTCGTGGGTCCACCACCAGACCGTGGTCCTCGGCATCCAGGACACCAAACTCCCATTTCTGGATGATGCCCTTGAAGTGCTTGAAGAAGCCGGGTATCACTACATTGTCCGGAACTCAGGAGGCCTTGCCGTCGTCCTGGATGAGGGGGTCCTCAACCTATCCCTCGTCTTCCCCGATTCGGAAAAGGGGATCGACATCAACAGGGGATATGATGCCATGTGGCTTCTCGTCAAAGAGATGTTCCCGGAAGTAAGCGGGCAGATCGAAGCGAAAGAAATCACCCGCTCCTACTGCCCCGGCGGCTATGACCTGAGTATCGACGACCGGAAGTTCGCCGGCATCTCCCAGCGCAGGATCCGAGGAGGCGTGGCGGTCCAGATCTACCTTTGCGTCAACGGAAGCGGCTCGGAACGTGCAGAGCTCATCCGCCGGTTCTACGAGGTGGGGCTGCAGGGTGAACCATCGAAATTCACCTTCCCTGATATCGACCCAAGCGTCATGGCGAGCCTTGCCGAACTCTTGGGGGTCGAGCTCACGGTCCAGGATGTGATGATGAGGTTCCTGACGTCCCTCCACTCATTCAGCGGGCAGCTTTACAATTCATCCCTCCAAGGGGAAGAATACGCCATGTATGAAGCATATTACGAGCGCGTCGTAGACAGGAATGCGAAGGTACTCGGAATGAAATAAGAGGGTGGACCCGATTGTTTGTCGGGGCCACCCTCTTTTATCAACCTTCTGCCACTTTTTCCAGGTTGCCGTTGCGGTCCATTTTAAAGCGCGGTGATTTTGCAGCTTCATCCTCATCAAACAGGACCAGCTTACGTGCCCGGTTCATGATCTGCATGAGGGTTTCATAATCCTCCTGCATGGTCACTGTGTTGTTCTCCAGCTCATTCACCTTTTTACCCAATGCCTCATTTTCTTTTCTGAGCTCATGGATCTCACCCTTTAAACGCTGATTCTCAATCTTGTATACATCGGAATTGGAAAGGGCGTACTGTTGCAGGAACGCAATGACCTTCTCGATGCTCATTTCGCCTTTAGAGGCAACGGGTACTGCTTCATGTACCGGTTGTTCCGGCTGTCCTGTTTCCTCTGACTGGGGCTTATGGATGAACTCATCAAGGGAGAAGGGAACATCATCCTCCGGCATTGATAGAGACATAGCATCCAGATCATCGAAGGAAGGTGCAGGCGGCTGATACAATAGCTTCTTCTTCCCACCTTGATCTTTCCCCAGAATTCGATGGCGCTGCTTTCTCTGTTTTTTTGCTAGTTGAAGAGCTTTCTCATACTGATGGCGCACCACTGCGTTCCAACGGAATCCGCATGCTGCCGACGTACGATTCAACTGATCTCCCACTTCTTCGAATGCATTTAGCTGAGTGCTGCCCTCACGCACGTGACGAAGGACGGTTTCTGCCAGTAAAAGATCATTTTCTTCAGTCCAGGCATCTTGTCTTGATTTAACTGTCATTTCCTCTCAACCCCCATATAGTAATATGTCGTTGATATCATCTTTGACAGCTCGCACCATTTTTATACGAATATGCTAAAAAAAATTCTGGTCTGCTAGTTTCGTTGCTTGGGTGAACCTCCCTTGCAAAACAAAGCCGAAAAGAGTATCGTATGGAACGGTGTTGGATCAAAGGTAGAAAAACCGTCTGAAAAGGACAAATCAATGCCAATTCCAGATGGCTAGGCCATCTGAATTTCAGACTTTGCACCGCCTACCTGCATAACTCTCAACACAGATCAGCACGGCCTGCTAAACCCATTGTGGAGAAGCCCGCGCACCGACTCAAATAACCCAAAACTTTCCTCACCAAGAAGGAAGTTTTATTGTTTATAAAGAAGAGCATATTGGTGTTCCATACTGATCACAGACAGCAGAAGACAAACAGGGTCAGACGGCTAATGTAAGTAAAAGAATGCGAGAAAGAATGAAATCAAACTTATAACCTAAAGTGACATGTTCATTTTGCAAAATAACGAAAAGTGTAGAAAGAGATCCTGAGTCCTACCAAAAAGTGAAATGAAGCGAAGGGGTCCGGACTCCTTCGGAAAAGAGGGATGACCGAGACCCCGCAGGCACGAGGAGCATTCCTGTTATAAAAGATTATGAGGATAAAGCGGGATTTTAGCGATGTGCATAAAAAAAGCTCCCTTGGTACGATAGAGAGTGTCATGCGCATGACCTCGAATTAAGTACCGAAGGGAGACTTCAACTATGGATTTTACACAAAATGAACGACTTAATCAAATTAATGAACAGACTTTAATCATCGGCATTGATATCGCCAAGCATAAACACGTCGCCAGGGCTATTGATGATCGAGGAATCGACTTATCGAAGCGTCTGGTTTTTCCGAATTCGTTAGAAGGCTTCCAATTGTTACTAGAGTGGGCTCGACAATTAAGTGCGGACACATCCCGTCCGAACTTGATGTTGGGGATGGAGCCCACGGGACATTATTGGATGAATCTAGCTTACTTCTTGAAATCACAGGGCGAGCGCCCTGTGGTGGTAAATCCGATGAAGGTTAAGAAATCAAAAGAACTGGATGATGACTCGCCTACCAAAAATGATACTAAGGATGCGAAGGTCATCGCCCAAGTCATGAGGGCAGGGCGGTATCATGAGCCTACCTTGCCAGAAGGCATCTATGCCGAGTTACGTGAAGGCGTGAAACTCTTTGACATCATTCAAGAAGATCTCTCTTCCATCAAAGCACAGATCCATAACCTTCTGGATCGGTATTTCCCTGAATTCATGACGGTGTTTAAGAAGTGGAATGGAAAAATGGCGATGGCAATTCTGAAGTTAGGCTATCTTCCAACAGATATTCGACAGAAGACAGAAGAGGAACTTCTATACGACGTAAAGGCATTAGGGACCAAAAATGTAGGGGTGGCGCGTATGCGCCACTTAAAGAAAGCAGCTGACTCCAGTGTTGGAATGACCGTAGGTCTCCGAATGGCTCGTGAAGAGCTTCGCTATCTCGTTGATCAGTATGAGTCCTTAAACGAACGTCTGGACAACCTGAAAGAAGAACTTGAAGAACTGGTTCTCACGGTTCCTGGAGCAGATCTTATGATGGCGATCAATGGCGTGGGAGCGATGACCATTGTTGGTTTCTTTGCCGAGATTGGTGACTTATCAAATTACAAAGATCCACGACAGATTATTAAATTAGCAGGACTGAATTTGATGATGAACCAATCCGGCACACATCGAGGGAAAACGACCATTACTAAGCGTGGGCGACGAAGGTTGCGTTCGATTCTGTATCAAGTCGCCCGCCCTTTAACTTTTCATAATGACGCCTTTAAAGCCCTTCATCAGTATTATAAACACCGTCGAACGAATCCTCTTAAAGGGAAACAGTCTTTTGTCGCATTAGGACGTAAACTGATTAAGGTCTTATTTGTAATAGGCACACGAAAGTGTGCGTTTAGTGAGGAACATATGCTTCGCGATATCCCTCATATGAGAGACGGGCAGGCAGCTTAACATATGAGGTTCAGCAATCAATATCTCTTGGTTTTTTAATGGTTTCTTAGGTGATCAAAAGAAGCACGGATAAGCCGGTCACTATTCCGAGCATTAGGGCATAGACCCACCCGAGGAGCATATCCGGCAACCACACATGGTCAGGTCGAACGAAGGAATTTACGCGCATAGACGCTGAGAGAAATGGGAGGGTCCACCGCCATGTCGTATGTGGAGATCCAATAGTGCGATCATAAGTTAGTACCTATTAATGGAAAAAAAGACGCCAAGTTTCTTCAAACGCTCAGTGTGTTTCCATATATGTTTAAATATGGATGGATCTGTTTACTTGTACTATGTCGCCTCTTTTGAACCCAAACGAAAACCTGAGAAAAACCGAGGAATAATAAGAACTACTGAATTTTCATGAGGGAGGCTCGGACACCCTCCCGAGAAAAGCCAGTCCCACAGCGGGATGAAACGCCCAATCCAGCACGACGATGAAGTAGAACCAAAAATGAGCTAGGCGGAAACGATGGCAAAAAGGGATCAAAATGTCACCAAAGAGTGAAATGAAGCGAAGGGATCCGGACTCCTTCGGAAAAGAGGGATGACCGAGACCCCGCAGGCACGACGAGGCTCGGACACCCTCCCAAGAAAAGCCGGTCCCACAGCGGGATGAAACGCCCAATCCATCACACCAATGAATAAGAACCAAAAACGAACTAGGCGGAAACAATGAATGAAAAAAGGGAATCAAAGTATCACCAAGAGTGAAAAGAAGCGAAGGGATCCGGACTCCTTCGGAAAAGAGGGATGACCGAGACCCCGCAGGCACGAGGAGGCTCGGGCGCCCTCCCGAGGAAAGCCGGTCCCGAAGCGGAATGGAACGTCCCATCCAGAATAACTATGAACCACCATAAATCCAACAAACAGGTTTGCACCAAACAGAAAAAGGAAATATAGGAACAATGCAGAACGATTCAAAAACCAGCGGTTCTCTACTCCTGTCAAGAGGGGTCAGAATCACAAAAAAATTTCATCCCCAAAACATCAGGAATGAAAAGCCTCGAAGACAATTACCTATTTTTTTCGACACGATTCGAGATGAATCGTGGGTAAAAAGCCGCTATAATAGAAAGATGCTAGTTAGGAAGAGGGTAAAAGATGGAGTATGCCAAGCAGAAATTACATGAAGAAAAAGTATTTAAAGACCCTGTTCATCGATACGTTCATGTAAGGGACCGGGTGATCTGGGATTTGATTGGAACAAAAGAGTTTCAACGCCTTCGCAGGATCCGTCAGCTGGGAACTACCTACTTGACCTTCCACGGTGCGGAACACAGCCGTTTCAACCATTCCCTCGGAGTCTATGAAATCATCCGCAGGATCATTGATGATGTATTCGCTGGAAGACCAGAATGGAGCGACGATGAGCGCCTCTTATCCCTTTGTGCCGCCCTGCTGCACGACCTTGGGCATGGACCGTTCTCCCACTCATTCGAAAAGGTCTTCCATATGGATCACGAGCATTTCACCCAGGCGATCATCCTTGGGGACACCGAGGTCAACCAAGTGCTGAGAAAAGTGTCAAAGAACTTCCCGAAACATGTCGCGGAAGTGATTGCTAAAACCTATAAGAATAAACTTGTCGTCAGCCTCATATCCAGCCAGATCGATGCTGACCGCATGGATTATCTGCAGAGGGACGCCTATTTCACCGGAGTAAGCTACGGCCACTTCGATATGGAGCGGATCCTTCGTGTCATGAGACCGCGTGAAGATCAGGTCGTCATCAAGCAGAGCGGGATGCACGCCGTCGAGGACTACATCATGAGCCGCTATCAAATGTATTGGCAGGTATACTTCCACCCCGTCACACGGAGTGCGGAAGTAATCCTGACGAAGATCTTACATAGGGCGAAGGAGCTTTACGAAGATTCCTATTCCTTCAAACAGGAACCGATCCACTTTTATTCATTGTTCCAGGGGATGTTTCCCTGGAGGATTACCTGAAGCTTGATGAAGGGGTCATCACGTACTATTTTCAGATTTGGCAGGAAGAAGAAGACCCGATCCTCCGCGACCTGTGCGAGCGGTTCATGAATCGCAACCTGTTCAAATACGTCGAATTCGACCCGGCTAAGGAATACAAGAAGCATAGTGAACTCGAAGCCCTCTTCAAAAAAGCAGGCATCGATCCCGACTACTATCTTGTTGTCGATTCCTCATCAGATCTGCCGTACGACTTTTACCGTCCCGGTGAAGAGGAGGAACGCCTTCCGATTCACCTTCTGATGAAGAACGATGAGCTGAGGGAGCTTTCAAGGCAGTCGGATATCGTCGATTCCATCTCCGGGAAGCGCCGGACAGACCATAAACTATACTATCCAGTGGATCTTCTCTATGACGAATCCACGAAGAAGAATATAAAAAGACAGATTCGCAGCATCTTAGAACTCACATGACGACACGGTGGCTAGACATGCAATACTAGGAGTAGGAGATGACGTACATTGTTGAAAGAACACGCAAAATTGATGAGCGCCTTCATGGCATCGGGAGAAGTGATCGGGAGGAAGAAGCTTCAGAAGATGATCTTCATCGCGAAGAAGCTGGCCTTCCCGTTTCAGGAGCGCTTTGAATTTCATTTCTATGGTCCCTATTCAGAGGAACTGACTCTCAGAGTGGAAGAATTATGCAATATGGGGTTCATCTCGGAAGTGAAGGAGAAGAAGGGCGGCTATTATCAATACCGCTACTCCGTCACGGAAGAAGGGGAGGACTTTTTGAGAATCTATGAAAAGGACATGCCGTTCCTCAAGGATTGCTTAACGGATATGAACGGTCAATCGGCCCGTTTCCTTGAGCTCGTATCGACGGTCCTTTACTTTGATACCTTGCCGAAAGAAGAAGTGGCGGAAAAGGTCTTCACCCTGAAGAGCAAACAAAAGTATACGAATGAAGAAGTGGATGAGGCCTATGCCTACATCGAAAGCTTGAAAAAGGTCATTCACTAGGATGGAGGGGACTGCGCTTGAAGCGGTCCTTTTTTATGTTGGGCAAAGAAAAAACGGCCGCAACATAGGGCCGTCATGGTTCATTGGTCGCTTAAGCGCTTGCCGCCTGACGCGTAGTGGTTAGGGGTCATTTCCTCGATGAAGACGACGACTTTCTCTTCAGGTGCACCGGTCGTTTCGCTGACGGCTTCCGTCACTTTCTCAACGAGTGCGCGCTTCTGATCATCGGTGCGTCCTTCCAGCATCTTCACGGTAACATAAGGCATTTACATTCGCTCCCTGCTTTTGAATTTGATACAATCTGTGATAGGCTTTTGCCTATACCTTAACTGTATCGGGTAACGCTTGGACAGGCAAGACATATTCAGCCTACGGATGCAGGACTTTTCCTGTATACTGGGGAATAAGAAAATATATGAAACAGATAAAGGAGTACATACCTTGGAAACATTCCGTCAGCTTTTTGAAGCCATTTCCATTTTTCGGCTGAACGAGATGCCGTTTGTCATCATTTCCCTCGTCGTGGGGTTCACGGTCCATGAGTTTGCCCACGCGTATGTAGCCTACCGCTTCGGCGACCATACGGCGAAGGATCAGGGACGCCTGACGCTGAATCCGGCTCAGCATCTAGATCCGATCGGGACGCTTCTGCTCCTGATCGCAGGTTTCGGGTGGGCAAGACCGGTACCGGTCCAGCGTTCGCGTTTTAAAAATCCGAAGCTTGCCGGGATCCTTGTGTCCCTTGCCGGCCCGCTCAGCAACTTTCTAGTGGCCTTCATCGCTTACGCCCTGTTCTTTTTCTTCATTGGCGTCAGTGGATTCGCGGTCCCGTCGTTCATCGTGAATCTTCTACAGATGATGGTTTACTTAAATGTCCTGCTGTTCGTCTTCAATCTGATACCGGTTCCGCCGTTGGACGGATACCGGGTGATAGAGGATCTGGCACCGCCCCATGTGCGTTCAAAGATGAGCCAGTATGAGCAGTATGGTGCACTGATTTTCATCGTACTCGTCATTACCCCATTGGGGAACTATACGATCAGACCGTTGCTTTTCAACGGGATTGCCGCGGTGAATCAAACGTTTAACAGCATTTTCACGGCAATCTATTCACTATTTTCGTAGTCAAAATCAATTGAAGTATAGAGGAGTGAGACAGGATGGAGAAGAAGAAAAATATCGGATTCAACATCATCAAAAATGACCCGACGGATGGGCATGGAGGATACGGTGTCGGCGCCCTCAGTCTGGACAATGTATCACCCGTCATGATCGACGTGGAAGCAGGCGAAGCCACCATCGAAGTCGGAGCCATGCATGCACGGAGCCCCATTGAAAAGGGCATCAAGTTTACGAATAACAGGGAAGATTCGGCAGGCGGGAAAAATTATTGGCTGATATGGGTGACGATCGACCGGATGGAAGACGGTCCTTACTATGCAGGTGTGACAGCTTGTGAGCTTGTGGTGAACAGGGAAAAGAGAAGGGGCTATAAATCCATGCCGGAGCACGTGAACCACATGGATAAGTCGATCAAACGCCATATCATCGTCGAACAGATGGATGAAAAGTCCAAGGGCGTCCTCGCAACGTTCCTGAAGAATCATGATCAGGGGATGTGGGATCGTTCGAAGGATGAGCTGAAAAGCGCACTGTTAAGCCAATGAAAGCGTTTGTGAACAAAATGTGAACATTTACTCTATGTGACTTTCCTATCTTGTACTTTGTTGAGAATAAAAGTAAAATGAAAGCACAGTTTGCACATGAACTAGGACATGGAAAGACCCGGATCACGCACAGATCCGGGTCTTTCTTTTTTGTCTGTCTAAAAGATCCATTCCTTGAACCGGTCCAGCCATGGCTTCCGCTTCTTGGATGGGGGATGATGCTCTTTGCCATGATTCCCGTCACGGAGATGGGTCTGGCAGTAGTCGGTCGGCTCCGTCCCTTTCACAAAATAAGTGAAACGCTGGACGGGACAGTCCTTGGTGGCAAGTTTTCCGCTTTGTGGATCCACTGCCACTCCGATTACATTCTTCGTCGGTTTGAAGCTTTTGATGGGCTCGTCCTTCAGGGCCTGTTCCATGAAGTTCACCCAGATTTTCTTCGCATAATACTTGTCGTTGGCGAGATTGACTTCTTCGCCTTTATCGAATCCGGTCCACACCCCTGCCGTCAGCTGAGGGGTGAACCCGATCATCCAGTTGTCCGTGTCCGTCGTGCCCGATTTCCCGGCATAGGGACGGGTGGCATCTCCGATGATCTGGGTGCCGGTCACATTGGCATAGCCGTTCAGCTTCGGATCAAAGATACCGGTCAGCATATGGGTCATGACGAAAGCAAGATCATGGTCAAGGACAGGTTCCTTCTTGGAAGCATGCTCGTAAATCGTCTTCCCTGAATAGTCCACCACCTTGGTAATGAAAACGGGTTTCACTTTGTATCCACCGTTGGCAAACATATTGTAGGCGTTGACCATATCGATGACCCTGGCGCCGGATGTTCCGAGGGCAGAGGATGGGTACTTTTTGATATCCGTCGTGATTCCGAACTGTTCCTTGGCTGTTTTCGGCAGCGTGTCCTGGCCGATGAATAGATGGGTCTTGACCGCGTAGATGTTATCGGAAAGGGCGATGGCCTGCGCAAGCGTGATGTCCCCATTGGGGTACTGATTATTATAATTATGGGGTTCATACGTCGACTCTCCGTCATTGAAGGTGAAGGAGGTGGGCTCGCTCTTCATCCTGGTCGACGGCGTATAGCCTTCTTTCAGCGCTGCATAGTAAAGGAGCGGCTTGATCGTGGATCCGGGCTGTCTGATGGCCTGGACGGCACGGTTGAAAGGGCTCTGTTCATAATCCCTGCCTCCGACCATTGCCGATACGTACCCTGAAGAAGGATCCATCGAGACGAATGCGAGCTGAAGGTCGGAATCCTGTGGAATCTGCTCAGCCACGACTCTCTCGGCAATCTTCTGGTGATCGGGATTCAAGGTTGTATAGACTTTCAACCCTCCCATTTCAATCGTGCGCTCATCGATCCCAAGCTCTGAATGAAGCACGCTTTTGACGACATCCTGGAAATAGGGTGCGACATTCGCCGTCTGATTCGGATGGGTACCCGTAATGGCGAGCTTATGGTTTTTGGCAGAATCGGCCTCTTCTTGCGTAATGCGACGATCTTCCACCATGGAATCCAGGATAAGGTCCTGTCTTTTACCCGCGTTGTCAGGATGGCTGATCGGTGAGTAGTAGACAGGGGCCTTCGGAACCCCGGCGAGAACCGCCGCTTCTTCAAGGGTGAGATCCTTCGCGTCTTTTCCGAAGTAGAACTGGCTCGCTGCCTGGATTCCGTAGGCGCCATGACCGTAATAGATCGTATTCAGATAGCCTTCAAGGATTTCTTTCTTGGAGTAATTCATTTCGATGCGCAAGGTGTACATCGCTTCGGAAATCTTTCGTTTCCATGTTTTATCATGGGAGAGGAAGAGATTCCGGGCGTACTGTTGGGAGATGGTGCTGGCCCCCTGCACCTTGCTCATCGCCTTCAGATCAGCAAGGGCTGCGCCTCCCATCCGTTTGAAATCGAAGCCGTAGTGCTCATAGAACCGTTTATCTTCGACGGAAATCGTCGCTTCGATCAAATAGGGAGATATGTTATCAAGGTCGACCCAGTATCGCTTCTCGCCCGTATTCGTTTCACCGATCACCGACCCGTCTTCTCCGTAAAGGAGACTGGCCTGGGGGACAGCGAGCGGGGGTGGACCTTTTACTTTGGCGTAAATGAGTATGGCAAGGAGCATCAATAGGAGGAGTACCACTATGGCAAGGCAAGCGGCTGCTGCCAGCCTGATATATTTTTTCGATTTACCGAATTGTTTGACCATCGTCTCCATTCCTTCCCCCTCTTTCTGTCGTTCTCAAGCAGAATCTATCAGAACCTGCCTTTCTTATTTAGTAGTATGAGATAATTTGAGGGGTTTTAAACATCATCAGTCGAATATTCACTTCCTATTCGGGGAGTGTGGAATGTTCCTGAAAATTTCACTTGAATTTTTGCGAGTTTCCACTATACTTTTTCTCATGTTTGTATTTATCCTGAAAGGGAAGGATAATGTTGGACAATGAAGACAACCGGTCTAGGGACTGAACAATAGAGCCTGCTGCAGCATACCTTTACTGCAGCCATACTTTACAAGGAAAGGAAGTAGAACAAATGAGCGGACTTTGGTATACAGAGAAACAAACGGATAACTTCGGGATCACGATGAAGATCAAGAAGACTTTACATACGGAGCAAACGGATTTTCAATATCTTGAAATGGCCGAAACGGAAGAATGGGGGAACATGCTTTTCCTAGACGGAATGGTCATGACAAGTCAGAAAGACGAATTCGTTTATCATGAAATGGTCGCACACGTACCCCTTTTCACCCATCCCAATCCCGAGAACGTCCTGGTCGTCGGTGGAGGAGATGGCGGTGTCATCCGTGAAGTGTTGAAGCACCCAAGCGTGAAGAAGGCGGTATTGGTTGATATCGACGGAAAAGTCATCGAGTATTCCAAGAAGTATCTTCCAGAGATTGCAGGAGAACTTGAAAACGAACGTGTCGATGTTCAAGTCGGTGACGGATTCATGCATATCGCCAAAAGTGAAAATGAATATGACGTCATCATGGTCGATTCAACAGAACCTGTAGGACCTGCCGTGAACCTCTTCACAAAAGGCTTCTATGCTGGGATCTCCAAAGCGCTGAAAGAAGACGGGATCTTCGTCGCTCAGTGTGATAACCCATGGTTCAAAGCAGACCTGATCCGCCAAGTACAAAAGGACGTGAAAGAGATCTTCCCGATCACGCGTCTTTACACTGCGAACATCCCGACCTATCCAAGCGGCATGTGGGCATTCACGATCGGTTCAAAGAAATACGATCCGACAGACGTACCGGCAGAGCGTTTCCACGAAATCGAAACGAAGTACTACACGAAAGAGCTACACAACGCAGCATTCGTCCTGCCTAAATTCGTGAAAGACCTGACAGAATAAAACAAATGAAAAGGACGGACCTCCGAATCAGGGTCCGTCCTTCTTGAAGAGAGGAAGAACACCATGCGCTTTGATGAAGCCTATTCAGGCAATGTATTTATTAAGAGTCATCCTTCTTATGAAGAAAGTTCAGTCGTCCTGTACGGCATGCCGATGGACTGGACCGTCAGCTATCGCCCGGGTTCACGCTTCGGCCCAACCCGTATCCGCGAGGTTTCCATCGGACTTGAAGAGTACAGCGCCTACCTTGATCGTGAGCTGGAAGAAGTAAAATACTACGACGCAGGGGATATCCCCCTTCCATTCGGGAACGCCCAGCGCAGTCTGGATATGATCGAAGACTACATCGATGGTCTGCTGGCAGATGGGAAGACACCATTCGGCATGGGTGGGGAGCATCTTGTATCGTGGCCGGTCATGAAAGCCGTAGCCAAGAAGCATCCGGATCTTGCCATCATCCACATGGATGCCCATACCGATCTTCGTGAAGAGTATGAAGGAGAGCCCCTTTCCCACTCGACTCCGATCCGCAAGATCGCTGAGCATATCGGACCTGAAAATGTGTACTCCTTCGGGATTCGTTCCGGTATGAAAGAAGAGTTCCAATGGGCGAAGGAAAATGGGATGCATATCTCAAAATTCGAAGTCCTGGAACCACTTAAGGAAATCCTGCCGACACTCGCGGGACGTCCGGTTTATGTCACCATCGACATCGATGTCCTTGATCCGGCCCATGCTCCGGGCACGGGTACAGTGGATGCTGGAGGCATCACGTCCAAAGAACTTCTTGCGTCCATTCATGAAATCGCCCGTTCTGAAGTGAACATCGTCGGTGCAGATCTGGTGGAAGTTGCGCCGATCTATGACCCATCCGAGCAAACGGCCAACACAGCGAGCAAGCTGATCCGTGAAATGCTTCTCGGCTGGATGTAATCAATGATTTTCCTAAGCCCCTTGAGACTCCGGTCCAAGGGGCTTTTTCCTCATATCCTCACCGAAATCCCGGACCTTCCATTGCATTTTATCAGGATAGTTCTTATAATTAATAAGTTAGAGGGCAGGCTCCAACAGGCAGCCGAGTCCAATGAATAGACGATTCAATGGTTCAGGTGAGACAAGACCGATCTGAGCCATTACACATAGCACCAATACAGCATACTAAAAAGGATGTGAGTGGTTTGACAGCTTCACCGACCGATTCCACCCCTGTCAAAATTCACTTGAAAACGAAGATTACCATCGGGGAAGAGAGCGATTCATATGAATTGATCTCGTTCGGCCGATATTATGAGAAAGCAGGAGCCGTTTTCCTGAAATACGATGAGGTACAAGAAGAGGGCACCACCAATACGATCGTCAAGCTGACCGACCGTCAGGCCCTGATCCTCCGTAGCGGAGCCGTCAAGATGAGGATGGCCTTCAACGAAGAGGAAGAACAGAATGGCTCGTATGAAAGTCAGTTGGGGACACTGTTATTGACCACCAAGACCCATTCCCTATCCCACACACAGATGGATACATCCCTTGAAGGGGATTTCAATCTCACCTATCAACTGAAGATGCAAGGCAATCCGGTTGGAGAGTATATCATGTCCATTCATTACAAGGAGGAAGCGTAGACCCATGAATATTGTTGAAAACGTGCAAGAAAAACTGAAAGCTGAAATCAAGGACGCTGTCATTAAAGCGGGACTTGCCACTGAAGACCAGATCCCTGATGTGATCCTGGAGACTCCGAAGGATAAAACCCACGGGGATTATTCCACGAATATGGCGATGCAGCTCGCGCGGGTGGCAAAAAAAGCTCCACGCATGATTGCAGAAGAGCTGATCAACCACTTTGATCAATCCAAAGCGTCCATCGAGAAGCTGGACATCGCAGGACCGGGCTTCATCAACTTTTTCATGGACAATGCCTACCTCAACGACTTGATTCCTGTCATCCTTGATGAAGGCCATGACTATGGACAATCCAATGCCGGAAACGGAGAGCGTGTGAACGTGGAATTCGTATCCGCCAATCCTACCGGTGACCTTCACCTTGGTCATGCCCGTGGAGCTGCTGTCGGTGATTCCCTATGCAACGTCCTCGAGAAGGCAGGCTATGAGGTAACGCGTGAGTATTACATCAATGATGCAGGGAACCAGATCCATAACCTTGCTGTCTCAGTGGAAGCACGTTACTTCCAGGCACTCGGCGAAGACAAAGCCATGCCTGAGGATGGGTACCACGGTGCCGATATCATCCAGATCGGGAAGGATATCGCTGCCGAGTACGGCCGCACATACGCAGAAGCAAGTGAAGAGGATCGCTATGCGTTCTTCCGTGAATACGGTTTGAAGACTGAAATGGCGAAGCTTCAAAAGGATCTGGAAATGTTCCGTGTACCATTCAACGTCTGGTATTCCGAAACATCCCTTTACAATAACGGGAAGATCGATGCTGCCCTACAAACGCTTAAAGACAACGGCCACGTATACGAAAAAGACGGAGCGACCTGGTTCCAATCAACTGAACTCGGGGACGATAAAGACCGTGTGTTGATCAAGAATGACGGTACGTACACGTACTTGACCCCTGACATTTCGTATCATAAAGATAAGTTCGACCGCGGCCATGATGTCCTCATCAACATCTGGGGAGCAGATCACCACGGCTACATCCCTCGTATGAAGGCTGCTGTCGAGGCACTTGGCTTCGACCGCGACAAGCTTGAAGTGGAAATCATCCAACTCGTCCATCTGTACAAGAACGGCGAGAAGATGAAGATGAGCAAGCGTACAGGTAAAGCCGTGACGCTTCGTGAATTGGTAGAAGAAGTCGGCCTCGATGCCGTTCGTTATTTCTTTGCGATGAGAAGTGCGGATACGCATATGGACTTCGATCTGGATCTTGCCGTTTCCCAGTCGAATGAGAACCCGGTTTATTATGCACAATATGCCCATGCGCGGATCTGCAGTATCCTTCGTCAGGCTGAGGAGCAGGGGCTTGCGTCTGAAGACAAGGTGGACTTGAGCCTTATCGGGACGGAGAAAGAGATCGATCTATTGAAGAAGCTTGGTGAATTCCCGCAGACGATCGCGGATGCAGCCGAGAAACGTACGCCTCACCGCATGGCCAATTACATCAATGACTTGGCTTCGGCTTTCCACAGCTTCTATAATGCGAATAAAGTTCTTGATGGGGAGAACCGTGAGTTGACAACGGCCCGTCTGGCGCTAGTGAAGACGGTACGGATTACGCTTCAGAATGCTTTGGCATTGATTGGGGTTTCTGCACCGGAGAAAATGTAAGGTTTTTATTTAGCGAGTACGCTTCGTTTTGGAGCGTGCTCGTTTTTTTGTGTTGTGGATATGGAGAGATGTGGGAATAGGGGCCGTTCAATCCGCTGCATTGCACTGTGTGGTGATGGAGTAGGTAGGCATGATGCATTTCTGCTTTAGAAGAGGATCTTGGTGGAATCAAAGTCCGTTTCATTCCGCTGCGGCCGCCTGCTTTCCTCGGGGAGTGAGTCGAGCCTCCACAGCTGCGCTTCCGTGGTCTCTAGCTTCCCTCTATTCCCGAAGGAGTCAGTCGGCCTTCGCTGCATTGCACTTTGTGGTGGTGGAGGAGGTAGGCATGATGCCTTTCTGCTTTAGAAGAGGATCTTGGTGGAATCAAGGTCCGTTCCATTTCGCTGCGGCCGCCTGCTTTCCTCGGGGAGTGAGTCGAGCCTTCTCAGCTGCGCTTCCGGGGTCTCGAGCTTCCCTCTATTCCCGAAGGAGTCAGTCGGCCTTCGCTGCATTGCACTCTGTGGTGATGGAGTAGGTAGGCATGATGCCTTTCTGCTTTAGAAGAGGATCTTGGTGGAATCAAAGTCCGTTTCATTCCGCTGCGGCCGCCTGCTTTCCTCGGGGAGTGAGTCGAGCCTCCTCAGCTGCGCTTCCGGGGTCTCGAGCTTTCCTCTATTTCCGAAGGAGTCGGCCGGTTTTCGCTGCATTGCACTGTGTAGTGATGGAGGAGGTTGTGAAGGCTACTATCTGCTTTAGATGAGGAACAAGGTGGAATCAGGACCGTTTCATTCCGCTGCGGCCGCCTGCTTTCCTCGGGGAGTGAGTAGGTACTCTTTGATGTGTAATAATTTTCCTGTTATGATCATTCAATAAGAGACGGAGGGGTGGATGATGAGGAAGTATCTATGTGTGTTTGCTGTGTTGTGTTTTTTGACGGGGTGTGGGGTGACGGATTGGGATGATTTGAAGCCGCCTGATCTGATCATTTCTGCGGGGGAAGAGGACTTGTCGTATACGTTGGGTACGTTTACTTGGTCGGAAAATAAAAGGGCGGTTGCGTCTGACGCTCCTTCTATTCCTGACCTTGTCGATGGGACCAATGAGGTAGAAGCAGGGGAAACAGTATCGATCGAGTTTGAACAGGAGCCGACTTTGATTGAGGTTGGCGTTTGGGAGGATGAAGACGTGGATCTTAAACGAATTGCCGGCCGTACCATTAACCTACCGGATGAAAAGGGGGCATTCCTATACGTCATTAGAGCTGAGTGGCCGGAAGGGGACGGCATATATGCTCTTTCTATCAATACCAAGTAAGATAGCCCATTGCTTTTGAAGGCGAACCAAGAAGTCCTGACCTCCTGTTGTATGCAGTTGCCCGGGTTCCAGTGTGTAGGCAGTTCGGGTCACCCTGTGCATGGGAAAGTCCAGCACAGACTCTACATTCCACTGTCTGAAGGATGGACCTCAAGTTTCCAAACGCACATATCCAAACCGCTCCCACTTCTGAAACGTCCCTTTAATGGAAAACGGTACAGGGAATGCAAAGAGGGGGCCGTCGAAGACAAAGGAATGAAATTCACCGTTTTCTCCGCAGGGGTCCACATGTTCAGGCAGGTCTTGGAGGAAAGATTCATCATACTCCCTGCCTAAAAAGGAAGAATCAAGCTGCTCTTCATCCACACAGACGATGATGGCCCGGTAGCCGCGTTGGATGAAGCGCTTAGACAAGCTTTTCGTGTCCTCTCCCCATAAAGGGAAGACGGGCTGCAGTCCAGACGACTCCAGTTGCTTCTCCCTATAGTTCCGGATCTCGGCTAAGAAGAGGTCACCGAACGCCATCTCGGTGAAGCCCTCATGCAAAAGCCCATGGACGGCTGTGCCCATGGTCTCTTCGTATTGTTTATTGGACGGCGTATCTTCGAATAAAACGGGATATAGGGGGATGCCCAGGGCTTCAGCCTGGATCTTTACAAGCTCCAGGGGGACCTCGTGCATCATCATCGTGGAAGAGGCCTTTTGGAACGTGGTCAGTAGTCCATGAGCGGTTCCGATTTTGTCCAGCATCATCATGCTGTCGCGTCCCCCGCTCCAGGACAGGCATATTTTGGTCATGGGAATCATCCTTTTTCTTCCCAGTATATCAAACTCACCAGGTAAGGGAGGCACCGGAAATGCGTTTGACACCCCGGATGGAGGAAAGGTCCTCCACGAGCTTCAGCATGGCGAGATCTTTATGCTTTGCTTCCACCATGATGTCGATGTCCTGATCGAGCTCTTTCACCTGTTTCATGAAGCCCTCGACAAAGGATGAGTCGACGAGATCGGCATGGGAGCGGAACGCCTTCTCCGATCTTGGGGAAGAGACGTGGATTTTCGGTACTAAATCCCGGTGATGCCAGGTGTTGAAGATGTCCGGTAAAAGATCCTCGAGCGGCTGTTCACTTAGGTTCGCCTCGTGGTGATGGATATCGAGGACCATGGGGATGTGCGATTGTTTGCACGCAGCCAGCGTTTCGCCAGCGTCGTAGGTCTTGTCGTCATTCTCGAGCGTCATGACCCTGCGTGCTTCATCCGGGAGCGTTTTAAGGTTTTCATGGAACCGTTCCAAGGTTTTTTCCTTGTCCCCATAGGTCCCGCCGATGTGGATGTTGATGACGCCTTGATCCTCTATGCCCATGAGTTCCAACATCCGGTAGTGGTACATCATATCCTTGACCGCGTTTTCCGTTACATGGTCCCGGGGACTGGTGAAAAGGGTGTATTGGTTCGGATGGAAGCTTGCACGGATCCCGAATTTCCGGATCAGGTCTCCAAGTTCTTTCCATTCATTTTTAAACGGTGCGTGGAAGTCCCATTCCACCTCTGGATGGGTAGCGAGGGGTACGAGGGAACTCGAGAGCCGGTATACTTCGATTTCATGGGAGGCACAGAAGTAGAGGATCCGCTTCGTATGGTACAGGTTGAGTGCGGTCACTTCCTTCAATTTATCCATCCGTTCGGAGGCTGGAAGCTCCGTGTAGCGTTTGAATGTCATCGTTTTGGCTGGGCTTGCATCCCACAGGCTGAGGGAGTTGGCCACGAATCCGAAGCGTATCTTCATCAGGCGATCCCTCCTAGAGTAAGATTGATATGGCTCCGCCGATCTTTTCCTTGATCCTGGTCATGACGGATACGTTCGACAGGTCCTCTGCTGAAAGCAGGTCCGATTCCATCATATCCTTCGCGATCTCTTTTTTAAGCGTACCGATGAAGGCCTTATCGAAGATCAGATTGTTCAATTCCAAATTGATGAAAAAGCTCCGCTGATCAAAATTGGCCGTGCCGATATCGCAGAAGTGGTCATCGATGACAAGAATCTTCGCATGATAAAAGCCATTCAGAAATTGGTAAACCTTCGCACCTTTTGGGATAAGCTCCCTGAAATAAGGGAAGGCGGTCTCTTTGACGATCATATGGTCGGCATTGTCCGGGACGATGATGGACACATCAACGCCACGGTCGAGTGCGCGGCAAAGGGCATCCATCAAGATGGGAGTAGGGATGAAGTAGGGCGTCCCGATGATGATTTCTTCCTTGGCTTCGTCGATGAATTCCCGGAAGAAATCTTCGATGTTGACTCCTTCTGTAGGGAAGATCCGATGCTTGATCAGACCCTTCTCCGGTTCAGGGAAGTATTTCGGATCATCCTCGATCTGCTTTCGGGAGCCACGGTACCAATCAATGGTGAACTCCGTCTGCAGATCATGCACGCCCTCACCTACGATCCTCAGATGATAATCCCTCCAAGGAGAAAGCTCTGGCTTGTCGTTCTCATCGATGTACTCTTTCCCGACATTGTAGCCACCCATGTAGGCAATGACCCCGTCGATGACGGTGATCTTCCGGTGGTTCCGCTGTTGGGAGGAGAAGAAGAGGTAGGGGAGCCTTACTTTCTGTGTAAAGGCAACCTCCACGCCAGCATCTTTCATTTCCCTGACCTTTGATTTAGAAACGCTGAAGCTCCCGAGTTGATCCATGAGGAGTCGCACTTCCAGACCTTCCCTTGCCTTTTCCATGAGCAGGTCCATGAACCGGAAGCCGAGATGGTCATCCTGGACAATATAGAAAAGCACATGGATCGACGAGGTCGCCATCTTCATTTCTTTGAACATCGTGTCAAAAAGATCCGGTCCCCTCGAAAAGAGCCGGATATCGCTCTCGCGTACCGTGTAATCGCGTTTCATGCGCGTCCGGATGAAATGTTGTCTTCCCAGTTTAAAATCGACTGCCACCCAGGCAGCCGCAATGAATAGTATTCCAATGATTATGATCCACCACATCTACATCACTCTCTCATTCGAGTTCTTATTAGTATGTCCGTACGAGGTATTTCCTTTGCATCCTTTCTTCTTTTCCCTTTCGTATGACGGTGGAAACCTGGCGGGGATGGATCCTGCAACGAAGGAAATGAAAAGGTTTTCAAAAATAAAGAAAAATCATTGACTGAATGCTCATTCATTATATAATGGAGGTAAGGATTATTCAGAATATTTATTTGGTTTGAAAAGTTCGCGCGGAACTGGACCAAAGAAGGGGGAGGGTTTGTTCCATGAACGGATTATTGATCGTGAACTGGATTGCATTCATCTTGGTGACTGTCTACGCAATCAGTTTGTTCGTCTATGTAGTGAAAACAAGAATAGAATTCATCAAGCTCGGAAAGAAAGTAGAGTTCGATCAACGTTTCAAAGAGCGTTTCCAGAAGATCCTGGTGAATGTATTCGGTCAAAAAAAGCTACTAAAGGATAAAAAGAGCGGGATCATCCATGTGATGTTCTTTTATGGATTCATCCTTGTGCAATTCGGTGCCATTGATTTCATCGTGAAGGGCTTAGCACCGGGCAGTCATCTGCCGCTTGGTCCGTTGTATCCCGGCTTTACTTTCTTCCAGGAGATCGTCACGCTGATGATCCTGGTCGCCGTCGTATGGGCCTTCCATCGCCGGTATGTGGAGAAACTTGTGCGTTTGAAGCGTGGATTCAAGTCCGGCCTCGTGCTCCTGTTCATCGGGGGTCTCATGCTGTCAGTCCTTGTCGGGAACGGCATGAGCCTGATCTGGCACGCTGAAGAACTTTCATGGACGGAGCCGGTTGCATCCCTCATTGGGGGAGCGCTTGGTGGAATCGGGGAAACGGCCTCTGTCGCGATCTTCTACGTCGCCTGGTGGATTCACCTTTTGTTCCTTCTCGCATTCCTTGTGTACGTGCCTCAATCCAAGCACGCTCACTTGATTGCAGGACCGGCCAATGTGTACTTCAACCGTCTTGATCCACCCGGCAAGCTGAAAGCCATCGATTTTGAAGATGAAACGGTCGAAAGCTATGGTGTTGGGAAGATCGAAGAGTTCACCCAGACGCAGATGATCGATTTTTATGCGTGTGTGGAGTGTGGACGATGTACGAATATGTGTCCTGCGACGGGTACAGGTAAGATGCTCTCGCCGATGGATCTCATCGTGAAGCTGCGTGACAACCTGACGAATCACGGGGCTGCAGTCACGCAGAAAAAACCGTGGGTCCCGACATTTGCCTTCAATCATACGAAGGGGAACCAGCTAGCCATGGCAGGGGCGACTGCTGCCGCAGAAGAAGCGGCTTCGGCATCTGCCTACAGCCCCAGCCTCATCGGGGATGTCATCACGGAAGAAGAGATCTGGGCATGTACGACCTGCCGTAACTGTGAAGACCAATGCCCGGTCATGAATGAGCACGTCGATAAGATCATCGACCTCCGTCGCTATCTTGTCCTGACGGAAGGAAAGATGGATTCCGACGCCCAGCGTGCGATGCAGAACATCGAGCGCCAGGGGAATCCGTGGGGTCTTAACCGGAAGGAACGTGAGAACTGGCGTGAAGCTCGCGAAGATGTTCACATCCCGACGGTCAAGGAACTGAAGAAGGCCGGCGAAGAGTTCGAATTCCTCTTCTGGGTCGGAAGCATGGGTTCATTCGATAACCGCAGTCAAAAGATCGCCCTTTCCTTCGCCAAGCTGATGAATGAAGCGGGTGTGAAATTCGCCATCCTCGGTAACAAGGAGAAGAACTCCGGTGACACGCCTCGCCGCCTCGGGAATGAATTCCTGTTCCAGGAGCTTGCAGGCCAGAATATCGCAGAGTTCGAGAAGAACGACGTGAAGAAGATCGTGACCATCGATCCGCATGCATACAACATCTTTAAGAATGAGTACCCGGACTTCGGGCTCGAAGCGGAAGTCTATCACCATACAGAACTCCTGTACGAACTGGTGAGGGATGGCAGGTTGAAGCCAACGTATGAAGTGAGGGAAACGATCACCTTCCATGACTCCTGCTACCTCGGGCGCTACAATGAAGTATATGATCCGCCGCGTGAGATCCTCAAAGCCATTTCCGGCGTGACGTTGGTTGAAATGGACCGGAATCGTGAAAAAGGCATGTGCTGCGGAGCCGGTGGCGGACTCATGTGGATGGAGGAAGACGCAGGGCACCGCGTGAACGTATCGCGTACAGAGCAGGCGCTTGCTGTCGCACCTTCTGTCATCTCTTCCGGCTGTCCATATTGCCTCACCATGCTGTCTGATGGGACGAAGGCAAAGGAAGTGGAAGAAACGGTATCGACCCTGGATGTAGCAGAACTGCTTGAGAAAGCCGTTTGTGGAAGCGGTCCGGATCAAGCCGCCTCTTAATCTAGTAAAAAAGGTTTGAAAAGGAATTAATTTCAAGTACAATGAAGAAGGAGGGACGTTTTCAGTCCCTCTTCATTTGGTCAGTTGGTGAGCGAGCGTTCAGTCGTCAGCTTTTTTATTTCAACAATATTGTAAGCGTATACAAAAAAGAGAGGGAGCGATGGAGATGGGCAGAACAGTCATAGTGGAAGGGGCAAGGACCCCGTTCGGTAAATTCGGGGGCGGATTGAGCGGTTTTACGGCTTCGGAACTCGGTGGATTGGCCGTCAAGGAAGCACTGGAGCGCTCCGGGGTCAGTCCGGCAGACGTCGAAGAAGTGATCCTCGGCAGCGTACTCCAGGGAGGGCAGGGTCAGATCCCTTCCCGACAGGCGGCGAGGCATGCCGGACTTCCGTGGGAGGTCAGGACCGAGACGATCAATAAGGTGTGCGCATCCGGAATGAGGAGTGTGACGTTCGGTGATCAGATCATCCGTGCCGGGGACGGGGAAGTCATCGTCGCAGGCGGGATGGAATCCATGTCCAACGCTCCCTACCTTCTCCCGAAAGCACGCTGGGGCTATAAGATGGGTGACTCGAGCGTGAAGGATCTCATGGTCCATGACGGTCTGACCTGCAGCTTCAATGGGGTCCACATGGGTACCTACGGAAATTCAACCGCAAAGGAATTCGATCTCTCAAGGGAAGAACAGGACGAGTGGGCGCTGCGCAGTCATCAGCGAGCCGTGGAAGCTTCTGGACTGCTGTCGGAAGAAATCGTACCGGTCTCCGTTCCGCAGAGAAGGGGAGAGCCATTGGTGATCTCTCAGGATGAAGCACCGAGAAAGAGTACGTCCCTCGAGGCGCTATCGAAGCTTTCACCGGTGTTCGATCACGATGGGAGCATCACGGCGGGAAATGCGCCGGGAGTCAACGACGGAGCATGCGCCATGGTCCTGATGAGCGAAGAGCGGGCCGGGAAAGAAGGGAAGGAACCCCTTGCCACGATCATCGGCTCCCATGCCGTAGCCGTGGAGGCAAAGGATTTCCCTCAAACTCCGGGACTCGTCATCAACGGGCTGCTTGAGAAAACAGGCAAGAGATTGGAAGAGATCGATTTGTTCGAAATCAATGAAGCATTTGCGGCAGTGGCATTGACCAGCGCCAAGATCGCCGGTCTTGATAAAGAAAAAGTGAATGTCAATGGAGGGGCAGTAGCCCTCGGTCATCCGATCGGGGCCAGCGGAGCCAGGATCATCCTGACCCTTGCATATGAACTGAGAAGACGTGGAGGCGGAATCGGGATTGCTTCCATCTGCAGTGGAGGCGGCCAGGGAGATGCCGTCATGATTGAGGTACCGAAGAAGTGAGGAAATCCAAAAAGGGGGAAATGAGTGTGTCGATTCAAAAGGTAATGGTAATCGGAGCGGGTCAAATGGGATCAGGAATCGCCCAGGTATGTGCCCAGGCAGGATATGACGTGACACTGAACGATTTGAAAGGGGAATTCGTCGAGAGGGGTCTATCATCCATCGAGAAGAATCTCGCTCGCGCCGTAGAGAAGGGCAGGATGTCTGCGGATGAGAAAGATCAGACGACAGGAAGACTGAGTTCCTCCACAGACCTACAAGATGCCAAAGGGGTGGACCTTATAATCGAGGCGGCTGTTGAGAACATGGACATCAAGAAGACGATCTTCGCTCAGCTGGATGAAATT
Organism: Rossellomorea marisflavi; assembly: GCF_009806575.1. Taxonomy (NCBI): domain Bacteria; kingdom Bacillati; phylum Bacillota; class Bacilli; order Caryophanales; family Bacillaceae; genus Rossellomorea; species Rossellomorea marisflavi. Next base: position 4,117,870 of record NZ_CP047095.1, on the reverse strand, counting down.
GCGCCGGAGCATACGATCCTTGCGACGAATACATCATCCCTTCCCATCACCGAGATTGCTGCTGCGACCAATCGTCCTCAACAGGTGATCGGGATGCACTTCATGAACCCCGTGCCGGTCATGAAGCTCGTTGAGATCATCAGGGGTCTGGCCACGTCAGACGAAGTGTATGCAGCCATCGAAGACATGACGAACAAGCTCCAGAAGACGCCGGTTGAAGTGGAAGACTTCCCAGGGTTCGTGGCAAACCGGATCCTCATGCCCATGATCAATGAGGCGGTCTACACCTTGTATGAAGGGGTCGCAAGCAAGGAAGACATCGACAGTGTGATGAAGCTCGGAATGAATCACCCGATGGGCCCGCTTACGTTGGCAGACTTCATCGGACTCGATACATGCCTGTACATCATGGAAACACTCCATGAAGGGTTCGGCGACGACAAGTACCGTCCATGTCCGCTGCTTAGGAAATATGTCAAGGCAGGCTGGCTTGGACGCAAGACAGGAAGAGGCTTCTACGAATATTGAGTCCCATAGGCCATACAACAGGGAGGAATGAAGCATGGAACTTCGTTTCACAGAAGAGCAGAAGATGATGAGGAAGATGGTAAGGGACTTTGCTGATTCTGAGATCAGTCCATTCATCGAGAGGATGGAAGCTGGGGAGTTTCCCCGGGAGATCCTGAACAAGATGGCAGAAATCGGGTTGATGGGGATCACGATTCCTGAAGAGTATGGAGGCGCAGGGATGGATTTCACCTCTTATATCATCGCCATCCATGAGCTGTCGAGGGTGAGCGCCACAATCGGGGTCATCCTGTCGGTCCATACGTCGGTCGGCACGAATCCGATCCTCTATTTCGGTACGGAAGAACAGAAACAAACCTATATCCCGAAGCTTGCCAGCGGGGAATACCTGGGTGCATTCTGCCTGACGGAGCCGAGTGCGGGATCCGATGCAAAGAGCTTGAAAACGAAGGCTGAAGACCGGGGTGATCACTTTGTGTTGAACGGCTCCAAGGTCTTCATCACGAATGGCGGGGAAGCGGATACGTACATCGTGTTCGCCGTGACGGATCCCGATATGGGAAGCCGCGGCGTCTCGGCCTTTATCGTCGAGAAAGGGACGGAAGGGCTCGTGATCGGGAAGGACGAACATAAGATGGGGCTCCACGGATCACGGACGGTCCAGCTAACGTTTGAAGACATGAAGGTACCTGCCGGGAATCTTCTCGGCAAGCGCGGGGACGGATTCAGGATCGCCATGAACAACCTTGATGTCGGCCGCATCGGCATTGCGGCCCAGGCTCTTGGGATCGCTGAAGCCGCGTTCGATTTCTCAACGGCTTACGCTAAAGAGCGCGCGCAGTTCGGGAAGCCGATCGCCGCCCAGCAGGGCATCGGTTTTAAGCTTGCCGATATGGCAACGGCCGTGGAAGCATCGAAGCTTCTTGTATACCGGGCGGCAGATCTCCGTTCGCGCGGAGTCTCCTGTGGCAAGGAAGCGAGCATGGCCAAGTTATTCGCCTCAAAAGCCGCCGTCGACGTTTCGACGGAAGCGATCCAGGTTTACGGAGGGTACGGCTATACGAAGGAATATCCCGTGGAGAGGCTCTTCCGGGATGCCAAAGTGACGGAAATCTACGAAGGTACGAGCGAGATCCAGCGGATGGTGATCGGGAAGCACCTGCTTGTTTAACAATCATGAGATGGGGGAACGAAGATGAATTTCAAATTATCCGAAGAGCATGAAATGATCCGGAAGATGGTCCGCGATTTTGCCAGAAACGAAGTGGCGCCGACGGCTGCTGAGAGAGATGAAGAAGAGCGCTTCGATATGGAGCTTTTCCATAAGATGGCCGAACTCGGACTGACGGGCATTCCCTGGCCGGAGGAATACGGCGGTATCGGAAGTGACTTCCTCGCCTATTGCATCGCAGTAGAAGAGCTCTCAAGGGTGTGCGCATCGATCGGGGTGACGCTCTCCGCCCATACGTCCCTTGCCGGCTGGCCGGTCTATAAATTCGGTACGGAAGAACAGAAACAGAAATATCTCCGGCCGATGGCACAAGGGGAGAAAATCGGGGCATACGGTCTCACGGAGCCGGCATCGGGATCAGATGCGGGCGGTATGAAGACGACTGCACGCCTTGATGGGGACCACTACGTGTTGAACGGCTCGAAGATCTTCATCACGAACGGCGGCATCGCCGATACCTACATCGTATTCGCCCTGACCGATCCATCACAGCGTCAGCGCGGGACGAGTGCCTTCATCGTCGAGAAGGATTTCCCAGGTTTCTCAGTAGGGAAAAAAGAGAAGAAGCTCGGAATCCGCTCTTCACCGACGACGGAAATCATCTTTGAAGACTGCAAAGTACCGAAGGAAAACCTTCTCGGAAAAGAAGGGGAAGGCTTCAAGATCGCCATGATGACCCTTGATGGAGGCAGGAACGGCATCGCAGCCCAGGCAGTGGGGATTGCCCAGGGTGCCCTCGATGCGTCCGTTGACTATGCGAAGGAAAGGGAACAGTTCGGGAAGCCGATTGCTGCGAATCAAGGAATTTCCTTCAAGATTGCTGATATGGCGACCAGCATCGAAGCATCCAGACTCCTGACCTATCAAGCAGCATGGCTCGAGTCGGAAGGCCTTCCATACGGGAAAGAATCGGCCATGTCAAAATTGATGGCAGGGGATACAGCCATGAAGGTGACGACAGAAGCCGTCCAGATCTTCGGTGGATACGGCTATACGAAAGACTACCCGGTGGAACGGTTCATGAGGGATGCGAAAATCACACAAATCTATGAGGGAACGCAGGAAATCCAACGCCTCGTCATCTCACGGATGGTAACGAAATAAAGAGAAACAAAGGGGTTAAGGGGTCATAAAGCACGGGAAGGCGGTCGATTGTAGTGAAAGACAAAAGAGAAGTCCATGCGTCGGTCAAGGATGAACGTTTGGTAGAGAAGAGGCGGGATCAAATGATCAAAGGGGCTGTCTCACTATTTAAACAAAAGGGGTTTCATCGCACCACGACAAGAGAGATTGCAAAGGCCGCCGGATTCAGTATCGGAACGCTCTATGAATATATACGGACAAAGGAAGATGTGCTGTATCTTGTCTGCGACAGGATCTATGAACAAGTAAGATTGGAGCTAGAAGAATTGGATGTGGGAGAAGGGACGATGGAGAGCCTGAAGCTTGGCATCGCCCATTACTTCCAGGTGATGGACCGGATGCAGGATGAGGTGCTTGTCATGTATCAGGAAGCGAAGTCGCTGTCGAAAGACGCCCTGCCGTACGTTTTGAAAAAAGAGATGGAAATGGTCGGCATGGTAGAAGGGCTCATCCAAAGCTGTGTAGACAGGGGACGACTGGATCTGGATTCAGAGCGGATCCATCTCCTTGCACAGAATGTCTTCGTCCAGGGGCAGATGTGGGGATTCCGCCGCTGGGCGCTCCAAAAGCGCTTTTCATTGGAAGACTATATGAATCTTCAAATCGATCTGCTGTTCGCAGGAGTCGTAGGATATGAGACACATGGAAGAACAGGGGGAGTCATATGAGCACGGTAGAGATCTATAAGCCAAAGCACCATGTCCGCTTCGTCACGGCATCGAGCCTGTTTGACGGACATGATGCGTCGATCAACATAATGCGGAGGATCATCCAGGCAAGCGGGGCGGAAGTCATCCATCTTGGGCATAACCGGTCCGTGGAAGAAGTCGTCAATGCAGCCATCCAAGAAGATGTTCAGGGTATCGCCATCTCCTCTTACCAGGGTGGACACGTCGAATATTTCAAATACATGTATGATCTTTTAAACGAGAGGGGTGCCGGCCATATCCGCATCTACGGTGGCGGTGGCGGCGTCATAATCCCGAAGGAGATCAAGGAACTTCATGAGTACGGCATCGCCCGGATCTTCTCACCGGAAGACGGAAGGACACAGGGCCTTCAAGGGATGATCAACCGGATGATCGAGGAATGCGACTACCCGACGATCAAAGGGACGGAAAGTAAGGAAGTGGAAAATCTCGCAGGTGGGAGCGTCAATGCGATCTCCAGGTTGATTTCACTCGCTGAGTACCAGGTCGGTGCCAAAGAGGAAGTGGCAGCAGCTGCTCAATCGGTCTTCACGGAAATCAAAGGTCTCGCATGCAAAGTACCGGTCCTTGGAATCACGGGAACGGGGGGAGCCGGAAAAAGTTCCCTCACGGATGAACTGATCCGCCGCTTCCTGAACGAACTGCCAGAGAAGAAGATCGCGGTCTTGTCCATCGATCCGACGAAACAGAAGACAGGCGGGGCACTCCTAGGTGACAGGATCCGGATGAACGCCATCTTTAACCCGAGAGTGTACATGAGAAGTCTTGCCACGCGCGGTTCCAGGACCGAGCTTTCCCTCGCCATCCAAGACGCGATCAATGTCGTGAAAGCGGCAGGCTACGATCTTGTCGTGGTGGAAACGAGCGGTATCGGTCAGGGGGATGCGGAAATCGCAGAGATCTGTGATCTGTCCATGTATGTGATGACAAGCGAGTTCGGTGCACCATCACAGCTGGAAAAGATTGATATGATCGATTACGCGGACCTAATCGTCATCAACAAGTTCGAACGCAAAGGATCAGAAGATGCGCGGAGGCAGGTGCAAAAGCAGTATCAGCGGAGCCATCTATTATTCGATCAGGACCTCGATGAGATGCCGGTATACGGCACCATCGCAAGTCAGTTCAATGATCCCGGAACAAACGCCCTGTTTGCTGCTGTCGTCGATACCGTAAACGGCAAGATGAACCTCGGATGGGAAACAGGATTTTCGAAGAATGTGGACGTGGAAAAACAAAACGTCATCATCCCTAACGACCGCCGTTACTATTTGAGGGAAATCGCTGAAACGGTCCGGAATTATCACAGGAAAGCAGAGGAGCAGTCCGATCTTGCCCGCCGTCTCTTCCAGCTCGAAGGGGCCATTGAAGCCATCGGGGAACAAGGGGATGTCACGGCCTCCCTCACCACGTTGAAAGACGAAGTGGAAAAGAAACTGACGGAGCAATCGAAGGAGATCCTGGGAGGATGGGAGAACCTCAAGGAAACATACAGCAAAGACTCATTCGTCACGAAGGTCCGCGATCGTGAAATCGTGACTGAGCTCAAAACCAAAAGCTTATCCGGCCTGAGCATCCCGAAGGTCGCCCTCCCGAGATATAAGGATTACGGGCAGATCCTTGAATGGGTGTATAAAGAAAATGTACCGGGCTCGTTCCCGTACACGGCGGGTGTATTCCCGTTCAAGCGAAAAGGGGAAGATCCAAAGCGACAATTTGCAGGAGAAGGGACACCTGAACGGACGAACCGCCGTTTTCACTACCTGTCCAAAGATGATGACGCCAAGCGTCTCAGTACGGCATTCGATTCCGTCACCCTTTACGGGGAGGATCCCGATCACCGTCCCGATATCTATGGGAAAGTAGGGGAGAGCGGCGTCAGCATCTGTACCCTTGAAGATATGAAGAAGCTGTATGCAGGATTCGATCTTTGTGCCCCGTCCACATCGGTCTCCATGACAATCAACGGTCCGGCACCGATCATCCTTGCCATGTACATGAATACAGCCATCGATCAGCAGATCAAGATCAAAGAAGAAGAGCTTGGGCGCATCCTCACCGTCGAGGAGTATGCAAACGTCCGGGAAGAAACCTTGAGTGTCGTACGCGGCACCGTCCAGGCGGATATCCTGAAGGAAGACCAGGGGCAGAATACATGTATCTTCTCCACGGAGTTCGCCCTCAGGATGATGGGGGATATCCAGCAGTACTTCATCGATCATAAGGTGAGGAACTATTATTCTGTTTCCATCTCCGGCTATCATATCGCCGAAGCGGGAGCGAATCCGATTTCGCAGCTTGCCTTCACCCTCGCCAATGGATTCACGTATGTCGAGTACTACCTCAGCAGGGGAATGGATATCAATGCATTTGCACCGAATCTTTCCTTCTTCTTCTCCAACGGATTGGATCCTGAGTATACGGTCATCGGCCGTGTGGCAAGACGGATCTGGTCGACGGTCATGAGGGATAAATACGGAGCGAACGAGCGCAGCCAGAAGCTGAAGTATCACATTCAGACGTCAGGAAGGTCGCTTCACGCACAGGAGATCGACTTCAATGATATCCGCACGACCTTACAGGCGCTCATGGCCCTCCAGGATAACTGTAACTCCCTTCATACCAACGCGTATGATGAAGCCATCACGACGCCTACGGAGGAATCGGTCCGCCGGGCCATGGCGATCCAGATGATCATCACGAAGGAGCACGGTCTCTCGAAGAATGAAAATCCACTTCAGGGAGCCTTCATCGTGGAGGAGCTGACGGATCTGGTCGAGGAAATGGTGCTCGCAGAGTTCGACCGCATCAATGATCGCGGGGGCGTCCTAGGAGCCATGGAAACCCAGTATCAGCGCGGTAAGATCCAGGAAGAGTCCATGTTCTATGAAATGAAGAAGCATTCCGGTGAGCTTCCGATCGTCGGAGTGAACACGTATCTCAATCCGAATCCTCCTTCTGAAGAGGATGTGGACGGGATGGAACTTGCCCGTGCAACCAAGGAAGAGAAAGAAACCCAGATTCGCAATCTCAAAGCGTTCCAGCAGGGCCATGGCGACAAGACGGAAGAAGCGCTCAAGCGCTTGAAGATGTCTGCCGTTGAAGGCGGGAATATTTTCGAAGAGCTGATGGAGACGGTCAAAGTGGCGAGCCTCGGTCAAATTACAAGGGCCCTTTATGAAGTCGGCGGGCAATACCGCCGAAATATGTAAAAACGTATGCATCCGAACGGCTGCGTCCATCTCACCCGGGCGCAGAGTTCGGTTTTTTTATCCTTTGGGGAATGAGTGCTTGCCATCTTTCTTTAGAAACTATAAGATGAGCGTATTCCCATGAATCGGTCATGAAGCTGACAGCCCTGACCTTCCGAAGAAAATGTTCGGTAAAATCTAGATAATTCTAGCATAAAGACTTGTAATTTGTTTATAATGGTGAATATGGTCTAAACCTGATAATGGACAATTTTTGCCCTTTTTTATTCTACCTAGTAGATTGTTTAAATAGAGAAAGGAAGTGCGTACATTGAGTCTAAAGCAATTATCCAAAGAAGAATTGCGTCAAACAGCATTTATCGAGCTTGCCCACGCCATCTTGAAAGAAAGAAAGCAGGCCCTTGGTTTCCAGGAAATCCTTGATGAAATCACTAGTCTGACAGGTGCGTCAAAAGAAGAAGTGAAATCAAGACTTGCCCAGTTCTATACGGACCTCAACATCGACGGTCAGTTCCTGGCCCTTGGTGATAATCGTTGGGGACTCAGGGAATGGTATCCAGTCGATCAAATCGAGGAAGAAACCGTTCCTACGATGAAATCATCTGCCAAAAAGAAAAAAGCGAAGAAAACCGATGAAGACGATCTTGATCTGGACGAATTCGATGATCTTGAAGATGAAGACCTTGATTTCGACGACCTTGATGATACAGAAGAAGACGATCTTACAGACGATGACGATCTAGATGAAGAAGATGCGGACGACGTGGAAGATCTGGACGAAGAAGAAGAAGATCTGGATATCGATGAGTTTGATGAAGATGATGCAGATGAAGAAGATCTCGAAGAAGACGAGGAAGAGGAGAACAAGTAATCTCTCCATCCCATGTCCTGAATTCTATGCTTGACTTCTTCCTTTGAGGAAGGTAGTATTTTATTTGGGCTCCTCAAAAGAGGACTGATCGAGTATATCAACGCTCCCCTTACGATTTGTAAGCGGGGCGTTTTTTATTTTTTTCCGGGAATGATCCCGGAAGATGGGCGTATCGGGGCGGATTTCGCCTCACCCCTTATAATCTCATGTATAACGAAAAAAAGAGGCTGTCTTTTTAACGATGATGCCATGGAATAATTCAAAGAATGGACTTCCCGTACTTTGAACATGATAAACCCATGGCGTGCGTACATAAGAGACACCCTCTACTTTTTTTGAACAAACTATATTCTTGAAGGGGGACATATACATGACTAAGTATATTTTCGTAACAGGCGGCGTAGTGTCGTCACTAGGGAAAGGGATCACAGCAGCGTCCCTTGGCAGATTGTTGAAAAATCGTGGCATCAGCGTCACGATCCAAAAATTCGATCCATACATCAACGTGGATCCGGGAACGATGAGCCCGTATCAGCACGGGGAAGTATTCGTAACCGATGATGGCGCCGAGACGGACCTTGACCTTGGTCACTATGAGCGCTTCGTCGACATCAACCTGACAAAATACAGCTCTGTGACAACAGGTAAAATCTACTCTACGGTTCTGAAAAAAGAGCGTCGAGGCGATTATCTTGGGGGGACGGTTCAAGTCATCCCTCACATCACGAATGAAATCAAAGAGCGCGTATACCGTGCCGGCCGTGAAACGAACTCCGATGTCGTCATCACGGAAATCGGCGGAACGGTTGGGGATATCGAATCCCTTCCATTCCTTGAAGCCATCCGTCAAATCAAGAGTGATGTGGGTCGCGACAACGTCATGTACATCCACTGTACGCTTGTTCCTTACATCAAAGCAGCGGGTGAAATGAAAACAAAACCGACGCAACACAGCGTGAAAGAACTTCGCAGCCTGGGAATCCAGCCGAATGTCATCGTTGTCCGTGCAGAAATGCCGATGACTCAAGACATGAAGGACAAGATCGCCCTGTTCTGTGACATCGACAAGCATGCGGTCATCGAAGCAACAGATGCCGACACCCTATACTCCATCCCGCTATCCCTACAGGAGCAAAAGCTCGATGAACTCACGTGTCAGCACCTTAAGCTTGAATGCCATGAGCCTGATATGACCGAATGGACAGAGCTCGTTGAACGCGTCCGCAACCTATCGCGCAAAACGACGATCGCCCTTGTCGGTAAATATGTAGAGCTTCAAGATGCGTACATTTCCGTTGTGGAAGCACTCCGCCATGCCGGGTACCATTTCGACAGCGACATCCAAGTGAAATGGTTGAACTCAGAGCTCATCAATAAAGAGAACGTTCAAGAACAACTGGCTGATGCCGATGGGATCCTTGTCCCTGGCGGATTCGGCGACCGCGGTGTCGAAGGGAAGATCGTGGCAACCCAGTATGCACGTGAGAACAAGGTTCCGTTCCTTGGAATCTGCCTCGGCATGCAGCTTGCTTCCGTAGAATATGCACGTAACGTCCTTGGACTGGAAGGCGCACATTCTGCAGAATTGAATCCTGATACACCGCATCCGATCATCGACCTTCTGCCTGAGCAAAAGGATATCGAAGACCTTGGTGGGACACTCCGCCTCGGACTTTACCCTTGTAAGCTGACTGAAGGCTCAAAAGCCTATGCAGCCTATGATGGAGAAGTGGTGTATGAGCGCCATCGCCACCGTTTCGAATTCAACAATCACTACCGTGAGCAAATGGAGAAAGCAGGATTTGTCTTCTCAGGAACAAGCCCGGATGGACGCCTTGTGGAAGTCATCGAGCTTAGCGACCACCCATGGTTCGTCGCTTCCCAGTTCCACCCGGAATTCACATCCCGCCCGACACGCCCGCAGCCTCTCTTCAGAGATTTCATCGAAGCGACGCTTGCTTACGGAGAAAACTGATCACGATCATGAACGCCGCCGGCTTATGCCGGCGGTTTTTTTGTGAATTGACACGTTTAAAAGGATCACATCTTCTTTTGCTTTGGAAGAGAAGGGTGGTGGGGAAGGGATGGAGTAGGGGCAGGGGGAAGTTGGTAATAAGGGTCGGAAGTCGATTATAAAAGTTGGTAGTTGATCATAAAGCTTCCAAGTTGAAAATAACCCGTCAAAGTTGTCAGTAGATTTCGATAAAAAAGCAGAAGTTGGTAATAAAAAGTTGAAAGTCGGTAGAAAATAAAGTTAGTCTTAAAAGTGGACACAAGGAATTGAAAATCCATACAATTTACTTACCTTCTAAAAAGGACGTGTTCACATGGTTAAACATTATTCAAGTGAGTACAAAGAATATGTAGCGAAGATGGTTGTGGAGGATGGCCGAAAAGCTACAGATCTTGCTTTTGAACTTGATCTTCATTATTCCTCTGTTAACCGATGGGTTAACCAATATAGGCAAAAAATCGATGCTGCCAACGCACCTAAGGAGTACATTACGTCCTCTGAATTGGAAGCTCTAAAAAAACAGCACGAAAAACAAATGAAGGAGCTTCAAGAGGAGAACGAAATCCTAAAAAAGGCCATGCACATCTTCTCCAAAAGGCACATGTGAAATATCAGTTCATTCAATCTCATTCGGATGAACACAAGGTGGTGAAGATGTGCCAGGTTCTCAATGTCTCAACCAGTGGTTATTATAAGTGGCTAAACCGTCAAAACGAAACGAACACCGAAAGGCAACGCCTAAAAAACGAAGTGAAACAAAAGATAGCGCAATCCTTCCATGAAAGTTTTGGGACATACGGGAGTCCCAGGGTTCATCAGGATTTGATTGAGTGGGGATACTCTATTTCACAAAAGACTGTGGCCCGATATATGCAAGATATGGATCTTCGAGCCATCCCATTAAGAAAGTATGTCGTGACCACTGATTCGGACCATGACCTGAAGGTCTATCCTAACTTACTTAAGAGGAATTTCACGGCCCCTACACCAGATACGATATGGGTGGCGGATATCACCTATATTCGGACGATCGAAGGGTGGCTTTATCTTGCCTCCATTATGGACCTATTTTCACGAAAGATTGTCGGCTGGAGTTTCGGGACGTCCATGAAGACAATCCTTATTTTACGTGCACTCGAAATGGCAAGCACAACCAGAAATCCGGATGGAAATCTTATTCACCACTCAGATCGTGGCACTCAATATTGTTCAAATGACTATGTGCAGGTACTGAAGCAACATGGTTTTCAGCTCAGTATGAGCCGAAAAGGAGATCCGTATGACAATGCCTGTATTGAATCTTTTCATGCGACACTTAAAAAGGAATGGATCTACCGTACCAAGTTCAAGACCCTCGCAGAGGCGGAAAAATCAGTTCAATACTATATTTCAAACCAGTACAATGAGAGACGAAAACATTCTGCATTAGGCTACCAATCCCCTAACCAATTTGAGCGAAACCATAACCATGAACTTCTGCTTTAAATTCCAACTTATACTCGTTTGGCGTGAAAAAGAATCAATCCTCCAGTTGGATTGATGGTTTTTCATGCCCCACCAAACGTAGTGCGGTAGGGCTTTTAGATAAAGTTATTTGCATTTTTCACTGTCTATTTTATTGACAGAAGTCCAAAAAACTCCAGAAGTTGAAAATAAAAATGAAAAAGTCGGTAATAAATGGGTTGGTGGAGAGGTAAAAGGGATGGGAATGGTGAAAAATGATTGGATTTTCTACAAATTAAGGGATGAAAGAGCCCGATCATAGCCCCGCTACACCCATTTTTGATCCATTCGGCAAAAATCGCCCCTCCTTTTCTTGAAATAACCCATCGTTCACTCCATCCAACGTGCCGCACCGCTCACCATAGAATAGCTGAATGCTAACTTAGAAAACCCCGTGGACCATCTAACCACCCTTTCAGTGGTTTATTCATACGTAATAGTCACCACAGAGTGGACGGAAGCGAAAGTGTCTCGACTGCCTCCCCGTGGAAATCAAGTCCCTGCAGCGAAAGGGAACGCCCCCCGTTCCTGTTCATTGCTTTTTGAAGGAGAGAACGATTAGGCTTTAAACTTATAGAATTCCAAAAAGAATATTGACAATATTCACTCACCTCGTTAAGATATCCAATATGTAGTCAAAATTTCATAGTTTTCTCTTATAAAGAGTTGGCAGAGGGACTGGCCCGATGATGCCCGGCAACCTACCGTATACACGGAAAGGTGCTAAGACCTGCAGGATGTGATTCCTGAGTGATAAGAGTGCGTTCATCCGTACATACACCTCTTTTCCTCAGGAAAAGAGGTTTTTATTTTTGTAGAGAAAAAATGAGGCGGGAAGATCCCGGAAGGAGAAGAGAGAATGAAAAAGGTTTTATCAGTACTCTTATTTGCGACACTACTCATCACACTGGCTGCCTGTCAGCCGAACGTATCGTCAGAATCCAAAGGGGAAGAAAAGCAGGGGACGTCCGAGCACCCGCTGGCAGGGAAGAAGATTGCCTTGATCATGCAGATCAACCTGGGGACGTTCTCGGCCCAGTATATTGAAGGAGTAAAAGAGCAGGTGAAGAAATTCGGCGGGGAAGTACAGGTATTCACTTCTGAAGGGGACTTGGCCAAAATGTCTTCGAATCTGGATGCGGCCATCAACCAGAAGTTTGATGGGATCCTCATTGACCACGGCACGAAGGAGGCGTTGCAATCAGGAGTGGAAAAAGCAAAAGAGGCCAAGATCCCGGTCGTCGTGTTTGATGCCGATGTGGAATCGGATGGTGTGACCGTCCTTGAACAGGGGGATCAGCAGATGGCGGAACAGACCCTTTCCAAACTCTCTGATGAGCTTGGAGGCAAGGGGAATATCGTGAAAATCTGGGTGGCAGGATTCGCTCCGATGGAAAGGCGTCAAGTCGCGTATCAGGAGTTCCTGAAAGAGAACCGGGATATCAAAGAAGTGGCTGCATTCGGAGCGGCGACCAATAACACGGCCCTGGATACCCAGGCACAGATGGAAGCGATCCTGAAGCAGTATCCGAAAGGAGAAATCGATGCGGTATGGGCCGCGTGGGATGAATTCGCCAAAGGGGCCGTCCGTGCCATCGAAGCGGCAGGGAGAAACGAGATCAAGGTGTACGGAATCGATATGAGCGACGAAGATCTCCAGATCATCCAGAAAGAAGGAAGCCCATGGGTGGCGTCCGCAGCAGTGGACCCGAAGGATATCGGCCGCGTGCAGGTCCGCTTCCTTTACCAAAAGCTTGACGGGGAGGAAACGCCTCAAACGGTGAAGCTTGAACCGGTCTTCGTCGAGAAAGAGCAGCTTCCGGAAGAAACGATCACCACCGATCAATTGAGTGAGCATATCGACGGCTGGGGGGCGAGCGAACAAGGGTATTCCGACGAGTTGAAGAAGCTCGAGGCATCATTTGAATCGTAAAGGAGTGGACGATGTGTCTGCTGTAGTGGAAATGGTGAAGATGAACAAAGCGTTTGCCGGGGTGCAGGCACTGAAGGAGGCTTCTTTTGAAGTAAGGGCAGGAGAAGTGCATGCGCTCTTGGGGGCAAACGGTGCAGGGAAAAGTACCCTGATGAAAATCCTGTCCGGCGCGTATGAGCAGGATGAAGGGGAGATCCGCCTGAACGGGGAGAAGGTGACATGCCGCACGCCTAAGGAAGCAAAGGACCATGGGATCCACTGTGTGTATCAGGAAGTCGACACGGCGCTCATAGCCGGGTTGAGTGCCATGGAAAATATCCTGTTGGACGATTTTTCCCCGGGAGGATCCTTCTTCATCCGGAAGAAAGCGATGGAGAAAAAGGCGGGGGAAGGGTTGAAGCAGATCAAGCATGAATCGATCCCTTTGCAGGAACCGGTGGGCAGGCTCAGTCTTGCGGATAAACAGATGATTTTATTGACGAGGTGCCTCCTGAGGGATGCCAAGGTCCTGATATTGGATGAGCCCACTGCCCCCCTCAGCTCTACGGAAACAGAAAAACTGTTCCGTGTCATTGAAGAGTTGAAGGCGTCTGGCGTTGCCATCATTTTCATTTCCCACCGGCTGCCGGAAGTCTTCCAGATCTCCGACCGCATCACGGTCATGAAGGACGGTGGCACGGTGGGAACGTACGAAACGCAGGAAGTCACTCCGAGGGCCATCGTCGAAGCGATGATCGGGGGGACATACAAAGAGGAGTTCAACCGGAATCAGTCGGTGACCGGTGACGTATTATTCGAGGCAAGTGGTGTCTCGGATGGTGCGTTGCTGAAGGATATATCGCTCACCGTACGTGAAGGGGAGATCGTAGGCGTGGCCGGGCTTGTCGGCGCAGGCAAGACCGAACTTGCCAAGTCGCTCTTCGGGGCCGTGCCGGCCAAAGGCCGATTCAAGCTGAAGGGAAAAGAGATCGGCCACTCCAGCCCTGTGGATGCGGTCCGTAACGGTCTTGCGCTGGTGCCGGAAGAACGGAGGAAGGAGGGCTTGTTCGTCCATGAGTCCATCCGGAAGAATCTGAGCTTCCCGGCTTTACGATCCATTTCAAAGAACCTATGGATCAATAAGGAAAAGGAAAGGGAGATGTCACGGGAAGTCATTGCATCCCTTGGCATCAAGGCGTCCAGTGACAGCCTGCATGCCCACTATTTGAGCGGGGGTAATCAACAAAAGGTGGCCATCGGGAAGTGGCTCACCATGGATGCATCCCTGTTATTGTTCGATGAGCCCACCAAAGGGGTGGACGTTGGGGCAAAAAAAGAGATTTTCCACTTGATCCAGTCCCTTGCGGAAAAAGGGAAGGGGATCCTGTACTTCTCCTGTGAACTGCAGGAGATCATGGCAATTTCTGATCGCATCCTGGTCATGTACGACGGGGAGGTCGTGAAGGAATTGACTAGGGAAGAAGCAACCCAGGAGACGATTTTGTACTACGCTTCAGGAGGGAAGGACACACGTGAAGACGCTCGACTATTTGTTTAAATACGGGGCCATCGCCATGATGGTCATCATATTGGTTTTTTTCAGTTTGTATAATCCGGTGTTTTTCACATATGGAAACATCTCGGATATCCTCAGGTCGATTTCCATTGTTACCCTGGTTGCAATTGGAGTGACCTTTACGCTGGCCGTCGACGGGTTCGACTTGTCCGTCGGTTCCACGGTTTCTCTGTCAACCGTCATTACCGCCTCCCTGATGGTATGGTATGAGGCGCCTCTCTGGCTGGTCATCCTCCTGCCGATTGCCGTAGGGGCTCTTGTCGGTCTATTCAACTCCCTTCTCATCGTGAAGATCGGGATTCCCGACCTCCTGGCGACCCTCGGGGCAATGTACATCATTTCCGGGCTTCACCGGACCTATACAGAAGGCTATTCGATCTACAGTCACATGCCCATGTCGAAAGGCGGAACGGCCCCGGGAGAGTTCTCGGATGCCTTCCTCTTCATCGGCCAGGGGAAATGGCTCGGGCTCCCGGTACCGGTCTGGATCATGCTCGTCCTCGTTGCGATCGTGTACGCCATCCTTCATTTCACCAGATGGGGGAGGGTCCTTTATATGACTGGCGGGAATGTGGAAGCATCGAGGCTGTCGGGGATCCCTGTCAAACGGGTGAAGGTGTTGGCCTATGTCGCATCGGGCGTGTTCGCCTCGATCGGAGGCGTCCTGTTCACTGCCAGGGTCGGTTCCGGTCAGATCGATGCCGGGGCTCCGCTTCTGATGGAAGCCGTTGCCGCGGTCTTCGTAGGGTTCTCGGTCCTCGGTGCCGGGAAGCCGAATGTGCTGGGCACCTTCTTCGGGGCAGCCCTCATCGGCGTCCTCCTCAATGGACTCACCATGATGAATCTTCCTTACTATGCGTTTGAGATCATCAAGGGGAGCGTCCTTGTGCTTGCGCTCGCGGTCACCTACATCCACGCAAGGAAACTTCGGAGTGCATAAAAAATCGTCCCGCCATCATCAGGCGGGACGATTTCATTCTTCATATTCTGATAGAATCTCTTTGATCAGGAACGATAGAGCGAAATAAATATAGAGGGCAGCCATGCTTGAAGGGAAGCTGACCCTTTCCCCGATTTCTTCCCCGGGAAGGAGCCCTTTGATGACTTTCGTATCAACGTGGAAGTCACAGATCTCCTCGAGGCTTCCATCTCCGGGCACCATACCGGAAATCCCTACGGACGGGATGCCTTTTTCTGCGAGACCGCGGGCGAAGGTCACGGCTTCTTCATCAGTGGAAAGCCTGGTGACAATGAGGACGCGGTCGGCTTCCGTCAGCTCGACGTCTTCGTGATACCTTGCAGCTGAAGGCAGGGGCTCCGCACCGGAAATGGCCTCTGCGGCCACGCCTTCCATTTCACCGAATGCCTGTATATAGATCGTGCCCTCTCCTATGGCAGCCTGGGCCAGTAGACGGGAAGAGTCTTCGATTTCGAATTCCTGCTTGCCGGAAATTCGCTGAAAGAGACCGGTCAGCTGTGTCGTGAACATCTTGATCATAATATGTGGATTCTCCTTATTTTCGAGTAATGGACTATACGTCATTATAAATGGGACGTGTGGAGAAGTAAAATGTTGTGGAAGAGAAGGATATTCCCCTTTGGCAGAGAATTACTTATAATAAAAGTTGGGCATCAGTGAAGGAGCGTTTTTACATACCGACACCATAAACGGAGGGGATAGGGCTTTATGAACGAGAAAATACTTATCGTGGACGATCAATTTGGTATCAGGATTCTATTGAATGAGGTACTTCAAAAGGAAGGATATCAAACATTCCAGGCTGCGAACGGGATACAGGCACTGGAAATTGTCGATCAGCATTCCCCCGACCTTGTCCTCCTTGATATGAAAATACCTGGAATGGATGGAATCGAAATCCTTAAACGGATGAAGCAAAAGGACGATGGGATCAGGGTCATCATCATGACCGCCTATGGTGAGCTTGATATGATCCAAGAGGCGAAAGACCTTGGGGCTCTAACACATTTCGCGAAGCCGTTTGATATCGACGACATCCGACGGGCCGTCAAACAGTACATCCCTGCCTAAAATTTGTTAGAAAAATAAAAATAGTAGTATTTTTAGCATTTCGTCTTCTCTGTTGGTAAAATCTATTCTGTTTTGGTATGATACAAGTGAAATTGTAAACAATGTCACGTGGTGCTATAACTAACACCGCCATCTCCAGATAGGATGGTATACTGACGGATAAAAGGAGGAAACAGTCATGCCTTTAGTGTCTATGAAAGACATGCTTATTCAAGCAAAAGAAAAAAACTATGCAGTTGGTCAGTTCAACCTGAACAACCTTGAGTTCACTCAAGCGATCCTGCAAGCTGCAGAAGAAGAGAAATCACCTGTCATTCTAGGTGTTTCTGAAGGTGCGGCACGTTACATGAGCGGATTCAAAACAGTCGTGAAGATTGTTGAAGGTCTTATGGAAGACTTGAACATCACTGTACCTGTTGCGATCCACTTGGACCACGGTTCAAGCTTCGATAAATGTAAAGAAGCGATCGACGCTGGCTTCACATCTGTTATGATCGATGCTTCACACGGTCCTTTCGAAGAAAATATCGAAATCACTTCTAAAGTGGTAGAATATGCTCACGCAAAAGGTGTTTCTGTTGAAGCTGAACTTGGAACAGTGGGCGGTCAAGAAGATGACGTTATCGCTGATGGCGTAATCTATGCTGACCCTAAAGAGTGTCAAGAACTAGTAGAACGTACTGGTATCGACACACTTGCTCCAGCTCTTGGTTCTGTTCACGGTCCTTACAAAGGTGAACCAAACCTAGGCTTCAAAGAAATGGAAGAAATCGGAGCAGCTACTGGTGTTCCTCTAGTTCTTCACGGTGGTACTGGTATCCCGACAAAAGACATCCAAAAAGCGATCTCTTTCGGAACTGCCAAAATCAACGTGAACACTGAAAACCAAATCGCTTCAGCTAAGAAAGTACGCGAAGTACTTGCTGCTGATTCTGAAGTATACGATCCACGTAAATACCTCGGACCTGCTCGCGAAGCAATCAAAGCGACAGTCATCGGTAAAATGCGTGAATTCGGTTCTTCTAACCAAGCGTAATCAATAAGGTCAAAAGTAGGAAAAGCGTGCCGTCAGGTTAGTCTTTTCCCTTTTGTGGTACGTATAGAATGTAGATGGATGGGACTGGCACCAGTGGAAACGACTGGTCCAGTCCTTTCCGTTCATTTAAATTGATTGAAAATTTTGTCGAAACCTGGGGGAGAGGGAAATGAAATTTTTTATTGATACTGCGAACATGGACGAAATCAGAGAAGCGTACAACTGGGGGATCGTGTCTGGTGTGACAACGAATCCATCTTTGGTGGCAAAGGAAAAAGGGGTAACCTTTGAAGAGCGCCTCAAGGAAATCACAGAGCTCGTACCGGGATCTGTCAGTGCAGAAGTCATTGCGACGGATGCCGAAGGAATGATCAAGGAAGGGTTGGAACTGGCCAAGATCGCTCCGAATATCACAATCAAATTGCCGATGACCCCAGATGGGTTAACGGCGGCATCTACTTTTGCTAAAGAAGGAATCAAGACCAATGTGACGTTAATCTTCAGTGCGAACCAAGCACTCCTGGCCGCCCGTGCAGGTGCTACCTACGTTTCGCCTTTTTTAGGAAGACTAGATGATATCGGGCATGACGGTCTTGAACTGGTATCGAAGATTGCTGAAATCTTCGCCATCCACGGTCTTGAAACAGAAATCATAGCGGCATCTACCCGCCATCCGCAACATATTACGGAAGCGGCGCTCCGGGGGGCACATATCGCCACTGTCCCTCTTAAAGTGCTCAAGCAGCTGTTCCATCATCCACTGACGGATAAAGGAATCGAAGCGTTCCTGGCAGACTGGAACAACCGCTAACTCTGCGTTATAGTAAAGAGTGGAATTTTTTCGAGCAAATCATACATGATTTGACGAAAGATGTATACACTAGTAGACAATACTTCTTAGACGGTTCGCTTATGGAAAATTAATCCTTTTGGCTGGCGGGCTGAAACCTGTGCAGCAAGGAAGGGAGTTTAACTATGGAAAAGCTTAAAATTGCAGGCGGCTATCCGCTTGAGGGGACGATCAAGGTGAGCGGTGCCAAAAACAGCGCCGTCGCCCTGATCCCGGCTACCATTCTGGCCGATTCCCCTGTGACGATTGAAGGGCTTCCGGATATTTCGGATGTACGGACGCTTAAGGACCTACTCGAGGAAATCGGGGGCACGGTCAGCCTCGGGGAAGATGGTGAAATGAATGTCGATCCATCTAGCATGGTGTCCATGCCTCTTCCGAGCGGAAAAGTGAAAAAGCTTCGCGCTTCCTACTATTTGATGGGAGCCATGCTCGGGCGCTTCAAAAAAGCCGTCATCGGTCTGCCTGGGGGATGCCACCTTGGACCCCGTCCCATCGACCAGCATATCAAAGGCTTTGAAGCCCTGGGAGCCGAAGTGACGAATGAGCAGGGAGCGATCTATCTCCGTGCGGATGAACTCAGGGGTGCCAGGATCTACCTTGATGTGGTGAGCGTAGGGGCTACGATCAACATCATGCTGGCAGCCGTGCGGGCAAAAGGCCGTACGGTCATCGAGAACGCTGCCAAAGAACCGGAAATCATCGATGTGGCTACGCTTCTATCGAATATGGGAGCGAAGATCAAAGGGGCGGGTACCGATGTGATCCGGATCGATGGAGTCGATGAACTTCACGGCTGCCGCCACACGATCATCCCTGATCGCATCGAGGCCGGAACCTTCATGATCCTGGCTGCTGCCGTCGGTAAAGGCGTATTGGTCGATAATGTGATTCCCCTCCATATGGAATCCGTCATCGCCAAGCTCAGGGAAATGGGTGTACCCGTCGAGACGAACGATGATCAAATCTTCATCGGCAGGGCGGACAAGCTGAAAGCCGTCGACGTGAAAACCCTCGTGTACCCTGGTTTTCCGACAGACCTCCAGCAGCCGTTCACGACCCTCTTGAACAGGGCGGAAGGTTCAGCCGTCGTGACGGATACAATCTATTCTGCGCGTTTCAAGCATATTGATGAGCTTAGGAGAATGAATGCAACGATCAAAGTCGAGGGGCGTTCTGCCATCGTCAACGGACCGGTACAACTGCAGGGAGCCAAGGTGAAGGCAAGTGACCTTCGCGCAGGTGCTGCTCTTGTCATTGCCGGACTCATGGCTGAAGGTGTCACGGAAGTCACGGGCTTGGAACATATCGACCGCGGCTACAGCGACCTCGTCGAAAAGCTCGAAGGATTGGGAGCCACCATCTGGAGAGAGAAGATGACCGAGGAAGAATTGGAACAATTAAAATCGTAAAAACAATTATTTCAGAAAAATGACTCTCGCTCCCGTTTGAATGTGATACAATAAATCTGTCATTAGGTTATACAATTTAAGCTGTTTCGCTTCATATGCGGAAGGCTCACATAAACGGGAATGGGAGGCTTTTATTCATGGAGAGAAGTTTATCGATGGAACTTGTACGGGTGACGGAAGGCGCCGCGCTTGCATCTGCTCGCTGGATGGGACGCGGTAAGAAGGATGAAGCAGACGACGCTGCGACATCTGCCATGAGGGATGTATTCGATACGGTACCGATGAAAGGGACGGTCGTCATCGGGGAAGGCGAGATGGACGAAGCGCCTATGCTCTATATCGGGGAAAAGCTCGGGACAGGCTATGGTCCACGCGTGGATGTAGCCGTCGATCCCTTGGAAGGGACCAATATCGTCGCTTCCGGTGGCTGGAACGCACTTGCCGTCCTAGCTGTAGCCGATGATGGCAATCTGTTGAATGCTCCTGATATGTATATGGACAAAATTGCCGTCGGACCTGAAGCCGTTGGACAGATCGATATCAATGCATCCATCCTCGACAACCTGAAGGCTGTTGCCAAGGCAAAGAACAAGGACATCGAGGATGTAGTGGCAACGGTCCTGAACCGTGAACGCCATCAGCATATCATCCAGCAGCTCAGGGATGTCGGATGCCGGATCAAGCTCATCAATGATGGGGATGTCGCAGGTGCCATGAACACGGCCTTTGATCATACGGGTGTGGACATCCTCTTCGGATCTGGTGGTGCGCCTGAAGGGGTGCTCGCTGCTGTCGCATTGAAGTGCCTTGGTGGAGAAATCCAAGGGAAGCTCCTTCCACAGAATGATGCCGAGCTTCAACGGTGCATCGGAATGGGCCTCGACGTCGACAAGATCCTTCGAATGGAGGATCTCGTGTGCGGGGATGATGCCATCTTTGCTGCTACAGGTGTCACCGATGGAGAGCTCCTGAAAGGCGTTCAGCTGAAAGGCGCTTACGGGTTGACCCACTCGGTCGTCATGCGTGCCAAATCCGGAACCGTACGATTCATCGATGGAAGGCACAGCCTTCAAAAGAAACCGAATCTCGTCATGAAATAAGTCTCATACAGAATGAAGGGCAGAAATGGTTCTGCCCTTCATTACTTCTGTTGCCGCATGCCCTTTCTTCACTATATCCTTCCTTCATTTCCCCTGTACGGATCGTCCATCCGGCCAAAACGATATCTTGCGCAATTGGACGAGTATGGGTACAATGAGTAAGGTTTTTACTTCAGCTAGAACTCATTTTAACTGCTTCATTCATCATTTCTTCAGTCATTTCCTCAAAACCTATGCCCTTTAGAAGGACAAATTAATAAAGCGTGGTGTCATTATGGAAGAATTAACGATTTCCAGCTTGGAAAATATGAAGCTGAAAGAGCTTTATGAGCTGGCCAAACAATACAAAGTCTCATATTATAGTAAATTAACGAAAAAAGAGCTTATTTTTGCCATCCTGAAAGTAAGGGCGGAACAGGAAGGCTTCTTCTTCATGGAAGGAGTGCTCGAGATCATCCAGTCGGAAGGCTTCGGATTCCTTCGACCGATCAATTATTCACCGAGCTCGGAGGATATCTATATCTCTGCTTCACAGATCAGACGCTTTGATCTGAGGAATGGGGACAAGGTATCAGGGAAAGTGCGCCCTCCAAAAGAGAACGAGCGGTATTTCGGACTGCTCCAAGTGGAGATGGTCAACGGGGAAGAACCGAATGCAGCGAAAGAACGCGTCCACTTCCCGGGGCTGACGCCTTTATATCCTGATCGTCAAATCAAACTTGAAACCACACCGAATAAAATTTCGACGCGGATCATGGATTTGATGGCGCCTGTCGGTTTTGGTCAGCGTGGATTGGTTGTTGCCCCGCCTAAAGCGGGTAAAACGATGCTCATCAAGGAGATCGCCAATTCCATCACCACCAATCATCCGGAAGCGGAGCTGATCATCCTCCTCATCGACGAACGACCTGAGGAAGTGACAGACATCGAGCGTTCCGTTGAAGCGGAAGTAGTAAGCTCGACCTTCGATGAAGTGCCTGAGAATCACATCAAAGTGGCAGAGCTTGTCCTTGAGCGTGCGATGCGCCTCGTGGAGCATAAGCGCGATGTCATCATCCTGATGGACAGCATCACCCGACTGGCACGTGCGTATAACCTCGTCATTCCCCCAAGCGGACGTACGCTCTCGGGCGGGATCGACCCGGCAGCATTCCACCGTCCGAAGCGCTTCTTCGGTGCAGCGCGGAATATCGAAGAAGGGGGAAGCCTCACCGTTCTTGCCACGGCTCTTGTTGACACAGGATCACGTATGGATGATGTCATCTATGAAGAGTTCAAAGGAACCGGCAACATGGAGCTTCACCTTGACCGTTCACTCGCTGAACGACGCATCTTCCCGGCCATTGACATCCGCCGTTCAGGTACGCGTAAGGAAGAACTCCTTATTCAGCCTGATCACTTGGATAAGCTGTGGGCCATCCGTAAAGCCATGTCGGATCAGCCTGATTTTGCCGAGAAACTTATGCGTAAAATCAAACAAACGAAGACGAATGAAGAGTTCTTCAACGTCCTGGCAGATGAAGCGAAAAAAAGATAACAGGGTTGCAAGATAGGGACGACCTTGTTATAATATAATCAATGTGTTTTGAATAACTGGATGTGGTAAGGGGCTGGCTTTTAATCAGGCTTATGCTCATATCACATATTTATCTTCGTTAATAAATTACTCTGTTTCAGATGATTCAGGGCGGAAGGAGATGAACGTAATGAAACAAGGAATTCATCCAAAGTACAACACCATCACTGTGAAATGTGCATGCGGTAACGAATTTGAAACTGGTTCAGTAGCAGAAGAAATGCGCGTTGAGGTTTGTTCTGAATGCCATCCATTCTACACTGGCCGTCAGAAATTCGCGGATGCTGGTGGACGTGTTGACCGTTTCAACAAAAAATACGGTCTTAAATCTAACCAATAATGAAATAGAGGGGCACCGTCCCTTCTATTCCAGAACAGGCAAGGATGTTCATGCTTGCCTGTTTTTTATTAGCCCATTTTACGATTTCGGGCTGATTACCAGGACAAAAGTCGGGCATGGAGCGTTTCGTGCCTCTTTTTTTCTGGAAAAATCACCTGAATGATTCGTTTACATATAGGCATGCTTAACATAAGGATGAAACAGGGAAAGGAGCGACGCTTTCGTGTATGTCATGAAACAGACCGGTTGGGTTGAAGTCATTTGCGGCAGTATGTTTTCGGGTAAATCGGAAGAGCTGATCCGCCGAGTCAGAAGGACTCAATTTGCCAAACAGGAAATTGCCGTCTACAAACCAAAGTTGGATAACCGCTATAGTGAGGAGTCCGTGGTGTCCCATAATGGAACATCTGTGATTGCCAAAGCCATGGAGAATGCAAGCAGCATCTTGGAAGATCTGAATCCGAAGGTGGACGTGGTCGCCATCGACGAAGTGCAGTTCTTTGACGATGCCATCGTAGGAGTAGCCCAGAAGCTTGCAAACAGCGGATATCGGGTTATCCTGGCAGGGCTGGATCAAGATTTCCGTGGAGAGCCATTCGGCCCGATGCCGGAGCTCCTGTCCATCGCCGAGCAAGTGACGAAGCTGCAAGCAGTCTGTGCCGTATGCGGATCGCCGGCAAGCAGGACACAGCGCCTCATCAACGGCGAACCTGCATGCTATGATGATCCCATCATCCTTGTCGGCGCATCGGAAGCTTACGAGCCGAGATGCCGCCATCATCATGAAGTCCCAACAGGGGTCAGTGTGACTCCGGATATGCTCAAAAACTGACCGTCTCTTTTCGAGGCGGTTTTTTTATGCTCATATTTTTCCATGCTTCTTGTGTCTGTATACCTCCCGATGAAAGGGAAAACCTAACCATCAGGAGGTGTTGGAAGATGAAGTACATCATCTTTTGCTTATGCAGCGGGCTCGTGCTCATCACGGCGGGTTGTGGCGTGAATCATGAATCGGGCTTCGGGACGAATGAAGATCAAAACGGTACGCGATTCGTGAACAACCATAAGAACGGTCTGAAGCAATCCGACCGGAATGTACAGGACATGTCGAATGGAAATCCAAATTTCCCTAATCTGTCCAGCCAGCCGGGCGCCACGTCATCATCCATGGGTCAGTATGTCGATAAGGCCCGGCAAGTCGTGGCGGATGAATCATCCTTTGAACCGGATGAAGTGTGGATCAACGGAGACCAGATGTGGGTCACGGCTCACACCCGGAAGCAGATGGGCCATGTCGAAATCGACAAAAACGAAGCCATGCTCAAAGAAGAGCTTGAGAGGGCCCTGCCCCGTTTTCATATGAACGTCAAGATCACGGAACAATAGCATTTTTCGACAAGCAGGAGCAGGTTCTGCTTGTCTTCTTCCCGTTGTGAACCATCTTGTGTTTACCTAATCGGTATAATATAATTAGACTGTTATGGACTAAAATTGAGGTGAATAGCTGTGTATGATCGTTTACAAGCAGTGGAAGATCGCTATGACAAATTGAACGAATTGCTGAGTGATCCGGAAATTGTGAATGACCCTAAGAAGCTAAGAGAATATTCAAAAGAACAATCTGATATCCAGGCAACAGTGGAAGCTTATCGTGAATATAAAGAACTGAATCAACAGTACAAGGACGCCAAAGCCATGCTCGACGACAAGCTGGACGCCGATATGCGCGAAATGGTGAAGGAAGAAGTGTCGGAACTCGAGGAGCAGATCACCGCACTTGAAGAGCGCCTTAAGATCCTCCTCATCCCTAAAGACCCGAATGATGACAAGAACGTTATCATGGAGGTAAGGGGCGCAGCCGGCGGAGATGAAGCCGCTCTATTTGCAGGTGACCTTTACCGCATGTACAGTCGTTTTGCGGAAAGCCAGGGCTGGAAGATCGAAGTGATGGAAGCGAACTCCACCGGTGTTGGCGGATACAAGGAGATCATCTTCATGATTAACGGGAATGGCGCTTATTCCAAAATGAAGTATGAGAACGGTGCCCACCGTGTGCAGCGTGTGCCGGAAACGGAATCCGGAGGCAGGATCCATACGTCCACGGCTACTGTCGCATGCCTGCCGGAAGCAGAAGAGGTCGAAGTCGATATCCATGATAAAGATATCCGCGTCGATACATTCGCATCCAGCGGACCCGGAGGACAGAGTGTCAACACGACCATGTCTGCCGTGCGCCTGACTCACTTGCCGACCGGTGTCGTTGTATCATGTCAGGATGAAAAGTCCCAGATCAAAAACAAGGAAAAGGCCATGAAGGTCCTGCGTGCCCGTGTCTATGATAAATTCCAGCGCGAAGCACAGGCTGAATATGATGCCACCCGTAAGTCCGCAGTCGGTACGGGGGACCGCTCGGAACGAATCCGTACGTACAACTTCCCTCAAAACCGCGTCACCGACCACCGCATCGGATTGACGATTCAGAAGCTTGATCAGATCCTGGAAGGGAAGATGGATGATGTCATCGATGCACTCATCATTGAAGACCAATCCAAGCTTCTTGAACGGATGGAAGAAGTCTGATGCCGTCGGTATTCGAAGCCCTGAGATGGGCTTCTTCTTTTTTAAAGGAGCAGGGGCGGGATGAGAATGCGGGTGAGCTCTATCTCCGTCATCTATTGAATTGGTCGCGGGCAAGGCTTTTCGCCGAGCAGAAAACGGTCTTGGAGGATTCTCTCTGGGAAGAGTTCCGGAGCGGCATCGATGCCCATGTGTCCGGGATACCGATTCAGCACTTGATCGGAAGCGAAGAATTTTATGGACGTACCTTCACGGTGAACCGCCACGTGCTGATCCCGCGACCTGAGACCGAAGAACTTGTGTATTACAGTCTTGAGCGGATGAAAAGGCTGTTCAACGGCTCCCATACCATCCAAGCCGCCGATATCGGGACGGGGAGCGGCGCCATCGCGATTTCCCTTGCTCTTGAGTACGTTGGAGATGTGAACGTAAGGGCCGTGGATGTTTCAGCGGATGCCCTCGGGGTGGCAAAAGGAAATGCAGAACGCCTGGAGGCAGATGTGACCTTCTATCATGGTGACCTGCTTCAGCCGTTGGTGGAAGAAGGTGTCTCCCTCGACGTGTTGCTTTCGAACCCCCCGTATATCCCCCTTTCGGACCGTGAAACGTTGTCGGAGGTGGTAGTGGATCATGAACCGTCTCTGGCCCTTTTTGGTGGAGAAGATGGATATGACCTGTATCGCCGGTTCATGGAAGGGCTGCCCCGCATCATGAACGAACGATTCCTCATCGGCTTCGAGGTCGGTGCAGGACAAGGAGAGACAGTGGCGGAAATGCTCACCCAAGCATTCCCGCGATCGTCCGTCGAAGTGGTCATGGATATCAACGGAAAGGACCGGATGGTCTTCTGTGAGCAAGCATAGCAAGCGTCCCTGTCTTCTAAGAAGGCAGGGGCGCTTTTGTTTTAGCCAGAACATAGATTGATAGAATGACAGGATCTGACCTGAGAATAAAAAAGGAGAAAAAAATCATTTTACTAGTTTAAGATGTCCCCACCTTGTCCACAATGTGACTAAGGGAAGGTGGAGAGAAACATGAAAACAAAACAATTGGTATTAAGCTACTTACTCATTCTATCAGTGGGCACGATCTTGAGTTTATATATTCCGAAGCAAGAAGCCGTAACAAGCGCACAGGAAACCGTCATGATTCCGGAGGATGCGATCAGGCTCAGGATACTGGCCAACAGCGACCGGGATGAAGATCAAAACGTCAAGCGCCTCGTCCGCGATGAGGTCAACAAGGAAATCACGAGCTGGGTATCGGAGCTTGAGGATAAGGAAGAAGCCAAGCACGTCATAAAGGAAGGACTGCCGCAATTGAAGGAAATTGCCCAGGACGTGTTGAAAGAAGAAGGGGTAACCCAGGATGTAGCCATCGAATTCGGTAAAGTCGATTTTCCGACCAAGCTTTACGGTCAGTTCCTCTATCCGGCTGGGGAATACGAAGCGGTCCTGATCACCCTGGGAAAAGGAGAAGGAGCCAACTGGTGGTGCGTCCTGTATCCGCCCCTATGCTTCCTTGATTTCTCTACTGGGAATGCCGTCAGCAGCCAGGGATTCGAAACGAAAGTCGAAGCGAGCGGCAAGGAGGTCACCACAGCGGATGACCGTGTGATGGAAGAACCGGAAGTGAAACAAGACGCTGCGCCGAAAGCGGACGTTCAAGAAGAGGACACCCTTGCCGAGGATCCAGAGGAGGGGGCAACTCCAAAAGCGGACACAGATCCTGCTGTGGAAGAAACCGCGGTCAAAGCAGAAGAAGGAAAGCAGCCTCTGACAGAAGAAGTACAAACGGTTGAGGCACAGATGACTCCTGATTCAGAAGAAGCTCAGAAGCAGCCGGTATTTGCCGAAGAGGAAGAGGAAGAAGTCGAAGTACGCTTCTTCATCGTCGATATGGTCAAAGGATTATTTCAATAAGCTTGAAGGGAGCCGAGCGGGCTCTCTTTTTTTGTTCTACTTTCTCTAGCTACTCATACACTTACAGTAAGGATGATAGAAAAGGGAGGACAATCATTATGTCGAAGACCATTCGTCAGGCTGTGATCGCCGACGCACTGCCGATCATTGCCTTTTTAAAGCAGGCGGACTTAAGCACGGAAGGTGTATACGGAAGCATCGACCGCTTCCTTGTCGTAGAGAATGAAGAAGGAGACATCATCGGGACATTGGGAATCGAGACCCGGGGGAAAGTGGGGCTCCTGCGTTCCCTCGTCGTCACACCATCATTCAGCACCGAAGAGTTATTTGCCCTTTTCCAGGAAAGCTTGAAGCTTGCGAAAGAAAAGGAAATCGAAAGACTCTATCTCATTACGAACCGGCAGGCTTCCCTGCGATTCTTCCACCTTCTCGGATTCAGTGAAAGTTCTTTCGTTGATGATTTAGCGGGATTCGTCCACGCGCAGAAGTTATCCACTGTGGATAACTGTATGGTCATGAAGCTGGAGATGTGACATTGTTCGTTATAATGAAAATGAGCTAGAAAGGGTCAAAATGGGAACCGCTTTATTCCTGTTGGAGCGAAATCCCAACAGAAAGAGAAAACCATAATGACAAAACAATTGATGTTTTCAGAAATTATACACACTCATCCACAGGGTTATCCACAGTCGTTTCCGAATTGTACACGGATTGTGGATAGCACTTGAGAAATTCACTCTTTTCTTTTATACTTTCAAAAGAGCAATCGCAGAGAAAGCTTATTTATTAAGGGTTTATCCCCATCCAGTGAATAAGTGGCCAAGCGAATGGAAAAGGTGGATGAACACGATGATGAAAATTTGGAATGTGGAAAACGATGTGGGTAACAAAAAAAGTTATCCACAGATTGTGGATGCGGCTACCCATTTACGTAGAAATGAAACGGTGGCCTTTCCGACAGAGACCGTTTATGGCCTCGGAGCGAACGCTACCTCTGACGAAGCCGTCGAAAAGATTTTCCTGGCTAAAGGCAGGCCGTCCGATAATCCACTCATTGTCCACATTGAGAACAAACAACAGCTGACTGAACTGGTAGAGGAGATTCCGGATAAGGCTCATCTGCTCATGGATGCATATTGGCCGGGTCCCCTCACCTTGATCTTTAAAAATAAACCAGGCGTTTTCTCTCAACGTGTGACCGCCGGTTTGGATTCAGTGGGAATCAGGATGCCGGACCATCCTGTCGCCCTATCCCTCATCGAGGAAAGCGGACTTCCCATCGCTGCACCGAGTGCCAACCGGTCCGGCAGGCCGAGTCCGACAACGGCCCTTCATGTCATCGAGGATCTTGATGGAAAGATTGCAGGTGTCGTCGATGGTGGTGAAACGGGCGTCGGGGTGGAGTCGACGGTAGTGGATTGCACATCGGATATCCCTGTGGTCCTCCGCCCGGGAGGCGTCACGAGAGAGCAGCTTGAAGAAGTCGTGGGCCGGGTAGACGTGGATCCTTCACTGAAGGAAGGGAAAGGGGCGCCGAAGTCCCCTGGAATGAAGTATACCCATTATGCCCCGGATGCTCCTGTCTATCTTGTGGAGGGAACCCGGGAAGACATCCAGAAGCTTGTTGATGACAGGAAGCGGGAAGGATTGAAAGTGGGGGTCCTGACCACGGAGGAGTGTGCTTCTCTTTATGAAGCCGAGGTCATCTTGACAGCGGGATCAAGGAGCGACCTGCTCAGCGTCGCTCATCATCTGTATGACACGCTGAGAGCGTTCAACAAATATGAACTTGATATCATCTATTCCGAAGTGTTCCCGGAAGAGGGCGTCGGTCTCGCGGTCATGAACCGTCTGCAAAAAGCAGCCGGCCACCGCATTCTCCGCCCTTAAAAGAAAAGATGATCCCGGTTTGATCGAAACCCGGGTTCATCTTTTTTCACTTCTACTCATTTATGAGTTGAAACATTCTGACTAATCACGTATACTTCAAAATAACAACGTTGTTATTTTAAGGGGGATGGCATGATGACACGATTCATCAAAGCAAGTGATCAAAAAGGCTACCAGGATATCTTCGGAGAAGACTATGAACATCTCGAATTTCTTTCATTCGGAAAGCTTCAACTTGATGAAGGAGAGGAATTTTCAGGGCAGACAGGCGACTATGAGCATGCTCTTGTCATATTGACCGGTAAGGCTAGCATTGGGGCAGACGGAGAAGAATGGACAGGTCTCGGCGGTCGTTCTTCCGTGTTCGATGGCCAGGCGACGACCGTGTATGTGCCGATTCAATCTTCTTTCAGCGTGAAGGCGGAAACAGACGTCAAGATTGCCGTCTGCAAGGTGAAGGCCGAAAATAAATTCGCACCGTTCGTCGTCGGTCCGGATCAAGTCACGGTTCATAAGCGCGGTGAAAAGCAGTGGAACAGGACCGTCTATGACATTCTTGCTGACAATGCAGATGGCAAGGTGGACCGCATCGTCCTCGGGGAAACGATCAATGATGAAGGTCAGTGGTCAGGCTATCCACCTCACAAGCATGACGGGGAATTCGCTCCCGAAGAACCGAATCTCGAAGAAATCTACCATTATCAGGTTGATCCCGAACAAGGCTTCGGTGTCCAGCACCACTACACAAAAGACGGATCCATCGACACTGCCTATCCGATCCGCCACGGGGACAGCTTTGCCATTGATGTAGGCTACCATCCCGTCGGAAGCGCCGGCGGTTACAGAGTGTATTACCTATGGTTCATGGCTGGAGAAACCGGACGCAAGCTCAATCCATACGAAGACCCAGACCATAAATGGCTTCACGACAAATAAGATCCAACGGTTCTGCACCGAAATGTGCAGGGCCTTTTTTCACGAAAATCACGAAAAGAATGGAAGTGGCCAAATGAATTTGTTTCAACAGAAAGTGACAGGGCTCAGGAAGGTCCTTGCAGAAAGCCATACAAAAGCGGTCCTCCTCACACAGCAAAAAAATGTATCATGGCTGACCGGGGGAGGAGTCATGTCAACCCGGCAACGGAAAGGGCAGTGGCCTCCATCCTGTTGACGGGCGAAGACGTCACCTTGTTTGTGAACAATATAGAGGGAAAGAGACTGATCGAGGAGGAGTTTGGCTCACATTTTTATGACGTTCGGGAGTTTCCCTGGTATGAGCCCCTTTCACTGGAAGGCTATACGACTGATCAGGAGCTGGAAGGAATCCTGCAGCCCCTGCGGACCACCGTCCTTCCTGATGAGAAGGTAGAGGTGAAGACATTCGGGAAAGAAACGGCGGCTGCCATCGAGAACGCGGCCTTCCACCTTACACGGGGGATGACAGAGTTCGAAGTGGCCGGACTCGTGGCGAAAGCCTGCTGGGAAAGGGGAATCGAACCGGTGGTGAACCTCGTGGCGGCAGATCGCCGGGTGTTTACGAGAAGGCATCCCCTGCCGACGGATGCAGTGATCGATGAGTACGTTCTTCTTGTCCTGTGCGGAAGGAGGAAGGGGCGGTTCATGTCTGTCTCGCGCCTGGTTCATTTTGGTAGTCCGGGCGAAGAGCTCACAAGGAGACATGAAGCCGTCGCCACCATTGATGCGCGCATAATCAATGCCACCCGTTCCGGTACTGATTACGCGCACCTTTTCAATGAAATGACGCAGGCGTACGAAGATACAGGATTTCCAGAAGAATGGACCTTTCATCATCAGGGGGGGTTGAGCGGTTTCGCCTCCCGAGAGCAGCTCCTTCTTCCCGGACTTTCGGCGAAATATGTGAAAAATGATCAGATTTATGCTTGGAACCCAAGTATTGCAGGAGTAAAATCAGAGGATACCATTCTAGTGGAAGATGAACCAAAGATTCTCACTTTCACGGGTGACTTTCCTGTGGAAACGGTTCAGCTGGATGGAGCACAACAAGAGCGGCCCGCCATCCTGGTGAGGCGCCGACTTTAGAAAGAAGGGGTAAAGTGGACCAATCCACACGATTCACCTATGGGAATCTTGCAGCATTCTTCATTCCGCTCGGCTTTTCGGCAAGCTTGACGTCCCTCACTCACATCATTATCAATGGTACGCTGAGCAGAGGGGAGAATGCGGCGTTTATCATTGCCTGTTACGCCGTGGCCCTTTCGCTATTCGGTATCGTAGAACGGCCGATCATCGTTTTCCGGCAGACGTGTTCGACCCTTGTGAAGGACCGTCCTGGATTTAAGAAATTAAATATGTTCATGCTTATTGTGATTGCCCTGCTTGCAGGATTCAGTCTGCTATTGGCTTATACCTCTGTAGGGGATTGGGTGTATGTGACCCTTTTTAATGCCGATCTCAATATGGTCTCGACCATTTCGGACACGTTTAAAGTAATCTTCCTTGTCATCATATTTTCCGGGATAAGAGGAATCTATCAGGGGATCATCATTAGTCAGCTTGAAACCAAGTGGCTTTCAATCATGGTCGTTGTTCGGCTGTTCCTCATGTTTTTAGCCGCCTATTTGTTTGTTGCCTTCGATTATGTAACGAGTATGGCGGGTGCCATGATCTTTCTCATCGGGATGATGGTGGAATGTGCCATCAGTGTTTGGAAGGGAAATGGTCTTTTGAAGACCTATTACCCCGCGAAAGGTCCGGGTCTGACCATTAAGGAAATCTCGCAATTCTATACGCCCCTTGTCTTCTATTTCGTCATTCAGACCTTTTTGATCCCGATTATTTATATCTTCCTTTCTCAGTCTCAAAATATTGAGATGAGTATCGCTTCCTTTGCCCTTGCCTATAGTATCGTGAACTTACTTTTGAGCTTTTTTATGTACACGCATCAGCTCGTTCTGCAGCTGTATGATAAGAACAAGAAAAAGGTGATCAGATTCTTCTCCTTTGTGAGCCTGTTGCCTTCTTTTCTTCTGATCATTCTCTGCTATACGCCGATTGGAGATGCTTTCATGAGGTCGGTGATGGGTGCGGATCCAGAACTATCCAAGACTACACTCTATGTCATGCAGTTCTTTCTCTTCAAAACGCTTGTTTTCCCTTGGGTGGACTTTTTGAATGGCTTCCTGATGCTGAAACGGTTGACGAAGCGGATGCTCATGGCTCAGGTGATGAATATCGTGGCTGCTGTTGTATGTCTCACTCTGCTTGTTTATACGGTTCCACAGTGGAATGGTATAAACGGGGCCATTGCGGTTTCAATCGGGGAATTGATCGGTCTTTTCGCTGTGATATATATTGTCCGTAAAGCATCAAGGGTGCTGGGCGAAGAGGCTGGTCTTAAGAAGGAAGCTTGAGGGCTTTCTTCTTTTTTGGGTTTTTGAAGGAGACCGTTCCTTTTCGCTTCCATGTACCCTTTGATTTTCAATAGGAATCGTGGTGGGGTGGACTGGTATTGAAATTCATCTCATTTAGAATGGACCGGTGAATTTTATTAGATATATAGTAGGTGTAGGCCTTGCCTCCCTCTGGGGAACACTAGAGTTCTTTTAAAAAAGGAAGAATTGAAAAAGAGATCGTTCCTTTACGCTACAGGCGCTTGCTTTCCAGCGGGGAGGGCGGTGAGCCTCCTCGTGCCTGCGGGGTCTCCCCGCACCTCCTTTTCCGCTTCAATGACCTCTTTGCTTCTGGATGAAAGGTTGATAGGGAACCCCCTTGTCAAACCCTTCTGAGTAGAACGCGCAACCCAGTCTAAGAACAACTTTTGTACAACCCGGTCATTTTAATCTAGCCCGTTTAGTATTCTCTAATTCAATATGAGAACTCTTCAACCAGGAACAAGTAAATCTCAACCCTACCTTCAGCATCAAGGAGTGTAGTGAAGCGGCCATCCGCAGCGAAACGAAACGTTCCCCATAGCATTGCACTCTGATCAAATGAGCAGATGAAATAGGAGAAATCAACACCAGTCTCTCATCTCCCAAATCAAAAAATTCCTAGTAAGATAGCAGATCCATCAAAAAAAAGTAAGCGTTCTCACAAACAGGTAGCGGTGATATAATAGACGGAAACGATCGGAGGAGCCGGGGCATGCAGATCAAACCTATATTCCGAAATCTGAAAATCCGCAACAAAATATTTGCAGTCTCCCTCCTCCTCCTCAGCATATTCGGCCTCCTGGGAATTATCAGCTACCAATTCTTTACCAGCATGTACGAAGACCGGATCTCGGAGGAGTCGGCTGCCATGCTCCAGCTTTCCTCCACCGTCCTCGACGAAGAACTGGCAGGCGTTGAAGATCTATCCTTCCAGGTCATCACGGACGACCAGGTCCAGAAAGATCTCCGCATCATCCAGGATAGCGACGTCAATATTGACATCTATCAGGCGAAAGTCCGCCTTCAGGAACGGCTCCTTTACTTTGCCACCTCAGAACCCTACATCGCCGCCATCCAGGTCATCGACAGTACAGGCTCAAAATACACGTACGGATTCAATACCAAGGTAGAACTTGATAAGAAAGAAATTCTCCCCATCGTCGCTGCCTCCAAAGGGTCCAATGTATGGTCGAAGAATAAAGAAGAGGAAAACATCATTTCCTCTGCGCGTCTCATCCGTTCAAAGGAGAATCTCGAGCTCAAGAAAATGGGCTATTTGATCATATCCGTTGATATGAACAAACTGATCGAGGAAGCCCTTAATTTTTCCCCGAACAAAAATTTCATCATCACCAATGGGGATGAGATCTTCTATCAGAATCCTGATAGTGAAATCGGGCCCATCCGAACGCCCGATGAGGAAAAAGGGAACGGGTATGAGAATGAGCGCGTCAATGGAAAAGATTATATGACCACCTATGTGCATTCGCGCTTTTCAGACCTCACCTATTATCATTTCCTTCCGTTCAGTGATATCACCCAGCAAAATGCCGTCGTGAAGAGTATCATGATCTTAACCTTCATCTCCATGTTCATCCTCTCCATCATCGTAAGCAGGAAGGCGGCAGAATTCATCTCGAAGCCACTCGAGAATTTGTCGAGGAATATGAAAGAAGTGCAATCGGGGAACTTTGAACACAGCCTTGAGCGGACAGAGACAGAAAATGAAGATGAGATCGGTCTCCTTCACTCCAACTTCCGCATCATGATCGATAAGATCAATGAGCTGATCAAGGAAAACTATACAAAGCAGCTTATGATCAAAGAAACCGAGTATAAGGCGCTGCAGGCGCAGATCAATCCCCATTTCCTCTACAACACCCTTGATTCCATCAACTGGATGGCGAGGATCAGCCAACAAAAGAAGATTTCCGTCATGGTGGAGGCCCTTGGTAATATGATGAGAAATATCATCAGTAAGAAAGAAGCCCTTGTGACCCTGAAGGATGAGATGGAAATCGTGAAGCATTACGTCACCATCCAGGAATATCGGTTTGAAAATCGATTGAAATTCTCATCCCACAGCTTATTGGATCTGGAGAGCCACTTGATCCCGAAGCTCAGTATCCAGCCAATCGTCGAAAATGCCATGGCCCATGGTCTCGAGGAGATGACCTCCCAGTGCGAAATCAATGTTTATATATATCCGAAGGGCAGGGAGATCGAGATCGTTGTCGAGGATAACGGTCCGGGGATGAGCGAGGAACGCATCCAGGCGATCTACAGGGGAGAGATCCACTCCAAAAGCTCAGGCATAGGACTGAAGAATATCATTGAACGGATCAAGCTCATGTTCGGTGAGGAATACGGGGTCAGGATCGAGTCGACCCGGGTGTCGGGACAAAAGTGAAGATCATCATACCTTATAGCGGAGGTGAAGGACATGTATAGCGTGTTGATTGCAGATGATGAGCTGAATATCCTGGAGGGGATCGCAGCCCTCGTGCGCTGGGGAGAGTGCGGAACGGAATTGACGTACAAGGCGCATAATGGGGTGATGGCCTACGAGTGGATCCGGGAAAACCCCGTCGATATCGTCATTACTGATATCAAGATGCCAGGGATGAACGGGGTGGAGCTCATCCAGAAGGTTCACGCCATCCATCCCCATATCCGGTTCATCGTCCTCTCGGGTTATGATGAGTTTGAATATGCAAAAGGGGTCATGGAGTATAACGTCAAGCATTATCTTCTGAAGCCGAGCAACGAAGAGAAGATAGAGGAGGCCCTTCAACAAATCGTAGAGGGGCTTGATGAAGAAAAGCAGAAGCAGGAGGTCTATCAGGAAATCCAGCAAAGTCTGCACAGGGTCCTTCCCATCGCCAAGGAACAGTTCCTCAAGGATTACCTGACAGGGAAGACCTATTGGCCGGAAGACTGGGAGCACTACGGGAAGCTCTTTGATCTCAGGGAAGAGACGTATCGGATCCTCGTCTTCCATCTTGATGATGACCATGACATCGATGAGCGCTTCGTATTGAAGGAAGCACTGACGAACGAGCTCTTGAAACACCACCGTATCATCCTTTCCACCATCACGGGAGAGCGCATCCTGCTCCTCATTGAAGGGGAAGCGGCGGGGGAAAGGGAACTCATCGAACATATCAAAGAATTCAGGAAAGAGTATACCTCCTATTATCGTAAAACGTTTACGACGGCCGTAAGTGAACCGAGCACACCGGAAAGACTGAAAGAAGCATACGGGGAAACCATCTCCTGCTTGTCCCAAAGCTTTTATCTGGGGAATAACAGTATCCTTACGACAAGGGATGTAAGGGATGTAAGGGATGAAGCGGTGAGCAACGATACCCTCCTTTTTGATCACGATGAGTTCCTCTATATGCTGAAAAGCGGAAACGTGGAAGAAGCCGAGTGCCATCTGAGACATTTTTTCATTGAGATAGAAGAGAAGCGCTATCATGTCAATGTGTTGAAATCCCACTGCATCGAGCTCTTCATGCTCATGATCCGTCAGTCTCAGAGGATGGATGATCTCCTCAAAGATGTGATGATCGTCAGCAACCTGGATTCCTTTGAAGAATTGAGGAGTTTCATCGAAAACGCAGCGCGAGACATTGCCGGCGAGCGGTTTCAGCGGAATAAGGTCTCGCAGAGCAGCATCATCCAGCGCATGATGGACTATGTGGATGAACATCTCTCGGATCCCGACCTCTCCCTTTCCCAGGTCTCCAACGACGTCCTGTATATGAATTCGGACTATATCGGCAAGCTCTTCAAGAAAGAACAAGGAGAGAAGTTTTCCAATTACCTTCTTAATAAAAGGATTCAAAAAGCCGTCGATCTCATGGAACGCAGCGGGGAAATCAAGGTCTTTGAAGTCGCAGAGGCGGTGGGATTCGGCAATAACCCGAGGTATTTCGGACAGGTGTTCAAGAAGTATGTCGGCGTCACACCAAAGGAGTACTTGAACAAGGAACAGGTTTGATTCGGTGAAGAAGGGGGTGATCCTTAATGGATCGCCTCCTTTTTATATGAAAATTACTTTGACACATAGAGTAATAAAACGTAAAATTACTCTATGAGATATACCAATGTAAAGGAGCTTCAGAACCCTTTACTGAACGGAGTGAACGATCATTCGAAGCGACAGTATCCGGGGTCATCTGGACTCCATCATCCTGCGTCTGATCTTTGAAGAGGATCAGTATGGATATGAAATTTCAAAGCAAATCAGCGAACGGACCGACGACCGCTTCCAGATCAAGGAGGCGACCCTTTATGCGGTCTTCCAGCGCCTCGAGAAAAAAGACCTCATAGAGTCCTATTTCGGGGATGTATCCCACGGAGGAAAACGGAAATATTACCGGATCACCACATTGGGCAGGGCCTATTTAAGGGAAGCGGCGGCAGAATGGAAGCAGACGAAAGAAATCATAGATGTGTTCATGGAGGGGTTAAATTGAGAAAGATCCAGCATCATGTAGAGGACTTGTTTGACGATGTGCCCTACAGTGAGAGAACAGAAGCATTGAAACTGGAAATCATCCAGAATCTTGAGGAAAAGGTCTATGACCTGATGGCAGAGGGCAAGGAAGAAGAAGATGCCATCAACAAAGCCATCGTCGATTTCGGCGATATCAAGGATCTGAAGCGTGAGCTCGGTGTAGGGGAGACCCTTCCCACAGCCAAAAAGGATATGACGAAGATCAACCTCGGCTTTTCCATTTGGGGAAGCACCCTGATCATCGCCCTCTTCGTGTTCATCAATTTCTACTATACCCCGAAGACCATCTGGTTCGTCTATCCGACATTTGCCATCCTGTGGTGGCCGCTCTCCATGTATTATTACAGATTGAGGAAAAAGGGTGGGCGTAAATGAAAAAGCAGCATATCGCGTTTGCCATCGGGGGAGGGGTTCTCATCGTCATCTTCCTGACGTTGACGAACATCTTTGTGCTCCGGCATCCCGACCTTACCTGGACCCTTTACCCGGCATACGCCATGATCCTTTGGCCGGTCTCTGTTTTTTTTACACGCAAAGGAAGGTACAAGGTGTTTTCGTACCTCGTCAGCTTCATCCTTGTCCTGTATCTGGTCATTGAGAATACCAGGACCACACCTCATTATCCGTGGGCCCTTTATGCCGTTTTCCCGATCATCGGCTGGTCGGTCTTTACCGTACTCGGCAGATGGGCAAGGACCTATGCAGCCTCGTGGATCGGAAGTGCCGTCGCCATCCTTTATTACGTCGGCCTCAACCTGTTCCTCGAGCCGGGTCATCCGTGGGCTGTCTACCCTGCCTTCGTCTTCCTATGGTGGCCGCTCTCCATGTACTATGCAAAAACCAAGAGGCACCTCGAATTCTCCATCATCGCCTCCATCTACATCAGTGCATTCTTCATCACCGTCAACACCATCACCACCCCCACGAAATCTGGGCCGTCTACCCCATCTTCGCCATCGCCTGGTGGCCGCTCAGCATGTACTTTTACTATTATAAGAGGAATGTTGAGTGACGGTTTGAATAGGTACGGTTTGCCAAGGTGACTTTATGAAATCCGAACAATCATTTATCATTCTTTGAGAGAATGGGATTGTTCGGATTTTTCATTTGTTTAAGAATGATATGTAAAGGACACCAGCTGTTGATTGGAGTGCAAGGCGTAGACTCCTTCGGGAAAGCGGAACAGGTGAGACCCCGCAGGAGCGTAAGCGACGAGGAGCATTCCTGTTATAAAAGATTATGAGGATAAAGCGGGATTTTAGCGATGTGCATAAAAAAAGCTCCCTTGGTACGATAGAGAGTGTCATGCGCATGACCTCGAATTAAGTACCGAAGGGAGACTTCAACTATGGATTTTACACAAAATGAACGACTCAATCAAATTAATGAACAGACTTTAATCATCGGCATTGATATCGCCAAGCATAAACACGTCGCCAGGGCTATTGATGATCGAGGAATCGACTTATCGAAGCGTCTGGTTTTTCCGAATTCGTTAGAAGGCTTCCAATTGTTACTAGAGTGGGCTCGACAATTAAGTGCGGACACATCCCGTCCGAACTTGATGTTGGGGATGGAGCCCACGGGACATTATTGGATGAATCTAGCTTACTTCTTGAAATCACAGGGCGAGCGCCCTGTGGTGGTAAATCCGATGAAGGTTAAGAAATCAAAAGAACTGGATGATGACTCGCCTACCAAAAATGATACTAAGGATGCGAAGGTCATCGCCCAAGTCATGAGGGCAGGGCGGTATCATGAGCCTACCTTGCCAGAAGGCATCTATGCCGAGTTACGTGAAGGCGTGAAACTCTTTGACATCATTCAAGAAGATCTCTCTTCCATCAAAGCACAGATCCATAACCTTCTGGATCGGTATTTCCCTGAATTCATGACGGTGTTTAAGAAGTGGAATGGAAAAATGGCGATGGCAATTCTGAAGTTAGGCTATCTTCCAACAGATATTCGACAGAAGACAGAAGAGGAACTTCTATACGACGTAAAGGCATTAGGGACCAAAAATGTAGGGGTGGCGCGTATGCGCCACTTAAAGAAAGCAGCTGACTCCAGTGTTGGAATGACCGTAGGTCTCCGAATGGCTCGTGAAGAGCTTCGCTATCTCGTTGATCAGTATGAGTCCTTAAACGAACGTCTGGACAACCTGAAAGAAGAACTTGAAGAACTGGTTCTCACGGTTCCTGGAGCAGATCTTATGATGGCGATCAATGGCGTGGGAGCGATGACCATTGTTGGTTTCTTTGCCGAGATTGGTGACTTATCAAATTACAAAGATCCACGACAGATTATTAAATTAGCAGGACTGAATTTGATGATGAACCAATCCGGCACACATCGAGGGAAAACGACCATTACTAAGCGTGGGCGACGAAGGTTGCGTTCGATTCTGTATCAAGTCGCCCGCCCTTTAACTTTTCATAATGACGCCTTTAAAGCCCTTCATCAGTATTATAAACACCGTCGAACGAATCCTCTTAAAGGGAAACAGTCTTTTGTCGCATTAGGACGTAAACTGATTAAGGTCTTATTTGTAATAGGCACACGAAAGTGTGCGTTTAGTGAGGAACATATGCTTCGCGATATCCCTCATATGAGAGACGGGCAGGCAGCTTAACATATGAGGTTCAGCAATCAATATCTCTTGGTTTTTTAATGGATTCTTAGGTGATCAAAAGAAGCACGGATAAGCCGGTCACTATTCCGAGCATTAGGGCATAGACCCACCCGAGGAGCATATCCGGCAACCACACATGGTCAGGTCGAACGAAGGAATTTACGCGCATAGACGCTGAGAGAAATGGGAGGGTCCACCGCCATGTCGTATGTGGAGATCCAATAGTGCGATCATAAGTTAGTACCTATTAATGGAAAAAAAGACGCCAAGTTTCTTCAAACACTCAGTGTGTTTCCATATATGTTTAAATATGGATGAATCTGTTTACTTGTACTATGTCGCCTCTTTTGAACCCAAACGAAAACCTGAGAAAAACCGAGGAATAATA
The DNA here is from genome assembly GCF_009806575.1 of Rossellomorea marisflavi. Taxonomy (NCBI): domain Bacteria; kingdom Bacillati; phylum Bacillota; class Bacilli; order Caryophanales; family Bacillaceae; genus Rossellomorea; species Rossellomorea marisflavi. The sequence goes on along the minus strand of NZ_CP047095.1, from coordinate 4,077,459 downwards.
AGAACTACTGAATTTTCATGAGGGAGGCTCACGGGCCGCCCGAGGAAAGCGGAGTCTTGCACGGAAATCAACAGCGGTATTAGAAATAGAAAACAAAGTCTGTTTTTTATACAAAGATATCTGAAAATTTTATTTAATCAATTTTCCTAATCCATTAAGATAAAACAAGACATAAGAAAACGCTTTCAATACAAAGGGAGGTTCAAAGGGATGAGATGGAAACCGAAAGTAATGAAAACCATGGCTCTTGGATTGGTGTTGACGACGTTCCTCGCAGGATGTTCGTCTTCAACAGGAAGTTCTTCAGACAGCAAGGACGGGAAGACGAAGGACGGCAAAGTAGAACTGAGGATGACTTGGTGGGGCTCTCAAAGCCGTCATGACCAGACACAGGAAATCATCAAGAAATTTGAAGAAGAAAACCCGGATATCAAGATCACATCTGAATTCACGGGCTTTGACGGATACTTCGAGAAAATGGCCGCTCAGGCAGCCGGGAACAATCTGCCTGATATCATGCAGCAGAACTTCGGGGAGTATCTCAATCAGTACGCCGATAAGAACCTTCTCGCAGACCTCTCTGAATATGTGGAAGACGGCACCATCAACGTCGATGGCGTAAGTGACATCATCATGGATTCTGGGAAGCAGGGAGATAAAATCCTTGGAATTCCGACGGGGACCAACGCCCTCACCGCTTTCTACAATGTCGACATGCTGAAGGAAGTCGGAGTGGAAAACCTGGACGGCAACTGGTCATGGGATGAATATGTGGATATTGCCACGAAAGTCCACGAAAAAACCGGTGAATTCGGAACCCGTCTTATGGAACCTAAGAATCTATTTGAATATTATTTGAGGGAAAAAGGCCAAAAGCTCTTCAATGAGGATGGAACGGCCCTTGGCTATAAGGATGATAAGCTGCTGAGCGATTACTTTGAACTGAACAAGAAGATGGTAGACGCAGGAGTGGCACCTGGTTACGACACGATCCAACAGATCAAAGGGGTGGAAGATGAGCTCATCGTCCACGGCAAAGCACCATTTGATTTCCGCTGGTCCAATCAGGCCACGGCCCTTGACAGTGCAAGCGAGCAGGAGCTTGCCATGACCCTTCTGCCGGGTGACAACAACAGGGAAGGGATGTTCCTGAAACCTGCCATGCTCTGGTCGGTCAGTGAAAACTCCAAGCATAAGGAAGAGGCAGCGCGCTTCATCGACTTCTTCACGAATAATATCGAAGTGTATGAAATCGGTGGTTCCGACCGTGGAGTGCCGATCAAAGAAGAGATCCGTAATGAAATGGCCAGTACGCTGAGCGATACGGATAAGAAAGTGTTCGATTATATCGAAATGGTGACCGATAACAGTTCGCCGATCGATTCCAACTATCCTCAACAGGCGTCAGAAGTACTCGGTGCCCTGCAGGAAGTGGATGAGCTCGTCATGTACGGTCAGCTGTCACCAAAAGACGGAGCGAAAGAATTCCGCAAGAAAGCTGAAAGCATTCTGGGCAGGTAAGCTTATCCCCATAGCATTTGTAACGGCCCGGAGAACCTGACCGGGCCGCCATTATTCCATCATATCGAAGAAAGGGGTGGACCTTCGTGCTGCCGAATAAATCAGATGATCCGATTCCGGTACTGAGAGAGACTGCCATTGATCCGAAGCCTATCACCGAATTGAAGCCCACCGGTCCGAAACGGAAGAAAAAATCCGACTATCAGAATGTGACAGGTTACTTGTTCATTTCTCCGTTCCTTCTTGGGTTCTTCCTATTGACCTTATACCCTATCCTCTATTCACTGTATCTATCATTTACAGACTATGATCTGATGAGTGAGCCGAACTGGATCGGCCTTGACAATTACGTACGGATGTTCACAGGGGATGAAACGTTCTGGCAATCGTTCAAAGTCACCCTCATGTACGCCGGCGTCGCCGTTCCGTTCCGCCTCATCTTCGCCCTCCTTGTGGCACTGGCCCTCAATAAGGTGGTCGAAATGGCCGGATTGTACCGGACCCTGCTCTATCTTCCATCCGTCGTCGGCGGAAGCATCGCGGTTTCCATCATGTGGAGGCAGCTATTCGGGAACGACGGGGCATTCAACTCCATCCTTGCCCTTCTCGGAATCCCGACCCATTCATGGCTGGGTGACCCGAAGACGGCAATCTGGACGCTGATCGTCCTGTACGGTTGGCAGTTCGGATCCTCCATGCTGATCTTCCTTGCAGGGCTGCGGAATATCCCGAAAACGTATTATGAAGCGTCAAGCGTGGACGGGGCTTCACCGATTAAGCAATTCTTCATCATCACCCTGCCGCTTCTGACACCGGTCATCCTGTTCAATATGATCATGCAGATCATCCAGGGCTTCATGGCCTTCACGCCGAGTTTCGTCGTCACCAACGGCGGTCCGGTTAACAGCACGCTCCTGTACGTCCTGTATATGTATAGAAGGGCATTCGAATACTTCGATATGGGCTATGCATCCGCCATGGCGTGGTTCATGCTCATCATCATCGCCGTCCTGACGGGTCTGATCTTCAAAACATCCAAGCACTGGGTTCACTATGAATCCGATAGCAAATAGGGAAGGAGGAAGCGCATATGCAGAATAAGAAACGCACGTTCAAAATCGTCCAGCACACGCTGTTGATTGTGTTCACCCTCATCATGATCTATCCCCTCGTCTGGATGGTCAGCAGCTCGTTGAAAGAGAGCTCCAGCGTTTTCGTCAACGCCTATTCATTGATACCTGATGAACTGCATTTCGAGAACTATATCACAGGTTGGGAAGGGTTCGCCGGTATCACCTTCAAGACCTTCTTCATCAACTCGGCCATCATTGCCGTCGTCGCCACGGTGGGGAGCATCATATCTTCCACGATCATTGCCTATGGATTTGCACGGATCAAGTTCAGGGGGAAGAGCATCTGGTTCATCTGTATGATGCTTACCATGATGCTGCCGTTCGAGATGGTCATGATCCCGCAGTATATCATGTTCAATAAATTCGGCTGGATCGATACGTATCTGCCGCTCATCCTCCCGACCTTCTTCGGGATCCCGTTCTTCATCTTCCTGATCATGCAGTTCATCCGGACCATTCCGGTGGAGCTTGATGAAGCAGCGAAGATCGACGGATGCAGCACGTTCGGGATCTTCTTCAGGGTCATCGTGCCACTTGTTGTACCGGCGATGATGACTTCGGCCATCTTCTCCTTCTATTGGAGATGGGATGATTTCATGGGTCCGCTCATTTACTTGTCCACCCCCGAGAAGTATCCGGTATCCCTTGCCTTGAAGCTATTCTCTGACCCGAACTCCGTCACGAACTGGGGAGCAATGTTCGCCATGTCGACGCTCAGTATCATTCCGATCTTCGTCATTTTCTTCTTCTTCCAACGCTACATCGTGGATGGAATCAGTACGAGCGGATTGAAAGGATAATGTGAAAAAACTTAAAACGGGAGTGAACGTGGAATGGAAACAGCACTCAATCGAAAGAATGAATTGACGTCACCGCTTGCATGGGGGAAAGCAGCCTGCGAATCCCTCATGTCAGCTTACAAGGCAAGTGAACTTCCGCCTGATGGAAGATGGCATTATCATCAGGGGGTGTTCCTGGTAAGCATGCTCCAACTCCGGGAAAAGATCGGGGGAGATGCGTTCTTTGATTATGTGAAGGAATATGTCGATCACAATATCGATGAGAACGGGAACTTCCTCTGGAGCCGCAGGGAACTGGACGCCATCCAAGCTGGCCTCCTTCTCTTCACCCTTGACCGGGAAACGGATGACCCGAGGTATAAGATCGCAGCTACGAAACTATTGAATATGTTCCCGACACTCAACCGCACGTCTGACGGGGGCTACTGGCATAAAGACCGCTACCCGTACCAAATGTGGCTGGACGGACTCTATATGGGCGGTGTGTTCGCTATGAACTATGGGAAGGAGTACGATGATCCATCCCTCCTCGAAATGGTCCTTGAACAGGAGCGTCTCATGAGGAAGCACACGCTTGATGAGAAGACCGGTCTTTACCATCATGCATGGGATGAACAAAAGGTGCAGCCTTGGGCGGATCCCGAAACGGGCCGATCGCCTGAATTCTGGGGAAGGGCCATCGGTTGGTACGGAATCACCTTTAATGAAATCCTCGATTTCCTCCCGGAAGGCCATCAGGCGACAGAAGAAATCTCAGGTGCCCTCAGGGATCTTTCCAAAAGTCTGATTTCCTATCAGCATCCTGAAAAGCATCTGTGGTATCAGGTGGTCGACAAGTCCGATGATCCGAAAAACTGGATCGAAACGTCCTGCTCGGCTCTTTTTATCTACACGATTGCAAGAGCCGTGAAATCAGGCGTCCTTGATGAAAGCTACAAAGAGTTTGCCATCAAAGGATACCGCGCCCTTGTGAAGCGGATGAAATTTGACGAGAACGGTCTCTTCATCATGCCGGAAATCTGCATTGGCACCGGGGTGGGGGACTACACACACTACGTGGAACGGCCGGTCATTGAAAATGATCTTCATGGCGTCGGATCTTTCGTGCTTTGCAGTCTTGAAATGCAGGATATCCTTCCAGAGCTATAGAATGGAATAATGAACAAAGGGGAGGAATGCATAATGAAGAAATATGCCGTTTGCGGCGTCAGTAACCGGGCAATCACCATGTTCATCCAGCCAATGCTGAACAACTTCACCCAGCAGGCAAGACTTGTAGCCTTGCTGGATAAAGATCCGAAGCGGTTTGCCGTATGTAAACAGGACCATCCGTCCACCCAGGGAGTACCTGAGTATAAGGAAGATGAGTTCGAACGGATGGTGGAAGAAACGAGACCTGACGTCATCATTGTCGCAGGCCGCGATGACACTCATATCACGTATATTGAGAAAGCGCTTAATCACGATCTTGATGTAATTTCAGAAAAGCCGATGACCACAAACGCCGCCGACAGCCGCAGGGTAATGGAGGCGGAGAAAAAGAGCAAGGGAAAGGTCACAGTCACCTTTAATTACCGGTACAGCCCGTATCACACCAAGATCAAGGAGACTATCCTGTCCGGGAAGCTCGGGCGGATCACGTCCGTCGACTTGAATTGGTATATCGATACGTATCACGGATCGAGTTATTTCCAACGCTGGAACCGTAACCGGGATCATTCCGGGGGACTGTCCATCCACAAGTCAAGTCACCACTTCGACCTCATCAACTGGTGGCTCGACCAGAAACCGGTGGAAGTCTTTGCGTACGGAGATCTGAACTACTACGGGAATGAGAGTGAATACAATCCTGACCAGGTCGACGGGCGTCACTGCCATACCTGCGAGGTGAAGCGGGATTGCTCCTACTATTCCAGATGGAACTCCAGGAGCAACAGCATCACGGTAGAAGACGACCACATCACTTCTGACGAGAAGCGAAAGGAAACGTATACCGGATACCGTCCCGATCAATGTATCTTCGATTCGGAGATTGCCATTGAAGATACGTATACCGCCACCGTCAAGTATGACAGGGGAAGCCTTTTAAGCTATTCCATCAATTTCTCCCTGCCATACGAAGGATATCGACTGGCCATCAACGGAACAAAGGGCCGTCTGGAAACGACGGAATTCCATGCCCCGTCCAGGGTGCCCTTCCCCGTTCCGGAACAGACCATCGACTATTTCCCGCTCTTCGGATCGAAGGAAGTGATCCATGTCGTGAAGAATCAGGGCGGCCACGGCGGAGGAGATCCCCTGATCCAGGAAGATCTTTTCCTCGGGGAAGATCCGCTCCGCCCGTATAAGATCCTATCTGGAAGTGAGGACGGTGCCTATGCGGTCATGACGGGTGAGGCAGTATGGAGATCCGTCAAGGAGCACCGTCCCGTCACGATTGAAGAACTGATGAAGAAAGAACCGATGCACCAATAATGGAACGGAAAAGAGGGATACCATGGAAATGGGACGATTGATCAATGGGGTGTTGAACTTCTGCCGATGGATCACGCACTTTGCCATCTTGAACCTGCTCTGGATCGGCTGTACCCTCCTTGGAGGAGTGGTTTTCGGGATAGGTCCGAGTACAGTGGCAATGTATGCCGTCACCCGTAAAGCGGTCATGGGGGTGGAAGACCTTCCGCTCATCAGGAGCTTTTGGGGTACCTACAGGAAAGAATTCTTCCGTGCCAACGGACTGTTCTTTTCATTGGCGGGCTTCGCACTGCTCTGGTACGTCGACCTTCACTTCTTCCGTCAGATGGAAGGGACGATCTATACCATCATCCAGTACCTGCTCATGCTCATGGGCTTCGTCCTGATCATCCTGCTCACGTATATTCTACCTGTCTATGTCCATTACAACCTGAAGTTCTTCCAGACCTTCAAGCAGGCGCTGTTCATCGGTTTCCTACAGCCGGGGAATCTCGTACTCATGATCATTGCGACACTGTTGACCTATTACTTTTTCATCTCATTTCCCGGTTTCATCCCGCTTTTCGGGTTCACATTATTCGTTCATTTGAATATGTGGCTTGCGTATAAAGGCTTCAGTGCAATAGACGATATTAAGTTTAAAAACGAGATTATCCACAGTTGATAGAAAAAAGGATGCTAGCTTGCTAGCATCCTTTTTAAATGCCAAAAGTAATTTGATAGTCTATCATTTCGAGAAAAAATGAAAGATTTTATAGGCTGCTGCATAGAAATGAAATAGGAAGATCAAGAAAAATGAGAAAAGGAAAAATGAAACATAGTTTTTTCAGGGTTACGTAGATTATAATATAAAACGTAATTATTACGATTTGTAGTGTGAGGGGGGAGAGAAAGGTGAGTGCACTCAAAACAATCGGACAAGATCTGACTGGACTTTTGTTGTTTGTCGGTCTCGTTATCCTATTCCTTGCCGGTGAGTTCATAGAAATTCCGTCAAGTCTCCTGTCTTCCGGGTTGGCGAATGTCACGACGATCTTCCTTAGCATCCTATTGGAAGCCATCCCGTTCATTCTGATCGGTGTATTTGCTTCGGCTCTGATCCAGGTATTCGTATCGGAGAAGACATTGCAAAGGCTGATACCGAAGCGATTCCCGTACCTGGCCATCTTCCCGGCCGCCATAGTCGGGGCCATCCTTCCGGTTTGTGAGTGTGCCATTGTGCCGGTGGCGAGAAGGCTGATGCGAAAAGGTGTCCCGCCCCATCTGGCCCTTGTCATCATGGTGACGGCCCCGATTTTGAATCCGATTGTGTTTGCTTCGACCTATTATGCATTCCAGCCGGACTGGACGATCGTGTGGGGGAGGATGGTGATCGGTTTCGTGGCTGCCGTAGTGATCGGCGGGGCTTGGTACCGGTTATTCAACAATAGGGATCCTCTGCTGAAAGGAACCGGGCCTCACCAACATCATCATGAGCAAGGAAGCAAACTCATGCTGACGTTGACCCATGCGAGTGATGAATTCTTCGATATGGGGAAATTCCTGATCATCGGTGCCCTTGTGGCAGCCATTTTTCAAACGTTCTTAGATCGTGAGCTGCTGGTGGGGATCGGGTCACACGCCCTGATCGGTCCTGCCGTGATGATGATCTTCGCTTATGTAATTTCTCTTTGTTCGGAAGCAGACGCGTTTGTCGCATCCTCTTTCGGCAGCTTGTTCACCGCTTCATCGCTTTTGGCTTTCCTTGTTTATGGGCCGATGATCGACTTTAAGAACACGTTACTGATGCTGTCGTATTTCAAGAAGAGATATGTCGTGGCGTTCATTCTCATTGTCACCGTCGTGGTCTATGCATGTGCCATGCTGATTGGAATCTTGACGTGAAGGAGGGGGAACCATGAAATCGACCCAACAGTTCCATACATACATCCGTGGGGTGATATTGATCGGCTATGCCTTGCTCCTATTGAAGCTGCTTCTGACATTCAACCTTCAAAACTTCGTCGCACCGAAGATGCATGGGTATTTATATTTTGCGTTAGGCGTCTTCTTCCTTCTGGGTGCGGTTCAAATCATCCGGGGAACCTCAGGATTCCATGCCAAGGGTCAATGCGGCTGTGAAGCCCATGAGGTGCCAAGGGGGTTGGTGCGCCCCTTCGTGGTGTACTCACTGTTTGTTCTCCCGTTGGTCACAGGTTTCCTGCTTCCCGATCAACTTCTGGATGGGTCCGTGGCTGCCAAGCGAGGAGTGAAGGTCGGGAATGGGTTATTCACGTTGACTCCTCATGAAGGAGAAAGATCGAGTGGAAAAGCGGTCGAAGCGGTCCACGGAGGAGAAGCGAGTTTGGATCCCGTCGGGACGTTTCCCTTGGAGAAGGATTATGAGAAATTGAAAGATGTGATCAAACAGAAGGAAAAAATCATCGTAAGGGATGAACAATACATCCAGACGCTCAGCGTCGTCGATGAACAGCTCGACTCCTCGATAGGGAAAGAAATCCAGCTTACGGGCTTCATTTACAAAGACGAAGGATTTTCAAAGAATGAAGTGGTCATATCACGTTTCACGGTGACGTGCTGTGTCGCGGATGCTTCCGTTTACGGGATCCTTTCAAGAAGTGAGGAGCTCGCAGCCCTCGAACCCGACACATGGGTGCAAGTGAGCGGGATCTTGGATAAGGCAGAATTCAATGGGATGGCGATGCCTGTTATTAAGCATCCCGTCTTTAAAAAGGTGGAACCGCCTGAAAACCCGTATGTGGAAGAATTTTATATCAAAGTCGAATGATGGTATCCCGACCTTGATGGGAGGTCGGGGTATCAAATGACTTATAAATCGTAATCATTACGAAAAAAGGAGTGGGTAAGGTGGAATGGATCATTGCAGGGGGCGGCATCCACGGGTGCACCATCGCAACCTATCTGATTAAGGCCAAAGGAATTCCTGCGAGTCAAATCTGTATCATAGATCCTCATAAGGGGCCCATCGAAAAGTGGAAGGACCTCACATCAAGGATTTCCATGCCGTTTTTAAGATCTCCATCCGTCCATCATTGTGATATTCATCCGTTCAGCCTCCATTACTTCAATGATGGGGGATCCGACGTCTTTTACGGGAAATACAAAAGGCCGGGTCTTGATTTCTTCAATCGTCACAGTGAAGCCATTTTCTCCAGCATCGGCTTGCAAGAGAGGTGGCAGCAAGGGAGGGTACAAGGGGTCACAAAGTCGGGGAACCACTGGGTGGTGGAAACCGATTCGGGATCAGTGGAAGGCAAGAATCTGGTGATTGCCACCGGGATGAATGAAAGGCTCAGTGTGCCCGAGTGGGCCGAGGAGTTGCGATCGAGTCGACCGACCCAAGTAGGGCATATCTTTCAAGAGAAGCTCCCGGTGGTCACTCCTGACATCGCCGTTGTGGGAGGCGGAATCACAGCAGCCCATCTAGTGATCAAGCTTGCTCGGGAACATCCTGGGAGAGTGGTTCAAATCAGCAGGCATCCCTATCGGGTCCATGATTTCGACAGTGATCCGGGCTGGCTCGGTCCGAAGTGTTTGAGAGGATTCCACTCACTCCCTTCGTACAAAAAAAGGAGGCAAGCCATTCACGATGCACGCCATCGCGGGTCAGTGACAAGCGAGCTCAGGCACAGGTTAAGGAGGCTGGAGGACCGTGGTGAGTACCGATTCATCGAGGATGAAGTGAAAGGAAGCGGGGTGGATGGATCGACCCTTTCGCTTTCCTTGAAGCACTCCCGGTGGGAAGGGAAAACACTGTTGCTGGCAACGGGATTTTGCCCAAAGATAATGGAAACGGAGTGGGTCCGTGAACTGGTCAGGAAGGAAGGGCTGGTATGTGCACAATGCGGATTCCCTATCGTCAACGAGCACTTGGAATGGTGCGATCACCTTTATGTATCCGGACCACTGGCCGAACTGGAGATCGGTCCCGTCGCCAGGAATATTGCAGGAGCGAGGAAAGCAGCGGAACGAATCATCGGAAGTATGTAAATGAAAAGGAGAGAGACCATTGAGAATACCAGTAACTGTATTGAGCGGCTATTTAGGATCAGGAAAAACGACGTTATTGAACCATATTCTCCACAACAGGGAGGGTAGGAAGATCGCCGTCATCGTCAATGATATGAGCGAGGTGAATATTGATGCGTCCCTTGTGAAGAAAGAGGGCTTCACCCGGACCGATGAAAAACTTGTGGAGCTTCAGAATGGATGCATCTGTTGCACGTTGCGCGAAGACCTGCTTATTGAAGTCGATCGCCTTGTGGAACAAGGGGACATTGACTATATCGTCATTGAGTCTTCGGGTATCTCCGAGCCGGTGCCTGTCGCCCAGACCTTCACGTATGCCGATGAAGCGACCGGTGTCGATCTGATCGGGAAAACAAGGCTGGATACGATGGTGACGGTGGTTGATGCCAACCGTTTCTGGCACGACTTTGCCAGTGGGGAGACGCTGCTCGATCGAAGTCAGGCAGCAGACGAGACCGATGAAAGGGAAATCGTCGACCTGCTGATCGACCAAATCGAGTTTGCCAACGTCATCCTCTTGAACAAAACCGATCTGGTTGCGGAGGAGTCTGTCAATGAGCTAAGGGCGGTCCTGAGGAAGCTCAATGCAGATGCCAGAATCATCGAATCCAGCCATGCAAGGGTCGACCTTGAAGAGGTGTTGAACACACATTCATTCCAATTCGAGTCCGCCAGCCAAAGTGCAGGATGGATCAAGGAGCTACAGGAAGAGCATGTCCCTGAAACGGATGAATACAACATCTCGTCCTTTGTCTATAGGCGGGTGAGGCCGTTCCACCCTGGTCGCTTCATGGAATGGCTTGAAGGGTGGCCGGAAGAGGTTGTAAGGGCAAAGGGCTTCTTCTGGCTTGCAAGCCGCAACGATACTGCCGGCCTTCTTTCACAAGCGGGTCCATCCATCATGATCCAAGGGGCTGGCCCATGGATTGCGACCTATCCAGAAGGTGAAATCCGCGAGCTTCTTGAAGAGGAAACCGAGCTCAAGGAAAAGTGGGATCCAGAATACGGGGATCGTATGACCGAGCTCGTCATGATCGGTATGGATATGGACCGTCACCAAATCGAGGGTTCCTTGGATCGTTGCCTTCTCACAGATGATGAGATGGGAATGGACTGGATGCAGTTCAACGATCCAATTCCTTCCTTCGTTATTCAATACTGAATGAAGAAAAGCCTGATCCCATTAAAAGGATCAGGCTTCTGTTGATTTATTTTATTGTTGGAGTCAGTTCTGGCACGACCCCTTCAAGTTCTTTCTTTACAATAGCGGCGATTTCCCGCGCTCCGTCTTCATTAAAATGCGTGTTATCCATGGCGCCGTCTGGAAAATTGGGATGCGGGTCTATCCACATATAGAGCGCTTTGGACCGGATCGGACCCAACGTATCCAGGAGCTTCAAGCTCTTCTTGTGAAGATCGATGACAGGGACGGATTGTTCCCGTGCAAGCTCCTTCATCGCTGCAGGGTAATCCCCGTGGGTGTCCAGCACAGTGCCGTCGCTTCCGAATTTCCTTCTCGCCACTGGCGTAATGAGGACCGGATGCGCTTTCTTTTCTTTTGCGGTTTCGATATAGCGGAGCAGATGCTCCTTATAGGTGGTGAAAGGATCCGTGAATCGTCCATCCTGCTTGCTGTCATTGTGACCGAACTGGATGAAGAGATAATCCCCTTCAACGATTTCATTTTCGATCACATCCAGTCTTCCTTCGTCGATGAAGCTTTTGGAGCTGCGTCCGTTAGCGGCATGATTCCGGACCGAGATGCTCGAATCCAGAAAGGCCGGGAATTGTTGCCCCCAACCGGCTTGTGGAGCAGAAGTTTCAGGGTAATCCGCTACAGTTGAATCACCTGCAAGAAAAATGGAAAATGACATGGTTTCTCCTCCTAATGGTTGGATGGTGGACGGCAAGAATCCGTCACTTTGAGCTCAGGTTCCAGGAATAGGACCTTTTCTATATCATCTTCATTGATGACATCCATCAGGACATCTGTCAAGCGTAACGTGATGTGATCCAGTGGGACCCCGACCGTCGAGAGGGGGATGGGGGTATCGTTTTCATCTGGCAGGTTGTCGTAGCTGATGATGGAAAGGTCATCCGGGACCTTGATTCCGCACTCTGCTGCAGCCCTCAGGATCCCCTTGGAAAGATCATGACTCCCGCTGATGATTGCCGTGGGACGTTCAACGCTTTGGAGGACCTCCTTGGCCGCGACGTACCCATCATACGGTTCAAGCTTCGGAACGTCCACGATCTGGTGTGCGAAACCGGGGAGTCCCAGTCCTTCCGCTGCCAGTTTGAAGCCCTTCGCTTTTTCATCCTGAATCGGTTTATCCATGACCCCGATATAGCTGATGAACCGGTGACCAATGGAGGAAAGATAATTGGTCGCCATATAGACGGCCTTTTTCCGCTGGACGTCTACCGTCGGCGATGCGCTTCCTTTATCGGCAATCCCGTATGAGACGACGGGAACCGCCGATGGTGTATCAGCTTGGAGCTCCGGATTGTCATCAAAACAAAGGATGGCATCCACCTGATAGCGGTTGAAAAGATTGATGGCGAATTCTTTATCGTTGATGGAGATCAGGGTCGTATACGAGAGCTGCTCCAGCTGTGTATTCAAGCGGGTGATGAGGGAAGAGTGGGCGGTCCCTTCGATGGTCGGCCAGATGATCCCGATTGTATGGGACTTCTTCGAGACCAGGCTCCTCGCCGCTGCGTTCGGTTGATATCCGAGCTCCATGGCGATTTCGGTGATCCGCTTTTTCGTCGGTTCCTTGACAAGTGGGCTGTCCCGCAATGCTTTTGATACGGTGGAAAAGCTCACCCCCGCCGCTTTTGCTATATCTTTGATTGTGACTCCCATGGTAACCTCCAGCACTATTATGTTTTCATTATATCTCTCTGTCGGTTGTCGATACAACTCTTCATTGACAGAAAAAAGGAATGATACTATGATAATAACAACGTTGTTATTTTGTCAACAAGAGGGGGAGAATGGGATTGAACAGTTCAACGATCGTCATTCATGAACGGGACAATGTCCTGATTGCACTGAGGGATTTTGAAGCAGGGGAACGCGTGGTGGATGGCGACAGGGAAGTCGTCCTGAGGGAAGCCGTACCGGCCGGACATAAAATTGCAAGGGAACCGATCCAGAAAAATGAAAACGTTATCAAGTTCGGTATGCCGATCGGGAGGGCGTCAGAGCCGATCGACCGCGGAGATTGGATTCACACCCACAATGTGGTGACCAACCTCAAAGGGACGCTGCAGTATGACTACAAGCCCACAGATGACAAAATCGTACCGAAGCCGTCGACCAAAACCTTTCAAGGATATATCAGGGAAAACGGGGAAGTCGGGATCCGCAATGAAATCTGGATCATCAACACGGTGGGCTGCATCAATAAGACTGCGGAAATGGTGGCAAAGATGGCCGGTGATCAATTCGAAGGCATCGACGGGGTGCACAGCTTCTCTCATCTCTTCGGGTGTTCCCAGCTTGGGGATGATCTTCACAATACCCAGAAGATCCTGAGCGGACTCGTCCACCATCCCAATGCTGCGGGCATTCTCGTCATGGGTCTCGGCTGCGAAAATAACTATATTGAAGAATTCAAGAAGGTTATCGGCGATTATGACCCACGGAGGGTGAAGTTCATCGAAGTCCAGAGCGCTGATGATGAAATCTCCGAATCTCTCGAACTCATCGAAGAGCTCGCCGACTATGCCAAGACATTCAAACGTCAGGAAGTACCCCTTTCAAAGTTGAAGGTAGGATTGAAATGCGGTGGATCGGACGGATTCTCCGGGATTACGGGGAACCCGCTTGTCGGGGCATTTTCCGACAGACTCATCTCGGAAGGCGGCACAACGATCCTGACGGAAGTACCCGAGATGTTCGGCGCGGAAGAGATCCTCATGAGCAGGGCCAAAGATGAAGCCGTGTTCGGGAAGATCGTCGACCTCGTCAATGACTTCAAGGAATACTTCCTGAAGCACGGGCAGAACGTCTATGAGAATCCATCTCCAGGGAATAAAAAAGGCGGGATCACGACCCTTGAAGAAAAGTCCCTCGGAAACATCCAGAAAGGCGGCTTCGGGGAGATTGCCGATGTCCTTGCCTATGGTGACCGCACGAAAGGTGAAGGCCTTCATCTCGTCCAAGGTCCGGGAAATGACCTCGTCTCCGTCACCGCCCTTACGGCTGCAGGCGCCCATATCGTCCTGTTCACCACGGGCCGGGGAACCCCGTTCGGAGGTCCTGTACCGACGGTGAAGATCTCCACGAACTCAGCACTTGCCCAGAAGAAAACGAATTGGATCGACTTCAATGCAGGACAGCTAATCGAAGGCAGGGGAAAGGAAGAGCTCGCCGACGAGTTCTTTGAATACATCACGGGCCTCGCATCGGGGAAGCGCGCACCCATAATGAACGACTCGGATTCAAGGAGATTTCCATTTTCAAAGACGGCGTCACGCTGTGAGAGGGAGGATTTTGTATGAAGCTTAGTAAAGAAGTACCCACCAGCTCATCCTATCAGCATCTTCCGGCCAAGGTCCTGCAGATCGGGGAAGGGAATTTCCTAAGGGGATTCATCGATTGGATGATCCAGGAGATGAATAAACAGGGCGTCTTCAACGGCTCCATCATCGCCGTGCAGCCGACGCCCCACGGGAAGGTTCTGCCGAAGCTCGCCGCCCAGGATTATCTGTACACGGCGGTCTTGAGGGGGCGCAAGAATGGCGAGACCGTGGATTATCATGAAGTCATCTCCTCCATCAGCGGAGGCATCAATCCCTATTCCGATTGGCCGGCCATGAAGCAGGCGGTGGAATCCGCAGACCTCCAAATCATCGTGTCCAATACGACGGAGGCAGGCATCGTCTACCAGGAGGAGCAGTATGACGGTGATGCTTCGCCCCTTTCGTATCCCGGGAAGCTGGCGGCCCTGTTGCACCATCGGTTCACGTATTACGAGGGGGCAGGGGATAAAGGGTTATACATCCTGCCGTGTGAATTAATTGAAGACAACGGCAAGAAGCTGAAATCCATCGTGCACAAGGTAGCGGAAGACTGGGGATATTCAGAAGCCTTTTTTGAATGGCTAGACCACTCGAATGTATTCTGCGACACGCTGGTCGACCGGATCGTCACCGGGTTCCCGCGGGGTCAGGAAGCCGAGTACAAAGAACGCCTCGGCTATGATGATGAGCTCATTACGGTCGGCGAACCTTATCATCTGTTCGCCATCGATGCGGATGAACGATTCAAGGAAATCTTCCCCCTCCACAAAGCCGGCCTCAATGTAAAGTGGGGTGGAGTGAAGGAACAGCGTGACCTGAAGGTGGGACTCCTCAACGGTCCCCATACCCTCATGACACCCGTCGGATACCTGGCGGGGGCTGACACAGTCCTGGACGTGATGACCACCCCTTCCCTCCGCTCCTTCGTAGAGCAGGGATTCCTGGACATACAGGAGGCCCTTCCAATGGAAGAGGAGGTGAAAAAGGCGTTTACTTCAGGAGTCGTGGACCGCTTCCTGAACCCTTATAATAAGCATTTCCTACTCGATATCGGAATGAACTCCTTTTTCAAATACACATCGAGGCTTTTGCCCCGCTTGAAGACCCATGCCGAGCGTGGGGACCTCCCGGAAACATTGGTCCTTGCCCTTGCTGCACTGCTCGTGTACTACAAGCCGGTTCGCACCACGGAAAAAGGACTGATAGCCGAGAGAGGCGAAGAAGAGTATGAGACGCGGGAAAACCCCATTGTAAACGCCCTCGTTCTTGACACATGGCAGGCCATTGAAGAGGGCAGGATCACTATTCTTTCTGCCGTCCGTTCCATCCTCAGCCGTGAGGACATCTGGGGAGAAGACCTTGACGCAATGGATGGGCTCGCAGAACGGGTGACCGCTCATATCGAAACGATCCTGATCGAAGGGATGGACGTGGCCGTTAAAAAAGTGGCTGGGAGCGGTTCGGTGAAATCGTAGGATGGTAAAGGAAAAGACGCTCATTTGCAGGGCGTCTTTTTTGTGTTTCAGCCAAACACTCTCGTCTAATTCTCCCCGGACATGCATACATTTCTCTATAGGCATGTCCGGGGGAGGAATTGTGAGAATGACAATGATCGGAGAATTGGTGACACTAATGCTGATGGCCTTTGCACTTGGGATGGATGCGTTCTCGATTGGCATCGGGATGGGGATGTTCCAACTGAGGTTAAGGCAGATCCTATATATCGGTATCGTGGTGGGCATTTTCCACGTATGGATGCCGCTGCTCGGGATGATGACGGGGAAGTTTCTTTCCAACACGTTCGGGACATTTGCTACATATGCAGGAGGCATCCTCTTGATTGTTCTTGGGATCCAGATGTTCCTCTCTAGCTTCAAGGAGGAGGAAACAACGCTCGTTTCCCCCGTAGGATTCGGTCTCGTCCTTTTTGCACTCAGCGTCAGTCTCGACAGCTTCTCTGTCGGACTGAGCCTCGGGATCTTCGGCGCAAGAACCGTTGCCGCAGTCGCCTGTTTCGGTTTTGCCGCCACCGTCCTTACATGGGCCGGCCTTCTCATAGGAAGGAGATTCCAAGGAGTCCTAGGCACCTACAGCGAAGCACTTGGCGGAAGCATCCTGTTCTTATTCGGGATCAAGCTGCTTCTTCCTTTTTGAAGTCCCTGTTTGGGGCTTTTTCTTTTTGGTAGCTTGATAGAATGGATGGATTCCGTTGAGGTCGGCAGCTTCTTTGCATATATATTCTCACGGCAAATAGGGGAATCTCTTGAAGGTATTGGTGGGTAAGGATTCTGGAATGGTTCGTTTCATTTCGCTCCGGGCGGCCGCTTTCCTGCGGGGAGGCAGGCAGTTCTTCGGCTATCGCCTGCAGGGTCTCAACCTTGCCTCTGATCCACGCTGGAGTCGGCCGCCCTCCGCTTCGTTGGACTCTTTGGAGGGTATAAGCTTCAAGTTCTGGATGGAGAGGGGGGAAGGGACTGGATGGAAGTAGATTTATATTTTCATGGCAAAGAGGTGAATCTCTTGATGGTGACAGGGTGTGTGGATTCTGGGATAGTTCGTTTCATTTCGCTCCGGGCGGCCGCTTTCCTGCGGGGAGGCAGTTGAGCCGCTTCGGCTATCGCCTGCAGGGTCTCAACCTTGCCTCTGATCCACGCTGGAGTCGGCCGCCCTCCGCTTCATTGCACTCTTTAGAGGGCATTAGCGTCAGTATCTTATCAACACTTTAAGGTTGAAGTGTATAAACCACACCATGATTCCAGTTTAAAATCTTTATTCAAAGAGTGAAATCCATCCTTGGAGTCTTAACCTCTTTCTAAATAAGAGCAAGGTGGTTGGCTCCCAAACGCATCAAAAATCTTAAACCATTCTCTTGAAGAATCAAAGCCCACTCTCTACCAAGTAGTGAAGTGAAGCGAAGGCAGACTGACTCCAGCGGGAAAAGAGGAAAGGTCGAGACCCCGCAAGAATGAGGAGGCTCGACTTCCTCCCCGTGGAAAGCAGGCGGCCGCAGTGAAACGGAACGTCCCGTCTGCGGCCGTCATGAATAAGAATAAAATTCAGAAGCAACCAACTGGTAACAAAAGGTGAGCGATCAATCATCAAAAACTCCAATGGATGCAATGGCCCTATCATGAATCATAAAAAATAGCTCATGAAAAAGTACAATCCTCCTCTCCACCAAGAGTGAAGTGAAGCGGAGGCCGCCTGACTCCAGCGGGAATAGAGGAAAGATCGAGACCCCGCAAGAATGAGGAGGCTCGACTTCCTCCCCGTGGAAAGCAGGCGGCCGCAGCGAAACGAAACGTCCCATCTACGGCTCCCATGAAGAAAAACTACATTTCCACCTCCACCATGTAACGCTCCAACCGAATAAGCATGAATGCTCTTTGTCCAAAATGGAAATTAATTTATAATAGGTAAGAAGGAGGATGATCCAATGAATATTCTATTTATCTGCACAGGCAACACCTGCCGAAGCCCCATGGCTGAAGCAATCCTTAAACATAACAACCACCAAGGAATCCAAGTGAAATCCGCAGGCGTTTTCGCCATGGACGGAGCAGATGCCTCAATTCAAGCTAAAGAAGTGCTGAAAGAGAACGATATAATACATAAGCACCAATCCAGCTCCATCACACGTGAAAAACTGGACTGGGCTTCATATATTTTCACCATGACACAGGGCCATAAATGGGCGATCGTAGATCAATATCCCCATATCGCCGATAAAATCTTCACGCTGAAGGAATACGTACTCGAGGACCCGGAAGACCTTGATGTTTCCGATCCGTATGGAGGCAGCGTTGAGATCTACCGGCATACATATAACGAACTGGATTCCTTGATCGGTCAGTTAATGGACAAACTGGAGCGTGAGTGAAGCAGACAGGGAGAGAGAAGGATGGCTAAAGGGAAAGGCTCCAAGAAAGGTCTCAGGAAGAAGATTGTACTATTCACCACACTTCTGGCAATCATCACGTATACGACGAGTGCCGCGTTCATTTATTTCATCAAACCGACATTCGCATCCGATGTAAGTGATTTCTGGTTTACCCTCGCAACACTTGGAATGGGGATCTTCTGGTCGGGGTTCCTTGCGTATCTTGCAGCAGGATATATCGATAAGCCTCTGCAACGACTGGAACAAGCGGCGTTGAAAGCGGCGGATGGTGACATTTCCACAGAAGTGGAACTGTCGAAATCCGATGATGAGATCCGCTCCCTCGGGGTGGCGTATAACAAGATGCTTCATAACCTGCGGGAAATGGTGGCGAACATCGACGAGAATTTCAGTAAGACCAATACGTATGTACAGGAGCTTTCCGACGCGTCCGAACTTGCGTCCACCCAGGCTAATTCCGTTTCCAGGACGATCAGCGAAATCTCTGCTGGTGCAGAAAGTTCGGCAGCGGCCATCCAGACAACGGCGGAATCCGTTGAAGATGTCATCCGCATCGCACAGGAAGTACAGGATCATTCCAAATCCTCTGAAAAGCTGTCTGAAACCATGGTGGCAGAATTGAACGAGAGCAAGGAGGTCATCCATTCACTGGTGGAAGGAATCAATCGATTGGCGACGGGGAATGAATCGTCCCTTGAGGCCGTGAAGCGACTTGAGGGCCACGCCCGGGAAGTCGAGCAGATCATCCAGCTCGTGGGGGACATCGCCAACCAGACGAATCTTCTTGCTCTGAATGCATCCATTGAGGCGGCAAGGGCCGGGGAACACGGTAAGGGATTTGCGGTTGTTGCAGAGGAAGTCCGTAACCTTGCTGATGAAAGCGGGAAAGCGGTCCAGGGAATATCCGGATTGATCCAAAACATCCAGACCGAGGTCGGGCTGGTAGTCGGTAAGATCACAGATCAAGTGACCACCGCGAACAGGGAAGCGGATAAAGGTGAACAGACGAACCGCGTCATCCAGAATATGACCAAAAGCATCCATGAAGTCGTGGATTCCGTCAAGACGATCTCTGTCCTCGTGGACGATCAGATGAAGAGCATCCAGCTCACGTCCAACCAGTCGCAGGAAGTCGCGGCGATCGCAGAGGAAACATCTGCCGGAGCGGAAGAAGTGTCTGAAGCAACGAATGAGCAGGCAGGGGTCATGAAGAACGTGGAAGAACTCGCCCATCAATTGAAATCACAGGCGGAGTCACTCAAAGGAACCATTACAAAATTCCATCTATGATCCAAAAAGCACGGGGGTTCCCGTGCTTTTCCCGTTAAACGAAAAAAACAATTCAATTCCTTTATATAATGGGGTGCCTGTGGCAAAATAGAAGGAAAGAGTGAATTGGGGGATGACAGATGAAGATCGCAATTGCATCCGATCACGGCGGTGTGAATATCCGTGAAGAAATAAAATCATTGATGGATGAGCTTGGCCTTCAGTATGAAGACTTCGGCTGCGAATGCGGCACATCCGTGGATTATCCGGATTATGCGCTGCCGGTTGCCGAAAAAGTGGCCAATGGTGAATTCGATCGAGGAATCCTCATCTGCGGAACCGGTATCGGAATGAGTATTTCTGCGAATAAAGTGAAAGGGATTCGCTGTGCCCTCGTACACGACGTGTTCAGTGCAAAAGCGACCCGTGAGCATAATGACAGCAACATCCTTGCCATGGGTGAACGCGTCATCGGACCTGGGCTTGCGCGTGAAATCGCCAAAACCTGGCTCCAGACCGAATTCGAAGGTGGCAGGCATTCAAACCGCATCGGGAAGATCACTAGCTACGAAGAGAAGTGAGGAGAGGTCATCATGGATCACATCCAACTGAAGCAAGCGTTTCAGACCATTCTTCAGGAGTTTCATGATCAGGTTCCACTCAGAAAAGGACAGGTCCTCGTCATCGGCTGCTCCACCTCCGAGGTAATGGGGGAAAAGATCGGGACTGCAGGGACCATTGATACAGCTGAATTGATTTATGAAGAGCTGAGGAAGTACGCAGATCAATCAGGCGTATCCCTTGCCTTTCAATGCTGTGAACACTTGAACCGGGCGATTGTCATCGAACGTGAAACAGCCGAGGCAAGAGATCTTGACGAAGTCACGGTCGTACCGGTGAGGAAAGCAGGAGGCGCCATGGCCACCCATGCTTATCATCGCTTTCAGGATCCTGTCATTGTGGAACATATCAAGGCCGATGCAGGCATTGATATCGGTGATACCTTCATCGGCATGCATTTGAAGCATGTGGCCGTTCCGGTGCGGGTCAGCGTGCGCAGTCTCGGACATGCCCACGTCACCCTGGCAAGGACCCGCCCTAAATTGATCGGTGGAAACCGTGCGGTCTATGAGTGAAGAGCACCCTTTGTCGGGTGTTTTTTTTATGTGCAAAGGCCCTTGTATGTAGGAGGGTTTTTGTGTAAAACCGAACATTTTTAATAAATGCTTCTTTTTATTTCGCTTTTAGCTCAATCATGTTAGAATGTGATTGAATGAATCAAAGCCCGGTAGAAACGGGTCCATGAATTGAAGGAGGATACGTATGAGTAAGATTGCCAAGCAAGATCCGGAACTTTATGCATCAATTCAAGAAGAATTGGAACGTCAGCGTACTAAGATCGAGTTGATCGCGTCAGAGAACTTTGTCAGTGAAGCAGTCATGGAAGCCCAAGGCTCCGTGTTGACGAATAAGTACGCAGAAGGATATCCAGGCCGTCGCTATTATGGTGGATGCGAGCATGTCGATGTGGCTGAAAACCTCGCCCGCGACCGTGCAAAAGAACTCTTCGGCGCAGAACACGTCAATGTTCAGCCTCACTCAGGTGCCCAGGCCAACATGGCAGTTTACTTTACCATCCTCGAACAGGGAGACACAGTCCTTGGTATGAACCTGTCCCATGGGGGTCACCTCACTCACGGCAGTCCGGTGAACTTCAGCGGGGTTCAATACAACTTCGTGGAGTACGGTGTAGATGAAGAGAATCAATTGATCAATTATGAAGATGTACGTCAGAAAGCTCTTGAGCATAAGCCGAAGCTCATCGTAGCCGGAGCGAGTGCATACCCGCGCAAGATCGATTTCGCTAAGTTCCGTGAAATCGCGGATGAGGTCGGTGCTTACCTCATGGTGGACATGGCTCATATCGCCGGTCTTGTTGCAGCAGGACTTCACCAGAACCCAGTACCATATTCCGATTTCGTTACGACAACGACACATAAAACGCTTCGCGGTCCACGCGGCGGTATGATCCTGTGCAAAGAAGAATTCGCGAAGAAAATCGACAAATCCATTTTCCCTGGTATCCAAGGCGGTCCTTTGATGCATGTCATCGCGGCAAAAGCGGTGGCATTCGGTGAGGCGCTGCAGGATTCTTTTAAAGAATACGCTCAAAACATCATTGATAACGCAGCCCGTCTTGGAGAAGGCCTTACGAAAGAAGGAATCAACCTTGTTTCCGGCGGTTCTGATAATCATCTTCTTCTGATCGACCTGCGCTCATTGAGCCTGACAGGAAAAGTAGCTGAGAAGGTACTTGATGATATCGGCATTACCGTGAATAAGAATACCATCCCGTTCGATCCGGAAAGCCCGTTCGTTACAAGCGGTATCCGTATCGGTACAGCAGCCGTTACATCCAGGGGCTTCGGCGCAGGAGAGATGGACGAGATCGCGTCCATCATCGCCCTTACACTGAAAAACCATGAGGATGAAACGAAACTGGAAGAAGCACGCAAGCGTGTAACGGATCTCACCAGCCGATTCGAATTATATCCGGAGCAATAATGTGCAAGCCCCTTTGATCATCTTGGTCGGGGGGCTTTTTGCTGGACTGATAGAATAAAAGAACATGTAGAATATGTAACGATTCCATTACACCCTGAATCCCGTGTTGCTCTTCAAATCGCTTTTATGTACAATTATCAGAGGTGTAAAGGAAGTCTATCGCTTATTTACATAAATCAAACTTAAAGGAGAGAGTCGAGTGGGAAAAGTATACGTATTTGATCATCCATTGATCCAACATAAGTTAACATTCATCCGTGATAAAGAAACGGGTACAAAGGAATTCCGCGAGCTGGTGGATGAGGTTGCCACACTCATGGCGTTCGAAATCACACGCGACCTGCCCCTTGAAGATATCGAGGTTCAAACGCCGGTAAGCCCTGCACAGGCGAAGACGCTGGCAGGAAAGAAACTGGGGATCGTTCCGATCCTGCGTGCCGGATTGGGTATGGTTGACGGGATCCTGAAGCTGATCCCTGCAGCCAAAGTAGGTCACGTCGGCCTTTACCGCGACCCTGAAACCCTCAAACCGATTGAATACTATGTGAAACTCCCAAGTGACGTAGAAGAGCGCGATTTCATCCTCGTCGATCCAATGCTTGCAACGGGCGGATCTGCCGTAGAGGCAATCAACTCCCTTAAGAAGCGCGGTGCCCAAAGCATTCGTTTCATGTGCCTTGTCGCATGTCCTGAAGGGGTCGAAGCAATCAAGGAAGCACATCCTGATGTGGATATCTACATTGCGGCCCTTGATGAGAAGTTGAACGAAAAAGGCTATATCGTACCGGGTCTAGGTGACGCAGGCGACCGTCTGTACGGAACGAAATAAGAAGGGTGATGAAATCATTGGCGAATCCGATCAAGGTTATGACCATTTTCGGGACAAGGCCGGAAGCCATCAAGATGGCGCCCCTTGTCCTTGAACTGAAGAAGTATCCGGAAAGCTTTGAAACAATCGTGACGGTTACCGCCCAGCATCGTCAAATGCTGGATCAGGTCATGTCGATCTTCGATATCAGTCCTGACCATGACCTGAACATCATGAAGGACCGGCAAACATTGATTGATGTCACGACCAGAGGCCTCGAAGGACTGGATCGTGTCATGAAAGAAGCCAAGCCCGATATCGTTCTTGTGCACGGTGATACGACAACCACCTTTGTGGCGAGTCTTGCAGCCTATTATAATCAGATTGCCGTCGGACACGTCGAAGCCGGTCTTCGTACCTGGAACAAGTACTCACCTTTCCCGGAGGAGATGAATCGCCAGCTGACTGGTGTCATGGCTGATCTCCACTTCTCTCCGACCGACAAATCGGCGCGGAATCTTCTGGAAGAGAACAAGAAGGAAGAGAGTATTTTCATCACAGGGAATACGGCCATTGACGCACTGAAGACAACGGTCAAAGAAGATTATCACCATGAGGTACTTGATCGAATCGGATCAGATCGCCTCGTATTGTTGACAGCGCATCGCCGGGAAAACCTGGGGCAGCCGATGAGGAACATGTTCCGGGCCATCAAGCGCCTGGTGGAAGAACAGGAAGATATCCAAGTGGTGTATCCGGTCCACTTGAATCCCGCCGTACGTGAAGTGGCGGATGAAGTGTTGGGCCGGGATCCCCGTATCCATCTGATTGAACCACTTGATGTCATCGACTTCCACAACTTCGCCTCAAGGGCCCATTTGATCCTCACCGATTCAGGTGGGGTTCAAGAGGAAGCCCCATCCCTTGGAGTGCCGGTCCTCGTGCTTCGTGATACGACGGAGCGGCCGGAAGGAATCGAAGCAGGTACGCTGAAGCTCGCCGGGAATGAGGAAGAGAACATTTATAAGCTCGCCCATGAACTTCTCACCGATCCTGAAGCGCACAGCTCCATGTCCAAAGCGGCCAACCCGTATGGAGACGGACTGGCTTCATACAGGATTGCCCAAGCGATCCGCTATCACTTCGGTCATCTGGAAGATCGACCAGACTCATTCTCTCCAAATGAATGACTATAATATAGAAGGTACACGCTTGCATGCGTGTACCTTTTTCCTTTTTCACAAAAAATAGGCACAAACCAGTAGTTTCCTCTTTTGTCTCAACGGAATCTGTGGTATCTTAATGCTCGGGTAGTTTGCTCAGTGGTGAGCAATGTTGAGTGAAATGAATAGTTAAGTAGGATAAATGAATACATAGTGAATGATTTTTGTTGATGTGAATAGCCTCTGGACGAGTCCCTCCGTATTTCTATGGGATCCAGCTGCGGCGGGGTGACCCTCGAGGTCATAAGTCAAGAATGCCAAAAAGGCCAAGAGCGCCTTTCTGCATTCTCGCCTTATGCTTGTCGGGTCAGAACGACCCGCCTCCGCATTTCTTGGTGTCCAGCTCCAGGGGCTTGAGGCTCGAGGTCATAAGTCAAAGACATCAAAAAGGCCAAGAGCGCTTTCCGATGTCTTCGCCTTATGCTTGTCGCCTCAGAACAAGCCCCTTCCGCTTTTCTTATTTTGTGTTTAAAATGTGAACAATATTGGAACACTAGGATAGGTTGTGGACTTTTTACTTTGTACGCATTGACATTGATTTTACCCTATTGTATGCTTACAAAGGATATAGAATGGTAAGGTTTTCACAAAAACTTCCACAGAATGAAAACGGTTTTATATCTATGTTTTTCCACTATAATTCCTGTGTGGGGATGACACTATGCGTCAACCAAATCGACGCCCGTATCAAGGGGTGGCCTTGTATTCTGCCATTCTGTCTCAGCTGGTTGGTTCCATGTTAATCGGGATCTTCGGGGGGAGATGGCTGGATGGATTATGGGACACCGAACCACTATTCTTAATCATTGGACTGCTTCTCGGGTTAACAACAGGAATCTACACCATGCTTCGCACAGTCCAACATTTCTATTCGGGAGATTAATGTCAATGCCAGAACTTCAAGAGCTCTTTAACAGGCATCGGAAGTACATACTTTTCCTCCTTTCCTTTTACGTCCTCGGTTGGGGTTTCACTTCCTATCAGTCTATTTTCCTTGGGCTCATCTTAGGGACAAGCGTAAGTCTGTTCAGTCACTGGCTGATCATGAGGAGAACGTTGCGCTTCGGGGATGCCGTCGTGGCAGGGCAGAAGGTCCGGTCATTAGGTACATACTCAAGGATGGCGGGAGCTGCTTTTGTTGCGATCATCGCAATTGAGTATCCAGAATATTTTCATTTGTACAGCGCGATCATTGGATTAATGACAATTTATATTGTTATTATGATAGATTATTTTATTCAGCAGCTACAGCCACATAAATAGCGGGGAAGAGAGGTGAATTTCATTGCAACATGAAAATCCTACAGCTGAATTTTTGGGCCTTACATTCAACCTGGCAAACGTCATGATGATGACGGTGGCGACCGTGGTCGTATTCTTAATTGCCGTGTTATGTACCCGCAGACTGGCGCTAAAGCCAACGGGCGCCCAGAACTTCATGGAATGGGTTATGGATTTTGTGAAGAACATCGTGAAGAGTAATATGGACTGGAAGACTGGAGGTCGCTTCCATCTGTTGGGTCTTACTCTCCTCATGTACATTTTTGTATCAAATATGCTTGGCCTTCCGTTTTCGGTCGTGATCGACCATACACTTTGGTGGAAATCTCCAACAGCTGATCCGGTCGTCACAATGACACTGGCCGTAATGGTTGTTGTGTTGACTCACTACTACGCCATCAAGATGAAAGGCTTCAGTGAGTATGGTAAAGACTTCTTCAGACCGATGGGTTTCTTATTCCCGCTTAAGATCATTGAAGAATTTGCGAACACCCTGACGCTTGGTCTTCGTCTTTACGGTAACATTTACGCGGGTGAGATCCTGCTATCGCTATTGATTACAGGTTTAGCCCACCAGGGAATCGGTGGTCTCATAGGGGCTATCATCCCGACGCTTGCCTGGCAAGGTTTCTCGGTATTCATTGGAGCAATCCAATCATTCATTTTTGTTATGTTAACGATGGTCTATATGTCTCATAAAGTTAGTCATGACCATTAATATATACCCTGTTCTTTTTGAACAAAACAATATTAAACTCAGATTTCTATACATTTAAAGGAGGAAAATTAAAATGGGAATGGGTCTTTTAGCAGCAGCAATTGCAATCGGATTAGCAGCACTAGGTGCAGGTATTGGTAACGGTCTTATCGTGTCACGTACAGTTGAGGGGATCGCTCGTCAACCGGAAGCTCGTGGAATGCTCCAAACTACTATGTTCATCGGGGTTGCATTGGTTGAGGCGATTCCTATCATCGCGGTAGTTATCGCGTTCATCGTAATGAATCGATAATAGCAGATTGAAATGGCGAAGATCATTCGATGAGAACCTTCGCCATTCCTTTATGTAAAGTAACATCCTGACTTGGAATGAAAGGTCGGGCGGTCCTTTGACCTCTCGGGGGATGGGGGCGTCACGGCCATTAAATAAGGCATTACCATATAGGCATTGACTCTTGAAGGGAGTGAAACCGCGTGCTATCAAACGCATTTGTCCTTGGAGCCGGAGGAGGCTTCACAGGTGGAGATATTATAGTACAGCTAGTCCTGTTTCTAGTCCTTCTTGCGTTATTGAAAAAGTTTGCTTGGGGCCCGTTGATGGGCATCATGCAAGAACGTGAGAACCATATAGCAGGGGAGATCGATGCGGCGGAAAAGAGCCGTACGGAAGCAAGCAAGTACCTCGAAGAACAGCGTGAGCTATTGAAAGAGGCGCGTCAGGAAGCCCTGGCCCTGATCGAGAGCGCGAAGAAGCAAGGGGATGACCAACGCAGTCAGATCATCCTTGAAGCCCGCCAGGAATCAGAACGCCTGAAGGAATCAGCGAAGCGCGAAATCGAGACGCAGAAAGATCAAGCGATGGCTGCCCTGCGTGAGCAAGTGGCATCCCTATCTGTTATGATCGCGTCGAAGGTCATCGAAAAGGAGCTTTCGGTTGAAGATCAGGAACAATTGATCAACGACTATATCAAAGAGGCAGGAGATCAGCGATGAGCAGCTCCACAGTCGCAAAACGCTATGCACTTGCCCTCTTTCAAATCGCCCAGGAGCAACTGAAGCTTGAAGCGATCGAAGAAGAGCTCCGCGCAGTGAAAACCGTTTTTACAGAAAACAAAGAATTGAACAGCCTGCTTGAGAATCCCAAGCTTACGGCGGTCAAGAAGAAAACCTTGATCCAGGAAGCATTTGCGGGGGTCTCGGCACCTGTCCTGAATACATTATTACTCCTGACCGATCGTCATCGTGAAGATCAGGTCGTGGCAGTGGTGGACGCATTCATCGATCTTTCCAACGAAGCACGTGGAATCGCGGATGCCATCGTGTACTCTGTACGCCCACTGTCAGAAGATGAGAAAACAGCCGTTTCCACATCTTTTGCTAACAAAGTAGGTAAACAATCACTTAGAATCGAGAATGTGATAGACACCAACATCCTCGGAGGCTTGAAGATCCGCATTGGGAACAGGATCTTCGATGGTACGCTTGCCGGTAAGTTGAATCGTCTGGAACGTGAACTGGTTCGTTAACTTTCGTATAAATGAGGGGTGAAATTCATGAGCATCAAGGCGGAAGAAATCAGCGCGCTGATAAAGAAGCAAATTGAGAACTATCAGTCTGAGATGAAGGTAAGCGATGTAGGTACTGTCATCCAAATCGGGGATGGTATCGCTCGTGCTCATGGCCTCGACAATGTCATGGCTGGAGAGCTTGTTGAATTTTCTACTGGTGTCATGGGTATGGCACAGAACTTAGAAGAAAACAACGTAGGTATCGTTATTCTCGGGCCTTATAAAGACATTCGTGAAGGCGATGAGGTTCGTCGTACCGGACGGATCATGGAAGTACCGGTTGGACCGGAACTTGTAGGTCGTGTTGTAAACTCACTGGGTCAACCAGTCGATGGTCTTGGACCGATTCCTACAACGAAAACACGCCCGATTGAAGGCGCAGCTCCTGGTGTAATGGATCGTAAATCCGTACATGAGCCGCTTCAAACGGGAATCAAGGCGATCGATGCACTCGTGCCGATCGGACGCGGACAGCGTGAATTGATCATCGGTGACCGTCAGACAGGTAAGACGTCTGTAGCCATCGACTCAATCCTTAATCAAAAAGATCAAGACATGATCTGTATCTACGTGGCAATCGGACAAAAAGAATCAACGGTTCGTAATGCCGTGGAAACACTTCGTAAGCACGGTGCCCTCGACTACACCATCGTCGTAACGGCATCTGCATCACAACCGGCACCGATGCTCTTCCTTGCACCTTATTGTGGGATCACGATGGGTGAAGAGTTCATGCATAATGGTAAGCACGTACTAGTTGTATATGATGACTTGTCTAAACAAGCATCCGCTTACCGTGAGCTTTCCTTGCTCCTTCGCCGTCCTCCAGGTCGTGAAGCATTCCCTGGTGACGTATTCTACTTGCACTCCCGTCTGTTGGAGCGTGCAGCGAAGCTAAGCGATGCAAAAGGTGGAGGTTCCATCACGGCATTGCCATTCGTTGAAACACAAGCAGGAGATATCTCCGCTTATATCCCGACTAACGTCATTTCCATCACTGATGGACAGATCTTCTTACAATCCGACCTATTCTTCTCCGGTGTACGTCCGGCGATCAACGCAGGTCTTTCCGTATCACGTGTAGGTGGATCCGCACAGATCAAAGCGATGAAGAAAGTATCAGGTACGTTGCGTCTTGACCTTGCAGCGTTCCGTGAACTTGAAGCATTCGCACAGTTCGGTTCCGACCTTGATAAAGCAACACAAGCGAAGTTGAACCGTGGAGCGCGTACAGTAGAAGTATTGAAGCAGGACTTGAACAAACCATTGACGGTTGAAAAACAAGTCATGATCTTCTACGCACTCACAAGGGGTCATCTCGATGATATCCCGGTTGCGGATATCCGTCGCTTTGAAGGTGAATTCCTAAGCTGGCTCGACCACAACCAAAAAGAATTGTTGGATCAAATCCGCACAACGAAAGGTCTTCCTGAAGACAGCGCAATGGCAGCGGCCATCGATGGATTCAAAAAGACTTTCGCAAAATCCGAGTAATATGGGCGGTGTCCTGAGGGGCACCTTCCGTCTTGGATTCAAGGACAGGGTCTAACATTTTCAAAAAAGGGTGGTGAGAACCAGTGGCATCGTTACGCGACATTAAAACTCGTATTACGTCTACGAAGAAAACAAGTCAGATTACGAAGGCAATGGAGATGGTTTCTGCTTCCAAGCTGAACCGTGCCGAGATGAATGCGAAATCATTCGTTCCTTACATGGAAAAGATCCAGGAAGTCGTCACCTCCATATCCCTCGGAAGCACCGACGTAACGCATCCAATGCTAGTCTCCCGCCCCGTAAAGAAAACCGGCTACTTGGTCATTACGTCTGACCGCGGTTTGGCGGGGGCATATAACAGCAGTGTGCTGCGTGCTGTCAGCAATACAATCCAGGAGCGTCACAGCTCCAAGGATGAATATACGATCATTGCACTGGGGCGCATGGGTCGCGATTTCTTCCAGAAGCGCGGGGACCATGTACTTGAAGGGGTCGTAGGACTGCCGGATCAGCCGAATTTTGCCGATATCAAAGATATCGCCAATAAAACGGTCACCATGTTCTCGGACGGGGCGTATGACGAGCTCTATATGTTCTACAATCACTACGTAAGTGCAATCCAGCAGGATGTAACGCAGAAGAAGGTTCTGCCGTTGACGGAACTTGAATCCACTTCTACCAAGCTTACTTCCTATGAATTTGAACCAAGCGCTGAAGAGATCCTTGAAGTCCTTCTTCCGCAATACGCAGAGAGCCTCATCTTCGGTGCACTGCTCGATGGTAAAGCCAGTGAGCATGCGGCACGTATGACGGCCATGCGAAATGCGACGGACAACGCAAAAGAACTCATCGGCGATCTTACATTGTCTTATAACCGTGCGCGTCAGGCTGCGATCACTCAGGAAATCACTGAGATCGTCGGCGGGGCGGCAGCACTCGAATAGAAAGAGACGTATCAATCGTCAAAAGCCAGTTAGGAGGGAAAGAGATGAACACAGGACATGTTCTTCAAGTAATGGGTCCGGTTGTCGATGTCAAGTTCTCTAGCGGGCAGCTACCGGATATCTACAACTCATTGAAGGTCCAAATCGCAGACCGAGGCGAACTTACACTGGAGGTTGCCCTTCACCTTGGGGATGACTCTGTGCGCACGATCGCCATGGCCTCTACAGACGGGCTGCAGCGTGGAGCGGCAGTACTCGATTCTGGAGCACCGATTTCCGTACCGGTAGGTGACATCACGCTTGGACGTGTATTCAACGTACTGGGTGATTCAATCGACCTGGATGAGCCTCTTCAGCAGGGGATCCGTCGTGACCCGATTCATAGACAAGCACCAACATTCGATCAGCTTTCCACAGAGGTGGAAATTCTTGAAACAGGAATCAAAGTAGTCGACTTGCTAGCGCCTTACATCAAGGGTGGTAAAATCGGTCTATTCGGTGGAGCCGGTGTAGGTAAAACCGTTTTGATTCAGGAATTGATCAACAACATCGCCCAGGAGCACGGTGGGATCTCTGTATTCGCCGGTGTAGGGGAGCGTACCCGTGAAGGGAACGACCTTTACCACGAGATGAGCGATTCAGGCGTTATCAAGAAGACAGCGATGGTATTCGGTCAGATGAATGAGCCGCCAGGAGCACGTATGCGTGTTGCCTTGACGGGTCTGACCATGGCTGAGTACTTCCGTGATGAGCAAGGCCAGGATGTTCTATTGTTCATTGACAACATCTTCCGTTTCACGCAAGCAGGTTCAGAGGTATCAGCCCTTCTTGGACGTATGCCATCTGCCGTTGGTTACCAGCCGACACTTGCGACCGAAATGGGTCAATTACAAGAGCGTATCACATCGACCAACGTCGGTTCCGTTACATCGATCCAAGCGATCTATGTACCAGCGGATGACTATACGGATCCAGCTCCTGCAACGACGTTCGCCCATCTTGACGCGACGACGAACCTTGAGCGTAAGCTTTCGGAAATGGGTATCTATCCTGCCGTGGATCCACTTGCTTCCACTTCACGCGCACTATCTCCTGAAATCGTTGGAGAAGAGCATTACAGCGTAGCACGTAGCGTCCAGCAAACCCTGCAACGCTACAAAGAACTTCAGGATATCATTGCAATCCTCGGTATGGACGAGCTTTCCGATGATGATAAACTGACTGTTCACCGTGCTCGTCGTGTACAATTCTTCCTTTCACAGAACTTCCACGTGGCCGAGCAGTTCACAGGACAAAAAGGTTCATACGTAGAAGTGAAGGATACAGTCAAAGCATTCAGGGATATCCTTGACGGCAAATACGACCACATTCCTGAAGATGCATTCCGTCTGGTAGGCCCGATCGAGGACGTACTGGCTGCAGCTAAAGAAATGGGCGTAGAGGTATAATCGCGGACCAGGAGGGAAGAAAATGAAGACATTAAAAGTCAATATTGTCACTCCCGATGGCCCAGTGTACGATTCAGAAGTGGACATGGTAAGTACGAAAGCCCAAAGCGGTGAGCTTGGGATCTTGCCTGGACACATTCCGATGGTTGCTCCACTACAAATCGGTGCGGTTCGCCTGAAAAAAGGTGGCGACACTGAGCTTGTAGCTGTCAGCGGCGGCTTCCTCGAAGTCCGTCCTGAACAGGTGACAATTCTTGCACAATCTGCCGAGACGGCAGAAGCGATCGACATCGAACGTGCCAAGGAAGCCAAAGGACGTGCAGAAGGACGCCTTCAAGGAAGCAGGGATGACGTCGACTTCCGCCGTGCTGAACTGTCCTTGAAACGTGCCATGAACAGAATCAACGTGTCAGAGCGTAACTTCTAATACGATCTTGAAAATCCACCCTGGGGCTTACCTGTCTCAAGGGTGGATTTTTATATAATGAAGAAACAAAAAATAAGTAAAAATCCTGCGTGCTCCAAGTAGCTTTACCTACACAAAGGGAGTAAAATGAAACGTGGGACAGATCCACAGGACTTTAAAAAACACAGCTCAAAAAAACCTGACATTTACAAAAATAACTATTGTAGTGCAAAGGTAATGTGTTAAAATAGTCTATGTGTGTCTAATTTTTTTTATGGAGTGAGTGGGAATGGGAGTAACATTTGGCCAGCAGGCGCTGATCAGCATGCTGATTCACTTGGTGGTGTTCGCAGTTACATTCTGGGCTCTCCAATCCATCCAATTGGATAAGCTCCTTAAAAAAAACAGGGTCGCCCAAGGGAGACTCCTGTACATCCTACTGACCATTGCCATTGGTTCTGCCGTCAGCAGGTTCCTGTTGGACTATTACTTATGGACCCAGCAGCTGCCGACCCTTTTCGAATAGGGTCAAACCCTTACAAAAAATAGGTCTTCCTGCATGTTCTCAAAGGTACCAGTTTTGAGTAAGATTAATTTTGTGTTTACGCCCTTTGTGAAAAAGTTTCATTATGAAAACGATCACATGACTGAAAGAAGACAGATTTGTAAAAAGATGACGATAAGTTGCAAGTATGTTCCTCACCCTGACGGAAAGACTTTTACTAAAGGGGAGGAATGATCGTGCGTAACTTTTACATTTTCGTAATTTTTTTCATTATAATTGGTTTTCTTTATGTCAGTAATGGGAACAACACTATCGAAGCGAAGCGTTTCACCGATATAGAAAAACTTGATCTTGCCGTCGAACGTGCTGGTGGGGAGGTCAATGAATGGTCTCTGTATGCAAGAGAAAACGCATCTAGCTTCACACAAGAAGAGTTTGCCAAACACAGTGATTTGATTCAGGAGAAATTTTCCGGATTCAAATGGGTAACGAAAAAATCGAAGGAAGAAACAGTGGTGACGGGACTTCGCAAGACGTCTCACGGAACAGAAACCATTAAGATTTTACATACCCTCACAAACGGGCAATCACAGTCGTATACTATGTATGAGCTGCGCGGAAGTCAGACCACTTGGGGAGAGAGCGCCAAGGCGTATATCAAAAGTGAATATATCCCAAATGCGGAAGAAATTTTCACGGATGAACCCTTGATATTCTCTTGTATTAAAGGCAAATTCAGTGATACGCTTGAGGAAGTTTTGTCGAATCAAGCCGTCGAAATGATGGACACATTAGACGCTAATGAATTGGAATCCTTAAAAGAGGAAGAGTTTCATTCAATTTCAGCCTACTCGGAACAATTGTCACGGACCATTCAAACCAAACAGCATCAAGACATGAACATTCAACTTGGTTTACGGAAAAGTGGAATGGGCGCTGAGACAACCTTTGTCATTGGCACACCCATCCTGATTATTGAATATTAATATAGAGAAATTGGACGCGGAGGGGAATACTCTTGGAAAAAATTATCGTCCGCGGCGGTCAGCGTTTAAGCGGTACAGTGCAAGTTGAAGGAGCAAAGAATGCCGTTTTACCAGTCATCGCTGCTACATTATTAGCAAGTGAAGGAAAAAGCATCATCAAAAACGTACCACCACTCTCCGATGTATATACGATCAATGAAGTTATACGTCATTTAAATACAGATGTAGAATTCGCGAACGGTGAAGTCACCGTCAATGCGTCAAGGGAGTTATTCGTAGAGGCGCCTTTTGAATATGTACGTAAAATGCGTGCATCCGTCCTTGTGATGGGTTCACTTCTTGGACGTACAGGTAAAGCCCGTGTAGCTCTTCCTGGAGGATGTGCGATCGGTTCAAGACCGATTGATCAACATCTTAAAGGATTCGAAGCAATGGGTGCTAAAGTCAAAGTCGGTAACGGCTTCATTGAAGCTGAAGTTGACGGACGCTTGCATGGTGCCAAAGTCTATCTCGACTTCCCTAGCGTAGGTGCCACTGAGAATATCATGATGGCTGCCGTTCTTGCAGAAGGAACAACAATCCTTGAAAATGTTGCAAAAGAACCGGAAATCGTGGACCTTGCGAACTTCCTGAACAAAATGGGAGGAAACGTAGTAGGTGCCGGAACCGGAACAATCCGCATCGAGGGTGTCGATCGCCTTTATGGAGTGGAGCACAGCATCATCCCGGACCGTATTGAAGCCGGAACATTCATGGTTGCTGCCGCCATCACTAAAGGTGATGTTCTTGTGAAAGGTGCAATTCCTGAGCATTTATCTTCTCTTATTGCCAAAATGGAGGAGATGGGCGTCAAGATCATCGATGAAGGGGAAGGAGTTCGTGTCATCGGTCCTGATTCATTGAAATCCGTCGACATCAAAACGATGCCACACCCTGGATTCCCGACAGACATGCAATCCCAAATGATGGCATTGCTCCTTGCAGCTGACGGAACAAGCGTCATCACGGAAACGGTATTTGAAAACCGCTTCATGCACGCGGAAGAATTCCGTCGCATGGGCGCCGAAATCAAGATCGAAGGCCGTTCTGTCATCATGGATGGACCAACTGCCCTTCAAGGTGCAGAAGTAGCTGCAACCGATCTTCGTGCAGCCGCAGCCCTATCCATCGCAGGACTCGTAGCAGACGGCTACACAAGGGTGACAGAACTAAAACACCTTGACCGTGGCTATGTCAACTTCCACCAAAAGCTAGCAGCCCTAGGCGCAGACATCGAACGCGTCAACGAAGCTGACGAAACACCAGCAACAGAAGAAACCATGATCAAAGACGCATAAGCGTATCCAATAAAACGGACCTCCTATCAACGGGAGGTCCGTTTTTATATATATGGCTCAGTGGTTAGTGGAGAATAAGTAGGTATAAATATATAGCTACTTATTCTAAGGAATGAGTCCATCAAGTAAACGATGAACACGCATAGCCCATTTTCTAAAATCCATACTTCATATTACCAAAAGTGAAGAGCAGCGGAGGGTGGCCGACTCCTGCGGGAATAGAGGGAAGGTTGAGACCCTGGAGGCGCAGCCGAAGCGGCTCAACTCCCTCCCCGCCGGAAAGCGGCCACCCGCAGCGGAACGAAACGTCCCTACCTGAATTCTTAAAAGCCCTAAAGAGACCAGGAGTGACTTAGCTCCATCGCCATTTGAAGGAAGTCATCCCATGAAAGATAGATATATGACCATTTCTTATTGTAAGAGGAAATATTAAGAGTAGAATCTACATATCACCAAAAGTGAAGTGAAGCGGAG
Source organism: Rossellomorea marisflavi (assembly GCF_009806575.1). Lineage (NCBI taxonomy): Bacteria > Bacillati > Bacillota > Bacilli > Caryophanales > Bacillaceae > Rossellomorea > Rossellomorea marisflavi. The sequence goes on along the minus strand of NZ_CP047095.1, from coordinate 4,042,020 downwards.
GCCACCCGACTCCTATGGGAAAAGTGGGCAGGGTGAGACCCTACAGGCAACGTGCACTGGACCCAAATTATTGGACACCCACTTTTTGATTCATTCGTTGTGTGTACAGTCGGTATTCTACCGGGCTCTTTTTACCGAGCGTAGACTTAATTCGCAAGTGGTTGTAGTAATCCATGTATTCTTCTAATTTTCGGTTGAACTCCTTGAGGTTCCGAAAAGTTTCTCTGTAGAGAAACTCTGATTTCATGATGCCGAAGAAATTCTCCATCACGGCGTTGTCATAACAGTTTCCCTTCCGAGACATACTCTGAGTGATGTGATGGTCCTTGAGTATCCTTCGGTACTTAGGCATGCGATAGTGCCAGCCCTGATCAGAGTGAAGAAGAAGGTCATCGCCTTCACGTAGACGTTCGACTCCTTGAAGTAACATCGTTTCTACTAAATCAAAGCTAGGTTTCGTGTGAAGCGTGTACGTAATGATTTCTCGATTAAACAGGTCTAACATCGCGGACAAGTACAGTTTCTGTCCGGCAATCTTGAATTCCGTCACATCGGTTACCCATTTTTGGTTCGGTTTCGATGCCATGAATTTTCGGTCGAGGGTGTTGGGCGCCGCTTTTCCAACTTCCCCTTCATAAGACCGGTATTTCTTCTTTCTTACCAGGCACTGGAGCCCTAGGGCTTTCATAATGCGAAGGACTTTCTTTTTATTGATGTCATACCCTTTTGCCTGGAGTACATCCGTAATCCGACGGTAACCATAACGGCCTGAATGACGGCGGAAGATCAAGGTAATTCTTCTTTTCCACTTCCGATCAGGATCGGGTTGGTCCCACTGTTTTTTGATGAAGTAATAGGTGCTTCTAGGGAGGTTCGCTACTTTGATGAGCTGAATCACCGGGAACGCATTCCTTAGTTCAAATACTACTTTCGCTTTGATCTGTTTGGTGATGATTCCTCCTGAACTAAGGCTCTCAGCTTTTTTAAATAAGCATTCTCCATCTCTAAATAGGCGGCGTGTGCTCGTAGCTCTTCGGGAGTCATGTCTTCTAATTTCTTATGTTGATTGGGTGGTTTAGGAGTCATCGTCAAGGCCCTCATTTCCTTTGAATCGAAGGCATCTCGTCCCCTTTTCTCCCACTTTCTCAACCACCTGCGCACAATACAGGGATCGGGAAGGTGGAAATAGGCAGATGCCTCTCGAATGGAGTAATTCTTGTCCGTAATATAGTGAAGTACCTTTAGTTTAAAGGCAGGAGAATACGTTGTATAGGGAAAAGAAAAGGCTTGATCACCATGATGGCGAACCAACTTGACCCAATAGCCCAGCGCAGCAGCATCCACGCCTTCTTGTGAAGCTAAATCTCGAAAACTAACCGTTTCATCCTCCAAGTAACGTTTGGCCAGTTGAAGTTTAAACGTACGGGTGTGCTTGTTCATTTATAACCCCTCCTTTTAGGATTGGGGTGTCTAGTAATAAGGGGGCAGCACAACGCCGAAGCGGCTCACCGCACGCCCCATGGAAAGCGGGTGGCCGTAGCAGAACGGAACATCCCTTCCATAACCAATCCCTCTACTTATTAAAAATGACCACAATAATCATTCATAAAAGCCTGTCCACCCCCATACATTTGAAAAGAGGAGAAACGCACCACCATCTCCTATTTCACTTTATATGGAGGCAGCGCACATGAAGCAATGGAAACCCGTACTACTCACCTTCTCACTCTTTATCATCATCATCATCACGATTCCCGCTCTGCTGGTACTCCCCTTCTCATCAGGAAAAGAAACAGCCAACCTGGACGAAGCCAAAGCCAAACAAACCGCCAACAAAGACATGGACCAATCCATGGAGGTGGCCGTCTATCGTTCAAACGACGACCTCATCGAAAAACTGCCCCTCGAGCAGTACGTCGTGGGAGTCGTAGCCGGTGAAATGCCTGCCGACTTTGAACCCGAAGCCTTGAAGGCCCAGGCGCTGGCTGCCAGGACCTATATTGTGAATCAGCTTCTAGTGGATGACTCCAACGTACCCAAAGGTGCCGATGTGACCGACACGGTTGCCCATCAGGTATACAAGAATGAGAAAGAGCTCGCCAAACTATGGGGAGCGGACTATGAATGGAAAATCAAAAAAATCAAAGATGCCGTACATGGGACGATGGGCAAAGTCCTGACGTACAAAGATAAGCCGATCACGGCTGCCTTTTTCTCGACAAGCAACGGGTACACCGAGAACTCTGAATCCTATTGGGAGAATGAGCTCCCATACTTACGGAGTGTCGAGAGCCCTTGGGATTCTAAATCCCCGAAATTTGAAGACCAAGTCGTGATCAAGACAAGCGACTTTCAAAAGAAGCTGGGGGTCACCCTGCCGAAGGATGGCAGCGTCGGTACGATCACCGGGCGCACGGAAGGGAAGCGGGTTGCCAACGTGGAGATCAACGGCAAGAAGTTTACCGGACGGGAGATACGCGATAAGCTGAATCTGAAATCATCGGACTTCACCTGGTCACTGAAAGGCGATCATATCGTCATTTCAACGAAAGGCTTCGGTCACGGCGTGGGTATGAGTCAATACGGAGCTAACGGGATGGCTGAGGAAGGAAAGGACTATAAGCAGATCGTCCAGCATTATTATAAGGACGTGAAGATTACACAGGCAGATACCTTGTTGAAAAAAGTCACGGCACAGCGCTGAAAAAGCGCCAGGTCCACTCTACGGACCTGGCGCTTCTTCATTTACGCTGTAAAATAGTTCTCTACTGATTTTAACCAACGGCCCAGCGGACGGTCTGGAGAGCGGAAGTACGTGTGGTTGACGAGCCAATAGAGGACGGTGACACCGATCAGATCCTTGGCGGCGTCGATCATGGTGGCAGAACGTGCCGGAACAAAGGCCTGATGGATTTCATCTGTGAATCCATAAAAGATGGCAATCAAGGCGGCAACGGTATTGACAGCATAGGTGAGTTTTCCATGAGCTAGAAGGGCAAGGACAAATAGGGCGTAAAGGATCCCGAACTCGATCAGGTGGAGAGATTCCTTGATGAAACGATCCAGATCTCGTTCTTGGAGGCTCAGGACCTTGTCATCGGGATTGCTTGAGAGATACCAGATCAAGAGCATATATAAGAAAGGGGCTACGGTCAGCCCGATTTTCAATACAGATTTCATTCAGACATCGTCCTTTCGTTTCATCCTCTCATTGTAGCACGGGGAGCGCTCCTTTTCTCCTATCAGCATAAAAGTTCAAAGAGATGTAAAAAATCGTGCATAGAACGATTCGTTTTGTCGAAAGATAAGCATTTAAAAATTTTTCACCTCGTGTATATATTTTCTGAATTCTGTTCAGAATGATTGCTGAGGTGATGAAAATGAGAGAGGAAGAAAAGAAACATACTTCTCCAAAATTTTTGAAAAGGCGCTGGGCCTATCCAGCAATCTACTTGGCAAGTGCAGCAGTCGTGATCACAGGGATTTTGTGGTACCAGGCATCAAATGATGTGAACGAGAAAGCAAAGGATTACAGCTATGATGGAGTTCCTACCGAAAATCAATTTGATCAACCTGCAGAAGAAGTCAACCGTTCACTCGAAAACTTTGTAATGCCAGTTGCCAAGCCGGATGAAACCGTCATTGAGAAAGAATTCTATGATGCTAATGCCACGGCCGAAGAACAGGAAGCAGCGCTCATCGTCCACGGAAATGAGTACTACCCGAACCAAGGGCTCGACATCTCGAAAGAAGGTAAGAACTTCAATGTCCTTGCTGCCATGAGTGGAGAAGTCACAAAGGTTCAGGAAGATGCCCTACTTGGAAACACGATTGAAATCGAGCATTCCAAAGGTGTCGTCACACGTTACCAATCAGTCAAAGACTTCAAGGTTGCAGTAGGTGACACAGTCAAGCAAGGTCAGGAAATTGCGAAAGCAGGCAAGAGCGGTCTGAACGAAGAAGCAGGAGTACACGTACACTTTGAAATCCGCAAAGACAGCTTAGCCGTAAATCCGCTTGAGTACTTCAATAAGTCCCTTGCCACTCTTCAAGAAGCTGACTTGGATCAACAAGTATCCACAGAGCAAGCTTCTGAAGACAAAGGTACAGAAGAGAAGAAAGATGCTGCTGAAGAAAAGAAAGAGTCTGAAGGAAACGAAGGACAAGCCAAGCCTAAACAAGGCGCGGAGAAGAAAGAGTCCGATGAGTCCAGCACTACCCCGGACGCAGCTGATACTAAAGACGAAGAATGATCCCATACGGAACCGGCCCATTGCGGCCGGTTCTTTTTGTGGGTCAAGAACCTCCGTGGTCATTCGACAGGAAGTTAGTTTAGTGGAAAAATAAATCAGGCAGCTTTCCGGTTCTGAGAGAGGAATCTTACTATTGTGAGAAAACAAATTCATGATTCCTGAGATTTCTGTCGACTTTTTTTGATTGACCCTGTCCTGCACCCTATACATAATGATGAATAAGTATTCAGGAAGGAGACGTCTGTTCATTTTAGAAAACGCTTACATTAAGGAGGTGTCATCCATTTACTTTTTCATTTTTCTTGTGCTCACGGGATTCTGCATCTTTCTCACCATTAGGAAAAAGAAAATCTTTTATCTGGCCATTCCATTCATGGCACTTTTTGCATTCCTGATCATCCAGATTGCCATGGTGCCGGCTCCGTTTTTTGAAACGGTGAAGTTCATTTTCAGTCTGAGATAATGTGAATAGAAGGGGGTAACGGAATGAAGAAGATTGAAAAGCTGAAAGCCGATCGGTATTTCAGAGAGAAAAACATCTATATGGGTGTGTATCTGGTCATTTGGTTCATAGCGTCATTCGGTGTGGTCCTGCTCGCGGAACCACTATCTTCTATTACGATAGGCGGTTTTCCTTTCCATTACTTCATGGGAGCTCAAGGAGCGGTCGTCACCTTCATCTTCCTGCTGTTCGTCAACGCAGTCGTAAGTGACAAAATCGACCGGAAGTATGGAATCGACGCGAAGAAGAACGAAGCCCTCAGCTACGGGAAGACGCTGGACCATTAATAAATGAGAGAAATTAGGATGAAGAAAATAGACAGAGTGTGGGGGGAAACGGATAGATGGATTCGCAGCTGTTAGTATCGACGATCATCATTTTGGTTACATTTGCCTTATATATTGGTATCGCTGTATACAACAAAGCAAAAGAAACATCGGACTTCTATGTGGCTGGCCGGGGGTCCCACCGATCTTCAATGGGATGGCGATCGGTGCTGACTGGATGAGCGCAGCCTCCTTCATAGGGATGGCAGGAACGGTCATGATCCTCGGGTATGACGGTCTGGCCTATATCATGGGGTGGACGGGGGGATATCTCCTTCTCACGTTCCTTCTGGCCCCTCAGCTCCGGAAATATGGACGTTACACTGTTCCGGAATTCATCGGCGACCGGTTCAACAGCCATCCGGCACGGATCACGGCGGCGATCTGTACCATCATCATCAGCTTCACCTATTCCATCGGACAGCTTTCCGGGTCGGGGGTCGTCATCGGACGATTATTCGAAATCGATGCGAAGATCGGGACGATGATCGGGGTCGTGCTCATCGCGTTCTACGCAGCCTTCGGAGGGATGAAGGGAATCACCTGGACGCAGGTGGCACAGTACCTTGTTCTGATCATTGCCTATCTCATCCCCGTCATTTTCATGTCACTGCAGCTGACAGGGAATCCGGCTCCTTGGCTGTCGTACGGGAGGATCGTGGAAGAGATCGGTGAACTGGACCGGCAGCTCGGTGTGTCGGAGTATTTTGCACCATTCACGAACGGATCAAAATGGCAGTTCATCGCCCTTATGTTCACCCTCATGGCCGGAACCGCCGGACTTCCCCATGTGATTGTCCGATTCTATACGGTCTCCACGATGAAAGCAGCCCGCTGGTCCGGGGCATGGGCGCTTCTCTTCATCGGGATCCTTTATTTGTCTGCCCCTGCCTATGCAGCATTCTCGAGGTTCATCCTCATGACGAAAGTAGCCGGAAGTAAGATCAGCGAGCTCCCTGCATGGACGAAGTCGTGGGTCGATACAGGGAAGCTTCAAGTGGCGGATACAAATGGCGACGGCATCCTTCAGTGGCAGGAGATCATCATCTCCAATGATATTGTCGTCATGGCCACCCCGGAGATTGCCAACCTGGGTGTATTCGTCATCGGTCTCGTTGCAGCGGGGGCCATGGCTGCGGCCCTCTCCACTGCAGGCGGACTCCTCATCGCCATCTCGTCTTCATTTGCCCATGACATTTACTACAGGGTCATGAAGCCGGGGGCAACAGATGCAAATCGTCTGGCCGTTGCCCGCTGGACAATTGTCATAGCCACGCTCCTTGCCGGTCTAGTGGCATTGAATCCGCCTGGTGTGATCACCCAGATCGTTGCGTGGGCGTTTGCTCTTGCCTCGGGAACATTCTTCCCTGCACTCCTGCTCGGGGTCTGGTGGAAGCGCTCCAACGCCCATGGAGTGGTGGCAGGCATGCTTGTCGGCCTGGGGGTCACCTTGCTGTATATCTTCCTGGCAAGGGATGGTCATACCATCCTCGGGATCATCGACACAGGTGCCGGCGTCTTCGGGGCCCTGGCAGCGATCATTGCCAATATCACCGTATCACTCCTAACCCCTGCACCGTCGCAGAAACTTCAGGATGAAGTGGAGAACCTTAGGTATCCAGAGCAGATGACATACAAGGATGGAGAGGTATGGATCGATGAAGATGTAGATTTTAAAGGATGAAGACAGAACGCCCCTGATCTCAAGGGGGCGTTTTCGACTTATTTCTCAGGAAATAGATCAGAATATGTCGCATACCACAAAAGGTTTTCTGAAAATTCAAACGTCACCTTGTCCTTATTCGGTAAAGTGTGCATATATGGGGACAAATGCTAATAAAATGAAACAAACCTATCAATACAGAGAGTGTTTGAGGTGAGGAATCGTCCATATCCCATAGCGAATCAGTCACATATATGTTTATACGCTGTAAACCACGGGCCATAACGGCAACGTAACTTATACTAATCACTCATGCGAAGCGAGTCTCATTTCACACTTCTCACATCCAATTTGGGGAGGTCGAGTGGTGTGCACGATTACATCAAAGAGAGAACAATCAAGATTGGCAAGTATATCGTGGAGACAAAGAAAACCGTTCGCGTCATTGCGAAGGAGTTTGGCGTGTCCAAAAGTACGGTCCACAAAGATTTAACGGAACGGCTGCCTGAAATCAATCCGGAGCTTGCAAACGAAGTGAAGACGATACTGGATTATCATAAATCGATCCGACACCTAAGAGGGGGAGAAGCAACGAAGCAAAAATACAGGAAAGAGGAACTTCACAGCTGAAACCGATGCGCCACGCCCGCAGGAAGAAGGGCGGATGGCGTATTTTTGCGTCTGAGGTAACGTGTAAAAGGTTTTTTCAGCTGGAAAAGGAGCGTGGGGTCAAGGCGTTTTGCCTGCTCCGTATGGTCATGAAGGGCATATGAAATAAAATTCATTTTTTTGACAAACAACTCCTGCTTTCGACACGTTTATGGTAATATAATTAATTAGGTGAAGATTTTACCTTAACGTTAAACCGTAACTACATAGGAAATAAACCATAGATCAATTGATAGATAAGAAGGGAGTCACATTAAATGTTCGCGAAAGATATCGGTATCGATTTAGGTACAGCAAATGTATTGATTCATGTAAAGGGGAAGGGGATCGTCCTTAACGAACCTTCCGTCGTCGCATTGGACAAGAATACGAATAAAGTATTGGCAGTAGGGGAAGAAGCACGTCGCATGGTTGGCCGGACGCCTGGGAATATCGTCGCGATCCGCCCACTTAAGGATGGAGTCATAGCGGACTTCGATGTAACAGAAGCGATGCTGAAGCATTTCATCAATAAGCTGAACGTGAAAGGATTCATGTCGAAGCCACGCATCCTGATCTGCTGCCCGACGAACATCACGAGCGTAGAGCAAAAAGCCATCAAGGAAGCAGCTGAGAAGAGCGGCGGTAAGAAAATCTACCTTGAAGAAGAGCCGAAAGTCGCAGCCATCGGAGCAGGCATGGACATTTTCAACCCGACCGGGAATATGGTCGTGGATATTGGAGGGGGAACCACGGATGTAGCGGTCCTTTCCATGGGTGATATCGTGACAAGCCAGTCGATCAAGATGGCAGGGGATAAATTCGATTATGAAATCCTGAATTACATCAAACGCGAGTACAAGCTCCTCATCGGTGAACGTACAGCGGAAGACATCAAGATCAAGATCGGTACGGTCTTCTCCGAAAATCGCGAAGGCGAGATGAATGAGATGGACATCCGTGGACGTGACATGGTATCAGGTCTTCCACGTACCCTGACCGTGACGGCAAAAGAAATCGAAGGGGCGCTTCGTGAATCAGTATCTGTCATCGTCCAGGCAGCCAAGAACGTCCTGGAGAAGACTCCGCCAGAACTATCAGCAGATATCATCGACCGCGGTGTGATCCTGACAGGAGGAGGAGCGCTGCTTCACGGCATGGACACGCTCCTTGCTGAAGAATTGAAAGTACCGGTCCTTGTAGCGGAGAACCCAATGGACTGTGTAGCTGTCGGAACGGGTCTGATGCTTGAGAATATCGATAAAATTTCACGCCGGAAAATAGGCTGATCGACTGAAATAGTCGCGCGAGGTTCCGATGTAAGAGAAGAGACGAAAGAAATGAGGTGGACGTTATATTTCGAGGATTCTATACGGTGGCATCCGGTATGCTGTCACAGCAACGGAAAACCGAAATGCTGACCAATAATATTTCCAATGCCAACACGCCCGGCTATAAAGCGGATACGGCTGCGATGCGGGCTTTCCCAGAAATGCTCATGCAACGCATGGATTCGACGACGGTCCCGACCGACAATCGATTGTCCCTTCCTCTTCACCGGAGTATCGGGAGCTTGAATACGGGTGTCTATATGCAGGAAACCATCCCTACCTTTACTCAAGGTGACCTGCAGGAAACGGGCAATGCCACGGATATCGCCTTGATTACCGGAACCCTCCCGGATGAAGGGGGAGCCATCCTTTTCACCGTTGAAGGAGATGGCGGGGAAGAGCGATACACGAGAAATGGGAATTTCACCGTTAACGGGAACGGATTCCTCACCACGAACAGCGGGCACTATGTCCTTGATGGGAACGGAGAGCGGATCCAGCTTGATTCCGATGAGTTTACCCTCGGAGAGAATGGGGAGATCCTGGTGAACGGAGCACAGGAGTCCTCGCTGGGCATCGCCTATACGGGAAATGCCCAAGACCTGGTGAAAGAAGGGGATGGCCTCTTCTCATCGGAAACGGCTCTTACCCCTGCTCAGGCAGGCACCTTCACCATGGTCCAGGGGCAGCTCGAACGATCGAACGTCGACGCGTCTCGGAGCATGACCGATATGCTTTCTTCCTATCGGGCGTTCGAAGCGAATCAAAAGGTCCTTCAGGCCTATGATCGAAGCATGGACAAAGCCGCAAATGAAATCGGGCGTGTCAATGGGTAGTAAAAGATTGTCAATGAAATTCGCCAAGAGTTACCTTATAATAAAGGGGACAAAATCATGAACCGGATGATGGTGACAGCCACAAACACTCTCGGTCAGCTTCAAAAGCAAATGGATTTGATCGGGAACAACCTATCGAATGCCGACACGACGGGCTATAAGAAGAGGGAAGCGACGTTTTCCGATCTATTGGTCCAACAGGTGAACAACCAGCGTGTGGACCGTTTTGAAAGCGGCAGGCTCACTCCCCTTGGCGTCAGGGAGGGAAGCGGGGCACGGCTATCCAAAACCGCTTTGAACCTCACGCAGGGCACCTTGAAGGCCACGGGAAGGTCCCTTGACTTCGCCCTGAAGGATGAGCGCCAGTTCTTCAAAGTGGATGATGGGACCGATGTCCGCTATACACGGGACGGTGCCTTTTACTCCACGCCGATGGATAACGGCCGATCCATGCTCGTGAATGCTTCCGGATTTCCTATCCTGGATGAAAATGATGACCCCATCACATTTTCGAGTGAAGCTTCCACCTTTGAGCTTGGCGACAATGGTGTGCTGAGTATCACAGGACCAGAGGGGACCGAAAACGTAGACCTTGGCATCGTGACGATTGCCAGACCCCAGTTCCTCGAACAGCTCGGCGGCAATCTGATCGGACTCAGGAACGATGTCGGCGTGAATCGGAACGAGGTCCTGACGAATCTGACCGGCGCCGGGCGAACGGGCATTTCCATCAGCCAAGAGTCCCTGGAAGCATCGAATGTGGATATGGGTAAGGAAATGACGGACCTTCTGAATGTCCAGCGTTCCTATCAGTTCCAGACACGATCCATCACTATGGCCGATCAGATGATGGGATTGGTCAACGGTATACGCTAAAGGAGTTTTGAACAAATGAGCGAAAAAGAACTGTTGCAAGAGCAACCAACTGAAGAAACGAAGACAGCCGAGGAACAGGCTGCACCCAGATGGGTACGGGTACGCCTTTTCCCGATCTGGCTCCGCGTCCTTTTATTCCTCGTACTGTTCGCCGGGTTTCTTGCCCTTGGAGCCGTTTTTGGATATGCCGTCATCGGTGACGGAAAAGCCTCTGATGTGTTCAAAGCCGAAACATGGCAGCATATTGCAGACATCGTGAAAAAAGCAAAATAAAGAAAAGGCCCCTGAAGCTCCGGGCCTTTTCTTCGTTCTATTCCATTCTCCCCGTCAATTCTGTACAATAAAGGGGACATACCACTGTAGGAGGACCATTCATGTTAGATATCAATGAAATCAAAGACATCATCCCGCATCGCTATCCTTTTCTTCTTGTAGATCGCATCCTCGAAGTAGAAGAAGGGAAAAGCGCTATCGGCATCAAAAACGTCACGGCCAATGAAGAATTCTTCAACGGTCACTTCCCGGACTACCCGGTCATGCCCGGTGTCCTCATCGTCGAGGCCCTTGCCCAGGTTGGAGCCGTTGCCATGCTGAAGAAGGAAGAGAACAGAGGAAGATTGGCCTTCTTTACTGGAATTGACAAATGCCGCTTCAAGCGTCAGGTGAAACCAGGGGACCAGCTCAGACTTGAAGTCGAAATGGTCCGCTTCAAAGGAGCCATCGGAAAAGGGAAGGGCGTTGCCACCGTTGACGGGGAAGTAGCCTGCGAGCTTGAAATGATGTTTGCCCTTGGAGAAAAAAGCGAATAAAGCAAAAAGCCGGTCCGCATATGGATCGGTTTTTTTCATGTGAAGGGATCAATGGACGGGGCGCGCATGGATGATGTAGCGCTGATCGGTACTGGAGAGGTACTCGAAGGGATAACAGGTCGATAGCGTCAACACCTCTTCCCCCGCAGGATCCATCACCGACAGATCATCCTGATCAACGATCAAGCTGTCTGTCATCTCATAGGTGAAGGTCCCCTCAGCCATGTGGATCTCCAGTACGTCTCCAGGCTTCAGCTCACCCATCTGCGTGAATACCGTGTCACGGTGTCCAGCAAGGAAAATCCGCTCACCTTCCCCTGGGAGGGCAGTGGAGGGGACATGGCCCACCCCTTTTTCCAAATCATCCTCATCAGCCCCCGTCACGATGGGTACCTCCCTGTCAAGAGCGGGAATGCGCAGGATTCCGATAGCCTCCCCGTTCTGCCGATCTCCGGAGGGACCACTCGCCCCCGCACTGACCGCCTTTTGGGCGGCAGCCATTGATTCACCCTGAACGTGCTTCTGATGCTGGATGCCGAAGAGGGACGCCCCCACATACACAAGGCCAGTACAAATCAGTAGAATTCCAACGAGCGAAATCCATTTATTCATAGATGAACGTGGAAGAGCTCGCTGAATTCCTCTTTTGAGAGGCCAAATTCAATCCACAGAACAGGAGAATCCTCCGTCTCCAATGAAACCCCGATTGTACCGGATGGCTTCCTGCTGGTCTCCAGGAAAGGGTGGAAGGCGTGAAAATGATCCATTGCCGGCACAGTTCGGTTATGGGCAAGTTTTTCTTTATACGAATCTCCTTTCGGCTTATCCATGACATAAATCGAACTCCTCCTATGGTTTTTGATTCCATTATAGAGAACAATATATCTTTTATAAAGTACAAAACATTCAGAAAACAAGCGGGAGGACGAGTATAAAGACGGTATGAATGGAATAATTACCCTAAATCGGTTCATATGATGTTTTGAGTGGGTTCCTTTAAATCGTATACTACACTTAAGTGTTCATTAAAACGAACAATCTATTTTGTTCCGATCTCTGATAAAAAGGAATGGATATGATGAAGCATCGGCTGCTCTCTTTTATTCTCTTTCCCCTTTTGTTCGGGTTCTTCCATCTATCGACTGCCCATGGGGAAGGACCGGGAATTTCAATTGAACCAGGTGGCCCTTATCTGTTCAATATCGAAAACGCAAAACCAGGCGACTGGGTAGAACGTTCGCTTACCGTCCGAAATAATGGGGATGAAGATATCACCTACACGCTTGCTGTGGTTAATCTATCGGAGACGGATGTTCTATACAACGAATTGGATTTGACGATGCTACGTGGCAAAACGACTCTGTTCGATGGGAAATTGAAGGATGCCTCATCCTTCAAAGCAAGGGAGCTGGCGCAGGGCTCAGCGGATGAACTGATCTTCATTGTTAAAATGCCCTATGAGCTGGGCAACGAGTTCCAAGGAACCGCGGCACGATTTGAGATCCAGGTGCAGGCCTCCTCATTCTTATCTCCTGACACGGGTCTGAAGGATGTTGAAGGGACGAACGGTGGAACGGCGGTCTCTACGGGAGGCGGACCCTCACCGACAGGTTTCCTGCCGAACACCGGAACGGATCTTTACCGATGGCTGTTGATCGGGGGTCTGCTTATGGCGACGGGAATCATCATCCTGGCGTGTAATGTTCTGATGAAACGAAAATCTGAGAGTACGGGGTGAAGGTTATGTTTAAAAAAGATTGTAGCCGCTGTACGCGTCCATCTTTCAGCAGTGCCGAGAGCGGGGAGTGGATCTGCCCTGCGTGCGGATACGACCTGACGGATCTTCCAGTCAAACCTCCCGTAAGTTTCAGGGAAATTTCTCAGACTGTAGATTCGACAAGGAAAAACAACAAAATTAAAAATTTTCTGAATAGTGTGTAAAAGTGGTTATTTTGATGGAATTTAGGGTAAAGAATTTTACTGAGCCGACAAAATCCAACATCTTCTTCCACATATAAGGATTATAATGGTATTACATCCACAGTCAGGTAATCAGATAAAGGCAAACCTGTTGAAAGGCAGGGACGCAAAGTCACAGGTCTAAGGTTGGACGTATGCGCAAGGATTCCCGTCAGCAGGAGCGTATCGAATACTAGGACGGCTGGATTGCCTGAAATACATTCATGTATTTTGGGAGGGAATGAAATGGTTAATCGAGAATTGGATCAAGAATGGGTAGAGTTGATGAAAGAGGCAAAAACAGCAGGGATTACGCTGAGGGAGGTCAAGGAATTTCTTGAAGCACCACAGACAGAGCGTTCACATAAACAATATCAAAGCATTGGGTGAGTCTCTTGAGAAATCATTCCGATGAATAAAGTCTTGAGAATAGATGATTCTCAAGACTTTATTTTTGTCCAAGCTTCCATTTATTGAACTCGATGAATTCCCGGAATTGTTCTTTCGTAATACCGGAATCCATGGCTTCTTCGGTGATTTTCATCCATTCATAGTCCAGTGGTGTTTCTTCTGGTGCATCATGGAGAAGGGCATCCATGGAAATTCCAAGTGCCGCCGACACTTTTTCCAGGAACTGTACCGAGGGATTCTGTTGAAGGTTTCGCTCAATGGAGCTTAGATAGGACTTGGCGACGCCTGCCCGATCAGCCAGTTCCGTCATGGACATCTTTTTTTCCGTGCGATATTTCCTTACTCGTTCTCCGATCAATGAGCTCACCTGCCTGAGGGTTTTCGTTCTCGTTGTTATTAGTATAGCAAAATACAGAGAAAGGCTCTATTTGTTTTTACATAATTGTGTATGTTTATGAGGTACCGGCCTTTGAGCTGGCAGGAATCCGCGGTTTTTCCACCATTTTATCCCTGAATGCACGCAGGAGCTCTTCGCCTGACATCCCTTTTTGAATCAAATCGTCCAACAGGAGTTCGGCGTATTCATTCTTCTGCTTTTTCAGCTTTCCTTCAAACATGATGCTGATGTTCCCGCCGAGCTCTTTGATGCATCTGATCGATGTCATGAAGGCGGCAGGATCATTTTCTTTATGGGAGATGACGACCTGGATCTCAAGCTCCTCGCTTTTTTGCTGGGCCTCTTGGAAGAATTCAATATGATCTTTGGTCAGGAGGGTTTCTACGAGCCACGTTTTCTTTCCATCTTCTTTATTGATGATCAGGCCATCGACGATATCAAAATCCATGAGTTCTTCGTTTTGCACTACCTGCAGCGAAACCACCTTGAATGTTTTCATCACCGAACCTCCTTAAGGGTTTTTAAAAATTATATCATATGAAGGAGCACACCCCTAATTCAATTCGCCAACGAGAAAAATCACGCTAGAGGTGAATTTTGCATTTTCACGGTGGATTTCACCTGGAAAAAGGGAGTTTCCCTAGGAGAAACTCCTGTTATTCTCTTTAATGCCCCTATGAATTTGCTAAATTGACGATTTTACAAGAGTGCAGGGAGGGGCTATGATGATAACAATTTCAGAAGAAAGGAGTTAAACATGTGATCAATCAAGTGACGCTTGTTGGCAGGCTGACCAAGGACCCCGAGTCCAGGAAGACCCTTGAAGGGAAATCGGTCCTCAATGTGACCGTGGCCGTGAACCGACAATTCAAGAATCAGCAGGGGCAGATCGATACGGATTTTGTCCTCTGCACGCTATGGAACCGGGCGGCGGATAATACGGAGAAATACTGCCGGAAGGGGTCGGTTATCGGAGTGACAGGAAGGATCCAGACGAGATCCTACGAAAATGAAACGGGAAAGCGCACATATGTAACGGAAGTGGTAGCCGAGAACGTCCGTTTCCTCGACAGCAAGCCTCCCGAAGAAACAAGGAAGGAAGCGATCGAAATCCCATTTTGATGAAGAGGAGAAGAAGGTATGAAAGAGCTGGAAATACGAATCGATCGTTTGGAGCAGTTGAACGAAGACCTCATCAAGAAAGTAGCGCGCACCAATGTAGAGAACTTTTATCTATCCCAGCGGATCACCGCCCTTGAACAGGGTTATGAATATGCGGGCCCTTCCTTGATCCCCTCATCTTAAGAATCCCCAATACACCCTTTTACTTATCACCAACCTATACGCTTGAACCTCGCAACACCAACCTCTGTAAGACTTCATATAAAGAATCAATCAACTCCTCAATCTCTCCTACTGTAGACCGGTCTTCCACGAAGACCGGATTTTTTATGCAAAAAAACAGGCCACCCGGTGGGGTGGCCTGGCATTAGTCCAATACGAGCAGGGATTGGAGATCCTGGTCGGATAGCTCCGTGACCCACTGGTCGCTGCGGATGATTTCATCGTTGAGCGCCTGCTTTTTCGTAAGCATGGCATCGATCTTTTCTTCAAGTGTACCGGAAGCGACGAGCTTGTGGACGTGGACGAATCGATTTTGTCCGATCCGGTAGGCCCTGTCCGTCGCCTGATTTTCGACTGCCGGGTTCCACCAGCGGTCATAGTGGACCACATGGTTGGCGGCGGTCAGGTTCAACCCGGTGCCTCCTGCTTTCAACGATAGAAGGAAGACGGGGAACTCCCCGTTCTGGAAGCGGTCGACGAGTTCGTCCCGTTTGGCTTTTGCCATGCTGCCATTAAGGAAAGGGACGTCGACATCAAATTCTTGTTTCATCATGTCCTGTATCATTTCTCCCATGGAAATATACTGGGTGAAGATGAGGCATGCTTCCCCTGAATCGAGTGCCGTCTCCACGATGCTCCTCAGCTTCTGCATCTTCTCCGAGCGGCTCAGGATCGATTTGGGATCCGGCTCCTTTAGGTAGAGGGCAGGGTGGTTGCACAGCTGTTTGAGTTGATTGAGCATCTGCAGGATCAACCCTTTGCGCTCGAATCCGCTCAGGGTTTCCACCTTGGCCAGGGTGTCCTTGACGAGTTGCTCATACAGCGCCGCCTGTTCAGCCGTGAGGGCGCAGTATTCCTTCTGCTCGAGCTTTTCAGGAAGATTGAGTTCCACCTCTGGATCCTTCTTCGTACGTCTCAGGAGGAACGGCTTGATCTTGGCCTGTAAAGCCTTGACCCTCTCTTCATCTTCGTCCTTCTCAATCGGGGCGATATAGTGCTTCTGATAATAGGTGAATCCACCAAGATACCCTTGATTGAGGAAATCGAAGATCGCCCACAGCTCGGATAAGCGATTCTCCATCGGAGTCCCGGTCAGGGCAATATGATGATTCCCTTTAAGCTTCCGGATCGCACGGGACTGTTTCGTATTGGAGTTCTTGATGTTCTGGGCTTCATCCAGTGAGATGGAGCTCCAGGTCACCTCTGACAGCTCCTCGAAATCCAGATGGGACAGGCCGTACGACGTGAGGAGTACGTCGACTCCTTCAAGGGCTTTTTGGAACTCTTCCCCTTTCGCCCGGATCTGACCGTAATGGAGTCTTACATTCAAGGATGGGGCGAATTTCTCCAGTTCACGCTGCCAGTTCCCGAGGACCGATGTAGGCGCGATGATCAGGGCAGGTGAATCGGTCTTTTCATGCTCCTTCACATGAAGGAGATAGGTGATGAGCTGAACCGTCTTCCCGAGTCCCATATCATCGGCAAGACAGGCGCCGAACCCGAACTTCCTCAGGAAGAGCATCCAGCTCATCCCGAGCTCCTGATACGGCCGGAGATCACCGATGAAGTCATCAGGCGCAGGTGTGATCGGGATGGTGGATACGTTCGTCAGCTGATGAATCATCTTCTTCATGGAACGGTTCAGTTCAAGCTGGATGCGGGCATATTTCGTCCCGTCCTCATCTTCACCTTCCTCGGTCATGCCGCCTTCCCCGTCATTCGGGACAAGCTCCTGCTCGAGCATATCCTGGATTGAGATTCCTTCTTCCTTCGCCTTGGTCATCATCTGCTGGATACGCCGGATCATGGCGGGATCAAGCTTCATCCACTGTCCGCGGATCTTGACGAGGCGGCGCTGGTCTTCGACGAGCTGGTTGAAGTCCTCTTCAGACAGATTGACGCCGTTCATGGACAGACGCCAGTCGAAATCGAGCATGGCATTCAGGCCCACAAAGGAAGGGCGATACGTCGTATCTGTATTCTTCAATTTTGCCTTCACGAGCACCTGTGCATCCTTCATCGCTTCCCACCAGGATGGAAGGAGGATCTCGATATTCAGGTCGATGAGCTTCTCGCTGAGGATCGAGAGGAAGTCCCATGCATCGTGTTCGCCGAGGCTCGTGCGTAGCTTCCCGTCTTCATCTCTCAGGATCGGGAGCATATTCCCCCAACGCTCCTGTTCGGCGCTGACTTCCTTCAGATGAGGCTTCCAAGCAGCGGGTACCGTATCCTCCACCAGGGAGATCACGCGGCTGGTCCGTTTTTTGTCCCGGAGGATCGTTTCAAGCTCCCACGTATCTTCCTCATCGAGCGGCTCTGTGATGCGCAGGCCAATGGTAAAGGGGAGGTCCTGTTCTTCGCCGCTGACCCACTCGCTCCAGCGCTGCTCGTCAAAGTAAGCGGCAAGCTCTTCAGGCGTCAGGGTGCTTTCCTTCAGCTTCCTGATCCGCTTCATGGCGCCAGACCCTCCGGCGTTCATGGCGTCCTGGAGGGAGGTTTGGAACCACGTATCCGTCAGTTCCTTGACAGTCCGGCCATCCGGGAGGGTTTCGTCCCAGAATTCGCTGTTGAAATTATCCCACACTTCATCGGGAACGTGGAACTGGAGCCCTTGTTCCTGCCATTCATCGAAACGTGGTAGCCATTTTCCCGCTTCGATTGCTCCGAGAAGGACCGGTGCGACGGAAAGATAGGCTTGCCCGGAATCGTTCCAATCCCAGCTCACAAGGGAGCTGAATTGTTCACCTGCCAATAAGGTGAGGAAATCCCAGTGTCCTGCAGATACACTCATCCCATCTTCTTCGATGAGGGTGCCGTAGTAGCTCTCTTCATGCCAAAGGAAAAGCTGGCCCTTCCATTCGGCAGGGTGGATCCACTCCCCGTTCTCATTCTGTGCGGTCAGCACAAAACGGTCGCCATATTCAGATGGTTCGACATTGATCTTGACTGAAGACAATTTAAGCATCGATTAACTTACCCTTTCTGCATTCTTCTTGGAAAGCCCGGAGGCGTTTATAACGGTCAAGTATATAGGATAGGAACTGATCCCATTTCTCTGTCTGCTTCAGCTTCCGGTAGATGGTCCGGATCTTTTTCATATAGCGGACCGCCTGTCTGTAGCTGTCACGGTTCTTCTGTTCGATCGAGTTCATGACCCCGCTGAAATAAAGGGGGAGGGCGAGCTCCGGTTGTTCCTTCGTTAGGTCCTTCAGCCCCATCCCTTCCATTTCAGGGATGCTGTAGTTCATATAACGCTGCAGCTCCACCCACTCCTTGTACTCCTTCACATTGATGAGGTATTCATTGTAATGGAAGAAGCTATAGGGAAGCATGGCAAGGAGTAGCTCCTTGACGAGCATCGGATCTTTTTCCGTGAGCCAGTCCATGGGCATGATGCGGATGAACCAGCGGACGAAACGGGATGCTTCGAACTGATCGAGGTATCCGATGTGTTCCGGCAGGCGCTCAAGGAGATGCCTGACAAGGAAAAGTCCCGCTTCATATCGTCTGCCGGTGAAGAACTTGCGCAACCAGAATTCAGAGAAGGAAACAAGTTCACTCCCGAGGCCCTTCGCCACTCCATCGGCTTTATCGAACTCCTCAAGCATCAGATAGTGGTGCAGGAGGGCAAGATGATCGAATGTCTGAAGGTCCTCGCCCGACTCGGAAATCCGTTTGATCTCCTCCTGCCTCCAAGCCTTCTGCTTAAAGAGGAAGTACCAAAGGAAACGATACACTTCGGCCTTGATCAAGGTGCTGTTTTTGGTGGAGTCACTGAGCCAGACGGTTTTTTCCTTCAGGAACGCAATGAATGGATCGAAGCTGAACGGCATGGCGTGCACAGACATCTTCTCCAGTGCATCCTCCATTTCACCGAGAAGGTAATCATACATGCTGTATTGCTCCGTACCCGGCTTCACGCCTTTTTCCTGAATGAACCGGTCGAGATGGATCGTCAGATAGAGCGTGGCATACAGCTTGTATAGGGGCTTCCATTCCCGTTCGAATGGGGATTCCTTCATGAAACGCTTCATGATGTTCTGCACGAGTACATCCATGATATAGGGCTGTCGTTGAAGGAGCTCAAAGTCATCCGGCTTCAGGAGGGTATGGAAGTACTCCCACCACTCCTCAGGGGTATTCCCCCGTGTTTTCCGCTCTTTGAGAAGATCGCTCGCCTTCTTCAATCCCCCGTGCTTCTTCATCAAGTCTTCAAGACCGCCGGCTGTATCGGGTTTCCCGCTCCGCCAGTTGCCGACCCACTCACTGACGCTTCCCGTCTTATTCAATAAGAACAAAAACACGGCCAGCTGATGACGGCAAAAGACGTCCTGAGGGCAAGAACAAGAAGAGATGAGGGGGAAGGTGAAGTTCAGCCCGACGGAAACAGGCGTCACATCCTGGACCTGTGCCGTCACTTCTTCATCGCGCACCTTCACCTGTGAGACCGAATTCTGCCTGAAGAGCATAAGCCCCTTGGAAACGATATTGCGGTCCGCTTCCCGCTTAGGGTCAAGTACTTCCTCGAGGGATTCGCTCAAGTGATAAAGTTGTTCCTTCAGTTCCTCAATACGAATCGACATCAGCTAACCTCTCCAATCTATAAAATCGCATTCTTTTATTATAACGCAAATCGGGTGCGAAGAGGAGGGAAGAGGGGCCGCTGTGTTTTTTGTCGAACTGGCCTACATGGAATCCATGTGGATATAAAAGGTCTTCCCGTTGAATACTGTGACGCTTTTCAGTGGAATCTTGTCATCATTCGACATGTAAAAGTTTTTGTTTTCGGGGAAGCGCAGGACCGTCTTCCCTTTTTTGGCCATCATCTCGGGATTGGCCGTCCCGGTTTTCAACGTCACGTCGTATCCCTGTTTTTCAAGCAAGGTCTTCCCATCTACGTACCAAGAGCGGTAGCTGTCCAGAGAAAAGCCAAGGAAGTCCGCCATCTTTACGGGGAGATCCGTGTTTTCGAGGAGTCCTGAAGGTTTACCGGGCCCGAAGGCATAAAGGAATACATCTTCACCTGTGTGTCCATGCGTAGTGAATCCGAGCCCTGCTTTTTGTGAAAGGGAGGAGGTCATCTGTGCCTTGAGTTCCTTTTTGGAAGGGCTCCACCGGCATGATTGAGAGTCCAGGCCGTATGCAGCGAGGGCGTGACCGGCATCTTTGCCCTCAAGAAGGGAGGCAGCGCCATCGACCGTGAGCCTCGCTTTCTTCAATGGATCGATGAAGTGCTTCACGGACTGATGCTTATACGACCCGTCAAGGTCAGCGTTTCCGATTGTGAGCCCGCTGTTGCCGTGGTCGGTCACGGCGACGACCATCGTGTTCCCGTCTTTTTTGGCAAACGCTAGGGCCTCCCCGACGGCACGGTCGAAGCTCAGGATCTCACTGATCATGCCTACGGGATCATTCTGATGGGCGGCCCAGTCGACCTTGCTTCCTTCAACCATAAGGAAAAATCCTTTCTTTTCCCTGGACAGGTGGGAGATGGCAGACCGGGTCATCTCGCTCAGGGTAGGCTCATGCGGCTTCAGCTCGCGGCGGTCCAGATCATAAGAAAGGTCTTCTGAAGCAAACGCACCCCACAGCTTTCCTGCTGAAGGCTCCAAGAGTAGTTCCTTCCTGGTGTCCACGTAGGCATACCCGGCGTCTCGCAGGGATTTCTTCAAGTCCTCTCCATCCTTGCGGGTGACTTCATCAGTCTTCAGCATAGCGTCATCCTGGGGATGGTTCTTTTGCTTCGGTGCCAGCCAGGCGGCTCCACCTCCAAGCACAACATCGAGATCCTGATACACTTGCTGTTCACCGATGGAACTGAACTCCTCCCGTGTGATGGCATGGGAGGTGAAGGCGGCAGGTGTGGCATGTTGAACGGGGGAGGTGGAGATGATCCCTGTAGCATAGCCGTTCAATTTAGCGGCTTCGAGTACCGTAATGAGGGGGAGGCCTTCAGGGTCCATGCCGATGTAATCGGCTTTTGTCTTCACCCCTGTCGCCATGGCCGTACCTGCAGCGGCAGAATCCGTGATGGCCGATTCGGCGGAGTAGGTCCTCACCCCGCCCGTGAGGATGCCATCAAGATGGAGCGGTGACCCCTTATACCACCTTGAAAGGGTGACAGCATCTGAATTCGTGCCATCCATGATCATGAAGATGACATTCTTTTTGGGGGCAGCGGCATGAAGGCACTCATCGGGAGCCGTAAACGCCAGAAGGATGAGGGGAAGCAGGATACAGGCGGTCTTTTTCAATCCGTTCATAGAGTATGTCTCCTTTATTCATCGTTGAACTTAGTATGAACCAAGGAAGCGCTGATAATGAGGGATAAAAAAACACCGTCCTTATATGGACGGTGTCGAGTCAATCTATTTTCGCTCCAGTATTCCAAGCATCAGGTTAGTGTATACATCAGCACGGTCAAGAGTCTTGAAATCACGGATTTTGAGCCTGCGCCAATCAAGGGCTGTGATGAACCTCTCCTGATCCTTCAGGGATGCAATCTCGTCAGGTTCCTCTACGTACATTTCCCCGGCTTTCACACCCGACGTGATGGCCTGGCGTCCGTCGACTTCAAGCCCTGTCTCGATCTTGCGCTTTTTGACGGTGCCGTTTTTCATCATCATCCAGAGGTAAGACTGGTCGTCCACCTTCTCAATGGCAGAGACAGGGACCGTCACGGCATCCTTCGCTTCCTCCATGATGATGGAAAGGGATACGTGCTGTCCGGGTCTCCACTGTGCTTCCTGGACCTGCACCTCAGCGGGGTACAGGCTCTCGGTCTTCAGATGGGGATCGGCTTTTGGGAGACGATCCACTTTGGTGATGATCCCCTCAAGGGACTTCTTCCCATCATGCTTCACCCGGACATTCAGGTTCTCCTTCACCTCATCGACCTCTTTCTCGGTCAGGTCGGTCGTGACGACAGTGGAATCCGAGGCGATCGTGATGAGGGGATTCTGGATTTCGTGCGACAGGCTCTTTACTGTCCCGCTTACGCTGCTTTCCACTGTAAGGGTCGTTTCATATGAATCAATAGCGGCAATCTGGCGTTCGAGGCTTTTGATCTGGTTCTCCAGTTGATCGGCTTCAAGCTGTTTAGAAACCATTTCTCGCTTGATGTCATACTCTGATTGTAAGGCCCCAGCTTCGATAGGGGCATCCTTTTCATCGGAAGAAGGGGATGGGAGGGAAGAGATCAGCTTGGATAATTCGCTGATGGAGTCTTTCACGTTGGAAGCATCTTCTTCCAGCTTCTCCACTTCCGATTTCAACACGTCGCGTTGCTGGAACTGGTCAGTGACCTCATATTCATATAGCGGGGTCCCGGATTTGATCTGTTCCCCTTCTTTTACAAGGAACTTCTTGAAGGTGGCAGATTCATCATTGAAATAGAGATATTGATCTTCTTCTGGAATGACAACTCCAGGCTTGTAGAGCATTTCCCTGAGGGTTTCCTGCCGGCTCAGTTCCCAGTGGTTGATGCGGACTTCCCGCTCGACCCTGCTGTCGGCTTTTTCGATTAAGTATGTATTCACGCCCACAAACACGAGGCTCACGGTTACGATGCTGTAGCGGATAAGTTTCTTCATCATTCATCACCTTTAAATTAACGTTGAAAGATCAAGATAAGCAAGCAGGGCATTCAATGCCCAGAAAAGCACGTTGACCAGTACGATCACAAGCCAGATGATCCAGTTCTTCTGACGGGTCAAATATTTGATCCCGCGATACTGGAGGTAGATCATCCACACCTTGAATAAGGAAATGGCGCCAAGCAGGTACACCACATAGGACTTCGATGTGATGGACTGGGCGATGACTCCGAGAGAAAAGGGTGAAGAATACCATTCAATTGAGAAGAATAAGGAGAGCGGCACGAATGTGAGCTTCTCCAGAAGCAGGATCAAAAGCGTCAATCCCTGCACCATCACAATCTTGCGGTATTCGCCGTGATCGGAGATCGTCCAAAACACCAGCGATGAAAAGAAAAGGATCAAAGCGGCGTAAAGAAGACCCGCAATCAGACGCCCGAAGAAGAACATGGTCTTTTCCAGTTCATATTCCAAAGGGGTAAGGGAAGTCGCTTCTTTGGCGAGGGAATCCATCCCGATCCCGAAGAATGCCAGAAATCCGAATACCGATGCGGAAAGGACAAAAAGCCAGGTCATCCTCTTTCCGAAACGAGGCACCATCTCGGTTTCACCGAGGCGGTAAAAAAAGGTGGATGGGGATTTGAGCCCCTGAATGAGCTTTGCTTCTGTGTGCATAGACAAGTAGCCTCCAACATAGTGATAATCCTTCTCTTATTCTATCGAAATTTCTGAAATATTACCATAAATTGTCGAAGGCATTTGGTGAAGAGTGGACTATTGGATCAGAATGCAGGGTAAGGAACAGGGGGCAAATAAAAAAAGTGCCCGTTGAGGACACTTTTACATGTTGTATGCAAGAACAGTGGTCCCTGCAATGATAGCAATGGTGAAGATGAAAAGGGTGGCGTACATGAGCTTCTTTTTGGCCCTCTTCTTTAAGATGATTTCTTCAGGTGTTAAAAACGACATTACAATCCCTCCTGATTTGGCAGCTGGCTGGCATGGTTAGCCCCTGTAGCTTTGCGTCATCACCTTTCGATGATTTTGCTATGAGACAAATCGACACACAATCATTATCGGTTTGTTTACTGTAAACTGTAATAGTAAAAATGAACTATTTTTCGACACTATTTTTAACTATTTAAAATCATACAACATTTCGACAATTTTCGCTAAATTTTTTAAAGAATTTCGTTAAATACGCGTAAATAATGTGTTTTTTGTGTGAATAGGATAAAAAATCTGTCAAATGGCACATGTTTTTGGTAGTATGTGGTTTATAGACGCTCGGAAATCTACGTAAACACAGAAAGGAGTATAGCGAATGGAGAATAAAGTGAAGGAGCACGTTCTTTCCGTGCTGCAAAAGGCATTCGACAAAGGGCAACAAGGGGATATGGATACGGCGAAGATGATTCAGTGGCTGGAGCAAGAACTGCAATCCGGAATAGGTACCAGGGGGGAAACGCTTTAATTTCGTGAGGCGAGTTTATCCTCCTCTCAAAATAAATTGGATGCCCCGACTGAAGGAATGGGGTTGTAACCATTATATATGGAATCAACCTGACATTTCCAATCATAATGCTCCATAAAAAAGCTGAACGACGTGGAAGTCGTTCAGCGGTGTACCATCATATCACAAACGCATGAAGGGCCTCATGCGTTTCTTCGACGACTGTTTTTTTCTCAGCCCATGCTCTTCTGCATTCTTTCATCCTCTCCATGCGATCCCCAATCATCCTTCCTACCTCCGTACCATTCGGACCTCCACGGACCGAGCGGATCTCCACGAAGTAATCAGGTGAAATGATCCGCTGCCAATCCTCATCCGACAATTGTACCTCATCGATCAGCTCGTTGATGTCGGCAACCTTCCATTCATAGAGCTCTTTTCTTTCAGCAACCGAACGCTTGGAGATGGTGCTTGCGATGCCATGTGCCTTCCTGAACGGGACTCCATAATCCCGGGAAAGGGTGTCGGCAAGCTCCGTGATGGTGATGCTCGATTTCTTCGCCATGGATTTGGCATGCTCCTTATCGACAGAGATGGTCGCGATGACGGCGTACATGAGCTTCAATACGCGATTGGCATTGTGGAAGGCACGGTAAAGGTGGGGCTGGAGATCATCTTCGGTGTCCACGATGTCACCGAACGGCGTGTTGTGGATCATATTGACAGCGGCAAGAGCATCCCCGTAGGCGCTGCTTGCAATCGATCTTGAATGTTCAATGGATACCGGGTTCCGCTTCTGGGGCATGATGCTGCTGATCTGGACATATGGATCTGCCACCTTGAACGTCCCGAATTCCCTTGTGACATGCTGAAGGAAGTCCTGGATCCACCTGCCTGTATTCACCATGCAGGTCATGAGGGCGGTCCCTGTCTCGAGGAGATAATCGGCTCCGCCAATCGCATCATAGGAATTCTCCACGAGCCCTTCAAAACCCAAAAGCTCCGCAACGCGCTCCCGATTGATAGGGAAGCCCGTAGTCGTCAGGGCTGCAGCGCCCATGGGAGAACGGTTCACTGTAGCGTAGGCGGCTTTCAGCCGGGTGATGTCACGTTGGAGCACATCATGGACGGCAAGGAGGTAATGACCCAGAGTGGTAGGCTGGGCCGGTTGGGTGTGGGTGTACGCCGTCATGACCGTATCCTTATGGGCCGCAGCCTGACGGAGAAGGATATCCCCGAGATCCATGGCAGCGTCCAGCGTCTGAAGGAGATGCCCACGGAGGACGAGGCGGTACATGGCCACCCCCATATCATTCCGGCTCCTTGCGATATGGAGCTTCCCTGCAAGCTCGCTCCCGATCTCTTCCCCGATCTTTGCCTCCATCATAAAGAATAAATCTTCAAACTGCGGC
Source organism: Rossellomorea marisflavi (assembly GCF_009806575.1). NCBI lineage: Bacteria > Bacillati > Bacillota > Bacilli > Caryophanales > Bacillaceae > Rossellomorea > Rossellomorea marisflavi. Next base: position 4,016,205 of record NZ_CP047095.1, on the reverse strand, counting down.
TCATATGACAGGCTTCCGATGTCGGTTTTGGAGACGGCATCGATCCCCTTCAGCATCAATGCAGCATCTTCTCTTGGGATGATGCCCTGCTCCATGAGCATGATACAGTGGGCCCGGTGGATATCGAACATTACATGGAACAGATAGTCCCGCTGGTCATTGAAGACGGGCTTCAACAATTCCTCTACATATGTTTTTCCCGGAAACGCATCCCCCTCATTCTGGATGAATTCTTGTATATTCTTCATATCGTTCCACTCCTAGGATAAAGATTTCTCAGCTTTTACTCCGAATACCTTATTCGAGATCAGGAGGACGACGGCGATCAAGGTGATCTGGATCATCCCGTAGGCTGCCGCCTGCCCCATATTGAACATGCGGAGCTGATTCATGATTTCAATGGATATGGGCCTGTTTGAAATCGTGTACAACAACACCGATGTCGGGAATTCCCCTACGGATTCGACAAAGGCCAGCAATGTCCCCGCAAGGACGCCGGGCATGATGATGGGAAGGATCACTTTGCGGAACGTATAGAACCATTTTGCACCAAGGCTTCTGGCCGCCTCTTCAATGGAATCATCGAGCTGTTCCAGTGCGGCATTCGTCGAGCGGACCACAAGCGGGATATGTCTGACGAAATAGGCAAGGGGCAGGATCCAAAACGTCCCGACCAGGATATTTCCGAACGAGAAAATGGAAGGTTCATTGAAGGCAAAGATCAAGTTCATCCCGATGACCGTTGCCGGAAGCGCCCAGGGAATCATGACAAGGACGTCGACGAAGCCCTTCCCGACGAATCTCCGCTTCACGAGAAGATAGGAGGTCAGGACCCCGAATACGAGATTCCCCGCCGTCGCAATAAATGATAGAATCAAGCTGTTTTTCAGCGGCTTGAAGATATTTGGATCTTCGAAGAGAAGCCGGTAGTTCTCAAAGTTGAATACGGACGGATAGGTCTGCCAGGTCCACGTACCATCGGGCACAAGGGAGAGAAGAAGGATCGTGAAATGAGGCAGGAGCAGGATGAAGACCCCGATGATCCCCGTCGCCACCAGCACCCACTTCATGAAGGGATTCTTCACTTCGCTCCGGTGAGCGCCGATCCCCTTCGAGGCCATCCGGTAGTCCTTGCGGTTCTGATACCACCTCATGAACAAAAGGAAGCTGATCGAAACGATGGACAGAATGACAGACTGAGTCGCAGCGACCTCCATATCGCCATTGATTTTAGAAAAATAGATTTGCAGGCTGAGCACCCTGAATCCTCCTGCGAGAAGGAAAGGCGCACTGAATGATGCCATGGAGATCATGAACACCAAGAGGGAAGCGGCCACAATGGCAGGTGTGAGCAACGGGAAGGTGACCTTCCAGAACACGCTGAATCGACTTGCTCCAAGATTATGGGCTGCTTCCTCGAGGGAAGGATCGATCTTATTGATTGCCGCAGAAACGGTCATATAAAAGTACACATACATCGTATAGGCATGGACGATGAGAATGCCGGAGACGCCCCCGATCTTGAACGGAACTTCGTCAAGATGGAACAAATCCTTGATGGCATTCGGAACAAGCCCGGTTTCGCCATAAAGGAACATGAATGCCATGACCCCGACCAGGGAAGGGAGGACGATGGGCATGATGGCTGCCGTCGAGAAGAACCCCCGGCCGGGAAAGTCATATCGATTGAAGATGAAGGCAAGGGGCACCCCGATGATGGCACTGGCAAGGACGCTCAATAGGGAAATGTACACGGAATTCCATAATGCCTCAAGATTCGTCTTGGATTCCTGTGTGAAGAAATCCCCGTAGTTCCCGAGGCCGACTCCTTCTTTTGTGTTCATGCTCTCAAGGAATGTCCGAAGCGACGGGTAGAGAACATAAGCGATCAAGACGAGCAGGACTGGTATGAGCAGCCATAGGGTGAGACGATGATCGCGGTTCTTCATCATGAGGGATCACCGCTGACCATGGGAATCACCCGGATATGCTCCTTCGGCAGTTCGATGAAAACCGGGGAGCCTGCATGCAATGAGCGTGACCCTTCACCATTAAGCGTATGCACGCGGATGAGTTGGTTGTCCGCTTCGACCATGACATTGATCACGGAGCCGAAGAAGTGGATCTCCTTGATGACGCCTGGGAATACGTTCTCATCTGCGCTCCTTGAAGAGTCAACAAGATTGATCGCTTCTGGACGGATTGATAGTGCGGTGCCTTGCCCCGCAGCACCGGCAGTGATAATGTTATTCCCGCGCACCGCAATGGGGCGGGGGAGGGCCCCGCTCAGCACCGTGGCGTACGCCATTCCCCCTTCCCGTTCCTCGATGGCGGCCGGCAAGAGATTGATCTCCCCTATGAAACTAGCTACAAAATCGTTTGCGGGCTCATTATAGATCTCGGCAGGCGTCCCTACCTGATGACAGACGCCGTAATTGAAGACGGCGATCCGGTCGCTCATGGAAAGGGCTTCCGCCTGATCATGGGTAACATAGATGGTCGTGATGTTGTACTCTTTCTGCAACCGCAGGATCTCGCTCCGCATCTCGTCCCTGAGTTTCGCATCCAGGTTACTGAGCGGTTCATCGAGTAGGAGGATTTCAGGCTCGATGACGAGGGCCCGGGCGAGGGCGACGCGCTGCTGTTGACCTCCGCTGAGCTGGCTGACCTGGCGCTCGGCATATTGGTCGAGGCGTACCTTCTCCAAGACATTCTTCACCCGCGCTTTCACTTCTTTGATGTTCAATTTACGGACCCTGAGACCGAATGCCACGTTTTCGAAAACAGTCATATGAGGGAATAGGGCATAGTTTTGGAACACCATACCCGTATTCCGCTTTTCTGGTGGCACCCGCGTCATATCTTTGTCACCGAATCGGACGACCCCTTTGGTGGGATAGTAGAATCCTGCGATCATTCTCAAGGTTGTCGTTTTCCCGCAGCCGCTCGGACCGAGGAAGGTGAAGAATTCACCATCTTTGATGGCAAGATCAAGGTGATCGACTGCTGTGACCTTTCCGAAGGTTTTTTGGACGCTATCTATTTGTATGGACGCCATTTTCGCTTACACTTCCTATTCTTTGATTTCTTTGTCCCCGTTTTTGATGTTCTCATCCCAATGTTTCATCCATTCATCGCTGTTTTCCTGGAATACCTTCCAATCGATCTCCATGCTTTTGATTTCGGTATCCGTGATCCATGAAGGGAGTCCTTCTACGTCGTCCCGGGTTGGGATACGGTAGAATTCATCAGCCAACAGCTTAGCGGCTTCCGGCGTGTTGACGAATTCGTAGAAGGCTTCAGCAGCTTTCGGATGAGGGCCGTCTTTGACGAGGGCGATCCCTTCTGTCAATACAGGCGTCCCACTTTCAGGAATGATGAATTCGAATGGATAATTTTTGTTTTCCTTCAGCATGACGACATCCGGCATGGCCCAGACGGAGATGGTTCCTTCGCCTTTGGCTACCTTGTTGTACATCATTTCAGGGTTGGCCGAGTATTCCTTCGTATTGGCATCCAGCTTCTCGAGCCACTCATAGCCCTTGGCCGGATCATTTGAATCTTTGAAGTCACGGTAGATCATGGCAGAGAAGATCGTCCTCATGGTTCCAGAGGCCAGTGGATAGCGGATGATGATTTCATCCTTCCATTTGGAATCAAGGAGTTCATCCCAATCCTTCGGTGCTTCATCAGCAGAGACCTTCTTGCTGTTGTACATGATTACTTCCGGTGTCTGGCTTGTTCCCGACCAGTTCCAGTCTGGATCGTGGAAGCCGTCTGCCAGACTGTCTGCATACGTCGGTTCATATGGTGTCAACAGACCTTCATCCTTGGCTTGGTCGAAGTTCGTGGAAGGGGCACCCCACCATACATCGGCTTGTGGATTATTCTTTTCGGAACGGACCCGGTCAAGGATCTCCTGAGAACCCATGTCCAGCCATTCCACGTCGATGTTGTATTTTTCCTCGAACTGCTGCTCGAATTTCGAGAGAATATCTTTCCCGTGAGGGGAGTAGACGACGATTTTATCTTCGAAGTCCTTGCCTTCTTTATTTTCACTGCCTGAACCTTTCTCTGATCCCCCGCATGCGGAAAGGACAAGCATGGCTGACAGTGATAACACCGCAAAAGCCGATTGTTTTTTCTTTAATAGCATCGTTCATTCCCCCTGATCATAATAAGTGGCCAGTGCCTTCATGCTCTCGGAGAAATAAAGAAACGGCCCCGATCACACCGACATTCGACCCTAATTCAGACACTTTCAGCTCAACCGGGATGGGAAGATACTCATTGACCATCCGTTCAAGCTTCGGCAAGATATAATCTGCCGATTTCAAGACACCACCCCCTAAAATGATGACTTCAGGATTCAATACACTTGCAGCATTGATGATGCCATACCCCAATTGCGTAATGGCATCATCCACGATCGCCATGGCGACGGCATCGCCTTCAGATGCGTATCGAAAGGCAAGTTCACCAGACAGTTCACCTGCCATGGCCGCTTGATGAGCCGGGTGGGCCGGGTCTAGGGCCACGGACCGGGTGAACGTTGCCCCGATTGCCTTCCCTCCGGCCACGCTCTCGAGATAGCCGTAACGATGGAAGATCGGCTGGAAGTCACCCTCCAGGTCGCGTCTGTCCGTCACCATATAGCCCACTTCCCCGGAAGCATGGGTGGACCCCCGGTATAGTTGATCGTGAATGATGATCCCGCTGCCGATTCCCGTGCCGACAGCAATGAAAAGCACATGCTTTTTATTCCTGGCGTTTCCGATCCACTGTTCCCCCAATACGGCCACATTCACGTCATTTTCCACATAAACGGGAAAAGGGAAGTGGCGCTCGGCTTCTGATTGGATGGGATAGCGGACCCAGTCGAGACTAGGGGCATCGATGACGACACCGTTCTTCGTAATTCCGGGCACACCGATGCCCATTCCGAGGACATCCGTCACGTCGATCCCTTCAGCAGCTAGCATGGAGGAGACGTCCTTCGACAGTTGTTCAAGTAAACCGGTTCTTAGGTGGCTGGCAGTAGAAAAGCTTTTGGTGTGGATGATGGTGCCGTTTAGGTCTGAGAGGATGGTTTTGACTTTCGTGCCGCCAATATCCGTTCCGATGACGTAAGCTGCACGTGCATTGAAATATAAATGGATGGGCTTTCTTCCTCCCTGTGATGAGGAGGGCCCGATGCCTTTTTCATACACTTTGTTTTCCTGGAGAAGCTCATCGACGAGAAGGGAGACGGTCGGCTTACTGAGATGGATTTTTGCGGCGATACCGGCTCTGGAGATGGGGGATTCTTGCTGAATGCAGTGCAATACTCGTTTTTTGTTCATTGCTTTCGATTGTGGCACACGTTGATTCATTGCATCACGGCTTTCGTATTTTGTTAGTGAACCTAACTAATCAACTAAAAATATACAGTAGTTCTGTTCCTCTCACAATTAATATTTTTATTATTCAGAATTAATCGACAAAATGACATACTTTGTACCCACTTGATAAGAAAAGTTGAAAACCCCGTCATATCAACACGTGAAGCTGTGTTCCTAGCTAGTGGAATCGGGTAGGACCTCCAACGATTTTGTCGAATTTTTCCTCCTTATGACATGTGAGCGCTTTACTGGTCGGGTCATTGACCCATTTACAGGAAATATATGCCTGTGCTACTAATGAAAAGAACGGAAAAAACAACCTTCAGTTCGTTAAAAAGATAAACAAACCAACCCGGAGGAGGGATGTCATTCGCATGCGGTAATCCAATTTGAGAGGAGCATGAACATGAAGAAACTGATTTGCCTTCTGATCGCCTTCTTACTTGTCCTTCCGATGAATCCTTTGGCCCGCGAAGAGGACCCCGAACTTTGGAGTGCCCTCAAACCACTTGAAACGACCGTAACCTTCCTGAATACAGGAGCGCATCCTGACGATGAACGGAGTGATTTCCTCGCCTATCTCTCCAGGGGCCTGGGAGTGAAGACGTCCAGCCTCATTGCCAACCGGGGGGAAGGCGGCCAGAATGAAATCGGCCAAGAGCTCGACAATGCCCTGGGCATCATCCGTTCGAGGGAAATGATTGAAGCAGCGAAAGTGACAGGCGTAAAAGCATACCACCTCAGTGAAACCACCTCTGATCCCATCTATGACTTCGGATTTTCGAAGACTCCAGAAGAAACCCTCTCCAAATGGGGGGAAGACCTTACCTATGAGCGGTTGATCCGCTTCATCCGAACCTATCAGCCGGATATCGTGATGCCGTCCTTCCGCGATGTCGATTCCCAGCATGGACATCACAGGGCGATATCGATCCTGACTCAGCGTGCATTTGAAGATGCAGCCGATCCGTCCGTTTATCCGGACCACCTTAAAGAAGGCCTGTCCCCTTGGAAAATCAAAAAACTTTACTTACCGGCAGAGTCAAAAGAGAGCGCCACATCATCGATTGAAATCGGCATGCTCGATGACATCTACGGGAAATCATATCCTCAAATCGGGGAAGAATCCCGTTTCCTCCATAAAAGCCAGGGAATGGGGAGCGAGATCCCCGTGGCTCCAAGACAGGTGCACCTTGAATTGGTAAAATCCCGTGATTCGTCCTCCGGGAAGGACCAGCTCTTTAAAGGGGTTCCTTATGATTTCAACGAATGGGCGGGGAAGCTTCCAAAGAAAGAGAAATCTCTCGTGAAGCAGTATCGCAAGCTCCAAAGCCAGCTCGAACGGACGATTTCCAGCTATCCGGATCGTTCTGAAGCATTCAAAGAGGCCCAGAAATCCTTGAAGCTGGTAGAAGAGGCCATCAAGAAGACGAAGAAAGCCAAACTTGACTCAGGATTGAAGGAGGATCTCCTTCACAAGCTATCCTTGAAGGAAGAGCAGCTCATGAATGTAAGCTACATGTCATCCGGTCTTGATGTCCAGGCAACATCGGAATCCGACGTGCTGACAGGTGGGCAGCAAGTAAAAGTGGAGGTGGCCTTGAAAAATGGGGGCAACCATGTTCTGAAGAATGCAGATGTCACCCTGGACACGCCTTTCCACTTCTCGAAAAAGACGAAGAAGAAAAACCTGAAGCCGGGTGAAGAGCGAACGTTCACATTCAAAGTGGATGTTCCAGAAGACGCAGAAACATACCATGCGTATGAAGAACCGGTGATCCAGGCATTGGTCAAGTTCCGTTCCGGTTCAGTGGAAACGGTGCAGAAAGAGGAGCTGAACGGCACCATTGCCGTCCTTCCGGATGTCGGTCTTACCATGAGCCCGGAAGACCTTGTCGTGAACACGGCGGATGTGAAGGCCGACGTACCCGTCAGTGTCGAGGTGACGAACTACAAGAAAGGAAAAGCGAATGCCAGGGTTTCCCTCGAGGTCCCTGAAGGATGGACGGTTACGCCTTCATCAGTAGACGTCCCCTTAACGGAACATAAAGAAAAGAAATCAGCTGACTTTGTCCTTCATTCGCCTGCAGAGATTGAAGAAGGGGATTTCAAGATAAGGGCACAGGCAAAGGTTGACGGGAAAACATTCGGTACCACGGTCCAGGAAATCACCTACAGTCACATCGGTACGTTTTACTACCAGTATGATGCAGGAATCAATGGGGTTTCCTTCGAGCTCCTGACCCCTGAAGGAATGAAGGTTGGGTATATCGAGAGCGGCTTCGATCAGGTGGCTGACTACCTGTCCAATGTCGGAATGGATATAACCAAATTGACGGATGAGGATCTCGCTTCCGGCGATCTATCCCAATTTGATACGATCGTCACGGGGATCAGGGCCTATCTCTCCCGCGATGCACTCACCGAGAATAACGAACGGTTGAAGACGTACGTGGAGGAGGGGGACATCTTGTCGTTCAGTATCATAAACCGAATGACAGATGGGATGCAGCCACAACGGCACCTTATCCACTCACGATCGGTAATCCATCCATTCGCTGGAGGGTGACGGATGAAAATGCAGACGTCGAGCTCCTGAAGCCTGAGTCCAGTCTCTTCTCTTATCCTAATGTTCTCTCCAAGAACGACTGGGACAACTGGGTACAGGAAAGGGGCCTCTACTACCCGATGGATTGGGATAGCCGTTATGAAACATTCGTCCGCATGAATGATCCAGGAGAAGAATCATTCGATGGGGGAATCCTCATGGCGCCTTACGGAGAAGGCACCTATCTTTATACCAATCTGGTCTTCTATCGCCAGATACAAGGTCAGGTTCCGGGAGGCTATCGCATCTTTACCAATCTCCTGAGCTATGGTCAAGGGGAATGATCATGGCGTCTGAATAAGGTCCACCTGAAAACCAGGCTGGGTCAAAGTGTTTGAGTCATAGAAAAACCCGAATTCACTTGCCTGCGATCAGGCAATAGTTCGGGTTCTTCATTTGTTTCATGACCATCATCGTTTCAAGCGGTTGATTGGAGTGCAAGACGGAGAATCCTGCGGGAAGAGTAGCTGATGTGAGACCGACTCTAGGGCTACCCGAGGAAAGCGAAGTCTTGCACAAAAATCATGAGCGGTATAGAGAACCTATTTCATACACCCGCTATAAGGGTGGTGATAATAGCATTATAAAGTTAAAAAATACTATTATGTTTGTAAAACAAGGAGGAAAAACCACATTATATGTAGAATAAACCAGAAGTAGTAAAATATTACTAGTTATAAAGGAGGATACAATGGCAAGAGAATATCTGATTGTTTTCGAAGAGTATGATCTGACGAGACGCAAGGCCGATTGGAAGAATAAGCACCTGCTCCTCTTCGAAGGGAAGCACTACAAGGAAGGGATCGTCGCGATCTGCAGACCGCCCGGATTTTCACATCCTCTAAAGGGAATCCTGTATTCGAACTTTATCATGGAAACGGCAGGCTGCACCCTGTATGCCCTTCCGATCGCCGAAGGAAGCTCCTTGCCATTCAAATGTGTGGATATCGACGCGAACACGATCGCGGTATGCAAGCTCATTGTGGAAAAAACGAATACGATGACCCGATTGAATATCCTGCCTTCCCACCCGCATGAAGACCCCCTCGATGACGACATAAAAAGTGATATACTCTCATTCTTCAGTTTAAAGACCGATGCCAGAACGGTCACCTTCCAATGGAAGCCCAATGTGTACAAAAGAGGAAGAAGCGTGGGGGAATGAGGCTTTACCCCGCTACCGAACTACCTCTCTAAGTTTCTAAAATCACGATGATTTCCGTTGACCTTGGCCGATATCCTACATACAATGAAGATAGTTATTAGTATGTTTAGAATTTTCTCTCAAGGTGATGACTCCATGAAAACAGCAGGGAATAACCGGATCGGCAAAAATGCCATGCTCCTTCTTCTCACCGAGAGGTCAGAAGAGGACTGGAACCGACATTTCAACGAACTGAACTGGAGCTACTGCACCGGCAGGATCGGATCGATGGACAGCCAAAAGATCGTCGCGGCCATCGAGACCGCTGCGAAGCGGAGCGATATCGTCCGTGAAGACCTGTACCGCGACATGCACGCTCTTTACCATGCCATCATGGAAGCACTCACGGGCGTCACGAGGGGCCATGCCCAGCTGGGAGAGGTTCTCAGGACAGTGGGGCTGAGCTTTGCGGTCGTCAGGGGAACACCCTATCCCAGGGAAGAGGAAGGCGAGTGGATCGCCGTCGCCCTATATGGGACCATCGGTGCCCCGGTGAAGGGACTTGAACATGAGACGATCGGTCTCGGAATCAATCATATGTAAATAAGAGCCTATAGAAATCAGTCGAAAGGAGGCTCGGTCAAGGACAGGATTCTGTCTTTGACCGAGCCTCCTTTTCATGTGGACAAACAATTATAACGAGGTGATCGTGATGGTGGAATTGACAGGCTGCTCCCTGACATTGGCTCAGGCAAAGCAGGTAATCGATGAGAAGGTGTTCGTCACCCTATCGCAGGAAAGCATGGACAGGGTAAAGAAAAGTCGTGAAGCGGTTGAGCGGATCGTGAAGGAAAAGCGGGTCGTATACGGCATCAACACAGGATTCGGGAAGTTCAGTGATGTTCTCATCGATCCTGAGGATGTAGAAGAGCTGCAGCTGAACCTGATCCACTCCCACGCATGCGGAGTGGGGGATCCGTTCCCAGAGAACGTCTCGAGGGCGATGCTCCTCTTGAGGGCGAATGCCCTGCTGAAAGGGTACTCGGGCGTGCGGCCCGTCATCGTTGAGCGATTGGTGGAGTTCCTCAATAAGGAAATCCATCCCGTCGTTCCACAGCAGGGATCACTCGGTGCAAGCGGAGATCTTGCCCCCCTTTCCCATCTCGCCCTCGCACTCATGGGAGAAGGGCAGGTGCACTATCGCGGCGGGATCCATGACACCCTGACCGTCCTTTCAAAAGAAAACATTTTCCCGATCCAGCTCCAGGCAAAAGAAGGCCTTGCCTTGATCAACGGAACGCAGGCGATGACGGCCATGGGGGTCATCGGCTATCTGGAAGCAGAAGAACTCGCCCATCAGAGCGAGCTGATCGCGAGCCTCACAATGGAAGGACTGAGGGGGATCACCGATGCTTTCGATGAAGATGTGCATCTGGCCAGGGGCTATACGCAGCAGGTCGACACAGCCTCGCGGATCCGGGGCTATCTCCAGGGCAGCAGACTGACGACGAGGCAGGGGGAGCTCAGGGTCCAGGATGCTTATTCACTCCGGTGCATCCCGCAGGTGCACGGCGCTTCGTGGCAGGCCCTCGACTATGTGAAGGAAAAGCTCGAGATCGAGATGAACGCGGCGACAGATAATCCACTGATCTTTGAAGACGGTGAGAAGATCATCTCGGGAGGTAACTTCCACGGTCAGCCGATCGCCTTCGCCATGGACTTCATGAAGATCGCCGTCGCTGAGCTTGCCAATATCTCCGAGCGGAGGATCGAGCGCCTCGTCAATCCGCAGCTGAGCGACCTGCCGCCGTTCCTGAGCCCCGAGCCCGGTCTTCAGTCTGGAGCGATGATCATGCAATACTGTGCCGCCTCCCTTGTATCGGAAAATAAAACCCTGGCCCATCCGGCGAGCGTCGATTCCATCCCGTCGTCTGCGAACCAGGAAGATCATGTGAGCATGGGTACGATCGGCTCCCGCCACGCCTATCAGATCCTTCAGAACACCCGGCGCGTCGTGGCCATCGAGCTCGTCTGCAGCCTTCAAGCTGTGGAGCACCGGGGAGTGGATCTCATGGCACCGAGCACGAAGCGCTTCTACAATGAGGCACGCAAGGTCATCCCGAGCATCACCAAGGACCGTATATTCTCGAAAGATATCGAAGCCGCAGCTTCATGGCTTCAATCCATTCAACTGCGCACCATCATTTCGACTGAGACGAAGGAGGAAACGACCAATGGTTAAAGCGGATAAACGAATCGTACGTGTGAAAAAAGGAACAGAGATTGAATGCAAAGGGTGGGAACAGGAAGCGGTCCTCCGCATGCTCTACAACAATCTTGACCCCGAAGTAGCGGAAATCCCTGAGGAGCTCGTCGTATACGGAGGAATCGGGAAGGCTGCCCGGAACTGGGAATCCTTCGATGCCATCGTCCGCTCCTTACGGGAACTGGAGAATGATGAGACCCTCCTGATCCAGTCGGGTAAGCCTGTCGGCAAATTCAGGACCCACACAGCAGCCCCGAGGGTGCTTCTGTCCAACTCCGTCCTCGTACCGAAATGGGCGGACTGGGATCACTTCCATGAGCTCGACAAGAAGGGACTCATCATGTATGGGCAGATGACGGCGGGAAGCTGGATCTACATCGGGACCCAGGGAATCCTCCAGGGCACATACGAGACATTTGCAGCCCTTGCCAAAAAACATTACAACGGATCCCTGAAGGGTACCATCACCCTGACGGCCGGACTCGGTGGGATGGGCGGTGCTCAGCCCCTTGCCGTCACCATGAACGGAGGGGTCGTCATCGCCGTCGATGTGGATGAGGAACGGATCGATAAGCGCCTGGACACCCGGTACTGCGATGTGAAGACAGACTCCATTGATGAAGCCCTCCTGATGGCCCATGAAGCCCGAGATAAAGGGGAAGCGCTCTCCATCGGCCTTCTTGGGAATGCCGCAGAAGTCCATCATGAGCTGCTCCGCCGCGGGGTGAAGATCGATATCGTCACCGATCAGACGTCGGCGCATGATCCATTGAACGGGTATGTCCCGGAAGGTTACAGCCTCAAGGAAGCGGCAGAGCTGCGAAGTTCCGATCCGAAACGCTATACGCACCATTCCAAGAAGAGCATGGCGAAGCATGTGGAGGCGATGCTCGAGTTCCAGAAGTGCGGCAGCATCGTTTTCGATTACGGCAACAACATCCGTCAGGTTGCCAAGGATGAAGGTGTCGAGGATGCCTTCGCATTCCCTGGCTTCGTCCCGGCCTATATCCGTCCGCTCTTCTGCGAAGGTAAAGGACCGTTCCGCTGGGCAGCCCTCTCAGGTGACCCTGCAGACATCCACCGGACGGACCGGCTGATCAAGGAGCTCTTCCCTGAGAATGAGGCCCTCAACCGCTGGATCGATATGGCCCAGGAGAAAGTGGCATTCCAAGGGCTTCCTTCACGGATCTGCTGGCTCGGATACGGAGAGCGCGTGAAGATGGGCCTTGCCATCAATGAACTGGTGAGAAACGGGGAGCTGAAAGCACCGATCGTCATCGGACGCGACCATCTCGACTGTGGGTCCGTCGCTTCCCCGAACCGGGAAACCGAAAGCATGATGGACGGAAGCGATGCCGTCGGTGACTGGGCAATCCTGAATGCCCTCATCAACACCGCAGCAGGTGGTTCGTGGATTTCCTTCCACCACGGCGGTGGAGTCGGCATGGGCTACTCCCTCCACGCCGGGATGGTTGCTGTGGCAGACGGCACGGACCTCGCGAAGGAACGGCTGGAGCGGGTACTCACCTCGGATCCGGGGATGGGCGTCATCCGTCACGCAGATGCAGGGTATGACATCGCCAACGAGACCGCGGAAAAGCATGGGATCCATATCCCGATGAAGAGGGGGAATGAAGAATGACATACGATCTGATCATCGAACATATTGGCGAGCTCCTCACCATGGACCATGGAGAGGGGCCGGTCAGGGGAGAAGACATGAAGCACCTCCCAGTGAAAAAGAACGCGGCCATTGCCATCAAGGACGGCCTCGTTGCCTGGGTCGGGACACAGGAAGAGGCAGCAAGCCTTCATGCAAAAGAGCGGCTGGACGCAGGAGGGAAGCTCGTTTCGCCAGGTCTCGTCGACCCCCATACCCATCTCGTATTCGGGGGATCAAGGGAGCACGAAATGGCCCTGAAGCAGCAGGGGGTCCCGTATCTCGAGATCCTCAAGCAGGGAGGAGGCATCCTTTCCACCGTAGGCGCTACACGGCAGGCGACGGAGGAAGAGCTCCTAGCCAAGGCCAAATTCCACCTGGACCGGATGCTTTCCCATGGCGTCACCACGGTCGAAGCGAAATCGGGCTACGGCCTGGATAAGGAAACCGAGCTGAAGCAGCTCAGGGTCGCCAAACAGCTCAACCATGAGCATCCAGTCGAGATCGTCTCGACGTTCCTTGGAGCCCACGCCATCCCGCCTGAATACAAAGAGGAACCAGAGGCGTTTTTGGATGCCATGCTACATCTGCTGCAAGATATCGAAAGAGACGAGCTTGCTGAATTCGTCGACATCTTCTGTGAGACCGGGGTATTCTCCGTGGACCAGTCCAGAGCTTTCCTTCTGAAAGCAAAAGAGAAGGGCTTCTCGGTGAAAATCCATGCAGATGAAATCGATCCTCTAGGCGGTACGGAAATGGCCGTCGGGATCGGTGCCATCAGCGGCGATCACCTCGTCGGGGCATCCCCTGAAGGCATCAAGGCCCTCGGGGAAGGGAATACGATTGCCGTCCTGTTACCGGGCACGTCGTTCTACCTGAACAAAGGGAAATATGCGAATGCAAGAGGTATGATCGAGGCAGGGGCCGCCGTCACGCTTTCAACGGATTTCAATCCGGGAAGCTCACCGACGGAAAACCTGCAGCTTATCATGAACCTCGCTTCCCTGCAGCTGAAGATGACACCGGAGGAGATCTGGAACTCCGTCACCGTCAATGCGGCCCATGCCATCAACCGTGGAGACGTGGCCGGGAAGATTGCCGTCGGCAGGAAGGCGGATATCGTCCTTTGGGATGCACCGAACCACCACTACATCCCGTATCATTACGGAGTCAATCACACGGCTGCCGTCGTGAAATCGGGCCGCGTCGTGTACCGCAGGAGAATCGACCATGAATATGCCTATTAAACCGGCAGGGCAGGCGGCATTCAAGGATCGTTATACCACAAAGGTCGCCGAGCTCCTGAAGCCGTGGGAAGAAGGGGAAAGGGGAGCAGCGGCCATCCTGGGCGTCCCCTTATCCAAGCCGTCCATTTCCCATTCAGGGGCAAGCTTCGCACCGGGTGCGATCCGGAACGCCCTGAATGGATTCACCACCTACAGGATCGAGAGCGGGCAAGATTTCACTTCCCCCCTCATCGATTTTGGCGATGTCGTGATGCACCCGACCTCCATAATGGAATCACATGAACGGATCACCACAGCCGTCCGTCATGTAATGACTCAGGAAGCGGCTCCGTTCACGATCCTGCTCGGAGGGGATCATTCCATCACCACATCCGCTGTCAAAGCTTTTTGCGAAGAAAAAGGGACGGTAGGGACCATCCAGTTCGATGCCCACCACGACCTCCGGAACACAGAGGATGGCGGACCCACCAACGGGACCCCGTTCAGAAGGCTGCTACAGGAAGGAATCATAAAGGGAGAGAATCTCATCCAGATCGGCATCCGCAACTACAGCAATGCAAAAGCCTATCATGAATACGCCCTCGATCAGGGTGTGACGGTTCATACAATGAAAGACGTAAGGGAGAGGGGGACGGCAGAACTTGTCCGCCAGGGAATCGAGATGCTGAAGGGTCGGGTTGACGTCATCTATCTGTCCGTGGACATGGACGTCCTCGATCAATCCTACGCTCCGGGTTGCCCTGCCATCAGTCCAGGAGGCATGAGTCCTGAAGAGCTTCTGAAAGGCCTCCACGAGGCTCTGAAGCACCCTAAGATCACGGCCATGGATATCGTGGAGATCGACCCTACACTTGATTTCAGGGATATGACGAGCCGGATCGCAGCGCTCCTTGTAGTGGAAACGGCAGCGGTCCTCAACTCATAAGAAAAGGCGGCCCATGAGGACCGCCTTTTCTTATACCATGCTTTCTCGCTGTATGTCATAACCTGCATGAACTTCTTTCATTCCGATCACCTTCAGGAAGTGGTGGAGCTTTTTCAGACAGCCCTTCTCCAAATCCCCAACGACATCAAACAAATCAATGACTGCACATTTTTCTACCTTTGGAAACGACAAATGCTTAGGCTTGAGGGCTTGCTGATGATTCTCGATCGGATACGTGGATGCGAGTGCCTCCCCGACCTTGCAATCACCTTGCAAGAACTCAAAATGGAACTGAATCGACAAATCAATTTCAGAATATAGAGGATTTACTTTCATGCTTATGCTATTCATCATGAAGCCCCCTTTCTTTTATTGTACTTTTATACTACCACACCTTAAAAACAAGGGGATTTTGGCTCAGTAAGGTATATAATTGATGCATCTTTGATTTTGGGTAAATATGTTCTGTTTTTGAGTATTTATATAACTTTAGGCATATTTACAAAAGTGGAAGTGAAGTGTAGTTCAATAAAAAAAACTTCCTCGAAGGAAGTGATAAGTTTATTAGTATTCATTAGGTAATTCGCGTTGGAGAGTGGGAAGACTTGTTGGGTTTGAAATTAACCCGGCAACTCCAAACACTAGTATGGAAGCGGTTAAAATTGCGAACAAACGTTTCTTCATAGGTATTTCATCCCTTTCTCAAATAAAGTTTTTTCGGCTATTATATACATAAAAGTGTTATTATTATTAAAACACAATAATCGTATTAAGATAATTGTAATGTGAGGTCTTATAGACTATTTTTCAGCATGCTCACATAGCATATCATAAGATTTCTTTCGGAAATATAATTTTAGGAATATTTTTAGGGGAGAATAAATTGATGGATTTTTCAGCGGTAGGAAAAAAAATCAAAGAATTAAGAAAAAATATCGGTCTTTCTCAAGAAGAATTATCGTTGGGTATATGCACTCAAGCTCAAATAAGTAAAATTGAAAAAGGAATTGTTTTCCCTTATGCTTCCACACTATATTTAATTTCTCAAAAATTAGGGGTGGATGTAAATTATTTTTTTGATATAGGAATGACACCCCGGTTAGATTATGTGCAAGAAGTAACGAAGCAATTAAAAATTGCAAGAAGAGAACATAAGTATAAGGAAATGATGGATATTGTAAAAATAGAAGAAGAAAATCCATTGTTCGCTCAGAATTCTAGAAACTATCAATTATTACTGTGGCACAAAGGAATATATATATTCGAAGTCGAAAAAGATGTAGATAAAGCAATATTAACTTTAAGGAAAGCAATAGAAATGACACAGTCTATTAGTAAAGTCTTAACCGAAAGAGAGTTGGAGATATTACTTTCGATTGGCGCTATATATGTTAAAGAAGATTTAGAAAAGGCATTAGACATATTTGAAGAAATTCAGGATCATATAAAAGTTTTACCTCATCTTAACGATTACACGATTAAAAGCAGGTTACTGTATAACATGACTAGGGTTTTAACAAGGTTAAATAAACTGACTGAATCTAATCAGTACTGTAGAGATGCAATAAAATGGTCTTTAGAAAAAGATACTTTGTATTTATTAGGACAATTCCATTATCAAATTGGATATAACTTTGAGCTCTTAGGGAAAAAACTTGAAGCCAAATCGTATATGGAAAAAGCTTTGGTTGTTTTTGAACTACAACAGGATGATAAATTTATCCCTTTGATAAATAAAAAAATTGAAGAACTCTCTGTAAAGTGATTTAAGAATAATTCAGATCTGAGTGATCCCAATGACCACCAACAAACCCTTCAATCTATCAAAACTCATCTCAGTCTTACTACTCGCCGCAGGAGCCGTCCTGCTCACCATCGTCCTTTATTTCACCGTGCAGTCAGTCAGGGAGCTTGTGTATCAGAATGGAATAGAAAAGCGCTATTCGTTCCAGTCACCGGAGGATGCGGAAACGGTTCAGGTATTCCATGGGGTGAAGGTGCAGACGTACCGGGATGGCCCTGAGGTGCTCCTGGAGCTTCAGGAAGAGGAGCGGGCCAAGGTGAAGGTGCCAGGAGACCAAACAGATGAAAAGAGCGACATGAAGGCGTTCAAGGGCATTGTCCAGTACAAGCTGATGAAGGAAAAGGAAACCGGGGAAGAGTGGTTTATTGCGGCCCTCCGATTGACGCCGGAAGCCATGAAAGAGGGCGACCAGAAGTTCCAGACGTTCCGGATCAATGAAAATGGCGTCGTAAAAAAGTCGACCTTCTCATCGGGTGCGAATTCCAAGCTCGAAACCCAGTGGATCCGGGGGCTGACGGAAGATAACATTGGCTACCATACCAGTCTCCCTTATCAGGATCACCCGGTGTTGACCTTGATTTCAACAGCATTTGCCGGCTTGGTTTCGCTGTTTGTGGGCCTTCAATTACGGAAAAGGGAGAAAGGCAGGAAGTACGAAGCAGCATGACATCGGAGGAAGAAGGTCCGGTGTCTTTTTTATGCAAAGAAAACCGCTCCGGGTATGGAACCCTGGAGCGGTTTTTGGATTAATTCTTTTTCACCGTCACGTTTTTCGCCTTGCTTACGTTGCCAGCTTTGTCCTTGGCTGTGACAGATAGAACGGTCTTCGCTTTTTGTTTCTTGATTTTGACGGTGAATTCGCCTTTTTTGTTGGCTTTGGCTTCACCGAGTTTTTTGTTCTTCACTTTGACGGTGACGGTGGCACCGGCTTCAGTCTTACCTTTGACGGAAGTGCTTTTGTCGTTGACGCTGTTCACCTTTGGTGCAGCAGGTGGTGTTTTGTCCGCTACCTTTAAGTTCGTGCCTTTGCTCGTATTGCCTGCAGCATCGGTAGAGGTAACAACTACAGTGGTACCTGCTTTTTGCTTTTTGATCTTAAGGGTGAATTTCCCTTTTGCATCCGCTTTGGCTTTCGCGATCTGTTTACCCTTCACCTTGGCGACGACCTGAGCTTTTGCTTCGGTTGTCCCGGTAATGGAGGTGCTCTTATCGCTGATTGCTTTTGCCTTTGGAGCAGCCGGTGGGATCACGTCGATGACGGTCACTTTCGTTTCAGAGCTTTCTTTGTAGCCATCCTGCACGGTTACGTAGAGGACCGCGTTTTCTTTTTGTTTAGGGATGGTCACTTTGAATGAACCATTTTTATCAACTTTCCCCGTTGCGATGACTTTGCGGGAAGCATTTTTAATATTCACCTTCAGGTTTGCCTGCGCCGTACCTGACAGGGATGTATCTTTATTCGTGACTTTTTTGACTTTCGGTTTGTCCGGTGCTTTTTCCACGACTTGTTTCACGGATGTCTTTGCATAGCCGTTCGTAATGACGACGGTCAGGATCTGATCGGTTTTCTGAACCGGGATGGCAACGCTGTAGGAGCCGGATTTGACGGTTCCCTTGCCGAGTGACTTTTTCCCGTTCCATACTTCGACTGTGGATCCGTTCTTGGCTTTCCCTGTAACGGCTTTTGAGTTATTAAGAATCGGATTGATGGTTGCCCCCAGGTCAAGTGTACTGACGGCACTGAATGCATCCAGGCGGCCGTATCCAGATACGTGATCGTATCCAGGCGGTAAGACCTCGACAGGGTATGGACCATCTACTTCTTCATCCCAATATTCTTCTTCTCCAGTATACGGGTTATCCTGTTCGTCGAAAGCGACATCGACGGCTGTCTTGTTTAAGAGTGCTTGCACTTCAGAAGCCTTCATCGTTGGTTTCTGAGAAAGGAGCAGACCGGCTACTGCGGCAACATGTGGTGTCGCCATGGATGTTCCGCTCATGTAGGTGACGTTCCCGTCTGGAAGGAGGGCAGGGATGTCCGAGCCTGGCGCTACAAGATCCAACCCTTTTCCGTAATTCGAGAAATCGGAAACGATATCAAATTTGCTGGTTGAACCGACTGCGATTACATATTTAGAAGAACCAGGGTAGTTCAGTTCCTCCATACCGTCATTACCGCTTGCGGCTACGATGGTAACCCCTTTTTCACTTGCGTAACGCAGAGCATATTCAATCGTACGGCTGTATCCGCCTCCGAGGCTCAGGTTCAGCACCTTTGCTCCATTATCGGCTGCATACATAATCCCGGCTGCGATCTGTTCGGTATCGCCGCCACCGGATGAATCAAGGACCTTGATTGGCAGGATTTCAGCATATGGATTGATCCCGGCCATGGAGTAATGGTTATCGGATTTTGCAGAAATGATTGAAGAAACATGTGTCCCGTGGCCATTGTCATCCATGGCATCATCGTTTCGATCCACAAAATTGTATCCTTTGTCTACAAGGACATTACCCGAAAGATCGGCAAGGGTGTGATCGACACCAGTATCAGCAACGGCAATCACAGTTTTGTCTAGTTTCTTATTTTTCAACAGTTCCTCAAGGGCTTCATACCCGATATCGCTGCCTTTTTTCTCGCCGTTATTTAAAGACCATTGATGCTCATACTGAACGTCTGCGGACAGAGCCGTGTAGGTCTGGACCGGCTCTACGAATTCGACTTCAGGAAGTTTGGCGATTTGATTGGCGGTCGTCTTTGAGCTTGCCGAGAATCCTTTACCATTATTCTTCACTTCCACGACAAGGAAACGGTCTGATTTCAATTCTTTTTTTGATAAGTCATCCACAGATTTAATTCCGTAAGACTCTACTTTGGATTTGACGCGACTTGTCGGCTGACCGTCCTTCACTTTCACAATCAAGCGGGAAGGATCAGCGGTTGAACTTGTCGTACTGAGACCAGCTTTTGAGACTACTTGCGAGACAGAAGTGCCGGATAGCTTTGAAAGATCCACATTCTTAACGGAGTTTTCAAGCTGGGTCTTCAGGGGACCCGGTACGGCATCATGGGCAATCGCGTACAGGTTGCTGATGGCTTCCTGCTCTTTGTCAGAAATGGCATACGTACTTGATCCGCCGTTCTTCGCTGTGTCACTCAAGAGATTTTTCAAAGTGGACAGGTTTGCATACACGTCTTCACGCAGGTTTTTATCAAACAGCATTTTAGACGTGATGAATGGAGCTGACTTATAATAAACAGCCGTCAGTTCTTTCCCATTATCTGTTTTGGCAAGAAGGTTCTCACGGATCGAACGAAGGTCGGATAAAATCACTTTTCCGTTTTTCTTTTTCTCGACGCTGAGCTCTGCAGGGCATTCTTCTCCTACGGCCCCATTGGAAGGTGGAAGTGACACGCCGTCGTAGCTGATTTTATAAGGGTTAGGCAACAGTTTGCCCTCTTCATCCTCTTCTACATAGCTTTCCAGTTTGATATAGTAAGGGCCCACCCATGAGATCGGGAAATCGATGGACGCGGTTTCCTGATCGTAGGAATAGCCTCTGTATTGTTCGAACGTATTGTCATTGGTGGCATTCTCGAGGCTGGAGTAGACACTCATGTTCACCTCGGATTCGGATTCAAGCTTGATTCTCAGATGTGTGAACTGTTCGATGGTGTCATTTCCAGGGGTGATTTTATACCACTGAACATGATCATCACCAATAAAACTCCCTTCTGTTAATTCCGACATGGCAAGCGGCAATTCTTCAATCACCGTTGCGGCGTTTGCCTGAGGGAGCTGTGGCAGGCAAATACTGAAAATCACAATCAAAGCTAGTAAACTCTTGATCAACTTTTTCCTCATAGTATCCTCCAATATCTAATTAGTAAAATCAATTAATTAAACCACATAACCCTCTTAATTGGTATATATTTCTTGACGTAAAAGCGAAATATTATTCGCCAAATAATGACACGAAAAAACCGGCTGCCAGGGGCAACCGGTTTACACTGCCGGGTAGTACATTTCCATTCCTGTTGGGAACATAGTACCAGGTAGTGATTAGAGGCTGTAGAAGCGTTTGAAGCTGTCGAATTTGGATTTCCAATACGAGTTGTTCAAGCTGGAGATTTCGACTCCATTGTCACCTGCATGGATGAACTGGTTGTTGCCGACATAGATTCCCAGATGAGAGATGCCTTTTTTGTATGTATTCGAGAAGAATACAATATCTCCTATTGCCGGTTTATCGACATAGTATGAGCGACTGTAGTATCCTTCTGAAGACGTTCTGGACATGCTGACGCCCGCCTGATTGAAGGCATAGTAGATGAATCCGCTGCAGTCGAAGCCGGCAGTGGTCGATCCACCCCATACATACGGTTTACCGATCTGTCCTTTTGCAGCTGAGAGAAGGCGGTTGACGTCAAAAGAAGTGACCGTATCTTCCTTAGGTGCCGAAGGTGATGGAGATGGTGCAGGTGATGGAGACGAAGAAGAACCACCGTTCACCTTAAGTGTCTGACCCACATAAATCATATTACCCGATAGTCCATTAAGTTTCTTTAGCTCGCTCACGCTCATGTTAAAGCGCAAGCTGATGTGGGAAAGGGTATCCCCTGATACAACTTTGTAAGAACCTGTTGCACTGTTTCCGGGTGCCGGTGAAGGCTTGGAAGGTGCCGGTGCTGGTGCAGGGGAAGAAGATCCGGACCCGCCGGATGAAACCGCTAGTTTTTGTCCCGGGTAAATCAAGTGGCTTGAAATCCCGTTCCATTTCTGCAGTTCACCGAGTGAAATGGA
Source organism: Rossellomorea marisflavi (assembly GCF_009806575.1). NCBI lineage: Bacteria > Bacillati > Bacillota > Bacilli > Caryophanales > Bacillaceae > Rossellomorea > Rossellomorea marisflavi. Next base: position 3,994,365 of record NZ_CP047095.1, on the reverse strand, counting down.
GTGGCGGTTGGCAATGGCAATCAGCGTATCCCCAGATTTGACCGTATAGGTTTTAGCTGGCGAAGACGGTGCCGGCGCTGGCGTTGAAGGTTTAGACGGTGCAGTGGAGGCTTTTGCCTTCACCTTCAGGACCTGGTTCGGGAAGATCATGTCAGATTTCAGATTGTTAAGCGATTTCAAATTCGAGACAGACGTATTATACTTACGGGCAATATTCCATAGGGAGTCTCCTGATTCTACTTTGTGCGAACTTGCCGCGGCAGCAGATGCATAGGTAGAAGACAGAACGGCGGTAGCAGCAAATGTTACAATCGTTTTTTTCAATGGGTTTCTCCTTCTATGTATAGATTGATAGTTTTTTGTCATTTTACCATAAATTAATAGAAAAAAGGGAGTAAAATCACCAAAAATGTAAAAAGAAATAGTACTTTGGACTGTGTTATCACAACGTGCCGAATGACGGAAGAGCAAATGGGAGGGGAGAGAGAAAAATCGACAAAAAAAGACGCAGGGATCACCTGCGTCTTTTACCCACATTTATTTCGTTTTAAACACTTTTTCGACAACTCGTTTGCTTGCCTCTCCATCTTCGAGGTAACAGAACTTTTGATAAAAAGCATCGAAGTTCGCCTGGGATGCTGGATCCGGGTGTTGGATATGACGGATCACGTCTTCGGTGGTCTTCACCAGTGGACCAGGGGCCTGTGCTTCAAAGTCGAAATAGAACCCGCGAAGCGTATCGCGATAATTCTCGATATCGTACACATAGAAGATCATCGGACGGCCAAGATTCGCATAATCGAAGAACACAGACGAATAATCGGTAATCAAAAGATCAGAGATGAGGTACAGCTCGCTGATATCCGTATGATGCGATACATCGTACGCAAATCCGGCAAACGGAGTGATATCCAGGTTCTCGGCAATCAGGTAGTGCATGCGGAGAAGGACTATATACTCATCGCCAAGCTCTTCCTGCATCTTATCAAGCTCCAGCTTAAGGTTGAACTTGTATTTACCCTTTGCGTAGAACTCATTGTCGCGCCACGTAGGTGCATAGAGAATCACCTTTTTATCCAAAGGAAGGTCAAGGCGTTCTTTCAACGAATTCATGGTCTCTGCATTATTCGCATTATGAAGGAAATCATTCCGCGGATAACCGGATTCAATCATATCCTTCTCAAAGCCAAAAGCCCTGGCGAATATCTCTGAAGAATAACGGTTTGGTGAGATCAAGTAATCCCAACGGCTCGACTCCAGTAGGAAATTCTTCTTGTACTTAGCCGTGTTGGTACCAGGCATGTGAACCTCGTCCATGTCGGCCGCAAGGCGTTTCAGCGGTGTACCATGCCATGTTTGAAGATAGGTCGTGTGACTTGGTTTTGGTATCCAGATCGGCAGCCTGCTGTTGGAAACCCAGTATTTCGAACGGGCCATTTTGAAGAGCCACGGAATTGAGAAGCGATTGATCGTCTTAAGTCCCTTGCCTTCAAATACGGCAGCGCTCCGTGGATCGATGCTCCAGTACATATCGTACTCAGGATGATTCTCAAGCATATACTCGTAGATGGCACGAGGGTTACAACTGTACTGCTTTCCAAGGAAGCTTTCAAAGACAATTTGTTTTTTCTTTGCTGGCAGCTTTCCAAGAAATGAAAAGACGAGCTTATAGGTCCGCTTAACGATCCTACCTCTTTTGACACGGATCAAAAAGTTTTTAATCTTACGGGCACTTTCTTTTATTGAATTATATTGGAAGATCCTCACGGTGAGGTATCTAGATTTCTTGGTTGGTTTCACCCGGATCCTCCACGTTTTATTTTCACTCTTGAAGCTGGAGAGGTGGTATTGATTCATAGGGTTCCTCGGGAAGTAGTCAAGCCTTGGGCTCCGGATGTACTCGATTCCTTCAGGGCTCTGAACTTCCGTTTCTACATAGAATTTATAATAATTGTTGGTGGAAAATCGTTTCAATTCTTCCAAAGGAAGTTTACCGTTGAATCCTGCCGAAGAAAAGTCGAAATGACCATAAAGGGAAGACAAATCATCACGTTTCACTTCACTCAACGGCAGCCTGATTTCCTCATCATCGGTATTATTTGTAATCACTAATTGACGACCGAGAACTTTCATTGGGGTTTCGGGATGGGCTGCATAAATGCTATATCCGGAAAATGAAAGGATGTTTTCTTCGTTAAGATCCACCTGTTCCAGACGGCCGATAGTGACAGGTTCCTGCTTTTTGAATGAAACATTTCCTTTTTTTGTGCGATAAGGAAAAAATAATTCGTTTCCTTCAAAGAAAGAGTGTAGCCGGATATCTTCTAGATTCATTTTGATCCGAGTAAATTTACCTTCATCATCCGAACCTGTTTCTGATTCGTCCTCATCCTTTTTAAATGAGTGAAGATAAAGATCCCAGTATGCATAGGGCTCGAACAATTCAAGATGTGGATCCAGAAGTAGTTCTCCCCTAATCAATGCCATTTGATCTTCAATCCGTTTATATGATGAAGGGAAGGGTATGACTCGTTCCGAGTTCCTTTCCTGCAGCACGAAGTGATACGTATGAAGATCATCGACGAACGACTGAAGAAAGCCGGCCTCGATAGACAATCTCTTTCCTGAAGGTATGTCATCTATGGAAAGATGACTAAGCTGTCGGTGTTTGATACTTTGCTCTTCCATTAAAACAGTGACTCCTCTCTCAATCTAACAACGTATTATAAAGGATATACTGGAGAAATCCTAGCGCCATTTTGAGGAATCTCACCTGTATATTCTTCCACATTTGCCTTGTTAAAGGACCATGTTTATAGGTAGTACTGACTATTTTTTCTGTTATCAGTATACCCTAATCAGGATATGAAATAATACCATTTTCAAAAAGCAAAAGACCGTTTCGGTTGAAACGGTCTTTTGCTTGTGGCTATTTCGCAGCAGCAGGTTCTTCTCCACTTTGCCGCTTGAGGGCTTCTTCACGGAATTGCTTCTTTTCTTTTTTGGACATGGCTTTATAATCTTGGAAGAACTTTTCGAATTGGGGAATGACTTCTTTGACGCTACCGAATGCCCTGACTTGGCCATATTCGAGCCATAGGATTTTTTCGCAGAATTTTTTCACCTGGTTGGTGGAATGGCTGACGAAGAACATGGTCTTCCCGCGCTTTTTGAATTCCACCATTTTTTCGAAACTTTTCTCAGCAAATGCTTTATCTCCCACCGATAATGCCTCATCGATGATTAGAATATCAGGATCGATCGTAACAGAGATGGCGAAACCTAAGCGTGATTTCATACCGCTTGAATACGATTTTACGGGCTGGTCGATAAACTTCCCGAGCTCGGAGAATTCGATGATTTCTGGTTCCAGTTCTTTGATTTTCTTCTTGCTGAATCCGAGCATCAGACATTTCAGTTCGATATTTTCCCTGCCTGATAATTGGTTATTCAAACCTGCAGCAACTGCGATAAGGGCAGTTTTCCCCTTTACCGTCACTTCTCCGGATGTTTCAGGGATGATTCCCGCGATAATATTGGCCAGGGTGGATTTCCCTGACCCGTTGACACCTACAAGCCCGATGATATCTCCTTGCTCAGCTTCGAAGCTCACATTACGCAGACCGTAGAAGTCTTCTCCGAAGCTTTTAGGTGTGATCATATCAAGGATTCGTTCTGATTGTTTATTATATAGTTTGTATTTTTTTGTTAGATCTTTGATTATGACTGTTTTAGACATAGTATCATCTACTTTCCTTACAGAAAATCAACAAAGTGTCTTCTGAATTTCACATGGATGAAAGAACCGAACAAGAATACGACCAGGACGAAGCCCCAGAAATAGAGTGTGTATTGCCAGTGTTCAATGAAATACCATTCTTGTCCCAAGAGAGCACTCCTATAGCCTTCCACGATGTAATAAAAAGGATTCAGCTTCATGATCGTCACAAGCTGTTTGCTCAATAGTTCCTCCATATTCCAGAGGATCGGTGTCAGGTAGAGGAGCATCCTTACGACGGACTGCACGACCATCTGCACATCCCTGACCATTGTGGAAAGAGTTGAAGTGATCAATGATATAGAAAAGATCACGGCTATGACTGCGAACATAAAGTACGGTAATTGCAAGTAATAGACATTGATATGATACCCCATGAACTGGAAGATGATGATTGTAATACCAGTCAAATAAAGGTTAGGGTAAAATTTTGACATAATCACATATGAAGGGATGGCACTCATTGGAAAACTCATCTTGGACAGCATCTTGATCCTTGTATACACGGATCTTGACGCCTGGACGATGCCTGGGTTGATGAAGAACCAAACGACCATACCTGACAGCAGCCATACGAAAAATGGGAAACCGTCTACATCACCGCGGCCCTGTCCACCGCTTTTCAATCCATACCCGAATACGAACCAGTAAATGGCAAGCTGGATGCCCGGAGTCAATACTTCCCAAAGCATGCCCAAGTAGTTGTTTTTATTATTGCTTTTTAATTCATATAAAGAGAGGCGTTGAATCAAATAATAGTTTTGAATCTGCTCCCTTAATACGGTGATAGCTGATTTCATATCGATTCCTTTCTTTCAGCCTTAACTGAAATGGTCGCCCCGACCCTGTGGGCAACTTCGACTTCTTGACCCTGGTCCACGGGTCAAGACTATTCTGCCTCAAAATCAAAATTTGTTCAACACTTTATTAGTATTGGTGAAAGATGTAAAAAGGACGCAGAATACGTCCTTTTTACCGGTCGAACAGACGATCCACCACTCGACTGGCAGCGTTCCCGTCTTCGAGATAGCAATATTTATTCTGGAATTCATCGTACTTCTTATGATAGTGCGCCTTGACTTCATCGAGTCGCTTCAACGAATCAATGAGTCCGTCTGTATCATACAGCAGAGGCCCTGGTGCTTCATGTTCGAAGTCCATATAAAAACCACGGATGTCATTTTTATATTCATCGAAGTCATAGGTGAAGAATAGGATCGGTTGCCCAGTATTGGCGAAGTCAAACATGACGGATGAATAATCCGTGATGAGCACATCCGAGATCAGACTTAGTTCCTGTATCTCTGGATATCCGGATACATTATAGACAAAACTTCTCAATTCTTCTGGAATCCGTAACTTATTGCTGATGACCACATGCATACGTAGGAGAATGATATAGTCTTCTCCAAGTTGTTCCTGCATACGATGGAGATCCATTTTGATATCGAACACGAACTTATTCTTGCCTTTTGTCTCATTGTCACGGAAGGTCGGGGCATAAAGGATGACCTTCTTATCCTGAGGCAGCCCTAATTTTCGCTTAACACGCGTTTGAATATCGAATCGGTTGTCATGATGGAAGAGGTCATTCCTCGGATAGCCCACTTCCATAATATCACCGGTATATCTGAACGCACTCCGGAAAGCCTCGGATGCATATGGACTTGGTGAAATCAGGTGGTCCCATTGTTTGGTCGCGCCATGTACCCGATCCAGATACCCCTCCGATCTACCTTGGATATTTTCGATATCGAAGAGCATTTTCTTTAAGGGTGTCCCATGCCATGTCTGCAAATACGTTGTCCCTTTGGGCTTTTTGATGTAGGTAGGGAAGTTTTGATTATTGATCCAGAAACGTGATTTAGCCAGGTAGTAATAGTATTGCGGACTGAGCCTTTTGACTTGGATCAACGATTCATCCGTAACAGGGATGGATTTATTGTATACCCACACTTTTTTATATGGTAATCCTCTTTTGAGAATTTCTTCATAAATGTACCGAGGACTATCCGCGTACTGTTTTCCGACACCGCTCTCGAACAAGATGAGGTTATCGTCGGTTGGTAGAATCCTTCTTGCAATGGAATAGAACTTTTTCATCGTAGGGAAATAGTACTTACTCTTCCTGAATTTTTTGAAGGCCATTTGATAAACAGGGCTCTCTGCAACCTTTTCCCTCACGGTTGTTTTTACATCAGCTTCCTGGATCACAGAATAAATGCGTTCAGATGATTGGAGATCCCGATATTTGATGAATTGATCTGAACGCTTCTGATGGTCGGCCAACATCTTGAATTGGTTTTTTTCGTATTTAGTCAGCGCATGCAATACTTCGTCCAGCTCAAAGGCGATGCTTCCGGGCAGGTCATTATCGAGATCCAGATGAGAAGGCCGTTTCCCGATGAAACGAGGACGATCAAACTGGTAGTAGATGATGGGTTTGCGCAAGAAGCTGAAATCGAAACCGACAGAAGAGTAGTCCGTGATCATCAATTTACTCTCCTTTAAGAGCCTCTGTACATCCACATCTCCTTGATTGATTAATGTGATAGGTGCATGTGAGAAATAGGAGGTGAAATTTTGCATATTCGGATGCAGGCAGAAGATGGTTTCCATACCGTGTTCTTTCGCGAAAGAGTGGAGTCCGGGATGAAAAACCAATTCTTTGTACCGTTCATAATAGTCGCTTTCCATGAAGCTATCATCGGTTGTGATCCAATCCCTCCAAGTAGGGATGATCAGGATCTGGTCTTTGAGCGGTAAATCTTCTTTCAGTAGGCTGTCGAAGCGAGAGAGTCCAGTAACAAAGACTTCCTCAGGCTTATAGCCGAAGTCATTGACGATCATGCGCTTTTCAAAATCAGAGCTAACCATGAACAGGTCTGTGTCAAACCCATCAGCCGTTTTCCCATAATTGGCCACCATATTCTTTGTCCCCATGACACCATGCTGAAGAAATACCTTAGTGGCTTTAACAGCTTTTTGAAAGCGCTTGGTTCTAACCGGGTAAAGATAGTCAGGGTGATGGGATGAGATGATTTTAGTCGAGATCAGAGAGTACCAGATGTGTTCTTTTGATTTAAAGGTGATGACATTACCTAAGGGTTCTACGTTTTTGCGTTCAGGTGAATGCTCCTCGATCACATAATAAACGTTTTTTTCAGGGTGATTTTCACGCATATATTTGAAGAAGTAGTAGCCTGTATCCTGGGCCTTATAGGGCCGCTCTCCAACAATCCACACATCCTTGCTTTTATTCGCTACACGGTGGAACCAAGCAAAACGCAGTTTTGACTTTAGGAAATCAAATGTATCCTTACGATATTCATACACTTCAAAGGATAGATTGGAAGCCTTGAACGTATAGTATGGGTTGATGATCGAAATATTATCATCTGATGGGTAGGATGTGTTTTTTATGAGGAAGCGTCCTTTGAAAGCAGGTCTCCCAACCCTTACAATTTTTGGTTCATAATAATCATGTAGTTCAAGCTTAAGAAACAGATCATAAATATCTTCCGGAAGATTCTCACCTTTGCATAGCGCACGGAAGTCGAATGTTGTTCTGTATTCGTATCGGTTCAATCCGAACGTATTCACAGTTTCCCCGTCCCATTCGAGAGTGGTTTCTTTAAGGTATTCTTTGCCGGTCTTCCGTCCTCGCAGAAGGAAGGTGGAATGCTTTACTGCCGAATTTCGTGTGAACAATTTACCTGTTACTTCAATAGAACCGGGGGGGAGAACAACCGATCAATTTGTATTTTTACAGGTGTCTTTGGTTCCCCGTCAAGGAGGAATGAAAGATTCCCTTTTTTTGTTAGATAAACAATACCTGAGTGTCCCCCGTGTTCGACAAATCCCAGTTCATTCCTTCTCGTTTCTGAGAAGCGGCCGAGTCGAATATAGTAGGAGGCGTAACGTACACCGCCCTTCTCAAGAAAAGTTGCTTTCTCTTCAAGTTTTGCATAGGCATCTTCACTAATTTCAGAAATATCCCGTCGAACTTTGATATACCAGTCATAGGCAGATCCGTCATGATCTACAGAAAGTTGTTCGATTAGAGCAGGAATGCCGAATGAGAAGCTGAACTGGTTTACTTCCCTTTCATTCTTCGAGATGAGTCGGAGTTTTTCAAAATCATGCCTGGAAGCGAGCCATAGGCTTTCGACCGTATAGTCTTCCTTATATAACGAACCACTGATCGAAACGCTTTCGTCATTCTGTATGATTTCCAGTTTGTGCTTTAGTTTAGGTCCTTTTTTTTTCTTTGTTTGAAACGTTCTTTTAAGTACTTTTTTCAGCATGCTTCAATCACCATTCATTCTGATTTTTATACCTTGTTTACTTCACTTATCATAATTCTTTTTTCCAATTTCGACAAGGAGTGACAAACGTCTCAATTTTCGTTATTTTTTCCTTAACGACTTTAATTATGTGGTATGAAAGGAATGTTACCATTCCGGTGCTTATGTTGCTGGAAATGGGGTATAATCAACGAAGCTACATCACACTGATGGTTAAAACATTTGGAGGGCTTAAGGTGGCATTAATAGATAAGAATTTCAATGAAAAGGCAATGAATATCATCAAACATAAACAGTATATGTCAGTCAACCACCCAGGCGGAATGATGAAGAAACTCTTTAAAAATAAGAAACTCGTAACGGTGGTGACCGCTTCTTATAATGCTGAAGACTTTATTGGGAAAACCATTCAATCTGTACTGGATCAGACGCTGGGGGAAGATAAGATCAACCATATGATCATTGATGATGGTTCCAACGACCGGACCACGGAAATCGTTCGCTCTTATGCCAAGGTCCATAAAAACATCATCCTCATTGAACTGAATGAGAACACAGGATCACCGGGAACGCCCAGGAATATTGGGATTGAACTGGCAGAGACAGAATTCATTACCTTCCTCGATGCTGATGATTGGCTGCATCCTGAAGGGCTTCAACATCTTGTTTCGATTCTTCAAGAGACGGGTGATGAGTACGTAGTAGGGAAGACCATTAAAGTAGAGAAAAACGGGGAGAGTATCATAGGCGAATTTGCATCGGTCAAAGAAAGAAGGCAGATCTCTCCTTTTGATGTGCCGCATTTCTTCTATCACATGGGTCCAACTGCCAAGATGATGAGACGGGATATCCTCATTGAAAATGGCATCCGTTTCCCTGAAATGAAATTTGGAGAAGATAAGCTGTTCTTTTCTGACTTGTTCTTTTGCGCAAAATCAGTATCAACCACGGTGAAGCCGATTTATTTCGTCAATCGCCTTGAGGAAAACCAGTCTTCCCTTACCCGGTCTACGGATGTATTGGACAAAAGAAGGAATGATCTTGAAGTCATCAAGTATATTCAATCGAAAAACCTGCCCCTCCACATGCAAAAAACGGCACTTACAAGGATCTATGAATATGATTTCCTCCGTACCTTTGACAGTCAGTTGTTCGTGAAGTCCAAAGAGAAAGAGGCTTTCTTCGAAATCTTTAACGATGTTATTGAAACCACAAAGAACCTGACGTATGACTTCCTGGAAGAATTCAAGACCCCCTTTTATAAAGTGGCCACCAGATTGTATACAGAAGGAAGAAGGGAAGATTTCATACGAATGTTCACGTGGCTTAAACAGGAAAAGGATAAAACCTACACCATCCTAAATGGCCTCCCTCATTTTGAACTTCCCTTCCTTGAGGGAGATGAGCGTTTCATCGAAGTCCCGATGGTTGCCTGGTCTACGGGTGGAGAGGTGAAGGATGGGGTGTTCAGGCAGACGTTCAGCATTTACGGGGCGGATGTTGCTAATGTGAATGCAATCCTGATCCGTAATCGAAAGAAAGTGGATAAAGAGATATCGTGTGAATTTTCGATTCACGGTAATGAAGGATCGTTTGTAGTACAGGCAGATGAAATGGATCATCTTGATCGGGATCTTTACACAGTGTTCGTCCGCTACAATGAATACAAGCTCATCAATATCAAAATCCTTCCCGATGAACGAATCATCCATAACCAAAAAGAATATAAATTCTATGCGACGAAAGCCAATAACCTTGGTTTTTCTATTAAATAGTAGTGAGAAAGGAGCTTGAAGAAGCTCCTTTCTCATATAAACGTAAGAACTTTGTAAACGAGTAATCCTTCTAATTATGGTACAGTGATGCATACAGTGTACAAGTTGAAGCCATCCAAAATGGCATAGATGGAAAAAAGTAATGATGGTAAATGGAGTGTAAATGATTTACCTTATGGGTATTGTTGTTTAGGTACGAGCGTTCACGTATTATTCACAAGACGTGCTTGATAACAAAATGTAGCTCGATTAAAATAATGATGATGGGAAAGATTTCAATTTTCGACATGAGATATTACAAGATTGTAAATTTCCCATAAACCTGCTGTAAAATAAAAATACTATAATTGTCTTATTGTTAATCTGTCATACTACGGCCATTAAATATAAAGCGAAACTGTCAAAGTAACAATCATAGGAGGAGACTAGAATGAAAAAGGTTATTACGTACGGAACGTTTGATTTACTGCATTGGGGTCATATCAATCTTCTTAAAAGAGCGAAGCAGCTAGGCGACCATCTGACTGTGGCTATTTCATCAGATGAGTTCAATGAACTGAAAAATAAAAAATCGTATCACAGTTTTGAAAACAGAAAGATGATCCTTGAATCCATTCGGTATGTGGACGAGGTTATTGCCGAGAACGACTGGGAGCAGAAAGTTTTAGACGTGAAAGAACGTGATATCGACGTATTCGTCATGGGAGATGATTGGGAGGGCAAATTTGACTTCCTAAAAGAACATTGCGAGGTTGTTTACCTTCCAAGAACAATCGGGATCTCCACTTCCAAAATCAAGAATGACCTTTTCACCGTTAATAATGGCTAGGGAACTAGCCATCATCTTATACTTGTTCATTTTCAAAGTCCTTTTTAAAGTAGGGAAATGGTCCCCTCTTCAGGATAAGGTCACATTCGTCGTTTCGTTCAGTGAAAATAACAAAAGTATATACAAAGAGATGATGCGACAAGAGTATTCTTGTCGTACTCTTTTTTTAACAACAGAAAAGATGGTTGAAACCTTCAGGAAGTTCGACCATGCAGAAACCCTTTTATTCAGCTGGAAGAAACCGTGGGACTATCTTCGCTCTGTTTATCATTTGGCAACGTCCAAGATTATATTCGTCGATAACTATTATGGATTCCTGGCGAAGTCCGACTTTAAGGTGGGGGTTGAATGCATCCAGCTTTGGCATGCGAACGGAGCAATCAAAAAGTTTGGCTTGGAGGATCCTTCCATCACCAGCAGGGGGAAGCTGGCGGAAAGGCGTTTCCGTAATGTGTATGACCGTTTCACGAAGGTGGCAGTGGGATCGGATGTCATGGGGCAGATCTTTTCGCGCGCGTTCGGCCTTGGGGAAGAGCGTATGCTGAAGATGGGCGTTCCAAGGACCGACATCTTCTTCAATGAAGAGAAGAAAATAAAAGCAGTGGGGAAGATCCACCGTCTTTACCCCCTTCTGAAAGGAAAAAAGGTCATTTTGTATGCTCCGACATACCGTGAAGAAGGCCTGAGCGATGCAGAAATGAAGCTTGATCTTTATAGTATTGCCCGGGAATTCAGCGAGGATCATAAGCTGGTCATCAAGCTTCATCCTGCTGTACGGAATCAATTCGACGTACCAGAAGAACTGAAGGACTTCGTAGTAGATGCATCCGCGCACCGGAATATCAATGAGCTGTTGTTCGTAGCTGATATTTTGATTACCGACTACTCTTCCATTCCGTTCGAATTTGCACTATTGGAGAAACCGATCATTTTCTTCATGTATGACAGGGATGCCTATATGGAAGAGAGAGGCATGTGGAAGGAGTTTCTTGATCTTATTCCAGGACCTGTCGCTTTAACCTCTGATGAAGTACTTGCGATTCTGAAGGAATATAAATTCAACAAAGATCACATTGTTGCTTTTTCCAAGCGTTGGAATGAATATTCAGCTGGTAGATCTAGCAAAAATATTGTTGAATATATAGCAAAAAGGCTACAGGGATAATTGCTCATCCCTGTAGCCTTTTTCTTATTTACTCAAAGTATAGAAGGGTTTATCGAAGTAGAGGGTGTAATTATCAAGCAGTGAATAAATATTGTATATACTGCCCACCTGCTTCGCTGCCCAGCCTACATCCGTTGCATACTGATGTGTGCTTTCCGGATTCCATCGCATTTTATACAAGGTGTCCTGTTGGAACCCATCACGATAGATATATCCTTGACTGATTTTCTGTGCCCCTCCGATGATTGCATCTTCAGGTGTGAACCAGCCATTATCATATGCGGCTTGTGAACCGCACTCGAGGGCACAGCTGTCGTATGCACCGTATCCGTACATGTTGTAAACGGTCTTACCGTTCTTAACGATTCCTTTTGCCAATTTAGAAGTACCGTTCCCGGTTTCTAGCATAGCATGTGAAATGAGGTACACTTCGTTTACTTTATACTTATTGGCTGCATCCACGAATGCTTGTCCTTTTCCTTCCAAGATGCCTTTGCCTTTAAGGATTTTTTGATTAATTTCAGATACGCTCAAATTCGCAGGGAGAGAAAGTTTTAGAAACTGGTAGTACTCTTTACTTCCAAACATGACGTTGTCAGGATTGAGATATTGCATGACATCGGATGAAGTAGCATTCTTCCATGTGATCCGTACCTCAACCCAATTACCTGACTTGCCGATGACCATGACGCCATCGCCTTTGTTCAACATCTGAACAATATTTGCTGAGCTTGCTGTTGTAGGAGATGAACGGACGTTGACTTTATTCTCCGTTACGATTCCTTTGTTCATATCTACATAATCTGCATAGATATAAGCTGGATCATTACGGTATTTGTCTGTTTGAGGACTGTTTTTCATCTGCTTTGCAAGCATTTCTTCAATAGTCAATCCGTAGTCGGTGGAATCTTGAATGACGTCTGTGCCAAGGGTTTTAACATCTTTTTTATAGATGTAACCCGTCTTTTTCTCACCTTGAATGTAAACAATAGCTTCATACCAATTTTCGGACAAGGTTTTATATTTAAGAACAGTGCCTTTAGAATACGATTTCAAGGAATCGGCAGAAGTGGATGCCTTTGCGTATACGGTGGTTGGGCTGTTTAATGCAAGACCCTGTTGATCTTCCTGTTTAGAAAGGATCAATTCGATCTGACTTGCATCAAGATAGCCGGTTTTGGATGTTCCGTTTACGGAAACGGTGGTTTCGTACCAACCGCTAATAAATGACTTGAATGAAAGCGGAGTACCGTTGGGATATTCTTTGATTACGTCGGAAGAACTGCTTGCACCGGTATAAACTTTGGTTGAATTGATACTCAATCCCTTCATCGACTGAGGGCTATTCGTTGCGTTGGTTACATGGGATGAATAGATATATCCCGTGGTGCGCTTTCCGTTTATATAGACCGTAGCTTCGTACCAATCGTTGATGAATGATTTGTACAGAAGTACGGTTCCTGCGGGGTAACTCTTCAATACGGAAGAGTCGGTAGTGATACCGCTGTAAACCGGAGTCATACCGATTTTGGCTACGCCTCTAATGTCCGTTTGAGTGTTACTGACATTTGAAACGTCGCTTGCTTGGATGTACCCGGTTGTCTTTTTGCCGTTGATATAAACTGTAGCCTCATACCATCCGTTGATAAATGTGCGGTATGTCAAAACAGAGTTAGCGGGGTAGCTTTTCAATGTCCCTGCGCCCGTGGAAGCTGTTTTGTAAACGTTGGTTGTTTGCTTGGTGATACCCTTTAATGTCATTTGATTGCTGACGGGCTGCTGAACGTCCGATTCTTGTATGTATCCCTTCACATACTTACCGTTCACTGAAACGACGCATACGTACCATCCATTAGCGAGTGTCTGATACTTAAGTGAACTGCCCTGATTATATGTCTTTAGTACGGATGAGCCAGTGGAAGCAAGAGAGTAAATTCGTGTCGGTTCTTTCACTGCAACTCCCTGAATGGTTACTTGCTTTGTGGTAATGTTGCTGACGTCTCTCTTAGGAATGTAACCAGTTGTCGGTTTTCCATTCAGATAGACGGTAGCCACATACCAATTTGAGTTCAAGGACTTGTACTTCAAGACGCTTCCTTGAGAGTAAGTCTTTAGCTTCTTTGAAGTCTGAGAGGTTTTTTCATAGACAGCGGTGGGGCTTTTTAATGCAATCCCCTCATAAGGCGTTCCTCCGATGTCCATTGAAGCGGCGGCGAAGGTAGTAGCGCGCATTGCTGTTTTTGGTTCAACTTTCTCTTCTTCAACAACATCCGGCTCTTCAACCGAAGTTTCTTCTTTGGGAGTTTCCTCTTCTTTGACCGCTTCTTCTTCAAAGGCTTTTGAAGAAGAAGCATCGTCTGTTGTCGGTTCTTCTGCAGGTTTTTCTGACCCGTCTTCTTCTGCAACTTCTTCAGAAGGGACGTCGGAAGGTTCCTCTGCGACCGGTTCATCTGTTTCGACCGGCTCTTCAGGTTCAGTGACAGTGTCCTCGTCAATTGTTTCCTCGGTGATTTCAATGAATTCAGAGAGAACATAACCTGTAATATCCTTCCCTGATTCGTCGTCCTTATAGGCAACTTTCGTGAAGAAGGGATCAAGACCCTCTTCCTTTTCTACAGAAATGACAGCATCACCTTCCAGGTCGGATAGAATGTCGCTGTCCTCAGAAGGTTCTGAATAAACATGGATGATTGAATCACTTTTGGCGTTCTTGACAAGGGCATTCTGCACGACATCATTCGATGCTGCCTGAGCCAGACCAGAAAATCCTGAGAAGACCAACGTCAGTGCAAGCAGTGAAGAAAATATTCTTTTGTAAGAAAACATACGCGTTTGATAATCCCTCCATTATAGTTAATAGTTAAGTAATCTACAAAATAATTACTTATATGACAAAGTTATTCTACCATATGTCGACATAGAATAGTATGGTCATTATGGTAAAAAGCACTTCGTAAAATAATTCTTTTTGCCCTTGTGTTTAATTATATTTATATATAAGTCTGGAAATTTAACATAAGTATTTCAATATAAGGTCCTAAAGAAGTGAGTCTTAAGATATAAATTCAATATGAAGGATAATGTCGAATATTGTGAAAATAAGACGAAAGATGCGTAGTCGAAAAGGGTGTGTAATTTGATGTGAAGAGTTAAAACAATAAAATAAAAAATGCCCAGTGATTCTTGGGCATATTAATAAAAAACAGATTATTGGTTGGGGGGAACTCTTTGAAGAAGGATGCGAAATCTTCCTTAGATTGCTACCTTTCAATCCTCCCATTTCTTTGTCGTTTTCAAAATGGATAACGGTCGGTGTAAGTTTGATATTGTAATCATCCCATCCTTGTGTGAATTCAAGGCGATTGCATTGGCCTAAATTGACAGTCATCTCTTTCTGCCAATGGACCTAGAGTATGGGTCGTACGTTTAAAACGAAAGCGGCGGTCGCCGAGCTGTTTGTTGTTGATCCATTTTAACCCCCTGTCATTATATCCTTGTATCTAATTGCGAAATTTGGTAGTGAAACCTCTGTTGCTTGTGCTTATTCATTACCATGCAAAAAATCCCCTTTAATAATCAGCTCCGAAGTATTCAGCATTTCCTGCTCCTGCGCTCCCAGCCCTTCCACAATCCTGTCCTTCCCGATCATCAAAGACTTCGTCACATACCCGCCGCTCGGGATCACGACGGTCCCGGACGGTGAACCAAGAAGGTTTTCACCGAGCCCCGATGTGTAGGAGGTCCCCATGATGGAGGCAATCGTCGGGTACACATCCACCTGGCCGCCATACGCATCGATTTCCTTTCCTTTTATGCCTGGGTTGTAGATCATGAACGGCACAGTGGCGTATTCCCGGTACCATTCCTCGGTAGAGATCGATTTGCCCTTCCATTTCTCGATCAGGGACTTATCACGCTCGAAGATCCCGTTGTGATCGCCGTACAGCACGATGATGGAGTCCTCAAGCAGTCCATCGGATTCCAGTTCCTTTAAAAACAGCCCGAGGGCTTCATCGGTATAGCGTACGGTCTGGAGATAATCCCCAAGCAACGTACCGTTCACTTCCTTGGGGAGGGAGAGGGACTTCTTCTCCACAGGAAGATCATACGGCATGTGATTGGTCAGGGTGACGATCAGGGAGTAAAAGGGGAAGGCTGCTCCTTCAATGTGCCGGCTGTCTCCGTGAACATTTCTTTATCGCCGACGCCCATTCCGACGAGTTCTTTTTGGGGGAACTGTTCGATGGTCTTGTAGTCCTCAAAGCCGAGGGACGGATACATCAGATGACGGTTCCAGAACGTCTTCTCGTCTGCATGGACGCCGAGGGTCGAATACCCGTCCTCTTTGAGTGAGTTTCCGATGCTGTGGTACGTATTGGACGGATAGCGGAAGAAGACCGATCCGGACTTTAAAGGGTATAGGGCGGTTTGCGTCAGGAATTCGGCGTCAGAGCTATTCCCTGCGATCGTCTGGGCGTAAAAGTGCGGGAAGGACAGGCTGTGCTTCAGCATCCGGTTCATGGTCGGGGTGATTTCCTTGCCTCCGATCTCTTCGTTCAGGACGAAGCTTTGGAGGGACTCCACCTGGATCATGATGAGATTCTTATCTTTCCCGTAGGCCTTATAAGGGTGATCGGCCGGGTCACGTTCAGCAGCGAAGGCCGTTCCGATCCGCTTCCTGTCATCGGCAGTCAGCTTGTAGTTCCGGTCCCTGATGTAGGAATACGAATCCAGCATGTGATGGCCGATGAGGCCGTATTGGACAACGTGATCCAGAGAATCGTAGGCCTGGACCGGGTTCTCCATGCCGTCAACGAACATGAGCTTTGCGGGCTTCATGACCAGGAAGAGGAGACCGAGGATGAGAAAGGGTATCACGCCCTTTACCATCTCTCTTTTTTTCGTGTAGCGAAACTTGCTCCAAAGGAAGAAAGGAAGAATGACCAGGTCGGCCACAAAGAGCAGGTACCGGAGCTTGAACAGATACGTGATGCTATCGCCGAGTCCACCGAGGTTGGCCATCTGCCCGAAGATCGACAGGGTGATGGGGGAGCTGTAGTAATCCAGGTACACCGCATTCGATAGGAAGACGAAGGACACAAGGAGGGAAATCAGTCCGCTGAATGCAAGACGCCATTTCCCGCTGAACAAGAATGACAGGCCGTAGCAGGCAAGAAGGAAACCGATGGAGGTGGAAAAGACACCGCTTGATAAGGGGGTATCGGTGAACGTGTGAAACAGGATCACTTTGAAGAAGAGCAGGATATACAGGAGTTCATTTATGTAAGTGAGTGGGTTTCGAAGCGTACGCATACAGTCACATCCCAATAGAGTATAGGAATTAGTGTATGATTTCCCCTTTGGGATTATACGCCATAAGAAAAGGCTTGAGCGATGGGCTCAAGCCTTGTTGGCGGCTTTCATATAAATCTCTTCAAACCGTGCGGCGGCGGAGTGATGGGAGTACATCTGCTCAATCTTCGTCCGGGCGTTCCGGGCGAGCTGTTCGGCGAATGTGGTTGAGTCCAATACCTTCAGGATCGCTTCGGAAAGGCCGTCCACATCCTTCTCCGTCACGAGGAGACCGTCCTTCTCGTGCTCGATGATTTCCTTCAGACCGCCGACGGCGCCGGCGATGACAGGGGATCGTGAACCCATCGCTTCCAGGGCGGAAATCGAGGTAGCCTCTTCGACACCGTAGGAATGGACGCTCGGCACGAGGACGACGTCCGACGTCCCGTACAGATACTTCATCTTTTCATGAGGCACCGTGCCAAGGAGAAGGACATCTCCATCAAGGCCCTGCTTTTCGACTTCCCTTTTGATGGCGGGCATCTGTTCACCGGTCCCTGCATAGACGAGGACGGTATCAGGATGGCGGTCAAGGACCTTCCTGAGGGCAAGGGTCGGATAGATGACCCCGTTTTTCTCCGTCATCCTCCTTGGGACGAAAAGCATCTTCTTATCTGCCGGGATGCCGAATTCCTCCCGTATGCCTGACAGATCAAGTTTCCCCGGGTCGAAGTCTTCCACATCGATGAAATTCTTGATGGCTGTCGCTTCAACCCCTGACATGGACTTCACATACTCCTTGATCCGCTGATCGACGGTGACGACTTCGTCAGCGAGGGTGTAGGCCCTTTTTTCGCGCTCTCTGACGGTGATGTCTTCCTTGCTGCCTTCTGCGATCGCTCCTCGGCTGATGGCCTCGAAGGAATAGTAGCCGTGTACCGTCTCCACGACGGGGGTCCCGGTTCCTTCCGCTGCCAATGTGGCATAAACATCCTGGGTGTTCACGACATCGTACTGTCCTTTGAGCTTGTTCATTTCTTTGTGGATAAGCGTCATCCGGTTTTGATCGTTCATGAGCTGGCCGGACCCAGGTTTGATCTTACTCGCGATGAATCCCGGTGCCTGGGCGTATGCTTTTCGCACGAGTGGATTCAGGTTGGTGAAGGAAAGGACGTCCACATGGTGCCCGAGGGCCTCGAGTCCGTTCTTGAGTGTCGCCACATGGGTGGAGAGGCCGCCCTCGTGGGGGTATTCGAATATGGTGGATAAAAGGATCTTCATGGTTATCGGCTCCTTTTCAGCTTTTGGGTGAGCGGTGATACGGCCTGTACCTTGAAGAGGAAGGCCAGCATACAATAGATGATGAAGATGACGGCGGTCATGATCGCCGTATGGATGATGATGTTCAGGTCATTTGCGAGCAAGGCCTTTGTCGCAAGCGCCCCTGCTGCAGCTCCTGCCGTCGTGAGGAGGAGCTTACCTGATTCTTTTCCGAGTCGTTTTGAGTAGGTTTTCTTTTCTTCGTATCCCTTCAGCAAATAGCTGAAGAGCACGATGCACTGGATGAGCATGGAGATGCTCGATGCGAGGGCGATCCCTCCGACACCCATGAACCTTGCCAGGATGATGCTCAGGACCACGTTGGCCGCGACCGCACCGAGACAAGAGTACATGGCGATCTTCGTCTTCTTCAAGGCGTAGAACCCGTTCATCAGAAAGTCCCTGAGGGCAAAGAAGACAAGGCCGATCCCGTAATAGAAGAGGGCCTGGAAGGTGATGGAGGTTGCACCCGCATCGAAGCTTCCCCGCTCGAAGGCCAGACGGATCAGGTCATCCCCACTCACGGCAAGCAGCACCGTGAAGGGTAGTCCGGCAAACAGGATGATCGCCGTCCCTTTATGTATGATGGTGAAAAATCGCTTGTAGCTCTCGAGTGCTCCTTCCACGAGTGACGGGTAAAGTACCGTGATCAGCGGCGTCAGGATCACGCTGAGGGGGAGCCAGAGAAGCCGGTTCCCGTAATTCAGAGCCGAGACGCTTCCCGTTTCGAGTCCCGATGACACCATGCGGTCCACCAGGCTGTTCAGCTGGATGGAAATCGCCGCGATGATGATCGGATAGAACAGGATCATGATGCGTTTGATCTGCTCCTTGTTTTCCTTGAAGGCGAAATTGAATCCGATCCCTTCTTTCCTGAACGAAGGATACTGGATGAAGAACTGTCCGGCAGCACCCATGAGGACACCGGCGGCGAGCCCGTACACGCCGTATGTATTCGTAAGGAGGACGGTCGCCAGGATGATGACCACATTCTGCACCGTCGACGTGAACGCCGGCAGGACGAACTGCTTGTTGGCATTCAGCACTCCTGTCGAGATCGCCGTCAACGTCAGGAAGATCATACTTGGGATCATGATGCGCGTAAGATCCACCGTTAGATCGAGCTGACCCGGGGTGAAGCCCGGTGCCATCAACTTCATGAGCGGCTCCGTGAAGAGGAGCGTCACTGCGATGAAGGCGATGGAAATGACAAGGAAAAACGTGCCGAGGAGACTCATGAGCTCCCGAGATTCCCTCTTGCTTCTCTCACGTGCTTCCATGAAGAGCGGAATCGTCCCTGCCTGAATTGCCGTCCCGATCGCTGTGAAGAGCAGGGTCGGGACAAGACTCGAGACGAAGAACACGTCTGCTACGTCAGATGTGCCGAAGTACGCGGCAATGATGCTCTCCCGTGCGAATCCGAGCAGTTTTCCAAGACCGGAGATGATTGTGACAAGCCCGACGGCTTTGATGAGCGATTTCATATGAATTCCTCATTTTTCAAGAGAATGGGGCGTCCTTTCTTTCGTAAGGAAATAGCCCAGTACGGAGTAGAAATACAGCGTAAGAATCTTCTCCTCCAGTACATTATAGAACAGGGCCATGAGCAATGTCGCCAGGGTCAGGCAGAAAAGCACCGGAGCAATGGGGTCTTTTCTCCTCTTCCACGTGATGATGAAGATCGCCACCACAAATGCTAAGACGCTCACTGTCCCCAGTGTCCCGGTCTGCACGAGGAGCTGGATGTATTGATTATCCGAGTACATCCTGTCCGGCAGCTGATACCTCTCGGCGATCGGTGTCCCGTAGCTCAGCGTCGCAGAATCCCCGAACGTCCCGAATCCTGTCCCGATCACAGGATTCATGAGATAGATATCAAGCCCCTTGAATACCACATACAGCCTGCCCCACTGGCTGCTTTTCTCAATGATGTCGTCAGAGAATATTTCCTTGAAGCGATTGGAGAATGCGGATGACCGTTCATTCGGCGGCGGTGCGCTGTCAGGCTCAACTTCTTCCTGTGGAACATCGGGCATATGCCCATCGCTGATCGTATGGGCGTCGATCTCTTCCCGTGCAATACCGGCAGGGTAATAGATGAGGAAGAGCCCCAATACAATGGATAGAATCAGTCCCGCCCCCATTTTCCAAGCCCTCTTCCACAGCACATAGACGATGAAGGCAATCCCGAATGCCAGGATCGAACCCCTGGAGTAGGTGAGGCAGAGGGTGCCGAGCATCAGGATGGAGGCAAGGACGTAAAGGATCCGCCATCGCTTCGCAACGGACAGGACATAAAGGGTGATAAAGAGACAGATGGATAAATATGTACCAAGTACGTTCGGATTCGCCGTCAGGCCGTACACCCTCATCTCATTTACAGAGGACAGATTCCAGTTCGTCCATGCCTCCGGAACAAGAAATGTCCTAGAAAAGAGGTACTCGATGATTCCGTGTACAGACAGGATTGACCCCATCACGATAGAGAGTTGGAGGAAATATCCGATATCTTCTTTATTCATCTTCCACTGACCGACGATGAAGAGGATCAGGAAGGTGATGAGATAGGCGCGATTCTGAAAGATAATGGCAGACAGGCCGACGCCCGTCTGAAAGGCTGCAATCGTCCCGACGAGACAGAACAGCAGGATGAAGCCCGTAAAGGCATACGTCTTCCACGAACCACGGTCCCGGATGAACCCGTAAAGGGCGGCAAGGAACAAGACGATCAGCAGACAGTCGCCCATGAGCTTGAAGCCAGGATTCAATTCTAGTAAGAACGGGCGGATTGGGAAGTATATGAATAAGAGCAACAATCCGTTCTTCTTATTCCATGCAATGAAGAATAAGCTAAGGAGGGTGGAGAGATAGGCAACCACCGGATGTGTAAATACGGAAGGTACCACTAGCGCAATGACCGCCAACAATACCAGATGCTGAAGCTTCGACAACAAAACATGACCACCCTTCTGAGAGGTTATTTCCTAGTATAAGCTTAATAAACGAATTTATTGTTTTATTTAACATTTTGTAAAGATTCCTAAAGGAATGGTAAAAAATTGATGACATGGAACCATCCGCCGACAATCTATCTTATTATAGAATCGAATCGGAAATTCCTCCAACGTCATGGAGTTGTAACACAATAACTGTTTCAGTAGCGGGGCGGCTGGGATAGAATAAAGGGGAGAATCGACAAGAGAGGTAGACACGATAATGACAAATCAAACCATCACCATACTCGACGTACCTTTTGTGAATCAACGTAAATCCGAGGTCGTACATGATCTCTATCATCAGTATATAAAAGAAGAAAAGAAAGCACTTGTGGTCACGGCCAATCCAGAAATCGTCATGCAGGCGAGGGAAGACCGGGAATACCACGCCATACTTAAGACGGCCGACATCATCGTCCCCGACGGCATCGGTGTGATCATCGCCTCAAAGATGAAGAAGACACCCCTGATTGAGCGCGTGCCTGGTTTTGAACTAATGGAGGACTTGCTTGCACTCGGGAATGAAAACCCCATTTCCTTCTATATTGTAGGTGCTAAACCAGAAATCATCGAAAAAGCGGTCCGCAATGTAAAGGAAAAATATCCGAAGCTCGATCTTGTCGGCCATCATCACGGTTATTTCCAAGATGACGATGAAACCATCATTGAAGACATCCAGCGAACCAAACCGGATGTCATCCTGGTCGCCCTTGGGTTCCCGCGGCAAGAGAAATGGATCGCGGCCAATCTGCCCAAAGTGGAAAAAGGGGTCTTCATGGGAGTCGGCGGCAGCATCGATGTCCTGGCCGGTCACGTCAAAAGAGCACCGGTACTATTCCAAAAAGTGTACATGGAGTGGTTCTACCGTCTCCTGAAGCAGCCTTCCCGCTGGAGAAGGATGCTCGTGCTTCCACAATTCATCATCACTGTCATGAAATCCAAACACTAACGCTGGGAGGTCCCACCGTGAAGATTCTGCACCTGAATGCCGGCAACGAAAGCGGCGGAGGTATGTTTCACATCCTGTCCTTATTAAATGAACTGAGCCGGGAAGAATTTTTTCTCGGAGTTTTTGAAAAAGGAGAAATGTATAAGCGTGGGGTTGAGCAGAACATCCAACTGGTAAATTTTGATCAAAAGTCAAAATTCGACTTTACGGTTGTCAGAAAAATTGGTACCTTTATAAGAAAGCATGGAATCGACATGATTCACACCCACGGAGCGAGAGCGAACTGCTATGCCCCCTTCATCCGGAAAAGGACAGGCGTGAAGTGGGTGGTGACTGTACATAGTGATCCCCGTGATGACTTCATGGGCCAGGGGATCACCGGGAAAGTCTTCACCAGGACCAACCTGAATGCCCTCAAGCAGGCAGACCATTTCCTTGCCATCTCGGAGCGGTTCAAAACCATCCTGATGGATCTCGGCATCCCCTCGGAAAAGATCACCGTCATCCTGAACGGAATCGACTTCGACAAACCGCTGTCGAAACCGTTTGAAAGGGAAGAATTAGGGGTAAAAGAAGGAGACTTCGTTATGCTGATGGTGGCCAGGCTCGAAGCAGTGAAGAACCATAAGCTGGCACTCACCGCACTTCGAAACCTGATTCAACACCACCACCAGACCGGAATCAAACTCCTCATCGTCGGTGACGGATCGGAAAGGGAAGGACTGGAAGCCTTCGTCCAGGCTAACGGACTCTCATCCTGCGTAGGCTTCCTTGGTCACCGCAATGATGTTGAGCGATTATATCCTCTGTCGGACCTTGTACTCCTTACATCCTATAGTGAGAGCTTTCCTCTTGTACTGTTAGAGGCCGCACGTTCCAATGTTCCCGTTATCACCACGGACGTCGGTGGGGTTGACCGCCTGATCCCATCAGAAGACTACGGGTGGATCGTCCCAATCGATGATGAGAAGAGCCTGACGGAAAAGCTTCTCACCGCCATTGAACTGAAGCAGAGTGAACGCCTCCATGAAATAGGACAAAAGTTAAGAATGCACAGCAGGGACAATTTTTCAGTAGAGCATTTCGCCAAGAACGTTTATAATGTATATTTGAGGCTGCTCGGATAGCCGCATCTAAGAATTACCTGTATTCATCAATCGACCAACCGGGTAGATTAACGATTAAGAGGTGTAC
Organism: Rossellomorea marisflavi; assembly: GCF_009806575.1. Classification (NCBI taxonomy): domain Bacteria; kingdom Bacillati; phylum Bacillota; class Bacilli; order Caryophanales; family Bacillaceae; genus Rossellomorea; species Rossellomorea marisflavi. Next base: position 3,970,760 of record NZ_CP047095.1, on the reverse strand, counting down.
AATAACAATGCCAATGTTAATTCTGACATTACTCATATGCTTTGCCCTCACCATCGCGATCACACCCCTTGTTAAGCGGTTTGCATTCGCAGTGGGTGCGACCGACAAACCGGAGGATCGCAAGGTGCACAGCAAAATCATGCCCCGCCTTGGCGGACTGGCCATCTATATCGGATTCATCACGGGATATCTCATCCTCCGTCCTGAAGATCAATACGCCCTCCCGATCATCATCGGAAGCGGCGTGATCCTCCTGACGGGGATGGCGGATGACATTTTCCAGCTATCAGCAAAATGGAAGTTTGTCGGCCAGATTGCAGCGGCTCTCATCGTCGTCCTAGGTGGCGTGAAAATCAACTTCATCAATATTCCGTTCTTCGACACAGAGCTGAAGTTCGGATTGCTCAGTATCCCGATCACCATCCTTTGGATCGTCGGGATTACCAATGCCATCAACTTCATTGATGGCCTCGACGGGCTGGCAGCGGGTGTCTGCACCATCGGACTTGCCACCATCGGCTTCATGGCCATGCTGAAAGGCGATATCTTCGTCATGACGCTCGCCATGATCGTACTCGTAAGCTCCCTTGGCTTCCTGTACTACAATTTCCATCCGGCCAAGATTTTCATGGGGGACACCGGCTCCCTCTTCCTCGGATACATCATATCCGTACTGGCCCTCCTCGGATTCAAGAACGTCACGATGGTCTCACTCGTCATCCCGTTCATCATTCTTGGAGTACCGATCTCAGATACCTTCTTCGCCATACTCAGAAGGTACAAGAACAAAAGCCCATTGTCCGCACCGGACAAATCCCATCTTCATCACTGCTTGCTGAGGGCGGGCTTCAGTCATAAACAAACCGTCATCATCATCTATGCCATGGCTGCCATGTTCAGCCTGGCCGCCATCATCTTCTCCATGTCCACCGTCTGGGGAGGCTTGATCATCCTGACGATCCTGCTCTTCGCCATCGAATGGTTCATCGAGAGCATCGGCTTGGTCAACTCCAACTACCAACCGCTCATCAAGTTCGTAAAGGCGCGGACAAGTAAGAAGTAAGATGTTTGATGCAGAAAGCAGCCAACCCTGAGGGGTGGCTGTTTTTTTGCGTTTGGTGGGTTGAGGGGAGTGTTTTTTTGTACCTGGCACCAAACGGCCATTTGGTGCCAGGTACAAAAAGGGGAAAAGGTGCCAGGTACAAAAAGGGGAAAAGGTGCCAGGTACAAAAAGGGAGAGAGGTGCCTGGCACCAAAACAGCAAAAGGTGCCTGGCACCACCGCACCACACCTCCCACCACAACAAAAAACACCCGCCATCCAGGCGGGTGCTCTTCAATCACTGTTCTGCATAAGGATCGGATTCGGTCTCTGCATGAGGAATCTCTTCCAGTGCAGGGCCCGTATCTTCTCCGGTTTCATCATAGGTTCCGGTGTCATCCGAAGTATCATCATACGTTCCGGATTCATCGGTAGACTCGCTGTAAGGATCGCTTTCTTCTTCTGTAGTGGTCGTATCATCTTCGGTGCCATAAGGGTCGGTTTCTTCACCGTTTTCTTCGGTGTTGATGTTATCCGCTGTCTGCGATTGGGACAGTCCAAGGTGGTTTCTCAGCTCCAGGCTGGTGTTGGCGACGCTTGTCTCGTCGAGGAGCCAATAGTATACGCCGTCGATGTAGGTGTCTTCACCTTCAAGGGTGATGTTCTCGATGGACAGCTTCTTGGTCAAGCCGTAGCTGGAGAAAGCTTTCATTTCGCTGAACGTCATGTTGGTGGCCATGTTGTTCCCGATCGCTTCAAGAATGTCGTCATACTTCGTGATGGCGTTGCCCGAAGCAGCTTTCTTCACGATTCCCTGGAGGATCATCTGCTGGCGTTTACCGCGTTCGATGTCATTATCATAGTGTCGGGTCCTTGCCAGTGCAAGGGCTTCTTCCCCGTCCAGGGTCTGTTCGCCAGGCATCAGGTGAATGGCATTGGCTTTGTCCTTTGAATTCTGCTCTTTTAATTCATATGGAACGTCGACATTTATGCCTTCAAGGGCATCGACTACATCGATGAAGGCATTGAAGTTCATTTTCACGTAGTAGTCAACCGGGATGTTCATGAGCTGTTCCACTGCTTCGATGGAGGCTTTCGGTCCTCCGTAGGCATGGGCGTGATTGATTTTCGTTTTATAGCCTGCGTCTTCCAGGTAGACATACGAGTCACGCGGGATGCTGACAAGTTTCACTGATTTATCTTTTTCGTTCAAGGTGGCAAGCATCAGTGCGTCTGAGCGGTCCTTTGTGTTTCCGCGTACGTCACTGCCATCGACACCGATGAACAGGATGGATACATTATCAACGTCGGGGTTCACTGCGGTTTCGCGGAGGTTGGATTTTTCACGGCCGTCGATGTTATCGTAGGATTTATTGAATACGGTTTCTGCTTTTTTTAGAACGACTGCACCGAATGCGGCGGCTGAAAAGGTGACGATTAGAAGGGGGATGATGAGGAAGAAGAAGATTCTTCTGCGGCGTTTCTTCTTTTTCATGATGTGATCATCTCGATATATTCCGTTATGCGACATATTTAAGAAGCTCCTTTTTTCGAGTAATACCTACAATATCTAAGAATATTCGCGTTTTTTACCTAAGCTCAATTGTACTATGTTACATAACCACCGTAAAATGAAATTTTTATTACAGTACACTTACAAAAAAAGCGGGACAAACCCCGCGGCTGCAATCCTCTAGATAGTAGGTATACATTAGAGCCAACTTCAATCATGCTCAACATGGTTCCATACCCGTTTTCCATCCATCGTACTCCACTTGATGAAAAAAGACAGATCCCGTGGAATCTGTCTCCTTAGTGTTTATATAAGCGTCTCCAAATATTCCACTTCGCTTTCACTGATTTCACCTTGTCCATTGGTGAGTTCGGTCATCCAGGAAGTGAAGTCATCCTTCGCTGCTTCTTCGACATAGACCTCTACTTCGACAGCGTCGAGATAGTGGATTTCTTTGAGCTGGTAGTGAGAGGAACGGATTTCGTTCTCTACTTTTCCGAGCCAAGTATAGTCGATTTTTGTCTTCATGATGCGCATAAGCTTCCGTTCGACGACACCAGTCGCGTTCAAGCCTTCGGATGTGCTTTTTCCGTACGCACGGATGAGGCCGCCTGCACCGAGTTTGATGCCACCGAAGTAGCGGGTGACGACCACGACGGTATCCTTCAGGTCGCGTTTCTTCAACACTTCAAGCATGGGAACGCCGGCCGTTCCGCTTGGTTCACCGTCGTCATTGGCCTTCTGGATGAGGTTGTTCTCCCCGATCATGTAGGCTGAACAGTTATGCGTTGCGTCCCAATGCTTCTTCTTGATATCGGCGATGAACGCCTGAGCGTCTTCTTCGGTTTCCGCACGGGCTACATGGGCGATGAAGCGTGAGCGCTCGATGACGATCTCGTTCTCGCCGGGTCCTTTTACAGTATAATATTTATGAAGCAATTCGCTTACCTCCTATCGGCGTGAATACTCTATTCCTACTATATAAAAAAATGAATCATAATGCACAAGGGAACGACTTCGTTCGAGGGAATAGTTGGTATTACATGAAATAATGGTAATACAATGTAATGAAACTTTAATCTCCTCCTATAGGCGACATGGTATAATGGACGCTGATAGTCATACTTTCTACCTCCTGGAAAGGTACAGGTTTTTCCCAATGCCTTCCTTGGGTATGTAAAGGATGTAGGAATATGCCTAGATGAATAAAGGAGTTTCAACTATCCCTATGGAAATGGTTAGAGAATGCGATGTTTCGATGCTGATTGGGACTTAGGTCACTGTCTTTTCACCCGAAACGTGTTGAACATTGTTGGATGTGTACTTAGTATAGAAGTATAGCGTTTCCAACTCTAATCGATGTCCATGATTATCGTGGAACAAAAGAGGGGTGTACCGTGTCACTGAAAAAAATCGACACCAAGATCCTGGATGGAATCCTTGAGAAGATGATCGACACGGTCGATGAGAGCAAGGGTGAAATCTTTCAGATCGGTGAGCAATGCCGTAATGATTACCAAGACTTAATGCAAGAACTATTAGATGTTAAGAATAAGGTCCTTCAGGTCATCGACGAGGGGGATGAGCTCCACAAGAGGTCAAGGCTCGCACGCCTGAGGCTTTCTGAGGTGAGCAAGCATTTTCAGACCTACTCCGAAGACCAGGTGAGGGACGCCTATGAAAAAGCCCACGATTTCCAGATGAAACTTCTTATGAACCGACAGCAGGAAAAGCAGCTGCGCGATCGCCGCGATGAACTTGAACGACGTATGAGGTCATTGGGGGAAACGATCGATAAGGCAGAGAATCTCTGCTCGCAGATTTCCGTGGTTCTCAATTATTTGAACAGTGATTTACGTGAAGTGAATGAAGCCCTTGAAGACGCGAAGCAGCGTCAGGATTTCGGCCTCCAGATCATTGAAGCCCAGGAAGATGAGCGCAAGCGTGTCTCCAGGGAAATCCATGATGGACCGGCCCAGATGATGGCAAACGTCCTCATCCGTTCCGATCTCATCGAACGGGTCTTCCGTGAGAAGACGACCGATGATGCGATCAAGGAAATCCGCGATCTGAAACGCATGGTCCGCTCGGCACTCTATGAGGTCCGTCGAATCATTTACGACCTGCGTCCCATGGCACTTGATGATTTGGGACTCGTGCCGACACTCAAGAAATACTTGAGTACCATCGAAGAATACAACGATAAGACGAGCATCCAGTTCATCAACATGGGTCTCGATATCCGGCTCCCGCCGAAGTTCGAAGTCGCCCTCTTCAGAATGGTTCAGGAAAGCGTCCAGAACTCGCTCAAGCATGCCGAGGCCACACACATTCAAGTAAAAGTGGAAGTAAAGAAAGACAATATAACCGTCGTCATCAAAGACAACGGCAAGGGATTCGATCTACATACACAAAAAACGGGATCCTTTGGCATCATGGGGATGAAAGAGCGTGTCGACCTTCTGGAAGGAGACATCACGATCGACTCAAAAGTAGGAGGCGGGACAGTCATACTGATCCGCGTACCTCTGAATATGTAAATTTTTCTAAGGTTTAGGGAGGCGAATGACATGGCAACAACTAATATCGTTATCATCGATGATCATCAGCTATTTCGTGAAGGGGTAAAACGGATTTTGGAATTCGAACCTTCATTCAACGTAGTAGCAGAAGGGGATGACGGAGCTGATGCCTCAGGTCTGGTGGCAGAGCACGAGCCGGATGTCGTCCTCATGGATATCAATATGCCCGAAATCAACGGCGTCGAGGCAACGCGCGAGCTCATGGATAAATATCCGGAGACAAAAGTCATCATCCTCTCCATCCACGATGATGAGAACTACGTAAACCATGCTCTGAAAACAGGAGCACTCGGCTATCTTCTTAAAGAAATGGATTCCGACGCTCTTGTGGAAGCAGTCAAGATCGTGGCTGAAGGTGGATCATACATCCATCCGAAAGTGACGCACAACCTGGTGGCCGAATACCGCCGCCTTGCGAATGCATCCAACTCTGGCGGATTCCAGCAATCCGAAGTTCGCCGCCCGCTTCACCTCCTCACACGCCGTGAGTGTGAAGTCCTGCAGATGCTTGCAGATGGGAAGAGCAACCGTGGTATCGGTGAAGCACTCTACATCAGTGAGAAAACCGTCAAGAACCACGTCAGTAACATCCTTCAGAAGATGAATGTGAACGACCGAACGCAAGCAGTTGTCACAGCCATCAAAAATGGTTGGGTGGAAGTACGATAATACGGATTTTGAGAAGGTAGCCGTTCTGGCTGCCTTCTTTTTTTGCAGAAAAAAGCCACGGCAACCACCATGGCTCTTCCTCTATCAATGCTTCCGCCTCGCAAAATCCACAAACCGGAACATATCCAGCCGGTGGCGTGATTCGGTATATTCGAACCGGACGGCGTCCTTCAAGTGGACCATGTTCCGCACAACGACCACATGGTCATACCCTTTCAGATCCAAGAGCTTTTCGTCCTCTTCCGTACAGGGCTCCACGACGATTTCCTTTTTGGCAAAATCGATGGGGAGACCGAGGGTGCCTTCAAGATGCTCATAGATCGAATTCTCGCAGATTTCCTGGGTGAGGAGAGGGACGCGGGACTTCAGGAAATACGACTTATCGAGGATGATCCGTTCCCCGCCGATTTCACGGGAGCGGGCCACCTCCCATACTTCATCGCCGACGGTGGTCTGGAGAAGGGAGGCGAGCTGATCATCAGCCAGGATGAGACCGAAACGGTGAACATGTGTCTTGATCGATTCGCGGCCCATGGATTGCTGCAGTTCTTTGAAGCTCACGAGTCCCGAGACGGGGAAGTTCATCCGGGATACGTCCAGGACAAGGGATCCCTTTCCGCGCAGCTTCTGGATGTATCCGTTCTGTGCAAGCATCGTAAGCGCCTTGCGGATCGTTTCCCGGGAGGTATCGTACATGTCGGACAGTTCATTCTCCGAAGGGAGGATCGTGTCGGGTGCGTAGGTACCGTTCTGTATATGGTCCGATAAATCGGTATAGATCTGATAATATTTATTCCGTTTTGTCATTATGATCACCTGCTCTCATTTTACCATATCTGTCACAAAGAATTGAGAATCGACTTGAGTGTTGCGAATATTTTCAATAGAATGGAGGTAGTGCAAATCTAATGAATAAGGGTGAAGAGCATTGTCGAAACAGCATTGGAAAAAAATCATGTTGGGTATAGGCATCAGTACGCTGCTTCTCGGGGCGTGCAGCGCAGACGAAGAGAAGAAGGAAGACAAGAAGACTTCTGAAGAATCCAAGGCGGATGAAAGCAAAAAGAGCGAGGAACAAGTTCAGCAAGAGCTCCCGACCTCCGAAAATGACAAAATTGTCGAACGGGCCCAGAAGCTGGAGGAAGCAGAAGGAATCCCTGCAGAAGATAAAGAAGAGTTGACCCAGACGTTTGATCAATATATCAAGACCTTCAATGAGAAGGACTATGATGCGTATATGAATCTCATCTCGAAACAACCGATCAACTTCAAATATGAAGATGAAGAAAAGTACGTGAAGCAGATCTTCGATTCTGTCGATTCGAAGCGTACAGCTGAAAACGTCAAGATCATCAACTTCAATGAAGCGAAGGCAGACGTATACGCTGAAATCAGCGCAACCACCAAGGATCCCGACAGCGGGAAAGAAGTGACGCGATCCGGCCGTCAGGTAACGGTATTCAAGAGTCAGGATGACGGATGGAAGGTTGTAGCGATCTTCTTCCAGGCAAGCGATAACGAGGAATGAGAAAAAGGACTGCTCCTGATGGGGCAGTCCTTTTTATGCGGGTTTCCTTAAAAACCTGGAACGGATCCACAGGATGATGCCTGCAAATCCGTATGATAAGACAAGCACGAATGCGATTCCCGCTACATTCTTCCAAGTGAGCTCGCCGTGGATGAGAGAGACGATGAACAAAGTGCCGGAAGAAATTGTCGACGCGATTACGATGAAGAGTGCATAAACGAGAATCGCGATTCTCAAAAACTTCTTCAGTGGCGTCAGTTCTTCAGGTGGACCGGGCGTTGAAGGCTGAACCTCGGACGCGGACACCTTTGGAAAGAAGCGTGCGCGTATCCAAAAGATGATGCCAACAACAAGGATATTCACACCCCCGGCGATCAAGAAGGCAAGATAATCCGTAAGAGGATGCTTGCTGATCATACTCAAGGCAGTGATCAGTGGTATGATTCCCACTATCAGGCCAAGAATTCCGAATACGAGCAGAATCATGCGGTATGTATTCCGCTTGAAATGTTGTTCTGGTGTCATGGACTAAATCCCTTCTCAAGAGGTTCGTTACATCATTGGGTCCTTCTTATTCTCTTCTTCGAGACGCTTGACCTCTTTGTCCATACTCACTTCAAGGGCAGCGATCTCTGCTTCGAGAGAGGAAATCTTCGATTCGATGGATGTGATGGCAGAGTCCATCTGACTTTGGGAGATATCCCGATAGGCTTCATTGAACTGTTCCCGGACTTCTTCAAACTCGTTGGCACGGGTCCCCTGCCAGGTCGTTGCACTGAGCTCGGGTTGCTTTACTTTTTGAGTATACTGATTGAATTCACCTTGGAGTTGATTCATGTTGGTTTTGGAGGTCCTCAGACGTTCAAGCTGCTTACGCTTTTCCCCGATCTGCGTGACCATGAATGATAGGTAGGACAAAGGATTCAGCCCCTTCAAAAATGTGTTGTATATACCTATGTTATGGTATCAAATGGAAACATTTAAGATAAATAGGTCTAAGATACCAAAAAAGGAGGTAGTTGAGAGGAGATAAGGTACAGGTTACTATATACCCATATTCAGAGAATATAATCAAACTTTTTACAAAAAAGGGTATTATTCTACATGAATCGAATAATGACATAAAAGGGGGAAAGAACATGGAGAAAACCATCTATCTCGTCCGCCACTGTAAAGCTGAAGGGCAGGCACCTGATGCCCGCTTGACCGCAGAAGGAGAAGAGCAGGCGGGGCGTATCACGGCATTTTTTAAAGATATCGATGTCGATACCATCTTGACGAGTCCTTATCTAAGGGCGGTCCAGACGGTAAAGGGGCTGGCAGAGAATCACGGGATCCGCCTTGTAGAAGAGCCCCGCCTCTCGGAAAGGGTGTTGACGGGGCAGTATCATCCCGATTGGCTCACGATGCTGGAACGGACCTTCACAGATCTGGAGCTTTCATATCCAGGAGGAGAGTCGAGCCTCCAAGCGATGCAGAGGGGAATGGAGGTAATCGATCAGATCCTTCAAGGTCATCACTCCGTCACGGTCATGGCGACCCATGGGAATCTGATGGCTCTTCTGCTGAAAAAATTCGATGATGCGTTCGGTTTCACACAGTGGAAGACCCTATCAAACCCGGATATCTATCGGTTGGATTTCACGATAGACGCACCTGTCATCCAAAGGGTGTGGGGATGAGTGATTACATCAGGGAAATGAGGAGATTGGTGGGAACCCGGCCACTTATGGTGGTGGGATCCACTGTCCTGTGTATAAATGAGAAGAAAGAACTACTCCTTCAGTACCGGACGGATGCCGATATATGGGGGCTTCCCGGCGGTGTGATGGAGTATGGGGAAAGCCTTGAAGAGACGGCTGCCCGGGAATTTCATGAAGAAACGGGGCTCCTCGCAGGGGAGCTGCAGTTCATCCGGATCCTCTCGGGACCGGATGAGTGCCACACTTACCCGAACGGCGATCAAATCTACGGTGTCACAGCGGTGTACGTGACGCATACTGTCACAGGGACCCTCGAGGCCAGTGGAGAATCCCGGGAGCTCAGGTACTTCGCCCTTGATGACTTGCCATCCCCGATGGTCTCCAAAGCCAGGAGGATCATCAACGAATTAAGTCCTGGCTTGATATGATCACCATATAAAAACCGGGCAGCCTGAAGGGGCTGCCCGGTTTTTGTATGGTGAACTTATTTCGTCAAGCGGAACACGACGGATTCATAAGGTCTGAGGTTCATATGGGTATAAACATTGGCGGTATCTTCATAGTTGGAGAGCAAGATGTCACTCGTCCACCCATTCACGTCCACCTCTTCAGGCAGGGTGAATGTGGCGTCTGTTCCGTAGAAATTATTCACCACCAGCAGTTTCTCATTCTCTCCGTTGCGCACATAGGCGAACAGGTGTGGGTCGTCTTCAAGGATGAGCTGGTAATCACCATCCGTAATCACGTCGTACTCTTTCCTTAGCTTGATCAGCTTTTGGTAATGATAGAACACAGATGATGGATCATCCATTGCGGCTTCAGCGTTAAACTCCCGGAAGTTCTTTGCAACAGGGATCCAGGGCTGTCCTGTAGTGAATCCTGCATTTTCACTTCCATCCCACTGAACAGGAGTACGGGAGTTGTCGCGGGATTTGTGACGCAGGATCTCAAGGATTTCGTCTTCCGATTTCCCTTGTTCTTTCATGATGTTGAACATATTGATCGACTCCACGTCCCGGTACTCATCGATGCTCGTGAATTTCGGATTCGTCATCCCGAATTCTTCTCCTTGGTAAATATAAGGCGTCCCCTGCATCATGTGGATTGTTGTGGCGAGCATTTTCGCCGATTCCTTATGGAACTCTCCGTCATTTCCGTAGCGGCTCACGATCCGTGGCTGGTCGTGGTTACACCAGAAGAGGGCGTTCCATCCTCCGCCGTCGTGCATTTCCTTCTGCCAGGTGGAAAGGATGTCCTTGAGCTGCTGGAAGTCGAAGTCGGCGACCGTCCATTTCTCACCGCCGGGGTAATCCACCTTCAAGTGGTGGAAGTTGAACGTCATGCTGAGTTCGTTCCGGTCCGGACGTGAGTATTTGATGCAGTTATCGATCGTCGTAGACGACATCTCCCCGACGGTCATGATGTCGTGCTTCGAGAAGACTTCACGGTTCATCTCCTGCATGTAATCATGGACCTTAGGACCGTCCGTGTAAAACTTGCGTCCGTCTCCGGGAGCCGTGGAGCCGTCGTCATCAGGGAAACGCTGATCTTTTGAAATCAAGTTGATGACGTCCAGGCGGAAGCCGTCGACGCCCTTATCTAGCCAGAAGAGCATCATGTCATAGAGCTTGCGGCGGACAGCGTCATTTTCCCAGTTGAGGTCTGCCTGTGTGACGTCGAAGAGATGAAGGTAGTATTGACCGGTCGCTTCGTCATACTGCCAGGCATTTCCTCCGAACTTCGACTGCCAGTTCGTCGGCTCGGATCCGTCGGGCTTGCCATCGCGCCAGATGTAGAAGTCACGGTATTCGCTGTCTTTTGACTGACGTGACTCGATGAACCACTGGTTCTCTGTGGAGGTGTGGTTGATGACGATGTCGAGGATGATTTTGATGCCGCGGGCGTGTGCTTCGCTCAGGAGGTTCTCGAAGTCTTCCATGGTGCCGTATTCGGCGTGGATGGAGAAGTAGTCGCTGATGTCGTAGCCGTTGTCGCGCTGCGGGCTTTCGTAGATGGGGGTGAGCCAGATGACGTCGACGCCGAGTTTGTTGAGGTAGTCGAGTTTCTGGGTGATGCCTTGGATGTCTCCGACTCCGTTTCCTGTTGTGTCGTTGAAGCTTTTGGGGTAGATCTGGTAGACGGCTGCTTTTTTCCACCATGGTTGTGGTTGTTGGGTCATTTGGGACACCTTCCTTTTAGTGTGGTTTTTTAGGGTGTGGTTCATGGGTTATTTGATTGGGTTCTTGCCTTTCCGCTGCGGTCGTCCGCTTTCCTCGGGGAGTCAGTTGAGCCGCTTCGGCTGCGCCTCCAGGGTCTCAAGCTTGCCTCTATTCCCGAAGGAGTCGGCCGCCCTTCGCTGCAAGGCACTTGTTGTGATAGAGAGGATGGTATGTTCGACATCCGTTTTAATAGGTGTGAAAAAATTCTTCTATTTCATAGACTATTTGATTGGGTTCGTGCCTTTCCGCTGCGGCCACCTGCTTTCCTCGGGAGGGTGTTGAGCCGCTTCGGCTGCGCCTCCAGGGTCTCAAGCTACCCTCTATTCCCGTAGGAGTCAGGTGGCCTTCGCTGCAAGGCACTTTATGGTGGTAGGTAGGATGGTATGTTCGACATTCCTGTCCTACTTCATGGTTGTTTATATACATGCCCCTTCTCTTTAAGGCTACCATTCCCCATTCTGTCCAAAATCAATTGTGTGTAGCGACCTAACCAGGTTGCTTTTCTTTTTAGTTAGTAAAAAGGGAGCGGGACTGGTTGTCCTTGTCGCTCCCTCATTTTAACTTGTATATACAAGTTGGTTCAACTGTTTTAGCTGATTTTGTTTTTGCTGAATTTGGCAAATAGGATGGTGAGCAGGAATGGGATGATGATACAGATGACCATTCCGATGGCGAATGTCAGGTAGTATTGCGGTTTGAAGGAGAAGATACCTGGGATTCCTCCTACGCCGATGGAGAAGGCTTCGGTGCCTGTTGTGGCCAGCAGGACGCCTCCGACGGCGGAACCGATGATGGCTGCGATGAACGGGAATTTGTAGCGCAGGTTGACCCCGAACATGGCAGGTTCAGTGACTCCGAGATAAGCGGATAGGGCGGAGGTACCGGCCAGGCCGCTCAGCTTTTGGTTTTGTTTTTTCGCAAGGAACATCATGGCGAGTGCGGCAGATCCTTGTGCGATGTTGGATAGTGCCAGGATCGGCCATAGGAATGTTCCGCCTGTGTTGGATACGAGCTGCAGGTCGACGGCCAGGAACGTATGGTGCATCCCGGTGATGACCATGACTGCGTACAATCCACCATACAGTAGGCCACCGAGCCAACCGAAGTGACTGAAGATCCAGATGACGCCGTCTGTCAGTTGGTTACCGATGAAGAACGTGATCGGACCGATGACGATGAATGAAAGCAGTCCAGTGACGAGCAAGGCAACAGGTGCTACAACCAACAGTTTGATGGAATCATGAACATGTTTATCCAAGAAACGCTCAATTTTCGCTAATACATAAGAAGCAACGAGGATCGGGAGGACTTGTCCCTGATACCCGATTTTATCGATTTCAAGACCGAAGATGTTCCACGTCGGGATTTTTTCAGCAGATCCGTATGCCCATGCATTGAGAAGGTCCGGATGGACAAGAATCAATCCAAGGACAATCCCAAGCAGCGGATTTCCCCCAAAACGCTTCATGGCCGACCAACCGATGAGTGCAGGCAGGAAGGTGAAGGCCGTGTTGGCGATCAGGTTGATGATATTGGTGAGGTCTGCCCATTGTGGATAGACGTCGATGACGGATTTATCGTCGAAAAAGATCCCGGGACCCGTAAGGATATTGTTCAGCCCCATCAACAGACCCGCCATGACGATGGCCGGCAGGATCGGGATGAAGATGTCAGCCAGGGTCTTGATGGCCCGTTGAAGCGGATTCAAATTCTTGGATGCTTCATTCTTTACATCTTCCTTTGATACTTCCTGGATGCCTGTTTCCTCAGCAAGGATTTTATAGGCCTTATCGACGAGCCCCTGCCCGATGACGACCTGGAACTGTCCGTTTGAAGAGAATGATCCCTTTACGATATCGATATCATCCAATTTCTCTTTATCTACTTTTCCTTCATCCTTCAGAATAAGACGAAGACGTGTCACGCAGTGCGTCGCGGTCGAAATATTGTCCGCTCCCCCGATGGCCTCGATGATCTGTTTAACCGATTGTCTATCCACACTCATGTGTATCCCTCCCAAAATGTGTTCGCTTACATTTGTAACAACCATTCCCCATATGGAATGAGTAGAAACTCCTAATCTATCGGTAACGCTTCCAAAATACTGTGTTGTATATACAAGATATAGTTCAATTGTAATCTTGTATATACATGTTGTCAATGAAAATGTATAGCGTTTTCATATTTGATGACTATAATACTTCATAGCAAAAACCCCAAAATGGGCATCCTGTTGTAGATACCCATTTTGGGGTTGGTGTGACGACTTTAAAATAGTTTTCATTGCATATTTTAATAGTGGATTAGCGGTGTTTCCAGATTGTTATTCCGTTTGTTAGTTTAAGTATACTCGGACAGTCATTATAAAGTGATACCTCTATAAGATCACCCTGATTATTAGCCAGCCACTTATAAATAACATTGTTCACGTCATATGGTTCAGATAAAATGTTATCCACTCTAGATATAGCTGAGTCGTATTCTTTGAAATTAACATCATCATCTTCATATCCATTATCTGTTTCAAAAATAGTATCTAATTTCCCACTTACTTTCAGTCCATTTTCCCACTCCATTACTATGGTAGATTTCCTATGGTCTTTTAAAGCTTTGATCAAAGAATCATAACCCATACCTTAACCTCTTCTCTAATCTGGAATTGATGGCATATGCGTCTCATTCTTTGAGTGATGTATTAAAGTTTCGTGGTGGGGGATTTTCTTATATAAAGGTTTATATACAGAAATAACCATGGATAAACCTGAATTAGTAGCGAATTCAGGAAGATAAGTTTCTCCCCCGACATCCTCCTGACACATTCACCCCCTACAATCAATCTTGCAAGGCTAAAATCTACAAATTCAAAATGAACTGGAGGTAGGTAAGATGTTGAATGTACTATCGGCAAAAGTGGTGGCGGGTGCATTGTCATTGGGAATCCTGGCGCCGGCTGCGTATACGGCGACGACACAGGAGACGGCGGATCAGCCGCAGGTGGAGGAGAAGCAGCAGCTTGATGAGGAAACAAAGTCCAAGCTGGATGATATCAAGGGCAAGGTGGAGGATGGGACCATCACGAGGGATGAGGCGAAAGAAAAGCTCGATGAGTTGGGGATCCGTCGTCCGGGGCGCGGTGGTAATCACGGTGGGCCTGGCATGGAGCTTGATGATGAGACCAGACAGAAGCTGGATGACATCCGTGATCAGGTGAAGTCGGGTGATCTGACAGAGGAAGAAGCGAATGAAAAGATCGCTGACCTCGGTATCGAGATGCCGCAGCGACCGGACGGGATGGATGAGGAGACTCACCAGAAGACCCATGACATCCGCGACCGCTACATGGCCGGCATGATCACGAAGGAAGAGGCGCAGAAGGAGCTTGATGAGCTTGATATCGACTTGGACCTCGACAAGATGCCGGATCCGTTTGCCGATCTGGATGCAGCAACGAAGAAAAAAGCCCAGGCCATCCTGAAGAAGGCGGTCGAGGGGACCATCACCCGGGAAGAAGCGCATGAGCAGCTTGAGGATCTCGGGGTGAAGATGAAAGGCCCGCGCGGTGGCGGTGATCACGGTCCAGACAGCAGTACGAAGGAAGGCGATCAGTCTGAAGACAAGACCGATCTGGATGCATCCCAGACCAGCGTGACCCTTTGACCCCTTTCATATAAATGAGAGTGCCGTCCCCCTGGCACTCTTTCTTTTTCCCCAAGCATTTCTTCCCCACCCGTTTTTCCTTTATAATGCTTCTATAGGAGGATTTCTCATATGAAAACCATACAGATCGTTGAAGATGAAATCACCATATCCAGGGTCCTGAAGGCGTACCTGGCGAAAAGCGGCTTTGACGTTGTGCAATCGTACTCAGGTAGGGAAGCCATGAAGGATTATACCAATGTGCAGCCGGATCTTGTGCTTCTTGATGTCATGCTGCCTGACGGAGATGGCTGGTCGGTCCTGGAGTCGATTAGGACTCTTGCGCCGACGCCTGTCATCATGCTCACGGCCCTCGGCGACGTGGACTACCGCCTCAAGGGGCTGACATCGGGTGCCGATGATTACATCGCGAAGCCGTTCATCGGGGATGAAGTCGTCGCGCGCGTCCAGGCCGTCCTGAGGCGGAGCGGCCCCGTGTACGATACGGGAAGTGTAAGGCTCTATGGTGATCTGAAAATAAATCGCCAGTCCCATACCGTTCACTTGAAAGGGGAGGAGATCACCCTGACGCCGCGGGATCTTTCCGTTTTCCTTTTTCTCGCTGACCATCCGAATCAGACGTTCACACGCGAGCAGCTCATTGACCGGGTGTGGGGCATGGATTATGAAGGAAGCGACCGCGCCGTGGATCTTGCCGTGAAGCGGATCCGGAAGTCACTGGAGGAGTGGCCGAAGGAGCAGGGGGAGATCCGCACGCTCAGGGGATTGGGGTACCAGTTCAGTGTTCACCAAGGCTAAAGAGCCGGGCCGCCAGACGCTCCTCCGCTACTGGACGACCCGCTACCTCATCACCCTCGTCGTCGGACTCCTCGTCATCGCCCTCATCTCGGCGATCTGGATCAGGAAGACGACGATCGATAACCGCCTGAACCTGACCCAGGTCATGGCCCAGGAGCTCGCCGACCGGATCGTGACGGAAGACGGACAGATCCTCATTCCGCCTGTCTTGAAGGACGTCGTCGAAGAGCGGAGCAAGCTCCTGAACCTTGATGAGCCGCCGTCCACCTTCGTCGTCGACCCCGAAGGCAACGTCCTCTCCGACAAGAACCATTTCCGCGGAGGACCACCGGGAGCTCAGCCACAGGCACAAAAGATCTCGACGACTTTCTTTGAGAAGAGGAAAGTGGAAATCGCCCTCGGTGAAGAAGGGAAGGCGTACGCCATCAGCCAGCCGGTGAAAAACGGAGACGATGTCCTCGGCTATGTGGTCATGCTGAACCTTGAGAAGGATCTCGGGAAAGTGAACCAGGAGTACCGGCTACTCGCCATCCTCCTGGTGAGCCTCGGTTTGCTTGGCTGGCTCGTCATCTACTATCTGTCACGCAAGCTGTCGGCTCCGATCTCGGAAGTCGCGAGTGCGGCAAGAGTCGTAAGCGAAGGGAATTACAACGTCAGCCTGAAAGAACCCGCCAAGGAGAAGGAAATTTATGAGCTCGTGGACTCCTTCCAGCAGATGGCCGAGAAGCTTCAGCATCTGGAACAGCTCAGATCGGAACTCCTTGCCGGTGTCACCCATGATCTGAAGACGCCGGTTACCTCCATCAGCGGCCTCATCCAGGCGGTGAAGGACGAGGTCGTGACCGAGGACGAAGCGAAGGAATTCCTCGACATCTCCCTGAAGGAAGTGGACCGCCTGCAGCGGATGATCGGTGATCTTCTTGACTTCAACTCCTTCTCATCAGGAGCCATCCCCGTGCGGAAAGAGACCGTCTCCATGAACGACCTTGTGGAGGATATCGTGAATCAGTGGAAGCAGACCCAGGTGAACGAGTCGTTCCAGCTGGAAGTGGAGACACCTCCTGAAGACATGGAAGCGGACGTGGATACCCTGCGGGTCGAGCAGATCCTCATCAACCTCCTGAACAACGCGCGCCAGGCCCTACCAGAAGCGGATGGCAGTTTGCGTGTGAAGCTCGAGCGGGCGGGGGACTCCTGCACCATATCGGTCAGCGACACTGGGAGCGGGATTCCGGAAGCCGAACAAGCACTGATTTTTGAACGCTTCTACCGCGGGGAAGAGAAGAAGCTCAAGACGCGTGGTCTCGGACTGGGACTGCCGTTTTCCCGGATGCTCGCCCAGGCCCACGGAGGCAGCCTTCGCCTGGAGCGTAGCTCGTCTGAAGGAACGATGTTTGTGGTGGAGTTTCCTATTAGATAGGAGCTGTCACGAGACTTGAAAATAAACAATGAAAGTTGAAAGTAACCACTCGAAGTTGAACGTATTGTAGCGTAGTTGAAAGTGGGAAATGAGTCGAACATCTAAGTTGAAAGTAAATCAACGAAAGTTAAAAGTAAATCGGCAAAAGTTGAAAGTAAATCCATTAGAGTTGAAAGAAAAGGGCTGGCGCACAGGATCAATCACCCTGCCAGCCTTCCATTTCAGCCGATTTTCGTGCATTTGAGTAGCGCTTGCAGTCCCCTTATTCAACAATCCATAAAAAAAGAAGCCCATCCAACTAAGGCTTCCTAATCAACATTAGTTAAACCGCCATCCATCTTCCCCAAACCGAACTTGCTCATCCTCTTTCGGAATCTCAAAGGATGCCAGATAATACTCGCCCTCTCCCAACTCAACCGTACGATAGTACTTCGGCTGGTCAAGGGGCCGTATAATCGTCGCCGTCAGACGTGTATGGGCGGGATCTTCCTTCTTCCCCAGTAAGATGACGTGATGTTGGTACTGATCATAGGTTTGGTTTGTATCCGTCCACAATACGTGGTGAATCTCATCATCCTTTACGAGGGCATATCCGATCCGACCGTCCTTCAGAAGGAATAAAACCGCTTCTAACCCATCATCAATCGAGTGGCTCTGCAGAATGTCCTGGACATGAATCTCCTCAGCGGCGGCCTCGATCTTATCCTTCATCGACAGGGGAGCAGTCTGCCCCTCGTTCTGTACCCACACCACAACCCCCACAACAATCCCAATAAACAATATAGAAGAAATAAGCAAAATCCTCTTCAACACCCGACCCCATTTCCCTTCAAAATACGGTAAACCGTTCTGATTAGTATTATACCTTATTATCCCAAAAAATGTTAATTACTTCCTTATTCCACACCCAATATAGGAAACAGCCCCCATAAATACCCCAAACCACCTATGAACAAACCAAACTACCATCATTACCACAAATTACTAAACGTGATTATACTGGGCTTTCTTCCATGTTTTTCTTCACATAAGAAAATAAGCCTATTAACCTATCGGACTAGTTCGGAGATAATGGGTAGGCGTGCAAAAACGACATTATTTGCGAAGGAGAAAGATCTTGAAGAAAACGATAATCGCTTTTACAACTGCTGCTGTTCTGTCATCTATGGCTGTCGATTCGATTGAGGCTGCCTCTTATAAAGTAAAGTCTGGGGATACGCTTTCTGGAATCGCCGTTAAATACAATACAAGTGTCTCAAGTCTGAAATCCATGAACAAACTCAAGTCCGATATGATCTATGTGAATCAAGTATTGGAAGTGTCGAAATCGACAACGTCATCATCATCATCCACTACAACATACACCGTGAAATCCGGGGACTACCTGTCGAAGATCGGCCAGAAGTACAATGTGTATGTAGCGGATCTGAAGAAATGGAACAATCTAAAGAGTGACCTGATTTATCCTGGTCAAAAATTGATCGTGTCCGGAAGCTCGAAGTCCACTTCGACCTCGACTACGACGGCTTCAAAACCGTCGACATCCGGAAGCTATACGGTCAAATCCGGTGACTCTTTATCCTACATCGCGTACAAATATGATGTAACCATTTCACAATTGAAGTCATGGAATAAGCTTACGTCCAACACAATCTATGTCGGTCAGAAGCTCAAGGTGAATGGCTCGACCTCTACTTCCACTTCAACCGGAACAGTCAACACCGCGACTACGGGCACTCAGACTCCGTCATCATCCACGGTCGTGAACGTGGCGAAGAAGTACCTTGGCACCCCGTATAAATGGGCCGGTACGACGCCGTCCGGATTCGACTGCAGCGGGTTCATCTACTATGTATTCAATGAAGCGGGCTACTCCATCTCCCGTACGAGCACGGAAGGCTACTACAGCCAGGCGAAATCCGTCTCCAATCCGGTTCCGGGTGACCTCGTATTTTTCGAAAATACTTACAAAGCCGGCATCAGCCACATGGGAATCTACCTCGGAAACGGGGAATTCATCCATGCATCTGACAGCGGCGTTGTGGTGACGAAGCTGAATAATACTTATTGGGCTCCGAAGTTTGTCGGATATAAGCGCTTCTAATACCCACTTGCTGTAAGGAAGAGATATCAATTCTTTTCTTTACAGCTTTTTTTTATTTGGATAAATGATGGAACTTTCCCCGGGACATCTACGTCTAATCATTGGAAGCCCTCACCTTGGGAAATAAAAGAAATGAAATCATGGTGATTTTCCTTGTGAAACGGGTATTGTTTAGAAGCAATCTATTATGATAGTGGGAGAAATGAATTTGAAACTCTTAGATTTACTGCCATTTAAAACGGAGAAAGATACCTATTTTGATAAAGTTCCATATACGGTCTTCAATAATGCCGCGCTTAAAAGAAAATCCAAGGTGACGGTGGTCATCCCCGTGTACAATGCGGAGAAATACCTGATCAAAGCCATCGATTCGGTGATCGTGCAGACGTTCGGGTTCTCCAATATTACCGCGATTGTCATCGACGATGGATCAGGGGATAAATCACGTCCAATGCTGAAGAAATTTGTCGATCTGTATGATAATATCGTCGCCGTATTCCTGGAAGAAAACACTGGCACTCCAGCGTTCCCGAGGAATCTCGGGGTTCACTTGGCCAATTCCACCTACCTGATGTTCCTTGATGGCGACGACTGGTTGGATCACGATGCTGTCCGCCAACTATATGATCTCATGGAGGAATCGAAGACGGATTACGGTGTAGGGAAGACGATTCAGGTGAACTCAAAGAATGAGAAACTCGTGGGACGCTATGAATCCTGCAAGGTGAGGAAAGGCGTTTCGCCGTATTCCATTCCCCATATCTTCTACCACCTCGGGCCGACTGCAAGGATGATGAGGCTTTCCTTCCTGAAGGAGCACAACATCCGTTTCCCCGAGATGAAGTATGCAGAAGATAAGCAGTTCTTCATCGATGTACTCACGTCGGTCGGTACGATCTCAACCACGACTGCGCCTATCTATTACATCAACCGTTTCTCTGATAATATGTCCCTGACCAGACAGACGGATATTATTGAAAAGATGGATACCAATATTCAGGTGTTGAAATATGTGTTGGATAAGAATCTTCCACCTGAAGAGGAAAAGATGATCGTGAACCGGCTGGTGGAGTTCGACAGCATCACCCGGTTATTCAACCGGAAACATTTCGTGAACAGTGAAAATCAGCAGGCATACTTTAAGAAGTTCGAAGAAGTCCTCTATTTGTTTTCAAGCTATAATCGCCCTTACACATTGGAAGAAACCATAAAGAAGCCATTGAACAAAGAATACTTCTGTCTTCTTGTGAACAGGGAATATGAACGGGTCGTGGCCTTGGCCGAATGGGCAACTTCCGGAGCTGAGGCCCTGCAGGAAGAACGGGGAGGCCTTCCGTACAGGATCGCCCAACTTTCCGATGGCACGACGATTCCTATTGAAATCCCTGTCCAGGCGAAGGTCGTGGATGAAAGACAGGCAGGGAAGAGTGTCGTTTTCGACATTGAGCTGACCGGCCACAGTATTCCTGAAATCCAGGCTGTCGAACTGCAAGACCGCTATTTCATCGAGGATACCTTCATCCTGGAAGGGATTGTCGAACAGAAGGGAACCCTGGTGACCCTCACCTTCACAAAGGAACCCCTTGCCTTCTTGGAGAAGAGCAAATATATCCTGTCCCTCCGCTACGACGATTACGAGTCCGTAATGGTGGTAAAAGAGTCAGAAACCAGGTATCAGCTCGATGGAAAAGAAAAAACATCCATACTCTACCAAACGAATAAAGGGAATTTGTCCCTCAAGGTAAAGTGATAAGAGCTCTTCACGGGCTCTTTTTTGTTTTGTATGGGAAGGGCGTGATCGGGCAGGAATCAGCCTGCGTTATATAGAAATAAATACCATAAGAGAGAAAAAGGAGGACGTGTATGAGCAGGAAATGGGTGGGGATTATTCTGGGAGCAGTCCTTCTGGTGACCGTGGTGGGTGTCTATATTACCCTTGAGAGTCTTGAGCCCGAACGGAAGTCTGCGCATGAAAGTAAAGAAGGTTCAGCTTCGGCAGCGGGTGTAAAGCCGAATAAACATACTTTCACCGGTAAAGTGGACGGCAACCCATTTGAAGGAGACGTCAAGACCCCGATATCAGAAGAATTGATGCGGCAATACATCCACGCCATGAGCCACCAGAAGGTGAGGGCAGGGGAGAAATGGTCGTTCTTCGAAATCACCGATGAGCGGATCGCCTTCCTGCTGCAGCAGCTGGATGAGAAAAACTACAAGAACGATGAAGAGTACCGGGAGATCCTCACCCAATGGCAAAAAGGAGACTTCTCACAGGTCGTCGGCGACCATAACACCGTCTGGAGCCTCATGGGCGGCAACATCGGGAAAGCAAAGGGCCTTCTACCCGCTAAACAGGAGAAAGAGTATCTTGAAAAGCAGACGAGGGAAACCCGATAAGGAGAAAAGGAGGGGAACGCATGGAACGGTTCGAATTCAATCTGTCCAATCGGAAGGTGAGGCTGTGGCTGTTCGCGGTCATGCCGATCCTCATCATCAGCATGATTCTGTATTGGGTATTGCCGAACGAATACGCCTTCGTTCCGGCCATCATCCAGGGCGGGACGGTGCTGGTCTACTTTTTGACTACCTTGAGAACATAGAAGAAGCGAGCCTCGTGGGCTCGCTTCTTCAGTTCTTCCGGAACTGATGCTTATTCGTATTGAACGGTGTGAAGTAAGATACCGAATAATCGAGATTGATCAGCTCGCTGTATTCAAACACCTGAACGTCCTTCAGGATCCCGCGGTTCACGATCTTCATCGCGGCGAGCCCCTTCTTGCAGTTCAGCAGGCCCGCATCTTCTTTTGAGACATTGACGGCGCTGTAGCTCGTGATGAAATGGGAGATGTCATACCCGCATCTCTGTACATACTCATGGACCGACTGGGCAATCACGCCTTCATCGAGATCCGGGAAGAGCTCCGCGGGAACAAGGGACGTTTCGATTTGTACCTTCTGGTAGTCGACGAGACGCACGCGCTTGAAGGACCAGACATCACTCTGGCTGTCGAAGATCCGCTGGGATGAAGCTGATGCTTTTTCCCGTTTCAAGTAAACGACCTTGGATTCAATGTCCTTGAACTTCTTCTCCTGCAGGGAGTTGGAGATCAACGGGCTCTGGGTGATCGTATCGGTGACGAAAATCCCCGAGCCCTGTACAACGTGGATGCTCCCGATGTTGAGGAGCTTCTTCAGCGCCTCCCGGATCGTATAGCGCGACACCCCATACTGATCGGCAAGTTCACGTTCGGTCGGGAGCTTGCCTCCAGGCGGGTATTTATTCTGATAGATCTTGCTCAGCAGATCATCGGCGATGAATTCCCGCTTCTTCATCTCATCCTCTCCTTCCGTTAAGGAGTATGGATCGTCCCGTTCGGCAGGCGGGACTGGGTCCATTCGTGCTTCCTGTACACGCAAGGATACCCCTTCGCCATGTCTTCGTCAAAGCTGACGCCGATTCCTCCCCGTTCGATCGGGTAAATATAGCCTTCCTTCACCTCGACGGCACCCGGGAACATCTCGCGGATCACGTCTTCCGGCTCCTGTACCTCTTGGAGGGCGGCATTATGAAGGAACATATTAAGGTGGGTGTTGACGGCAACACCGATCGGGGTCATGTCCGACGGACCATGCCAGGCAATCTGCACGCCGAATGTCGCGCAAAGGGCCCCGAGCTTCAAGGCCGGCGTAATGCCACCGATTTGGGACACATGACAGCGGATATAGTCGATGCGGCGGTTCACGATGAGATCCTTCCATTCCATCGGATTGTTGAAAAGCTCACCCGTTGCAATCGGTGTCGTAGTCTGACTGCGCAGCTGACCGAGCCACTCATTCTGATCCGGAGGGAGCACGTCCTCAAGGAAATACGGTTGATACGGCTCAAGCTCCTTCGCCAGGCGGATCGCCTGATTCGGAGAGAGGCGTTCGTGGACGTCATGAAGGAAATGGAGTTCATATCCGTACTTCTCACGGAGCGCTTTGAACATCCTTACGACATCGCGCATGTAGATGTCGGGATCATAGTATTCCCCGTCCATGAGCTGATCCGGCAGATGCATGGCATGATTCTTCCCGCCGTACTTCCCGAGCTGACAGCGGATATGGCGGAATCCACGTTCCACCAGGGCATCGACACCTTCAAACAGTTCATCCAGGGTCAGACCGTCCGCGTGGGCATAAGCGGCGATGGCGCTCTTCGATTTCCCTCCGAATAATTGATAGAGAGGCATATCGGCAAGCTTCGCCTTGATATCCCACAGGGCCATGTCGACTCCGGCGATGGCATTATTGATGATCGGACCGTTCCGCCAGTAGGAGTTCACCATCATCATCTGCCAAAGATCTTCAATATCGTGTGCGTTCCGGCCGATGAGGATCGGCTTCAAGTATTCCTCCACCACCATCTGGACGGGGAGCGGACGCTGCTGGAACGTCGCGCAGCCGTACCCGGTGATGCCGCTGCTCGTCTCCACCTTCACGACAACAAAGTTATGACGGTGGGGGTTCGTGACGACAGCTTCTATATGTGTAATAAGATTCGGTTCCATGTGGACACACCTTCCATTTCGTTTGCGATGACTCAAGTAAAACACAGGCAAATCACCGCGGTCAATTTGGTCATGTTTTCACAAGAGATAGGAGGTATTTACCGTACCAATTTTAATAAAAATGACGATGAAACCTTATGTAGCAAGGGTTTAGGTGTTGTGATTGGTATTTTATAAAACGTTTTCAATTTTGGATCCCTGTGCTACGATATGGCTAATCAACGACAACACCACAGACAGAAAGAAGGGGTTCACATGGGAGATCAACAATTGGTCAAACAGATTATCACCGCTGTCGGCGGAGAAGATAATATCAAGAAGGTGTGGCACTGCATGACCCGCCTGCGCTTCGACCTCCACGACTTTGACGCCATCGACCGCGCCAAAGTAAAAGAACTGGAAGGCATCATGGGGGATCAGCTCACGAACGATCAATACCAGATCGTCGTCGGCACCCACGTCCAGAAAGTCCACGAAGCCCTGACCGCAGAGCTCGGGACAACAGACGTGAAAAGCGAGGCACCGGGGAAAAAGAAAGGGTTCTTCGGAGCACTCCTCGATATCGTATCCGGCGTTTTCGGACCGATCGTACCGGCCATCGCCGGAGCGGGGATGATCAAGGGGATCCTCGCCGGGCTCATCGCCCTCGAAGTCCTCAATAAAGAAAGCGACGCCGTCATCATCCTGGACCTCGTCGCAAGCGCCGTGTTCTACTTCCTGCCGTTCTTCTTGGCAGCATCGGCCGCGAATATCTTCAAGACGAATCAGTACCTGGCCCTTGCCGTAGCGGGTGGATTCATGTACCCGTCCCTACTGGATGCCGCCAAGCTCGGAGAAGTCAGTCAGTTCACCTTTATCGGTCTGCCTGTACCGGTCATCAACTACAGCGCAACCGTCATCCCAATCATCCTGTCCATTTGGGCCATGAGCTATATCCAGAAGTACGTCGACAAGTTCATGCCGAGCGTCCTCCGAACCGTCTTCACCCCGACGCTCACCCTGTTCATCACCATCCCGTTCGCCTTGATCGCAACGGGGCCACTGGGAGCATATGTAGGAAGCCTGCTTGCTGCCTTCATTGAAATGTTATTCGGATTATCACCGGTATTAGCCGGTATCGTCGTCGGCGGGATCCGCCCGATCGCCATCGTCTTCGGCATGCATCACGCCATGACGCCGATCGCCCTGCAGAACTTCGCAGACAACGGTTTCGACATGCTCATGCCGATGTTCTTCATGACCAACATGGCCATCGCCGGAGCGACATTCGCCGTCTTCTTCAAGGCAAAAGGTAAGAAAGAAAAATCGATCATCCTGTCAGCAGCCATCTCGGCGCTGCTTGGAATTACGGAGCCGGCCCTATTCGGTGTCCTGATCCGCTATAAGAAAGCGTTCCTGGCCTGTACGCTTGCCAGCATGGCCGGTTCAGCATTCTTCGCCATCATGGGTGTCCGCATCTACGGGTACATCCTGTCCAGTATCGTCAGCTTGGTGGCCTACATCGGACCATACTTCCCGTATGCCATCATTGGGATCTTGCTTGCCCTTGGTGTCGGGTTCGCCATTACGTTCTTCACGCTTAAGAAAAAAGAAGTCGCTGTAGAAGCATAAGAAAACCGCTTGGGATTTGATTCCCAAGCGGTTTTTTTAGATTTGAAGATGCTTTTTAAGGGTCGTTTGAATCTCGCCAAGCTCGGCATCAGGAATTACGTAGTAGTAAATCCCATCGATCTTCGTGCCTTCACCGGTCTCGATTTTGATCTGCTCGATATTTCCTGCAGCTGCTTTGTAGTTCTTCTGGATGTCGACCATTTCCTTGAAGGAAAGATTGGTTTTTACGTTTGCTCCAAGAGCATCGAAGATATCATCGAAGTTCCAGAGGCTAGAGAGGCTGGCCCCCTGATTGATGACTCCTTTGATGATTTCGCGTTGACGAAGCTGACGTCCGAAGTCCCCACGGGGATCTTCATGCCTCATGCGGGAGAAGGCGAGTGCTTTCTTTCCGTCAAGAGTGAGAGTACCTTTGTTGAATGTATATCCGTCCTGTACGAAGTCGATATCGTTATTGACTGTGACTCCGCCTACAGCATCCACGATATCCTTGAAGCCATCCATATTAATGGTGGCATAATAATCAATCGGAATATCCAAAAGATTTTCCACTGTGTTCATCGACCATTCAGCCCCTTCGGAAGGACCGCCTTTGGCAGCCCCGAAGGCATAAGCATGGTTGATTTTATCAACAGTCCCTTTGTCCACGATCTCTGTACGGGTATCACGCGGGATGCTAAGCATTTTCACAGACTTCTGATTAGGGTTCACTGTCAGAACGATAATTGAATCGGAACGGCCGACATCACCCTTACGCTTGAAGGATCCGTCTGTACCCAATAGAAGGACGGAGAATGGATCCTGCTCTTTAAATGTTACCTTTTCGGCACGTTTTTCCGATTTTTCTCGTTTCAATGGGTCATGCATAGCACCGACTGCATCATTCAGAGATTTATATACCGTATATCCATAGACTCCTCCACCAAGTAACAATACGAGAAAGATGATTCCGACAACTTTCGGCCATTTTCTCTTCTTTATACCAGCATGTTTATCTGATCTCATTCACTTTACCCTTCCTTTTCTCAACTTAATTAATAACATAGCAGATTCGACATTTATTGGGTAGAGATTTTTTACTAATCAACTAATTTTTTCATGTAAAAAAGCCCGGGAATGAAGTATACTAGGATAAAAGGCTTATAAATGTAACATTGCCTCTTGCTTGCTAGAATATGTAAGACTATAATGTTACCGTTGTGTGAAAAAGATATCTATTTTATTACTTACAGACTAATGACTTGTATTTGCTTATAATATGACAAAAAGGTGTAAAATATTTCAGATTTCGAAAAAATCTGTACAGATTTATGTTATACTTCGACATAAATGGAAAGCGGGAGGGGCAAATGACGAATTACTTATTCCTAAGGGGCAATCGGAACAAAACCTTCTTTATGAATATTGCAGCTTCATTGGAAGAAAGAGGTCATTCTTGTCATCTTCTGAAATTTGAGCTCGGCGAACTATTATTCAAGAACGGTGTACCATCTACCTTTGTACCGTTTCATGTGAACAAGGAAGAATATCCAATTAGTGATGATGAATTAATGAAGCTCTCCATCTATAACATTACATATCGTGAGAGAATCCTTCACACAAAGGTTCCCACCAAGGAATTGAAGATGTATAAAAGGTATATGCACTATATTGATAAATTCATAGATGAACATGGTGTCCAGGTCGTATGTCTTTTCAATGGATACCATTGGATCGATCAGGTGACAAAAGTAATCGCTCACAAAAGAGGATTGGACGTGATTTACTTTGAGGATGGACTCTTCCGTCCATATACTATCACGTGTGACCCTGAAGGAATTAATGAAATGTCTTCGATCCCACGCTCGGCCTCGTTTTACGATGCAATTGAATTGGATGAGAAAAGGTTGAAAAAACATCTTTTCACTCCTGAGTCAGATCACCTTCATGAGAAGAATGAAAGCCTGCTGGTCGTGGCATTCGTGAAATTGCTTTCCATGATTGGAAGCAGCCTACACATACATCCCAACTACTATGTCCATATCACATTCTGGCAAGGGCTGAAGTATTTCTTCAAGAAGCGGACTTTTTCACGACAAACAGAGGATGAGGTCGAGCTTCCAGAAGAATATGTCTTTCTGCCGTTTCAAGTGTCTAGGGACACCCAGATTCTCTATCACTCACCCCATATAAAAGATATGCGAGATTTACTAGATCACACCTTCAATGCGGTAAAGGCGATAAATGTAGCCGAGGGCAAGAACCTTCACATCGTGGTGAAGGAACATCCTGAGGATATGTCTAGGGTCAATTATGATGACTTGAAAGAGCGATACAAAAATGAAGAAGAAGTTCTGTTTGTAGAGAAATTTGATATCCACACGTTGATTGAAAAGGCAGAAGCTGTCGTTACCATCAATTCGACGGTGGGAATTGAGGCCCTGGCCAAAACAAAGCGTGTCGTTACGCTTGGGGATGCCTTCTACAATATAGAAGGGGTTGTCCATCATGCTAGGACTCCAGGAGAGCTCCCGGAGACTCTGAATAAGTCTCTTCACACTACAGTTAACCGAGGGCGCATCAGAAAGTTCATCTATTACCTGCGTTTTCACTATCAAATAGAAGGATCGCTGCAATCCAAGCATAAACGAACTGCAGATAAAATTGCTGCCCATATGTTGGCAATGGAAAATAGAGAGGAACATGGATATGAAATTCATAGCAGTTATTCCAGCTAGATACGGTTCATCGAGATTCCCTGGTAAACCGCTCGCTCTCATTCAAGGAAAGCCGATGATCCAGCACGTTTTTGAACGTGCGAAGGAAAGTAAGCTTATCGATGAAGTCATCGTGGCAACGGATCACGAGGAAATCTTCAACACCGTGGAAGGATTCGGTGGAAGAGCGGTCATGACCAGAGCGGATCATGAAACAGGTTCCGATCGCATCCAGGAAGTCGCCTCCAAGATCGAAGGGGATTTCTTCGTAAACATTCAGGGAGATGAGCCACTAATCAAGCCGGAACTCATCGACCAACTCATCTCTAGCGCTAAGGAATCTGCAGATGCGGTGATTACGGCGAAAGTAGAGATTAAAGAAGAGAACGACAAAGCAGACCCTAATGTGGTAAAGGTGGTCACGGACAATCGGGGCAATGCCCTCTATTTCTCGCGCTCCCAGGTTCCTTATAACCGTTCAGGCCTGCAAACGGCCAAGACGTTCAAGCATCTCGGAATCTATGGGTATCCGAAAGACATTCTTGCTGAGTTCGTCAATCTGCCGGCTTCCTCCCTTGAGGAGTTGGAAATGCTCGAGCAATTGAGGCTTCTTGAGAATGGTTACAAGATCAAAGTCGTGGAAACAACGTATGAAGCAGTGGGTGTAGACACCCCTGAAGATATAGCAAAAGTGGAACGAATTCTAGGAGGACAAGCATAATGACAAAAGAAATCGTATTAAATGAAAATGTTAAATTCGGAGGAAACAATCCTTTCGTCCTGATTGCTGGCCCGTGCATGATCGAAAGTGAAGATCTTGTCATGAAGACGGCTGAAACCATCAAGGAAATTACAACCAAGCTGAACATCCCTTATGTGTTCAAAGCTTCTTTCGATAAGGCGAACCGCTCTTCCATCCATTCTGAGCGTGGCCCTGGAATCGAAAAGGGTCTGGAGATCCTTGCCAAAGTGAAAAAGGAGTTCGATCTGCCCGTAACGTCTGATATCCACGAAGCGAGTCAAGCGGAACAAGCAGGTGAAGTATTGGACATCATCCAGATTCCTGCATTCCTATGCCGCCAGACGGACCTATTGGTCGCAGCAGCGAACACGAATAAAATCGTGAATGTGAAAAAAGGACAGTTCCTGGCTCCATGGGATATGAAAAATGTCGTCACCAAGCTTCAAGAGACAGGCAATGAACAAATCCTTCTCACTGAACGTGGTTCAACATTCGGGTACAACAACCTGGTAGTAGATATGCGTTCCCTTATCACCATGTCTGAGCTCGGAGCTCCTGTTGTATTCGATGCAACTCACAGCGTTCAGATCCCTGGTGGAAATGGAACGACTACAGGAGGGAAACGTGAATTCGTTCCCCATCTGTCACGTGCAGCAGCATCTATCGGAGTATCGTCGATCTTTATGGAAGTTCACCCGAATCCGGATGAAGCCATGTCTGACGGACCGAATATGGTCAAGCTTCATGAACTTGAAGAAGTATTGAAACCAATTAAGCAAATTGATCAATTGATCAAACAATATTAATCTGCAACCGGCGTCATATTAAAATTTTCTAGGAGGGATAGGGCAATATGTTAAGTACAAAAACTGTTGACTTTGTGGAAGATGTTAGGGATGTTTTGGAGAAGGAAGCAAATGCGATACTGGCACTATCTACAACCATCGGTGATGATATCAATCGTGCTTTGGAAATGTTGTTGAGCTGTGAGGGAAGAGTCGTCATCACAGGTATGGGGAAATCCGGTATCATCGGCAGGAAAATCAATGCCACACTTGCAAGCACCGGAACACCATCACTATTCCTGCATCCGTCCGAAGGTCTTCACGGGGACCTAGGCATGGTGACGAAGCATGATGTCGTCATCGCCATTTCCAACAGTGGTGAAACAGATGAAGTACTCAGCCTATTGCCTTCCATCCAGAAAATCGGGTCCAGAATGATCGCGATCGTTAAGAATACCGACTCTACGCTGGGGAATAAATCTGATATCGCCCTCAGCATCGGGCAGGCAGAAGAAGCTTGTCCACTGGGACTTGCTCCAACTACGAGCACCACCGTCACGTTGGCACTCGGAGATGCACTTGCCGTAGCGCTACTAAAAGCAAGGAAATTCGGTCCGAGCGATTTCGCCCTGTTCCATCCAAGCGGTTCATTGGGAAGAAGACTCCTGATGACAGCCAAGGATGTGGTGAATACCTCGAACAAGAACCCGATGGTTTCTCCAGGAACGACGATTCAAGAGGCTTTATTCTTAATGACCGCGCAAGGACTTGGTGCTACCGGAGTGGTGGATGAGACAAATACACTAATGGGCATATTGACTGACGGGGATATCCGGAGGGCGTTGACAGCTTCACAAGATATCCTGAACAGTACCGTATTCGATTTGTATAATCCATCACCGGTCATCGTTGAAGAGCATGCATTGGCTGCTGAAGCATTGAAGGTGATGGAGGAAAGCAAGGTCAATGTCTTGCCGGTATTGGACGAGCTGAACAAACCAATCGGAATGATTCACATTCAGGATCTTGTAAATCTAGGGCTATAAGAGAGGGACATCATGACGAACAAAATCAAACTGATTGTATTAGATGTAGATGGCGTACTGACGGATGGGAAATTATATATCGGCTCTGACAGAGTCGAGTATAAGCCATTTCATACCCAGGATGGGATGGGAATCAGCTTGGCCCATTACACAGGAATCAAAACGGCCATCATCACTGGCAGGAAGTCAGAGGCCGTTTCCAAAAGGGCAGAGGAACTCAAAGTTGGATACGTATATCAGGGTATTCATGACAAGTTCCCTGTTCTCGAAGGCATCATGAAGGATATGGATATCACCCTTCAGGAAGTATGTTATATGGGTGATGACATCAATGACTTGCCCATCATGCAAAGGGTCGGACTTGCTGTGGCACCTGATAACGCAGTAAGCATAGTGAAAGAGTATGCTCACCAAATAACAAAATTGCGGGGTGGAGAGGGTGCTGTCAGGGAAATGATTGAGTCAGTCATTTCTGAACAACAGGATTTCCGCTTACTAATCAAAGACTATCTTGATGGTAAGGTCGCAATTACACAGTAGAGGGGATGAATTTGATGGGTAATTGTCCAATTTGCACAAAACATAATGGTAATGAAGCACCTCTGTATGAAGGCGAAAATTGGGTAGTATATCTCGGTGATTTCCACTCTCAAATTCCAGGTTACATCTATCTTGAACCAAAGCAACATATTGAAAATTGGAAGGATTTTTCAACTGCTGAACTAGCCGAAATGGGATCAATGATTAAGGACGTAGAAGTGACTTTAAATCGAGTAATTGATTTAGAACGTCTTTATACAGTTACAATTAGTGAGCAGGTTAGACATATTCATTTACATTTGATACCCCGAACGACTAAAGAAGACCGAAAAGGCACCCTGTTGATTCAAGCAGCGACTCAAGGTTCTCAACTAGTCTCTATAAACGCAGAACAATACGAGGTTCTAAGAGATCAAATTATCTCTGCATTTAATAGTTGAGGTCGTAAAATGTTCGAACAATAAAATGTAGGATTATTCCTGCATTTTATTCTTTATGTAGAAAAAAAAAACAAGTGTGAGGGATCCAATTGGGGAATTTCAAGAAAAAAATCAAGGCGACTGTTGGAGAAAAAAACTTTCAATCTCTATCTCGGGTATATAGATCATTTAAACCTAAACAAAAATCTGAAAAACCTATCGCCTTTGCAATCGGTTTTAGCAAATGGAAACATGACCATACAAGACTATATTTAAAGGATTACCAAGTGGAATTTGTACCCGATAATCTTTCTGTCAACAAAACCATTCGTGAAGTAGAGAAATTCAAGGATAAAGTATTTGTAGTTTGGGGTTATAAAGAGCCTGTAAGGTTAAAAAAATATGCTGAACAAAAGAGGATCCCATTCTTCAGGATGGAGGATGGATTTATACGATCTGTTCAATTGGGAGCGGAAAAGAGCTTCCCCCTTTCAATGTGTATTGATTCAAAAGCTCTTTATTATGATGCCACAGAAGAGAGCGACTTAGAGATTATCCTAAATGAATTTGACTTTAATGCAGATCCTAGGTTGCTGGAGAGAGCCCGACATGGGATCGAACTAATAAAAGAAATGAATATTAGTAAATACAATAACGTAAATGAAAAAGATGTGGAAAGTATCTACGGTCCAAAACTTAAAAAAAGAGTTTTAGTTGTTGGTCAAGTTGAAGACGACCAGTCTATTAAGCGGGGCTGTGAAGTAACAATGAATAATAATGACCTCGTTTGGATAGCAAAAATGGAAAATCCAGATGCTGAAATTATCTACAAGCCCCATCCGGACGTGTTATTTGGGAAACGTGAGATGCAATCCAATCCAGATGATGTTGTAGGTATCGCAAGTGTAATTAGAGAACCATTAAGTTTGACGGATGCATTTAATACAATTGATCACGTTTATACAATTACATCATTATCAGGTTTTGAAGCATTGCTAAGAGGAATTCCAGTTACAACAATGGGCTCACCATTTTATTCGGGATGGGGTCTTACTGATGACAGACAAGTCAATACTCGCAGAACAAGAGTATTAACCATTGAAGAGGTTTTTGCTGCCGCTTATATTTTATACCCAACCTATATCAATCCTTTCACTAAGAAAATCATTCAACTTGAGGAAGCTTTAGATATTATGGGGAATTTAAAGAAATTTAATGAGGCCTCTAAAGGTGACGGTTCTTCAATTCACAGATATATATTAGGAATTGATGAGAATCAGAAATCAATCTTCACGGCATTATTTCCGGATGATCATATAGTCTTCATATCGTTAAATGAATCTAATCAAGATTTCAGAAAAAGAGTGAAAATAGGAAAGAAATCAAATCATTTCCTTTATGTTTCGGAAGATTATATGGATAACAAGCTTGTAGCTGTAGCGAATGATGAAGGGATCAATGTTGAGGTCATCAGTGATATGTTTACTCATCTCCTAACAAGTGAGAATAAGGTAGCAGGTAAAAAAACGTTCTCGATTATGATTGATAATTGTTCTGAAGAAAGTCATCAACTTTTAGACCTTCTTAATGAATTTAATTTCAAAGATGATAAAGAACTCATGAAGCAGTCGTCGGAGTTATTGGAACACTACTTGAAATCAGGTGTATCGATTACAAATGTCTCAAACGGTTTAGAAGAATCCTACGAAATAGACAATTCTAATGCAACAAAAATTTTAGTACTAGGAATGAATGAAAGTGTTAAAAAGAATCTTATGACGAATAAGGATCTCATTTGGATGGCAAAGAGTGAGAATCCGGATGCACAAATCATATTTAAACCTCATCCTGAAGAATTAATTGGTAATCCCCATATCATTTCTAAATACAATATGCTCTCTTCGGTAATTGTGTTAGAAGATCCTACTAATTTGTCAGCCATAATGGGAAGTGTAGATCATATCTATACCCTTGATTCTATGGGAGGTTTGGAAGGCATACTTCGAAACAAAAAAGTAACAACCTTTGGTAACCCGGTTTATGCAGGCTGGGGATTGACGGACGATCGCGGGTTGGTTGAGGGACGGAACCGAAAGCTTAGTCCAACTGAATTGTTTGCGGGTATCTTTGTTAAACACACTATATATATCAATCCTTTCACTAAGAAGATTTGTTCCTTTACTGAAGCAATAAACCTTTTAAAATCATTGAACGATACACAAGTGAATGAATTCTTTAGGGAAAATCATGATAGTGATGAGGAGAATATAGAGGATCTTTCAGAAACAGAAGTAGAGTCCTTAGATAATGTAACTAACGTTAAAGAGGAACTCAATAAAGTTAAATTAGAGGATAAAATTATTGGTGTATTCTCTAAAGGTATTAAAGATATACCAAATCTGAGTTCACTACTTCCAGGGTCGAATCTTGAATTCAAACCCTCAAAAAACAAAGATGCTTTAGACTTTGTAGTGGGATGGGGTTTGAAGCAAAGTGCAAAAAAAGCTATTGAGTTCTCTAATGCAAATGGTATTCCTTATATTGGGTTAGAAGATGGTTTCTTAAGATCAGAGGGCCTCGGTGTTAATGGTAGTCCTGCACTTTCTTTATGTGTAGATGATGTCGGGATTTACTATGATGCCACTAGACCATCTAGATTAGAAAACATCCTTAATCAGGACGGTTGGGAAACACATGACATATTGACGAGTGCAAAAGAGGCGATGGAACTGATTCGTCAGAATTATTTAAGCAAGTATAATCATGCACCTATGCTAAAAGATGGAGTGTTCCAAGAGAATGGTAGAGAAAGAGTTCTAGTAGTCGATCAAACATTTGGTGATATGTCTATCTCACTGGGACTTGCTGAGCAACAGAGTTTCATAGAAATGTATAAAAAAGCCGTTAAGGACAATCCTGAAGCAGATATTTACGTCAAAACTCACCCTGATGTAATTTCTGGAAAGAAACAGGGGAATATCTCCCCTGAAGACGTAGCGGATGGTACTATCTTCTTGTCTGAGGATTGTAATCCGATTTCACTTCTGGAAAAGGTAGACAAAGTTTATGTAGTGACTTCTCAGTTTGGGTTTGAGGCATTAATGCTTGGTAAAGAAGTGCATTGCTATGGCATGCCATTTTATGCAGGCTGGGGATTAACGCATGATGAATTGAACAATGATAGAAGAAATAAAAAACGATCTCTTGTTGAAATGTTTGCAGCAGCGTACATGATTTATCCTAACTACTTAGACCCTGTAAACGGAGGTCCTGGTACAATCTTTGATGTAATCAATTTCTTAATTAATCAAAAAAAAAGAAAACAAACATTGGTTACACAAGCTAATTAAACATGAAAATGGTTAAAAAAATAGTCAACGTCGCTTTACAGTATGTACGTTTCTTTGTGAAAATCATGTTTATTAATAGCCATAGAGGTAATTCAAAAACAATTGCTTTGGTTTTCAGGGTTTCGAAATGGAAACAAGGCGCTATTGAAGCACTGCTCGATGAATATACCTGTTTGTTCATTCCTAAATACATTAACCCTAAAATTCTTACTATTATCTCATTGTGGGTAAATCAGTACGTTATCATTACATGGGGTTACGATGATAAAAGTGATAAGTATTTCTCTAAACATTCAAACGTAAAAAAAGTACCTTTTTATAGATTGGAAGATGGGTTCGTACGATCGGTGGGGTTGGGCGCTATGCTTACGCCCCCATACTCTATCTGCTTAGATAAAAGGGGAATGTACTTTGACTCGACCAAAGAAAGTGATTTGGAATATTTACTGAATACCTTCCCTTTTGGAGAACATCCGGATTTGGAAAAAAGGGCGAATAAAGTCATTCATATGCTCCAGATGCTTAAATTAAGTAAGTATAATCATCTTCCTTCCTCAAATATAAGTAATATATATGGCCCAAAGAAACTAAGGAGAGTTCTTGTTGTTGGCCAAGTTGAAGACGATGCTTCCATTAGGAAGGGAAGTCGGATAAGATATTCAAACAATGATTTAGTAAGGATAGCCGTAAAAGAAAATCCGGACTGTGAGGTTTTTTATAAACCTCATCCGGACGTATTAAGCGGTAGAAGGAAAATGAAGTCAAATCCTGAAGATGTAAGGGACATCGTTCAGGTCATTGATTCACCTGTTGGTCTGGCAGATGCGCTGAACACAGTTGATCACGTTTATACCATTACATCATTATCGGGGTTTGAAGCGCTCATTAGAGGGATTAAAGTGACGACTTTGGGAGCACCTTTCTATTCTGGCTGGGGACTAACGGATGATCGGCAGAATGTAGACAGACGAAAAAGAATGCTTACTAAAGAACAGCTTTTGATTGGAGCCTACATTTTATATCCAAGATACGCAGACCCTTTAACCATGGAGAGATTGTCCTTAGAAGAAACTATTCAACGGATTAACAAAAGTCGTAATAAATCTGAAGAGTAAGGGAAATTTTTATGATATCAGTCTTACAAATTATAAAAGAACAATTAGTAAATATTCATTTGATTTTCAGGCTTTCCGTGTATGAAATTAGAGGCAAGTATTTAATGCATTACTTAGGGGTAGTCTGGCAGTTCCTTAATCCAGCTATCCAAATTTCCGTATACTGGTTGATTTTCGGTGTAGGCATTCGAAGTGGAGGAGAGGTCAATGGCTTTCCTTTCTTTACTTTTTTAATAGTAGGGATTATTCCGTGGTTTTTCATCAACCCCACTATCAATCAGGGTTCCAACAGCGTATACAAGCAAGTAAGGCTAGTTTCTAAAATGAAATTCCCAATCAGTATACTTCCTTCTGTTAGCATAGTAAGCAATTTGTTTAATTTTATAGTCATGACCTTAATTATGGCAGTTATCCTGCATTTTAAAGGAATTGAACCAAGCATCTACTTAATTCAGTATCCCTACTATGTTTTTTGTATGATTGTATTCCTATATGCAACGACTTTATTGTTTTCAACAATATCGACTATTGTAAGGGATTTTCAATCGCTGTTGCAATCCACCTTAAGAATTCTGTTCTATTTATCTCCTATATTGTGGGACATAAAGATGATGCCGGCTTTCTTTGATCCCATCGTAAAGCTTAATCCAATTTATTATATTATTGATGGTTTTAGAAACACTTTTTTATATCAGAAATGGTTTTTTGCAGACCTGAATATCATGTTTTACTTCTGGGTGGTAACACTGCTAATGTTATTCGTCGGGGCAGCGCTCCACATGAAATTCAGAAAGAAGTTTATTGATTATTTGTAGTTGGAGGCTTATATATCATGAAGCCAAAAGTGAAATTTGAGAATGTTTCCAAGAGTTATGTATTCTATAAAAAACAGTTTCATAAATTGCTGGATTTATTTAGATTTAGGAAGAAATCCAAAGAGTTTTACGCACTTCAAGGTATATCGTTTGAGGTTTTTCATGGAGAAAGCATTGGGGTAGTGGGGATTAACGGTTCTGGTAAGTCAACACTTTCAAACCTTCTTGCTCAAGTGACAGAACCTACTTCAGGTTCAATTAAGTTAGAGGGGGACTCTTCTCTTATTGCTATTGCCGCTGGATTAAACAATAATCTTAGTGGCCTTGAAAATATTGAATTGAAGTGTTTAATGCTTGGTATCCATAAAAGTAAAATTGAAGAATTAATCCCGGAAATTATTGAATTTGCAGATGTCGGAGAATTTATCAGCCAGCCTGTTAAAAACTACTCAAGTGGGATGAAATCGCGATTAGGTTTTGCTATTTCTGCTTATACGAATCCGGACATAGTGATAATTGATGAAGCTTTATCGGTGGGAGACAGCACATTCTATGAGAAGTGCTTGAAAAAGATTGAAGAGTTCAAAAGACAGGGAAAGACCATCTTTTTTATAAGTCATTCTATTGGACAAATACGCTCATTTTCAGACCGGGTTATGTGGCTACACTTTGGGAAGTTAAAAGAATTTGGTGATAAAAAGGAAGTTCTTCAGAACTATAAAGAGTTTATCAGTTGGTTTAACGAGCTTAGTGAAGTTGATAAAAAGCAATATAGGAAAGATAATCTTTCGAGTCAACTGGACTTTGGTGGAAGTGATCGATTAGGCAAGAGAACCAAAAAAATTCGTGTGTCAAAACGAATAAGAGATATATCAATGATCTTTTTTGGTGTCATGCTCTTAACTTTTGCAGTATTACAAATGTTTGAAGTGAAGACATCTGGATTTATCAATACTATCTACGATCAGACGTTAGATCGAGGTGGTGAGACACCTGATCAGTCCATACCCCAAGAAATAATACCGGAAATACTAGAGGAAGAGGCGATTGCATCTAAAGAGAAGGTAAAGATATTTAAGGATCGCGAATTAAAAGGGGATACTGAAGAGATTCCCTTTGGTACTGAAGTATTTGCAAAAGAGAAAATAGGGAAAGAGTACTCTATAGAGTATAACGGTCAACTCTATTACACCAAAAATACAAATGTAGAAATTCTCAAGGAATCTAAAGATTTCGACGTATCTGTTAGAGATATGTTAGAATTCCTTCCGGAAATATTCACTAATTCATATAGTTATTATCTGGCATTTCTAGAAGCGACCCATGATGAAATTAAAGATAAACTACTTGAATTGACGGATGAAGGTAGCGATGATTTTGGAAGAGATTATTTAGAGTATTCCTTCGATAAAGTTACGTACCACTTTAATGAAGACGGTAAAGCTGACTCTATAACAATACAGGATATAGACCTAAATAATGATTTTTTAAATCAATTATTACAAGAATCTTCTGTAGTTAGTAATCAAAATAGATTGTATTATTTAACCACAAAAGAATATAAAATAGTGATTAATGCGGAAGACCGGACAATGAAGCTTACATTAAGAAAAGAAAAAGGAGATTAAAATGGAGCTACAAGAATCGATCCCGAATTTAAATACCAATATAACAGGAAAAGGAAATACTCTAGTTCTCCCTGAAACTGTTTCTTTGAGAAAAGTAGAATTATTTGTGAATGGGACTGGGAATACTGTTACAATAGGGGAAAATACTAATTTAAAAAATGTTTTTATAGAAATAAAAGGTAATAATAACAAAGTATATATAGGTGCGAAGTGTAAAATTCAAGGTCACATTCTTCTAAAGGGAAACAGGCAGGTTGTAAAGATAGGTAGTAAAACTACATTCCAACATAATGTTTACCTATTAGCATCGGAGAATAAAAACATAACTATTGGACGCGACTGTATGTTCTCCAACAATATTGATGTTAGAACAACTGATGCCCACTCAATTGTTGATGCAGAGACAGGCGTGAGAACGAACTTGGCCAAGGATGTAGAAATCGGACATCATGTATGGATTTCAGCAGGTGCATTGATTTCTAAGGGTGCGGCTATTCCAGATAATTGTATTGTAGGTGGAAGATCTGTTGTTACCAAACGTTTCGATGAACCGAATTGTACTTTAGCTGGAACACCAGCAAAAGTAGTGAATAAAGGCGTAAATTGGGATAGGAAAAGACTTTAATCAATCTTCATAGTTACGAATATTATAATAAAAGCAAAGCAGCTTGCCAGAGTCTAGCTGCTTTGCTTGTTACTACATGTCAATAAGGTAACTCGAAGTATGTCACTTAATAAAATACTTCTCTAAATACTTTAACCAAACCTCATTCCCCTTCTCATTCAGTCCATCCTGATCTTCCACAAGATAATCTTCAAGCTCATCACCTTTCGGCCAGGCTTCCCAGTGATCAAGATAAGGGACGGATTGCTCTTTTGCGAATGCTTTCAGCTCTTTGATGTCCCTTGAATAATAGGTGGCGCCACCGATCGGATAAGATTGCTGCAGGAGCAGGGTGGCGTGCTTGTTGGCTTTTTTTAGTTTGTTCTGGATGGTGAGGATGGTTTCCTCGTTCTGGTCCTCTGGAACGCCGACTGTATTGTTGATGAGGGAGAAGGGTTTATAGAGGACGAGATCCGGTGATTCGCTCAGGACTTCTTCTGTGGCGTCTCCTTGGGTGAACTCGATCGATGAGATGTCGTATTCATATAGGGTAACCTTCACGAGATTTTTGTAGGATTCTTCAATCTTGGCTTTAAGCGCTGGTCCCCATCCGTTGTCTTCCTTCCCCATTGCAGGGGATCCGACGATGGCCAGGTGGAAGGGGTCTCCGTCCTTCTGATGGCTGAGCAGCTCTTTTTTGCGGCTGCGGGCCAGTTGCTGGCGAGTGTTTCGACCGAGCTGGATGGCGCAGGGGATTCTGCTTTGGCATCTGGTGTTGAGATCTGGTTCTCTTTACTGGTGAAGACAGCTTCTTTATTCAAGTGTTTGATGCTTAAGAACGACCGTTTCATTGGGATAGGATACTAAAATTATACGAATTTCCTAATCTGGTAATTGCGTATAAGAACGAATCAATACAACTAAAAAATGATGAGGGAATATCACTTTCCCTAACGAAAACTAAGAGTGGCTAGAAGATGTATACAAAAAGTACTTCATAATAATACAAACGCCCTAGTCATGAAATGACCGAATTCCATCTGAAGTAGTTGTATATTCTTGTAGGCAAGAGACCTATTCAAGTCATCAGTGGACTGAAGGATCAATAAGAAATCTTGGCACTTGTCCAAGCCGCTGACATCCCCTGTAAGACTCATTAATGGGGAAAACGCATGCGCAGCACGTATAAATACACCGAAGTGAAAAAGGGCCTCCTCATGGTTGCCCACTTGTACAAAGGGCTCTATGCCTAAAGACGGATAATAGAAAACTTGATGAGGAAAAGGGTCCGCCACGCCCCAAAGACAATCCGTCGGCTTATGTGTGAATTGAGATGGAGGATAAGAGGAAGCAGAGAAGATTTAATTGAAGGTGACTATCATAAGTCAGTAAGTTAGTAGATAACAGGTGGATGACCTGTATTAATTAGAAAAGTAATTGAAGACTGACCTATAACTAAAAGGCAGTAAAACACCTTTTGGGTTGCTGTTGCCATTTAAACAAATCCTATTGGTGTGTGGTTGACTGACAGAGAATTCAATATTAGATAGGCATACCAGCATACACGCTGATGGCTCCTGTAGGAAATCTTCGCTTTTCGAACATTTTAATGCGTCAATGGCTAAAGAGACTTGTTGGAACTAGGCTAGTTAGTCCTACGGGCTGGTTTTTTGTCGTTGGGCTTAAGTAGGGGTAAGACCGCTAATGCTT
Source organism: Rossellomorea marisflavi (assembly GCF_009806575.1). Lineage (NCBI taxonomy): Bacteria > Bacillati > Bacillota > Bacilli > Caryophanales > Bacillaceae > Rossellomorea > Rossellomorea marisflavi. The sequence goes on along the minus strand of NZ_CP047095.1, from coordinate 3,929,915 downwards.
TTAGCTTTTAACCTCAGTGTTCGATATAAGGTAGAGTAGTGTCAGTTTGCGTATAGTCCACTCTGGATATTCTTCCTAAAAGGAGAAAAACACACTCGTACAAGTTGAAGTAAGAAATCAAGTTCATTTCTTTATTCAATTTCAAAAAAGTGACTTTTTGCTATAAGGGGACATATGGTTATATCCGTGATAGGGGTGAACAAGCTAAGAGAGGGGTGGTTGACGGTCCGAAAACTATACTCCCTAATAGAGTGAATTTCTATGAGGGGGTCAGATTTTCTTAGGTTAGTTGTGATTTTATCTATTTCTTCTTCTTTTAATAAGGTACGAGCAACAATGAAGGAGGAAGAATATGTCTGATCAGATTCAATTTACAAGCTACTTAGAAGAAAACCTGCCTAAATTGGGCTTAGGTGTACCCGCAGTTACAACAGATACCCATAAAATGTATGTTGGTTCTAATCAAGGGAATTTAGAAATAGTGAACTCGGAGAATTTACAGAAGGTCGCAGGTCTGACTTCATCGAGGGTTAATATCTATGTCGATTCTGTAGGGGGGAGCGGATCAAACGATGGAAGTGCAGCCAGACCGTTTAAGACCCTCCAACAAGCAGTTGACAGTATTCCGAAGGTCATCAATTACGATCGCTTTATCTTTGTGAAGGATGGTACGTATAACGAAGAAGTCGTAGTGAAATCGATATCGGGTGCTGCGATTTATTTCCAACGTATGGATGGTACTGTAAATGCTGATACTCCAACAGGAATAGTAGTCAAATCCATGACATTCTATGATATAAGTGGGCTTTGTAGGATTGATCACTTTGAATTCATGGGAGAACCAGAAAAGACTTCTGCTAGCATTCGCTTCTCCAGGACTCAGTATGGAACGGTTCATCGCTGTAGATTTGCTAGGGCATCCTCAAAACCTGCTGTAGAATTTGATGGTTCAAGAGGCAGCGTTAATTCGAGTTATTTTAACGGCCAAAGCTTATGTATTCTATCGCAGAATGGGTCCAGTGTAAGGGTGGATAGTACCAATATGCATGGAAACACGCCTTCAAGCGTTGCCATCAGAGCACAAGCGGCTGAGGTATATCGTAATGGGGTCACACCTTGGGTGGATGGCGCCAATATTGGATTGGAAGGTGTACAGGGTGGACAGATAAACAGGGATGTCGTTCCTATAGATATTGAATTAACGAACAATTGGAAGAGTTATAATGAAACGAATTATAAGGCAAGAGCACTAAAGGACAATGCTGGAGTGGTTCATTTACAGGGGATCATTCGGGACGGAAGAGTCGGCCAGGGAGTCATAGCTCTTACCTTGCCAGTTGGATATCGTCCAAAATACAATAATCATATCTTTGGCTGCTACTCAAACGATGATACCAATTCTAAAGTATTGCTTGATGTTAATGGTAATTTGGCGGTTGAAAGGAATAATGGAAGCTATGTGTCGTTGGTGAATATCCAATTTTACGCGGGCTGGTGATGGAGATATGCGCGAACTCATGGGTTCGCGTTTTTTCTTGGTTTAAATGCCGCTACCTATAGAAGTGAAAGGGGTAAAACAAATTTAGTTGAATAATAATTTCAACAAAAATCAAGGAGAGCCAATACATTATGTTCTTTATAATGAATTATTATTCGTCGTATTTCGACAGATTGAAGTGAGACGTACCTAATATTTTCATAGAATAGACTGAAAGTAATACATTGTTATTGGGTATTTGTGCTGATTTTGTCGACAGGTTTCTATTTCTTACGGTGAGTGAACGTGGTAAATTAATACATGTGAAACAGACACTCCAACTTCTGGTTGGTGTTTTCTTATAATTCGATTGTTCGTTTTAAAGAACAAAAATCAAGGGGGATAACAGTGAAAAAAGTAGGGAAGATCTTTGGCTATCTGTTAATGGGGGTACTGGCGCTTTTCGTCGCATTCAATGTCATGCTGTTCGCTCAAACCAAAATGAACCCGGGAGAGATTCCTTCAGTCTTTGGCTACAAATTCCTGACCGTCTTATCGGGAAGCATGCGCCCGGTCATCGAGCCAGGTGACATGATCATCGTGAAAGACACCCCTGTGAAGGAAATGAAAAAAGGTGACATCGTCACATTCGAACATAACGGAAAGCTCGTGACCCACCGCATCACCTCAATGAAGGAAGACGGCGGCCTATCGTATCAAACAAAAGGGGATGCCAATCCTTCAAAAGATCCGGAAATGATCAAAGGAGACGAAATGCGCGGAACCTATGTAGCACGAATTCCTGCTTTCGGTCTCCTGATGGATAAAGTAACAGGTATCTGGGGCATGATCGTCCTCATCGGAATTCCTGGTCTTACCCTGATCATCATGGAATTCATCACAAAGCGAAAAAACAAAAAAGACCGCGGCAGCCGCCCATACCCAGTGGAATCGTAATATCCGTTGAAGCATGAAGGGAGGTGAGGAAGCAGCGCATTATCAGGTACATACAATCATTGCCTGATTCATCTGTCTAATACCATTCATTAGTTCGTACGGTCAAAAACAATTAAAACGATGGGGGAAATGAAAATAATGAAAATGAAAAAAGCACTTATCGGAACCATGATGGCTGGAGCATTGGTAATCGGAGCTGGAGCGTCTACAGGCACTTATTCGGATTTCTTCTCGGAAGCTAGTTCTTCAGGGAATAAAATTGAGCTTGGTACATTGAAGCTTCAGCAAACGGGAGATGTTGGAGCATTATTGAACGGTGAAAACTTAAAGCCAGGATCTGTAGTGGAAGGTCAAAGCATCACAGTGAAAAATAATGGTACTTTAGATGGGAAACTATCTGTGAATGTGGATAGTTACATCTTAAAAGATGGAAATGGAAATAACATCAGTGACCTATCGAAATATAACGATATTAAAATTGGTCTTTATGTAAATGGATCTTCTATTGGTGAAGTACCAATTGGTCAACTTCCTGCTCTGTACGATCAAGCAAATGCCTATCTAGCAGGACAGACTCTTGCTGCTGGTCAAAGTTATACAATAAAGCCAGTTGTAAAAGTAAACAGAGTTAGTGGTAACCAGAATCACCTTCAAGGCTTGAAGCTCTCCGGAAATATTTCTTGGAAACTCTCTCAAAAAGACTAACTCTCTAATTCATAGCCGGGCGCTACCAAAGGTCCGGCTTTATCTTTACTAGAAGGGTGTTGAATTCATGAAGAAAAGACACTTGGCTGTTGTCCTTGGCGCAGCGTTATTTAGTTCCGGTTTCGGTGGAACCACCTATTCCGATTTCTATTCAGAGGCTTCAAGTGCAGGGAACAAGATTGAGATGGGTACGTTGAAAATCTCTGCATATGAAGAACTTCCAGAGCCACTGTTTTTTAGTTTCCCAGAAGGACCATACGAAGGGGATGGATACTGGAAACCCGGTAAGAAATCTGCGGAAAAGTACTTTGCCGTTCAGAATGATGGAAGCGTAAATGCAGTGATGAAAAATGTGAGCATTACGATTCATTCAATATCAGGAGCAGAGGACAATGAAGCAGCAAGAAAGTCATTGGAAGAGAATTTAACGTTTTTAATTACGGATCGCTCTGGGAAAAAAGTCTTTAATGGTACTTTGGGAGAATTAAAAGGGAAACCTGGACTCCTTCATCAAAGAACGTTGTCACCCAAGGGATCAGCCCAGCAGTATAATCGTGAACAATACAAAATTGTTGCCACTCTTAGCCATGCTGCAGGAAACGAAGTACAGGGTGCTCGTACAGACTTCGACCTCACTCTATACGCAGGTCAAGAATAATGAAATCATCAAAACTGCGTCTGTTCTATCTCATCTTGGCAATCGGGTTCAGCAGTTTCCTCCTGACCAAGCAGCTGCATACATTTAACACGTATGCTTTATTCTATGACACGAAACAAACGAGTTTCGAAATGACGCTTACCTTTCAAGATGAAGGTGATAGTGAGAGTGACAATAAGTGTCATGGGCACGGGGCAAAGGATAAGCCGAATTGTCACTGTGAAAAAGGCAAAAAGACGAATAATCCTCATTGTAAGGACGGCGATAAGCCGAAGGGCGTGAAGGAAGAAAACGAGACAAAGGCACAGGAACCATCTCCTAAAGTAGAAGAAAAGGAGAAGGAGAAGGAGCCTGTTAAAACGCCTGAACCTCAGAAGAAGCCTGCCCCAGTAGAGAAGGCCCCTGAACCCGCAAAAGAGGAAGTGAAGCAGGAGCCTGAAAGTCCACCGGCTGTGGAAGAGCCTGCCGAGGCTGCACCGGAAGCATCAACTCCTGAACCTCCTAAAGAAGAAGATAAATCAGCACCGGCAGCCAATGAAGTGACTGTTCAATCTGATAAGTCGGTGGAAGTAGAGTGAATTCGTATCATCAATTGGATTGAGGCTCCGATATTGTTAGCCAGTCTAACAGTGTCGGATTTTTTTATGGGGAATGCTTTATAGGAGCGGGTAATGTACTGCAGAGCAAGTCATTATCGTAAGGCTTATAGACGATTGGACGTCTTTTTTGTTCTATTTAATCTTATATAAATTTTCACTGAAACGGTACATGTATCACTCTTTAACTATGCAAAAATTCAGCCGATATAAAGGTGGATGTCACTGGTTTAAGAGAGAACATGTGTAACCAGTTGCCAAACCTCTCATAAGAAATTCTCTCAAAATTAAGGAGTCGCTGGACAATGTCGATAAGATTGAAGGAGTCATCCAATCATTCAAGTGGAGTATCATGTTCTTCTATTGTAACTGCCTACGAAAAGTGTCTGATCAAGCTTGCTGGTGAGCAAGAACAGTATTCCAATAAGACAAAGGCAAGAGTAATCCAGGAACTTAAAGAGCAATACGATGTTATGTCTCTGGTGGAAGTAGCAGAGATTCCTCGCAGCACCTATTATTATTGGGAACAACGGTTGGACCGCCCGGACAAATATGCCGACGTCAAAGCCCAGATCCTTCTGGTTGCCCATACGTACGAGGGGCGCTACGCCTATCGGCGGGTGACAGAACATTTGAAGATGATGGGCTTTCAGCATGATCCAAAGACCATTCTTCGACTCATGAGAGAGATGGGACTGGCGGGTAAACCAGATTGACTTTAAATCAGATTGAAACTCCATTTTTTTGTGCTGTGTTGAAAGAAACCACTATCTTGTTTATATTTATAGGTAAAGTTACCGCATCTATGGATAGATATAGATTTTATAAAAAATATAGGATGTTAGCTTGGCATTCCTTCCTTGCTGATCTCGATTCTCTCCCTTAAAGGATATATCATCCACCTAATCTAATAAGCGGATAGCCTTACTTTAATCAAACGTTTAGCAAAAAAGAGTGGCCCAACGTTAGTTGGACTACTCCCTTCCAGTTACCTTGAGAATCATAGAACTAAAAGATCGCCACACATTTCTCATAATACCGCGTCCGCTCTTCCAACCCTCTGGTTCCTCCGTTTACCTTGAGCGTGACCTGACGCACCGTCGGGTTGGTATCACAAAGGGCGTTCATATTGTTCAGCTCCCACCAGAAGCCGGCACTTTGCCACGGATAATGTTCAGCGACATAGTAAACTCCCTGGTTGACGATCTCCGGGTCACCGACAGACTGTGAGAAGAGGGTGTAGTTGTAGCGCCCGGTGAGCTGGATGTATCCTCCGCCTTTGAACTTCGGCCCGTCGCCCGGGTAAATGTTCCCGAGGTCCTGTCTGCCTTCGTAGGCCGAGCCATCGGCGATTTCGGCTGTATAGCGGCCGGCGCCGGACTCGTGGCTGCACTGGCTCAGGAAATGGCATAAGCGGGATTTGGTTGTGATCTGGAATCGCTCCAGGCAGAGATTCAGATCAGCCAGGATGCTGTCGGATAGATAATTGTAAGACCAGCCAATTGCGTTCAACTGACTCGCCGTCACGCGCACCGGTGCTTCCCCGTTCCCTCCGTTGTCATAGACTTGAAGGACCTGCCCGACTTGGATACGGCTAGGGTCGGTAATGTCATTTAGACTCATGATTTCATCAAGGGTCATGCCGAAGCGCCGTGCGATGCTATAGAGGGTATCGCCGGCTCGGACGACATAGGTGGTGAGCTCGGGAGCGGGTTCGCCGCTGTTGTCATACACCTGAAGGACTTGTCCTACTTGTATGCGGCTCGGATCGGTAATGCGATTGAGGCTCATGATTTCATCAAGGGTCATCTCAAAACGCCCGGCAATGCTGTAGAGCGTGTCTCCGGCCTTGACCGTGTAAGTCGTAAGGGGACGGTCCGATTCCGGAGTGGCGCTGACGACGAGGACCTGTCCGACTTGGATGGTATCTGACGGCAGTCCGTTCCATATCTTCAGTTGTGCTACGGTCACATCAAAGCGCCGTGCGATGCTATACAATGTGTCTCCGGATTGTACAATGTAAGTGGTCGAAAGTAAGGTGATCATGGGTAGCCATCATTCCTTTGCGTGTATTCAGCCAAGGGACTGTATTCTATAAAGAGAACAAAGCCCGGAAATAAACAACCTCGCAAGCATCTTTCTACAAATGAAAAGAACCGAACGGACTGCACCCATTCGGTTCTTTCGATTTACCCCTCATTCGCCACATAGGAATGGCATCGTCCCTCACAATGAAACGTCACCGGCTGCATCTCGTCGGTCAAAACGCCCGTCTTGTATCCCTTGATTTCAATGAAACGGAGGAGCTCAGGCAGGTAGTCGGTGAGCTCGGGGCGGTCATGGAGGAGGACGACGGGCGATTCCCCTGCATCGATCATATGCTCGATCCTTTCTATAGTGTGCTGGATAAACCGCTCATCCTTCAGCTCCCAGTCACGGCTGTCGATGTCCCAGTCCCAAATGCGGAACCCCTTTTGTGACAGATTCCCGCGCATTTCCACCGTCAGGTAAGGAACGCTCCCATAGGGCAGGCGGATGAGAGAGGACTTCACCCCCGTCTGTTCCTCAAGGATGGCTTGCGCTTCCACCATTTCATGAAGCGGCGCCAGAGGTCCGCTGTAGATTTCCTCTGTTTGATGAGAAGTACCATGAAGGGCAAGACCAAATCCCTCCTCCTTCATCCGCTTGACGACCTCTGAATGGTTCTCCATATGGGGTCCGAGCATGAAGAAGGTGGCTTTCATATTGAATTCATTCAAGATATCAAGAAGACGACCCGACTCCTCAGACGGACCGTCGTCAAATGTCAGGTAAAGATCACTTTTTTCAAGAATGGGTTTTTCTTCTACCACACCAGCAGAAGCCGACTTCACCGGCTTTTGCGGCTCTTTCTTATCATTTCCCCCCAGGAAGAAGAACAGAGCCGCAGTCAAGGCAACCAAAAGCCCCACCGCGATCTTCCCCCTTCTATTCAATCGTCTGCGCCGAGCCATCGCACTTCCTCCTAAACTTTCAAAAATATATGTAAATCCTCAAGAATCATCTGGTTGTCTACTATCTTCACAATAGGGGACGGTTGAACCGGGTCATCCTTCCCCGTCGTTTCTCACCTTATATTACCAGAATAAAACCTTTTATGGAAAATAAAAACTGAATTTTCGGTGGGATTCAATTGATTTCGACAGCAGGAATCGAGGAAGCTCTGCTTAAAGTGGTAGTCTAACCGGTTGTGCAGCAGAGCTGCTTCTAACTACATAAATAATACAAAATGGTACATTTGACCTTATAGGGTTGAACGTCTTTAATGGCAACATTTTTGCGAGTTTATCACATGTTAGAGCCATCACAATTGGTTCATATGATCCATTCAGATGGTAGTGATTTTCCAGTAGAATAGAATTGGAAGAATACTGTAAAAGGGAGGGCTTGTTATCTTAGACGTCTTAAAAGAAGTGGAACGTGAGCTGAAGCGGAGTAAATATTTAGCCGAAGCGGCGGCCCTGACCAATAATCTTGAGAATGTTAGGGAAGCTCTCATAGAATTTGAAGACAGTGCGGGGCTCTTTCGACATACTAATCAGACTTATTCCAGTGAATGGAGCGGTAAAACCCGACAAGCATATGATTCGTTAGTGGAAGAATTGAACCAGACGGAGCAGATTGTGTATGATGTTCATAGGGACCTCATGGCTGAAATAAATAGCGAAATCGATCGGCTCTTTGAGAAAGTGAGGGAGCTGAAATGACAGAGATCAAAGTCGATCCTGATCAGTTAAAGGAATTGGCAGATGGCATCCAGAAATCAGAAGACAAGGTGGACGATGCCCTAGGTAAACTGAGTTGGACGTTCAGCTCTTTCCTCGTTGGTATCACTCAGGCTAATACTGGGCGAATCAAGGACGTACAAGCAGAGCTTGAACACCACATGAAGAAATACCAATCCAAACTCGATGAACTCCAAGAGGGCGTCATGCTCACACGGGCTCAAATCCTGGAAGCCGACAAAAATGGCTGGGATAAAACCGGGGAGTTTGGACTCGAACTCTTAGGCGTATACGATGCAGAACGGATCTTCGCCGAATACGACCCCGTCACCGGCAAAAAAATCACCGGTTGGCAGCGCGCCATGGCCACCGGAATGACCCTTGCCACCCTGTTCCCACCAGCCAAAGGCGTGGTTCTCCTAGGGAAAATGGGAGTAAAGGGCCTGAAAGCTCTTAAACTCATCGAGAACGGAGCCGAGGTAATCAAACAAACCAAAAACGTCCTCAACCCCGCCGTCCTCAAGAAAATGGCACAAGCCAGCTACAACACCGTTATTAAGGGACCAATTGCTAAAACATCGGCATATTTGAAGCAGACTGCGGAAAATGTGAAGAACATTGAACTAAGTTTGAACTTTAATGTGTTTGGCCAACTAAATAGATTTGATCCGGTGTTGGAGGGCGTTGGTCATGTACCAGGGAAGACGGTTGGAGAGATAACCGAGGGAATTGGTAAGTCAGCCCGTGAGATAGTTGGGAAGGCTAAGGATACGATTGTACGGTTTAGTGGGAAGGGTAAATATAATAATCAAACAATGAAACATATTTATCACGGTGAAATTAATAGACGTGGAAAAGCAGTAGGATATCATCATGAGAGCATGAGGGGTGGAAAGATTATTCAAGGGAGTGAAAGTATCCCTGATAAAAATGGCATTTATCGAGCTAAAGTTGATATTGATGGGGTTGAGAAAGTAGCCAAATCGACCTTCTTCCCAAAGGAATGGAATCGTGTTGATGTTCTAAAAGCTATAGATGAAGCTTTTGATAATAAAAAACAAGTAGGGCCTAATAAGTTTAAAGGCGTAACATCTTCAGGAATAAAAATAGAAATGTACTTGAATAAAGATGGCTCAATAGCTACAGCTTATCCATTGTATAAAAAATAATAAAGGACGCGGATATATGAAGTACTTATATGAATTTAAGGAAGATCCATTTGGTGATCTAATGCTCGTGTTACCAGAGGAATTAAGTGTTTTTTCGGATTTCATTCAAGATATTACATCAGAAGAAGAAGCCGATGAGTATATAGGGTATGTTAAGAATGTTCTTGAAGGGATAAATGAAAACTTTGAAATCACATTAAATGCTACAAGTGTAATGATCAAAAAAGACTTCACAATTGCTGAACATCATTACCGAATTGATGAACACTGTGAGAATAAAATTGAAACAGAGGAATTTCTAGATTTGCTGATAATATGGAAAGAGAAGATTCTAGAGATATTTTAAAGTTGATGTTAGATATAACTTACTATAGAAGTTAATAACATTTTGTAAATATATTTATTGAAATTGGGAACCTTGATTGGCTAACGCCATTCGAGGTTTTTTTGTTGTGAGCTGTTTTGGAGAAAGGTATGTAAAAAACATGGTTGTGTAAGAAACCTTATCGAGGTGAAGGCAGCCATTTGGCAGTTTTCATAGATTCGTCTCCTTTTATTCTTGAAATTTCCCGTGTAAGGCTTGTACTTATATCCTTTGCCTCGAAAACTCCTCATTTCCCCCATATCAAACTCCCATTTATATTCCAACAAAAATCAATCCACAAACAACATTGACAATACGGATAACCGGATGGTAGCATCTAGTTAATTCTTTATAAAGAACAAAATGAGGTGATTTATGTTCTTTTTATCGTATTTTGTCGGGTGGCTCGTCTGTATTTGTTGATTGTTTAGGAGTTTTGAGAGCTTTTGTTGAGTCCATTGACTTGTTTTTGAAGGCGTTTATAAGATGGATGTTGATGATTTTTGGATGGTGGGTTCCTGATGTGCGTACAGATCACTCGCTTGGATCATATTGCCGCCTTTCCCGTCTGCTTTCGGAAAAGCGGTCAGCACGAATACATATTCCTGAAGAACCATGCTCTGATCAAACCTATTTTTCTACTCGTTTGAATGCTCATCCGCTCAGGTGATGTCCACGTTCAGGTCGTTGGCTAGGAAGGCAAATTATAGAAAAAAGGATGGGGAAGATGAAAAGAAGCTTATCCGTTTCACTGATTATCATGCTCATACTCCAGACATTGGCCACAGGGATCTTTTCACCGAGAGCGCAGGCACAAGGAACAGCAGAGGATCTCTTTCAAACGGTCGAATATCTGACCGATGAGGGAGAAACCGTACAGAACGATGGGACACAGAACATTACCAGCATGAACATCCATTGGACCCTCGAGGGTTCAACGGTTACAGCCGATCAACCTTATCACAAGGAGATTCCGGAACCGCTTAAGGTGGAAGCGGCCCAGGAAGGGGAGCTTCTCGCCGGTGATGAGGCCATTGGCCGCTATACGGCTGATGGGGAAGGCCTGAAGGTAGTGTTCAATGAAGCAGCAGCCGACCATCCTGAAGCGAATGGGGAAATCTCCATTTCCGTTGTGAGTGAAGTAGAGGAAGTGGAACCTCCTGCGGAAGAAGAAACGGAGGCCCCTGTGAACGAAGAGGTGAAGGAGTCTGAAGCTGAGGCCCCTGCCGAAGATGACACGGTGAAGGAGGAGACGGTCGAGGACGACACCGCTGAAGCCGATGCACCGGCCAAAGAGGAAGTGATAGAAGAGGACGAGAAAGAAAAGAAAGAAGAAGTGAAGAAAAGCGCGGCCGTGGATGGGATCATCATAGAAAACATCCTCACCAAAGCGACCCTTTCCTTCGAAGACCGCCAAGGCAATCCACAGGATAAGCCGACCGTAGACTCCCTTGTGTCGGTGAAGTACGAATGGGCCCTGAAGAATGGTCATGGCTATAAGGGTGGGGACGTGTTCAAGTTCAACATGCCACCGGAGCTGAAAATCTATGATGAGATCGTCCGTTCCGAAATGAGGTTCAATGATGAGATTGTCGGCTACTTCTCTGTGAACAAGCAGGGAGAAGCAACCGTCGAGTTCACGGACTTCATCGAGCAGTTCTCGAATATCAAAGGAACGCTGGAAGTATGGACCGAGCTTGATAAAGAGACGATCGTGACGGAAGATAAGACGATCGTCATCACGCCCATCGAGGGTCAGGAATCCATTACGATCGAAATCGACTATCCATCAAAAGGCGCTGATGTGAGCAAAAAAGGGGACCCGAATCGCGCCTATAATGCCGAAACGATCAAATGGACGGTCGATTTTAATAAGAATCTTGGAGATTTGAAGAATGCAAGACTCGAAGACCCGATCCAGGAAGGTCAGGAGCTGAAGGAAGGCTCGATCAAGCTCTATCATCTGGAGACGAAGTTGAACGGGGAAACGACCCTGGGAGCAGAAGTATCACCGGGTGACTATACGATCGCGAAGACGGCAGGCGGGCAGGATTTCGCCATTGACTTCAATGATGATATCCATCTTGCTTACCGCCTTGTATACGAAACGAATGTGACGGACGAGGATCAAACCGACTTCAAGAATAAGGCGACCTTGACCTCCGATGGCGGGGAGAAATCGGCAGAAGCCACGGTGAAGGTCCAGAGGGGGCAGCCGCTTCAGAAGCGTGTCGTCGGATATGATGCAGCCAAGCAGCTCATCACGTGGGAAGTCCGGTATAACTATAACCAAAAGAACATCGCCCAAAAGGATGCCGTCCTCGAGGATTTCTTCAATGGATCACAGGAACTGCTCAAGGACACCCTGACGGTCAATGAAATCACGATCAATGAGAACGGAAATGAATCCGGCAGCACCCCGTTCACGAACTACGACGTGGTGGACAAATCCGATGGGAACCGCAGTGGGTTCACCCTTCAATTCAAGCAAGATATCGATGCTGCCTACAAGATCACCTATCAAACGAAAGCCATCGACCGCGTCTATGAAAATGAAAACATCGTCAATGAGGTGACGACGGGTGAAATCAGGAAGGATGCAGGCCAGACGATCGGCCAGCAGATCCTATTCAAGCACCACGGCTCACCGAATTACAAAGACAAAACGATCCCATGGACAATCAACTTCAACCTGGATGAGCAACTCATGAAGAATGTCGTCCTCAAGGATGATTTCACGAATAAAGGTCTCACGTTCAAACGGGAAACATTGAAGATCGAGACCAAAGGAAAAACCCTCATCGAAGGGACGGACTATACCCTCGAAGAAGTGGAGGATGGCTTTGAAATCGTCTTCCTGAAGGATATCAGCACCTCACACCGCATCACCTATACGACCGCCTTCGATTACGAGAAGAGAGCGGATAAAGGGAAAAAGTATCTGGAGAACAAAGCCGAATTGTTCTGGAAGGATGAGCAGGGGAAAGACCGGACATTGGAGGCCATCTCCCGGTTCACCCCTGATTCCTATACCCAGTTCAACGGCTTCAAGAACGGGTCCTATAATGCCGTCGATAAGCTTCTGACTTGGAATGTCGGCGTGAACTATAACCTGAAGCAGCTCGATCAGCTCCGCGTGGTCGATTACATGCAGGGGAATCAGAAGCTCGTGGAGGATTCCATCGCAGTGTACCGGATGGATCTTACGGGTGGAGGCAACGGCACGAGGGACGGTGAACGGGTACCGGCGAGCGATTATACCGTCAAGATGATCGATAACGACAAGGGGGAGCGAGGCTTCGAGATCATCTTCAAAAACCCGGTCGATTCTCCATATAAAATCACTTACAAGACCAGTGTGAAGGATGTAAGCCTCGTCCAGGCATCCTATAAGAATACGGCCACGGTCTACAATGGAGAGAAGAAGGAAACGGATCTTAATGCCTCCGTTTCGATTCCGAACGGAGACACGTATACAGCCAAGTCAGGCAAGCAGAACGGCAAGGTCATCGACTGGAAGATCAACATCAACTTCGGTCAGTCCACCGTTCAAAAAGCAAGGATCCTTGATACACCGAGTCCGAATCAGATGCTGATCAAGGACTCCTTCAAGCTTTACTCCACGACCGTGGAACCGAACGGGAACGTGAAGAAGAAGGAGGAACTGACGGAAGGAAAGGATTACGTCCTGACGCTCAAGGAGGACCCGGATTCCTTCACGATCGACTTCAAGGAAGAAGTATCCACCGCTTACATCCTGGAGTATCAATCACTCATCCTCGAGAAGGTCGGTGGGAAAGTCAGCAACACCGTCGACTTCAAAGGTGAAAATGCCAGGGAAGATGTGAAGAAAGGCGAAGCATCGATCATTGTGCAGAGGACCGGAGGAAAAGGGGACGGAAGCGGGGAAGTCGGTGGCCTTCAGGTGAAGAAGGTCGACAAAGAGACAGGGGATGTGTTGAAAGGCGCGACCTTCTCCCTTAAAGACCCGGTTAACGGCGTCACCATCGCCACCGCCACGTCGGATGAAGACGGGATCGCCACATTCAACCGCCTGCTCTATGGCGACTATATCCTCATGGAAGATTCAGCTCCAGACGGCTATCTGAAGGGCTTCGAGTCCAAGGAAGTGACCATTGATCAGCCGTACGACCCGAAAGATGATACCAAGCCGGGCAATACGATCACCGTGGATAATACCAAGATCAAGCAACAGGTGGAACTGACCAAGATCGATGAAGAAACGAAATCTGTCCTCCCGGGCGCTGTCTTCGATCTGAAGAACAGCAAAGGCGAAGTGGTCAGGTCCGACCTGAAAACGGATGAATCCGGTAAGATCGTCGTGAAGGACCTTGAACCGGGTACCTACACATTCGTTGAGAAACAGGCGCCTGACGGATACAAAGGATCAGGCAAAGAATATGAGGTCACCATCAAGAAGGACCAAACCGAATCCACCACCATCACCGTGACCAATGACATCATCAGAGGCGGCGTCGAGCTGACGAAGCTGAGTGAAGATGGAACCACACTCAAGGATGCCGTCTTCAATCTCGTCGGGGTAGACGTGGATGAGCGCAGAAACAATCTGACAACCGACGAGGATGGAAAGCTGGTCATCACTGACCTGAGACCGGGAAGCTACGAACTGATTGAGACACAGGCACCGAAAGGACATGATCTGAAAAGTGAGCCACTCACATTCGAGATCGTCAAAGGCCAAACGGAGCACCTGAAGCTGACGTTTGAAAATGACCAGACGACGGGATCTGTCCGGATCCTCAAAGTAGGAGAAGAAGGGAAGAAGCTTGAGGGTGTCACCTTCGACCTTCAAAAAGAAAATGGAGAAGAGATTCGTAAAGGACTCACCACGGATGCAAACGGAATCCTCCTCGTGGAAGATCTGAAGCCGGGCAATTACAGGCTCGTAGAGAAGCAGACGCTGGATGGGTATCTCGTGGGCAAAGATCCCGTTCATCCGTTCACCATCGAGCTTGGACAGGAAAAAACGCTTGAAATCACCATCACCAACGATCTGAAACGCGGGGCCGTGGAACTCACCAAGCTGGGTGAGGACAAGGAAAAGCTCGCGGATGCCGTCTTCAAGCTTCTTGATGCCGATGGCAAGGAAGTGAAGACCGACCTGAAGACCGATGAGTCCGGCACCATCACCGTGACCGACCTGCTGCCGGGTACGTATTCGTTCGTGGAAACCGCAGCACCTAAGGGGCATGTACTCGATGAAACCCCTCTGACCTTTGCGATTCCATTCAATCCGCAGGAACCGTTGAAGATTACGAAGGAAAATGAGCGTTCCACCAGCTCCGTTGTTTTGGAGAAAATGGGAGAGGACGACAAGCTCCTTGAGGGTGTCACCTTCGACCTTGTCCGCGAGAACGGTGAGCCGGTCCAAGGCGGAACAGGATTGAAGACGAACGCCGAAGGAAGGATTCAATTCGATGGCCTGAAACCAGGGAACTATCAGTTCATCGAAACGGCAAGCATCGATGGCTATGTCCTTGGAACCGGCCCGATTTCATTCGAGATCAAGCTTGGGCAGGAAACGGCAACCAAGGTGAAGGCCATCAATGTGCTGAAGACCGGCTCGGTCCAGCTGCAAAAAGTCGGGGAAGAGAAAGAAGCACTGGAAGGAGCGGAATTCACACTCCGAAATAAAGAAACAGGGGAAGAATGGAAGGGATTGACCACGGATGAAGACGGCATCATCACCGTCGACAACCTGAAGCCTGGTCACTACCAGTTCATTGAAACCAAGGCCCCGTTCGGCCACATACTTGACGAAATACCGGTGGACGTGGAAGTGGTCTTCGACCCGGATCAAGAAATCCCTGCCACTGTCACCATTGAAAACGAACGTGCCACAGGCTCCGTCATCCTGACGAAAAAAGGGGAAGAGGGCCACACACTTGAAGGCGTGAAGTTCGATCTGTGGAGAACGGACGGGACTTTGATCGCAGAGAATCTGACCACCGATGAGAATGGCGTGCTCAAAGTCGATGACCTGAAGCCGGGCAGCTATCAGTTCGTGGAAACGGAAACGCTCGCAGGCTATGACCTCCCATCTGAGCCGATCCCATTTGAGATCGAGCTTGGCCAAGAGACTGCACTGAACGTAGAGGTCATCAATGACCTGACAACAGGCTCCGTACTATTGACGAAGATCGATGAGGAAGGCTACCTCCTTGAGGGCGCCCTGTTCGACCTGACTGATGGAGAAGGGAACGTCTTGGCAAAGGATCTCGAGACGGATGAAGACGGTGAACTCTTCATCGACGGACTGAAGCCGGGCAACTACCAGCTGATCGAGACACAGGCACCGTACGGATATGAGCTCGATGACGAACCGATTCCATTCGAAATCGTGAAGAGTCAACAAGAAACCCTTGAGATCGTCTTCGAAAATCTCATGATCCTTGGAAACCTGAAAATCCTGAAAGTCGACAGCCAAACCGATCGCAAGCTCCAAGGAGCGGAGTTCGACATACTCGATGAAAACGGAGAAATCCTCCTGTCCGTCGCCACGGATGAAGAAGGCGAAGCCTATATAGAAGGACTGGTGCCAGGCACCTACAGCCTGGTGGAAACCAAAGCACCGGACGGCTATGTCGCATCGGATGAGCCGATTCCATTCACAGTGGAAGTAGGGCAAGAAGGCGTGATCACGATTGTGGTCAAAAACGATGCCAAAGAAAAGCCGCCTGTACCAGAAGAACCGGAAAAACCGACAACACCGACCAAGCCATCCGGACCATCCGAACCTGCAAGCGGGACCCCGATGGACTCAACCCCATCCGGCACACCGAAAAACACCCTGCCGTACACCGGTGAAGAGTGGATGCGCTACCTCATGTACGCAGGTCTCCTGTTCATCTCGGCAGGAACGATCGTCATCACGGCCAGAAGGAAACGCGGAATCGAAGAGTGATCTGACTAGTGGAGGATGAGCCCATGAAGAAAAAAACAAAGGCAGGACTGTCCCTTGTACTGATCGGACTCATCCTGCTCTCCATCCCATTCGTGTATGAATGGCAAAAGGATAAAGAAGTAGCCGCTCTGGAAGAGGCCCTTTCCCTTATCGAACGGGCAGAAGGAGAACCGGTCGATCTCTCAAGCGTCCGGAACTTATCGGTGTCAGAGGATCAGCTGAAGGATGTCCTGGAACTCGAAATCCCGGCCATCGACCTGAAGGAAAAGGTCCTGCCCGAACCGACCCAAGAAAACCTCAGCATCGCCCTAACCCAGATCAAATCGGACCAAACCCCCGGCAAAGGCAACTTCACCATCGCCGGGCACAGGGGGTACAGGGGAGACCGTCACTTCCGCCAGCTTCCTGAAGTCGAAGCCGGCGAAAAGGTCCTCCTCCACCAGGGCAGCACCACATACGAATACATCATCGACAGCACCACCATCATCGATCCCACCGACACCCACGTCCTGGACGATCAACCAAACAAAAATCAAATCACCCTCGTCACCTGCACCCTCGACGGCACCCAACGGATTATTCTGACGGGTACTTTGGTTGGGTGATGAGGGAAAGGTAAGTAATTAAAGCTCCCTGTATAAGGGAGCTTTTTTGAGGAGTAAAACAAAAAATTTACCGTGACATAGTGGAACAAGGAAAAGGCGCCTTTCTTTGCAGCTCCATAATTGCAATTTATTTGACCACAGAACATTTTTTAGGGTGTGATGATCCAGTCGTGCCTAAGCTATTTTTAACAAGGCTATGTTAAAGACTGTTGTTAATAATTGAATTTTTAGAACATTCGTTCTACAATGAGGGTAACAACTAAAGGCTGGTGATGAAAATGAGAACGACAGATATTCTCAACAGAAAAACAAGGACTGCGAGCATTTCTCATAGATGCTCTCACTGCCTCATCTTCAACAGGAAACACTTTACAAGAGTTTTCTGAACGGCAAATACGCTACTAACAAATGTATGGCCATTTATCAATTCAAATCAGACGGAAAGGTCCGCACAAAGGGTCTTTATCATATTCAAAACGTCAACAGTTATCACAGTAAACTGAAAAGATGGATACAGAGATTTAACGGCGTGGCAACTAAGTACCTTTATAACTACCTTGCAAAGTATCCAACATCAACTTAACGAAGTTACGGTCAATGATATGATAATTAAAAGAGGATTTAATTCTAATTGTTGAAACATTTGATAAACTGAGGTTATTTAAATTCACAATAAGCATACTCTTTATTCAACTAACGGAGCAGTATAGATGAACAATTAATTAGGGATATGTGGTAACAAATATGCAAAGGGGGCACAAAAATGAAGGATATTTTTAATCAGTCGCACGCAGAAGAAATTCTAAATAGAATCAACAATTTAAGCCCAAATTCCAAACCACAATGGGGCAATATGGATGTTGCAAAAATGCTGGCACATTGTTCATCCTTTCAAGACATTGCAATGGGAAACACTTTTCCTTCGAGAGGTTTATTAGGGAGATTAATTGGGAAGTTTGTGAAACCAATTTTATATAATGACAAGCCATTACCCCGAAATATGTCCACAATCCCTACAATTTTGATTGTAGATGAAAGAGAATTTGATACAGAAAAGGAGAAATTAAAACAAAAAATTATAAATTTTCAAAATAAGGGTACTCAAGAGTGTGCAAATCACCCACATCCTTTTTTCGGGAAACTTACTTCTGAGCAATGGGGAAAAGGAATTTATAAGCACCTTGACCATCATTTAAAACAATTTGGAGTTTAGTAAACCAAAGAAAACACTTACAAAAAATAGAAGTGTTTTTGTCATAATAAAAAACAACATTAAGCTTTAACAAAGTCTTTAACAAAAAAAGACCTCCGCTAAATTAGAAGGTCTTCACTCATTTCTTTTGTCTGACAGGCAGGGGGCGGACTGCCCGATCAAGGTGGGAACAGTGATTTCTTTTTCCTCCTCAGAGGAAGGGGGAAGGGCACTGATTCGCATATCAATGGCCTCCTCGATGGTGTCGGCCTGCTCAAGATACAAAAAGTCCTTCAGGACGGGGATTTCGTCCGAGTACTGCAGCTCGGGTGGAAGGGGGAGCAGGTCGGCTGCCTGGGAGAAATGGGTGTTGATGGTTTCCTGCGCCGACAGGACGGCTGCTTCATTGGCCCTTGAGATCTTCAGTCCGTTATAGATCGTCGGAATGATGACGATGGTGAAGGTGATGAACGGATACGAGCTGAGGGCGATGTCCATTGTATGGAAGAATTTCGCATGAAGGGAAATCCAGAGCATATCGAGTACAGGTAATAAGACGAAATAAAACAGTGACAGGATGCCGATCGTCCACAGTAACAAGAACAGAATCCCCGTCATGCGCCGCCTCTTCACAATGATCGCCTCGCAGTGCTCGACCTCTTTCAGGAGGTACTCGACTTCCTCCAGCCTTTCAAGTGCTTCTTCCCGGTTCACGAAAATCCCCTCCTTTAAGAACGAACAGAGTAATTAGTATTCTTTCCCCGGTCCTTATATAAACGAAACCTTCTCTTCCATCTTTTTGAAGGGGTTTTTGGGATATTTAGGATGGGTACTTATTCTGAAAGTGATGGGCAGATCAGTAGCAATAAGCGTTTAAGTACAGGTAGTTTTCCATGTGAGAATGCATCGTAGTAAAGCGCTGAAATCATCCCAAAGTCCCTATTTACAAACCTATCCAGAATCTCTAGAATGGTCAATGTGTGTAAAATGCAACCAAAAATAGGGAGTGAAGGAATATGAAGAAATTAGCGGTGGGCATGCTTGTTCTTGCTCTATTGCTGGCGGGATGCTCGTCATCTGACAGCAGCGGGAAAGCAGATACAAAGAAAGATGAAAAGGAAGAAAAAGTAGTGAAAAAGGGTCTTTTGAACGTGGAAATTACATTACCGGCTGAGTTCACCGAAGGGCAAGATGTCGATGATATGATAAAACAGGCGAAGGAAGAAGGCGTGAAGGAAGTCAAGAAGAACGATGACGGCTCCCTGACATACGTCATGTCCAAAGCGGATCATAAAAAGATGATGAAAGAAATGGCTAAGGGTATGGAAGAGTCTATTGATGAAGCAAAGGACGGCTTTGAGTCCATCGAAGATATCACCTACAATAAGGACTTCACTGAATTCACCATGCTGGTAACGGATGAGGAATCCTACAAAAACAGCATGGATGCATTTGCCTCCATCACAGTAGGGATGACGGGGATGATGTACCAGGTATTTGACGGGAAGGACCGTGACAAGATCAAGATCAAAGTAGCCGTCGAGGATAAATCGACAGGCAAGCAGTTTGATGAAATCATTTATCCAGATGCGATGGATGATTTAAAAGAAGAAGCTGAAGCGGGTACAGAGGAATAAGCAAAGTAGTGCCTAAAAAGTGCCCTGTGGGAAAGACGTGAATAGTCTCCCTACAGGGCACTTTTTGTTTGATGACCATGAACACCTATACACTTTTTGATAAGGAGAAAATCCAGCAAAAAGGCCACCGCACATATCGCGGTGACCTACTCGTGTTTTTACTGCCCAAACACCCGGTTATTATAATTACTTGCTGCAACGGCTCCCCAGATCATACACACGATGTGTGTGAAGAAGAGGCCGATACCGAATGTCAGGAATCCGACCACGAATTCGATGGCAATCATGATGAGGGCTCCTGCTACGGTTGAGTAGAGCATTCCCAGGGATCCGAAGAAGAAGGTGAGGACGAGGGAGAGTCCGACGCTTTTGCGCGGGACGGCAATGACTGTGCGTTCACTCATAAGAGGTGGCTCCTTTCTTGGTACATACAGATTTTTATAGATATGTATAATGGCATGATATAAAATACCTATCTATTATCTAACCGCATTATGGGTATTTTTTCAAGGGGGGTGACAAAAAAAGGTTCAGTCGGCTGCAACTAGGACTCCCTATGTTTATTGAAGCAGGTACGGGAAAAAATAAAACGGCGGTGCAGGGACCGCCGTTTCATGATTATAGCTTGATCTTGGGAGCGAGGGGCTGAAGGGAACATCCGGTCGTGACGCCAAGGACGATGCCCATGACGATCCGTAGGACCATATCCTCGAATATGGGAGCAAATACAACGAGGCCGATGGTCATACCGATCACCATTCCGGCTACGTAGAGCAGGACTGGGTTCAGTCTTTGTTTATCAAAGGGGTGACTCCTTCCCATCGTTTGAATCGTACGTCACGAATTTCCAAATTGGTGACAACAGCCCTTTGGAGTCAGTCCTTCTTCAAGAACGCCCTCATATAGGCATTTACTTCTTCAGGCTTCTCGTGCTGCGGCGCATGTCCGACGCCTTCGAAGCGGTGGATGGTCAGATCGCTCACATAGTCTCCGAGGCCATCGAGATTACTGTTTTCAAAGGCGGAATCAGCGTCTCCCCAAAGGATGAGCGTCGGTGCGTTAAACATGTCATGCTTCAGGTCAAGAGGCTTTTGCACATGCTCTTCGAACGGGAAGAAGGAGATGGCGCGATAGTAATGAAGCATGGATTTCATGGCATCCGGCTGTGTCCAGGCGTCGACGTATTTGTCTTCGTCGGCTTCGGTCAGATAGCCTTTTTTCTTCCCTGGCTCCGTCATCATCTTCCGTAGACGTCCGGCTTCATTCGCCAGCAGGATCTCATGGGAATCATCCTGTTGGAAGAAGCCCATGTAGCTGCTCGCTTCACGCTGTGCCGGATTGTTGGCAAGCTCCCTGCGGAATGTGTACGGATGTGGCGCATCGAACATGATCAGGTTCTTCACATATTCAGGGTGGGTGTAGGCGAATGTCCAGGCAATGGCACCGCCCCAGTCATGGGCGACAAGGGTACAGTCCTTTTCTCCGAATGCCTCGATCAGCTGTCTGACGTCCTCGACGAGCGTGGACATCTCATAGGACTCGATCCCTTCAGGCTTTTCGGACAGATTGTATCCGCGCATATCCACGGCGACGACGCGGTAGTCCTTCGAGAACTCCTCGAGCTGATGATGCCAGTTGTACCAGAAGTAGGGGAACCCGTGGAGGAACAGCATGAGCTCTCCTTCGCCCTCCGTTACATAGTGCAGGTTGACATCATTTACTTTTACGAATCCATCTTTCAACATATCAATCATCCTCTCAAACGTGTTAGCAGAGAGAAAGATTACGCCTCTTCCATGTGGATATCAACCAACTTGCATTACACTTTACCGAATCGGTAGGGAAGTCCTGCGGAACTTGAAAGAGTTGGGAGGAGAATGGGAAGAAATCTGGAATGGTAACGTATAAGGATACTGTAAAGGGACTGATGAAAAGATGAAGAGTTTCCATGTTCGTTATGCGTATAAAAATTCAGTGTGCCCGACACTCTCCCTTTGGATGGTGATTCCTTCAGGTGCAGTAGTGACAGGGGAGCAACCCAAGACGGTGACTGCCCTTCCCACGGGCGAAGAGCTTGGTTATTTTGTTCTTGAAGAAGGGACGGAAATGGAAGTCACCTTTGAGCAAGGCGAATACACGCCGGATCAACAGGAGCTGTCTGCTGGGGAGCGTCTGTTTTACCTCAGGGATACGACGCTTTCTTCTATAGATGAGGTGAAGGAGAAGACACAGGAGCTGACGGGTCATTTGACGGATCCGAAGGAAAAAGCACGGGTGATCTTCATGCACATCGTCAAGGGGTTCCGTTACGTTTATCCCCCTTCCGAAAGGGGTGTGGCATCATTTCTTCAGACGGGAAAGGGCGACTGCGGGGAATTCTCCTTCCTGTTTACGGCCATGTGCCGGGCGGCAGGGGTGCCGGCACGGACCATCGTGGGGAGCTGGGCAAACGGAAAGATGAACGCCCATGTCTGGAATGAGTGCTACATTGAAGGGGAGGGATGGATCCCCGTCGATACAAGCATGGCGAATATTCAGAAGCGGCAGCCTCATCGCTTCTTTGGCAGCGATGTTCCCACGCTGTACTGGGAACGTTATTTTGGAAGGACAGAGGGAAGACGCATCGTCTTCTCAAAAGATGCGGAACTGCCTTTGATGCCTGCTTATGAGGACGAAGAAGATCCTGTCCTATTCAACGTCCTGCCCATCAATGGGCAATCGTTTTGCTGGGGGCAGCAGTCACTCGACGGAGCGGCGCCGTATCTTCAGCCGGTGTACATAAAATTCGATGACAACGTACCATACCGGGACCTAGGGGTCACAGAGCTATTGGGAACCTGGAAGGTGAAAGGACCCCCATGGTTGGAAGGAACGGTTTATATTAAAAGGGCTTTGTTTTTCATCGGTTTGGTGGGAGTGCTTTTGTCATGGGTCACGGGTGGAGGCATCTTTGACCTCGTGTACACCGGATCGTTCATGGGGTATGCCTTGATCTCACTCGTGAGGAAAGAGCGGGTGATGGCATTTGGGATCGTATTCATTCTGATGGCCCTGTCTTTTGTGGCAGCATGGGGAAAAACGGGGGGAGTGTAAAGGGGTTCTCTTTTTCGGCTGGGGAACCTTTAGAATTCAAAAAGGAACTACCACAACGAAAAAATATTCTAAGAATTTCCTCCTAGGGATTAAGTAGCTACCGACCTGGGTAAAGATATGAGAAACTTACATAATTAGGGATTCGTGACCGAGATCTGGAGGGCATCAAATCTCACAAACAACATAGAAGGAGTAAGAGAATGGAAAAAAGAGAGATCAAATGTAATGAAACAACAAGACCGGTGCGGAGAGGTGAAGGGAAATGAAGAGATTACCAGAATTTTTATTAGGATTAATCGGAGGGCTTCTCGGAATCTGTATGTCCTTTTTTGGATTATTCTTGGGGTGGGCCTTCTTCGATGAGGGTGACTCGGATGCAGGAATGATCACCGTTTTCTTGACGATCGGTTTCCTTTTGGTGCAGGTTGGGGGACTCGTGGTCGGGTGCCTTGCCAATCGCATGAATAATAAAGTATTCGGTGGAATCATGATTGGAGTGGGAGTCCTTAGTTTTCCTCCATCGATCTTCCTGATGTTCATTCCAGCAGGGCTGTATATTGCCGCCGGTGCCATCGCATTCCGTGAGGTCAAGCCGAAGGAAGATGAGACCCATATTCCGTTTGATAATGAAAAGAAAGTGGCTTTTGAGAAGGAGAATGAATTGATGTAACGGCCGCTTTACGCGAAAGATCCATGACGGGGCGGCCCAGGATGGAGAACCTTCTGGAAAGTTCGTCATGCATGTAAAAGGACCTCACCTGTGACGGGTGGGGTCCTTGTTGTTTCAAGGTCGCTCAATCTCCATTTCCAAGACGGCGCTGCTTATGCTCTTTCCATGCGTATCGAGCGCAATGGATGTGGTCACACCCCGAGCAGAGCCTGTTCGCATACAAAGTTCAACGCTTTGATAGTGGGTAGTTCGTATCGTGTGATCGACCCTTTCACGATGTGCCGCAGGTGTTCAGCAAAACGTTCAACCGTTGCCTCAGCTTTAAGTAGATCGTAGTCTTCTTCCTTATAGGGAATGAGGGAGAAGTTCAGCGTATTTCCTTTGTCTCCTGTGCGGCTGTGGGCCACTTCGATCAATTTGATTGTTGCCATGAGGATCCCTCCAGTAGCTCAGAATGAGACGTGATCAGGGAGCGGTCCATGAAGGTGGAGACCACTCCGATCACTTCTTCGACCCGCTTGCGTACACCGCCGCCACCGGCTGGACCGTTTGTATAAAGCGCTTCGACTTCATGACCTATCCTGACAGCCTCTTTTCGTGATGGACATAGGGAAGCCACGCGTAGTCGGACCTCGTATGGACGAAAGCCTTCATGTTCACCATGATGGAGAGAGGTCGTACCGATCAAATCGATTTTGACTTCGTCACCCATCCCGCCCAGCCGTTTCTCGAGGATGTCAGCGGCCAGTTGTCCCCGTTCAGTGGCAGTGGAACCTGCATAGGAGATTTCCCCTTCCCCGAGATAGCCGGCATGATAGCCGAGGGACACCTTTAATGTATCCGGGCGTTTTCGCCCCGTCGCTCCTTGGACCTTGACGGTATCGGGTCCGACTTCTTCAATGATGACCGTGCTGAAGTCCGCCACGCAATCAGGCGTGAAGTAGCTTGTCGGATCATGTACCTCATATAGGAGCTGCTCCTTCACAGTCATGGCGTTTACCACTCCCCCTGTCCCCGGCAATTTGGTCAGGATGGCCGTACCGTCTTCCTTGACGGAAGCGATGGGGAAGCCGAGATTGTCGAGGTGATCGACGGGTTTATACAATGGATCCGCAAAATACCCTCCCGTCACCTGTCCGGCACATTCCAACAAGTGTCCGACCAGGGTCCCCTGACCTAGGAGCTGGTAATTGGTTTGATCCCATTGGTAGTGATGGATCATGGGGGCGAGGAACAGGGAAGGATCCGCGACCCTGCCTGTCACAATGATGTCTGCTCCTGATTCCAGGGCTGGCAGGATGGCCTCTGCCCCAAGATAGGCGTTCGCGCTTATCAGAGGTGTGTATTCTTCAACAGGCTTTTGAGTTTCATGCACGATGGCATGAGGATTTAGTTTGGACAGAACATCATCGCCAATGACTGCTGCTACCTTACAATCCAGCTCCATTTCCTCTGCTACCTCTTGAATCTTTCTGGCCGCTGCGGTAGGGTTGGCCGCGCCCATATTGGTGATCAACCGCACGTTATGAGAGAGAAGGGAAGGGAGTAAAAGCCGAATTCTTTCTTCCAGATACTCATTGAATCCAAGATCCGGATTCATCCGTTTTTGTTGTTGCGAAAGGGCAATGGTCCGTTCCGCCAAGCCCTCCAGGATCAGATAGTCGATGTTTCCGTTCTCGACAAGGGCAAGGGCAGGCTCGATCCGATCACCTGCAAACCCGGTTCCAGCTCCGATTTTTAGCATAATGAACACTCCTTAATTTACGAAAATGAAAGGGCTCCGGTAATGAATGCGGCAATCGTCATCACAATGGTGGATCCGAATGCCCATAGGAAGATGAAACGCTGATGGTCCCCGAGCTCGACGCGGGCTAAACCGATGAGAAGGAATGTCGCTGCCGTAAGGGGACTCAGTGGAAAGCCCGTGGTCATCTGCCCTAGGATAGCGGCTCTGCCGATGACTTCGGGAGCAATCCCGTAGGCGGCTGCCGTCTCACTTAAGACAGGCAGCACACCAAAATAATACGCATCAGGGGTGAAGACCAGGCTCAGGGGCATGCTGGTAATGGCAACGAATAGCGCCATGAAGGACCCAGTGCTTTCTGGTATGACACTCACCATGGCAGTCGCCATTGCTTCAATCATCCCCGATCCTGATAGGACGCCGGTGAAGATACCGGCAGCGAAGATGATGGAAACGACAGAGACCATTCCGTTAGCTTGCTCGGTGATGCGGTCCTGCTGATCTTTCGGTTTGGGATAATTGATCAGGAGGGCGATAGCAAAGGCCACCATGAATATGACTGGAAGTGGTAGCCAAATCTTGATCAGGGCAACAATTGTGATGACCGTAATCAATAGGTTGAGCCAGATAAGCTTCGGCCGACGTGTTGTTCGCTCCTCTTCACTCAGTTCAGCGTGGAAGTCGTAGTTGAATTCCTTGATACCAACCCGTTTGCGTTCTCTCTTCCCGATGATATAGCTGACGAACAAGACCCAAATCAGTCCAATTCCCATGGCAGGAAGAAGGGGGTTGAAGATCAACGACACATCGACCCCTAGGGAACTTGCAGCCCGTGCTGTCGGTCCTCCCCAAGGAACCATGTTCATGACGCCACAGCTAAGTGCGGTGACCCCTGTAAGGACGAGTCGGCTCATGCCAAGTCGATCATAGATCGGCAATAGAGCTGGGATTGTAATGAGGAAGGTTGAGGCCCCTGAACCATCCAGATGGGTGGCCATGGCAATGAGGGCTGTCCCCATGACAATCTTGAGTGGATCGCCCTTGACCAGTTTCAGGACGTTTGAGATGAACGGGTCAAACAGTCCGGCCCGGTTCATGATTCCGAAGAACAGGATGGCGAACGCCAGCATGATGCCGGTTGGGGCCACACCCGAGATTCCTGCGAGAATCATTTCCCCAAGTTCCGAAATGGACGACGTGAACAGGCCGAACACAATGGGAACCAGTATGAGAGCGACGATGACCGATACTCTTTTAGAAAGGATCAGATAAAGAAACACCGCAATGGTTAAAAACCCGAGTAAAGCCAACATAGTATTCTCCTCCTAATAAAAGCGCTTACAACTATACATGCAACAATTGTGCCAAGACAAAAAGCGCATGAGAATAAGGGGTTCGGATAAGGGGATTTCTAAAAGGTTGGAATTTTATTAAGGCAAAAGGGGAGAAACCTATTGGGGGAAGTGAATTCTAACATCTTGGAAATGCGTTTCTATAAAACTGGAAAACGCACAAACAGTCTGTTTATGCGCGAGCAGTCAGGTGATATTCAATTTTGATAGTTTGTTATAGAGGGAAGCAAGGGAAATACCGAGCTGTTTGGCGGCGGCTTTTTTTCCGATCACAGAGGTACCGGTTTTATTTAAAACGCTTACAATCACTTCTCTCTCTGTGTCTCTTAAAACGTCTTCAAGTAGTCGAGGGCTGTCTGTTGGACGGTAGCCTGTCGTTGGGCGAATGGTATCTGGAAGATGCTCCACCGATATGGTGCTTCCTTCACACATGCTGATGGCGTAGTGGACGGCATTCTTCAGTTCCCGTATATTCCCCGGCCATTCATATTGGTGAAGTGTATTCATTGCTTGTGGGGCAACCTGAATCCCCGTGTGCCCCTGCTCTTTAAGGAGTGATGTCAGGATGGCAGGTATATCGTCTTTACGCTTCCTGAGTGGCGGGATGGCCAGTTGGATGGTATTGATCCGATAGAACAAGTCTTCCCTGAACTTTTTGTTCGAGACCATACTGGGCAGGTCTTTATTTGTTGCGGCAATGATCCGTACATCGACCTTTTGTTCTTCAAGACCACCGATTTTACGGAACGTACCTTCTTGAAGTACCCGAAGCAGCTTAGATTGAAGGTCAACCGGCATATCTCCAATTTCATCCAAGAACAGCGTTCCCCCATGGGCAAGTTCGAACAGGCCGCTCTTTCCGTCTTCATTAGAAGAGGTGAAAGCCCCTTTTTCGTAACCGAACAGTTCACTCTCCAGAAGCGCACTTGGGATGGCTGCGCAGTTCACTGGGACGAAGGGAGACGAGGATCGACTGCTGGTATGGTGGATGGATTGGGCCACAAGTTCTTTTCCTGTCCCCGATTCTCCAGTCAGCAGGATGCTCAGGTTCGTGGCGGCGGCTTTCTTTGCCCGTTCGATCATGTGGAGAAGGTCTTTGTTTTGTCCGATGATGTGCGAGAACGTGTAGGTGGCCTGATGAATCCTTCCGAACGCCTGCTTCAACTGTTGTACCCTTTTCCGACTTCGCTTTAATTCCTCAGAAAGCTGATAGACCTCCGGAATGCTCTTGCACACCGATACTGCCCCGACGACCTCGTCATCCTTGATGATCGGAGCCATGTCTACTACATATTCCATGGATTTTTCTTTGCGAAAGACACCTTCCCTGGCTCGTCCATCTTTTAAGACCTGAGGGAGCTTGGCACTGGGACGTACCTGTATTAATGGTTTTCCGATGATTTGTTCTCGTTTGACTCCTGTTATCTGTGTATATTCCTCATTGATCAATTGAACGGTTCCACTCCGGTCAATGACCAGTATTCCGTCATGGATGGCTTCTATAACGCCTTCTAGCCAGTCTACCATCTGATTCTGTGAAAGCATGGAATCCCCCATTTGTTTTTTCTGATAATTTAAATTATATGGTATGTAAGGGGATTATACCACCGCTCACTAATCAATCTATTTCAGCTTGGTGGTGTCTCGCACTTTAATGGATACCACTTCTCCGCATCCGGCACAGATCGTGAAGATCTTCTCCGTCCCCACGCTCATTCTTTTATGAAGAGGTCGAAGATTGATGAAATCCGTTGCCTTGATGAATTCAGTTCCGTTGCATTCTTTGCATGTCATGAACATCTCCTCCTTATACCAATCATACGGTAACAGGAAGTATTTGGTTTCGTTTTGAGAGAAAGTGGAATCGTTCCTTTTACCTGTTTTTAGTAGGTTTCTAGTTCTCAATGTCGTCACAGGGGATATGGACGGAGAGAGTCGTGACGTTTGATGGAGAAATAAAGGGGAATAGATAGGGTATGAACATATTCAGTAAAGTACATTATGGAGGGATATCATGAACGTCTTAGTAATCGGAGCAAACGGACAAGTAGGAACCCAGGTGATCCAACAGCTGAAGGAGTCGGATCATCAATCCGTTGCCCTTGTGAGAAAAGAAGAACAGATCAAAGATCTCGAATCAGCAGGTGCTGATAAAGTCGTACTGGGGGATCTTGAAGAAGATTTCTCCCATGCGTTCGATAATGTGGATGCCGTCGTCTTCGCGGCCGGATCAGGCGGAAGCACAGGCGCTGACAAAACGATGCTCATCGACCTGTGGGGTGCCGTCAAAGCGGTGAACTACGCAGAGAAACATGACGTGAAACACTTCGTCATGCTGAGCGCGACCGACAGTCTGGACCCGGATTCAGAGAGCGACAAGATGAAACCATACGCCGTTGCCAAGCATATGGCCGACGACTATCTGCAAAAATCGTCGCTCGCCTACACAACCGTCCACCCCGGACCATTGAAAAATGATGAACCAACAGGGAAGGTCGACGTGAAGGCAGAGCTGACCGGTGACCCGGGAAGCTATGAGATTCCTCGTGGTGACGTGGCTCGTGTTCTTGTAGGAGCGATCGGGAAGGACAATCTGAAGAAGAAATCCGTGTTCATTAAGAGCGGCGATCATTCTGTAGAGGATGCATTGAGCGGCATTTAATTGGATACATGTTTGACGGAAGCAGGGGATGAATTCCTCTGCTTTTTTTATTTGGTTTGGAGTTGGGAGAGGGAGGTTTGGAGGGTTGGGAGTCGCAAATAATCGCTGATGGTCGATGATAACCTTATTAATTCATATGTATCTTATTTTTTATACAAATAGAGGGATGGCAGAAAAATGAGTTCGCAAATAGAATTGGATTTTTCGCAGATAAATTTCAAAAACGCGCAAGTAAATTTTTGATTTTCGCAAATAATTGAAGGGAATGGGGGTGGGGGAGGTACTGAGAGGGCTTAAAGATGGTCGATTTCAATCAAAATGAGCTAGTTTTAAAGGATTTAGGTGCTCTGGAGGCGGGATCAGTGAAGGGAACTCATGGTAAATGGCCTCCGTTCGCAAATACCCGTACCATTTCACTAGGATACAAAAATTGTAGCAAATTGAGTGCCAGACTGCGTGCCCCGCAAAAAAACACTTGCCAAATCCTCCCTCCACAGCGTACACTGATATTAATTAACAAATCGCAAATTAAAAAGGAGCCTGTCATGAAACACACTACATCCTCATACACCAACCAGCCATCCTTCACTACTCCGGACGGATACACGAGCGACATTGCGGTGTTCACCATCGACCTTCATTATCCGGAGGAACATAAGCCGCCGGTTCCGACGCTGAAGATCCTGCTCATCAAAAGGGCAGAGTTCAATCTTGAAGGGGAACCGAATATCGAAGCCGGGAAGTGGGCGCTGCCAGGTGGTTTCGTCCGGCCGCAGGAGACGGCGGCTGAAGCGGCAATCCGCGAACTGAAGGAGGAGGCGGGGGTCGATCGCATCCATCTGAAGCATTTTGCCGTGTACGATGCGCCGGATCGTGATCCCCGTGGGTGGATCCTCTCGAATGCATTCTATGCGATTGTGAAGGCAGGATACCTGGCAGGGCGGACCGCGTCAGAAGACGCAGCGGAGGTGGAGCTGTTCACGTGGGAGGAAGCGCTGGAGTTGGATCTTGCGTTTGATCACCGTGACATGCTGAATGATGCCTTCCGGATGATTCAGGGGGAAATGCTACAGACGACGGTGGCGAAAGAGTTTTTGCCCGAGGCATTCACGCTGTCTGAGCTGAGGAGCCTTCTTCTTCTCATGACGGATGACCCGGGGATTGCCAATGTGTCGGCATTCAACCGCGATGCACCGAAGTACCCGTTCCTGGAGCCTGTCACGGATAGGGAAGGAAATGTGAAGACCACAACGAGGACGGCGAAGCGGGCGACGCGATTGTTCCGCTTCAGGGGAGAGGCACCTGCACCATCAATCTATTAATCTTTAGGGGGAGAAACAATGAAGAGGGCATTGATTGTGATTGATTATACGGTGGATTTTGTAGCGGATGAAGGAAAGCTCACGTGCGGGGAGCCGGGGCAAGTGATCCAAGGAAAGATTGCCGGGCTGATGAGGGAATTTGCTGAAGCGGGCGACTATGTGGTCGTGGCAAATGACATCCACTTCGAAGGGGATGAGTTCCACCCCGAAACCAGACTGTTCCCGCCTCATAATATCGCGGGGACGGAAGGCCGGGAGCTATACGGAGCCGTCCGCACGGCGTATGACGATGTGAAAGCATCGGGCGCTTCGATCCTTGAATTCGATAAAACGAGATACAGTGCGTTCGCCGGAACGGAGCTTGATCTGCGCCTGAAGGAGCGCGGCATCCGGGAGATCCACCTTGTTGGCGTGTGTACGGACATTTGCGTCCTCCATACGGCAGTGGATGGCTACAACCTCGGGTACAGCATGGTCGTGCACCGGGAAGCTGTTGCTAGCTTCAATCAGGCGGGGCATGAATGGGCGCTGGACCATTTCAAACACACCCTGGGGGCTGATGTCAGATGAGTGTCTTCAAGGACTGGACGCTGTTTGAGAAGTGCTGGCTGGCGGTCTTTACGGTCATCAATCTGTATCTTTTCGTTGCACTCGATGACACTCTCCTCGGACTGATCGTGTCCCTGACCGGGATGATGTGTGTGGTGCTGGTGGCGAAGGGGAAGATTGCCAATTACTATTTCGGGATCATCCAGACCGGACTGTATGCGTACATCGCGTACGGCTACGGGTTGTATGGGGAGGTCATGCTGAACGGCCTGTTCTATTTCCCCCTCCAGTTTGTGGGGATCTATCTGTGGAGCCGTCATACCGTGAAGAGTGATGCCCGTGGGGAGGATGTGGTCGTCCATTCCCTCAGTAAGTCCGGGTGGATGTGGACGATTGCGGGATTCGCCGTCGGGTTCACGGCTTATGCCCTCATCCTTCAGGAAATCGGCGGCCGCAATGTGTGGGTCGATTCTGCCACCACGGTGCTGTCGGTCATTGCGCAGCTCCTCATGTTGAAGCGGTTTACGGAGCAGTGGCTCGTCTGGATCATGGTGAACGTCCTCTCCATCGTCCTATGGCTGACCACCTTGATGACACAGGGAGGCAATGACTTTGCCATGCTCGTGATGTGGAGTGCGTTCCTTGTGAACAGCGTCTACGGCTACATCAATTGGAGACGGATCGGCAGTCAACAGGGGATGGAGGCAGCATGATATGAAGAAGATCGGATTCTACGGAGGGAAATTCCTGCCGCTTCATCAGGGGCATGTGTATGCCCTCATTCAGGCGTCCACCATGGTGGAGGAGCTGTATGTCGTCCTGTCACACTCTGAAAAGCGGGACCGGGAGATCTGTGCCCGGACGGATTTCCCCTATGTTCCGGCGACGGTCCGACTGCGCTGGCTCCATCAGCTCACGAAGGATATGCCGCATGTTCATATAGTGTCGATCGAAGACGATGCGGGAGATGAGGACTATGACTGGAGAGACGGGGCAGCCCTGATCAAGGAGGCGATCGGCCAGCCGATTGATGCGGTCTTTTCGTCTGAACGGGGATACTCGGATATTTTCCGGGAGTGCTATCCCGGTGCCGAGCATATCATCCTGGATGAAGAGCGGATGTTCGCCCCGATCTCTGCCACCATGATCAGGACTGACGGGGTATACCGTCACTGGGATATGATCCCGTCTGTGGCAAGATCGTATTTCGTGAAAAAAGTCGTGGTGGTCGGTACAGAGAGCTGCGGAAAATCGACGCTCGTGCGGAATCTGGCTACGGCGTTCAATACCAACTATGTGGCGGAATATGGCCGGACGCGCTGTGAGGAGATCGGCGGATATGACGGGGTGCTGCTTGATGAGGATTACCCCATGATCGCTTATGAGCAGCAGCGTCAGGTAGAGAAGTCATCGATCCTGAGCCATCGCGTCCTGTTCGTGGATACGGAGGCGACGGTGACCCAATTTTATTCGGAATTGTATAACGCGAAGCATCAGGATGTACTGGATTCCATCGCAAAAGCCCAGGAATATGATCTGTATCTGTTCCTTGAGCCTGATGTCGAGTGGGTGGACGATGGCTGGCGGATGCACGGGGAAGAGGCCGTCCGAAGGCAGAATCACGAGCGGCTACAGAAGCTGCTGGAGGAAAACGGCATTCCGTTCACTACGCTCACGGGTTCGTACCGGGAGAAGTGGGAGGAAGCGCTCCGGCTTGTGAATGGAATCCTGGAATAGAAGAAAGCCCGGTGGAATCACCGGGCTTTGCTGTGTTTACAGGGCTTTCTGCGGGACATCGGGAGACAGGGGCATCAGCCGGCCGTCCCGGTCCTTGTAGACGATATGATCCCGGGTGAATTTCGCCGGGGAATCGATGCCGGCCGCTGCTGCAAGGTTGAAGAGCCCTTCCCTGAGGGAAAGGATGTAGTTGCAGACACGGAAGGACTTCTCTTCGACCACGAGTGCTTCCTGAAGCTTATCGTCGGTGGTGGCAACCCCGACGGGACAGTTGTTCGTATGGCATACCTGAGCCTGGATGCAACCGACGGAGAACATGAGGCCCCTGGCGATGTTGACGAAGTCGGCTCCAAGGGCGAGGGCGTACGCAATCTTGTCGGGGGTGAGGAGCTTCCCGGATGCGAAGATTTTCACCTTGTCCCGGACCCCGTGTTGGACGAGGGTATCATGGACGAAGGGAAGGGCCGATTTGATGGGCACACCCGTGGCATCGGCGAGCTCCTGATACGATGCACCGGTCCCGCCTTCTCCACCGTCGACGGTGATGAAATCGGGATGACGGCCCGTTTTGGCCATGAAGGAAGCGAGCTCTTCGATATCCCCGGTGTTCCCGACAACGAGCTTGATGCCGACGGGTTTTCCACCGACTTCACGAAGTTGTTCAATGAAGTCGAGCATGCCTTCCGGGGAATTGAACTCACGGAATCTGTTCGGGCTGTCGATGGACTCCCACGCCTCCACGTTCCGGATCGAAGCGATCTCGGGAGTGACCTTCTTGCCGTCAAGATGGCCGCCGCGGGTCTTGGCACCCTGGGCGAGCTTCAATTCGAACGCTTTAATTTCCTTCAGGTCGCTTTTCTTCTTGAATTCTTCCCAGGAGAAATCCCCGTCTTTCGTCCTCACACCGAATAGCCCGGGTCCGATCTGGCAGATGATGTCCACACCGCCTTTTAAATGATGCTTCGATAATCCGCCTTCCCCGGTGTTCATCCATGTCCCGCCCGCAAGGCCGAGTCCAGTCGACAGGGCGGTGACGGCGTTGCCCCCGAGGGAGCCGTAGCTCATGGCCGACTGTCCGACGAGCCCTTTGACGCGGAAGGGGTGGCGGCATGTATGCTCTCCAATGATGGGAGCGTCTTCATCTTTCAGGAGGAAGGGATCGGCCAACGTTTCTTCGCGGTGTTCCTTGCGGTTGAAGAGGTTGTCCTTATCAATCTTATATACTTTCGTCGGCACCTTTTTCTCATTGTCCACGTTCAGTTCATCGCGCTGGACGGGGAACAGGGTATTCCGGATGAAGTAGCCCTCCCCGTCAAAGTCGCGCTCCGAACCAAAGCCAAGCATGCGGGTGTTATACTTGCCGGATTTCACGGTGCTTGTATAGTCATTTCGGGAGAAGGGTTTCCCTTCAGAATCATTATTGAAGAAATATTGCCTGAGCTCTGGTCCCATCTTTTCGAGGATATATCGCATCTTGCCGAGAACGGGATAGTGACGCAGGATCGCATGTTCCTCCTGGCGCTCATCGACCCGCCATATGTAAAAAAGAAAGGCGGCGGGAACAAGGATGACCAGTGCAAGGAGGATGAGCAGGATCCAAAGTAATATCGTTTCCATGAGGAAGACCCCCTTTAGTGATTGAATGGAAAAAAGCCGGGCGGATGCCCGGCCGAATCATGGTCAGAACAGGCGCTTCAAAGCTTTCTTGAGAGGCGGCATTTCGACGCTGTGATCTTTGTAGAATTTCTTCATCATATGTTTCGTATAGCCTTGGGCCTGTTCCCAGGTGATTTTGCCTGGAAGGGGAGGTTCAAGGTCGATTTCAACATCGATGATGACAGGTTTATTCGATGCTTTCGCCATATCGAAGGCAGGTCCGAGGTCTTCGTATGTCTTCACGTGATAGCCTTCCCCTCCGCATGACTTGGCGAATTGGGCAAAATCGATCTCCTGAAGCTCTGTGGCGTATTCAAGATGACCGGCTGCTTCCTGTTCATACTTGATCATGCCGATGCGGCTGTTGTTGAGCACCACCACGATGATCGGAAGCTTATATTTAACGGCGGTCACGAAGTCCTGCATGTTCATCGCGAAACCACCGTCTCCGCAGACGGCGATGGCCTGTCGGTCCGGATAGGCGAGCGAGCTTGCAATGGCACCCGGCAGTCCGCAACCCATCGTGGCCAGCCAGCTGGAAATGATGAAGTCCTGATTGGTGATGTTGAAGTAGCGGGCCATCCACACGGTTACGTTTCCGACATCAACAGAAAGGACGGCATCCTCGTCTGCAATCCGCTCGATGTGAGGGATGACCTGGGGTGCTTTGAGTGGTGTGGATGTTTCTTCCGTGTCTTTCCCGATATGGGTCCACCAGTTCTGCATATTCTTCTGGCACTCTTCCAGGAAGGAGCGATCGTCCCTGCGCTGGAGGTGCTTATTCCATTCCTCCAGTACGAGGGCCGTATCCCCTACGATGCCGGCGGAAACGGGGTACCGCTTCCCGATCTGGGCGGGATCCACATCGACCTGGATCGCTTCGGCATCATCCGGTAGATAATCCCGGTACGGGAAGGAGGTCCCGATCATGATCATGAGGTCTGTTTCTTCCATTGCTTCATACGCAGGCTTCGTCCCAATCTGACCAAGCTGTCCGAGGTTCAGAGGATGCCGGTCCGGCAGCACGCCTTTAGCGGGAAGGGTGAAGATGATCGGGGCCCCGATCGTATCGGCGAATGCCTCGAGCTCTTTCTTTGCCGCTTTCGTTCCGGTTCCCGCCAGGATGACAGGGCGCTTGGCATTTTCGATGAAGTTGAGACCGGTGATGAGATCCTCCTTTTGAGGGATGTGTCTTGAGAATGATGTCAGACTCGATGTGAAAGAAGTTGCATTCTTGATTTTGTCCCTCGGGATGTCGTCCGGGATGACGAGGACGGCGACCCCATTTCGCGCATAGGCTGTGCGGATGGCCTGGTTCAGCATGTCAGGGAAAGCTTCCGCCGAGGCTACGGTCTCTGAATAGACCGAAACGTCGTCGAACATGCGTGCCAGATGAACCTCCTGGAATGAATCACGGCCGAGTTCCGTTGTCGCCACCTGACCTGCGAGGACCAGCACCGGTGCTCCGTCGGCCTTTGCGTCATACAGTCCGTTCAACAGATGGATCGCGCCAGGTCCGCCGATCGTCATGCAGACACCGATCTTCCCGGTCAGCTTTGCATAGGACGAGGCGGCCAGTGCCGCCACTTCCTCATGACGGATCTGGATGAACTCAATGTCGTCTTTCTTTCCGCGAAGTACATCTACAAAGTTATTGATCGAATCACCGGGCATCCCGAAGATATGCTGAACGTCCCAGTTTTGAAGGACGTCTGCAGCGGCATGTCCTGCCAGCGTTTTTGCCATAAGTATTCCCTCCTGGTGTATATGTCTTTCATTCTCTACCACTATTTCTTTCCAACTAAACTACGGAAGTAGAAATGATTGCATAATGGAGGAGGATTTTTCTACACTGGAAGTAACGATTGTTCTCAAGGGGGAACCACCATGTTCAATGCAATCAGACAATGGTTCAAGCCATCCCGCTGCGCGGTATGCGGCCGGAAGCCCGTGCAACCGCAGCGCTACATGAATGACCGCGGGGAGCCGGTGCTCGTGTGCAGGAAGTGTACGGAATATGCGGAGAGAAGGGCGTTTGTGAGGAGGTAATGAAAGGAGCGGTCCCTCCTAGGTGGGACCGCTCCTTACTCATTTTGGGGATAGGCCTCTGCCGCCCTCTCTCAATGGTCAAACATCTTCAATTTTACCGTCTCGGCCATTTTCCGGTACCCTGCTTCATTCGGATGCAGTCCGTCCCCTGAATTGTATTTCGGCTGGAGTCTGGATGGATCATCGGGATTCCGCAGCACTTTATCAAAGTCGATCACCCCGTCGAAGGCACCGCTATTCCGCATCCATGCGTTGACTTTGCGGCGCGTCCGGTCGCCTTCCGCGGTGTATTTTCCTGAGTCATTGTATGGGGAGATCGTGACTCCATAGATTTCGACGCCGTTCTTATGGGCCTCCTTGATCATGGCCTTCATTTCATCGATGATGGTCACGGCATCTGTCTCCGGGTGATGGCGGATATCGTTGATTCCCTGATGGACGATGACGCCTTTCACGCCTGTTTGTTCAAACACATCCCTCTTCAGTCGATCAGGGGCTTTTTCCCCTTTTTCCTCAGGACTGTCGAGGAGCTGATTCGCAGAGATTCCTGCGTTCAGGACCGTCCATTTTCCGTCTGACTCATCATTGATCCGCTCGGACAGATAGTCCGTCCACCTGTGATTGGAGTCGACCTTTGAGTCGTTCCCGTTATCGATGGAGCTGCCGAGGACGACGATGGACCCTTTGACCTTCTTATCGGTCCGCACATCGACCCCATCGAGCCAGTACCATCCTTTTTCAATGGATTTGAATCCGTCTTTTCCTGCCTTGCCAGCGGCGTCTCCATCAGCTGAATAGGTCGTCTGCATCGACCGCGGGTGCCAGGTGGCAGGTCCTGATTCCCCTTTGAAATATAGGCTCACCGTCAGAGCTTCATCTTTAGAGATCTTGATGGGGATCGAATCACTGTAGGTCCTTTCGCCGGCCGGGATGCGTACATCCTTTTTACCGTCAAAGGAGACGGATACAGGATCTTCCTTTGTTTCCGCCCCTTTTTTCGTTATGCCGATACTCACTTTATCGACCTTCAGCTCTTCATCAGAAAACACGTTTGACAGCCGGATTCGAACCTGATCTCCGTCCACATGGGGTTTGACCACCATGCGCACGGTCTGATCCTTGAACCCTTCATGGGATTCACCGTCATCGAAGGGCTCCTGCATCGCCGTCATCCAGGCGCCCATCCAGTGCCTTTCCTTCACCTTCTCTTCTTTTCCTTGATTCACAAAAAGGATGCCACCGACCACTACCGCGGCAAGTGCTATGTATAAAAAGATCCTCACCTTTTTCACCTCATTTAAGACTGACAGTATTCCTTACCCGATCTCTCTATATAGTAATGCCAAGGCAAGCGAATTTTATGATTTGGTCATATGGCTCCAAGATAGGGGAGTGCGGTGGAACAGTCAATGAACAATTCCTGGCATCCCCCTCCCACACGGCAATGGAATAAAAAAGATTGAAACCCTTCTCACAATGTAAGAAAATAGGTGGGGAAGAAAAAAGGAATGGCTCTGTTCATTCTTACATACATAGGAGGATCATCATGAATCAACCATTATTCTTAACACCCGTGTTCCAGGAACGAATTTGGGGAGGGACGGCCCTCAGGGATCAGTTCGGTTATGACATTCCTTCTGACAAGACCGGTGAGTGCTGGGCCATTTCCGGGCACCCGAACGGACAAAGTACCGTCCGAAGCGGGGAATTCGCAGGGAAGACCGTCGGGGAACTTTGGGATCAGCACCCTGAATTATTCGGGAATTACGATTCACCTGTATTCCCATTATTGACGAAGATCCTCGATGCCAACGCCGATCTGTCCGTTCAGGTTCATCCGGACGACAGCTATGCAAATATCAATGAGAACGGCGAGCTAGGAAAGACTGAATGCTGGTACATCATCGACTGTGATGAAGGAGCCGACATGATCTTCGGCCACAACGCCCTTTCAAAAGAGGAATTCACAAGCATGATCGAAAAAGGTGTGTGGAGCGATCTGCTCCGTCGCGTGAAGATCAAACCCGGCGACTTCTTCTATGTACCAAGCGGCACGATCCACGCCCTCTGCACCGGGACCCTCGTCCTTGAAACGCAGCAGAGCTCTGATACGACGTACCGCGTATACGACTACGACCGTACCGATGCAGACGGCAACACCCGTGAGCTTCACATCGACAAATCCATCGCCGTGACCACGATCCCACATACCGCGGAATCCGTGGAGCCGGAAGTCGACAGCCGCGACGGCGTGACCATCACCACCTTCGTCGAAGCAGA
The DNA here is from genome assembly GCF_009806575.1 of Rossellomorea marisflavi. Lineage (NCBI taxonomy): Bacteria > Bacillati > Bacillota > Bacilli > Caryophanales > Bacillaceae > Rossellomorea > Rossellomorea marisflavi. Next base: position 3,890,731 of record NZ_CP047095.1, on the reverse strand, counting down.
ATACTTCACCGTGCATAAATGGGAAGTGAACGGCCACGCATCCTTCATCCAGGACAAGCCGTTCCAGCTCGCCAGCGTACTGAGCGGAGCCGGGACATTGCGCGTGCAGGGAGAAGACCACGTCTTGGAAAAGGGCATGCATCTCATCATCCCTGCCGATGTGGAAACGTTTGAAGTGGAAGGTCAGGTTGAATTGATTGTTTCTCATGTGTAATGGATTAAGGGAAGAGCGCAGGACCTTTTGGTTTTGCGTTTCTTTTTTTGTGTTGGCTGGATCAGGTTCGGGTTCGCAAATATTAGGCGGGGTTCGTATGGAAATCATGTTGAGTGCAAGAGATGTCATTCAATCATATGTAAACACCTTCGTTCGCAAATAAAAAAAAGACCTGAAATCAGACTCGCAAATAAATTTTTCAGTTCCGCAAATAATTTTTGGATTTTTGCAAATATTTTTTGGGGATTCGCAAGTATTTGCGGTCACTGGACCTACCAGACAGTGACCGAACCCTTAAAACAGGGAAAAGCGGCTGCGAGAATTGTCGAATGATGTCATAGAGGTGGGATGGAGTGTTTTCGACCTTTAGTATCGCTGATATCAGGACCCAATTTGCAAATAAGCGAACCATTCCGCTAGGTCTTGAAAAAAGAAGCAAATAAGAGCTCTGCTAACACGCCCAGCCATTCTACATTCCGATTATTGTTCACACCCACTACAAACGGGTGGAGCATCTCATACCACCACCAAACCTAAACAACTGTTTAACCCCACCACCCGGGACAGTACTCAATCCATGCCCCCCATCCAAACGTTTGTTTACATTTCCGTAAGCAAAAAGTATCATAAATAGATAAAACTCCCTGTCAAAACAGAGAAGGTGACGAGCATGAATGAAAGACAGCAGGAGATCTTGCGGATGCTGGTGAGCCGGCATCATGAATATGTCTTGATCAAAGAATTCAGTGAGGAGCTGCACTGTTCCGAAAAAACGGTGCGGAACGACCTCAAGGTGATACAGGAATCCATTGCAGCCTATCCGACGGCGGAGTTGATCCGGAAGCCGGGTCAGGGAATCTGCCTGGAAATCGGCGGACGCGACCGTGCGGAGCTATACCGCGAACTGCAAACGAGGGGAAGCAGTCATGTGGATGAGGAGGATCGGATCGTCCAGATTGCGTACTTTCTTCTCATGAATACAGACCCTGTCGTCGTGCAGAACCTGGTAGACCGGTATTATGTAAGCAAGTCGGTGATCAGGAAGGACCTCGAACGGATCGGGGACTGGTTGAAACGGTTTGATCTGGAGCTTCTGTCAAAGCAGAAGGTGGGGCTCACGATCGAAGGGACCGAGCTGAACCGTCGTCTGGCTTTGACGCGGCTTTCACAACTCGTGGATGATGGGGCGGATTCCTTCATTAGCGCTCAATTCACCCAGCATGAGATCACCATCGTGCGGCGGAGGCTTGAAGAGCTGCAGGAGAGGTTCGATCTTCATCTGACCGATGAAACCTTCGAACGGATCGTCGTTCATACCCTCCTCATGATCAAGCGGACGAAGCTGCAGCAGACGATCTCCCTTTCGGAAAAAGAAAAAACGATGATTATGGTGAAAAAAGAATATGGGTGGACGGTGGCATTCCTCGAAGGAATCGAGCCGTATTTTTCCGTGCGCTTCCCCGAAGCGGAGCAGGCATACCTGGCCCTGCACTTCCTTGGTGGGAAGTTCCGATATCAGGACGACGAAGCGATCCGCGAGCTCACCGGCCACGACAATCGACTCGGGGAAGTGACGGATCTTCTTCTCGGGAAGCTGTCCGAGATGCACGGCGTGGATTTTTACAGTGACCCGGAACTCTTCAACGGTCTGACCGTGCACTTGAATTCCACGTTGAATCGCCTGACATACGGACTTCCAGTCACAAATGTGATGCTCGGGGACATCAAGCGGATGTATCCGTTCATGTTCGACCGGATCATGCTCGTCCTTGAAGAACTGGCAGGCATCGAGGTGCCGGAAGAGGAAGCCGCCTATATCACCCTACACTTCCAGGCATCACTCGAGCGCCTGCAACAATCCATAACAGACGTGAAAAGAGTCGTCATCGTCTGTCATATGGGGATGGGGATGTCCCAGCTCCTTCGTACAAAAATCGAGCGGAAATTCACGTCTGTCCTTGTGCTGGCAAGCATCGGTAAAGGGGAGCTGCAGTCCTTCCTCGAGACAAGCGAGGCGGATCTCATCATTTCCACGATCAGCCTTCCCGACATGGGCGTCCCGGCGATCGTCGTTTCCCCGCTGCTCGGAAAACAAGATGAAGAAAGGCTGAAGGAGCGATTGACGTACCTCGAGGACCCGGTGCAGAGGGGACAAAAGGAATCGGTCATCCTGAAGTTCGCCAACCCATTCCTCGTCTTTCTTCAACAGGAAGGTTCCAGCCGCTACGAGTTGATCCGGAAGCTTGCAGGGACCCTCGTGGACAAAGGGTTCGTCGATCATGCCTACATAGAAAATGCCATGATCCGCGAACGGATGTCGGCAACCACCATCGGGGCAGGGATCGCCATTCCCCATGGTCATCCCGACCTCATCCACCAGTCGGCCATCGCCATCGCCACCCTGCGTGAACCGATCGAATGGGGCGAGGAGAAAGTCTCCCTCGTCTTCCTCCTCGCCGTCAAAAGCACCGAACCGGCCGAATCCCGCCAGCTCTTCCAGGAAATCTCGCACCTCACCGAGAACCCGGAACGGATCGAGCAGCTCCTCTCCGACCGTGACGCCATGACATTCCTGACCCATCTCGGGGCCGTGTGAAACGGCCTCTTTTTTTATTTAGTATTTTAAATGAAACACAGAGATGAAAGGGTTAGTAATTCCTCGGCTCGTGATGAAAAGAGACATAAGTATGCGTGCGGGATTCTATTTACAGACCAATCGTCAGGAATTTATTCTACTATTTCGCACAAGTGTCTTGCAGTGGAGGTCGACCGACTCCAGCGGGAGTAGCGGGCAGGTGAGACCCTGCAGGCCTGCCGAAGCGGCTCACCGCCCGCCTCGCAGGAAAGCGGTCGACCGAAGCGGAAAGACACATCCAATCTATGGAACCAAGGTATTTGTAGCCAAGCATCATAACCCCGGGAAAAACAATATATCCACTTTTACCACAACCTCCGGTAACAACTTGACCTTTTTCGACAGGATTCTCGGTGTATAGTAAATGTAAGCGATTTCGATAAAGGAGACAAACACTATGAAAATACTAGCCATCACCTCATGTCCAAATGGAATTGCCCATACATACATGGCCGCCGAGAACCTCGAAAAAGCAGCCAAAGAAATGGGCGTCGAAATAAAAGTCGAGACACAGGGCTCCATCGGTGTCGAGAACGAACTGACCGATAAAGACATCCAGGAAGCAGCAGGCATCATCATCGCCGCTGATAAAACCGTCAATAAAGACCGCTTCAACGGCAAGCAGCTCCTCGTCACGGGCGTGCAGGACGGGATCCGCAAGCCGAAGGAACTCATCCAAAAGGTGATCGACGGAGATGCTCCGATCCATCAATCAAGCGGACAGACCGAGAAGAAGTCCGATAAGAAAGAAAACCCAATCTATCGTCACCTTATGAACGGCGTATCGTACATGGTTCCGTTCATCGTCATCGGCGGTCTGCTCATCGCCGTGGCCCTGACACTCGGAGGCCAGAAAACGCCGGGCGGACTCGTCATTCCGGATGATTCATTCTGGAAGCATATCGAAGCCATCGGTTCTGCGTCCTTCACGTTCATGGTGCCGATCCTCGCCGGGTTCATCGCCTACAGCATCGCCGACAGGCCGGGTCTTGCACCAGGTGTCGTCGGAGGATTCATCGCCGCCAACGGAAGTTTTTATGGAAGTGAAGCAGGAGCCGGATTCATCGGTGGGATCATCGCCGGTTTCCTTGCAGGGTATGCCGCTCTCTTGATCAAGAAGATCAAAGTACCAAAAGCCATCATGCCGATCATGCCGATCATCATCATCCCGGTACTCGCCTCCCTCATCGTCGGCCTTGCCTTCGTTTATCTGATCGGGGCGCCGGTTGCGAATATCTTTGAAGTCCTGACAGACTGGCTCGCCGGTATGCAGGGAACAAGCTCCATCCTTCTTGCCTTGATCCTTGGAGCCATGGTGTCATTCGATATGGGTGGGCCGGTCAATAAGGTCGCCTTCCTCTTCGGATCTGCCATGATCGGAGAAGGAAACTATGAGATCATGGGCCCGATTGCCGCGGCCATCTGTATCCCGCCGATCTCCATGGGACTCGCAACATTCATCGGCCGCAAGAAATTCCATGCCGCCGAGAAAGAAACAGGAAAAGCATCGTTCACGATGGGACTCTTCGGGATCACCGAAGGAGCAATCCCGTTTGCTGCACAAGATCCACTCCGCGTCATCCCGAGCATCATGATCGGATCCATGACCGGTTCCGTCATCGCCATGCTCGGTCACGTAGGAGACCGCGTGGCACACGGTGGTCCAATCGTTGCCGTACTTGGTGCCGTGGATAATGTATTCATGTTCTTCGTCGCCGTCATCGTCGGCTCATTCGTCGCAGCCATCGTTGTGAATCTATTGAAAAAAGACATTGTGGAAGAAGCCCTTACTCCTGAAGGTGTCTCAGTCAGCGTACCGGAAGAAGAGAAAGTGGAAGAACCTGCCGTACACAAAACTGCGCCTGAGGCAACACAGGCTGCAGCACCGGTTGAAATCAACCGCCTGACCGATATCACGAACCTCGATCTGATCGAGATCGACCTCGCCGGGGAGACCCGTGATGACGTCATCGACGAAATGATCACCAAGCTTCACGCCAATGGAAGCATCGCTTCAACCGCAGACTTCAAGGAAGCCATCATTGCCCGTGAAGAAGAAAGCTCCACCGGAATCGGCATGAACATCGCCATTCCGCACGGTAAGTCCGATTCGGTCCAGAAGCCAAGCGTCGTCTTCGGCATCAAACGGGACGGAGTAGATTGGAAGAGCCTCGACGGATCCGAAGCCAAGCTCATCTTCATGATCGCCGTACCGAAGCAAAGCGCCGGCAACGAACACCTGAAGATCCTTCAGCTCCTATCACGCCAGCTCATGGACGACGACTTCCGCAACCAGCTCCTCGCCGTCCAAACAAAAGAACAAGCCTACACACTACTGGAAAAAATAGAATAGAGTGAAGCAAGGGGACGGTTCCGATGCGTCAAAAAAATGACGCAAAGGAACCGTCCCCATGTGTCATGTTGTCGAAAAAAAGCAAATTTTGCTAGTTATCTCCATATGAAACTATTATACTAGGGAACAGGAATATTTTTCATGTAACTAGTTGATTAGTGAAAAGAGGAAAACAATTGAAGAGCATGTATAAAATATCATTATCAAGCCTGTTCGCTGTGATTATCTTGATACTCGTCGGCGGCCAGACTGCATCTGCATATTCCCTTGACCGTATCAGTGGCAATGACCGGTACCAGACGTCGGTCGCTGTATCCAAAAAAGGATGGAAGAGCGGGGCGAAGACCGTCATCCTCGTGAATGGGAAGGATCTTTCGGAAGCAGCTGTTGCTGCACCGCTTGCCAAGCATCTGGATGCCCCGGTGCTTCTGACGAATCCAACCGCACTGTCTTCAGCCACACGCAAGGAAATTCAACGGCTGAACCCGAAAACCATCATTCTCCTTGGTGGAAAAAAGAACCTTTCTGACAAGGTGATCGATGAAACGATCAAGGCAAAGGTGAAGCGGATCGGCGGGAAAGACAGCTACGAGACGGCTGCTTTGGTGGCAAAGGAGCTTCCGGCTTCATCTAAGGCTGTGGTCGCTTACAGTGGTTACCTGCACGATGTATTGGCTGCTGCCCCGTATGCAGCTAAGAATAAGATGCCGATTCTATTAACCAAGTCCGACAGTCTTCCGGCAGCTACGAAAAAAGCGCTGAAAGGGAAGAAAAGCACCATCGTGATCGGTCGTACAAAAGCCGTTTCGGAAAAAGTGAAGAAACAGCTTCCTAAACCAATCAGGATCAGTGGCAGCGATCGCTACGACACATCTGCACAAATCGCCAAGCTCATGGGCACGAAAAAGAAATCGTATGTGGTCACTGGAAAGGATATGACCGATGCAGTATCGGCATCCGCTCTGGCAGCGAAAGACGGAGGGGGGCTCCTCTTCGTGGAGAAAACCTACGTCTCCACCCCTGTCAAAGTCGTCATCGATCAAAACAAATTGACGCAGTTCACCGTCATAGGTGGTACGAATATCATTGACAACAAAGTCGGCGCCGAGCTCAAACAGCCGATCGAGCATCTCCTCGTGAACAAAAAAGTCGCTGTAGGGAAAGACTATAAAGCTGCGAAACTCGTAGAACCAAAGGTTAAATTCGCCTTCAGCTACAACGATCCAAAGCGTCTCATGGACAGCCGCGCCGTCCCGAACTTCGAGGCCCTCATGAAGGCGGCTTGGAAAGATAACGTGAAGCTTTACGCACAGTCCGGCTACCGCTCCTACGACAGACAGGCGGAACTGTATAACTACTACAAACGCACCTACGGGGAAAAGTACGCAAGCCGAATCAGTGCCAAACCGGGAACAAGCGAGCACCAGACCGGTCTTGCCATGGATGTGACCAGTCCATCCGTCGGCTATGGCCTCGTAGAAAAATTCGCCAACACGAAAGAAGGAAAATGGGTCGCGAAAAACGCCCATAAATATGGGTTCATCATCCGTTACCCTAAAGGAAAAGAAAATGAAACCGGGTATGCTTACGAGCCGTGGCATCTGCGCTATGTTGGGAAAGATGCAGCTAAAGAGATTTACTCCAAGAACATGACGTTCGAGAAATATGTGAAGTAATCAAGGTGAACCTTCCGCTTATGGCGGAAGGTTTTTTTCTTGGGTGCCACCAATTCGCTCTCATAAACTGTCCATATTAAAGTTTTCCTGCCTTTATTAAAGGACTTCCTGCCAGGCAGTTCCATGGTTGATTTTTTGTCTATATGATAGGGATAAGAGAAAATGTAAGCGATTTCTAAAAGGGGGGTGGGGATAATGGAATTCCCGAAAGGTTTTATGTGGGGAGCGGCTTCATCGGCGCCTCAGATGGAAGGGGCTTCAAGCCTAGGGGGGAAGTCTCCGAGCGTTTGGGATCATTGGTTCCAGAAAGAGCCACACGTCTTTTATCAAAGGATTGGGCCTGAGGAGACAACAGGTTTTTATGCCAATTATAAAAAAGATATTTCACTGATGAAAGAGCTCGGGTTCAATTCCTATCGTACATCGATTTCATGGACGAGGCTGATGCCCGACGGTCACACGTTGAATGACGAAGCAGTGGAGTTTTACCGTGATGTGTTCACCAGAATGCTTGACCAGGGCATCCGCCCCGTGGTGAATCTTTTTCATTTTGACATGCCGTATTGGCTTTATGAGAAAGGTGGATGGGATATCAGGGAGTCAGCGGAAGCTTTCGCCTTATATGCGGAAACGGCTTTTAAATGTTTTGGGGATCTTGTAGAGGACTGGGTGACCTTCAATGAACCGATTGTCCCTGTAGAGATGGGCTACTTGAATGATAAGCATCTACCTGGTGTGTTCAACATCAGGAGAGCCTGTCAGGCTGGGTTCCACACCTTGCTTGCCCATGTCAAGGCAGTACAGGCTTTCCGGAAGAATGAGCATCGGGGAAGGATCGGCATCGTACTGAATCTGACGCCGAGTTATCCGAGATCAGAGAATGTGGATGATGTGAAGGCGGCAGAACTAGCAGACGCCCTATTCAATAAGAGTTTTCTTGACCCAGTCGTCAAGGGTGAATACCCACATGTCTTATGTGAGTTTATACGGAATGAAAGCATCAATGTCAACATGTACCCCGATGACCTGAAGTTGATCAAAGACAACCCGGTGGATTTCCTCGGGGTCAATTATTATCAGCCGAGAAGGGTGAAGGCAGGGGATGAGGGGGCTGAACATGTCTTGGATCGTTCCTTCCTCCATTACGAGTGGCCTGATAGAAAGATGAATCCGCACCGGGGATGGGAGATCTATGAGAAGGGGATCTATGACATCGCCATTCAGATCCGTGATGAATACGGGAATATCCCTTGGTTTATCGCTGAGAACGGCATGGGTGTCGAGGGGGAAGGCCGTTTCAGGGACGAGGCGGGATCCATACAGGATGAGTACCGGATCGAGTTTTTTGAAGAGCACCTGAAATGGCTCCATAAGGGAATTGGTGAAGGCTCCAATTGCTATGGATTCCATGTATGGACCTATATCGATAACTGGTCATGGCTCAATGAATACAAAAACCGCTACGGTCTTGTTGAGTTCGATCTTGATAGTGGCGAACGCAGGAAAAAGAAGAGTGCTGACTGGTTCAGGAAACTGGCGGAATCGAATCGATTACCGGGAGAGGCGGCATGTGATGAAACATCTATTCGCCATTGATATCGGTGGGACGTTCACGAAATTCGCCCTGGTCACCAGTCATGCTGACATTGTTCTGAAAGAGGAGGTCCCGACGCCTGTCAGTGTAGAGGAATTCAGCGTTCATGTCGATCAGGTTCTGGGAAGATGGCAGAGGGACCACCATATAGAGGGGATCGCCATCAGTTCTCCAGGCAGCGTAACGGATGCCGGTTTTGTCCTCGGGCATAGTGCGGTGAATTTCATCCATGTCGTGAATCTGCGTGCTTTATTCCACGAACGATACGGGTTGCCGGTCACAATGGAGAATGACGCCAATTGTGCGGCCCTTGCAGAGCAGTGGAGCGGGGCTGGTGCCGGTTGTGATACATTTGCCTGCATCGTGTGTGGCACAGGGATCGGCGGAGGGATCGTCATCAACGGTCGGCTGCATAAGGGAGCGAATCTCCATGGTGGAGAATTCGGTTATTCCCTGATGGAAGGCCATGAAACGTGGAGTGAACGTGGATCATCATTTGCCCTGACGAAGCGTCTGAAGGATGAGCCCCCACATGGAGCCGCATGGACCGGCTCGCGTGTGTTCGAAGAGGCTGAAAAGGGTCATGCAGCAGCAGAGAAATCCCTCAATCAGTTCTTCCATACGATGGCTGTCGGGATATTCAATCTTCAATATATGCTTGATCCCGAGAAAATCCTCGTGGGCGGAGGCATTACGAGACAGCCGAGCTTCCTTCAGCGGTTGCAGACTGAGCTTGATCATGTCATGACGGCCAAGCCGATTGCAAAGGTGAAGCCGACTGTGGAAGTCTGTACCCATTTGGACCAGGCTCAGCTCATAGGGGCAGCCTATGTGTGGAGGAAGACATACGGAAAGGAAGATGTACATGTTTAATCGCTTGGGAAGTCTGTTCACAGAAGCGAGCCTCTGGATCTGGAAGACGATGCAGCTCAATGTGATCTGGTTCATGCATATCCTTCTTGGTGGAGTCGTTCTGGGCTTCTTTCCTGCCACAACGGCCCTATTCGCCACCACACGGAGATGGCTGAAGGGCGGTCTCGAAGAGCCGATCTACGATGGCTATCATCGCTACTACAAGGCGCATTTCTGGAAGACGAATGCAATCGGATGGATTTATACATCAATCGGTGTTTTCCTTGCCCTGGATCTATATCTCGTTACCCAACTGAAAGGAATCGTCGTGTTGTTCAGCACGGCAATCATCCTATTCCTCTCAATCCTATATGTTTTTTCATTTTTATATGTTTTCCCGTATTACGTCCATTTTGAGCAATCGCTCAAACATTATTTGATCCAGCCATTCATCCTCACCCTGATCAGCTTCAAGCAGAACCTGGTCATCACGATCGGCCTCACGATGGTAGGCTATCTCATCTATCAGATGCCTGGGTTGATTCCATTTGCCTTGGGCGTCATGCCGGCCTACTGGATCATGAAGGTATCCATGAACCGCTATAACCAATTTGCAGCGACAGGAGGAAAAGCTTGATGGGGAAAAAGACAGCGCATATCATCTCTCATTCCCACTGGGACCGGGAATGGTACATGTCCTTGGAAGAACATAAATATTATCTGGTCAAACTGTTCGATGATCTTCTCGCGAAATTAAAGGAAGATCCTGATTTTCATAGTTTCCACCTTGATGGGCAGACCATCATGGTAGATGACTACCTTGGCGTCCGGCCGGAAAGGGAGGCGGAAGTGAAGGCGTATATCCGGGAGGGCAGGCTCATCGTCGGACCGTGGTACATTCTGCAGGATGCCTTTCTTACAAGCTCGGAGGCCAATGTCCGCAATCTCCTGTATGGGATGAAGGACACGGCAGAGTGGGGGCAGGACGGGTATCTCGGCTACTACCCTGATACGTTCGGCGTCTACGGTCAGGCACCCCAGCTCCTTAAGCAGGCCAATATTGATACAGCCGCCTTCGGAAGGGGCGTGACCCCGACGGGCTTTAATAACCAGGTGCACCATGATGAGTTCTCGTCGCCTTATTCCGAGATGGTTTGGGAAGCACCGGACGGATCGCAGGTGCTCGGGATCCTGTTTGCCAACTGGTACTCGAATGGAAATGAAGTTCCTTCAGACCGTGAAGAGGCGAGGGTCTATTGGGAGAAGAAGCTCGCGGAGTCGGAGCGGTTTGCCTCGACTTCCCAGCTCCTGTATATGAACGGATGCGATCATCAACCCTTGCAGGCAGACATTACGACGGCCATTGAAGTCGCCAACGAACTCATGCCGGATGTGACGTTTAAGCATTCGAGCTTCAAAGCATACATAGACGACGTGAAAAACGAGCTGCCCGATGATCTGCAAACGATCCGTGGGGAGCTGAGGAATCAAAAGACCGATGGTTGGTCAACGCTTGTGAACACGGCTTCAGCGCGCATCTATTTGAAGCAGGCGAACGACCGCTGCCAGCTGCTGCTGGAGAAAGTGCTTGAACCCCTTGGTGTTCTTGTGGGGGATCGGGATCTGCATCGGGATTTCTCAGAATACTACTGGAAGCTCCTCATGGAGAATCATCCACACGATAGCATCTGCGGGTGCAGTGTCGATGAAGTCCACAGGGAGATGGTGACGCGATTCGAGAAGGTGGAGAAGGGAGCGCAGCGCTTTATCCATGAGCAGCTCCGCGACATGGCGTCAGGCCTTGATACCGGGCATGCCGATCCGTTGGCAGTACCCCTTATCCTTTTACATACGGAAGCATCATCCCGGGTGATCACCCAAAAGGTGATGGTGGATAAGATCTACTTCAGCGACAGGGATTTCCGTGAGATCCCTGGGTTATTAAAAGGTCGTGAGCTTCCGGTATATGCATTGGAGCGCGCTGATGGGACGTTGATCCCGGTCCATGTAGAGGACCATGGCGTTTCCTTCGGATATGATCTGCCGCGTGATGGCTTCAGGCGTCCTTACTACGGCAGGGAGATCAGCATCACGTTCCCCATCGACTTCACGACGGCTCTCGGCTATGAAGTGGTACACCTCATTCCTTCAGATGAAAGAATAGTGGGAAAAGGGATGTGGAACGAGGAGAAGCGTCAGCTTGAAAACGGGAACCTTCTGGTGACCATCCATGAGAATGGAAGCTATAGCCTTGTGGATAAACGCACAGGCTATGAATATCCGAATCTCGGCGTCTATGAGGATAGCGGTGATATCGGGAACGAATACATGTTCAAGGAAACCGGAGATCGCCTCAGGTTTACGACGGAAGATGCCCTGTCTGCTATCGATGTCGTCACGGATACCCCATACAAATCCATCGTTGAGATCCGCACAACCATGATCATCCCGAAAAGCGCTCATGAACATCTCCAGCAAGAACGTGAAAACTTGGTATGGCACCCGGAGCGGACTGCAACGCGATCAGAAGAGTTGACGGAATTCACGATCACGACGACCCTCACCCTCCTGAAAGGAGCAGAGGGGCTGAAGGTGGATGTGAAGATGGATAATCAGGTAAGGGATCACCGTATACGGGCCCGATTCCCGGTCGGCAAGGGAAATGACCATCACTATGCGGACAGCATCTTCGAAATTGTCAAGCGTCCCAATCAACCGGAAAGGCAGTGGGCGAATCCGACATTCGACCACCATATGCAACGATTCGCGAGTCTTGATGACGGGATTCAGGGTCTCACGGTGGCAGGCATCGGTCTCCATGAATACGAGATCACAGGAGGAAACGTCGTGGAGCTCACCTTATTGCGGTCTGTCGGGGAACTGGGTGACTGGGGTGTGTTCGATACTCCGGAAGCACAGTGCATCGGGGAGCAATCGGCATCCTTCATGATCATTCCTCATGCAGGATCGGTTCTTGAATCCAACATGTATAACAGAGCGTACAGCTATCCGCTCGATCCGACCGTGGTCCAGGTCGAGCGGAATGATGGGAACGGCTCAAGAGGTGAAGCCCCCTTCAAGTGGACAGGAGAGTCCCTTACGCTTACGGCCATCAAACCATCACTGAAGGGAACTGGGATCATCGTCCGCTGGTTCAATCCGACAGCGGAGGAGCAGTTGTTGACCGTAGAGGGCAGCGTGATCTACCGTTCTACCATACTTGAAGAAAAGAAGGAACAGATCGGTACAGGAAAAGCGGCATGCGCCGTTCGACCGTATGAGATCATCACCATGATCATTGATGAAGAATAAGGAGTGGAGACGATGACAGAACAAGTGATACCAGCCTCATTTCAACACATACTGGAGAAGGTAAAGAAAGCCTACGAGCACGATCCCGAAGTGTATACTTTATTCGAAAAATGCTTTTTGAATACGTACCAGACCACCTTGAAGAAGGATGAAGAGGGAACCTTTGTCATTACAGGTGATATCCCGGCCATGTGGCTCCGTGACTCATCTGCACAGGTTCGTCCTTACTTGATCCTGGCCAAAGAGGACAGGGAAATCGCCTCCATGCTGAAGGAAGTCATCCAGCGACAATGGAAGTACATCCTCATGGACCCTTATGCCAATGCGTTCAACAGGACAGCGGACAATAAAGGGCATCAACAGGATCACACCGACATGACACCATGGATCTGGGAGCGTAAGTACGAGGTGGATTCCCTCTGCTATCCGATTCAGCTCACTTATCTATACTGGAAGGCGACGGGAGACGAGACGGTTCTGAATGAGACGCTTAAGGAAGTCCTTGCTGTGATCCATGATCTATGGAGGGTGGAGCAGGACCATGAAGAAAACTCCCCTTACCGGTTCCAACGTGATGACTGCCGCGTATCCGATACGCTGTTGCGCGACGGAAAGGGCGGCTATTCCGTACCGACAGGCATGACGTGGTCCGGATTCCGTCCGAGTGACGATGCCTGCCTATACGGGTATCTTGTGCCTGCCAATATGTTCGCAGCCGTTGTCCTCGGCTATGCAAAGGAAATGCTCGTTACGATGGGAGAATCTGATCTGGGTGAAAAGATGGCGGCACTCGGTCGTGAAATACGCGATGGCATCGAAGCACATGCCGTAGTGGACCATCCGGAATTCGGGAAGATCTACTCGTTCGAAACAGATGGTGCAGGACGATACAACCTGATGGACGACGCGAACGTACCTAGCCTCATGGCAATTCCATATATGGGGTATGCAGACGCAGAAGATGAGACGTACGTGAATACCCGAAACTTCATCCTCAGCCGTCACAACCCTTACTATTACGAAGGCAAAAAGGCTTCCGGAATCGGCAGCCCGCATACCCCGGATCACTACATTTGGCATATCGGCCTGGCGGTTCAGGGGATGACAGCCATCACCAGGAAAGAACGGGACGCAATCGTGGATATGTTCAAGAACACCCACGGGGGAACAGGTTTCATGCATGAAGGATTTGATGCCGATCGTCCGGAAGAATTCACACGCGATTGGTTCGCATGGGCGAACTCGATGTTCAGTGAATTCATCCTGAGTGAGTTGGGCATCCATGTTCCGGAAAGCCCGCTTGCCCAATCACACCACACTTCATAACGGAGGGTCCGTATGTTTTACTCAATCCAAAAAATCGAAAATAGACTGAACGAACTGGATCGACTTCGTTACCGTGATTGCAGGGGGCTCGGCCCATTTAGCGTCCACGAACCGAAGCAGGGAGAAGAGAATCTCCTTCCAACCCATTTCGAGGGAGAAATGAATGTACACGATACGTGGTCCGGGCGGGACCGGTATTTGTGGCTCCACACTACTCTGCATGTACCCGAGGATGAGCGGAGAGCAGTGCTTTATCTCGACCTCGGGCGAACCGGCGGGGGAAACAACTCCGGGTTCGAGTCACTCCTTTACCTGAACGGACGACCGTTTCAGGGGGTAGATTCCAATCATCGTGAAGTGATCCTCCCTGAAGGAGGCCGATTCGATGTGACGATTCAGCTATGGTCGGGTCTTGAAGGCGGTGGGAACCCGTCGGAGCAATACTACCGGTTGAAAGAAGCGTGGTGGGGCTTCCTTGATGGTGAGGTCGACGAATTCTATTTCAAATCCAAAGCCATTTTGGAAACGGCCAAGGAGCTGGACGAACATGATGGTGTGCGCTCCAACTTGATTGCCCTCCTGAACAGGGTATTTTACGAAATTGACTGGACCGATCGGGGAGAGTCTTTTTATGAAAGCGTGAGGAAGGCAGCAGCTGTCCTGGAAGCGGAAAAGAACAAGTGGCAGAAGCACTCCGAAGTGACGGTTCATGCGATTGGTCATTCCCATATCGACCTTGCCTGGTTGTGGCGCACCAAACATACAAAGGAGAAGGCGAAAAGGACATTCTCAACCGTTCTCCGCCTCATGGAGCTGTACCCGGATTACACCTACATTCAGAGTCAACCGCAGCTGTATGCATGGGTGAAGGAGGAAGAGCCTGAGCTTTACACAGCCATCCAAAAAAAAGTCGAAGAGGGTCAATGGGAAGTGGAAGGCTCCATGTGGGTGGAAGCCGACTGCAACATCCCGTCGGGCGAATCCTTCGTCCGGCAGCTCCTCTATGGAAAGGCCTTTTTCCAGAAGGAATTCGATCGACGAAATCGCACGCTATGGCTTCCGGATGTCTTCGGCTACAGCTGGTCGCTCCCGCAGATTCTGCGAAAATCAGGGATTGATACCTTCATGACCACCAAGATCAGCTGGAATCAGTATAACCGCATGCCTCATGATACGTTCAGGTGGCGGGGGATCGACGGTTCCGAGATCCTGACCCACTTCATCACGACCCCGGAACCGGGCAGGCCTGCAGACTCCTGGTTCTATACGTACAACGGGCTCGTCACTGGAGAGACGGTGAAGGGCATCTGGGAAAAATACCGGGATAAGGATGTGAACCGGAATCTGCTCCTTGCTTACGGCTATGGGGACGGTGGGGGCGGAGTGAACCGCGAGATGATCGAGATGAAGCGGAAGCTGTCTGATGTGCCGGGCATGCCTCATGTTCAATCCACGCGTGCCTCGGATTTCTTTGATGAGCTTCACGAGACCGTGGATGGAACCGATCAGTATGTACACACATGGGACGGAGAGCTGTACCTCGAGTACCATCGTGGAACATACACATCCCAAGCCAGGATGAAAGAACAGAATCGGCAGCTTGAACTGTCCTACAGGGAAGCGGAGTTCCTTGCTGCCTGGCATGCTTTGCTAAACGGGTGGGAGCGGTATGCCGGGGAAGCCTTGGAAGAAGGGTGGAAGAAAATCCTCCTCAATCAGTTCCATGACATCATCCCGGGTTCCTCCATCAACGAAGTGTATGAGGACGCCCATCTTGAGTATGATGAGGCGAGAATCATCCAAAAGGGTGTTGTATCCGACTTGGAATCACAGATTATCAGCAAAAAGCAGAACTGGTCATTCATGCATCCCCATCAATACACAGCACCGGTCCTGATGACAGTCCCGGGTGAGCACGACTCCTATGAACACGAGGGGAAACCGGTACGGACCCAACCCTTGTCAGGAGGGGGCACGCTTGTACTGGTGCCGGATGTGAAGGCATTTGCATATGGCACGCTGACCGCAACGGGAGCAAGTCCTTCAGAGGAATCTCCTTTGAGCGAAATTGATCTTACCCATCGATCATGGGAAACGCCATTCTATCGATTATCCTGGAATGAACAAGGTCAATTCACAAGCATATTCGATAAAGCGGAAGGGCGCGAAATGATCGAGCCGGGACGTGCAGGGAATGTCCTGAAACTCTATGAAGATAAGCCGATGGCCCATGATGCCTGGGATCTTGATCTGTATTATATGGAAAAATCCAAGTCTATTGATTTACTGAAGGACTGTACTATACTTGATAATGGGCCCCTGCAGACGACCATCGAGTTCAGGTGGGAAGCCCCGCAGGTGAAGATCATTCAGCGGATCCATTGTTATGCCCATTCCAAACGGATCGATTTTGAAACGGATGTGGATTGGGAAGCCCGTCAACAGCTCCTCAAGGTGGAATTCCCCGTAGCGATACGGTCGACGGAAGCCATCTATGATATCCAGTTCGGGAACGTCAAACGACCGACCCACTGGAATACGTCCTGGGATGTGGCACGCTTCGAATCCGTCGCTCACAAGTGGGCGGCCCTTTCAGAACCATTCTATGGCGTCAGCCTCATGAACGACAGCAAATACGGCTATTCGATCAAAGACAATGTCATGGCCCTCTCCCTTCTCAAAGGTCCGGTTTATCCGGATCCGAAGGCCGATATCGGTCACCATCATTTTGTCTACTCCCTGTATCCATTTGCGGGACAAACGGCCAAGCATGATGTAGAAAGGGAAGCCACCTACCTGAATGCCCCCATCAGGGTTATGAAGGGAACGGCCTCTGAGGAGTTTACAAATTCCCTCCTCTCCATCAGCGGAACGGGCGTCATCGTCGATACAGTCAAGAAGGCGGAAGAGCGGGGTACGCTCATTGTGCGCCTTCATGAAATGGAAGGAGCCACCACGTCCTGCAGGATCAACATGGACGTGAGGAAATGGCGGGAAGTGAACCTCATGGAAGATGAGTATCTTTCGGAATACACTTCAGGTCCAATCGACCTCACCTTCCACCCATATGAAATAAAAACAATCGAACTGGAAAAGTGATTTCAGGGTGAACAGGAGCTCACAGCTCCTGTTCCCTTTTTACCTTGATGAGGAAGTGATGAAATGAAAGCGTTACAGCCGATTAGACGTATCAGCAAAAGGATGTTTTACCGGGTCTTTCTTACATACTCCCTCATCATTTTTCTGACGATGACCGTCTTATTTGTCTTTCTGACAGACTATTATTCTGATTTTATCGTTCAAAGGGAAATTGACCGCCAGGAAACGATCATCAACGAGATCAAATCGGAGCTGCAGGGCAAGCATCAGTTCGTAAGACAGGGCATCCAGCAACTGTATCAGGAGCAGCCCCTCATCGAGGATCTGGCATTTGCCCTGCAGCATGACTATCAAGACTATATCGGCTACCGGCTCGATAAGTTTTCCAACAGTGATTCATTCGTCCCATACAACTTTGATATCTTCGTGAAGAACTATTTTTCCAGAGACCCTGAATCGATCGCCCTGCGGATCCGGAATGAAAGTCTGGGGACAGAATATATGTATCTATTCGACCATAGCCGATGGAAACAGGGGAATCATTATAAAGAAGGAGCTTCTCCCATTACCGATGAACCATCAGAGCCTAAGGATATGTTTGTCGTGGAGGAGCAGATCAATGATCCTGTCTCCATGGACCGTCTTGGGAAAGCGATGGTGTACTTCGGGTACGACTCCATTGACGGTCTCCTCACCCTTACGGATATGCCTGCGAAAAGTGCGTTTATCATCACGAATGAGGAGGGGGATATTCTGTACAGCTATGGAAAAGCCCCCACATCCCTCATTGACGGTCTTTCCTACAGTGCCGTGCAAAAGAAGGTGGATGATCATGGCCGGTATTATATCCAGTCATCCATAGAGCCGGTGAGCGGGCACATGGTGACGGCCATTGTACCTGAGAAAGAGATCGCTCAGCTGTTCACGTATAAAACGACGATCTTTTTCCTTTTGATCCTGCTTACGACCATAGCCATCATCCTTCCTTACTTTGCACTCAGGGGGTACTCCAAGCGGTTGGATGAAATCATGAACAAGATGAAGGAAGTCCAGGAAGGGAACATCGATGCACGTATCGAGACGACCCATGTAGACGATGATCTCACTGACATCTCGCACACCATCAATAAGACATTGGACGATCTGAATGATTACATCGATAAAGTGTATCGTTCCAAGCTGAAGCAGACAGAAGCGGAACTCGCCAACCTTCAGTCACAGATCAACCCACACTTCCTTTACAATACCTTGGAAGCGATCCGCATGAAGTCGCTATCTGAAGGAGGGAGGACGTCTGCAAAAATGATCGTACAGCTTGCCCACCTGTTCCGCTACTCCTTGAAGTCCGCAGACCTGGTGCCTGTAGAGGATGAAATCAATCATGCCCATCAATACATCGAGCTGTTCAAGGTCCGCTTCCCTGATCAGCTGACGACTGAACTGTATGTGGAAGAGGAGCTGAAGTCCCTTTATCTACCACCTTTCATCTTGCAGCCCTTCATCGAAAACTTTTTGATTCATGGGTTCAGGAGGGATAGGCAGGATAATCACTTGAGTGTCTCGATCCATAAAATGGGCGATACGGCCAGAATCATTATTGAAGATAATGGTACCGGGATTGAGCAGGATCGACTTCACAGCATCATGGAAAGGTTAAAGGAGGAAGTGGGATCCACCAGCTCCATCGGTGTGGGGAATGTCCATCGCCGGATCCGACTGAAATATGGAGAAGGATACGGGGTGGAGATAAAAAGCATAGCGGGTGTAAAGACGACCGTACAGATCACTCTACCATTCATGAAAGAGGTGCAATAAATGATCCGGGTGATGATTGTAGACGACGAACCATTGATCTTGGATGGACTGACCTATCTATTGGATTGGGAGTCCCTTGGATTTGAAGTGGTGGCCAAAGCGAGAAACGGCAGAGAAGCTCTGGAATTATCCAGGACGATTGCATTCGACGTTCTGATCACCGACATAAAAATGCCGGAAATGACGGGGCTCGAGCTCATTGAAGCACTGAAGGAAGAACAGGAGGAAGTGAAAGCCATTGTCCTTTCTGGATTCCAGGAGTTTGATTTAATTAAAAAGGGGCTCGTCCTGGGAATCGAAAACTATTTATTGAAGCCGGTGAATGAGGATGAACTGGTCTCCTCCCTTCTTCATATAAAAGATAAACTCGATCAGCAGGATCTTGGAGAGGAATCGATTCTCATCCTGCGGGATCACTCCATCTGGAGGTACATGATGGGGAAGATGCCCCTCCGTGAATTTCAGGAAAGGCTGGCGCTCTATCCTGAATTGACTCTCCCGGTCCCCTTTCATCTCGGGCTTCTCAAAGTCGAGGACAGTGACAGTGTAAAGGTTCAGAAACAGATTGAAACCGGGCCATCCATCTGCGTCACCACTCCACAAGGGGACTTGATGATCTTATGGGACCCTGCACATGTTGAAGCTGAGCTAGAGCGAATAACCCCGATTGTAGACGAAAGGAAAGGGATCCTGGTGACAAGCGGAAGAGTGGAAGAGATCGGTGAAACCCCAAGAGTGATGAAGGAGCTGGAGCGTGCGAGTGAATTAAAGATGATCCTTCCCGATCAGGAGCAACACCTTGCAGAGGATATGATTCTCTCTCCTTCCATCAAGACAATCGATGTCCGGAACTACTTGAAGCCGGAGATGCTCGAGGGGCTGGCAAACGAGGAGTATGGACGCGTACGCGAGGAACTCGGCAACGTCTTCATTCAGCTCTCCTCTGACCCCTTCCTATTGAAAAGTGTGTTCCTTGATACCTTCTTCCAGATGAAGGGGCGCTTCCTCTTATCTTTGGAATACGGTCAGTATGTCCAGATCATCCATGAGATCCTCCATATAGAAGGAGAGGAGGATGCGATGAGGCTTCTTGACACGTGTATGAAATGGATGGAAAGAGAAGGTCAAGGTGAAGAAAAGAGAAGTCCGATCATCCAGACGGTCCTGACGTATATCCATCAACATTATTCGGAGGATATGTCCCTCAAAACGTTGGGCCATCGCTTCCACATCAATCCTATCTACCTTGGACAGCTCTTCCAGAAGGAAGCCGGGGACTCTTTCACCAAGTACTTGAATAAACTTCGCATTGACCGGGCCAAGAAACTCCTATTAAACTCTCATGAGAAAGCTGGCCAAATCGGTAAACGTGTAGGCTATACCGACGCCACCTACTTCTATAAGCAGTTTAAAAAATACGAAAACGCCACTCCTTCAGAATGGAGGAAGCAGCGAGTTTGATCCCTTTTATTAAAGGGATTTTTTTATAGGGGAATCGGGGGATGATGATTGGTTAGAATTCTTCCACTGTAAAGCACTCAGCTATCTCCTGCGTTTTGATTCAGGAAAGTAGATTGGAAGCTTTAAAACCGCTGAAGATAAACGGTTTAACAGATGCACTCATTACAAAAAAACCTCCAAATCCAAAAGCCGTATCCACCATTCCTTTGACTGAAAAAAACAACTATTTACTTTGACCAGTAAATCTAAGATATCTCAACTATTTCAAATGAAAGGGTTTTCATATAATGAGAGTATAGCACCGAGGGGAGGAGAAACATGAACAGAGTCAAACAATTTTTCAAAGATCTATACGACAACCGGATCTGGCTTTTAATGATCCTGCCAGGCCTCATCTGGCTGATCGTCATGAAGTACATTCCCATGTTCGGTCAAGTGATCGCCTTCAAAAACTTCCGGTTTCACCCGGACGGATTCTTTGCCAGCGTCTTTACGAGTGAATGGGTCGGATTCGAAAACTTCAAATTTTTGTTCAGCACGAATGACGCATTCGTCATCACACGGAACACCCTGCTTTATAACATTCTTTTCATCGTCGTCGGCCTAATCCTATCCGTAGCAGTAGCCATCATTCTTAGTGAAATTACCAAGCAGAAGCTGGCGAAAATCTATCAGACGGGCATGCTTTTCCCGCATTTCCTTTCCTGGGTGGTCGTAAGCTATTTCGTCTTCGCCTTCCTGAGCGTCGATAGGGGATTGTTCAACAGCGTACTCGGTTACTTCAACATCGAGCCCGTCTCCTGGTATAACGAGCCCAAATACTGGCCGTATTTCATCACCTTCATCAGCCAGTGGAAAGGGGTCGGATTCAGTTCGATCGTGTATTTGGCAGCCATTGTAGGTATTGACCGGACGCATTATGAAGCCGCCATGATCGATGGCGCGAACAAGTGGCAGCAAATCCGCCATGTGACGATCCCGATGATCATGCCGCTTATCGTCATCCTGACCATCTTGAACATCGGAAGCATCTTCAGCGCAGACTTTGGATTATTCTATCAGATTCCGCGTGATTCCGGACCGCTTTACTCCGTTACGAATGTCATTGATACATATGTCTATCGTGGACTCATGACCATGGGGGATATCGGGATGAGCACAGCGGCAGGTCTTTATCAGGCTACTGTCGGATTCGTCCTCATTTTGATCACCAACTACATTGTCAGGAAGATCGACGAAGACAATGCCCTCTTCTAATCTGAACGAAAGGAGTGTGTCAGGTGGAAACGACGACCAAGACCACGGAGGTCGGACTTAAGGGGAAGCCGGCCGTCAAGAAGCCCAAATCGTATAACCCCTATGGATTCACAGGTAAGACAAGCGTCCTCATGCATGTGCTGCTCGGTAGCTTTGCTTTCATGTGCATCTTCCCATTCCTGTACGTCATCATTATCTCAATCAGCAACGAGCAATCCCTTGCGGAGAATGGCTATCAGCTCATTCCGGAGCAGTGGAGCCTGGATGCATATAAGTATCTGTGGGATATGAAGGCCCAAGTGTTACAGGCCTATGGTGTCACCATCTTTGTGACTGTAGTGGGAACCTTCCTCAGCGTGACGGTCATCTCCATGTATGCCTACGCTATCTCGCGCAAGCAATTCAAGTTCCGTAAACAGTTTACATTCATTGCCTTCTTCACCATGCTGTTCAGCGGGGGGATGGTCCCGTTCTACATCGTCATGACTCAGTTCCTTGATCTGAAGAATACGATGTGGGCCCTCATCCTTCCGATGGCCGTGAATGCATTCTACATTATCATCATGAGGACATTCTTCCTTCGTTCAGTGCCGGAGGCCATTCTCGAATCAGCCAGAATTGACGGTGCAGGAGAGATGAGGATCTTCCTCACGATCGTACTGCCGTTATCCATACCGGGTATTGCTACCATCGCCCTTTTCAGTACGCTCGCGTATTGGAATGACTGGTTCAATGCTCTGCTATTCATTGATGATCCCAACAAGATCCCGCTTCAGTCCCTATTGATGCGGATCGAGAATAACATGGACTTCATTAAGCAGAATGCCATGCTTTCCAACCAGAACAGTGCCATTTTGAAGTCGATACCGCAGGATTCTGCAAGGATGGCCATGGTCGTCATTGCGACCCTGCCGATCGCCTTGTCTTATCCATTCTTCCAGAAATATTTCATTAAAGGATTGACCATCGGCGGTGTGAAAGACTGATCACCTCTGTATGTTTTTGAAACAAAACTATGAATTGGGGGATGAAACATGAAGAAAATCGGAATTCTGTCGCTCGTCTTGCTTCTGCTCACTGGTGTCCTTGCTGCATGTAGCGGAGGGGGAAGTGAAAAATCATCGGGAGACTCGACTGATGAAGAAGTGAAACTTACATGGTATATGATCGGTACGCCTCAAAAGGATACAAAAGACGTCATGAAGGAAGTCAACAAGTATACAAAGGAAAAAATCAACGCCACCATCGATATGAAAATGCTCGATTGGGGCGAATACAATGATCGCATGCAGGTCATCACGACCTCTGGGGAAAATTATGATATCGCCTTCACAAGCTCATGGGCGAATAACTATGCCCTCAATGCAAGAAAAGGCGCCTTCCTTGGCCTGAACGATCTTATGGACAAGTATGGGAAGGACATGAAGAAGCTCATCGACCCGGCCTTCCTGGAAGGGGCTCAGATCGATGGAGAACTCTATGCGGTCCCGGCTAACAAAGAGGTAGGTCAGCAGGCTGTACTTTCCTTTAACAACGAACTCGTTAAAAAGCATAATCTTGATATCTCGAATGTGAATTCCATTGCAGATCTCGAGCCTCTTTTAAAAGTCATCAAAGAGAAAGAGAAGAATGTCACACCAATCGCAACATTCGATGCCTATCTTCCATTCGATTCCATTCTTCAAGAAGAGCTTCCGTTTGCTTTCCGCTTAGATGGGGATACAGATGAAGTCGTGAACAAATATGAAGAAGAGATCACCATGGAAACATTAAAAACCATGCATGAGTACTATAAAAAAGGCTATATCCAAAAAGATGCTGCCACTAGCACGGATTCCTGGCCGCTTGAAACGCCGAACTGGTTCGTCCGCAAAGAAATCTATCAACCGTATGCTGAAGACGTATGGTCCCGCTCTGCCGGTTATGAGATTGTGACAAGGGAACTTCACGAACCGTATATCTTCAATAACTCTGTAACAGGATCCATGCAGGCGATCTCTGCCACATCGAAGAATCCTGAACGTTCCATGATGTTCCTGAATCTATTGAACTCCGATGAATACCTCCGGAACCTTCTTGATAAAGGGATTAAAGGAACCCACTACGAAGAAAACGAAGATGGTACAATCAAAGATCTTCCCGCACGTGTAGAAAACTACAACATGCCAAGCTTCGCCATCGGAAACCAGCTGATCCTGAAGCTGTACGAAGATGATCCGAAGGACAAATGGGAAAAATTCGAGGAGTTCAACAAGAACTCTACCCCGTCACCGGCTCTTGGATTCTATTTTGACTCCAATCCCGTACGTACAGAAATTGCAGCCATCTCCAACGTAACAAGCGAATTCTCACCAGCCCTTCTCAAAGGCGCGGTTGATCCGGAAGAATATCTCCCAGCTTTCAATAAAAAGCTGAAAGAAGCCGGAATGGAAAAAGTACTCGATGAAATCCAGAAACAGTACGATGAGTGGAAGAAGAAACAATAAGTGAAGCACGGGACGGTTCCGATGCGTCAAAAAATGACGCACAGGAACCGTCCCTTTGTGTCATTCTGAAAAACCAACGAATAATCCAAAAGTCATCCTCATAAAGTGAACTGGGGGTGATGGAATGGAAACAGAAAAAGCAGTAGTGGTGGAGGATCCGCATCATAACGGTATGGCCGTGACGTCGCTGGTGTTGGGAATCGTGGGATTTGTGATCGGTATTATCCCAATCATCGGCTGGTTCTTTATGCCTGCGTGGATCTTGGCGATTATATTCGGTGCGGTGGGCATCAGGCAGAATCAATCAAAGGGGATGAGCTACACCGGCTTGATTCTTGGTATCGTGACGTTTGTGTATAAATTCGGCTTCTGGTTGCTTGTGGCTGCAGGGGCTTAAAGGGAGAGAGACTTCTATTCTAGGAGTCTTTTTTATTTTCTTGTTGATAAATCGTAATGGTTACGATATATTTAAATCGAAATCATTACGTATTAAGGAGAACCGATGTTATGCGCACATTTCAATCTATGATACTGGTTGGTTTACTGGCAGGAGCCCTCATGTTGACGGGCTGTCAGGGTGCCACTGCGACAAAGGGAGAAGAAACAGAAGGGAAGCATCTATCCTTCCTCTATAATTTTGCCACGAATTCATTGGACCCCCATGTGGATTCCAGCTATGTCCCTTTGAGGGCAGGTATTACGGAAACACTGATGAAATTGGATGAAGAGAAGCTCACGGTCACGCCATGGCTGGCCGAAAGTTTTGAAGGGGAGGACGGTCAGAACTGGACGATACATATTCGTGAAGGTGTGACATTCCATAATGGGAAAGAGCTTGATGCCGATGCCGTCAAGGATTCGTTGGCGCGAGCGGTGAAAGAGAGCATAGCGGTGAAGAATGCCCTGAAGATCAAAGAAATGAAAGCGGATGGTCAGATTTTGAAGATCCAAACGACGGAGCCATTCCCTGAATTCATCTCGGAGCTTGTGAACCCGAACACGGCGATCATCGATGTGTCAGAGGATGATATCATCAATCGTCCTGTGGGAACGGGACCGTTCGAGCTGTCTTCTTTTTCCCCAGGAAGCAAGCTTGAAGTCGAGAGATATAAGGACTATTGGGACGGAGCGGCAAAGTTGGATGCTGTAACGTTTGCCTTCAATGAAGATGCCTCCGCACGGACCCTTGCCCTCAAATCGGGTCAGGTGGATGTCGTCTATCGTCCTGAAGTGGAAAGTCTTGATTCCCTCAAAGCGGAAAAGGGGATGATCGTGGATTCCACTTCGACCTTCCGTGTTCATCAGATGACGATGAATATGCAGCGGGAGGAAATGAAGGATGTAAACGTCCGCCGCGGGATTGATGCGCTGATCGACCGTAAGGAAATCGTCGATACGATCCTGCTTGGACATGGGGAGCCTGCCATCGGACCATTCCTGCCTTCACTGCCGTTTGCTCCTTCGTATGAAGAGGATGGCCAAGAGGATGCGGTGGCTTACTTGAAAAAAGCGGGCTATACCATCAAAGATGGAGTGATGCAGAAGGATGGGAAGCCCCTCAGCTTGACGCTACTTACCTACTCTGCCCGTGCAGACCTTCCGTTGATTGCCCAGGTGTTCCAATCTGATGCCAAGAAGATCGGGATCGCGGTGAAGATCCGTCAGATCGATGTGCCGGAAGACTATATGGGGGGCAATCGTGATTGGGATCTGGCCACTTACAGTAATCTGACGGCCCCCAGGGGAGATGCAGGGTATTACCTGAATGCGACGTATCATCCCAAAGGGGCGCTGAACTTCAGCGGAGCAGAAGAGCCTGAGCTTACCTCGATCATCGATGAACTGAATCGTACTGTGGATCAAGAGAAGCGGGCAGAGCTGTCGGAAGCGGCTGCAGATTATGTGCATGATCATATGATCAACTCCTTTATCCTCCACCCATCCACCATCGTGGCGTACAACGGTGATCGTGTGAAGAATTGGGTGACGACCAAGAGTGAGTACTATATGATCACCAATGAACTGGATGTGAAGGAACCATGATCCGCATCATAGGGAGGAAGTTCGCTGAAACGGGCTTGTTCCTTCTCTTCCTCACGTTTGCAAGTTTTGCTTTTGTCAGGTTGGCACCGGGAGACCCCGTGTTGACCATCCTTAATGTCGACGAGGTGTCTGTCAGTCAGGAACAGGTGGAGTCCCTCCGTGAGGAAATGGGCTTCGATAAGCCGCTGCTTGTGCAATACGGGCAGTGGCTCCTCCGTTTTGTCCAGCTCGATGCAGGAACTTCATATGTAACAGGACAGCCAGTGATGAGCATGATCAAAGCAGGGCTCCCCGCCACGATTGAGCTGACGGCTGGGGGACTCTTTGTGATGATCTTCATCTCCTTGCCTTTAGGGTCTCTTTCCGCCCTGTACCAAGGGAGCTGGATCGATTCCCTGAGTCGATTCCTCTCTGTGATCGGTGCTGCGGTACCGAGCTTTTGGCTTGGATTGATCTTCATCGATGCTTTTGCAGTGCGTCTCCAATGGTTCCCTACGATGGGGAGGGAGGGGCTGTCCACGTTGATCCTTCCTGCTTTGACGCTTGGTGTCGCCATATCGAGCGTGTACGTCAGGCTCCTCCGATCCAATCTATCGGACGCCCTCAGCCAGGAATTCATCCGTTCCGGGAGGGCGAGGGGAATCGGAGAAACCCGGCTGTTCTTTGCCCATGCCCTGCGGTATAGCCTTCCTCCTGTGATCACGGTCTTCGGGGTGAGTCTTGGGAGCTTGATCGGAGGCGTCGTCGTCATCGAAGTCCTTTTCGCTTATCCGGGGATCGGCAAGATGGTAGTGGATGCGATTCGGCAGAGGGACTATCCCCTCATCCAGGGCTATATCATGGTCATGGCGTTATTTGTATTCGTCGTCAATACAGCGGTCGATCTCTCCTACCGGCTTCTGAGACCGGAGTGGAGACGTGCAGGGGGAGGGGTTTGATATGAAAGGGATGCATAAGCGGGGTCTGTTGATTCTTTTGGCCATCGTTTTCTTCGGGTCCTTGTCTGTCTACACCTTCCTCATCCTCGGCCATGCCCCGGATGACGCGGATCTGGCTCGACGCTTGAAGGGGATGAGCATGGATCATCTGCTTGGTACGGATCATCTTGGCCGGGATGTATTATCGAGAATCCTGTCGGGAGGGGTGACGACAGTGGGCTTCAGCCTGCTCGCCCTTGGAGCGGCCCTGTTGATCGGGATTCCGGTGGGGATCTATGCGGGATATAAAGGAGGACTTGTCGACCGGATCTTCATGCGGATAGCTGATGGCTTCCTGTCGTTTCCTGATACCATCGTGGCCATCGTATTGGCGGGGATGATGGGTCCAGGCATCGTGAACCTCGTCCTTTCGATCATGCTGGTGAAATGGGTGAATTACGCCCGGTTGGTCAGGAGTACGGTACTCACAGAGTCAGGAAAAGACTATGTCCTGATGGCGAAGGTCAATGGGCTGACTCAAGGCGCCATCATGAGGAGGTATCTCCTCCCCCATCTCGTAGGGAATGTCGTGGTCCTTGCCAGTCTGGACCTGGGGAAGATCATCCTGCTCCTATCTGCCTTCTCCTACATCGGACTGGGTGCCCAGCCGCCGGCGCCGGAGTGGGGGGCGATGCTCAATGAAGCAAGGCCATATTTCCAAACGATGCCGCAGCTCATGCTCGCGCCTGGCATGGCCATCGTCATCACGGTATTTGTGACGAATCTGTTGGGTGATCATGTAAGGGATCTGTACGATGTGAAAAGGGAGGTGGATAGCTGATGCTTACGATGGAACGGGTCTCGATAACCAGTAGAGGTAAGAAGATCGTGGATGATGTCTCCCTCCTGGTCAAGCAAGGGGAGTGGCTCGCTCTTGTCGGAGAGAGCGGAAGTGGGAAGAGCCTGTTATCCCAGGCAATCGGGCGCATGCTCCCCCGGGGAATGGAGGTGTCGGGGAGGCTGATGCTGGGTGACTGTGATCTCGGCTCACTTTCAAAGAGTGAAATGAGGTCGATGCTCGGCAGGGATATTGCTTATATTTCACAGGATTATCATGGCTCGTTCACCCCCTTCCTGACGATAGGGGAACATTTTAAGGAGTACGGTAAAGCTCACGGGGTGAGCCGCGAAGAGTGTAAGAGAAAGATGGGAGAAGCTCTGGAGTCAGTGGGGCTGGCTTCAGGCATGGAATCCAGATACCCCTCAGAACTGAGTGGTGGACAGCTGCAGCGGATCGCGATTGCCCTCGCCCTCTTCCTTTCCCCCTGCCTGGTCATTGCGGATGAAATCACGACTGCTCTCGACAGCGTGACGGGTCATCGGGTCTTGCAGCTCCTCGCCTCGAGGCAAAAGGAGACAGGATGTGGCATCCTCTTCATCACACATGATTGGCGTACCGTCCGGCGATACGCCGACCGGATTGCCGTCATGAAAGAAGGGGTCATCGTGGAGACAGGTGGAAAACATCGGATCCTCGATCATCCACACCATCACTATACAAAGCGCTTGATTGAATCGGCCCCGGTATTGGGACGCGGCCTTCGTTCTGGCGTGGAAGGGGGAGAAACGGTATGAATGCAATGTTGGTGAAAGGGGTCACTAAGCAGTTCCACGGGAGTCCGGTGTTGAATGATGTATCGTTTGAACTGGAAAAAGGGGAGTGTCTCGGCCTCATGGGTGAGAGTGGAAGCGGAAAGAGCACCCTCGCCCGCTGTATCATGGGAATGCAGCGGGTGGACAAGGGGGCGATCCACTTGATGGGGGAACGGATCGATCATTTATCTGATCGAAAGCTGAGACCTTTCAGGAAAAGACTGCAGCTTGTCCTCCAGAACCCTGCAGCAGCACTGAATCCGAAGAAGAAAATTGCCGATTCCCTCCTCGATCCCTACTTATTTCTTGGAAAGCATGTCCGACTCCAGCATTTTTCGGCCGTTTCTGAATCACTCCTTGTCAAAGAACTGCTGGATGCAGTCGAGCTGCCGGGAGAACTTGCCGCCCGTTATCCTCATGAACTGAGCGGGGGACAGCGGCAACGGGTCAATATCGCAAGGGCCATCAGCATCGAACCGGATGTCCTCGTCCTTGACGAGCCGACAGCTAGTCTCGATGTCGTATCTCAGGCCTCTATCCTCGATCTTCTGACTGATTTGAAAGAAGAGCTGGGTCTATCCTATCTTTTCATCTCTCATGACCTGGCCGCTCTTCATGAGATGAGCGATCGCATCATGGTCATGAAGGATGGAAGGCTGGTGGACGATTTTCACAGAGGGGACATCTTCTCTCCAAATCGGGATACCTACACAAAAGAGCTCATATCCATCTTTTGACGGAGTCTGGACAAATCCCATCCCATTAATTGGGTTTATTTGGTATAATGGTAAAAAAAGGAGGGGTTCCAATTGCTGTGGATTGGAGTGCTGAATGTATTACTTCTCATAGTCCTGATCTTCTTGCTCTCGAAGGGATGGGTGAAGTTTGAATCCTGGTTTTACAAAAAGCTGGACGGGAGGTGGGGGTATAAGGGCCAGTTCACCTTGATGTCGGGCCTGATCTTCTTCCTGCTTTTGAGTGTAGTGGTGGCGATTAACTACACGTATCACTTCCAGCTCCTCAACACGATGTTCATCTCCAGTTTCTTTTTGGTGCTTCCGGCGGTGGTAGCTCCGTTTCTTGCCAGGCCGGTACTGAATACGGAAACCGTTCAGCGGCGATACATATCGAGCTCCGCATCGGCAGACAGGAATGTCAAGGGCCTATCCCTTCCTGTCACACCTTTCATGGCTGCAACCTTCGGAATAGTTCTCGTGACGATCCTGATGACGGTTGCTGCATATTGGTGATTTTCGTTCCTCCCCCTGAAGAAGCTTCAGGGGATAGGGCTCTGTTTTTCAGATGAGTTCGAATTGAGCTCCTTTTGGATAGAGGGCTTCATACTCTTCGTTATCCTGGTTGGCGTATGCCAGCTTGACGCCCTCCATCAAGTCGTTTTCCTGAAGATCCTCGAGGATCGACTTGACGGCTCGCTCTACATGGACCACATAGGTGAAGATATTGGTTGTTCCGCTCCCGATGTCCCCTCCGTCACAGTGACCGTTCCCCGTCCATCCGAGGCACTCGTTCATCAATTCCTCCACGGCATGTCTCCGTTCGAGGGCTTCCTCGATCTGGTCTTCTTCATAGCTGTATTGGACCACCAGCTCATGCAGTTCTTCTTCGTCGAGGTATTCATAGCCTTCTGATTCTTTCTCCTCTGCGATTTCTTCCATCCATACTTCCGCATCTTCTCCAGTTGGTAGTACAAAACGCCGGGACTCACCCTGATCTCCCACGATACCGAAGTGCTCCAAGAGTTCCTGGTCTTCTTCCTCCTCCCAGATCTCCCAATAAAACGTATCCTCGTCGGTCTGCTTGATCATCTTAATCATCCCATCTCCTCCTTTGTTAAAGTTTACCACGGAGGGTGTGGAACGAGCAGTACAAAATAAAAGCGAGGATGCTTTGCAGATAAAACCGGTAGGGGAGAGAGATCCTTTACAAAGATCTAACACTCTCCATACCTTCTCTTTACACACATGATCTATGATCGAAGCAACATGACTTCAGGGAGTGGGGAAGATGGATTTACGAGTACCCGAGAAAAAGTTCCGCCCGGAATTAGAGGGGGTTCGGACGGTTGCCGCCTTGTTGGTGGCAGTCTATCACATATGGATTGGAGCGGTCTCCGGAGGGGTGGATGTATTTTTCATCGTCTCTGGATATCTGATCACCACCTCACTTGTGTCCAAGATGGAACGTGAGGGGAGGATCCAGTTTGCAGAGTATTGGCTCGGTCTGGCGCGGCGATTATTCCCGCTTGCTTTCACGGTCCTCCTGTTTGTGGTGGTGGGATCAATCCTGCTTGTTCCGGAAAGTCAGTGGAAACAGATCATTGGAGAGGTCGTCGCTTCAGGCACCTATACTCAGAACTGGTATCTCGCGACCAGTGCCGTGGACTATCTCGGACAGACGAATCAGGCAAGCCCGTTGCAGCACTTCTGGGCTCTCTCCATTCAGGGGCAGTTTTACCTCACATGGCCGTTTGTGATCCTGTTTTCCTTTTGGCTTGCCCGGAAAGTGTGGAAGAAGCCTCAAAGGAAAACGCTCCTCGGGGTCCTTCTTGTCTTGTTCACGCTATCCATGGCGTACTCGATCTACCGGACGGCCGTGGAACAGCCTTGGGCATACTTTGATACGTTCGCCAGGGCATGGGAGTTCAGCCTTGGTGGAATTCTCGCCCTTCTGCTTCCGTATCTGCGTTTCACGAAAGCCATGGGATTTGTTTTCGGTTGGATCGGTCTCTCCATCATCTGCTTGACGGGGATCCTGCTTCCGGTATCGACGGTATTCCCGGGATATGCAGCGCTTCTTCCCACAGGCGGTGTCATCATGATCATCATCGCAGCAGAGAATGGAAGCCGCTTCGGAGTGGAAAAGCTCCTGGGATCCAAACCGTTTCAGGCGTTCGGGTCGATTTCCTACGGTTTTTATCTATGGCATTGGCCACTGTTGATTTTTTATTATGCCAAAACGGGTGCCAATAATATGACCTTCATCCCGGGTCTCGCCATTATGATCTCTGCTGCCATCCTGGCATATATTTCGGTCAGGATGATGGAGAAGCCCGTCCGCAAGATGAGCGTCCGGACATCGAAGAAGAAACTCATCTTCACGCTGGCGCTCTTTCTCTTTACTGTAATGGGTTCTAATACGGCTTGGGGCTACTACGTTCATCAAAAAGGGGAAGAAACGTATGCCATCGCGGATTATCCGGGAGCGAGGGCGGTATCGGAAGGCATCGCTCCTGCAAAAGGGAAAGCCCCCGCTCCGTCACCTACGGTCGTGAAAGAAGATTTGCCCGCCTTTTACGACCAGGCTGACTGCTTCTCCAACATGGAGGATGACCGGGTGACGAGGTGTTCCATGGGGGAAACGAAGAATCCGGAACATACGATTGCCCTTGTAGGAGGCTCACACTCCGGCCATTGGTTCCCTGCACTGGAGGAGCTGGCAGATGAACTTCACCTCCAGATCGACATTTACAATAAAGATGCCTGCCGATTCTCCGCTGATGATTTTGACGGGGCATTGAACAGCTCCTGCATGGACTGGAACAGATCGGTGGTGAAGATGATCAAAAAAGATCCACCGGACCTTGTGTTCACGACGGCGAATGTCGGCAGTGGGGATACGGTCCCTCAGGGCTATCTGGATCAGTGGAAAAAGCTTGAGGGGGTGACGGACATCTTTGCCGTACGTGATAACCCTGCCATGGAAGGTGACCCGGTCGCCTGTGTGGAGAAGAATGGAATAGAGGGATGCAGTGCCCAACGCTCTGACGTCCTTTCCCCTAAAGCCCCATGGGAGAGTCTCGAAGAAAAACCTTCCAATGTAACGTTCGCTGATCTTTCAGATTCTTTCTGTCAGGATGGATCTTGCCCTCCTGTGGTCGGGAATGTGTATGTATACCGCGATTATCACCATATCTCGACTTTGTTCTCCAGAACGCTTGCCGGACCGTTGGAGGAACCGCTGAGAGAGGCATTGAATTGAGATTTGAGATGTGCCAGGCCTTTTTTGAACCTATAGGGTACGATGGATAGGATGATGAGGTGTCAGGATGGGTCCTGATCATTGTACCTGTTTTTACCTTCGCTCATTGAGGTCCTTGGCGTGGAGTTAATGTAAATGAATAAAGGAAATGGAAACGTTCTGAGGGTGCTCGGAACGTTTTTTTTATGTTCAGAATCATGCAGTACAACATAAATGGGTGTTCAATCATCCCATTCATCCCGTTTCGACTCCGTTTGAAGTGTGTGTATTGTATCCGTTTTTCTTGATAATTCAGATAAATCAGTAAAAAGTGAAGTTGGCACGGTTCTTGCTTGTGAAAAGAATAAAGAAGAGGGGGAATGAAAGATGACGAAGAAACCAGGTTTGTTACTTGCACTGCTGCCAATTGTCTCTATGCTCGTGCTTTTGGGTGTCGGATACGGGGTATTCCATTTGAAAGCAGAGCCATTGTTGATAACAGCCACCATCATTGCCGGCTTGATCGGCCTTGCTTTAGGGCTATCGTGGGAGGAGATGCAGGAGGGGATTGTGGAGAAAGTGGCTAAATCCATGCCGGCGATCCTCATTCTGATCACGGTCGGAATCCTGATCGGCACATGGATGATTTCAGGGACGATCCCGATGATGATCTACTACGGTATCCGTTTCATCAATCCTGATTACCTGATCATCACGGCCTTCCTGGTAACGGCCGTGGTCTCGACCTTTACCGGTACATCCTGGGGATCGGTAGGGACCATCGGAGTGGCGGTCATCGGGATTGCCATGGTGCAGGGAGTGTCCCTCCCGGTTACAGCAGGGGCCATTGTGGCAGGTGGATACTTCGGGGACAAGATCTCCCCACTTTCTGATACGACGAATCTCGCTCCTGCTGCCGCAGGGAGCAATCTGTATGATCATATCCGTCATATGCTGTACACGACCATCCCGGCTGCATTGGTGGGAATGGTGATCTATCTGTTCGTCGGTAAATCTGCCATGACAGAAGGTGCCGGAGACCCGGCCAAGCTGGAGGCTATGATGTCGGCCCTCACGTCCATGTTTGGGTGGAATATCCTTTTGGTCATTCCCGTCCTCATCGTCCTGCTTGGCTCGATCATGAAATACCCGACCATACCGATCATGCTTGGATCCTCGATTGTCGCCATCATCCTGGGGGTGGGGATTCAGGGAGCAAGCCTTGAAAACGCCCTGCTCTCATCCGTTTCAGGGTTCAATGTCGACATGCTTACGGGATCGGAAGGGATTTCACCCGAAGTGGCCAACCTCCTGAATCGAGGGGGCATGAGCTCCATGATGGGCACGACGCTGATTGCCTTCTGTGCCTTCTCGTTCGCCGGAATCCTGAGTAAAACAGGATCATTGGAGGTGGTTCTCGAGAAAATTAATCAAAAGGCGAAGTCCACTGGCAGTCTCATCCTCGCTACCGTCCTCTCGTGTATCACGATGGCGGTGACAACCGGGAGCTCCTATCTGTCCATCCTCATTCCTGGTGAGCTGTTCCGTAAAGTCTATGCGGAGAGGGGACTGGATGCCAAGAACCTATCCCGTACATTGGAGGATTCCGGAACGGTCATTGTTCCAATCGTCCCGTGGTCACTGGCAGGCGTCTACATGTCCAGTACGCTCGGCGTACCCGTTCTCGACTATCTTCCTTGGGCAGTGATGTGTTACATGGGCTTTGTGTTCGCCATCATCTATGGATATACGGGGTTTGGAATTGCAAAGACCGAGCCTGTGACATTGGAAGACCCTAAGAAATCAGCGATCTAAAGTTCAACGACAGAAAGGAAATCACTCATGTTAAAATTGATTAAACAAGCAAACGTATATACACCACAATTCGCCGGAGTCCGGGATGTATTGGTCGGGGGCGGTAAGATCATCGAGATCGGAACGGACCTGAGCCTCGGCTCCACTGATCATACTGTGATTGAAGCA
Organism: Rossellomorea marisflavi; assembly: GCF_009806575.1. Lineage (NCBI taxonomy): Bacteria > Bacillati > Bacillota > Bacilli > Caryophanales > Bacillaceae > Rossellomorea > Rossellomorea marisflavi. The sequence goes on along the minus strand of NZ_CP047095.1, from coordinate 3,856,077 downwards.
AACGGGATGCATATGATCCCAGGATTGGTTGACAGGCATGTCCATCTGACCGGAGGGGGAGGCGAAGGCGGATTTTCATCCAGCACGCCGGAGGTCCGACTCAGTTCCCTTGTGAAGAACGGTATCACATCCGTGGTGGGGCTGTTGGGGACCAACGACGTGGGTAGGAGCACGAAAAGTCTGCTGTCCAAAGTGAAGTCACTTCGGGAAGAGGGAATGAACGCCTTCATGCTGACGGGGGGCTACGGCTATCCGCCGAACTCGATCACCGGTGATATCCGGGAAGACATCATGTTCTTCAGTGAAGTACTTGGGTTGAAGCTGGCCATCGAAGACCACCGCGCTTCCTACGTGACCACCGAGGAACTGAGACGACTCGCCTCCTATGTCCGGGTGGCATCGATGCTGTCCAAGAAAAAAGGATTCATCCACCTTCATATGGGTTCGGGAAAAGGACGGTACCAACAGATTTACGACGTACTGGAGTCGACGGATTTACCGATTTCCTTGTTCAGTCCGACCCATATCAACCGTACAAGCGAGCTGCTCGATGCGTCAGTTGAATTTGCAGGTCGGGGCGGGCTGATCGACCTGACGTCGAATATCCAGACAAAGACGGCAGCTGGGAGTCTTTCGCCTGCACAGGGCGTCACCTACCTTCTCGATAAAGGCGTTTCAATCGATGCGATCACTGTCAGCTCCGATGCGAATGGGAGCCTGCCGACCTTTGATGAAAACGGTCAGCTGATCGGACTGAAAGTGGCTGGAGTCGAACCGAATCTGACTGCCCTTCAGGAGCTCGTTGTTGAAGAAGGACTCTCATTGGAGGAGGCCATCAAGCCTTTCACCGCCAACCCTGCAAAAGGACTTGGACTTGAGCATGGGCGGGGGATGCTCGTGGAGGGAGGAGCTGCTGACTTCATCCTCCTTGATGATGCGTTGGCCGTACGCGACGTCTTTATAAATGGTGAGGTATTTGTAGAAGGGTATGACGTGGTGAAGCGTGGTGTGTTTGAGTAAAGAAGGAGTGTAATGGATGAAGGAATTAGCGGTGGTCTCCCTTGGGAAGAATACATTGAACAGCATGATGGAACAGTTGAACCGCTACCTGGGCGATCGGGTACAGGTAAAGGGGTTTGCACTGGAGAAAGGGATGGAGCCAGACCGGTCCTGTCCCCTCATCCTGGTGACAAGCGACCTGGTCGGCAGGATGATATCAAACAACCTTTCTTCCGGACAAAAGCTCATCGTGGCAAGGAGGACCATGAGCTATGAGTTCATTGAACCCGTCTTTTCCCTTCAGGAGACGACTGATATCCTTCTTGTGAATGATACAGAGGAAAGCTGCATCGAATCGATCGCACAACTGAAGAGCCAGGGATTCCACTCGTTCAACTTCCATCCGTATTACCCGGGGATCAAGGAATACCGACCTTGCGATGTCTCCATTACACCAGGTGAACCTCATCTTGTTCCTGAAGGGGTCAAGCAGGTCATCAACATCGGTCATCGGCAAGTGGATATCACCACCATTACGGAGGTCATGGCCCAGCTTGAGATCCTGGAAGACGCAGGAGCCTTGGCTTCTTCAGAGTTCGTCAGTGAGATTGTGCATCTCACGCGCTACCTTTCCACCCTCAACCGTAAGCTGGACCGCTCCAACCTGTTGCTGACGACGATCTTTGATAAATACTCCAAAGCCCTGATGTTCTGTGATCCGCATGGAAACATTACCTACGCCAACGAAAAAATGAAGTGGATCTTCGACGGGGAGAAGATTTCGGACTTGATGGGTGAAGAAACGCCTCTTGATCAGCTGGGGGAGGAAGAAATCGTCGAGATCGGCGGCAATTTGTTCATTGTCTCCGTCGACCGGGTTGAAAATCAGGAGGGAGTCATCTGCTATTTGGTGGAATGTCGGAATTATGATAGCTTCAGGCGCCTAGATACGGCCCTCAGGTCTAAGATCCAGCATCACAGGTTCATTCCGCGACACGTATTCGACGAACTGTCATCGAAGAATCCTGAGGTCACTCGGATGATCGACATGGCGAAGCGTATGGCCAAAAGCAACTCCACCATCCTGATTCAGGGAGAAAGCGGGACAGGGAAGGAGCTGCTGGCCCAAGCGATCCATAACGGTTCGGGACGGGCGGGGCAGGCGTTTGTGCCGGTGAATTTCGCTGCCCTTTCCCCGTCGATACTCGAGAGCGAGCTATTCGGTTATGTAGAAGGGGCCTACACTGGTGCGAAAAAAGGAGGGAAACATGGGCTGTTCGAGGAAGCCCATGGGGGGACCATCTTCATGGACGAGATCGGGGATGCGCCGCTGTCCCTCCAAGTGAAACTGCTTCGCGTCCTTCAGGAAGGGGTCGTGAGGAGAGTCGGAGGAACAGAACTTGTACCGATCGACGTCCGGGTCATTGCGGCCACGAATATCAATCTGGAGGAAAGAGTGGCGGAGGGGAGTTTTCGGGAGGATCTTTATTACCGCTTGAACGTCCTTCCCCTGCAGACACACTCTTTGAGGCAGAGGAGGGAAGACATCACCTCATTATTGCTGAGCTATCTGAATGTTTATTCAGAGGAAGAACATTATCATCTGCACGAGGTGTTTACAGAGGAAGCCCTTCAGTTCCTTGTTCAGCACCCCTGGCCGGGAAATATCCGGGAGCTGACTAATGTAGTGGAGTACGTCATCAATATCAGACCCCCTGGTGAACGAATTGAGCTTCCTGATCTCCCTCCATATTTGATCAGGGAGGCAGAGGGCCGGGGATTTTCATCATCTGCCCTTTCCGAAGAAGAGCAGGTGCTGCTCACGATTTATCATACATATGGAATAGGACGGAGAAAAATGGTCGACCAGCTCAGGCAAAAGGGCATGTCGATCGGAGAATCCAAAGTGAAATCAATCATTCAAGAGCTCAAGGAGCGGGGCTGGATCACCATCCATAAAGGGGCTCGTGGATGCACGGTGACAAAAGAGGGAAGAAATGAAGCGAAAAAGCTTGTCTCATTCGGCTGATGTTGTGTAATTTCTTTACTAAATCCAGGCTTAGCGTATATAATAGAAGTACGAAACCAAAATAAAACAAGGAGCCCCGACTGCCATCGGGACTCCTTCACAACATAACCTGCATGAATGCAGCGGCTCACAAGAGTCAATCGAAAGTGAAGTAATCATTGATTTTCCTCAAGGCCATGGGGACGATGGTTACTTCTTTTTTTCGGTAACCGCGATAATCGCCACAATAAGCGAACCAAACGCAATCATCAGATGAAGCACATCACCTATTGCTATCATAAGCGTATCACCCCCTTCCGAATGAAATCAGGAGTGGGTGAGCCGCTGCCCCCATATATGTTGTGTACCTCTATTATAACACGTTTTGGGATTGTCCTACTCTCTTACAAAGGACCCATGTTGAATATTTGACAGGCTTGCGGATTGTTTTGGTCGCTCTACCAGGAGTCGCGGGTTGTTCCCGATTTTTTTCTGCTTCGATCAGGACAAGGGATTTCATTCCTTAATCATGAACAAATTTCGAATCTTTGACCGATTCAGGCATGTACCTCACTTCTTTCGTTTATATTAGAAGGAGGAAAACAAGCTTTAGCTCAGGGAGGTTTGAGTATGCAACATACAACGAGTATCGGTCGGCTTCGTCAGGCCGGTTTTGTTGAAGGAATGTCGCTTTTGATTCTGCTTTTGATCGCCATGCCGCTTAAATATATGGCGGATATCCCCATGGCCGTCACGATTGTCGGCTCACTTCATGGTGGTTTGTTCGTGATCTATCTGTTGATCCTCGCTTACGTGACGTTCAAAGTGCGCTGGCATCTGAAATGGTCCGTGGCAGGAGTGTTGGTCGCCTTCATCCCGTTCGGGAATTTTATCTATGACAGGGTCCTCCGCAAGTTTGAAACACGTGCATAAAGGTGAAAAGCGCTCCTCCAGAAGAGGAACGCTTTTTTTTATATGGACGCGTATTTGATGATGAGTGCTTGATGCGTCCTTTCGTTATAGGCAATCCAGCATTCATCGCCTGGCATGACACCCGTGATCGGGTCGATCGTCTGCTTGATTTCATACTGTATGCCGTTTCGATCAGCGTGAATGGTGGCGAGAGGAAGGTTTCCTACCACGCCGATAAAGGACACACTGGTGATCGTGGCGCTTCCTTGTTTTTCGTTTGCGAGGGCAAGCTCTTTATCCAGGTCTTCTTGTTTGGTTTGAATCTGGATGGTGGTGCCAGGTTCGACCGTAATATGACTCGGGATGAACTGACTCACGGTCCTTTGAACGGATTTTCCACTGGAGGATATCGTCAGATCCAGGAGGACCGGGGTCTGATCATGCAGGGCGATCGGGAACGTCTGGGCACGGAGGACGGTCCCCGTGACGGTGACGTCTTTTCCGGATCGGTTCATGATTTCGTCACCGTAAGCGACCATCTTCAGTTGCCCGTTGATTCGCATCAAATCGGCTTTTTCTCCCTCTTTAAACGCAAATCCGGGAGCTTGGACGGTAGGGATGGGATAGCTTTCCCGATTGTCTTCAAATGTGAGCAGGACGACATGTCCCCGTCCGACCATCCCGTAGGACTCCACTTTTTGCAACACGGCCCCGTTGATCATTTCCGGTTGGGTCTTCCTGATCTCATCCCCTTCTTTAAGCGGCGTCACCTTTTGTTTTTTCTGGTGATAGTGGATCAGGATCTGCTGTCCCGGACGTGGCATCTGAACATAGGAAACGACGGTTTTGACCGTCTTCTCGATCCGCTCCCCTTCATGTATGAATCTGAGCTGGATTCTCACAACCGGCTGCTCGTTCAGATAGCTGCCCGTCTCCTCTATTTCTATGATCTCGGCAGTCATTGTTTCACCTTCTGAAAGCTTCTTCCTTCTGATGATCCTGAAAATAGGAGGAAGAATGAACACGACAGCAAGAAGCAGAAGCGGGATGACAATCCAGATCACCCAGTTCAGCACGAGTGCCCCTCCTTCGAGTATATAGCCTTTGAAGGAATTGAACGATTTTTCATGGGAAGGATCGGCGTTTTCCATAGCAACAATATCTGCCGCCGTCCATTCGTTCATTATCTTAGAATCCATATTGTATACACCTGTGGATCGGTTGTTGTATGCATAGTAAAGGGAGGTACTCTCCAGGTTTTTATGGAACGAAAGCCCGCTGTCTTCAAGGTACTTAAAGGATAACGAGTTGAAAATGGGGTCTACAGAGGCGGCTTTGCCTGTGTTGTGGTTGTATATGAACCCGGTCAGTTTTCCTTTCGCATCGTCCTCTTCGGTGGATCCTGCAATCAGCACTTCCTCGTCGTTCAGCTGGTACACCTTTGTTTGATAAACCGGCTCTGGTGTCGGTACGACTTTTCCGAGTTCCCCGTCAGCCTTCACCAGTCGGGCCCTGTTGGGGTATTCCCATTCTACATCCACGGCCATCTCCTGCTCCCGGCCGATGTCGCGCTGCATTTGCTTCTCGACCGCATCTCCCATGATGGGGAACTGGTCCTCTTCGTCGGCAACGTAGACACTGAGGTGATCTTTGTCGTCTGATATGGCGCTGACAAAGGCCTTTTGATCATTTTTAAGCGTGACTTCAAAGATCGGGATGCGGGTCTGGCCGTTAAAGGTATTCATGACAGGTTCCATCCTGGTGGGTCTTGCCGGGAGGTCTTCCTCATTCAGATTGTGAAGAAGGAATCTTCCATCTTTCAGTTCCCCGAGTATGAGAGCGGTCCCTTCGCTTCCTCCAGAGAAAATCATTCGACCATTCCACTGATATGTATTCGAGTTCAGGAAAGAAGGGATGGTGAGTCTTTTTTTGACCAGTTCCTTTCGGTCATCATCGGGAAAATAATTGTAGATCTCAAGATCTTCTGCAGGGCTTTTGGATGCGAGCAGAAGCTGTTTTCCTTGAATTGTCGCCGACATTTCATCAAAAGAGTAGCTTCCGGATGTCCAGGACCGGAGTTTTTGCTTGGTTTTCGTATCGTACATACTGGCAGTCATTTGTGTCATTGGTACATGGTCAAATGTAATGCCAATGACACGGTTTCCTCCATCAAATGTGTAGAGCCGATCGATGTCGTCCGTTTTGAGTTTCCCATCTGAGATAGAGTCATTGTATCCGCTCCAGAGCATAACACTCAGGATAATGGCCGGGATGAAGAAGACGCCGTTGAAGGTGAGGAATCGGATGATCTTTTTCACGTGGGTGCTCCTTTCGCTGGATGCTTTTCCTTATTTACGATTCAGTTATTGGGTTGGTTTCAAGATGGATGGTGTTGAGGTCGTGGTGATGGATTTCAAGATGGTTCATAAAATGGGTGATGTGCCCATCTATTATTCTCATTTTTTGTGAATGGTTTGTAAAGGAGGGATGGTTCGGAGTGTCCCACCGTTACTATCCTTAATAGAAAACGCAGAGTGGATTGGAGCGGAAGGCGCTTGACTCCCTCGGAAAAAGTTATTATGACGGGTGTTCCCAACACTTTTCTTAGGTGAAAAATTTTTTTGAATATCCTTTCGGATTTTCTTCATTCCTTCATTTATCATTTATTCAAAATAAAGGGGATCGAGCCTACGCGTTGCGTCAGGAGATTGGATAAATCCCCCCTTTTTAATTCTTATGGGCACCTTTGATCTCTGCTTGTTAAGGGGACTCACCCTCCCATATCTCCTGGCATCTATGTGCTCACATTCCTTCGTTGGGTCTCGCCTTAACGCAGAGGCCAGCTTATGCTCCTGCATGGACTGATCTAAGATGATCGTCGAAAGTCTTGTGTGTGCCGGCTTCTCAGTGTCTAGGTTGTTTTAATTAAGCGAGCGTAGATGTTACGCAGCTTCTTGATTACCAAAGAAGGAGATATCAGCTACCATACGCTCTTCATTGAATGTTTCGCCCCTTTTGCTTAAACCATGAAGGACTTGAATCAATTTCCGACATAGGATTAACAACGCTTCTTTCTTAGCGACGGGGTGTTCGCGATGTTCACTATAGTAATCGTACAGGGACCGAAACGCTGGTATGGCGTGTAAAATCGGGAAAATCGCCTTATATATCAAGGAGCGTAGCCGTTTCCGCCCGCGTTTAGACAATCGCTTGTTCCCTTCTTTTTTTCCCGAGGAATTGGTGACTAACGTAAGACCCGCTAATTTTAGGATTTGGCGTGGACTCTTATAGTGTGAAAAGGCTCCTATTTCTGAAAGGATCTCTACTACGGTGTTTTCTCCAATACCAGGGACCGAAAGGAACAGATCGAAATCTGTCATCTGTTTCGCCAACGTCACTAACTGCTTTTCTATGCTTACCAGTTGTTCTTCAAGCAGCTTCATCTGTGTCAATAGAATTTGGATTTCTGCCCGTGCCATTTCAGGACTCTCCTGATAGCCAATAGATGTGGCCGCGACATCAAGAAGCTTAGTAAGGTTTTTAACCGAGAAATGCTTACCTCCCAGGTTCTTGAGGTTCTCCAAGAGCTTCTCAGGATCTTCTCTCACAAGGTCTTCCGGAAGAGGATAAGAAGAAAGAACAGTGGAGGCGTTCATTCCAATGGACTTATAAACCGAAATAAACTCAGGGAAGTATAGATCAATCCATCGCTTGATCCGGTTTTGAGTCGACGCTCCTTGTTTTTTCAGACGAGCCCTAAATGCCGAACCATGACGCAACTCTGCTTCAATAGGAGTCATGTCACGAGGAATACTGTAATAGCCTTGCGGTATCATCTTGGCAATGACACGAGCGTCTTTCGGATCGTTTTTACTCTGTAGGTTGTCATCCAATTCTTTGGTTTGCTTCACATGGAGAGGGTTGACGAGAACAAAGCGAATGCCCCGATCCGTAAGGTACGAGGATAAATTCATCCAGTAATGACCGGTAGGTTCAAATCCAACGACTACATTCTTCTTTTGATGAGATTCCATCACCTTTAGGATGGTAGCGTAAAAGGTTTCAAAGCCTTGTCTGGACTGACGGAATGAGAAGCTTTTCTTGACCTCCCTACCTCGTTCATCCACTGCGCAGGCATAATGTACACACTTGGCGATGTCGACGCCAATCACCAATGTGTCCTCAGAAATTTGATTAATGCGTTCATTTCGATTATCATGCATGTTAAAGATCCTCCTTTTTGTGTGTGGCTTCGCACCTGCATCATAAAGGAGGATCTTTTTTTGTGCAATAGGTCCATACTTTCCCCACAGGAATAGCTCCTGCGGAAAAGGAGGAAAGGTCGAGATCCCGCAGGCGCAGCCGAGGAAGCTCGACTTCCTCCCCGCGGAAAGCAAGCACCTGAAGCGCAAAGGAACGGTCTTGTTTAAAATTCAACCTTCTTTATTATGAACTAAAGCCCCATTCCTCTGCTGTTCATCGCACCAACCCTCTGTTGCCTCCTATAAATGACGAGCCATACAATAGTAAGAACAGCAAAAATCAAAGACCCACCCCAGTAAAGAGCAAAGAAACCATGATGCAGTCCAATCAGTAAGTACCCAAGGAACGGTCCGAGAGCGGCTCCGACATCCTGACAGATGGAGTACAGAGTCAGAAAGGAAACGACATTGGAGTTCTTGGCGGCATCTGAAGCCAAAGCATCGGTTAGGGTGGTAAGGGCCGTGGCTCCGATCATGGCAGCGATGGCAAGGATGGTCCACAAGCCAATCGACATGGGTACAGACATCAGCCCGAAGATGAGGGCAGTACCAGCAAGGGAAACGATAAGGATCGGAAGTCTTCCCGAACGGCCATCGGACCAGTGCCCGAAGCGACTGGCAAGATACGGCTCCCAGATCCAGCGAAGGGACTGGAGCAGCCCTGAGTAAAAAGCGACGCTGAGAAGAAGACCCAAAACATTGATCTCCACCCCGTATAGATGTTCAAGGAGAGAACTGATGGTGGAGGCGAAAACTCCTTGGAACAGCATGGTGACAATGAAGCCGCTAATTATAATCAAAAGGGTGTGACGGGAGAAGGAGACTTTGGCTGTTCGGCTTGAATGATCGGACTCTCCACTGGCTCCGGATTTCAGAGCGAAAAAGATGAGGGGGAGGCCGATGAGTGTGAGGCAGCCGAATCCGATGGCGACGGACTGTAAGCCTATGAAAGGGACGAGCAGTCCCCCGAGAAGCATCCCGGCAAGGCTTCCTGTACGGTGAAGACCGTTGTAAAGGCCCATGGATTGGCCCCTGCTCTGATCTTTTGAATAAAAGACGACGGTGGATAGGCCACCGATCCGGAAGAAGGACCAGGCGATCCCCCAAAGAGAACGAAGGATCAGCCAGGCGATGAATCCCTGGGCGAGTCCGTACCCGATCGTGGTCACCGTCCCGAGTATGACGGCGATCATGAGTCCTGTCCTCAAGGTGATCCGCTGGTACAGCCACCCGACAATGGGGTTGAAGGGGAGGCGGATGAATCGGTTGACAGAAAGCAGCAGTCCGACCTGCCAGATCGAATCAAGCCCTGCTTCCCTCCAGTAGATGGGGAGGACGATATAAAGCATGGAATCACCCAGGAGGCTGAGAGCGGTGATGAGTGCCACGATGATAATCGGGGATTGACGCTTGGCTTTTTTCATGGGAGAAGAAGCTCCTTTCACCTTGAAACTGACTTCCTGTTGTTTCCATTGTATAGCAGGGGACAAGGAAGGGAGAAACGAATCTTTCAGACACTTAATCTTTTAGTGGAAATAAAGGATAAACGGCGGGGAAGGACGAAAGTAAGATGAACATACAATTTAATATTTGATGAGAAACGAGGAGTGGTCATGAAGAGGATCCTGATTTCTGTACTGATGGTAGGAAGCATCGCTTTTGGATGGACAGGAAATGCCGGAGCTTCGATTGGGGACACGCCGGACCGGGTGATCGTAAAGCTGAAATCCCCTCATGCTGCAGGCGAGCTTAAGGGCTATGGGGTCGCAGCGGTCTCTGACGATCAGCCGCAGCCTATTGTGACGCTGGAAGTACCGGAAGGCATGGATACGAGCGCTTTCGTAGAGGATCTTGAAAATCGGCAGGATGTGGCGTATGCAGAAAAGGATTCCATCGTGACTCTGTCTTCTGCCACCAATGATAAGCTCCTGAAGGATCAGTGGCATCTTCAATCCATTGAAGCACCGCGCTCTTGGGACCGTACAATGGGTTCGAAGAAGGTGGTCGTAGCCGTCGTGGACAACGGGGTGGATGTGAATCATCTCGACCTGAAGCGGAATATTACGGCACCCTACAATGTCCTGACTGAAACGGCGGATGTCACTCCTGGTGATCACGGGACCCATGTAGCAGGGATCATCGGTGCTGCAGGCAACAACAAGATCGGTGGAGCCGGAGTCGCCCCGAATACGGGCATCATGCCCGTTCAAGTATTCGATGGGGAAGAAGGGTATATGTCCGATGTGGTCAAAGGCATCCAATACGCCATCGACCAGCACGCATCCATCATCAACTTGAGCCTTGGAAGCTACGAGAAGAGCACGGCTCTTGAAGAGGTCCTGAAAAAGGCAGATCAAATGGGCATCCTCGTCATCGCAGCGGCAGGAAATGATTCCCTGGATACGAGGAAGTATCCATACTATCCGGCATCCTACAAATCGGTCCTTTCCATTGCGGCTACAGATGACCAGGCCTTGGATGCCGACTTCTCCAATTACGGTAAGGTGGACCTGTCCGCTCCTGGGGTCAGCATCCTTTCAACCATTCCTTACAATATGTACGGCTATATGGACGGGACCTCGATGGCTGCCCCGGTTGTATCGGGAACGGCAGCCCTCATACTCGCAGCCCATCCTACCTATACAAAGCAAGATGTGATCAATAAGCTATCAAATACCGCCGACTGGTACGGTCCGAAATATGAAGCCTATTTCGGCAAAGGGATCGTCAATGCCAGAAGGGCACTTGATCTGAAGAGAATCATCAAAGCACCATCATTATCGAAGAAGGTGTACGATCATACGACGCTGGTGGAGGGGAAAACCTCCCTTACAGAGGCGGGGAAAGTTAGCATCAAGCGGGGGAAAGAAGTGATCGGAAAAGGAAATGCCAACAACGGAACCTTTTCCGTGAGCATTCCAAAACAGAAAGTGGGTGCAACGATCTCCGTCGTGGTCACGTTCGAGGACGATGTCACGAAAGAAGCGACCGCCACTGTCCTTGACGGAACCCCTCCAAAGGCTCCAACTGTGAATAAAGTCGGTGATCGTGACACGGCCGTGAAGGGGAAAGCAGAAGCCAGTTCGACGGTAACGGTCAAGGCAGGAAGCAAGAAGCTCGGCAGCATCGTCGCATCGTCGAACGGCAGTTATTCGGTGAAGATCGCCAAGCAGAAAGCGGGCACTAAATTGACGGTCACGGCCACGGATAAAGCCAAAAACGTGAGCAAGGGAAACACCGTCACCGTGGTAGACAATACGCCTCCGAAAGCGCCATCCGTTAATCCGGTCTCCCCTAAAGCCACCAAGGTGACGGGAAAGGCGGAAGTGAATTCCACCGTAACAGTGAAAGTGGGGAAAACGAAGCTCGGCTCGGCGAAAGCGAATAAGAAAGGCAGCTACTCCGTGACCATCAAGAAGCAGAAGAAAGGGAAGAAGCTGTCAGTGACGGCCACCGATAAAGCGAAGAATACGAGTAAGGCGAACAATGTGACTGTGAAGTAAGGACACTCCCCTTGTACCAACAAGGGGGAGTTATTCATTAGGTGAACAAATAAAAATCAGATTACTCAAAATATATTGCAAACGCTAACACAATCAGGTAAGATGACTTCAAAGGTATCCGAAACGTTTTGGAGGAAATGATTTTGACGACGATTAAAGATATTGCAAAAGAAGCGGGCGTATCGGTGACGACCGTATCACGCGCATTGAATGGCTATTCAGATGTGAATGAAAAGACGAGACGCAAGATTTCAGATATTGCCAAGGAGATGAATTACAGTCCCAATACGCTGGCCAGGGGTCTTGTGATGAAAAAAACCAAGACCATCGGGATGCTGGTTTCGGGGATGAATCGGGCGAATTCAAAGGATAATTTTACGTTTGAAGTCCTATCAGGTGTCAATGAATGCATCTCTGAGAGGGATTATGACCTTGTATTGTTCAGTACGACCACAACCAAGCAGCGTGAGAAGACCTATTCACAGCTATGCAGGGAACGACGGGTCGATGGTGTTATCCTTCAAGGGATGAAAATCGATGATCCGTATCTGAAGGAAGTGGTCGAGAGTGATATCCCATGTATGTTGATCGATATTCCCATCTCCTCGGAGAGTGTGGGGTACGTGACAACAGACAGTGTCCTTGGTGCGAAGCGGGCCGTGGACTACCTGATTCAATCAGGACACAAGAAGATTGCCTTCATGAACGGCCACGATCAGGCATACGTCAGCCAGCAAAGGTTGAAGGGATACCGGGATGCCCTTGGGGAAGCGGGGATCGACTTTAGGGAAGAGTACGTCCGAAACGGGGATTTTCTTGAAGACAAAGCAGAAGAGGAAGCGGCAAAACTTCTGGATGAACATCCCGACATCACGGCCATTTTTTGTGCGAGCGACCTGATGGCCCTTGGGGTAATGAAGAGCGCCAAATTATCAGGGCGTTCCATTCCGGAGCAGCTGTCCGTCATCGGGTACGATAACATCCTGCTCGCAGGCTACGCTTCACCGCCACTGACAACGATTGCACAGGACAAATTCGATCTTGGCTATAAAGCGGCGAATGCCCTCATCGATATGCTGGAAGAAGAAGGACCTGCAACAATCATTACATTGGAAACCGAACTCATCGTTAGGGAGTCTGTTCAATAAAAGGCGCTCTTTCGATGAGGGTGAAATCCGAAACGTTTCGGGTCTGTTCAAGATCAAATCAAAACGTTTCGGTAGGGAGAAGGAGGACCATCATGGATTATCGCGTGATAAAAGAAAATGACCTATTTTTGCTTACAGATACAAACGGAAATATTCCGGAGGATCATCCATATGGATTGGGGTTGTATTCAAAGGACACACGATTCTTAAGTAAGCTGGACCTGAAGATTAATGGGGAAGATCCGATTCTCCTTTCCTCTGAAGCAGATCAGAACTATAAATCTACGATCTTGCTGACGAACCCTCATATGGAACAGGAAGGGAACCTGGTTCTATGGCGTGAGTCCATTGAAATCAAGCGGACACGATTCATCTATGATGATGTCCTGTATGAAGAAGTGAAGGTGAAGAGTTATTTCCCGAAGCGTGTGGCGTTTGAGATCAGTATCCATGCAGATGCGGACTTCCTTGATATGTTTGTCGTTCGAGGTTTTTTGAACGGGAATCTGGGTCAAAGGACGGGTCAGATGCGCAAGGAGGAGTCTCTTTCTTTTTCATACGAAGGAGCGGATGGCCTGAATCGGAGTACGGTGATCACTTGGGATAAGGAGGCTCTGGATCATGACGATAAAGGGATCATTTCCTTTGGATTTGAATTGGATCATGGAGGATCCGATTCCGTGACCTTATCAGTTCAACCCATGATCGGCAAAGGTACTGCCATCAAGCATGTGCAGAAAGAAGCAGCCCTTGCAAACCTGGAAGCCTCTTATGAACGTTGGAATGAGAGTGTTGCAACAGTGGAGACAGACTGCTTTCCTTTGAAGCGTCTTGTCGAACGAGGGTTGAATGACATGCGGGTGCTTCTCACGGATTTAGGGCATGGCGCCTTTCCTGTTGCAGGTCTTCCGTGGTTCGGGGTCCCGTTTGGCCGCGACAGTCTGATTGCCGCCCTCCAAACCCTTCCTTTCAATGCCGACATCGCCAGGGGGACCCTGTTGACGATGGCACACTACCAAGGGAGCAAACTGGACCCGTGGAGGGATGAGCAGCCCGGTAAGATCATGCATGAGATCCGCTTCGGTGAGCTGGCTGCGACAGGACAAATCCCCTTTACACCGTACTACGGAACAGTGGATGCTACCCCGTTATTCCTTATCCTCTTGACGGAATATGTGAAGTGGACGGGGGATGTAGGGATTGTCCATACACTCGAACAAGAAATTGAAAACGCTTTAACGTGGATTGATTCCTATGGGGACCGTGATGGTGATCTGTTCGTGGAATATCATCAGGAATCCAGTAAGGGGATTGCCAATCAAGGCTGGAAGGATTCTGGGGACTCCGTTGTCCATCGGGACGGGGAATACGCCAAGACGCCGATTGCCCTTGCAGAAGTACAAGGCTATGTCTATCAAGCGAAGACCGGACTGGCGGATATTTATGACCATATGAAGCGGTCCGATGAAGCCGGGCGTTTGCGCAGTCAGGCTGATGCTCTCAAACAGCGGTTCGATGAAGCTTTTTGGATGGACGATGTCCGCTACTATGCGATTGCGCTGGATGACCGGAAGGAACAGGTAGGGACCATCACCTCCAATCCTGGTCACGTCCTGTTTTCAGGCATGCTGGATGAAGAGCGGGCAAAAGCTGTCACAGAAAAGCTCGTCTCAACAAAAATGTTTTCAGGTTATGGCATTCGAACGATGGCAGAGGGGGAAGCAGGCTATAATCCCATGAGTTATCATGACGGCAGTGTATGGCCCCATGACAACAGCCTCTCCATTCTCGGGATGAGCAAAAGTGGCTACCAACCACAGGCAAACCGGGTGATCGAAGGGCTCGTTGCTGCGGCTGCTCACTTTGAGTATGACCGTCTTCCCGAGCTGTTCTGTGGATATGGGAGCGGCGGGAAAGTCGTCAAATATCCCGTGGCTTGTTCTCCCCAGGCTTGGGCAGCCGGAACCCCGCTCGTATTCATACAATCTCTCCTTGGATTGTTTCCTGATAGTTTGAAAGAAGAGATCAGGCTTTCACCTGTACTCCTTGCAAACATGAATAGCTTAGAGGTGCATGACATTTCCATCGGCACAGGGAAACTGTCCGTCTCCATCAAGAGGGTGGAAGGTGGCTGCCGCTTAGAGGTGCTCAAGAATACCACCGGTTATCAGATCAGCTCATCAGAACAAATGGTTTGATCTCATTTGGATCTCGGGGAAGAACACTTCCTTTAGATGATAAAAAAATGGAAGGGGACTGGAATAATGAAATCAAGGAAATGGATGGCGGGACTTGGTGTTGCTTCAATGTTGATGGCCGGAGTTCTTTCGGGGTGCAGCTCGGAAGGAGCCTCCACGGAAGGGAAAGACGGGGAAAAAACGCAGGTGACGCTTGCCGGATGGGGTGGAAACCCGACTGAAGAGAAGCTGCTGAAGCAGACTATTGCAGACTTCGAAGAGAAGAATCCGGATATCGATGTGAAGCTTGAAGTCATCACTGAACAATATATGGATGTCATCAAGACGCGTTTGATTGGGGGAGAGGGACCGGATGTCTTTTATCTTGATGCATTTGAAGCCCCGGCCTTGATCGAGACGGGTGTCATCGAACCGCTTGATGAGTATGTGACAGATGAATTCGATGTCGATGACTTTGAGAAACCTCTGTTGGAAGCATTCATTTCGGATGATCAAACTTATGGATTCCCGAAAGACTACTCGACGCTCGCATTATTCTATAACAAAAAAATGCTTGATGAAGCAGGGGTTGAGGTCCCACAAACGTGGGATGATTTCCAAGAAGCCGCTAAGACCCTCACGAAAGACGGGAAGTACGGTTTTGGTGTGGCTCCAGAGCTTGCCCGACAATTCTGGGTGGCCCAGTCCCTTGGTGGAGACGTCGTAAAGGACGGAAAGGCCAACTTCGCCTCTGATGATGTAGTGACTGCACTGAAACCGGTCATCGATATGCACAACGAAGATCAGTCAGCTGTGGAACCGAAAGAGGTCGGTGCAACCTGGGGCGGTGAAGTATTCGGACAGGAGAAAGCCGCAATGGTAATCGAAGGGAACTGGGCCATCCCGTTCCTGGCTGATACTTTTCCTGATGTAGAATACGGTACAGCTGAGCTGCCGACCATCGACGGGAAGAAATCGACGATGGCGTATAGTGTGGCATACGTCATGAATGCAGCATCGGAGAAGAAGAAAGCATCATGGAAACTCCTTTCCTACCTGACAGGTAAAGAGGGGATGGAGACGTGGACGAGTAAAGGGTATGCCCTGCCAACGCGGAAATCCGTAGCAGAAAAGCTTGGGTATGATCAAGATGAACTTCGGGGGCCGCTTGTGGCTGGAGCTTCCTATGCAACGGTCTGGTCTGAAGGAACCAATCTTCCGACCATCACGAACAACTTCAATAATCAGTTTCTGAGTGCGTTCCTTGGCGATCGGCCGCTGGACGATGCGCTGAAGGAAGCCCAAAAGCAAGCAAATAGTGAAATCGATTCGAACTGATGAGAGAAAGAACAGGAGGGGCAGGCCCCTCCCTCTTTCCAACAAGATCTGCACAGCTTCTTTCTGCCGAGGTCAAAGCTCGTTGGAAAGAAGTTGTGCACATTCGTTGCAAAAGGAGTGTGAAAAAAACGTATGAAACCATTCTCAAGAAGAGCACTGCGGGAATCTGGTCAAGGATACTTGTTCATGTCACCGGCATTATTTGTCCTTCTACTTTTCATCATCGGTCCAATCTTTTATGTCATTTTTCTTTCTTTCCACAAGGTACAGCTTCTGGGGGAGCGAGCTATGATTTCGTCGCTTTCAATAACTTCGCACGCATCCTTGATGATACGAGGGCTCAAATTGCGTTATGGAATACATTTAAATATGTCGTCATTGTGGTGCCATGTCAGACTATCCTGGCCCTGATCCTGGCAGCTACACTGAATGCCGGTATGAAAGGGCAGAGCTTCTTCAGGATCGTCTACTTCCTGCCAACGTTGACTTCCTCGGCTGTCCTGACGCTCATCTTCATGTGGATGTATAACAAGAATGGTCTGATCAATAATGTGTTGGATGCTATCGGCCTTCCAACCTATAACTTTCTTGGAGATCCCAACATTGCCCTCAATGCCATCATGATCATGAATATATGGTCGACGGCCCCTTTCTTCATGGTCATCTATCTGGCTGCCCTGCAAGATATCCCCGATTCTCTCTATGAAGCGGCGGAACTGGACGGGGCAAGCACCATTCAGAAGTTCACGAAGATCACGGTTCCGCACCTTCGGCCTGTGACGTCCTTTGTGGCCATCATGGGATTGATCGGGACATTTCAACTATTCGATCAGTCGTACATCTTCTCGGGAGGATCGGGTGGGCCCGATAATTCGACACTCACCGTCGTTCTATTAGTCTATCAATATGCATTCAAGAACCTCGGGACAATGGGATATGCTGCTGCACTGGTCCTCATGCTGGCCATTGTCATCCTTGTAGCGACCTTGATCCAACGGAAATTTTCAAAAGAAGAATCACTTTACTAAGGGGGGAAGAACAAGTGAAAAAGAAGCTTGGAGCGGTTCGTATTCTTGTATATGCCATTTTGATCCTCTACGCGATTACAACATTGGTTCCCTTCCTATGGGCACTATCGTCTTCCTTTAAAACACTTCAGGAAATTGTCGGAGGTACGATCAACTTCATCCCTAAACAGTTCACCCTGGATAACTACAGGCAGATCTTCATTGAGCAAGAGCTCTTTCCACGGTGGATGTTCAATAGTATCTTCATTGCCGTTATCGGCACGGCGCTGAATCTGCTATTCAATTCCATGGCAGGCTATGCTCTGGCGAGACTTCGTTTTCCAGGGAAGAAAGCATTGTTCATCACGATCCTGGCTGTCCTGATGATCCCTGCACAAGTGACCATGATTCCCAATTATCTCATCTTAAAGGAACTTGGGTGGCTGAATTCCTACCAGGGAATGATTGTCCCGGCCATGATCAATGCGACATTCATCTTCATGATGAGACAGTTCTTCATCAACTTCCCGAAAGAGTTGGAGGAAGCGGCCGAAATGGACGGATTGAGCAAGCTTGGGACATTTTTCAAGATTGTGCTGCCTCTTGCCAGACCAGCTCTCGCAGCGCAGGCCATCTTTGTATTCATGGGGTCTTGGAATGATTTCATGAGACCGCTGATCGTGATGACGGATATTGAGATGTTCACACTTCCTCTGGGCTTGAATACGTTCAAGGGTCAGTATGTCAGCTACTGGAACTACATCATGGCCGCATCGATGGTGTTTACCCTGCCTGTTCTCTTGATCTATGCTTTCTTTAACCGTTACTTCATCAAGGGGATTTCCTTTACAGGTGGGAAATGATCAAGGGAGAAAAAGTCAAACTGGGATAGAAAAGAACGGCCCCCTCTACTGCAAAGCAGGGGGCCGTTCTTTAATTGAATGCATCAGGGAACTGTTTCTCGACCGCTTTTGAAATGACATCCGACATCATTATAATATGTGAGACGCCTTCATCAATAGAAGCGATTCTCCCATCCCAGTTCTTTTCAAGACTTGATACTAAGTCATTGGTCACTAATGTAAGATGGGTGCGAAGCAGTTGTTTCAGCTCATCATTCTTTAGATAAGGATTGGCCTTGGACAAGAAGTCAGCTATTTGATCGGCGTTTCTGTTCCACTCTTTGGTCAATTGACCGACAAGGGGTTCATCTTTCTGTTTAGCTGCTTCTACAATCTTACCGGCTAGAACAATATGTTCTTTTAGCAAAGTGGTCAGCTCGTTTCCCGCTTTTTCTCCGTAAAGTGGTTTGAGGGAGTTGCCGATATCTTCTTGGTTCTTCAAAAGCCTGTTCAGCACTTGCTTTTGATCCTTCGCATCTGCAGTGGTCGCACTGGTTATATAGTTACTCGTCCACAATACATGGTCCACCCATAGTCTTCTAAACTGGTTTTCGAATTCAACTTTTGATTGGCTTATGCATGATTCCTGCGGTTTTGCGTATACATTGGCAGGGGCCATCAACATCTGGAAACTGAAGAATAGGGTGAATCCGTATAGGTATATTCTATTCAATACATGTGCTCCTTTCAGTATCATCAAGATGGTTTTTATTATGGATAGATGCCATGATTTTATTCGTGAATAGTTGGAGTGGAAAATCTAAAAAAGCCCAAGGAAGGTTCTCCTTGGGCTTTCATGCTATGTTTATTATTTTATACTCGAGCAGCTTGAAGGATACTTGATTTAATGGCTTCTGTTACTTCTTTTGTCGTCGAGGTACCGCCGATATCCCTTGTCTTGATACCTGACTCGGTTACGTCCTCGATTGCATCCAGAAGAGTTTGACCAAGCTTATCGTATCCGAAGTGGTCAAGCATCATCTTCGCCGTCCAGATTTGACCGATCGGATTGGCAAGTCCCTTCCCTGCGATATCGGGAGCCGACCCGTGGACAGGCTCGAACATGGATGGATAGCGACCTTCAAGGTTGATGTTCGCCGAAGGGGCGATGCCGATGCTGCCCATGATGGCGGATCCCACGTCAGTGAGAATGTCGCCGAACAAATTGCTTGCTACAACCACATCGAACTCGGACGGCTTCGTGACGAAGAAGGCGGCAAGGGCGTCGATGTGATTCGACTGTACATCCACATGCGGGTACTCAGTGGCAACGGCTTTCGTCACTTCATCCCAGAACGGCATGGAATGGACGATGCCATTGGATTTCGTTGCGCTCACGAGACGGCTGTTGCGCTTTTCGGCAAGCTGGAATGCATAGCGCATCACTTTTTCCGTGGCTCTGCGTGTGAACACGGCGTTTTGGATGGCCACTTCGTTTTCTCCTTGATGAATGCGTCCACCGACTTCACTGTACTCGCCTTCGCTGTTTTCACGAACGACGACGAAATCAAAGTCTTTCGGGTTGGCAAGGGGAGAGGCGATGCCTTTCATCCGTTTGGCCGGCCTGACATTGACGGAAAGCTCGAACTCGCGGCGGATCTTGATGAGCATCCCCCACAGGGATATATGATCAGGGACTAGAGCAGGATTCCCGACGGCACCGAGGAACAGCGCCTCGAACTGCTTCAAGGTGTTCATGGCATCCTTCGGCATCATTTCACCGTGTTCGACGTAGTAGTCGCAGCTCCAAGGGAAGGTGGTGAAGGAAAACTCCACTCCCCCGTGGGCATCGGCCAGCGTATGCAGCACGTCCTTTGCAGATTCTACGACTTCGATTCCGACTCCGTCTCCGGGCAGTGCGGCAAGTTCAATTTTCCTCATGTGAGTCACACTTCTTTCTTATGATTTGAATGCTTCAGGGAAGACATGAAGATCGACTCCCCATAGGAGTGGCACCAGTGTATAAACGGCTCCGACAATCAGGATGACGCAGAAGATGTTGATCCAGAATCCATTCTTCACCATTTCCGTGATCTTCAGCTTGCCTGTTGCGAAGATGATGGCGTTCGGTGGTGTTCCGACCGGGAGCATGAAGGCACAGTTTGCTGCCATGGCAGCCGGGATCATGATGGCAAACGGATGAACATTGATGGCCATGGCGAGAGAAGCGAGTACCGGCAGGATCATGGTTGCCGTAGCCGTGTTGGACGTGATTTCTGTCAGGAACAGGACGAATGTCGTCACCACAATGATCATGACAAGGAAGCTTACTCCGTCAAGGACCTTCAGCTGGTTGCCGAGCCACTCTGCTAGACCGGTGGCACTGAAGCCCCCTGCGATGGCAAGTCCGCCTCCGAAAAGAAGGAGGATTCCCCAAGGGATATCTTTGGCCACGTTCCAATCGAGGATGCGACCGCCTTTTCGTTTGGCGGGGATCAGGAACAAGAGAACTCCCGCGGTGATGGCGACCATCGTATCGTCGATTCCCGGGATGATCCCTTTCCATAGGAAGGATTGGGATACCCACATGAAGGCGGCGAAGACGAATACGGCGCTGACGGCTTTTTCTTCAAAGCTCATACGGCCAAGGGCAGCTTTTTCATTTTGGATCAGTTCTTTGCCTCCGGGAATCGATTTGATTTTCACCGGGTGGGCCACTTTGATCAAATACAACCATGTCGAGATGAGAAGAAGGATGACGACTGGTACGGCGAAGAGCATCCAACCTCCGAAGGAGATCTGTACTCCGTAAAGTTCGGACACGATCCCTGCCAGGATGATGTTCGGCGGTGTACCGATGAGCGTACCGAGTCCACCGATGGTACCGGCGTATCCGATCGCGAAGATTAGGACTTTCGAGAACTTCTCTTCTTCAGCAGAAAGGTCTTCCTTGCTGCCTTTAAGGGCTTGGGACACCTGGTAGGTGATGGCAGTCCCGATCGGGATCATCATCATGACCGCAGCCGTATTGGATACCCACATCGAAAGGAACCCGGTGGCGATCATGAAGCCGAGGACGATATTGGATGTGCTCGTTCCCACCACCGAAATGATGTTCAAAGCGATCCGCTTATGAAGATCCCATTTTTCCATGGCGAGGGCAATCATGAATCCGCCCAGGAAAAGGAAGACGATGGGATTCCCGTAGCTTGCCGTGACATTCGCCATCGGGACTGCATTCAAGATGGGCAGCAGGATGATCGGCAGCAGGGAAGTGGCCGGGATCGGAATCGCTTCCGTGATCCACCACGTGGCGACCCAAAGGGTGACAGCGAGGACCATGCGACCTTCCTGGCTCAGGTCACTTGGATTTACAAATAGGACTGAAAGCAGGAATAGAAGGGGTCCGAGGATCAGACCGATCATCTGCCCCCTTTTGTAGCTCCGGTTCCCCGGCTCATTGGAATGCTGGGAGGCATCGTCCCTTCCTGGAACCGTCCGTTCCTTCTTGCTTGGAATAGCGAATAATAATAATTGCTTTGTCTTGTCATGGGCTTTCCACATGGAGTCCCACATTGATACAGCGTTCATAACCTTTCCCCCCTCTTGTGAATGTAAAACGCTTACATTATAATTGAGTGTAAAGACATGTTGTCGACTGTCGACAGCTATTGTATCTATCGTACAAGCTTCCGGCTTTACGCGTCAATATTTTTCTAACATAATGAGTATTATGAATCATTAAACAATTCAGTTGATGAGGTGACACGGATGACATCCATTGAGAAACCCCTATCCTATCATGAACAGCTTCATATGACCATCAAGGAAAGGATCGTGACGGGTCATTATGAACCGGGAGAGCGTCTGTTCGAAGCGCAGCTTGCCAGGGAGTTCGGCGTAAGCCGAAGTCCGGTGAGGGAAGCGATGAAAACATTGGAGCAGGAAGGGTTGATCCTGTTCGACCCGAAAAAGGGATTGAGCGTGTATAAACCTTCTATTAAAGATGTGCAGGATATTTATCAGTGTCGTCAGGTCCTTGAGTCCCTCGCCGTTTCCCTTGCCTGCGAGCATGCGTCGGATGAGGAAATCCGTACGGCTCATGAGCGCGTGCAAATCGCGCAAAAGGTATATGAGGAGAATCTGGAGGATTCATCGGTTCAATTGATATCGTTGAATAGTAAGTTCCATGACGCCATCATCATAGGAAGCCATAATACACGCCTCCATGATCAGTTGGAGCAGATGCGTGCCTTGACGTTTTTCTACCGGCGGATGAATGTGGAAGACCGGATGCGATGCCGGGAAATCCTTGATCAGCATATGGAGATTTCCCGGCACCTCACCAACCGGGATGGGGAAAAAGCGGCAAAGGCCATGCATGATCATGTGGCCACGGATCTTCGTTTTCTTGTCAAGCTGCTGGAGAGAGACGGGGAAGAGGCAGGATGAAAGAGAAACGGCCCAACCATTGAGGTTGGGCCGTTTTGATTACAGTCCCGGTAGTATTCCGGAGAAGAGGCTCAGGATATAGACGGTGATAAGGGCCGTGACGCCAGCCACGAATCCACCGATCGTCCACGCCTGCAATGTCTGCGGGATGGTGAGCTTCCCGAAGTTCTTCACCACCCAGAAACCTGAGTCATTCGGCATGGAGAGTCCGACCGCACCGGCACAGATCGCGAGCCCGAGCAGGATCGGTGTCACACCGAGATCCACCGCTAGGGGCCCCATGATGCTGGAGGTTGTCACAAGTGCCACCGTCGATGATCCGAGGGATGCCCTCAGGATCTGGGAGAAGATGAAGGCAAGGAGGAGTACAGGGATGCTCCAGTTTTGCATCGTATCGATCAGGTACTGACCGATTCCGCTTTCATTGATCACAGCCCCGAATGCGCCGCCGGCACCGGTGATGAGGATGATGATTCCCGCCGAGTTGATGGCTTCTGAGTACAATTCACTCTTTGGCTGTGAGATGTACGGAGTCAAAACGATCACACCGACAATCACCGAGATGAAGAGGGCGACGTTCTTTTCCCCTACAAAGCTGAGGATGGTCGAGATGCCTGATTCAGGTAGGACAAGCTGAGAGACAGTATTGGCCAGGATCAAGATGATCGGTAGACCGAGCATGAAGAACGAGAGGCCCGTGCTGATCTCTTTTTTCGGCTTCACGACAGGGTCGATGACGCCTTCTTCGATTTCTCCGTCATGCTTGACGCGTTTTCCGATGAACATCCCGTAGAGATATCCTCCCACAAGGGTAGCCGGGATGGCGCAAATGATGCCGTACAGAATGAAGAGCCCAAGGTCTGCACCGGTATTCTCTGCGACCACAAGCGGGCCTGGTGTCGGTGCGATCATGCTGTGAGAGACGATCAAGCCGACTCCGAGTGCAGTGACGAATGAAACGATGGAAATGCCCGTTTTCTTCGATAGGCTCTTGATCAACCCGCTCAGGATGACGAAGGCAGCATCGAAGAAGACCGGGATGGATACGGCTGTACCGGTCAAGGCAAGGCCGGCAGGAGATTTCTTGACGCCGAAGACGCGAAGGACAGCCTGGGCAATCTTTTCAACGGCTCCCGAAGCAGCCAGGAACTGACCGAAGATGACGCCGAGTCCGATCAGGATCCCGACTCCTGCCAATGTGTTCCCGAATCCGGTCGTGACGATCTTCGGTGCTTCCGTTACCGGGATGCCGATGACCACGGCCGTGGCGAGTGCGACACCGATAAGGGCCAGAAACGGCTCGAGCTTCAGTTTTAGAATCAAGAAGAAGAGTGCGGCTAAAGAAAGAATGAAGATGACGATTAACATATTCCCAGTGACCATGAATGTGTCCCCCTTTGTTGTTCCCCTAAGTTAGTTTTCCAGTTTCAGTACAACATCCTTCAATGTCTCGATCCCGCCGACATTGCCGGGGAAGATGACATATGGGATATGCGGGAAGGTGCTTTCCTGACCCGTTTTCCAGACCGGGATACCCGGTGCGATCTGGCCGGCAACGGTTGCCCGCTTGACCTGAAGCCCTTTGGTGCCGACGTCGCTCGAGGTGATCCCGCCCTTTGCGATGATGTAATTTGGACGGACGGCGCAGTTCCGCACGATGCTTGTCAGGGCCTCCGAGATCCGTACAGACTGGATCAATTCCTGTTCTTCCATCCCTTCCCCAAGGTCGAGGCGTTCCCGTTTCGTATAGACGACGGTCGTCACGCCTGCTGAAAGTTTGTTCTCCACCAGGTGCAGGACCCGGTCTGTTTCTCCTGCGAATGCTGATTGATTTCCGACAAGGTGACAGTCGAATTCGATGAACTCGAGGCTGCTCAGTTCTTTGAGTGCATTGAGCTGATCCGTCGTCTTCTTGACATGGGATCCTACGATGATCAGTCCGCCGTGCTCGGAATCTTCTAGTATGAGTTCCTCACGTTCAAGGAGCGGGCGGCTGGAGATGTTACCGATTACCTTCGTGAAGGCTGCTGCGGTGCGGAACATGAACTGCTTCCCAGAGTTGATCGCTTCAATCAGGGCAAGGACGAAAACTTTGACGTCGTTCTCATCGATGGCATTCACGATTACCTTACCGAAATCGTGAACCCCCATGAGCTTTTCTTTGATGGAGCCGATGGACAGGCTTCGCAGTTCTTCAAGGGTGATGGAGGTCACATCGCTTTTCTTGAAGCGACCGTCCGTCTTTTCTTCCACCCATTCCCCGAGGTGGCTGGCACGGTAGCCGAAGCTCCGGTCCTTTGCAAACTCTGTATCACCGGCAGGGATGAGACTGTCACCATCCTGCACATAATGGGTGTCATCGATCGTGTAGCGCCCGCCTTCTTTAAAGAAGGGAAGGATGACTTCGCCGTCCTGGATGATACCTCCGCGCTGTTCGATGGTGTCTTTCATGACCTCCGTCTCAAGTGGGTAATGCCCCCTCAAGGTGGAGTCTCCCCTGCTGATAATCAGGTAAGGGACGCCGAGCTTTTTCGAAATGGCTTCCACCCGGTTGGCGATATCCTGGTGTACCTTGGTTGTTTCGTTCTCTGTGAATGCCCTGGAGTTCGTCAGGATGAAGAAGATCTGATTCTCTTCCTTGAATCCGCTCGTGATCGTTTCCTCCGTCCAATCCGTATAGACAGAAACACCGTGGACAGTCTGGACGCCTGTCGGGTCATCATCTAGAACGACGATCTTATGTTGGAGGGCAGGGCGGTTCTTTTCCCACAGTGTGTCGAGTTCTGATTGATTATAAGGTTGATAGTGTTCGAGGATGCTTGCTTCCCTCATATGGAAACACCCTTTCGGACTTCGACTTTTGCCAGTTTCTCATAGTACTGGACGATGCCGCCGTGGTCATCCGCCGCTTTCCCGTCAAGGGCCATGCTGTGGAAGATCTCGAGTACCTGAGACGAGATCGGAAGGGGCACCCCGATGGAGTGAGCAGTATCCATGACGTTGGTCAGATCCTTCAGATTGATATCGATTCGTCCGCCTGCTTCAAAGTTCCGCTCAAGGATGAGGGGCACCTTGGCATCGAGGACGGCACTGCCGGCAAGTCCGCCGCGGATCGCTTCGTACATCTTCTCCACGTCGATCCCTGCTTTGGCTGCGAGGACGAGAGCTTCCGACATGGCGGCGATATTCACGTTCACCATGATCTGATTCGCAAGCTTCGCCGTCGTGCCACATCCGTGATCGCCGACGAGGGTAATGGATGTGCCCATGCACTGAAGAACAGGAAGGGCGCTCTCAAATACGTCAGGCTTGCCCCCGACCATGATGGCGAGGGTCCCGTCGATCGCTTTCGGTTCCCCGCCGCTCACCGGGGCATCCATCATATGCACGCCTGAAGCAGCAAGGGTTTCGGCAATCTGCTTTGATACGACCGGCGTGATGGAGCTCATATCGATGACGATGCTTCCAGGTTTCGCACCATGGATGATACCGTTTTCATTCAAGACAACACTCAATACATGTTCCGATTTTGGAAGCATTGTGATGATGACATCGCTGCCTTCCGCCGTTGCCTTTGGAGATACAGCAGGTGTCGCTCCTTGTGAAGCAAGTTCCGCTACGGCATTTTCGTTAATATCGAAGACCTTTACGTCATATCCACCTTTGATGAGGTTCAGCGCCATCGGCTTCCCCATGATTCCGAGTCCAATAAATCCAATCGTTTTCATGATGAATTCCACTCCTTTTGTAAGTGCTTTCAGTTTGGTTGATTTCATTGTACACGTTTACATTATTTTTGTATACAAAAAATATTAAAATGTATACTATTTCTAAAAATCCTTTTAAAAAGGTGGAAATCGTCCTATACTTTGAACATGACACGTTTGGAAAAGGGAGGAAGACCGAATCTCTTGGAGTAGAGGTCGATTACATTGCCGAAAGCATCACAAACAGCGTACCTGCAAGCATATGAGTATATACGGGACAAAATATTGAACGGCAGTTTTCCAGGGGGTACCAAGCTTGTGGAGGAGCGCCTCGCCGAAGAACTGGGCCTGAGCCGCACCCCCGTGAGGGAAGCGATCCGCAAGCTGGACGAAGAAGGCCTCCTCGAGAAGAAAAGGGTCGTGAATCCGACGGAAACCGATCTCCGCCATGTCTTCGAGGTCCGGATCCTCCTCGAAGGGGCCGCCGCCAGAAGCGCCGCACAATACCTCAACGAAGAGCAGCTTGCACGGCTGCAAGAGTGCGTAGAGATCGGAAGGAACGGCACCAAGGAAGAAATCATGAAAGCCAACTTCGAATTCCATGACATCATCATCCAGGCCACCCGTAACCCCGTCATGGTTGATATCATCGACCGCATGCAGTCTATCATCTACCTCTTCAGGAAAACTGTCGTCGCCTACAAGCGTCCATTCCTAATCGACGAACATGAAGAAATCTATCAGGCCATCGCCGCTCATGATGGTGCTAAGGCAGAGGTTCTTATGAAAGAACATCTGAAGGCGGATCTGGAATTTTGTTTGAACTATATAGGGTAGTGTGAGGCCCCTCTGTTGAGGGGTTTTTATTTTTCTGAAAGTTAGTCATAAAGGACTAGTAAATTGTGGAAAAGGTAGAAAAGGTGAGTAAGTGGAAGGAAATATTGAAAAATTGAATATTTTAAAGAATATTTGACCATTTAAGAGATTTTTATTCACATAATCATTAGATTATACTGTGAGAGTGTTCTTTAAAAAGAACAAAATATTCTTTGAGGTATCCATATTACTCTTGTTGACATTGAGGTGAGCGTCGTTAGAAACAAAGGATGGTCAGAAAAATCATTTAAAAGAGTCCTCATGTTATTAGGAGGCGTACTCATTTGGTATACAGCGATTTTTACGGGGATATATCTTACTTCTGAGACGAAGGCTCAATATAATGATGTAGAAGTGATTGCTGGTTCTATTCATGTGGATTGGGAAGTTGAATCAGATACAGAAGATTGGGATAAGAGTTCTTTTGAATTCGTCACGATAAAAGGGGACTGTACGAAAATAGAAGCAGCGTTTACAAATACAGGTTCCGGGGATGCAAAAGGTCCACTCCGATATAAAATACAGTGGGCGCCAGGCGGAAATGGTAAGGACGGAACGATTGTGAAGGAAGAAGTCCTTCAGCGGGGACTGAAATCCGGCGAATCCATCACGCTTACCCATAAGCCTGATAAAGAAGGCAAATACCGGTTCACGCTATTCCAGCATCCGAATCATCCGGGGAAATCAGACCCTACAGGTGACTTGACCATTGGGAAGTGTGCGAAGCCGAAAGCCGTAGAAAAATTGGAGAAGGCAGAGGAAGAAACAGACAAGTCACAATCGGTAGAGGAGACTCTCCCTAACAGTGATGCCGATAAACAGGAAGCGACCAGTGAGAAAGAAAAGCAAGAATCCAATCAAACG
The DNA here is from genome assembly GCF_009806575.1 of Rossellomorea marisflavi. Taxonomy (NCBI): domain Bacteria; kingdom Bacillati; phylum Bacillota; class Bacilli; order Caryophanales; family Bacillaceae; genus Rossellomorea; species Rossellomorea marisflavi. The sequence goes on along the minus strand of NZ_CP047095.1, from coordinate 3,827,982 downwards.
AACAAGCAATCCACTACTATAGAAGAAAAGCCGACAGGAGAATCTGAAGTGGTACCACCGTTGAATGGTGAAGCGAAAAAGGAAGGGGAGGAATCGGTTGAAAAAGTTTCTGAGTAATAGTATCACAGCCATTCTATTCATCGTGTTCATTGGAATGATGTTCATCGTCATTTCATCCATGGCATCGGGAGGAGAGCCGCAGCTCTTCGGCAAGCAGCTGAAGACCGTACTTTCAGGTTCGATGGAGCCTGAGTTCCAAACAGGATCGGTCATCGCAGTGGAGCCTGTTCAAGATGCAGAAGCCTTGAAAAAGGGAGATGTCATCTCGTTCGTAGTCCCGGATGGCACCATGGTCACCCATAGAATTACAGACGTCACGAAAAATGGAGATCAGACGCTATTCCAAACCAAAGGGGATAACAACAAAGAAGCAGATACTGAACCCGTCCTCTCTCAAAATGTAGTAGCTAAATACACAGGATTCACGATTCCCTATCTTGGCTATTTTGTAGACTTTGCCAAGTCCAATAAAGGAATGGCCCTTCTCATGATCATCCCGGGCGTTTTCCTCCTGGGGTACTCAGCCTTCACCATCCGCTCGGCCCTTAAAGAAATCGATCAAAATCAAACGAAAAAAGAGCTCGACAAACCAGCGTGATTATTTCTGAGACACCATTTTATGAATCAATCAGGACACCAGATAATCGGTAATAGAGTGGAGGATAGGAAATGACTATCAAGAAAAAGTTAGGGGTTGGGATGGCATCAGCAGTATTGGGGCTATCTTTAATCGGTGGAGGGACATTTGCGGCGTTTAATGATACGGCCACAGTGAATAATCATTTTGCATCTGGGACACTAAAACTTAGTGTGGGGAGTAATGAAGGTAATAAACCGAACAACTTCGATATTTCAAATATGAAACCAGGGGATAGCGTGCAAAGGAAATATAGGCTTGAAAATGCTGGAACAATATTAATAGAGAATATTTTTATGACAGTCAAAGCTAAAGAGTATTCAAATAATGATAGTGGTGCAACATTAGAGGAGTTTTTGAACCAATTTGAAATAACATTATACAATGTTCATTCTAAGAATGATGGTGAATATAATGACAAAAACTCTCTGATTAAGGAAAATACGAGTGTCACTCTTAAGGATCTAGTAAAGGGTGATTTGAGTGGTAAAATTAAAGGTAGGTATATGACTGAAGGCAAAGTGAATTTGGCACCTATTGGTATAAGTAACAATTCAAGATCCTCTACATCGAAAGGTAATACACTTGTCATAATGATCAAATTTAAAGAGGATAGCAGTAAAACTGATAACGGTGAGTTTTATCAGAATAAATTTATGAATAATACAGTAAACTTCGATATTAATTTTGAAGCAACTCAATAAATGTAATATGTAAAAAGTAAACGGGAAAATTAAGCATGAGTATTAATAAGGAAAACCATAAGTAAAGTTATAGCTCTATAAGTGAAGAAAGAAAGGGAAAATTTTTTAAGGAGTTTGTTCATTATAAAAGAAATTTAGTTCGTTAAAGAATTTAGTGAGGTGGTTTTTCATCTATTATCCCCCTAAACTCACTTCATTCTATTATAAAATGATTGTTCTCCTATTTAATTAGGATTCAATAGATTATACATACCCGGAATGGGCAGAGGGAGGAAATGAAACATGAGTATTAAAAAGAAACTGGGACTTGGTGTAGCAACGGCAGCATTGGGATTATCTTTGATTGGTGGAGGTACCTTCGCGGCGTTCAATGATGTAAAGACAGTTAACAATCACTTTGCGTCTGGCACATTAGAGCTCGATGTAAAGGGCGGCAAGAATAAACCCGTTAACTTTGATCTGGGTAATATGAAGCCAGGAGACAGTGTGGAAAGGGTATTTAAACTAAGAAATGTTGGATCGGTAGCCATTAAAGAGGTATTGATGAATGTGAGGGCAGAGGAATTCACAAACGGAGAAAATGGTTCTACATTGGAGGATTACTTAAAGCAGTTTGAAATCCAAGTGTTTAAAGTGGATCAAGACCATGAAGGTTACAACTATGGGCGGGACTCCATCTTGGCATCAAAAGATGTTACATTATATGATCTCTATACAGGGAACTTAACTGGTAAGGTGAAGAAAGAGTATTTAGTAGGCAATCGCATTAATTTGGCACCAATCGGTTCAAAGCACACCGATCAAGGTTTAATCAGTGATAGTAAAAACTCGGTGAAAATTGAAATATCATTCAAGGATGATAAATCGAAAAATGCGGATGGTGAGTATGATCAAAATCAATTCATGAACAATAGCATTGATTTCTTCTTCGATCTCGAAGCCACTCAATGGAAGGGTATTAAGATTAAAAAAGATGATGCGAATGGAAAAATAAACAATGGAAAACAAGTACAAGACAATAGATTGCCACGGGATAATACCTCTGGATCTGGAGAATTTGATGACAATCCAGTAACCGACTGACCTTTTTGAAAAAACAGGCCCTAGTGGTCTGTTTTTTTGTATGTGAAAAATCGTGTGGTGTATTCACTTCCCTACTTTAAATAAACCTCTATTTTTTCACAAAAAAACTTCACAAATTCCCTTTTCCTGCCGAAACTAAAAAGTGGAAGTGTAATTCTAAAGTATTAGTTAATAAGAATCAGGAAGGGTTGTTTGAATGATAACATGTCCGAATTGTCATCATCAGAATGATGGCGGAAACTTTTGTGAGAAGTGCGGTACGAGATTGACAGAAGGGGAAGCGGTTGTGGTGGGAGGGGCTTCTGCAGCGAGTGTAGAGGCTGTCCGTCCCAACGAGCATCTTGAGAAAGCGAAGAATGTGTCCAAGTTGTATTTCGGTTATTTTATGAGTCTATTAAAATCACCGCTTGCCAAGGGGAGCCGGATCGGTGAAGAGCATTTTGTGAACGGTCTTATTACGATTATCCTTTATTCTCTGATCCTGCCCCTTTCCATGTATGTTGCACTTGGAGATTATGGGAGGTATATGGATTCAGCTTTCCTTACCATCGTGATTAAGCCCACCCTTGCAATGGCAGTTTTCGTTTTCCTTATGAGTGTCTTCACATTCTGTGCAGTGAAGGTGGTTGGGGTGCAAGTGACATTCAGGTCTGCCGTAGCCAGATTCGGTGCCATTTTAGTACCGTTCATTGCTGTGTTTGTACTTGGACTGCTCATGTCCCTATTTGAGATTTATGAATTTGTATTTGTTTTGGGACTCGGATTGTTCGGTGCCATCTTCACTGCCCCTGCGATCGTTGTCATGAGTTATACAAGGAACATTGCCTCTAAGTTTGACCCTCTTTACGGGATCATCCTGACGTACGTGGCATCATTTATCGTATTCGCTTTGATTTTAAGAGGGTTCATCATGAATATGATTGATAACCTTGGTATCTTTTCTTCTCCATTCTAATAGAGCAATGAAAGAAAGAGGGACATGCAAATGGGATTTTGTAAGAATTGCGGTGCAGAGTTTGAAGAAGGGAAGAAGTTCTGTAAGAACTGTGGGACTCCTCTTTCAGCATCGGTAGAAAAGCAGGCACCGTCAAAGCCACGAAAGCAGTGGACTACGCTGCAGAAAATTATTACTGCGAGCATCCTCGTTTTGGTTGCAGCAGGGACAGCCGGCCATTTCTTCCTGAAGGCAACCCACTCTCCGGATAAATTGGTCGATGGGTTCACGGTAGCCGTGAAGGACAAGGATTTGAAGAAGGCAAGGGAAGTATTCGATCTTCAGGATATTAAACAGGATACAGGCGACAAAGAAGTGAAGAAGTATCTTGCCTATCTTCAAGGAGATCTACCGGATCTTGTGAATCAACTCGAAGGACAGGCTGCTTCCTTTGAAGAAGGGACTTCAGCTGCAGCGGAGATTACCGATGAGCAAGGGAATGAACTCTTCCATTTTACCAAGGGGAAGAAGTTCCTTGGAATCTATGATACATACACACTGAAAGTCATCCCATTCGATGTGGTGACGGATGCCAACCTCGACACATATACCGTTACCCTGAAAGGCCAGGAAAAAGAAGCAAAGGATAAGCAAGCAGAGCTTACTGGGCTTTTACCAGGTAAATCGAAGCTTGCAGCTTCATTGACAACCCCGTACTCGACGTTCAAGGAAGAAGAGGAGCTGGATTTCACCGGTGCAACGGAAAACCAGCTCGATCTGACCATTGATTTTGCAGGGAAATATGTCTTCCTTGATGAATATGACAGCGAGGAAGTGTCTGCGCTTCTGATTAACGGTAAGAAGATGAAAGATCAGGTGAAATATGAGACGCCGATCGGACCGTTCCCGACGGACGGTTCAGTAGAAATCGTCGCCGAGCATACGGTCAAGGATAAAACCTATACATCCGATGCTATCAAAGTGACGAATCTTTCTTCTGAATATCTATACTTTGAGTATCCTGAGCTCATCAAGGAGCAGGATGCCGCATGGTACGGCTCATGGGACGAGGAAGAAGAGGAACCTGATGTGGATGCCGAACTGACGGAGTTCATAGAAGACTACACCTATGCAATCGTAGAAGCCAGGAACACCGGGGACTTCTCCGGTGCCGCAGCATATCATGATCCGGACGGTGAAGCATACGGACAGGCTGAACAATACGCGGCGGACCTGTTTAAGGCAGGTACGAAGGAAGATGTCATCGATGTGACCGTCGGTGATATCGAAGAGGACGGCGATGCCTACATTGTTCATCTCGAAGACACCTTCAGCATCACTACCGCTGACGGCAGCGAGAATGAGAAAACGTATGATACGGTCTACAAAGTGATATCGACGGATGATGGCTATCAGGTCAATAAGCTGATCGATACGAACGAACAATAGATATGAAATGCATGAAGAAGATGATCCCCATCCAAGAGGGGATCATCTTTTTTTATGAATCGATCCTCGATCTACTATATTGATAGAAACGATGTGTGGGACTGATGGGATCCTTAGAAAAAGACCACTATGGTACATAGTAGGGTGACCTTCAATATTTAAGGTCATCTTTTTTGAAGGTGAAAAAAGGAATATTTTCCAAAAGGGTCAATATGATAAAAGTCGTAGAGATAAAGATTGATAACAAGGGAGTGGAATGATGAAAATCTGTGGAAATTGTCAGCATGCGAACGACGAAGGGAACTTCTGTGAAAATTGCGGGGCGAGACTGGGGGAAGGGGAGATCCCTGCAGCTGCGAGTGCTCAAGTGCAGATCCAGCCCAATCAGCAGCTCGAGACCGCTAAAAATGCCTCGAAGATTTATTTCGGCTATTTCCTCGATCAGCTGAAGGCGCCCCATGCCAAGATACGTGAAACGGGAAATGCCCATCTGATCAATGGCCTCATCACGATCGCTCTTTTTTCGCTGTTTCTTCCCGCATTGATCTATTACGGGATAAAGGAGAATATTAAAGGTTTCGTCAAAGATATGGATAAGCTGATTGGCTGGGAGATCGAGGATTTCTTTTTTACCATTAACGGGCTACTCGATGATTCCCTCAAGATTTCCGTCATCACCAAACCCGTCCTAGCTTTAATGCTTCTCATGCTGGTCATGGTTTCCCTTACGTTCCTGGGCGCTAAGCTTTCGAAGCTGAATGCATCCTTCCAATTAGTCGCGGCACGCTATGGGGCCCTTCTCGTCCCGCTGATGGCACTCTGCGTAGCAGGCATCATCCTATCCCTACTCGGATTCAATGTATTCGGCTACATCTTCCTCCTGTCGATCATGGGTGCCATCTTCCTTATTCCGCCATTTATCCTGAGGAGTCTCGATCAGACGAATAAGGGAGGGCTGGATGTCGTTCTTACCACTTTGTTGATCTATGTGGTTTCCCTGGTGGTCCTTGGATTGATCGGGGAGTATCTGTTGGATGCTCTTGTTGCAGGATTAAGGTCCATTAACTTCGACGATATCTTATAAGCAATCTCTCTCCAGATGAATATAGAGGAGGCATGCCGAATGGGCTTTTGTAAACAATGTGGCAAAGAGTATGCAGAAGGACAGACGTTTTGCAAAGAATGCGGGGTACCCATCAAGGGAAAGCAAGAGGTGCCATTGTCCCAGTCTGAACAGCGAAAACCATGGAAGAAATCTCATAAGATCCTCCTGATCACCGCCCTTCTCCTCATGGGTGGCTTGTACGGTGGACATCAATATATGAAGTCCCTTTATACACCGGATAAGACGGTCGAGAGCTTTGCAGCGGCCGTGTCGAAAGCAGACGTTAAAAGAGCGGAGAAGATCATGGACCTCGACAGTATAAAACAGGGGAAAGATGAGAAGGGGATGAAGTCGTATCTTGCCTATCTGGATACTGATCTACCCTACCTGACGGATCAACTCGAAGAGCATGCCAGATCCTTCCGTGACGGGAAACTTGCCCCGGCCACGATCACCGATGAAAACGGGAATGGGCTCTTCACCTTCATGAAAGGAGAGAAGGCATTCGGAATATATGATACGTATACACTTAAAGTCATTCCGTTCAATATGGCCGTGTATTCCGATATTGAGACCTTCGAGGTGATTCTTGATGGAGAGAAGGTCACGATCAGTGAGGGAAATCACGTCATAAAAGGAGTGCTGCCGGGGGGACGGCCGCTTATAGGGACGTTTGACGGGAGCTATTCCACTTTTGAAGAAAAACAGGATCTTTCCTTCACAGAGGCCTATGACAATGAACTTGAGGTGAGCATGGATTTTGGAGCGGGATATGTCTATTTAGATGAGTACGGCGAGATCAGTATGCTACTCATCAACGGAAAGAAGCAAGAGAAGCTTCCTTATGATACGCCATTAGGTCCGTTTGCTACGGATGGTTCCGTCACAGCGACAGGGGAGTTCGAGTATAAAGGAAAGACCTACAAGTCTGAACCGCTGAAGATTCAAACGTCCGGATCCAACTTCCTGTCGTTTGAGTATCCTGAACTCGATGGCATCCGTGAAGCAGAAGAAGAAGCTTTCGAACAGGAAGCCGAAGAGGCTCTCGAAGCAGAACGGACTGAGGAAAATATCCGCACCTTTATAGAAGATTATACGTATGAGAGCGTACAGGCAAGGAACGAGGGAGATTTTTGGCTCGTCGAGTACATGCATCATCCGGATGGAGAAGCTTACGCTGAGTCCAGGGATTTCATTGAGTATCTTTATGAAAATGATATAAAGGAGGAAGTCATTGATTTTAAGGTTATTAGTATAGAAGAAGACGGGGAGGGCTACCTTGTCACCACACAGGAAACCTTCGATATCGAGGATTCGGCTGGAGAAGTGTCCCGTAAAAGCTACAAGACAACGTATAGGATCACAGATTCTACTGGCGTCCTGCAGGTATGGGAGCTGATCGAGACCAATGAAATCTAAGTGGGCTGCCCGGTGAAGGCCGGGCAGTATGGTTGCAAATTAAACTTTACATCATTCAAACCCGTCCTTAGCATAATCTTTACATTCCTTTGATAAACTAAAGGCAACAAGATCAACCAACCAGGAGGGATCGCGATGCTTCGTACTTTTTTAAGGGAATGGCATAAGTTCTGGTTCTTCACCTTCAATTATCGTCTGGATACGACCCGCGACAGCAGTTTGTTGAATAAATATCAGGAAAAGTCCAGGTATCACGGAGACAAACTTGTACAGCTCTTGTAGCTGTCTTTTTTATTTTCAAGAAAAACCTCCACATTTATATTGTGGAAACACTCGTATATATGGTATCTTAATCTTCTAGCGGTTAACCTGCTGAAAAAAACATCTAGTTCAAAGAAATATTTTTGAAAAGAAGTTGACTTCTGCGAAATATGATGATATAGTAATTCTTGTCCTTAAGAGACGCGTGCATAACGGCCCATTGGTCAAGCGGTTAAGACACCGCCCTTTCACGGCGGTAACACGGGTTCGAATCCCGTATGGGTCACCATTTTGGAGGATTAGCTCAGCTGGGAGAGCATCTGCCTTACAAGCAGAGGGTCGGCGGTTCGATCCCGTCATCCTCCACCATAGTTTTTTCACGTAGCGAAGCGTAGTGAAAATAACTTACCTTAAAGTTATTGAATTTTTCCTCGTAGCGAAGCGGAGTGAAAATAACTTACCATAAAAACTTTTTCCCTTTTCGCTGCAACTAAGGTGAATCGAAAAGGATACACTATACACCATGCCGGTGTAGCTCAACTGGTAGAGCAACTGACTTGTAATCAGTAGGTTGGGGGTTCAAGTCCTCTTGCCGGCACCACTTTTGTTCGATTGGTTTGGACGAAACAGCACGAGCCATTAGCTCAGTTGGTAGAGCATCTGACTTTTAATCAGAGGGTCGAAGGTTCGAATCCTTCATGGCTCACCATTTGTATCATGCGGGTGTGGCGGAATTGGCAGACGCACCAGACTTAGGATCTGGCGCCGCAAGGCGTGGGGGTTCAAGTCCCTTCACCCGCACCATATGCGGAAGTAGTTCAGTGGTAGAACACCACCTTGCCAAGGTGGGGGTCGCGGGTTCGAATCCCGTCTTCCGCTCCATAATTGTTGCCTCGCCGCAGTGGTGGACCGACAGAAGCACAGGTTTACAATCCTTCATTGGATTCACTTGATGCAGGATGATAAATACGTGCGCCCGTAGCTCAATTGGATAGAGCGTTTGACTACGGATCAAAAGGTTAGGGGTTCGACTCCTCTCGGGCGCGCCATAGTATCGGGAAGTAGCTCAGCTTGGTAGAGCACTTGGTTTGGGACCAAGGGGTCGCAGGTTCGAATCCTGTCTTCCCGACCACTTTCTTTGGGGCCTTAGCTCAGCTGGGAGAGCGCCTGCTTTGCACGCAGGAGGTCAGCGGTTCGATCCCGCTAGGCTCCACCAACGATCCTTTGATCGAAGACATAGTTTATTCATCATGGCGGTGTAGCTCAGCTGGCTAGAGCGTACGGTTCATACCCGTGAGGTCGGGGGTTCGATCCCCTCCGCCGCTATTTACATACGGTTATGCTTTGGACCCTTAGCTCAGTTGGTTAGAGCAGACGGCTCATAACCGTCCGGTCGCAGGTTCGAGTCCTGCAGGGTCCATTTATACATACGGAGGAATACCCAAGTCCGGCTGAAGGGATCGGTCTTGAAAACCGACAGGGGTGTCAAAGCCCGCGGGGGTTCGAATCCCCCTTCCTCCTCCATAATTCCTTTCATCTTTTATCGTCGCGGGGTGGAGCAGTTCGGTAGCTCGTCGGGCTCATAACCCGAAGGTCGCAGGTTCAAATCCTGTCCCCGCAATACCGTTTTGATCCGAGAGGATCGGGATGTAGTGACATTGATAGCAGGATTTGCTGTCGAAAAGAACATTGATCTTTATTTTCGCTGACGCGAAAAAAAGTTGGTCCGGTAGTTCAGTTGGTTAGAATGCCTGCCTGTCACGCAGGAGGTCGCGGGTTCGAGTCCCGTCCGGACCGCCATTTATATTCTTATATGTAACAAAGACCTTTAATGGCTCAGTAGCTCAGTTGGTAGAGCAATGGACTGAAAATCCATGTGTCGGCGGTTCGATTCCGTCCTGAGCCACCATTGATGGAGGGGTAGCGAAGTGGCTAAACGCGGCGGACTGTAAATCCGCTCCTTCGGGTTCGGCAGTTCGAATCTGCCCCCCTCCACCATTTGTTTTCTTGAACTAGGTTCAAGTATAGAACGATCTATATAGGGGCATAGTTTAACGGTAGAACGAAGGTCTCCAAAACCTTTGGTGTGGGTTCGATTCCTACTGCCCCTGCCAAAAAAACACATGGCGATTGTGGCGAAGTGGTTAACGCACCGGATTGTGGTTCCGGCATTCGTGGGTTCGATTCCCATCAGTCGCCCCATATTATTGGGCTATAGCCAAGCGGTAAGGCATCGCACTTTGACTGCGACATGCGTTGGTTCGAATCCAGCTAGCCCAGCCAATAAGGCGGTATAGCCAAGTGGTAAGGCAGAGGTCTGCAAAACCTTCACCACCGGTTCAAATCCGGTTACCGCCTCCAATTTTATTTTTTAGCACCTGCCGGTGTGGCGGAATAGGCAGACGCGCACGACTCAAAATCGTGTTCCGTAAGGAGTGCCGGTTCGACCCCGGCCACCGGTACCATTTTCAATTTAACATGCGGGTGTAGTTTAATGGTAAAACCTCAGCCTTCCAAGCTGATGTCGTGGGTTCGATTCCCATCACCCGCTCCAATTTATTTTCATGCGGGCCTATAGCTCAGCTGGTTAGAGCGCACGCCTGATAAGCGTGAGGTCGGTGGTTCGAGTCCACTTAGGCCCACCATCTACCATTCCGCAGTAGCTCAGTGGTAGAGCTATCGGCTGTTAACCGATCGGTCGCAAGTTCGAATCTTGCCTGCGGAGCCATTTTCTTTTTAAAAATTTTTTGAGAAAGTTTTAAAAAGAAGTTGACTTCTGCGAAGTTAATTGGTAAGCTAGTAATTGTTGCTAAGGCAATGATCGTCAAAAACTTTTTCAAAAAAAGTGTTGACAACAAACATGAAACACTGTAACATAGTAAGGGTCGCTTCGAAAGAAGTGCTCGACATTTGAACCTTGAAAACTGAACAAAACAAGACAAACACGTCAACGTTAATTCTAGATTTATTTTAAGAGCTATTCAAACTTTTTATGGAGAGTTTGATCCTGGCTCAGGACGAACGCTGGCGGCGTGCCTAATACATGCAAGTCGAGCGGATTGATGGGAGCTTGCTCCCTGAGATCAGCGGCGGACGGGTGAGTAACACGTGGGTAACCTGCCTGTAAGACTGGGATAACTCCGGGAAACCGGGGCTAATACCGGATAACACCTACCCCCGCATGGGGGAAGGTTGAAAGGTGGCTTCGGCTATCACTTACAGATGGACCCGCGGCGCATTAGCTAGTTGGTGAGGTAACGGCTCACCAAGGCAACGATGCGTAGCCGACCTGAGAGGGTGATCGGCCACACTGGGACTGAGACACGGCCCAGACTCCTACGGGAGGCAGCAGTAGGGAATCTTCCGCAATGGACGAAAGTCTGACGGAGCAACGCCGCGTGAGTGAAGAAGGTTTTCGGATCGTAAAACTCTGTTGTTAGGGAAGAACAAGTACCGTTCGAATAGGGCGGTACCTTGACGGTACCTAACCAGAAAGCCACGGCTAACTACGTGCCAGCAGCCGCGGTAATACGTAGGTGGCAAGCGTTGTCCGGAATTATTGGGCGTAAAGCGCGCGCAGGTGGTTTCTTAAGTCTGATGTGAAAGCCCACGGCTCAACCGTGGAGGGTCATTGGAAACTGGGGAACTTGAGTGCAGAAGAGGAAAGTGGAATTCCAAGTGTAGCGGTGAAATGCGTAGATATTTGGAGGAACACCAGTGGCGAAGGCGACTTTCTGGTCTGTAACTGACACTGAGGCGCGAAAGCGTGGGGAGCAAACAGGATTAGATACCCTGGTAGTCCACGCCGTAAACGATGAGTGCTAAGTGTTAGAGGGTTTCCGCCCTTTAGTGCTGCAGCTAACGCATTAAGCACTCCGCCTGGGGAGTACGGTCGCAAGACTGAAACTCAAAGGAATTGACGGGGGCCCGCACAAGCGGTGGAGCATGTGGTTTAATTCGAAGCAACGCGAAGAACCTTACCAGGTCTTGACATCCTCTGACAACCCTAGAGATAGGGCTTTCCCCTTCGGGGGACAGAGTGACAGGTGGTGCATGGTTGTCGTCAGCTCGTGTCGTGAGATGTTGGGTTAAGTCCCGCAACGAGCGCAACCCTTGATCTTAGTTGCCAGCATTCAGTTGGGCACTCTAAGATGACTGCCGGTGACAAACCGGAGGAAGGTGGGGATGACGTCAAATCATCATGCCCCTTATGACCTGGGCTACACACGTGCTACAATGGACGGTACAAAGGGCTGCAAGACCGCGAGGTTTAGCCAATCCCATAAAACCGTTCTCAGTTCGGATTGTAGGCTGCAACTCGCCTACATGAAGCTGGAATCGCTAGTAATCGCGGATCAGCATGCCGCGGTGAATACGTTCCCGGGCCTTGTACACACCGCCCGTCACACCACGAGAGTTTGTAACACCCGAAGTCGGTGAGGTAACCTTTTGGAGCCAGCCGCCTAAGGTGGGACAGATGATTGGGGTGAAGTCGTAACAAGGTAGCCGTATCGGAAGGTGCGGCTGGATCACCTCCTTTCTAAGGAAGATTTACTAAAACGTTTGACGACGTCGAAGTTTTGTTCAGTTTTGATGGTTTAAGTTTTTTACGAAGCGCAAGCGGAGTAAAATAAACATCCATCTTCTATATTGTTCTTTGAAAACTAGATAAAGTTTTATTGATAGTCAAGAAATTACCGAGTATCGCCATTTTAGGTTTTTAACCAATTCGGTTAAGTTAATAAGGGCGCACGGTGGATGCCTTGGCACTAGGAGCCGATGAAGGACGGGACTAACACCGATATGCTTCGGGGAGCTGTAAGTGAGCTGATCCGAAGATTTCCGAATGGGGGAACCCACTGTTCGTAATGGAACAGTATCCTTGCTTGAATACATAGAGCTTGGAAGGCAGACCCAGGGAACTGAAACATCTAAGTACCTGGAGGAAGAGAAAGCAAATGCGATTCCCTGAGTAGCGGCGAGCGAAACGGGATTAGCCCAAACCAAGAGGCTTGCCTCTTGGGGTTGTAGGACACTCTATACGGAGTTACAAAGGAACGGGGTAGACGAAGAAGTCTGGAAAGGCTCGTCAAAGAAGGTAACAACCCTGTAGTCGAAACTTCGTTCCCTCTTGAGTGGATCCTGAGTACGGCGGGACACGTGAAATCCCGTCGGAAGCTGGGAGGACCATCTCCCAAGGCTAAATACTCCCTAGTGACCGATAGTGAACCAGTACCGTGAGGGAAAGGTGAAAAGCACCCCGGAAGGGGAGTGAAATAGAACCTGAAACCGTGTGCCTACAAGTAGTCAGAGCCCGTTAACGGGTGATGGCGTGCCTTTTGTAGAATGAACCGGCGAGTTACGATCCCATGCAAGGTTAAGTCGAGAAGACGGAGCCGCAGCGAAAGCGAGTCTGAATAGGGCGAATGAGTATGTGGTCGTAGACCCGAAACCAGGTGATCTACCCATGTCCAGGATGAAGTCCAGGTAACACTGGATGGAGGTCCGAACCCACGCACGTTGAAAAGTGCGGGGATGAGGTGTGGGTAGCGGAGAAATTCCAATCGAACCTGGAGATAGCTGGTTCTCTCCGAAATAGCTTTAGGGCTAGCCTCATGTTGTAAGAGTCTTGGAGGTAGAGCACTGTTTGGACTAGGGGCCCTCATCGGGTTACCGAATTCAGACAAACTCCGAATGCCAAAGACTTATCCATGGGAGTCAGACTGCGAGTGATAAGATCCGTAGTCGAAAGGGAAACAGCCCAGACCACCAGCTAAGGTCCCAAAGTATACGTTAAGTGGAAAAGGATGTGGAGTTGCTTAGACAACCAGGATGTTGGCTTAGAAGCAGCCACCATTTAAAGAGTGCGTAATAGCTCACTGGTCGAGTGACTCTGCGCCGAAAATGTACCGGGGCTAAACGTATCACCGAAGCTGTGGATTGACACCGTTTGGTGTCAGTGGTAGGAGAGCGTTCTAAGGACTGCGAAGCTAGACCGTAAGGACTGGTGGAGTGCTTAGAAGTGAGAATGCCGGTATGAGTAGCGAAAGATGGGTGAGAATCCCATCCACCGAATGCCTAAGGTTTCCTGAGGAAGGCTCGTCCGCTCAGGGTTAGTCGGGACCTAAGTCGAGGCCGATAGGCGTAGACGATGGACAACAGGTTGATATTCCTGTACCACCTTTCTTCCATTTGAGCAATGGGGGGACGCAGGAGGATAGGGTAAGCGCACTGCTGGATATGTGCGTCTAAGCAGTTAGGCTGATGATGAGGCAAATCCCATCATCGTGAAGGCTGAGCTGTGATAGCGAGCGAATTATAGTAGCGAAGTTCCTGATTCCACACTGCCAAGAAAAGCCTCTAGCGAGGAAGATGGTGCCCGTACCGCAAACCGACACAGGTAGGCGAGGAGAGAATCCTAAGGTGAGCGAGAGAACTCTCGTTAAGGAACTCGGCAAAATGACCCCGTAACTTCGGGAGAAGGGGTGCTCTGGTAGGGTGCAAGCCCGAGAGAGCCGCAGTGAATAGGCCCAGGCGACTGTTTAGCAAAAACACAGGTCTCTGCGAAGCCGTAAGGCGAAGTATAGGGGCTGACGCCTGCCCGGTGCTGGAAGGTTAAGAGGAGTGCTTAGCGCAAGCGAAGGTGCGAATCGAAGCCCCAGTAAACGGCGGCCGTAACTATAACGGTCCTAAGGTAGCGAAATTCCTTGTCGGGTAAGTTCCGACCCGCACGAAAGGCGTAACGATCTGGGCACTGTCTCAACGAGAGACTCGGTGAAATTATAGTACCTGTGAAGATGCAGGTTACCCGCGACAGGACGGAAAGACCCCGTGGAGCTTTACTGTAGCCTGATATTGAATTTTGGCACAGCTTGTACAGGATAGGTAGGAGCCTTGGAAGCCGGAGCGCTAGCTTCGGTGGAGGCGTCGGTGGGATACTACCCTGGCTGTGTTGACATTCTAACCCGCGCCCCTTATCGGGGTGGGAGACAGTGTCAGGTGGGCAGTTTGACTGGGGCGGTCGCCTCCTAAAGAGTAACGGAGGCGCCCAAAGGTTCCCTCAGAATGGTTGGAAATCATTCGCAGAGTGTAAAGGCACAAGGGAGCTTGACTGCGAGACCTACAAGTCGAGCAGGGACGAAAGTCGGGCTTAGTGATCCGGTGGTTCCGCATGGAAGGGCCATCGCTCAACGGATAAAAGCTACCCCGGGGATAACAGGCTTATCTCCCCCAAGAGTCCACATCGACGGGGAGGTTTGGCACCTCGATGTCGGCTCATCGCATCCTGGGGCTGTAGTCGGTCCCAAGGGTTGGGCTGTTCGCCCATTAAAGCGGTACGCGAGCTGGGTTCAGAACGTCGTGAGACAGTTCGGTCCCTATCCGTCGTGGGCGCAGGAAATTTGAGAGGAGCTGTCCTTAGTACGAGAGGACCGGGATGGACGCACCGCTGGTGTACCAGTTGTCTTGCCAAAGGCATCGCTGGGTAGCTATGTGCGGAAGGGATAAGTGCTGAAAGCATCTAAGCATGAAGCCCCCCTCGAGATGAGATTTCCCATCACTTTATGTGAGTAAGATCCCTGAAAGATGATCAGGTAGATAGGTCAGAGGTGGAAGTGTGGCGACACATGGAGCTGACTGATACTAATCGATCGAGGACTTAACCAAACGTAATGCAGGCGCGTTGCGCCTGCCAGACTGGCCGATACGCCGGTAATGATTGACTATCAAACCTTTATCTAGTTTTGAAAGAATAATTCTTTCAACTGAATACCTGTCTGGTGACATTGGCGAAGAGGTCACACCCGTTCCCATGCCGAACACGGAAGTTAAGCTCTTCAGCGCCGATGGTAGTTGGGGGATCTCCCCCTGTGAGAGTAGGACGTCGCCAGGCAATGTAGAGAAAAGCAGCTCATTTGATGGGCTGCTTTTTTTGTTGGTTTTTTTTGTTGGCGGGGAATGTTGATGGTGGTGATGTTGACCGTTTGAAATAGGGTAGGTAGAAAGATTTTGTTGTTGGTTAGGAGGGCGAAATTACGGTTAGAGTATGGGATGATATTGGTGAGCAAGGGCGAAGAGACAGACTTTTAGAGCTTTAATGACCTGTGGGAGTATATGATGAGCCAAGTGGGATGGACAGAGGCGTTATCTGGAGATGAGGCTATGGGGGGAGTCACGCTTAATTGCGACTTTATTTCTTTTCTTGCGAAAGGGTAATGATACCTGCGGATAGGGTGCTTGTATCAGTGATGCTTTTCCAATAAATGTATCTAGATTTGCGTGTGACCCAATTCGACATTCCTCGCAACGTCTTTTCACCATTTTGCGCACTCGAAGAACCGTCGTTCCCCTCCTGGCGCGAAAACACCTGCGAGATTCAACCATTTACTTGCGACATTTTTAAAATTATTTGTGGAATTCCACTTTTTACTTGCGAAACGTACCACTGTGCATTTTTCAATTTGCGATTCATTCTCCTTATTTGCGAACAACTCTATATACTAGCAACTGGATAATCGTCGATGCAAATGATTTTAATAGAAACATGGCCAATTGACTCATAAAAGCCGTTAGAGGTTTCATGACTTAAGATAATATGTAATCATTGAAGTGGAAAGGTCAGAAACGTTGTCCGGAGATGAGGCCATGTCCGGAATCACGCTTATTTGCGAAATAGCTTCCTTCTTTCACGTCTCATTTTAGTTTGCGTTTATGATAGGGTACTTACATGAAACGCTCTCCACCATGATACCTGAACTTCACAGAAGTTGACTTCTTCCTTCCAATTCTCTAGGATTATACAAAAGAACGTTTTCGCTGTGAAAGGGTGGGTCTCTTGAGAGGAACTTCTGGCAGTACGATTGAATTGTTTTTAAGGTGGCTTGAGGAAGAGGGAAAGTCAGGCAAGACGATTTTGACGTATCAGCAGGAGCTTAAGAAGTTTGATCAGTGGCTGGGGAGCGCGGTGTGGTCCTTGAAGAAATCGGCCATGATGATGTTCAGGAATATATGATTCATTTGGAAGAGCAGGGGAAGAGTCCGATTACGACCGATAAGGTGCTTGGTGTGATCCGGACGTTGACCCGTTTTTTGAAACGGCCGGACGTTGGCCTTGATATCAGGATCAAGCATGCGCCCAAGAAGGATGAGATTGATGTGCTGACCAAGGAAGAGTGTGAGAGCCTCCTTGCCGAGGTGCGGGAAAGCCGGAATGCACGTAATGAAGCAATCGTTCTCACTCTTCTTCACACAGGTGTACGTGTGTCGGAGCTGTGCGGACTGGATTTGACGGATCTGGAGCTGGACCGGGGAGTCGTGAGGGTGACGGATACCCATGGCGATGAGAGGGTGATCCCGCTGACGGATGCGTTGAAATCCGTTCTGAAAGCCTACCTGGATGAAGTGCAGCCTGTTGGACCCCTGTTTGTGTCGCGGTCCCGTGAACGATTGACGGAGAGATCGGTTCAATATATGTTGAAGAAGTTTCACGTCAATGCCCAGAAGCTGCGCCATACCTTCTGTCAGCAGCTTGTGGACCAGGGAGTGAGCCTGGAGGTGGTCTCAAGGCTTGCTGGTCACCGGGATATCAATGTGACGCGGCGATACGTCAAGACAGCGGTGGGGGGGTCTGAGCTAGAGCGTGCCATCAGGGAGACATTTTCCCATAAGGGATGAGGGCATCATTCTCCTCCGCGGTATGATATAGTAATAGGGAAAAATCGATACGTGATGAGAGGTGTCGCTTATGGATAAAGATGAATTGGCAAGGAAACGATGGATGGCGGTTCCGGCCCATATCCGTGAAAAGTTTGAAGGGAACGTATTTTGCCGGACCTGCGGGGTTACAAGGATTATTGATTACATCGTGGATTCGGCGGACTTTAAAGTCTTGTTGATAGGCACCTGCGCTCAATGTGGAGGGCCTGTTAGCCGCGTTATTGATTAAGAAGAGAGCACATGCAAGGCGGATGGGAGACCATCCGTTTTTTTTATTTGCCATATGGAATCACTTCCGTTGGATTAAGGAAAATCAATACGTGTTTATGAAAGCGCTTTTAAAATATAATCAAAGTACGATTGAAAGAGGGGATGATGACAGTGGTAAGAATATTATTGGCATGCTCTGCTGGGATGTCCACCAGCCTGCTTGTGTCGAAGATGAAGGAAGCAGCTGAATCAAAGGGGATGGAGGCTGAGATTTGGGCTGTGGCTCAGGATAAGGCCTTCGTCGACATGGAACGGGCAGATGTGCTTCTGATTGGGCCTCAGATGAGGTTCATGAAGCGGAAGTATGAGGAGAAGGCGAAAGACTATGGAATCCCGGTGGATTCGATCGACCCTGTTTCCTATGGAAGGGTAGACGGAAAATCGGTGCTGGAAAAAGCGATGGATCTTATAAAAAAATGATCAGGGGGGACCTGGGATGAACAAATTTATGCAGGTATTGGAAAATGTGTTGCTTCCGGTTGCAGATAAATTGAATAATAATCGGTATTTGACGGCGCTTAGGGACGGATTCATGGTGGCCCTGCCGTTGATCATCTTCGGATCGATCTTCGTGGTACTCGCCAATCTTCCGTTCTTGGATAAACTGATCGGGAAAGATGCCTATGCCACGTATCAGTCGGCACTCGGGCCTGCATCTGCTGCGACGCTTACGATTATGGGCTTGTTCGTGATCATCGGCATCGGAAGCAAGCTGACGGAACATTACGGGGGAGAAAGTCTTTATGGAGGAGTGGCTGCCCTTGCTGCCTTCCTGATCCTCACGCCGCAGACGTTTGAAGGGGTCAATGGGGTGATTCCGACATCAAGTCTGGGTGCGCAGGGGATGTTCGTAGGGATTTTGACTGCTTTTACGGCAGCGGAGCTCTACCGGTTCTTCACCCAGAGAGGGTGGACGCTGAAAATGCCGAACGGGGTCCCGGATGCCGTAGCCCGCTCGTTCAGCGCGTTGATTCCGATTACCCTGACCTTGAGTACCTTCCTGATTGTCCGGATCATTTTTGAATACCTTCCATATGGAAGCGTACAGAGCTTTGTATATGATGTGGTTCAGGCTCCCCTTACCTCGCTTGGTTCAGGACTTCCTGCAACCATCGTGGCGGTCCTTCTCATCCAGGTGTTCTGGTTCTTCGGACTACATGGACAGATCATCGTGAACTCTGTATTCGACCCGATCTGGTATGCCCTAGCGAATGAAAATCTGCAGGCATTCCAGGCGGGTGAAGAGCTACCGCATATCGTCAGCAAGCAGTTTATCGATTCCTTCATCGTGGGGATGGGGGGATCGGGTATGACCCTTGCCGTCATTCTCGGCATCTTCATCATCGGGAAGAGCAGACAAATGAAAGAACTGGGTAAGATCGGGGCGCCGGCCGGGCTCTTCAATGTGAATGAGCCGATCATCTTCGGTCTCCCCATCATCATGAATCCCCTTGCCTTCATCCCATGGCTGCTGGCACCGGTGATCGTGGCCGTATTTACGTACTTTGTCATGGCAACGGGAATCGTTCCCCCACCGACAGGGGTCATCGTCCCATGGACCACACCGACGATCCTGAACGGGGCCCTGGCGACGAATTCATGGCAGGGTGGCGTGCTGCAGGCAGTGAATATCTTCATCGTCTTCACCATTTGGTGGCCGTTCCTGCGACTCATGGATAAACAATACTATGAGCTTGAACGCAGAGGAGAAGGATCAACGGATGTCAATAAGAGTGCATAACGCAATGCGATTTCAAAAAAGGTGGCGAATGTAATGGAACAGCAGCAAGCAGATCTTACGGAAATATCCTTTCAAATCATCCTCTATGCAGGAAACGGAAAGTCATTTGCCATGGAAGCCATACAGGAAGCGAAGCGGAAAGATTTCAAGCGTGCAGATGAACTGATCGTCCAGGCTGGGGAGGAACTGGCGAAAGCCCATGAGTACCAAACAAAGCTCATCCAGCAGGAAGCCATGGGGCAGAGCAATCCGCTCAATGTGCTGCTCATCCATTCGCAGGATCATCTCATGACCTCGATGACCGTCAGGGATCTGGCTGTAGAAATCATTGAAATCTACCGATACAAGGAGTGGGATAAATGAAAAGGGAATTTCCAGAGGGCTTTTGGTGGGGAAGCGCGACGTCCTCCACCCAGCTCGAAGGGGCCGCATCTGAAGGCGGCAAAGGAAAGAATATATGGGATCATTGGTATGAAATCGAACCCGGTCGTTTCTTTGACGGTGTGGGCCCGGAGCAAACGTCGGGCTTCTATCATCGCTATCGTGACGATATTGCATTAATGAAGGAGATCGGTCACAATACGTATCGATTCTCGATCTCATGGTCACGCCTTATCCCAGGGGGAGAAGGCCCGGTGAACGAAGAGGCGGCCACCTTTTATGGGAATGTCATCGATGAGCTCCTGAGGCATGGCATCGAGCCGTTCGTCACACTGTATCACTTCGATATGCCGAAGGAGATGCAGGATCAAGGGGGCTTTGAGAACCGCCGTGTCGCCGAGGCGTTTGCACGCTACGCAAACATCTGCTTTGAGCGGTATGGTGATCGGGTGAAGAAGTGGTTCACATTCAACGAGCCCATTGTTCCTGTTGAGGGCGGCTACCTGTATGATTTCCACTATCCCAATATCGTGGATGGGAAGAAGGCTTCTCAGGTGGCGTATCACACGATGATTGCAAGCGCACTGGCGATCTCGGAATATAGGAAAGTAGGAGACGGCAAGATCGGGATCATCCTCAACCTGACGCCTTCTTATCCGAGGAGTGAGCACCCTGCTGACGTCAAGGCGTCCAGGATAGCGGATCTTTTCTTCAACCGAAGCTTCCTTGATCCATCGGTTCTCGGGGAATATCCACAGGAACTGATCGATCTTCTTGCTGACCATGATCATCTTCCGGCTGTACTTGAAGGAGACCGGGAGCTTCTGAAGCAGAACACCATCGATCTCCTTGGGGTGAATTACTATCAGCCGAGGAGGGTCAAGGCGAAAGAGTATTTGCCGAATCCGGAGGCACCGTTCATGCCTGAATGGTTCTTCGATCACTATGAGATGCCGGGCAGGAAGATGAATCCGTATCGTGGGTGGGAAATCTACGAAAAAGGCATCTACGATATCATGATGAATCTGAAAGAAAACTACGGGAATATCGAGTCGTTCGTTTCCGAGAACGGGATGGGTGTCCAGGATGAGGGGCGCTTCGAGAAAGAAGGCATGATCCATGACGATTACCGGATCGACTTCATCCGGGGCCATCTCGAGTGGCTCCATACGGCCATTCAAGAAGGATGTCAGGCGAAGGGGTATCATCTGTGGACGTTCATGGACAACTGGTCCTGGATGAACGCGTATAAAAATCGTTATGGATTCTATCAGGTGGATCTCGATACAATGGAGAGGAAGCCGAAGAAGAGTGCCCATTGGTTCAGGGAAGTATCGATGCAAAATGGATTCTGAGCAGTGGCAAGAAGGATGGCGGAAGGGAGGAACGGGGCATGAATACGCGATTCAAACGGATTTTAAAAGAATTGATGGCGGTTGACGGCCTGGTGACGGGCAGTCATCTGGCCGGTGTGTCCCGGGTTTCCTCCCGGACGGTCCGGGAAGATGTGAAGCAATTGAATGATTGCCTGGAGGGACACGGTGCCGTCATCAGGGCGGTCCGTGGAAGGGGCTATACCCTTGAGGTCAAGGAGGAATCCGTCTTTAAGACCTTCCTGCAGCAACTTCTTGAGGTCGGGACTGATAAGCCGGTTGCTCCTGAGCAGCGCGTAGGCTATCTTGTCAGACGCTTCCTTCAGACAGATGGCTACTTGAAGATCCAGGACCTCGCCGATGAGATCCACGTGAGCTTTTCCACGCTGCAGAATGATTTGAAGGATGTTAAGGATATCCTCAGCCGCTATGACCTGCTGCTGGTCAAAAAGCCGAATTACGGCCTGAAGGTGGAAGGCGAGGAAGTGAACGTCCGGTTCTGCCTTGCCGAATACGTCATCGATCGTACCACGCCGGTCCGCAGGCAGATCCAGACCCTTCCCGATCTGCATGATGAGGAGCGTCTGGCTTTGATCTGGACGGTGGTGGAAAAGTATGTGGATCGCCACGGACTTCAGATGTCCGATATTGCTATGAACAACCTGGTTATCCACATTGCGATTGCCTGTAAGCGGATGATGTCGGGGAATCTCATATCCGCCATCACCCTCCAGATGGAGGAGATCCTTAAGGAAAAAGAGTACACCATCGCAGAGAAGATGGTGGAGGAGCTCAATGAAGTGCTGGAGGTGCGTTTTCCGCAGGTTGAGATCGCCTATATTGCCCTTCATTTATTGGGTACGCGCCTTGTGACGGAGCAGCGGCTTGAAGTCGAGTATCTGCAAGATGCAAAAGGTGAGGGGTATGCCACGCTCGTTGATGATATCCTTCTCGCAGTCGAGCGTGAATGGAAGATCCGCCTGACGGAAGATGAAGAACTGCGCGCAGCCCTCCTCATCCATCTGAAGCCAGCCATCAACCGATTCCGCTACGGCATGAATATCCGCAATCCCCTATTGGACGATATCAAGAAGAACTATCCCGTTGCATTCGAAGCAGGGGTCGTCGCCGGCAGGATCATCGATGAAAACATGGAGGTGCAGATCGATGAAAACGAGATCGGTTACTTGGCTCTGCACCTGGGAGCGGCCATCGAACGGCAAAATCTAGCCGGATCAGGGCCAAAGCGCGTCATCATCGTTTGTGCATCCGGTGCAGGAAGCGCCCGTATGATCAAGTATAAGCTTCAATCGAAATTCCGCCATGAAATGGACGTAGTGGCCACCACCGAATACTACCATCTGAAGAACCACAACTTGGAGGAAATCGACTTCATCATTTCCTCCATTCCCCTGGAAGAAGACCTCCCCGTGCCCGTCATACATGTAAGAACCATCTTATCAGGAGAAGACTATGCCAGGATCCAGTCTCATCTGGATCTCCAGCCGCATTCACACCTGGCCTATTTGAGGAGGGATTGCCTGTGGGTAAATGAACACTATTCCACAAAGGAAGAAGTACTCTCCGGACTGACAGATAAACTGGTGAAAAAAGGGCTCGTCGACCCTACCTTTTTTGACAGCGTAATGCGACGGGAAGAGATTGCCTCCACCTCTTTCGGCCCTCTTTTGGCCGTTCCCCATCCGATTTCTCCACAGTGGGATGAGACCTTTCTCGCCATCTGTTCCCTTGAAAAGCCGGTAGTATGGAATGGTGAGCCTGTGCAGCTCGTCTGTATCCTGAATGTAAAAAAGGAAAGTACCGAAGACCTGCAAATGGTCTATGCCTTTTTAACCGGTTTGGTGGAGAACCAGGAGCTGGTTCAAAAATGTCTCAGGTCACGGTCTGTAAGCGAGCTGTGGGAGATCCTGACCGGCGTCTGAATATGCCATCGATCCCTTTTGACCTCATCCGCCCTGGGCGGTATAATCTGGTATGAATGGCTTTAGGGAGAGGATGCAGGTGCACGTCGAAGAAGTAAGGAAACACCTCCATGCTTTCAAGTATGATGCCGGCCAGGGAGTGATCCAAAAGCTCGACCTGGAAAAGGAGGAGCGCCTCCTAAACAGGATGGCGGATTTGGAACCCTGCGATGAGTGTGAATCGGGGCTGATGGAGCTTGGAGAAGAATATAAGAGATTGAGAGCAAGATTGCCTGAACTGGAGAAAGCGGATTTTCGTTCACATAGGAAAGTGCTGAACAAGCTGTTGAATCATGTCCATAAGGTTCATAAGGTGGTGCCCCAGAACTACTATATTGGTGTATTCATGCCGCTTGGACTGACTTTCGGAATGCTGATCGGCCTGGGATTCCTCGAGAATATGGTCTATGGCTTCACCTTGGGGATTTCAATCGGTATCGCCATCGGTGCCGGACTTGACGCGAAAAGCAAAAAAGATGGATTGACGTTTTAAAAAGAAGGATGACGATAGGGTCATCCTTCTTTTTTGTTCTGTTATACGACCGTTTAAGCAAATGACATCCGGTTTATCAACAGGTTATCCACTTTAAACAAACGTTTGATTAAAAATGGCCTGCCGGATCCTTTCCTTTGCCCCCTTTCGCCACTTCTTCACAGCTTCGGGTGACACACCTTCTATGTCGGCGATTTCGCTGATCGACAGCATATGAAGGGAGTGAGCGATGACCCATTTCTTCTGATTGGCCGTAAGGTTCTCGCAGTAGGAGAGGAGGATTTCCACCGATAGGGTGTCCAAATCGTCACCGCCTGCTTCCGTGGCTCCCTCCTCCAGTGCGACCCCACGCTCTTCTACCTGTACTTCCCTCTTCAGCTCAGACAGAATCCGTCCCCTGATATACGAATAAGCGAAGGACGTGAACGTTCCTTTAGATGGTTCAAATTTCATATATGCCTCCCAGAGGGCGATCAAGCCGGTCTGGTAATAGTCATGATGATTTTTGTAGATGCGCAGGGTGTGGATGATTTTGTGGATCATCTGGCTGTATTGTTCATGGACGAGTTCAAATGGTTCCATCTTCGATTCCTTTTGAGCAGGCGCCGCTCTGTTTTCCCGGTATATCCACAGTAAGGGAGAAAAGGATGGGTGGCAAAAGCCCCAATCAGCCCTGCATCAGGGGATAAAGCCGCTTGGACCTGTGGATAACGGAAGTTTCTTTTAAGAAAACCTCAAGTTTTCTGTCAATTCAAGAAAAGTGAAAATTGATTAATGAATTTGTCATAATTTATGGTGAGGTTGTCTACACAGATATACAAATATTGCCACTGTCTTCCTATATGATAGAGTTCATAGATTGGAGGGACGAGTGGATGAGAATCGGATTGGTTGTATTGGGACTATTGACCTCCTCGGTGGTGATCGGAGGCAAGTATCACTGGGAAGGGGAGGTGAAGGAAGTGCAGGCGTCGGCTTATGCCTCGCACCAGGATGTGCTGGCAGGAGAACGTGCAGAAGCGGAGGAGAAAGCAGAAAAGGAAAGGCATCGGATGCAGATATTGGACAGGATCAATGGGTTACCACGTGATGTTCAGCCGCTCTTCAGGGAAAAAGCGGCCCAAGGAAAGCCTGTACGCATGATGATTGCCGGGTCATCCTCGACATCGGATGAAGCAGGAGCCTGGCCGGATACGGTGAAAGAGGCCTTGACGAAAGAATACGGAGAAGAGCTCCTCTCCGTCTCCATCCATGAAGTCGGAAGAAAGACATCCAGAGAGGTGGTGAAGGATGGACTTCATCTTCCACTGGCGAAAGAAAAGCCGGATCTACTTCTTTTGGAACCGTTTCTTCTTGCGGATAATAGTCGCATCGATATGAAGGAAAGGCTGAAGAATCTTACTGCCATCCTGGATGCGTTCAAGAAAGAGAATCCTGATATCAAGATTCTTCTACAGCCTTCCAACCCCATCCCCGATGCTCACTATTACCCAATGGAAGAGAAGAAGCTGAGAGAGTATGCCAAGGATCATCACTATCCATACATAGATCATTGGAAGGCTTGGAAGGATGTCGAGTCTCAGGTGACAAAGAAGGAGCTGCCGAATAAGGATGGGAATGCAGTATGGGCGTCCTTCATGGTGGATTATTTTGTGGATAAGTCCCATTGAACCCGGCGTGTGCCGGGTTTTACTTTTAGCTTTAAATAGATCTTTGTATACACGAAATATCCTGCAAAAGGTAAAAAAACTAATAAATAACTATTCTGAAATATCTTTATTTAAAAAACATTTGACAGTCTATCAATTAAAGTTGTATATTATATTTTGTGGACTTCTAAATAAAACTTTATTAGGATAATAAAGTTAACCCACTACAACTAAATAGTATGGCTTAATCGATCGAGCGGAGGAATCATGCAAGTGGTATTTCAATAC
Source organism: Rossellomorea marisflavi (assembly GCF_009806575.1). Classification (NCBI taxonomy): domain Bacteria; kingdom Bacillati; phylum Bacillota; class Bacilli; order Caryophanales; family Bacillaceae; genus Rossellomorea; species Rossellomorea marisflavi. The sequence continues at coordinate 3,802,439 of NZ_CP047095.1, read as the reverse complement.
CTTGGGGTGAATCCTTTTACCAGGTAGGGAACTCTCAATCCCGAATCCGACAGTTAACTCCGTATGCCAGTTGAGAGAAAGAACCTTTATTTTTCAACCAAAAGGCTGTTCTTTCTTAAGAACGGTCTTTTTTTGCTTTACGCACATCATCCAAGAGGGGGACCATCTATGAAAAAAATTCGTTTCGGTTTAGCCACCCAGATCTTCGTCGGGTTGATCCTGGGTATCCTTGTCGGGGTCATCTGGTTTAATGACCCGCGTGTTGCTACGTATCTCCAGCCGTTGGGAGACCTTTTCCTTCGTTTGATTAAAATGATCGTCATTCCGATCGTCATCTCCACTCTCATCGTCGGTGTGGCAGGTACCGGGAACGGAAAGGCTTTCGGCCGTCTTGGGGCAAAGACGATCATCTACTTCGAGGTCATCACGACCGTCGCCATCATCCTCGGGATCATCCTGGCGAACGTGTTCCATCCTGGAAGTCACGTCAACCTAGGATCTGTTGAGAAGACAGACATCCAATCCTACGTGGATACATCAGAAGACCAGAAAGACAAAACCATCGCAGAAACCTTCCTGCATATCGTTCCGACAAACTTCTTCCAATCCATCGCGGAAGGGGACATGCTGGCCATCATCTTCTTCTCCGTGCTATTCGGACTTGGAGTAGCAGCCATCGGGGAACGGGGGAAACCGGTCGTTCAATTCTTTGACGCCGTTTCCCATGCCATGTTCCACGTCGTCAACATGGTCATGAAGGTCGCACCACTCGGCGTATTCGCCCTGATCGGGGTAACCGTATCTAAATTCGGGATCGATTCCCTGGTGTCACTCGGCAAGCTTGTCGGCCTCGTCTATGCGGCCTTGATCTTCTTCCTGATCGTCGTATTGGGACTGGTGGCCAAATGGGCCGGAGTGAACATCTTCACTCTACTTAAATACTTGAAGGATGAGCTTCTACTCGCCTTCAGTACATCGAGCTCCGAGACCGTACTTCCACGCGTCATGGAGAAGCTTGAAAAGATGGGTTGCCCGAAGGCCATCGTATCCTTCGTCGTACCGATCGGGTACACCTTCAACCTTGATGGATCGGTCCTGTATCAGGCCATCGCCGCCCTGTTCCTCGCGCAGGTCTACGGCATCGACCTTTCCATCATGCAACAGATCACCCTCATCCTTGTCCTTATGGTGACATCGAAAGGGATGGCTGCTGTACCTGGTACATCCTTCGTCGTCCTCCTTGCCACCCTTGGTACCATCGGGGTACCGGCAGAAGGCCTTGCCTTCATCGCAGGGGTCGACAGGATCATGGATATGGCCCGTACCGTCGTCAACTTAACAGGTAACACACTTGCCGCTATCGTCATGTCCAAATCAGAAGGACAGTATGACGCAGATCATGGAAATGAAGTCATGAAGGCTGGTTAGGAAAAACCTCCGCTCAAGAATCGATTGAGCGGAGGTTTTTTGTCATTCATTCTTTACAAATCCCTAATATCTCTTCCATATTCCCTTCATATCCAGGGGCTAGACTGGATGAAAAAGGCGAAGGATGTGGACCGCATGTTCCATTTGATCAAATCAGACTACAGGGCATATGGGTTATCCCCGAAAGGATTGATCATCAGCTTCTTCAATGCTTCGACCTTCTGGCTTGTCGTGATGTACCGGATCGGGCACGCCCTTCATGTAAAGCGGGTGCCGCTCATTCCCAGGATCCTCCGGTCGGCAGGTATCATCTTCTATGGTGCCGAGATTTCCTACGGTGCCGAAATCGGTCCCGGCTTCCGGATTGCCCACTCGGTTGGGGTGGTGATCGGAACGAAAGTGAAGGCCGGGGCAAACCTGGAGGTGTTCCAAAATGTCACGATCGGGGGCAGGGACCAGGAGCGGAATGGTCAAATAAAGCCGATCATCGGTGATAATGTGACCATCTTCACGGGGGCCGTCGTTGCCGGTCCCGTCATCATCGGGGATAATGTGTCAGTCGGGGCGAATTCAGTCGTGACGAAGGATATCCAGCCGGATGTGATCGTTGCGGGAGCGCCTGCCAGGCCGGTGGGGAAGGTAGAGGTGGCGCATTCTTTGAGGAGTATGAGCGTATAGGAAAGACCGTCCAAGAGATTGGACGGTCTTTTCTATACTATTAGTCTATCAAGCCGTTCCAGCTTTCAGCAGCATTCCATCAAGAGGTCTTCCCATGATGGTTTCTGTCCAGGATGATGTCTGCAATAATGTCGAGAGATCGGTTCCAGTATCAATCCCCATCTGATGAAACATATTGACCATATCTTCTGTGCACACGTTACCGACTGCCTTAGGGGCAAATGGACAGCCTCCGAGGCCGGAAATCGAAGAATCAAAGCGGCGGACCCCAGCCTGGTAGCCAGCCAACGTATTGGCAAGTCCCAGCCCGCGGGTGTTATGGAAGTGGAGGCCGAGTTTCATGTCTTCTCCAAACTCCCTGTGGAACATCTTCACCAGATCATGGACCTGCTGGGGATTCGCCATGCCTGTTGTATCGGCCAGGGTGATCCCTGTACATCCTGCATGAAGGAAACGTTCAGCCACATGAAGGACAGTGCTGGATTCCACCTTGCCTTCGAAAGGGCATCCGAAAGCGGTGCCGAGGACACCGAGCACGTCCTTGGAGGCAGCGGAGCCTTCACGGATGACGTCCTCAAGCTCGGTAACCGATTGGGCGACCGTCCGTTTGACATTCTTGAGATTGAAGCTGTCGCTTGTAGTCGTGACGACATGGAGACAGTCGACATCCGTCGTAAGGGCCCTTGTCAGGCCCGAGCGACTCAGGATGAGTCCTGCGTATGTGACCCCGTCGCCTTTGGGGAGTGCGTTGAGCACCTCTTCTGCATCTGCCATTTGAGGGACGACGGTAGGGTTGACGAACGAAACAGCTTCGAAATAACGAACACCAGATTCAATCAGACGTGTAATCAGCTCGGCTTTTTCCGCAATGCTGAGGATTTTAGGCTCATTCTGGAGCCCGTCACGTGGACCTACTTCACAGATTTCTATCATCCTGGATCCTCCTTTTACTGTTTGGCGCTTTTTATCTTATCCAAATGCTTCAAGACATGATCCCGTCCCTGGTAGATGTGTTCGTGCATGGCGATTCTGGCCCTTTCAGGCTCTTTATTCTGTATGGCCTGCAGAATGATTTTGTGGATTTCCAATGATCGTTTTAATTGATTGTCATCATACCAATAGAATGATCTATAAACGATAGGGACGACAACAACTTTCGACAGATGAAAATGCAGATGGGCGTTGTTCGCTGCGTGGATGATCACTTCATGAAACTGCTGGTTCACATCAACGATTTCCTTGACCCTGACCAGGTCGGATTCCCCATAATCTTGAATGACCTTTTCATATTGAATGTTCGCGCTCTCCATTTTGACTAAATCCTCTTCTGTCCGATGGATGGCTGCCTGGCTTGCAGCATACCCCTCGAGGAGAGTCCTGAGGTCATAGATCTGCCGGATGTCTTCATTAGTGAAGTTTCGGACACTCACGCCCCGTTTCAGGGGGACAACCAACCCGTCTGCTTCAAGGTGCCGGATGGCTTCCCTGATCGGTGTTCTGCTAAGATTCAGTTCCTTGGCAAGGAATTCTTCTCCCAATCGCATACCCGGGGTATAACGACCGTCAATGATTGCGCCTTTAATATATTTGTATGCATCCATACCAACACCTCATGTACATTGTATACAATAAAAATAAAATTCACAATATTTAATAAATAAAAGCGCTTTATTTAAATAGTTATTGACTAATTGTATACAAGAAGTTAAATTTGTATACAAGATTAAGAAAATTCTAACAAGGAGAGGATCATGTGGAGGAACAAAAGCTTCCATTGGAGGACTTGCGAGTGGTGGAACTGGGGACCTTGCTGGCCGGACCTTTCAGCGGCAGGATGCTGGCTGATTTCGGAGCTGAAGTGATCAAGGTGGAGCCTCCGGGCAAATCGGATCCCATGAGAAATTGGGGGAAGTCCAAAGACGGGATCGGTCTATGGTGGCCGATTCAATCGAGGAATAAGAAGTCGATCACGCTCAATCTCAGAGAAGAGAAAGGACAGGAAATCTTAAAGGAGCTTGTGAAAGAAACAGATATCATCATTGAAAACTTCCGACCTGGAACGATGGAAAAGTGGAATCTATCATATGAGGAACTCTCTGCCATCAACCCCCGCCTCATCATGGTACGGACATCAGGTTTCGGTCAAACGGGCCCATATAAAAATCGTGCGGGTTTTGGAAGTGTCGGAGAGGCCATGGGTGGGCTGAGGAATGTGACAGGATTTGAGGATCGTCCTCCCTCCCGCATAGGAGTATCGGTAGGAGATACGCTGGCCGCTCTCTTTGCCACGATCGGTTGTTTGGTGGCGGTACATGAGAGAAATCATTCGGGTAAAGGTCAGGTGGTGGATACGGCCCTGTATGAATCGGTTTTCTCCATTATGGAAAGTCTGATTCCCGATTATCTCCTTGCCGGGTATGTAAGGGAACGGATGGGGAATATCCTGCCGGGAGTAGCCCCGTCCAATATCTATTTCACAAAAGATCGCACCTATATCGTGATAGGGGCAAACTCTGATGGGGTATTTTCGCGCTTGTGTGAGGCAATGGGGAACCCTGGCCTTGCAGAGGATGAGCGGTTTTCCACTCATTATGCCCGGGGTGAAAATATGAAGCTCATTGATTCCATCATAGAGGAATGGACAAAATCCTTGGATGCACAAGAGGCACTGGAGATCCTTGCTGAGAAAGGAGTGCCTTCGGGGTTGATTTACACGGCAAAGGAAATCCTGGAGGATCCTCATTATAAGGAGAGGGAGATGATTCTCAAGGTTGACCATCCTGATCTGGGTGAATTCCCCATGCCTGGAATCGTTCCAAAGCTCAGTCGAACACCTGGAAGGGTCAAAGAAGCCGGGGCAGAGAAAATGGGCAAGCATAATATGGAAATCTATTCAGGCATGTTAGGGATGAAGGAAGAGGAAATGGAAACGCTCAAAAAAGAGAATATCATCTGAAAAAATGTAAGCGCTTGATTTTATTCGTTCAAAGAACAGGAGGAGGAAGAATGAAAGAGAAATCGATTAAGGAACCGATTCGTAAGAAGTGGATTTGGGTCTTCATGGTTTTATTAGTCATGGCCGTAGTACCGTGGTACTTTCCCTCTGCTGCCGTTGAACCATTCATACTCGGCTTTCCCTTATGGGCGTTTATTTCCCTCATTTTTTCGATTGCTCTGTGTGGCTATTTGAGCTGGCTGTGCCGAACTCAGTGGAATCTTGTTGAAGATGAAGAAGAGTCTGAGCGAATGAAGGAGGAGCGATAAGGGATGGAACTTACGTTTGCAGGTGCTGATGGGATTATCATACTCTCGGCTTTTGCCGTGATCATGCTGGTGATCGGGTATTTTTCGGGCAGGGGTGAGAAGAACCTTCACCATTCTCTTTCAGGATATTATCTAGCTGGGCGGAATCTTGGAATCATCGCGCTATTCTTTACTTTATATGCGACTCAATACAGTGGGAATACGATAGTGGGGTACGCCCCTTCGGCCTATCGGACCGGATTTTCTTGGCTTCAATCCATTTCCTTCATGACCATCATCATCGGGATCTATCTTTTATTTGCTCCCAGACTCTATGTTGTAGCGAAGCGCCGCAACTTCATTACACCAACGGATTGGGTGCATCATCGTTTTCAATCAAAGGCCGTGACATTGTTGAGTATCTTTCTCATGCTGTGGGGTCTTGGAAACTATCTATTAGAGCAGCTTGTAGCGATTGGTCATGCGGTTTCAGGTATGACGGGAGGGACAATCCCCTATCAGATCGCTGTTCTTGCTTTTATCTTCGTGATGTTGGCTTATGAATGGATGGGAGGAATGAAAGCGGTTGCTTTTACCGATGTCATGCAGGGGATCATCCTAATGGTGGGCATCATTGTATTCCTCATCGGTGGTCTTTATCTTGTGGGTGGCAATTTTGCAGATGTTACCCGGTATATTCATGAAATGGAGCCGGTCAAAACCGCCGTTCCGCCGACAGAAGTATCCATTAACTGGTTTAGCATGCTGCTCCTGGTCGGATTAGGTGCAAGTATATACCCACATGCGGTGCAGCGGATCTATTCGGCACAGAGTGAAAGGACGCTTAAGAAATCATTTTCCAGGATGGCGTGGATGCCCCTCATTACAACAGGCTTGGTGTTTATCGTAGGTATTACAGCCATCATGTTGTATCCAGGCCTGGATACCGTCGGTTCAGAGCAGATCGTCGGCATGCTGGCTAATGACATTGCGGCCATCAATCCATTTTATTATTGGATGATGATCATTTTCTTCGGTGGCATCGTGGCGGCCATCGTGTCGACTGCGGATTCAGTCCTCCTGAGCTTCTCTTCCATGATTTCCAATGATGTGTACGGGCGCTTTATGAATCCGCGTGCGTCTGAGCACAGGAAGGTCATGGTTGGAAAGGTGGTCGGGGTTGTGGCTGTCTTCCTGCTTCTATGGGTGGCGTGGAATCCTCCAGGTACTCTGTATGAAATCTTTATTTTGAAATTTGAACTGCTGGTTCAGGTTTTCCCGGCGTTTGTCCTCGGTCTTTATTGGAAAGGGCTTGATAAGAAGGCGGTTTTCTGGGGAATGCTTTTCGGTGCGTTACTTGCTGGGGTCCTTACTCTTACAGGCAATAAAACGATTTATGGTATCCACGGGGGTGTGATCGGTCTTGGATTGAACTTTGTCATCTGTGTGGTAGGATCATGGTTGCTTCCGTCGGCTGCCGATAAGCCGGTTGAACAGGAGGAATATCAAACATTACGCTCTAAAGCCAATTAGCAGGGAAGGAGAATGGCAGATTGATAGAATTCAACCCCAGTCAGTTACATGATAATCAAATGTATAAACTATTAAGTGGATCGGTTGTTCCAAGGCCGATTGCCTGGGTGTCGACCATTTCCGAGGCAGGGGGGTTGAATCTGGCTCCATTCAGTTTCTTTACGGTCGCTTCGCGTAATCCTCCGATGCTCTGTTTCTCCATCGGACCAGGTGTAGGGGAGAGGACAGGTACGGAAAAGGATACATTCGTGAATATAAAAGCGATCGGTGAGTTCGTCGTAAATGTGGTTCCTTCCTCTCTCGGGAATCAAATGCAGGTTACAGCTGAAAACGTGGAGGAAGCAATAGATGAATTTAAAAGGGCAGGCGTTACTCCTGTCGAGAGTCGTACCGTAAGGGCGAAACGGGTGAAAGAAGCGCCGATCCAGATGGAGTGCTGCTTGGAGCAGATGATTTCCCTTGGCTCTGACTGGTTGATCATCGGAAGAGTGACCCATTATCACATTCAGGAAGACGTGTATCTGGGGGATTATAAGGTGGACTTGGACCGTCTTTCTCCCCTGGGGCGCTTGGCAGGGAATTATAGTGAGGTGGGAGAGATCTTTACGCTTCCCAGATGACAAAAGGAAAAAGGCCGGATCCGGCCTTTTTCCTTTATCCTTGTCTCCCAACTTGCCGAAGGTAGGCACGCAGGTCGTCCCCGAGTCCATCCCTCTTCAACGCAAAGTCCACTGTTGCACGTATAAAGCCGAACTTATCGCCGATGTCATACCGCTCCCCGTCGAATTCCTGCGCATAGACTGGATGTGTCCTGCTATAGTGATTGATGGCATCGGTGAGCTGGTATTCGCCTCCTGCTCCGGGTCCGAGGTCTTCAAGGTAGGAGAAGATCTCGGGTGTGAGGATGTAACGGCCCATGATGGCAAGGTCTGATGGGGCATGGGAAGGGTCGGGTTTTTCAATGAGTCCGTCGACGAGGTGGCAGCCCGATCGCGCAGTTTTGGGACCTTTTTGGACGATCCCATATTTTCCGGTTTCGTCGCGGTTGATGCGCTGGACCCCGAGGATGGGACCGCCCAGCTCATCGTAAGCGCTGACGAGCTGCTTCAGGCACGGGACCTCGGAGTCGATGAGATCATCGCCGAGCATGACGGCAAAGGGGGAGTCCCCGATGAACGAGCGTGCGCACAGGACGGCATGCCCGAGTCCGAGGGGCTCCTTCTGCCTGATATAATGGATGTTTGCGAGGTTCGAAATCGATTGGATTTCTTCAAGCTCCTCCCATTTCTCCTTGTCTGCCAAGGTGGATTCGAGTTCATAGGATTTATCGAAGTGATCTTCGATGCTTCTTTTTCCCCGGCCGGTGATGATGATGATATCCGTGATACCGGAAGTGACGGCTTCCTCGATGATGTATTGGATCGTCGGCTTGTCGACGATGGGGAGCATTTCCTTGGGCTGCGCTTTCGTCGCCGGCAGGAACCGTGTCCCCAGACCGGCAGCGGGAATGATGACTTTCGTGACATTCTTCAATCCTATCAGCCTCCTCTTCTTTTTCTCCTATCTTATCAGAATAGGAGCGGGGATATGACATTGGATGCTCTCCTTCGCCATCAGTCGAAGATTTTTCCCGGATTCAGGATTCCTTCAGGGTCGAGGAGAAGCTTGAAGGATTTCATGACCTTGGCGGCCTCTCCATGTTCCTGCTCCTGATACTTTTTCTTGCCGATGCCTACACCGTGTTCGCCTGTGCTGGTCCCTCCTGATCCCAGAGCCTTCAATACGAGCTCTTCATTGATATGAAGGGCTTTTTTCCTTTCTTCCGGTTTCTTCGGATCATAGACGATGCTCGTGTGGAAGTTTCCGTCTCCGACGTGTCCGAAGACGCCCCCAAGGAGCCCGCTGTCTTCGATGAGAGTCCGGGCATGGACGACGAGTTCGGCGAGATGGGATAGGGGAACGCACACATCGGAGCCGAGCATCTTCTTCCCGGGAATATGGCTGAAGGCATAGGAGAGCTCATGTCTTGCCCGCCAGATTTCGCTCCGTTCCTTCGAGCCCGCAGCTCGTTCCCAGTGGCTGCATCCTGCATCCTTCATGAGCTCTTCTGCGAGACTTGCTTCTTCCTCAGCGCCGCCCTTCGTTCCGGCGAATTCGAAGAAGAGGGAATGTTCCTCGGGGAACTCGTACTGACCATATGCATTCACCTGACGGATGCTCTCGGAGTCGACCAGCTCGATCCGCTGGACGGGGATCCCGCTCATGAGGATCATGTGGGCCGCTTCTGCACAGGCTTTCGGGGAAGGAAACGTACAACGCGCGGCGATCAGATGCTCCGGCGTTCCATGCAGCTTCAGGGTGATGCCGGTGATGATGCCGAGGGTTCCTTCTGATCCTGTGAAGAGGCCATTGAGGTGATATCCGCTGGAAGATTTTTTGGCACGGCTGCCGGTGTGGATGACTCTGCCGTCAGCCAGTACCACTTCAAGGTCGAGTACCTGATCCCTCATGGATCCGTATCGGACGGCCGTTGTCCCGCTTGCGTTCGTTGCAGTCATGCCGCCGATGCTTGCATCCGCTCCCGGGTCGATGGGGAAGTAGAGACCATGGCGGTTGATCTGTTTGTTCAGGGCAAGGCGGGTGATGCCGGGCTGGACGGTGACGCTCATATCCTCGGGGCTGAAATGGAGGATGCGGTCCATCCGCGTGAAATCGAGGGAGATTCCGTTCTGGACCGGGATTGCGCCTCCGTCCAATCCGGATCCCGCTCCGTATGGGGTCACGGGGATCCCGTACCGGGAAGCGGTTCGAAGAATGGCCACTACACCTTCCGTATCTTCCGGTGAAGCGACCACATCCGGGTTGACCCCGGGATGATGGGACTCATCATGGCTGTGCTGAAGCAAGGCGGTTTCGTTGATGGTTACGCCGTCTGCTCCAATTGCTTCTATTAATTCATTGATCCATTGGGGATCCATGGGATCACACCTTCCTCGTTTTACTAATTTTCAAAAAAGTCTATTTACAGGTAGGGTATCATACCGTACGATACATGTATACGGTATACCGGGAATGATTCAAACGAGGGGGGACGGGTTTGATCATAAAGAAAACACTTGCAGGTCAGGCGTTCCAGATGCTCAGGAAACAGATTCTTTCAGGGGAGCTGTCCTCAGGGGATGAGCTTCCGGAGAAAAGGCTTGCCGAAGAATATGGGATCAGCCGGACGCCGATCAGGGAAGCGCTGAGGAAACTCGCCGCCGAGGGGCTGGTGACGATTTCTGAAGCGAAGGTCGCCGTTGTCGCTTCCTTTACCGAGGAGGATGGGCTGCAGCATCTGGAGATCAGGGAGCTTCTCGAGGTATATAACCTCGATGTGATCCCGGGATTGGGTGAGGGCCTCATGGGTGAACTTGATGACAATCTGGAAGCACAGCACCGTGCGATACTCGAAGACCGATACGATGCATTCATTGACCTGGACCGGCGCTTCCATCTCCTGTTGGCAGCGCCTAATCCGAATCCGAAGCTGAAGGAAATGATCAAATCATCCAATACGGGAGTGAACCGAGCCTTCCTCGGTCTGTCGGGAAGGCTCAGGATGAGTGCGATGGAAGCCTACGAAGAGCATGTTCGCCTTGTCCGATTCCTCAAGGTCGGCGACCGGGAATCAGCGAAAAGGCAAATGCGTCATCATATGACTCAGATCAGACAGCGCATGCAGGGATACTATAGAGAAGATCGATAAAAGGGGGAAGGGTCATGGCACAGTGGCAAACGCCGGAAGCATTGCGGGCACTGCTTTGTGAGCTCGTCAGCTGGCACAGCAGGACATTGACGGAAGGGGAAATCGAGTTCCCGAGGAAGCTGATGGAGAAAATGAAGGGCATTTCGTATTTTACCGAGCATCCGCAGCAGCTTAAGCTTGGGGAAGCCGATCTTGGACGGTCGTTCCTGACGGCCCTTTATAAGCATCCGCAAGCAACGAAGACCATTGTCCTCATCAGTCACTTCGACACGGTGAGTACGGAAGAATACGGGGTGCTCGAAGCACTTGCATTCAATCCAGAGGCGCTCACAAAAGAGCTCCCTCAATATGCGGCCGAACTTCATCCCGAAGCGAAGAAGGATCTCGAAGCCGGCACGTTCCTGTGGGGACGCGGCACGATGGACATGAAGGCGGGACTTGCCGTCCATATGGCGACCATCGAGAAAGCTTCAGCAGAGGGGTGGCCGGTGAATCTGGTCCTTTTGACGGTTCCGGATGAGGAGATCAACTCTTCCGGTATGAGGGCTGCCGTGACGGCCCTCAATGACATGAGGGATGAACATGGACTTACGTACACCCTCTTCCTGAACGGGGAGCCGGTCTTTTCCCAGAACCCGACGGATACGGCTTATAAGATCTATTCGGGCTCCATCGGGAAAATCATGCCGTCAGCGCTTTTCTATGGGAAGGAAACCCATGTCGGAGAGCCTCTCAGCGGGTTGACCTCATCGTTCATGGCGTCATTCCTGACCCGGAAGATGGAATGGAATCCCCTGTTCCGGGAAAGCGACCAAGGAGAATCGACACCGCTTCCCATCACATTGCTCCAGGAAGACCTGCGCCTGAATTATTCGGCCCAGACGCCGTTCGGTACCGTGGCCATGTACAATGTGTTCACGATGAAGCGTTCGGCCGCCGATGTGATGAATACCTTTGAAGAGGTGGCCAGGGAAGCGGCAGAAGAGTGCAATGAGTGGTACCGGGAGCTGTGCGAAAGGGAAGGGATCCCGTCGATCGGCGACGTATCCGTCCTGCGCTACGGGGAGCTTCTCCGTTATGCCGAGATGAAGATGGGGAAGGAATATATCGAAGCATTGAGGCAGGATATCCGCTCATACATCGGGGATGATCGGGAGAAATCATTCAAGATGGCCGACACCCTTCTCATCGACTGTCAGGAGTTGACGCCTGCCATCGTCTTGATGTACACCCCCCCGTATTACCCTGCGGTGAACACGTCTGACCATCCGCTTGTGCAGAAGCTGGTGGAGAAGGTGACCAAGGAGGCGGAGAAGTCTTTCGGACTGGAGGTGGAGCAGATCCACTACTTCAACGGGATCTCAGACTTGAGCTATGTGAATTTCAAGGATGAGCATCACGGCTGGACCGTGTATGAGGAAAATACCCCGGTGTGGGAAACGACGTACTCCATTCCGTTCGATGCCATGACAAGCCTTGACGCCCCCGTCCTGAACGTGGGACCGTTCGGGAAGGATGCCCATAAGCGCACCGAAAGGCTTCATATCGAGAGCGCATTTGTGAAGACGCCTGCTTTTGTGGAAGCTGTGATCAAAGAGGTAATGAATGATTGAATGACCGCGATCAGGGATCATCCCCTGCGCGGTTTTTTTATAGGAAAATGGCGACTAAAAACTTTTTTTACAAATAAAGTTAAACTTTTTAACAATATAGTGGAAGTTTTTAATGATATACCTATAATAATGATAAAGTTCTAGTTCTTTAGGACTAAAAAATATGGGGTGATCATGTGAAAAAGTTTGAGGTGTTGATAAACGGAAGAACGGCAGCGATTTATCCTTCCTATGACGGAGTGCATCAGTCAAAGGTTGTCGATTGTTCAGGGGAAATCACGTACAGCAAGAAGTCTGTGAAAGAAGTGCTTGAAGAATCCTGCATCGTCCACGGGTCCGATTATAACGGACGAATCAGGGCGGTTCGAAGAGTATTGTCGTACGATCGAAAAACGCCGCTTTTGGTCAGTCTGATGGACTACATCCTGGCCATCCCTACACAATCACCCGATAATGATGATTGCATCTGGTTATTCTGCCGTCATATCCATTCAACGACCGTCGCCTGCGGTAAGACGTTTGTCCATTTCTCCAACGGGATGAAAATGGAAGTGAATTGTTCGTATGACGTGCTACATAGACAGCTCCAACGCGGCGCGGTGACGATGAATTATTTCAGCCGCTATCCGAGACCGCATTGAAGCTTTTGAAGATCCGTATGAAATAGAATCGTTTCTGCTGGAACCCTGTTGATCAAGGATGGCATAAGGAGAACTTTCTCTTCTTTGACTGTCACCATTCCTTGATGAACCGGGTTTTTTAGTTGTCGAGGTAATGTTAAAATATAATTTTATGAATTTTACAAATCCGTTGAAATATAATTTTAAAAGGGATTATAATAAGAATGAAAGCGCGTACGAGATTTAGGAGGAATTGAAATGCAGGATAATGTGTATGAACTGGGAACCGAGAAGGTCAATCCGGATACGTTAAAGATCGATACTGCCAGTACCGGTGAAGTGTTGCGGATGATGAATGACGAAGATCATAAAGTGGCGGAAGCCGTTAAAAAAGTCCTTCCCGTCGTGGAAGAAGTCGTGGATAAGGTGGTAGCTTCCATCTCTGCCGGGGGCAGGCTCATCTATATGGGGGCAGGTACAAGCGGCAGGCTCGGCGTCCTGGATGCTGTGGAATGCCCACCGACATTCAGCGTGGGGAGCGATGTGGTCGTCGGCTTGATTGCCGGTGGTGAACGGGCGTTCGTCAAAGCGGTAGAGGGAGCGGAAGACAATGAAGGGCTCGGTGCATCGGATCTTGCTGCACTTCAACTTGCTCCTGAAGATACGGTCGTTGGGATTGCGGCAAGCGGGCGGACACCGTATGTCATCGGGGGACTCAGGTACGCAAGGGAAGTCGGGGCCGTTACCGTCGCGCTCTCCTGCAACGAAGGGGCGAGAATATCTGAGGAAGCCGAGCATAAAATTGAAGTGAATGTAGGTCCCGAAGCACTGACGGGTTCAACCAGGCTCAAAGCGGGGACTGCTCAGAAGCTCGTGCTCAACATGATCTCCACTGCTTCCATGATCAAACTTGGAAAAGCTTACGGCAACCTCATGGTTGATGTGAATATCAGCAACTATAAGCTGGAACGAAGGGCCGTCGGCATCATCCGTGATATCACGGGGACCGACGAAGATACGGCGCTGAAGACGTTGAAGCTTGCCCATAATGAGGTCAAGGCATCAATCGTCATGATCAAGCTCGGCTGCGGGTATGACGAGGCGAAGGACCGGCTGCGGGATGCCAACGGGTACGTTCGGGTGGCTATTGAAGAATAGTCCCACCCGCTGGCGTCAGATATAAAAAAATAAAAGGGGTCGAGAGGAGAGGGTCGCAGTGACAAACAGAGAACTGGCAGCGGCGATATTGAGGAAGTTCGGTGGTGCGGGGAACATCACGAGCTATGAGCATTGCATGACAAGGCTTCGTGTGAAGGTTGCAGATGAAAGCCTTGTCGAGAAGGCAACGATGAAAGACATCGACGGCGTCATCGGATTTGTGGAAGATGACACCTATCAGGTCATTTTGGGACCGGGGAAAGTGAACAAGGTCACGGAAGAGTTCGGGAAACTCGTTGCAGAAGATGGCAGTGACATCGACCTGAAAGCACGGGCCGCCGATCGGAAAGCCGAACTGAAGAAAAAGAACAGTACACCGGTCAAGCTTTTACTGAGAAGGATTGCCAATATCTTCATCCCTCTCATTCCGGCCCTGATCGCTTCGGGTCTGATCACAGGCTTCACAAAATTCTTCGTCCAGGCCGGATGGCTGAATGGTGAATCTAATCTTGTCATGATGCTGTCCGTAATCGGTAGCGGGTTGTTTGCCTACCTCGGCATCCTTGTCGGGGTGAATGCTGCCAAGGAGTTCGGTGGTTCACCGGCACTCGGGGGCCTTGCGGGGATTCTGATCATCAATCCGGCCATCGGTGACATCGCCCTCTTCGGGGAAAATCTCCTTCCGGGCAGGGGCGGCTTGATCGGGGTCTTGATTGCAGCAGTCTTCATGGCCTTCGTGGAGAAGAACGTACGGAAGATCATGCCTCAGGCCATCGATATCATTTTCACACCGACAATTGCACTCTTGGTCACAGGTTTACTGACATATACCGTATTCATGCCTGTGGGTGGATTCATATCTGATATTATTACTAAAGGATTATTATCATTGATCGAAGTCGGCGGAATCGGTGCAGGATTCGTCCTTGGGGCGACATTCCTTCCCCTCGTCGTGACCGGACTGCATCAGGGCTTGACGCCTGTGCATCTTGAGCTCATCAATTCCATCGGGGATGATCCCCTTCTGCCGATCCTCGCCATGGGTGGGGCCGGTCAGGTTGGAGCGGCCTTTGCCATTTTCTTCAAAACAAAGAAACCGAAGCTGAAGCGGGCCATCGGGGGTCCCTTCCTGCCGGGATCCTCGGCATCGGTGAGCCGTTGATCTTCGGGGTGACGCTGCCTCTTGGCCGTCCGTTCCTGACAGCTTGTCTCGGCGCCGGTTTCGGCGGAGCTTTCCAGGCGCATTTCGATGTGGCGACTTTCGCCATCGGTGTCTCGGGTGTACCGCTGATCTTCCTTGTGAACGCAGGGGAAATCCTCTATTATGTCATTGGATTGCTTATTGCCTATCTCGCAGGCTTCCTGTTGACGTATGCATTCGGATTCAAAGATGAGATGGCGAGTGAGTTTGAATGATCGGTATTTCGATTTATCTGTCTGATCCACGTGCAGAAGAACGAATCATCCGGGCCTCTGCCATGGGGATCAAACAGGCTTTCACATCCTTTCATATTCCGGAGGAACCTGCCGGGCAGGAGCGGATACGCCAGCTCCTTTCCCTTTTCCATGATGAAGGTTTCGAAGTGTTCGCCGATGTCTCACGGCAGACTCCGGAGATGCTCGGCCTTACATGCTTCAGGGAGATGAGGTCGCTTGGGGTCACGGCACTGAGACTGGATGATGGGTTCTCACGCGAGGATGTGGAGCATCTTTCCCATCACTTCAAGCTTGCCATCAATGCCAGTACCGTCAGGAAGGAAGAAGTCGAGGACTGGTTGGGGATGGGAATCGATCCTTCCGCCCTGATTGCGTGGCACAATTTTTATCCGCGAAGGGAAACGGGGATCAGCTCAGCGTTTTTCCGGTCCCAGCAGAGGATGTTCGACTCATTCGGGATTCCCGTGTATGCTTTCGTACCCGGTGATGAGGAACAGAGGGGACCGTTATTCCAGGGGCTCCCGACGCTTGAAGATCACAGGCACGGGGATCCGTATGTACATGCGGCCGGTCTTTTCCATGAAGGGGTCAGCGGTGTATTCATCGGTGATCCTGGATGGTCGGCAGAGCTTCTGCACCATCTTCACGAGCTGGACGGGAATGGGATCATCACCCTTTCCTATGAAGGCGCGGACGAGGTGGACGGAGAGTATGCGCTGAGACCGGACCCGGGGCGGGATGTTCTCAGGATCATGAACACAAGGATGGCTGCCGGCGTTTCGCCTGAAGCATGCATTGAGCGCACGCCGGGAGCCATCACGAGGGATAATGATGACTATGGGCGCTACCGCGGGGAGATGGGGATCGTCATCCGCCCATTGGAAGCCGATCCTTCCGTCAACGTGGTGGGCTGGGTCCATGAACGGCATATGCCGCTCCTTCAATTCTTGAAACCGTCCCAGCGGATTCGCTTTAAAAAATATATTTGATCCAGTGGACCCTGTCTTGGCGGCAGGGTCCTTTTTGTAATGGAAAAATGGCACATACATACACCCTCTTCGTCCATACTAAGAGCAAACCATTCACGACGGAGGAGGGGGAATAGTGAAAAGAATATGGGTGGCATGCGTCCTTGTCGCGTTCGTGGGTCTGGGCTCTCCCTTCACGGCTGAAGCCGGCAATGATAGCACGGTGGCTCATTGGCGTTTCTCCAAAAGTGAAGTGAAGAGCGGATCCCTTGATGGGGGAAAACTGATCTTGAAGGATCGGAGCGGGAAAGGAAATGAGCTCGTCCTGGTCAACGATGGAACGGACGGGCTCTTGAACTGGTCGAAGGACGATATCGCACGGAAATTCATCGTGGGGAGCCTCGACTTTCATAACCGCAAAAGCTTGAAGGGCGGCCAATACTTTCAGACAGGGAAAGATGCTCCCCTCAATGGGGAGGCATTCTTGAAAGGCTATACCATTGAAGCGGTCATCAAGCTTCCCGATCCGTTCACAAGGGATGAATACAGTGGAATGGGGATCCTCGGCAGGAAGGGGTCTGAGCTGACCATCACCCATTTCAAACAGGTGCAGTGGACGGGAACACCTGCAAACGGCAAGAAATCAAGGGTCTTCGGATCCTTTGCCCTCCCGGGGAAAAAGGACTGGTATCACATCGCGGTGGTCAATGACGGTAAGAAGACGAGGGTATTCATCAACGGTGCGGAAGATTTCCGCCAAAATGCATCCACCGTCACCGGACTCCTGGCACCCAATAAGGGGGTATGGACGGTCGGGAAGGGAAGCGGCAAGGGTTCATTATTCGCCGGAAGCATCCAGGAAATCCGCATTTCGGATCAGGCACTCCCAAAAGGGAAGTGGCTCATTCCAGAACCGAGGAAAAACAATCTTCGCAGCGGGATGAGCAGCAAAGGTCATCTTCTCGGCAACAAGGAAAACTATAACTTCCTCTTTGTGCCCGATCCGCAGAAGACGGTCCGCTATATGCCTGCGTTGTTCCATCAGCAGGTGAAATGGATCTCCACCATGCAGGAGAAGTTGAATATCGCCATGACGGCATTCCTTGGAGACATGGTGGATCAAAGTGATTCGGCCAGGCAGTGGGAGCACTCATCCCTTAGCCTCAGCGTCCTCGACCGACGCCGAGTTCCCTATATCACCCTCGCAGGGAATCATGATTACGGGCTTGGCAACCCCTATCTCTACTATTACGGACCGAAGCGCTATACGGATAAGCCTTATTATAAGGGAACGTCCCCCTCAAAATTCAGCTCCTATTCCATTACAGAAGCCGGAAGTTATGAATATCTCTTCCTCTCGGTGGATATGGGCCATCTGAAGAAAGACCTGCCGTGGGCCAAAAAGGTACTGAAGGAGCACCCCGGGATCCCGACCATCCTCTTATCCCATGAGATCCTCACAAGTGACGGTACGTTCCCGGTCGATACGAATCGTGGGAACCGCCTGTGGGAAGGCCTTGTGGATGGGAATGATCAGGTCTTCATGACGGTGAACGGACACCACCAGGGAACCGTCCACCGCATAAAGGAAAACCGCTTCGGTCATCCCGTCATCCAGGTACTCGTCGATTATCAATCAAGCTACAACGGCGGGAACGGTTGGATGAGGCTCGCTGAGTTCGACGAAAAGCATGATAAGATCCGGTTCAAGACCTATTCCCCTTGGGCCGATTCCATCTCTGAAAAGGAGCGGAGCTATTTCGATGCCCCTTATCTGACCGGTGATGAACATCAATTCACGGTCCCATTTCGATTTAAAGAACGATTTAATTTTTAGCGTCCGGACTCCGGGCGCTATTTCTATTTTCGGATCAACGTTTTCCCTGC
This sequence comes from Rossellomorea marisflavi, assembly GCF_009806575.1. Classification (NCBI taxonomy): domain Bacteria; kingdom Bacillati; phylum Bacillota; class Bacilli; order Caryophanales; family Bacillaceae; genus Rossellomorea; species Rossellomorea marisflavi. The sequence continues at coordinate 3,784,126 of NZ_CP047095.1, read as the reverse complement.
ATCGTAAGCAGGGACACTCCTATTTATGTCGAATTATAATGGAATATGTCTCTTTTCCTTATATAATATGTATTGTGGGTATATGTTCAACTATATGTAAAGGATGGTTCGATTGGAAGATATAGTCGTGACCGGGTATGGTCTGAAGATACCCGGTGCCAACAATAAACAGGAATTCCATCACGTATTGGAGAAAGGGATCTGCACGCATTCCATCCTGAAAGGAAAGGGAAGGAATCAGGGGGATATCATTGCGGGGCTAATCGACGATGAGTTCGAGACGCTTGGCAACAGGAACTACCGGCGGTATCCGAGATCGGCAAGACTTGCCGTCGCAGCGGCACGGGATGCAGTCGACATGAGCGGATTGTCGGCGGATCCCAGGCGGATCGGCGTCATCATCGGTACATCGGCAGGAGCGATCCTGGAAGTGGAAGCATATGCTCCAGTGGCATCAGGATTAAAAGGTTATCCGGTCCACGGGGTGTCCATCGTGGATTCGCACACGATTTCCTCTACGGTATCGGAGCATATCGGGGCAAAAGGCCCCGCCTATACACTTACTACAGGCTGTACGGCGAGTCTTGATGCGGTGTCCCTCGGGAAGTTACTGCTTAAGACCGGTCAGGTCGATGCCTGCCTTGTCGGGGGGACCGATGCTCCTCTTGGACAGTGGAGCATCAATGGCTTCCTGAAGATGAAAGCCATCCAATCAGCACGCTCCATCTCGGATGCTGGCGTCCCCTTCTCTAATCAGCATGACGGCTTTGTCCTTGCAGAAGGGGCGGCCATGCTGGTACTCGAAAGAAGGGAAGATGCGCTGAAGAAGGGGCACCCGATCCACGGCAGTATCGGAAAGGTGGTTTCACGCAATGAAGGGAAGCCGATGCTCCAAGTGGACGATACGGGTGAAGAAATGCTCTCGGTCCTCCATGATGCCATCGGGGATGTGACCCCCACCTATGTGAACAGCCAGGCACTCGGCCTGAAGGTGAATGACCGGATTGAATCCATGAATCATCATCGCATGTTCAACAGGGATGTGCCCATCACCTCGATTAAAGGAATGACGGGTCATTCCTTTGCCGCCATGGGGGCGATCCAGACGATCTCTTCCATCCTCTCCATGGAGTACGGGTTTATCCCCCCCACCATCAAAACCAGTCAGGAAGGATTTGAGTCCCTTCCTTTGGTAAGAGAGACGCGCTATCAGCCGGTTTCAACAGTCAGTATCACGACACACGGCATAAGCGGAAATAACGCCTGTATGTTAATTTCGAAGTAGGAGGGATGGCATCATGTTTTTTTTATACTCAATAATCGTCGCATTGATCCCGATCATCATCGGCGCCACCATACTTCGTATGTTCAAGGGAAGCAGTTTGTCGAGGGTGCTTTTCTTATTCCTGGTTTTCGCCACATTCTGGCAGTTGGATGTATCAGTATTATTTGCTTATACGTTACTCCCTGAGGAAGTAGTCGAGTTTCTCTTCAGGCTCTTCCGGTTCGGGAGCATCATGATCGCACCGATTCTCTTCCATGTGGCTTACACCGTCTATATGCAGGAGCTGAAGCACTTGAAGAGGACCAGATGGCGCTTCTTCATGAATAGGGGCATACTCGTCTTCTTCTATTGCTGGAGTTTCATCGTGTATGTGATCGGGTGGACAGAGAAGGGGGTCGCTTCCCTGCGGGTGATCAATCCCGGTCATGCATTCCCCTTCTACTTCCCAGTGCCGGGCGAGTATTCGTGGGTGTTTTACCTGAATACGATCATGTTCGCCGTCAGTCTGGCCGTATCGTATTTGTTATCGAGATGGATCGAGAGTCCGGCCCAGCGTTCTTTCCTGATCCACTTCACCATCTCCACCGTGGTGGGTTATTCCCTTGGCGTGTTGAATCTCTATCCCGGTTCCATGTTGCTCCCGAGTTCATTCGCGGTGCTGTTGTTCGCCATCTCCATCCTGATCTTATCGAATCGCATCCACGTTGAAACCGTGAAGAAGATGAATGAACGGATCGATGAGCAGCATACCTTCCTCAGGACGGTGATCGATATGAATCCGAGCTATATTTATGCGAAAGATGAGGACGGTCGGTATTCCCTGGTGAATCTCGCGTATGCCTCCCTGTTCGGACTCTCCAAGGATGAGATGATCGGAATGACCGATCTTGAGCTACAGGAGAGCAGACAGACGGGCAGGGATATCGTGGAAATGGACCGGTTCATTCTGCGGACGATGAAGGGGATCGATGTCGAAGAAGAAAAGTTCGTCGACACGTGCGGCGGTGTCCGCTGGCTCCAGACGTCAAAGATCCCCATTGTGACAGATGACACTACCCTGGTACTCTGTGTTTCCACAGACATCACGGAGCGGAAGGAGCATGAAGAAGAGCTCGCTTACCAAGCGAACCACGATGTACTGACGCGTCTCCCGAATCGCCGGCAGTTCAATGACGACCTTACGGGGTTCCTCGAGGACGCCTCCAGGGGAGCCCTCATGCTCATTGACCTGGACCGATTCAAATACATCAATGACACCCTCGGTCACGACTTCGGGGATCTTCTCCTCATTGAAGTTGCCGAGCGTTTGGCAGCCTTCCTGCGGCCGTATGGGGCGAACGTCTATCGTCTTGGCGGCGATGAGTTCACTCTTCTCTTCCCGGATCGTTCCAAGGAGGAGGCGGTGGTGATCGCCAATGACCTGCTCGATCAGTTCAGGAGGGAGTTCTGGATCCAGGGGCAGGAATATACCATCACACCGAGCATCGGGATCAGCCTTTATCCTCAAGATGCCCGAGATGCCAAGACGCTCATGAAAAATGCCGATACGGCCATGTACTATGTGAAAGAGAAAGGCAAGAACAGCTTCCAGTTCTTCTCTGATGAAATGAACCATCAGTTTTACCGGAAAATGGTGATTGAGAAAGAACTCCGATCGGCCCTCTCCCGCAACGAATTGGTCTTGCACTATCAGCCGTCCTGGAATCTTTCTTCCGAAAAGGTATGCGGGATGGAGGCGCTCCTGCGATGGACGAACCAAACCCTCGGTCCGGTCTCGCCGTCTGAGTTCATCCCGGTGGCTGAAGAAACGGGACTCATCATTCCAATCGGGGAATGGGTGCTGAAGGAAGCATGCAAGCAAAACGTACGCTGGCAGCGTGCTGGTTACCCTCCGATGAAGGTGGGGGTCAATGTATCGATCAAGCAGCTCCTCGACGAATCATTCGCCTGCATGGTGAAGGACGTTCTGAGCCGGACGGGCCTCAATCCAGATTATCTTGACCTTGAAGTCACCGAGAGCATCGCCATGTACGAGCTCGATATCATGATCCGGAAGCTGAATGAACTGAAGGCGATCGGTGTGTCCATCTCCATGGATGATTTCGGTACAGGCTACTCAAGCTTGAGCTATCTGAAGCAGTATCCCCTAGATACGTTGAAGATCGACCGTTCCTTCATCAAGGGGATCACCTCCCACGAAGACCACAAAGCCATCGTCATGAGTATCATTTCCATGGCAAAGCATCTGCAGCTGAAGGTCACAGCGGAAGGGGTCGAGGATATGGGGGAATACGACTTCCTGAAACAGACCGAGTGCGATGTGATCCAAGGGTATGCCATCAGCAGACCTCTATCTCCTGAGGACTTCGAGAAGAATGTCTTCGGCAAGATGAAACTATAATGAAAGCCGTCCCGATCATTCCGGGACGGCTTTTTTCAATGATGGGGCCTGAAGATGGATTGGAATCGGGTCATGGTGGTATCGTGAAAGATCGAATGCCGCGGGAGCTCATAGAGATGATCGTCTTGAGAAGCGTCACGTTCTTCCGTTGTGAAAGCCATGTCGATGCCGAGTTCATTCAGGATCCTGATTGACTTGGGTGAATACTCCCCGTAAGGATAAGCAAAAGCAAGGCTTTCCCCCTTCAGGACCCCGATGCTTTTCGCAACATCTTTCCTGATGGCGCCTGCTTCTTCCGTGATCAAAAAGCTTTTTTCATCCTTCGTGGAAGACCCTTTCCGGTGATGGAAGTCAAATGTGTGACTGTAATAGGAAAAGACGCTACAGGCGGAGGCAAGTTCTTCCGTGGTCGCGTACTGTACGTACTCGGGGTGAAGGGACGATCTTCCGCAGTGATCATACCTGCGATCAGGAAGCTCGCAGCTTGAAATCCGTACTTCTTCAAGATCGGATATGCTTCGATTACGTTGTCCTTATACCCGTCGTCGAAGGTGATGACCACGCTTTTCTTCGGAATCTCCTGTTTGTTTATAAGGAATTCATGGAGCTCGGGAAGGGTGAGGGAGGTGAACCCTTCTTCTTTCAAAAACGCGATCTGTTTCTTGAATTCCTCCTTTGTGACAATCATCTGGTTCACCCTTCCATCGACCATGTGCCGGGAAGAGAGGTCGCTCTCATCCACGATGCGATGATAGGTGAGGATCGGGACCGTACCGTCATGTCTCGTGCTCGCGTTGAACCTCCTTGGCTCCTTCGCACAGGAATCGATCTCGATGTTGCTGTCTGCCGAGGCAGTGGTGGCATGCTCAGGGAGGTGAAGCTCGGTGAGATACAGGAAGATGCCTGCGAAGATGCTGAAAAGAAGGGCGAGGAAACCGGATGCAAAAAGGCTCTTCAGAATCATGCCCGTTTCACTCCCTTCCAGCCCACCGTACCGCTCCGTTCAAACTTATCCCATGACTGGGGCTGATGGAAGTAGGAGAGGGTGCCGTACACGACGAAGACAAGATTGATCATCCGGTAAACGCCGATTTCCACAGGGAGGAAGCAGAGGATCCGGATGATGTCCCGTTTGGAAAACCGGATGCCGTGAAGCCTGCTGATATAGATGGTGGTGATGCTTTGATACATGAAGAGCATGACGGCCGTCAGCCCGAGGAACAGGAACAGCGTCATCCCATCATGGCGGAAGATGAAGACGATAGGTGCCGCGATCACAGTGAAAGCATTCAACGTACCGATGACGAACTGGTCGACCAGGAAGAAAAGAGAGAATCTCCAGGAAAATCGGGTGAAATAGGAGGAGCGGTAGTGAATCAGGCAGTCGATGAACGCCTTTTGCCAGCGGACCCGCTGCTTGAACATGGACTTTAATGTATCGGGGCATTCCGTGTAGCAGACAGCGGAAGGTACGAAGGAAATCCGGGAACTGCGGCCATTCTCTTCGATCCATCGGTGAAGCTTGAGGGTGATATCCATATCTTCACCGATCGTACTGCGGAAGCCTTGTATGTGGAAGAGGGTTTCCCTGCGGAACGTGCCGAAAGCCCCTGCGATGACCGTGATGGCTCCGACCGCTGCCTGTACCCGCTTGTGGAGAAGGAAAGCGGTCAGATACTGGAGGAACTGATAGCGGATCACATTCGGGATCGTAAATGTTGGCTTCAAATGGCCCATCTCACCTGAGAATGCCTGAGAGATCAGCACGTTTCCACCGCAGGCGATGACCCTGTGATCCTGGAAGGCAGCGTTCATCTCCACTAACGCATCTTCCCCGAGGATGCTGTCGGCATCCAGGGTGACCACCAGCTCATTGCGGCTGAAAGTTATGCCTGCATTCAGGGCATCGGCTTTCCCGCCGTTCACTTTATCTAGGACATAGATCGAGGGGTGGAGGGAAGAACGGAAGACATTGATGACCTCCTTATGAACCAATCCGCCTTCACACGGTCTATGGTAAAGATGTAGATCGAGCAGCTCCTTCAGGACATCGAAGGTGGCGTCGGTCGACCCGTCGTTCACGATGATGAGCTCTGCATCCCCATGGGCCTGATGCAAATATCCTTGAATGCAATTCTCGATCACCTTCTCTTCATTATAAGCGGGAACGATGATGGAGAAGGAGTGCTGTCTTGTAATGGGGCTCCGTTTCTTCTTTTCATTCTTGAACAGTGGAATCAGGATATAGACGGTTTGAAACAGGACGAAGGCGATAAAAAGTGTGAAGGTGAGTAAGAGCAATACCATATTCATTCCTCCCCGCGGTGTTGATAGACCCGCACATAGTCGATCAGGAATTCTTCTTGTAAATCCCCAGGCTCGGGATCCCCCGGCCACGTTCCGCCGATGGCGGTATTCATATATAGAAAGAGTGGAAGATCCGGAGAGAAGGAGGTGGTTTCGAATACTACCTCTCCATCAAGCGTCCAGGAGACTCTGTCTTTTTCCCAAATCATCCCGTACGTATGGAAATGTTCATAAAAGGCTTCCTTTCCTGTATAGGTGAGGTAATCCCGCTTCTGAACGTCTTGATCATCTTTCCAGTGAAGGACGAAGTAGAGGTTGTTCGGTTCCTGTCCGATGTTCTCCATTACATCGATCTCCGGCAACCAATCCCCGGTTTCGGAGTTCACGAGCCAGAGGGCGGGGAATACCCCCCTTGATGTAGGGAGCTTTGCACGTATTTCCACTTTACCGTACGTGAATTCAAACAAATCTTCCGTGGTCACGGCCCCTGATGTATAATGTCTGCCTTTATACCGCTCCGACTTCGAGGAAAGGACGAGGTATCCGTTCTTCGTCGAGACATTATCGGGCGTATAATACTGGAGTTCCTCGTTCTTGTCGGAAGGCCAGTCCTGGATGTTCCATTTATCTCTCCATGCGTCCCCGCTGAATTCTTCTTCAAAGATCATGGTCCACTCTTCTTGGGAATGGGGGCGTGGGGGAGAATCCCGCAATGTAAGAGGGAAGGGCTCGTCTGTCTGTACTTCAACGTGGCGCTCCGGTGTCACGTCGGATGTGAGAGAGAGGATAAGCGATAGGAACAGAATACCGATGATTACCTTCAACGAAATCACCTCAAGTTCTTAATAGTGAACAGAAAAACTTTGATGGGCCGATCGTTCATATTCGAATGGGGGTGTGAGAGTATAGTGGCTTCAAGATTCATACGTGAGAGTGAGGAATAAGAGGGTTTGTTCTTTATTAAGAACTATAGTAGCAGGTATTTTTCATCAGGTAAAGAAATAGTTTGCAAAGAACCTTGTCATATAGTGTCGTTTTTTGTGTTTTATTATACGTTTACTAGTTCTTTATAATGAAATATTCTATAGAAATAGGAGACTAGCAGAGGAATACACAGTATTCTGCCAGGTGGAAGGGGAATTCCACTTTTTACAGTAGAAGAAAGTATCACCAAAAACCAAACTCATCCGTTTACCGCCTTTATTAATGGTATGATAGGGTTATTACTAGTGAGTATCGTGTTTGAATGAAGGAGATTGACCAAAAGATGACTAGTCCCAGTGAAATGATGATAGATTTTTTGAAGCGGCACGAAAATGAGATGATCCAGAACTGGCTCGATGACATCGTGATTTCAGATACAGATAAGCATAAGGAAGAGGTTGAGCGAAATGCGAGGCGGATGTTCCACCTTGTCGTGCGCGCGGTGGAAAGGCCACTGACGGAAGAGGAAATGCTCTTCCTTGCCAATAAGACAGCCCAGGAGCGTGTCGATGCCGATGTGAACATCAGTGAGTTCGTGTACAACGTCAACATCGGGAAAAGCACGATCATCAAATGGTTGAATCACTCCTTTATGGAGCATGGTGGATTTCAGCCCAAGCTTGACTTTGTGAATGAGCTGTTTGATCGTTTTTCCTATCTGGCGGTGAGACGGTATACGGAGATCAAGGATCAGGTGCTGAAGGAAAAGGAGCTCTATATCGACCAGACCCATAAAGAGCGTTTGACCATCCTTGGACAGATGAGCTCAAGCTTTGTCCATGAATTCAGGAATCCCCTGACCTCCATCATCGGATTCATGAAGCTTTTGAAAAATGACTATCCCGAGCTCCCATACATGGATATCATGCAGCATGAGCTTGATCAATTGAACTATCGCATCTCCCAGTTTCTCCATGTTTCCCGTAAGGAGCTCATCGAAAGCAAGCAGGAAAGCATGAGCCTCATGAGCCTTCTTGAAGAACTGATCGAGTTTCTCTATCCGACCCTCCTGGATGGAGATGTGTCCATTCAGAGTCACTGCTCCCCGGATGTAACAATCGTGGGGAACAAGGATGAGATCAGACAGGTATTCCTGAATCTGATCATGAACTCCATCGATGCGCTTCAGGAAGTGCAAGGATATCGCCATATCAATGTGAGCTGCGAAATGAAAGAGGATGATGTGGTGGTCACGTTCTGCAATAACGGGCCCCGCATCGAGGAAGAGAGAATCGAAGCGATCTTCGAGCCTTTCTTCACGACGAAGGATCTTGGTACAGGCATCGGTCTCTACATTTGCAGAAAGCTTGTGGAGAAGCATAACGGCACCCTCACCTGTCGTTCCACCGACGAGAAGACGACTTTTATCATACGCATACCGGTTGAATCCTCCGTTTTTCAACCATGATCTGCCGGCTGATGCCGGTTCTTTTTTTGTTTGAAAAAAGTTTACGGGGCAGGTACCCCTAAACGCTCCCGAATCCTATATAAAGGGTGAAGGGGGTGATAAACATGGCAGCGATCGACTTAAAGGATACGCGTCTCCGATTCCAGTTTTATGAAGGACTTGATGGTGATGGCAAGCCGGTTTTCGAGTACAAGTCCTACAGCTACATCAACGGAACCGCATCTGCAGATGATGTCAACAGCGCCGCTGAATCAGTGGCGGGTCTTTCGGAAAAGACGCTTTCCAATGTGGAAGTGGTCAAACGATTCGACGTGAACGCGTAATTCATGTGCTTATCATGAAGAGGGGAGGGGAAAAGGATGGCAAAAACATTGGAATTGATTTTCAAGAACGAAATGGGCAAACAGGCTAAGATCTCCGTTATCGAGCCGAAAGAGCCGGTGGATCAGGACGCGGTGAAAGCCGCCATGGAGAATCTGATCGCAAAGGATGTCTTCGGAAGTTCAGGCGGATCGCTCGTTTCCATCGAAGGAGCGCGCATCGTGGAACGGAATGTAACTGACTACGAACTGATGTAATCAAAAAGGGGAGTGTGTCTATCGACACACTCCCCTTTTTGATATGGATCCGTCAGCTTTCTTTCACTGCAGCTTCCGGAGTGGAGGCCGCCTTCTCCAAGTATGAAACGGATGCGCTGAGAAGGACCTTGGCTGCATTCATCATGGCATCCTCATCGATATCGAACTTCGGGTGATGATGCGGGTAGATGGCATTCTTCTCGGGGTTGCCGGCACCTGTGAAGAAGAAGGTGCCAGGCACCTCGTTCAAATAGTGGGAGAAGTCTTCCCCACCCATCATCGGTTCAAGTTTGAATACGTCGTCCCCGAAAAGCTCCTTCGCACATGAAACGAGGTGTGCCGTTTCGGCTATATGATTGATGACCGCCGGATATCCTTTATCGTACTTGAATTCGTACGAAGCGCCACTGCCTGAGCAAAGGGCATTCAAGAAGGTCTCCATCTCTTTGATGATGAATTCCTGGGTACCCTCATCGAATGTCCGCACCGTTCCGACAATGGACGCTTTGTCGGCAATGATATTGAATGCATCCCCTGCGTGGAATGAACCGACGGTGATGACCGCCGGGGACAATGGATTGATGCGCCTGCTTACGATCTGCTGCAACCACTGGATGTAGTTCGTGCCGAGCATGATGCTGTCCACGGTCTCGTGGGGAGACGCACCGTGACCACCTTTACCCTGGATGGTCACCTCGAACTTATCAGCTGCCGCCATGATCGGACCTGCATTGTAGCCGATCTTCCCGACAGGGATCGTACTCCATAAATGGGTGCCGAAAATGGCATCCACTCCGTCCAGGCAGCCGTCCTCGATCATGGGCTTGGCTCCGCCCGGGGCGATTTCTTCCCCGAATTGATGGATCAGGACAACGTCGCCCTTTAGGTGCTCCCGGTTCTGCTGGAGGACTTTGGCTGCGACCAGAAGGGTTGCCGTATGGGCGTCATGGCCGCATGCGTGCATGGCGCCGTCAATCTTAGAACGGTACGGGACATCCTTTTCATCGTGAAGGGGGAGGGCATCGAAGTCTGCTCGCAGGGCCACCGTCTTCCCCGGCAGTCCGCCCTTGATCTTCCCGACGACACCGTTCCCGCCTACGCCGGTCCGCACCTCGATACCGAGCTCGCTCAGGTAGTTCGCGATGTATTCAGGCGTATGGACTTCTTGGAAAGAGAGTTCGGGACGTTCGTGCAAATAACGGCGAATCGAGATCATTTCCTGTGCATGCTGTTCAAGCTGACTGAGTAGTTGTTCCATGAAAAAACCCCTTTTCGTTATGTAGAGTGAAATAGTATAAATAGTTTGAATAATAGGTAAAATCATATCAAAAATTACAAGGATTGTGGGGATTATTAGGGAAAAGTTTGAATGTAAACGATTAAATATGAAAATTTGTATAATTACACAAAAAATAAGCTTCTATTTTGTGGAATATCACATGGCAATTTTCATTCACTCCTTTATAATCGGTCGTAATACAAATTTTCAGAAAACAACAGGAGTGATCAGATGGAATCGGTTCGAAAGACGAATCAGGAGATGAACAGAACAAAAAAGAACTGGTTTGGAAAAATGCTGGACGTTGTGGAGAAAACGGGGAATAAGCTTCCCGATCCCGTCACCTTATTCATCCTCTTCGCCTTCATTGTCATTATCGTATCCTACATAGGCTCTGCAGCGGGCTGGAGAGCAATCCATCCGTCCACGGGTGAAAAAGTCACCGTGGTCAGCCTCCTTTCGGCAGAAGGATTGCAGCGGATGATGACCAATATGGTCAAAAACTTTGCCGATTTCCCGCCACTCGGGGTGGTACTAGTTACCATGATCGGTGTCGGTGTCGCAGAAGGAGTCGGGCTCATTTCAGCGCTCTTGAAAAAGGTTGTCTACTCCACGTCACCTAAACTGATCACCATCAGTATCGTCTTCTCGGGAATCCTGGCCAATATCGCCGGGGACGCCGGATTCATCGTGCTTCCTCCGATCGCTGCCATGGTGTTTGCAAGCGTCGGGCGGCACCCGATCGCCGGAATGGTGGCTGCGTACGCTTCGGTCGCGGGCGGTTTCAGTGCCAATCTCATCGTCAACATGCTTGATGCCCTTTTGGCCGGCTTCACTGAGTCATCGGCTCAAATCATCGACAAGGATTTCGTCGCAAATCCGGCCATGAACTGGTACTTCCTCATGGCATCCTGCGTCATCATCATTCCCGTTGCCGTATGGGTGACTGAAAGAATCGTCGAACCGCGTCTGCCTGCCTATACGGGACCGCAGATGAAAATGGACAAGCTGTCGGCCCTCGAGTCCAGGGGATTGAAGTGGGCAGGAGTCACAACGCTTCTGTTCCTCGCACTCGTCGCCTGGACGATCGTGCCGGAAAACGGTGCCCTTAGGGGAGAGAATGGTTCCATCATCATCTCCCCGTTCATGAACTCCCTTGTACCGCTGATAATGGGATTGTTCCTCCTCCCGGCAGTGGTCTACGGCTTCATCACGAAAGAGCTGCGCAACGATAAGGATGTGGCACAGGCGATGGCCACCTCCATGGGGACAATGGGGATGTATATCGTCCTCGCCTTCTTCTCGGCACAGTTCATTACCTATTTCAACTGGAGCAACCTGGGTGTCATCCTTGCCATCAAAGGAGCGGGCGTCCTCGAGGGCCTTGGACTTGAAGGGCTGCCCCTCATCCTTGGATTCATCGCCATCACGGCCTTCCTCAATCTTTTCATCGGAAGCGCTTCGGCGAAATGGGCCATCCTCGGACCTGTATTCGTCCCGATGTTCATGATCCTCGGCTTTGACCCGGCCATGACGCAGCTCGCCTACCGGATCGGCGATTCCATCACGAACCCGATCACACCGATGTTCGCCTACTTTGCCATCCTGCTCGCCTTGGCGAAGAAATACGATAAGAACCTCGGACTCGGCTCACTCATATCGGTGATGCTTCCGTATACGATCTTCTTCGCCATCTCATGGGCCTTGTTCTTTGTCCTATGGTATTATCTCGGATTACCTCTTGGACCTGGATCAGGGATATTCTTGAAATGAAACAAAGTAAAAGCCCGAATTCACTTGCTTGATCGCAGGCAAGTGAATTCGGGTTTTACTATGACTGAAACACGTTTGTCCCAGGCTCTGTTTATAGTTTGAATAGGAAGGGGTATCCTGATTTCCGGATGCCGTTATTCTCTTCTTCCCCCATTCGCCGTCATCGTTCTAAAGACTCGATTAGTAAAAGTTTTACTAAAATAAATTGACGCTTTTACCCGACTTCCTTTATGATTTAAATGAAAGCGATTTCTATTGTGCGTGAAAGTGGGGGATCAGGGTGGAATTACTGAACGATTTTCAACGGGTGTTTGGGTCGGCGGCAGACCGGGTGTTCTTTGCTCCGGGCCGGGTCAATTTGATAGGCGAGCACACTGATTATAACGGAGGCCATGTGTTTCCCTGTGCCATCAGTCTCGGCACATATGTGGCAGCGAAGAAACGGAAAGACCGGCTGGTCAGGGTACATTCCCTGAACTTTTCCGAAGCGGGGATCATCACGTTCTCTGTTGATGACCTGAACTATGATAAAAGCGATGGATGGGCCAACTATCCAAAAGGGATGATGGCTTCCCTTATACAGGATGGGCATCGGTTGGAAACGGGTATCGATCTCTTATTCTACGGAAATCTTCCCAACGGAGCGGGATTGTCTTCTTCAGCATCCATTGAGCTTGTGACGGGGGTGGCTTTACAGGAGTTGTTTCACCTCGATGTGGATCGGATCCGATTGGTGCAGCTGGGCATGAAGACGGAGAACGACTTTATCGGTGTGAACAGTGGGATCATGGATCAGTTTGCCATCGGCATGGGAAGGGAAGGCTATGGGATCCTTCTGGATGTCCAGTCCCTTGAACATGAATATGCTCCGTTACCCTTTGAAGGGCACAGCCTTATCATCTTGAATACGAATAAGCGCCGAGAGCTCGCTTCTTCCAAGTACAATGAGCGCCGGCAGGAGTGTGAGGAGGCACTGTCTTATCTGCGACGGGTTGTCGGGATCGAGACCCTCGGGGATTTGAGCCTTGGTGAGTTCGAGAAGTACGAGCATGCCATCCCGGATGCCGTCCTGAAAAAAAGGGCCCGGCATGCGGTATCAGAGAATGTCCGCACGGTGAAGGCGTTCCATCTGTTGAATCAGCATCGATTAGCTGAATTCGGGCAGCTCATGAATCAATCCCATGTCTCCCTGAAAGAAGACTACGATGTGACGGGACGTGAACTGGATGTCCTTGTGGAGGCGGCATGGAGACAAACCGGTGTACTCGGGGCGAGGATGACGGGTGCAGGGTTCGGAGGATGTGCCATTGCCCTCGTGGAGAATGATCATGTTCAGGCGTTTGTCCGGTCGGTAGGGGATGAATATAAGAGAGTGATAGGATATGAGGCATCATTTTTTACAGCAGAAAGCGCAGATGGCGCCAAAGAATGGAAAGGGAGGGTGATCGTATGAGCATCTTGGTACTGGGAGGAGCTGGATACGTCGGGTCCCATGCCGTCAAGGCTTTGGTGGAAAGAGGATATGACACGGCAGTCGTAGATAACCTCGTAACAGGTCATCGAGAGGCGGTAAACGAGAAAGCGAGATTCTATGAGGGGGATATAAGGGATCAGTCATTTTTGACATCGGTATTCCATCGGGAAGACGTGGAAGCGGTCATTCATTTTGCCGCCTCTTCCCTGGTTGGGGAATCCGTGACGGAGCCGCTTAAATACTGGGATAATAACGTCTCGGGTACCCGTGTGGTCCTGGATGTGATGAAGGAGGCGGGCGTGAAGCATATCGTGTTCTCGTCGACGGCTGCGACGTATGGAGAGCCGGAGCGTGTCCCGATTACAGAGGATATGCCGGAGCGACCGACGAATCCGTATGGCGAAACGAAGCTCGCCATGGAAAAACTCATGCGCTGGTGTGATGAGGCATACGGGATCCGCTATGTATCCCTGCGCTACTTCAATGTGGCGGGAGCCGGTGGTTCGATCGGGGAGGATCATGATCCCGAAACGCATCTGATCCCGCTGGTACTGAAGACGGCACTGGGGCAGCGGGAGAGCATCTCGATTTTCGGGAACGATTATGACACTCCAGATGGAACATGTATCAGGGACTACGTTCATGTAGAAGATCTCATTGATGCCCATCTTCTTGCGATCCGCTACCTCGAAGAAGGCAACGGGAGTGGGATCTTCAACCTCGGGAGCAGCCAGGGGTTTTCCGTCAAGGACATCATTGAAACGTCACGGCAGGTGACGGGGAGGCAGATCCAGGAGAAGGTTGCTCCGCGAAGGAAGGGCGATCCTGCAAGGCTGATCGCTTCTTCTGACAAAGCACGGTCTGTCCTTGGATGGACTCCTTCCAGGACGACCATCGAACGGATCATCTCAGACGCGTGGGAATGGCATAAGGGCCATCCCCGTGGATATAACGATCAGAAAGGTGCTGATCTTTCATGACGATCAATCGCCTGCTCCATTCCCTCGTTGGTAAGGGGTTTTTAGCGGGACTCATAAGGGAAGAAGATATGGTATACGTCAGGAACCGGCTCCTCGCCGTCCTTGACCGGGATTCCTATGTAGAAGAAGGCGGAGTGGATGCGGAAATGGACATCCCCGATCTGCTTTCCGCCCTTGCGGCGGAAGCCCTGGATCAAGGGGTCATCGAGCCGGGAGGGGAAGAGGTGTTGATGGCTGAGCTGATGGACTGCTTCATGCCGAAGCCGTCCGAAGTGAATGCCCAATTCCGCACCCTCTACAGGGAAGATCCTATCCGGGCGACGGACTATTTCTATAAGTTGAGCCGCCTGAGCAATTACATCCAGACGAAACGCATTGCCCAAAATGTCCATTACAAGGTAGATAGTCTGTATGGTGAACTCGACATCACCATCAATCTGTCGAAGCCGGAGAAAGATCCTGCCCAGATCGCGAGGGAACGGCTGTTGCCGAAGCACGATCACCGTTATCCCGCGTGCCTCCTCTGTGTAGAAAACGAAGGATATAAAGGCAGGTTGGATCATCCCGGGAGAGCCCATCACCGCATGATCAGACTCGGTCTCGGCGGGGAGGACTGGATGCTTCAGTATTCGCCGTATGTGTATTATGACGAGCATTGCATCATCCTCTCAGAGGAGCATCGACCGATGGAAATCAACCGCGATGGCTTTGGGAGGCTCCTGGATTTCGTGAAGCAATTCCCGCATTATTTTGCCGGTTCCAATGCCGACTTGCCGATTGTGGGAGGTTCGATCCTTTCCCACGACCATTATCAGGGTGGACGTTACGAATTTGCCATGGCAAGAGCGGAGGAAGAGGCGACGTATCCTCTTACGTCCCATCCGTCCGTCCGTGCCGCCATCGTAAAGTGGCCGATGTCGGTCGTGAGGCTGAGCGCAGATGAAGCGGGACCGCTCCTCGATGCCGCAGATGATATCCTGCAGGGATGGAGGGCCTATAGTGATCCTTCCGTAGGTATCTTCGCATCCACAGATGGAGAACCCCATAATACCATCACCCCCATTGCCAGGAAGCGGGATGGGCGATATGAGCTTGATCTCGTCCTCCGCAACAATCGGAAAAGTGATGAGCATCCCTCAGGCATCTTTCATCCCCATGAAGATGTCCATCATATCAAAAAAGAAAACATTGGCCTGATCGAGGTGATGGGGCTGGCCGTCCTCCCGGCACGTCTGAAAACAGAGCTCTCACTGGTGGAGGATGCCCTTCATGGAAATGTGGAAAAGGCTCCTGCCCATCACCGGGAATGGGTAAGGGAGATCCGGGAAAGGCGTGGTGAAGAGATTACTGAAGACACTTCAGCGTCGATCGTCAAGGAAGAACTGGGGAAAAAGTTCTCCAGGGTGCTGGAGGATGCGGGGGTATTTAAGTGGACAGAAGAAGGGATGCAAGCATTCCGGCGGTTCATGGCTCAATTTGAATAAGGTGGGATACGCATGATGAAAAATGAAATAGGCGAACACAACGGAGAAGCGGTATTTGAATACACGCTGGAAAATGCCGCGGGCATGAAGGTATCCATCCTGACCTATGGCGGCATCATCTCCTCGATCATGATGCCGGACCATGAAGGGAATCGTGCAAATGTCGTGCTCTCCTACGATTCCCTTGAAGGGTACCGCAGGGATGAGTATTGTATCGGGGCGATGATCGGCCGGGTGGCCGGTCGCCTATCCGCAGCCCGATATTCGTATGAGGGCAACGAATTCCTGCTTGATCGCAATGAAGGGGAAAATCATTTACACGGAGGATGGAACGGACTCAATCAAAAGGTGTGGTCGGAGAAAGAAGTGACGGAAAATTCTGTGACGTTGGAGGTCGCATGTGAAGACGGGGAAGGCGGTTACCCCGGAAACGTCATGATCCAGGTCACGTATACCCTTTCCGACAAGGATGAACTCACCCTTTCTTATTTGGCCATCCCGGATCAAGATACCCCGATCAATCTGACAAATCACAGCTATTTCAACCTGAGCGGCGATCCCCGCTCCGATAGTACCGATCACGAGCTTCGGTTGAAATCCAAGAGGTTTTTGGAGCTTGACGATGAGCAGCTTCCCACCGGGAATATCCTTCCCCTGTCACAAGGAGGCTTCCGGTTTGAAGGGCCGTTTTCGGAAAACAGACCCGACATCGATCATCCCTTCCTGCTTGATGAGCACTTCAGTGAAGAAATCTCTTTGCATCATCCCGCTTCTGGGAGGAAAGTGGTCATTGAAACGGATCAGCCTGTCGTCATTGTCTATACGGGTACCGATCTGGAGGGGGCTCAGCTTGCTGGTGGAGATGGTAGCCGTCATCCCGGGATTGCTCTTGAGGCCCAAGGCTATCCTGATGCCCCGAACCATTCCGATTTCCCGACTATCATGGTCAGAGCGGGCGGAGAGTACCGGGCAAGGACCAGGTATCGATTTATGCTTCAGGATTGAACGGAGGGTGTGCTGTGTCGGCGCACTCTTTTTTTGCGCTTCCATCTTTTTGAGCTTGAAATGTTTTTAACATATACTGGAGGGGAAGGTGATAAAGAAAGCATTTTCATACTGGGAGGGATTGCGTGATCAGTCAAACAAGGAAGATCGTTCAAAAATCATTGGATGCACTGCTTGAAGATGAATCATTTTTACCCGGGGTGAAGGGTGAATCGAGGAAGAAGGCATTCAGCTCCCTCACCTCGATCCTGTCGACCCCCAATCATATACATAAGTCCTTCCTGAGGATCGCCCTCGAGGACGGCCGTGTCGAAAGGATCCCTGCATTCCGCGTGCAGCATAACAATGCCCTCGGTCCTTATAAGGGAGGGATCCGCTTCCATGAATCCGTCAATGAAGAGGAAGTGGAGAATCTCGCTTCCCTCATGACCCTGAAGAATGCCCTTCATGACGTGCCGTTCGGAGGAGGGAAAGGGGGCATCCTCCTTGATCCGAGGGACTACTCCGAGAAGGAGCTTCATCTGATCTCAAAGAAATATGTCCAATACTTCAGTGATATCCTCGGTCCCGACAAAGACATCCCGGCGCCCGACATGGGATCCGGGGAGCGGGAGATGGACTGGATGATGGCAGAATACAAAAGCATCCGCCCCGGGCACCCATACAGGGGGAGCTTCACGGGCAAAAGCGTCGTGAACGGGGGCTCCCTCGGCAGGAGGGAAGCAACCGGGAAAGGGGTATTCTTTTCCTTGAAGTATCTTCTCCATGACTTCATGAAGGATAAGAAAAGCTTCCTGACGAAAAACGATGGCCTATTCGCCAAAAATCTGTTGAAACATGAAGACCGCCCCTTGAAGGTGGCCGTCCAGGGATTCGGGAATGTGGGATCGGTCGCGGCCCTCGAAGCGCATCAGTCCACCCACCTGTCCATCAAGGTCGTGGCCGTCAGCGACCGGAATGTAATGCTATACAATGAAGACGGACTCGACATACCGGGTCTCATCGAATACGCCCAGAAGAACCGCGGCGATCTGCCTGATACAGAGGTGGCCCTGGAGGAAGCAGAGGTCAAAGCCGAGGTCCACGACCGAGACGACGTGCTCTATCTCGAGTTGGATGCGCTGATCCTGGCCGCGCTGGAAGACCAGATCCATAAGGATAATGTGGAAAAAGTGAAGGCGAATATCATCGTTGAAGGAGCGAATGCCCCGATTGAGTCGGAGGCCGACGCTTCTCTCAATGACCGCGGTGTCATTGTCATCCCGGATATCTTGGCGAATGCCGGCGGGGTGATCGTGTCGTACTTCGAGTGGCTGCAGGGCAGGGAGACGCAGTTTTACTCGGAGGAAGAAGTGTTCAAGATGCTGTATGAAAAGATGACGCATACGTTCGATACGGTGCTTCCGATGTTCTTCGGCGACCCGTTCTCCCTGCGGCAGAATTGCTATATTCATTCCGTCATGAAGCTGTCCACCGTGCTGTATCGGCAGGGGAAGCTGTACTGATGGAGGAGAGAGCCCTTTGGTAGGGGCTCTTTTTGTTTTGGTTTGTAGAGATGGGGTGAGTGGTTCTATCCGCAGACTACCCTTCTTTTTTGAAAGTGGGATGGAGGGAGAGGAAAGATGGGTGCGTTCCGTTCCGCTGCGGCCGTCCGCTTTCCGAGGGGAGTGGGTCGAGCTTCCTCGTGCCTGCGGGATCTCTCCCGCACTCTATTCCCTTCGGAGTCGGCCGGCCTCCGCTGCACTGCACTTTTTGGTGAAGATGGGGTGAGTGATTCTATCCGCAGACCACCCTTCTTTTTTGAAAGTGGGATGGAGGGAGAGGAAAGATGGGTTTGTTCCGTTCCGCTGCGGCCGTCCGCATTCCGAGGGGAGTGGTTCGAGCTTCCTCGTGCCTGTGGGATCTCTCCCGTACTCTATTCCCTTCGGAGTCGGCCGGCCTCCGCTGCACTGCACTTTTTGGTGAAGATGGGGTGAGTGATTCTATCCGCAGACTACCCTTCTTTTTTGAAAGTGGGATGGAGGGAGAGGAAAGATGGGTTTGTTCCGTTCCGCTGCGGCGGGGGGAGTGGGTCGAGCTTCCTCGTGCCTGCGGGATCTCTCCCGCACTCTATTCCCTTCGGTGTCGGCCGGCCTCCGCTGCACTGCACTTTTTGGTGGAGATGGGGTGAGTGGTTCTGATTGCGGGCACCCCTTTATTGAAATTGAAATGTAGGGAGTGGAAAGATGGGTGCGTTCCGTTCCGCTGCGGCCGTCCGCTTTCCGAGGGGAGTGGGTCGAGCTTCCTCGTACCTGCGGGATCTCTCCCGCACTCTATTCCCTTCTGAGTCGGCCGGCCTCCGCTGCACTGTACTCTTCGGTAAAGATAGGGTGAATGGTTCTGATTGCGGGCACCCCTTTATTGAAATTGGAATGTAGGGAGTGGAAAGATGGGATCGCTCCATTCCGCTGCGGCCGTCCTCCGCTGCACTGCACTTTTTGGTAAAGATAGGGTGAATGGCCCTGATTGCATCCAGCCCCTGGATTAATTTAATAAGGTAGAGAAGTGATGGGGGGCGTTCCAGGATAGGGTAAGTAACTCTGTCCGAGACTCACTCTCCTTTTTTAGATGCAGATAAAATATTTTAGTAAAGTAATAGGTTAAGATCTCTGAAACTCGTTCTTTCCAGTTAGGCTATCCGCACGAAAGGTCTCTCCCCATAAAGAATGGCCACCATCATCCCAACCAAGAGCGTATTGAAGCGGAGGCGGCTCGACTCCTGCGGAAAAAGAGGCAAGGTTGAGACCCTGGAGGCGCAGCCGAAGCGGCTCAACTACCTCCCGCCGGAAAGCGAGCCGCCGCAGCGAAAAGGAGCGTCCTTATCGGCCATTGAATCCAGATTCCATGCTAAATCTTCCGTGCATTCATCATCCTTCCCCAAGCAAGCACCCTCAAGGTCTATCAATCTCTAATATTTGAGCTTGTACCAAATACATAAGGTTTGTTTTACTCTTAACCAAGAGCGCATTGAAGTTTAGGCGGCTCGACTCCTGCGGGAAAAGAGGCAAGGTGGAGATCCTGGAGGCGTAGCCAAAGCGGCTCAACTGCCTCCGCCTCAAAGCGAGCCGCCGTAGCGAAAAGGAACGTCCTTATCGGCAATCAAACTCCTTGAATAAACGAGGATCAAACGACCAAAACGACTTCTATTTTCACAAAGTAAAAAACTATTAAAATTTTTAGTAAAAAATCTCTTGACCTGATCGAACTAGTTTACTAAAATCAAAAGTAAGATGTAAACGCTTACTAGAAGTTTTTCAGCTTGGTAATAACCTTTAACACATATCGAAACACAAAGGGGATGAAGAGGATGAAAAAGTTAGTCGTATTGATGGGGATCATCGCGACCCTGATCATTGCCGGATGCAGCTCCAATAGCAGCGGTGGCGATGGAAAAGGCAAGGACGGCAAAGTGACCCTCACAGCCTGGGCGTGGAACGTGAACGTCGGGGCATTGAACGAAGCAATCAAAACATATGAAAAAGAAAATCCTGATGTGAAGTTGAAAGTCGAGGATATCGGACGCCTTGACGTATATGACAAACTCTCCACTGGCCTTGCAGCCGGCGGTGTCGGCCTGCCGGACATCGTACTTGTGGAAGATGACCGGATCCACGGCTATGTGGAAGCGTTTCCGGATGGATTCGTAAACCTTTCCGAAAAAGGATTCAAGGACCATGAAGATAAGTTCCCTTCCTTCAAGAATGACCTTGCCCAAGTGGACGGCGATTACTATGCCATGCCATTCGATGCCGGTCCTTCAGGAATGTTCTACCGCAGAAGCATTTTTGAAGAAGCGGGCGTGAAAGCAGAAGACATCGAGACATGGGATGATTTCTTGGAAGCAGGTAAGACCATCAAGGATAAAACAGGTGTAGCTGCGATGCCGCTTGATATGTTTAAGGATGATCCGACGTTCCGGATGATGCTGAACCAGCAAGGTGCATTCTACTTTGATGAAAAAGGCAATATCGACCTGACAAATCCTAAAGCCGTGAAGGCGATGGAAATTCAGAAGAAATTCGCCGATGCCGACTTGATCAAGAACGTCGATGGATGGAACGGAACGGTTTCTGCCACGGCTGACGGATCGGTTGCAACAATTCCATTCGGTGCATGGTACTACGGAACGATTGTGGATCAAGCGAAAGATACAAGCGGCGACTGGGGTGTGTTCCCGCTTCCTGCCATTGAAGAAGGTGGCAATCGTGCAGCAAACCTCGGCGGCGGTGGCTGGATGATTCCTGCTTCCTCTAAAAATGCCGATGCTGCTTATAAGTTCATGGAGTTCTTCTCCACAGATACTGATACGCAGATCATGGCCATGGAAGACTACGGTCTGTTCCCTTCCTTGAATACGGCCTATGATTCTGAAGTGTTCACTGAAGGCGTCGAGTTCTTCGGAGGTCAGGAAATCTGGTCATTGTTCGCAGATGAGATGAAGGATATCCCGACTGCGTACTATACAAAGGATTATTCCCTGGCTTTGGATGAAGCGATCAAAGCACAGGCTGATATGTTCAATGGCGCCAAAGCAGATAAGGCCCTTGAAGATGCGGCCAAACGATTGAAGGACCGTACGAAGCGGGATATCAATAACTGACGATTCACGATGATGAGAGAGATAGAGCCAGGATCAATCCGGGACCTCGTGTCTCTCTCTTTTTTTATTGAATCATAGAGAGAAGGTTGATGTATGAAGACGAAAGCCTATATTCCCTACTTATTTGTCGCACCGGCACTTGTGCTGTTCAGTGTGTTCATGCTGTATCCGATCATCTCGTCCCTGATCATGAGTTTTCAATCGGGACAGGGGGCGAATCTTGCCTTTGTCGGCATTGATAACTACAAGCGGCTCATGTCGGATGAAATCTTCCATAAAGCATTGAAGAATACGTTCATCCTCCTGATCATTCAGGTACCGATCATGGTACTGCTCGCCCTCATCTTATCTTCCATTCTTAATTCCGCATTGCTCAGGATGAAAGGGTTCTTCCGGGTCACATTCTTCCTGCCTGCGGTCACCTCGCTGGTTGCCTATTCCATCATCTTCTCCATCATGCTCATGAACGATGGAGTCATCAACCAGGTGCTGGCGGCCGTCGGACTTGATGCCATCCCATGGCTGAACGATCCATTCTGGGCGAAAGCTTCCCTGATCCTCGCCATGACGTGGAGATGGGTCGGGTACAATATGGTCATTTATCTTGCAGGGCTCCAGAACATCCCTGAAGAAATGTACGAAGCAGCGAGCATGGACGGGGCATCGAAGGTCCGCCAGTTCTTCTCCATCACCATCCCGCAGCTGAAGCCGGTCATCCTTTTCACCGTCGTCCTGTCGACGATCGGGACCCTGCAGCTATTCGATGAGCCGTTCGTGCTCACGAAAGGCGGACCGAGTGATGCGACGCTGACGATCGGGATGTACCTGTATCAAACCGGTTTCCGGTATTTCGACTTCGGATATGCCTCAACCATTGCCTATGTCATCGTGGTGCTCATCGCCATCATGACATTCATCCAATTCAAAGTAACGGGGGATCAAGAATGAGAAAATCAATCGGTAAAAAAATCACCATGTATGTCGTCCTTGTCATCGGTGCATTGATTTCCCTCTTCCCGTTCTACTGGGCAGCGATCGGAGCGACGAACGAGAGCGGGAAGTTGTTCTCGAAGCCGCCGGTCCTCATCCCGGGTGCAAAGCTCGTGGAAAATGTGAAGAATCTCAACGAAGCGATTGATATCGGACGGGTCATGTTCAACTCCTTGTTCGTGGCGATTGTCTATACGGTCCTCAGTCTCCTGATCTGTTCCATGGCAGCCTATGCCTTTGCCAAATTCCGTTTCAGGGGACGCAACATCATCTTTGGTATCTTCCTGCTATCCATGATGGTGCCGTATCATGCGACGATCATCCCGCTCTTCAAGATGATGGCGAACTTCGGCTGGCTCGATACGTATCAAGCGTTGATCCTGCCGAACCTGGCGTATCCATTCGCCATCTTCCTCATGAGGCAGAATATGCTGGCGTTCCCGAATTCCTTGATCGAGGCGGCGCGTATCGACGGCTCCGGGGAATGGAAGATCTTCTTCCGGATCGTCATGCCGTCCATGAAGCCCGCTCTTGCCGCGACGGCAATCTTCCTATTCTTGTATCAGTGGAACAGCTTCCTGTGGCCATTGATTGCCTTGTCATCGAATGAAATGTACACATTCCCGGTTGCACTGTCCTCCCTGTTCGGCCTGTCGAGGATCGACTACGGTCAGGTCATGTCAGGGGTCACCATTGCCACCATCCCGATCATCATCTTCTTCCTCGCCCTTCAGCGCCAGTTCATCTCTGGCATGCTCGGAAGCGCGGTGAAATAAAGGAGGCCATTTGAGTGCCGATCTTTGTCAATAAAGAAACCAATCAATTCCACCTCCAGGGGAAGAACGTCAGCTATATCTTAACCATCCTGAAAAACGGGAACCCTGGGCATTTATATTACGGGAAAAAAATCCGCCACCGCGAGGACTTCTCCCATCTGCTTCAGCTCCCGTCTGAGCCGCTTGGGAATATGTGCTTCCCCTATGAGGGGGATCAGCTCTTTTCCTTGGAGTTCTTAAAACAGGAATTCCCTGTGTACGGCACATCCGATTTCCGGGAGCCCGCCGTCGTGGTGAAGCATGCAAACGGCAGCCGGACATCAGGGTTTGTCTATCAATCTCATAGAATCGAAAAGGGGAAGCCCTCTTTGGAAGGGCTTCCGGGTGTGTATGTGCATTCCGGGGAGGAAGCGGAGACTCTCGTCCTGACCTTGCAGGATGGGGTTGCCGATGTCAGTCTGGAGCTTCTCTACACCGTGTTCCATGATCGCGATGCAGTGATCAGGAGCTCCCGCATCGTGAACGGTGGAGATATACCGATTACGGTGGAGCGTCTGCTGAGTGCGTCAGTGGACTTTCCAGTTAAAGACTATGACTTCCTTCATTTGAACGGAGCGTGGATCCGGGAAGGGCATGTGGAAAAGACGGCCTTGAGGAAAGGACTGCAGTCCATCGACAGCAAGAAGGGGGTTTCAAGCTCCAAGCATAATCCGTTCTTTGCCCTTTGTTCTAAAGCGTCGACGGAATATGCGGGAGAGGTCTACGGATTCAGCCTCGTTTACAGCGGGAACTTCTTCGGGGGCGTCGAAGTCGATGCCCATGATGTGTCACGTGCCATGATCGGAATCAATCCGTTCGGTTTTGAGTGGCGACTGGAAAAGGGTGAGAGCCTGCAGTCGCCGGAAGCGGTCATGGTCTACTCCGACCGGGGACTTGGAGGGATGAGTGCCACGTATCACGAGCTTTATCGCACCCGATTGGCAAGAGGGGAGTGGCGCGATCGTGAGCGTCCGGTCCTGATCAATAACTGGGAAGCAACGTATTTTGATTTTCATGAAGATAAACTCCTCGACATTGCCGGGGAGGCAGCGGATCTTGGCATAGAACTGTTCGTCCTCGATGACGGGTGGTTTGAAGGACGGAATCATGATACATCCTCCCTCGGCGACTGGACGCCGGACAAAAGGAAACTGCCTCGTGGACTGGATGGTTTGCGAGAAGGGATGCCTGCGCATCAGGGGTTCGGGATCTGGGTGGAACCGGAAATGATTTCAGTGAAGAGTTCCCTTTATGAAGAACACCCCGATTGGGTGCTGGGCGTGGAGGACCGTCCCCTGTCCCACGGGCGTAATCAGTTCATTCTCGATCTTTCCCGGGATGAAGTGGTCGAGCATTTGTATCGCGTACTCAGCGATGTGTTCAGCTCGGCGGATATCATGTATGTGAAATGGGATATGAACCGGAATATGACGGAAGTCGGTTCCAGGGAACATCTGCAGGGAGAGGTGGCCCACCGCTATGTATTGGGGTTGTACTCCCTTTTGGAAAGATTGACGAAGGCGTTCCCGCATATTTTGTTTGAATCCTGTGCAAGCGGTGGCAATCGTTTCGATCCAGGCATGCTTCATTACATGCCCCAGACGTGGACGAGTGACAATACTGACGCTGTGGAACGATTGAAGATTCAATGGGGAACTTCACTTGTCTATCCCCTGTCTTCCATGGGGGCCCATGTTTCCAATTCACCGAATCACCAGACAGGGCGCTCGACACCGATCGAGATGCGATTCCATACGGCCATGTTCGGGGCTTTCGGCTATGAGCTTGATGCAACGGCCCTTTCCCATGAAGAGAAAGCGGCGGTAAGGGAGCAGGTGACCTTCTTCAAAGCCAATCGCAAGCTCATTCAGTTCGGATCGTTCCACCGCCTTGTGAGTCCATTCGAAGGAAGTGATGCAGCGTGGATGGTATCCGATGCCAATGAGGCCATTCTTGCCTTTTACCGGGTACTGGCGAAGCCGAATCCTTCTCTCATCCGCGTTCCCATGCGGGGACTTGACCCCGATGGCCTTTATGAGCTGAAGGGAAGCGGGACCCGCTACTATGGAGATGAACTGATGAATGTCGGCTTCCTGATTCCACCGTTCTTCAGTGGGACTGTGAGGACAGAGAATACCATAATGACAGGAGATTTCCAATCGGCGATCTGGAAGTTTGAAAAAGTGGGGGATGCACGATGAAGAAACTGACCGATGTATTTGGAGGAAAGGACGAAGGAATCCGTACCTTCTTCGCCCCCGGCAGGGTCAATCTGATCGGTGAACACACGGATTATACAGGGGGCCTTGTCCTGCCGTGCGCTCTCGGTGTCGGCACCTATGTATCGGCCAGGGAAAATGGAACCGATCTGATTCGCCTGTTCTCAGAAAACTTTCCTGAAGCGGGAATCATTGAAGTCCCGGTTTATCACCTCGCGTATGATCCGGAGGATGGCTGGGCGAACTACCCGAAGGGCATCTTTCACCATCTGCTTCAAGGGGAACCACGTGGGATGGACCTGTACTATCAGGGGAATATCCCCAATGGGGCCGGACTATCCTCATCTGCTTCCATCGAGATTGCGACCGCGGTCATGGTGAATGAGTGGTACAGCCTCGAGCATTCCACCCTAGATCTCGTACTGATCAGTCAAGAAGTGGAGAACCGATATATCGGGGTGAACTGCGGCATCATGGATCAGTTTGCCGTAGGGTTCGGGAAAGCACAGCGGGGGATCCTCCTTGACTGTGGCAGCTTGAAGTATGACTACATCCCTTTGCCTCTTGAAGGCATCTCCATCGTGATTGCCAATTCGAATGTACGACGTGAACTCGCGGGTTCTGCCTATAATGAGCGGCGGAAAACATGTGAGGATGCGCTTTTGAAACTTGAAGGCATTGCGTCGCTTGGAGAGCTGACGCCGGAGGACTTCTCACGGGTGATGGCGCAATTATCGGACGAGGAAACAAGGCGGGTCCGACACGTGGTAACGGAGAATGACCGTACGCGCAGAGGAGCAGAGCTTTTAAGAAATGGGGACATTTATGGATTCGGACAATTGATGAAGGAGTCCCATGAATCCCTGCGGGTCGATTATGAGGTGACCGGTGATGCCCTTGATGCGCTTGTCGATGCGGCCTGGCAGCATCATGGAACGATCGGGGCGCGCATGACGGGAGCGGGATTCGGGGGCTGCACCGTAAATCTGGTGGCGGAAACCGCCGTTCCGTCTTTTATTCAGGAAGTAGGAAGTGCCTATGAGGGCTCGACCGGCAGGACCGCCAGTTTCTATGTGGTGAAAGCCGGAGCGGGAGCAAGTGAAGTGACACCGATCAGGTAACGATAGAATGGAGGAAACGATATGTATTTGGGAGTGGATTATTATCCGGAGCATTGGCCGAAAGAGATGATGGATGAAGACCTTGATGGCATCAAGGAAATGGGGTCCACCATGATCCGGATCGGTGAATTCGCCTGGCATCTGATGGAAAGCAAGGAAGGGGAATTCGACTTTTCCTTCTTTGACGAAGTGATCAAGAAAGCAAAAAAGAGGGATCTGTCCGTCATGTTCGGGACCCCGACGGCAACGTTCCCGGCATGGCTAGCGAAGAAGCATCCGTCCATCCTGTCCAAGGACGAGAGGGGACTTACCAGGAGCTTTGGGGGCAGGAGGCAGTATTGCTTCAACTCCAAGGACTATTGGACCTACAGTTCGCGCATCACAGAGGAACTCGTGAAGCATTACAGCACGGAGACGGGCATCACCGTCTGGCAGATCGACAATGAGTTCGGCCACGAAGGCAGTGATCAGTGCTACTGTGATCAGTGTCATGAAGGGTTCCAGACATTCTTGCAGGATAAATACAAGACGGTCGACGAGCTCAATGAGCGCTGGGGGACCATCTTCTGGGGGCAGACGTATAATGGATTCGACGAAATCCCGATGCCGACGCCTACCGTTACGACGCACAACCCGTCCCTGAAGCTCGATTGGGCGAAATTCCGTTCGTTCTCCGTGAATCGCTATGCGAAGGAAATGGTGAAGATCGTCAGGGAATTCAAAGGCGATCATCAGCTTGTCACGACGAATGTGTCAGGAGGATTCTTTGATAAGTGGTTCGATCACCCGGAACATGCCCGGGAGCTTGATGTCGTTTCGTACGATAACTATCCGGTGTGGGGTGGTCTGACGGAACCGATTTCCCCGGCAGAAGTGGCCATGAACCATGACTTCAACCGTGGTCTCCTCGGGAAGAACTACTGGATCGTGGAGGAACTCATGGGGGCACAGGGACATGACGTCATCGGGTATCTGCCGCGTCCGAATCAGGCCAAGATGTGGTCATACCAGGCATTTGCACACGGCTGTACCGACCTTCTGTACTTCCGCTGGAGGGGGATGACCAAGGGAGCAGAGCAGTTCTGCTTCGGGGTCGTGGACCATGATAATCATCGGGGACGCAAATACAAGGAAGTCCAGTCCCTTTTCTCCGAGATCAAGCCTTATGAAGAGCTGTTGAACGCTCCGATCCAGGCCGATGTCGCCGTGCTGTACAGCTATGAAAACATCTGGTCATGGCGCTCGCAGGTCCAAAGCTCAGGCTTCGACTTCACGAAGGAATTGACGCGGATGTATCAGGCCTTCTACGATTGGAACGCTTCGATTGATGTGATCCCCGTTGACCGACCGTTTGATTCCTATAAAGTACTGGTCGTGCCGGTGATGCAGATGATGGATTCTAAGCTGTCTGACAGATTGCGGACGTTTGCCGATAACGGCGGGACGATTCTCTTCTCCTTCAGGACGGGGTTGAGGGATGAGGACAATAACATCCGTCTCGGGGAAGCCTTGCCAGGCATGGTGACCGATCTGTGCGGCATCCGGATCCACGAAACCGAGGCGCTTGCCGATGGGCAGGAATTGACCGTCAAAGGGGAGAGGTCAGGGACGGTCACGGTCTGGCGTGATCTCATCACACCAGACACTGCCGAGGTCCTCTATCGCTATCAGGATCCATTCTATGAAGAGAAAGCTGCCGTTACACGGAACAGCTATGGCAAAGGGCAGGTGTATTACATCGGTGGAGGACTTGACCGGGAGTCGATGAAGGAAATCGGAAAGAGCGTCATCGATCGCCACGGGATCTGGTCCATGGAAACAGGGCCAGGTGTCGAAGTGTATAAGCGGACGCTGGATGGCAAGGACCATCTGTTCCTCCTCAATCATACGGGAGACGAAAAAACCGTTGGGAACCACACGCTTGCACCCTATGCCAGCACCATCGTGGAATGGAAATAACTCAGAGAATGAAGTGTGTGATGCCCGCTTCTTCGCTATAATAGAAACGAATGCTTGTAATCAGAAGGAGGAAGTGGGATGGCCACTTTGAAGGATATTGCAAAAAAGGCAGGTGTCTCACTTGCTACGGTCTCCAGGGTCCTGAACTACGATGAAACGCTCTCTGTCGCCGATGAAACAAAGAAGCGGGTCTTCCAGATCGCTCAGGATATGAACTATAAGACACTCCGCAACCGTAAAGATCCCCAGCAGATGAAGGAACGCATGCTGTTCGGCCTGGTCTACTGGTACTCCGAGCAGCAGGAGATGGCGGATCCGTATTATATGGCGATCCGGTCAGGTGTCGAACGGGAATGCCAGGAGAGGAACATCGACCTCATCAAGTTGTTCAAGAGCGGGGACGACCTCGATCCTTCCCGCCTTGAAGGACTGGACGGCATCATTGCCGTCGGTAAATACAGCCAGGAGGAAATCGATCTGTTCGAAGGCGCCGCCCGCCATCTCGTCCTGGTCGATTACTCCCCGAGTGATGATTATGACTGCGTGGTAGTGGACTTCCGGAAGGCGATGAATGAAGTCCTTGATTACCTTTCCTCCCTCGGTCACGAAGATATCGGATACATAGGCGGACAGGAGTTCGTCACGAAAGACCAGCCGATCCGTGACGAGCGTGAATGCTCGTTCTACCAGTACCAGGCCCTCCGGGGGATGTACCATCCGGAATTCACGTGGACGAAGGGGAACTTCACTTCGGAAGACGGCTACCGCCTCATGAAGGAAGCCTTGAAGGGGGAACGTCTTCCAACCGCCTTCTTCATCGCCTCCGACTCCATGGCGATCGGGGCGATCCGCGCCCTTCATGAAGCAGGGTATCAGGTGCCAGAGCAGGTATCGATCGTCGGATTTAATGATATCGCCACATCAAAATTCCTGCAGCCGTCCCTTACCACGGTGAAAGTGTACACGGAATTCATGGGCGAATCCGCTGTTGAGCTTCTCCTGGATCAGATCCAATCCAAGCGGGAGCTCGCCAAGAAGGTGGTTGTCCCGAATCATCTGGTGAAGCGGGAGAGCTGTGAAGAAAGAAAATAGGATCAGGCACCCGTGAGACTGTTCGCCTCACGGGTGTTTTTTTATTGGTACTGGGCGAGGGAGAGGGCGAGTTCTTCTTTCACGGCCTCTATTAGCTCCGGAGGGGAGAGGACTTTCACTTCCCTTCCTGATCTCGTGAGAAGCTTGGCGATAAAAGGAATGTCCCGAGGATGTATGGAGGATGTGAAGATTATCCGTCCTTCTTGGTTGATTACTTTTTGATCTGACCATAAATAAGAGGTCAGATCGGACAGCCCCTTTTCCGTGCATTGGACTACGATTTCCATATCACCTTGACTCATATAGTGAGTGAAGTTTTCAAGGGTAACGCCGCCAGCATCGGTCACATCGTCTTTCAGCTCTACATCTTCAATCTTTTCCATACTGAACAGTCTGACACGATCCGTTTGAATCTCCAGCACCACTGCATACCATTTGCTGTTTTTGAATAGGAAACCGACCACTGAGTAGGGGGAGGCCAGGGATCGGCCTTGATAATGGATCATGCAGATTTGCTGGCTGAATGAGGCTTGAACCATTTGCTCAAAGTGTGGAATCGTTGCCTGGCCACTTTTGTTGAAATACTGAAATTTGCCTAAAAACCGGTTGATTTCCGCCTTTTGTTCAGTACTTGAATGGCTGATGATTTTGCGATATATCCCGTCATATGTAGCGTTGAAGGGGATCGTTGGAAGCTGGGAGATACTTCCGAAGGCGAAGAGAAGGGCGAGGAGCTCCTGAGGAGTGAGATCGATCTTCGTTAAGCCCCTTTCGCGGATGATGTGATACCCGCCATGCTGACCGCTTTCACTGTAGAATGGAACGCCAAGCTCTTCCAGGTCTCTCATATCTCGAAGTGCCGTGCTTTTAGAAATATTGAATTCTTCCATCAAATCACTCAACGTGAAATGATGCACCTCATTCATGTAATGGATCATATGATACAAACGAGTAGATTTTTTCACTGTCATCCTCCCAACGGTGCCGGAAACTGACACCGATCAGTTCTATACTATCAGTATACCGAAAAGGAGGGCATGAATCATGACATTCGACGTATCACCTTATGTACTTATGACAAGCGAGGCAGAAGAAGCAAGAACGTTTTATGAAGACATATTTGGTGCCGAAACACGATACATCCAACGAATAAGCGATAGACCTGAAGGTGCGAAAATCGGCATAGAGCAAGATCGATTGAATCGGATCGACCAAGCTGTCCTCTCATTCGGAAACATCACATTGATGCTTGCCGATGATACGGAAGGATTACCCGTTACACCAGGTAGTCATATTTCCTTATGTCTCACATTTGAAACGGTTGAAGAAGCAAGGGGAATATATGATAAGCTGGTGAGCCGTGGAGCTGAGATCCTGAAGCCGTTCACCCCGGAGTTTTATACGGAAGGATATGGGTTCGTGAGGGATCCATTTGGCGTTTCATTCCACTTATTTACGAAACGAATAGAGTAAGAGAGAAGGGCGTGGGCATCCATGCCCTTATTCCCATTTGTAAACAATTTGTAAATTATATGTTGTAAAATTCAGATATTTTTGTATAATAAATGTAATCGAATAGGACTGGGAAGAGACTTTGAGAAGAAGCCCAATTGATAACCCTTAAAATGTAAGGGTTTACATTGGTGCGTCTTCTCTTTTTCTTTGCCCGGAAACTCGAAAAACAAAATAGGGGGATTTCAAGATGAAAAAATCACTATCGGTCGTGGCTTCCATGATCCTGGCAGGAAGCCTGCTTGCAGGTTGCGCAGGAGACAAGAGTTCCGGTGATGGAGACGGCAAAACGGGACAGATTACGTTCTATTCTCCGGAAACACCGGATATGACGAAGGAGCTCGGTCAAAAATTCGAGGAACTCCACGGTGGTTCCGTTGACGTTCAGTATGCGGGAACGAACGTATTGGTAAACCGGATGATGGCAGAAAAGGATAATCCCCAAGGGGACGTCTGGTATGGGGGCGGCGGGATCCTTCCGTTTGAAGCGGCAGCGGATAAAGGGATCATCGGTTCCTACATTCCGGATTTCGCCAAAGATTGGGACACAGTGGAAGATGGCATCAAGGTGAAGCATGAAGACGGCAAATATGTGGGTACGGAAATCTTCGTTCTCGGATTTGCTTATAATACAGAGCTTGTATCGGAGGAAGAAGCGCCGAAGACATGGGATGATCTTCTTGATCCGAAGTGGAAAGGAAAGATCCAATTCTCCAACCCGGCTGCATCTGGGACCGCAACCCTCATGGTGCTGAATCAGATGATGCAACGCGGTGAGAAAGAGGGCTGGGAGTACTTTGAAAAGCTCGTAGATCAGGCAAACTCCATGCCGGATTCAGGTTCCGCTCCAACGAAAGCGGTCTCAATGGGTGAAGCCCATATCGGAGTCGGCTTCGACTTCATGGCTTACGAGCAGAAAGCAAAAGGGGAAAGCGTCGATTTCGTTGTTCCGGATAAAACACCGATCCTGACGAACCCTGTATCCATTGTTGAAGGCGGACCGAATCCCGATGGCGGCAAGAAGCTCATGGATTTCCTTCTCTCCAAGGATGGTCAGCAGATCCTAGCCAACTGGTATCATATCCCGATCAACCCGGAAGTGGAGTCCAAGACCCCTCTTACACTTGAAAAAGTCAAACCGCATGCCGTCGATCTTGATATCGACTGGGTGAATGAGAATTACGATCGCGTAAGGAACGAATGGAAAGATAAGTTTCAGTAATACACCAAAATAGGGGATGAGATAAGAATGGGATCAGTCAAAGTGACACAACTAACAAAAGAATTTTCCGGAGTGCAGGCGCTAAAGAACGTCGATCTTGATATTCAGGAGGGGGAATTCTTCGCCCTCCTCGGCCCTTCGGGGTGCGGGAAGACGACCACGATGCGCTGTATTGCAGGTTTTGAACAGCCGACATCCGGCATCATCACCATCGGACAAAAAGAGGTGAACCGCATTCCGCCCAATCAGCGGAACTGCGGGATGGTGTTCCAGAGCTACGCCTTGTTCCCCCACATGAATGTGTTTGAAAACGTCGCCTACAGCCTCAACATCAAACAGCTGAATGCGAGCAACGTAGCCGCCAAGCTTCCGATTTACATGCGGCTTTTGAACCGGAAGCTCGGCCGGTATCCGAAAGCCATGGAGCAAAAGGTCATGGAGATCCTGGAATACGTAGAACTCGACAAGCATGCGAAGCGTCTGACGAGCGAGCTTTCAGGAGGCCAGCAGCAGCGTGTCGCCCTTGCCCGCGCCCTGATCATGGAGCCAGCGGTCCTCCTCATGGATGAGCCACTTTCAAACCTTGACCAAAAGCTTCGCCATTCCATGCGGAACACGATCAGGCGCATCCAGCAGGACCTCGGCATCACGACAATCTTCGTTACCCATGACCAGGAGGAGGCCATGAGCATGGCGGACAGGGTAGCGGTCATGGACAGCGGGGAAGTGAAACAGATCGGGACGCCCATCGAGCTCTACAGCAGGCCTTCGACTCCCTTCATTGCGAATTTTGTCGGTACGTCGAACGTCATGAAGGGGACCGTCGTGGATACGGAAAACGGCTATTCCGTCGTGAAGGGTGCAGGTTATGTGCTGAAATCGACCCACCGCGTGGACCATAAAGAGGTCAATGTCATCGTCCGTCCGGAAAACATCAATACCTTCAAGCCCGGGACCATCACAAGTGAAGCGACAAACATCATCGAAGGAAAAGTGCTCGTCTCCACCTACCTCGGGTCCATCGTCCGCTATGACGTTCAAGTCGATGAGTATCAGCTTGTCGTGGATACGACATTCGTACCGGGTGAACCAATTCTTACCGAAGGGGAAATGATCCAGCTCACCATCGATCCTGAAAGGGTGCTTCTCATATGAAGGGACGGTGGAATGGACTAAGCGTCGTCAAGATCCTCATTTATCTTTTCTTTGGTGTATTCCTGATCCTTCCGCTCCTGTCGGTGTTCCTTGTCAGCTTCACGGGGCAGCCCGTGAACCTACTCGGCTCCATCACGGATCCGACGATCTTCAGCTCCACGGTGGAGAAGTTCAAGGCCGTGTCCCTTGAAAACTATGAAAAGATCTTCACGAATAAAACCTATTTCTCAGCGGTTAAAAACAGTCTTGGGCTCGCCGTCCTGGTCGCACTGATCGTCATCGTCATGTGCGTGCCGATCGCCTATGGGATTGCACGGACGACGATGCCGCTCAAGAAGACGATTTCAGCACTCTGTACGATCCCCCTCATCGTTCCGACGTTCATCTCGGCGTATGCCGTGATCATCATGTTCGGCCGTTCGGGGTGGGTGACGTACATCTATCAGAAGCTCGGCGGGGAAGGGATGCTGATCGACCCTTATTCCATGGCCGGAATCGTCCTGGTGCAGGTGTTTTTCTTCTTCCCGTATGCCCTGTGGCCGATGGTGGCGGCATTCAAGGTGAGTGATATCTCCCTTGAGGAGGCATCCTTGAACCTTGGAGCGAAGAACTGGTTCACGTTTATCTTCGTCACGTTTCCCCTGGCCATTCCGGGTGTGATCTCAAGTGCACTCTTGATCTTCACGGTTTCGTTCTCCGATTTCGGGACGCCGATCATCCTGGCACCGAAGGAGATGAACCTCCTCGTGGTCGAAGCGTACCGGGAAATCGCTGGATTCTTCAACTGGGGCGGAGCTGCGATCCTGACGGTGATCATGGTCCTCGTGGCGGCCTTCTTCTTCTGGCTGCAGCATCTGTTCACGAAGGGGAAGAACTATGGCTCCGTTTCAGGGAAACCGAAGCAGCAGAAGCTGAATGATTCAAAGGGATTGACGCGCACGCTTTCCGTTTATTCTTTCGTACTCGTCCTGTTCCCGCTTCTTGCCATGCTGTCGATCGTGCTACAGTCCCTTGCGACCACCTGGGGGAAGAATCCTTTGCCGAACGGCTATACTCTTGACCACTATAAGACGATCTTCACGAGTTCCCTTGGGAATATCCAGAACAGTATTGTTCTGGCTCTCGGAGCCCTTGTTCTGAGCGTGATCATCGCGACGTTTGTATCCTATTTCGTCGTCAGGCAGAATTCCAATAAGCTCGATTTCATGACGTCGATCCCACTCGTCGTACCGGGGATCGCATTCGGGATTGCCTTGATCCAGACGTTCAACACGGCGCCTCTTCACCTGACAGGGACTGCGGTCCTCCTCATCGTCGCCTATACGATCCGCAGGCTTCCGTATATGGTGCGATCCACGATGGGAACGATGAGGGCCATCAAGCAGGATATTGAAGAAGCGGCCGTGAACCTCGGGGCGACGTCCCTGACGGCGGCGATCACGATCATCGGTCCGCTGATGCTTCCGGGAATCGCAGCCGGATCGATCCTCGTTTTCATCACCGTTATCAAGGAAACGAGTATATCTATATTATTGGCACCTGCCGACTGGGCGCCTATGAGTCTGGCAATCTTCCAGAATATCCTGCGAGGGGAATATTACACGGCGGCAGCGATGTCTGTGGTGCTTGTCATCATTGTCCTCCTGCTCCAGGCAATAGCCAATCGCATGTCGAAAAATCAACTGTAGGATGGTGAAGATAGAACGTGACTAGAGGATTTATCTTTGATTTGGATGGAACGGTGTATTTGGATGAAGAAATGATCGAAGGGGCGGCAGATGCCATCGCTGCCCTGAAACAACGGGGCGATAAGGTCGTCTTCCTGACCAATAAGTCCATCTCCACTAGGATGGACTATGTGCAGAAGCTGAGGAAGCTCGGGATTGAAGTGGAGCTTGATGAAGTGATCAATTCCAATTTCATCACGGCAAAGTTTCTGAAGGATGCACTGGAATCGGGGGAAGCGGCACTTGTCATCGGGGAAAAGCCCCTGTTGGATGAACTGCAGGAGGAGGGGATCACCCTCACCCAGGATGCAGGACAGGCGAAGGTCGTCGTCCTTGGTTGGGACCGGGAGTTCAGCTATGAAAAAATCAATCTGGCCTTTCAGGCATGGCTCAATAAGGCGACGATCATCGCAACGAATCCTGACCGGACCTGTCCCGTACTCGGCGGACAGATTCCTGATTGCGGCGCGATGATCGGTGCCCTTGAGGGGGTGACAGGTGAGAGGATCGAGTCCATCACGGGCAAACCGTCGAAATGGATGGCGGAATACGTAGTCTCTCAAGTGTTGAAGCTGGATCCAGCAGACTGTTACATGGTCGGGGACCGCCTCGAGACGGATATCCGGATGGGAATCGAAAATGGATTGCAATCGGTCCTTGTGCTCACCGGGGTAACAAATAAAGAAATGTTAACAAAATCTTCATATCAGCCTTCATATGTGCTTGATAGCATTAAGGAGATCGTGAATCTATAAGTCGAATTTCCACATATTCGGGTCACCGGATGAGACAGCCAGGGCACCGGCTTCAAGGGCATCCAGGATATCTTTCTTCTCCTGGATGAGTCCCCGACGATGAGGGGGAGCTTGAGCTGGTGCGACAGCTGGTCGATCACCCTCGGCATGAGTCCCGGGAGCACTTCAACAGCATCGGGTTTGCACGACTTGATCATTTCAATCCCCTTTTGCAGGGCACCCCTGTCTATGAGGAAGATGCGCTGGATGGTCACGAGTCCTTCTTCTTTGGCATAGCGGATCATATTGGTTTTGGTTGAAATGATGCCCGTCGGGTTCCAGACGTCTGCGACGAATTTCACCGCTCCCTTGGTATTGGACAACCCCTCGATGAAGTCGAGGTGGATAAAGATATACATATTCGCTTCTTTCAGTTTCTCTATGTAGGGTTTGACCGTCAGGATATCCCCAATCAATAGAAAGGCGATGTTCGCCGAGCTCCGGATCGCTTTATCAATATCCTTTTCTTCTTTGATGGAAGCGATGATCTGAGACTCTACCATGTTTACAATTTCCAAAGAAGTCACACCCAGTCATATTAAGAATTATCTGTCTATTTACCTATTTGAAGTGTACCATATCTGCCCTTAAATGCAACATACCAGAACGAAAGGAGGTGGGGTGCGGCCCTTTGGATCAGTCCGTCTATCAGTCTAGTAAAACCAATCATGGGAGGAGTTTTACACGTGAAGAAATTATTCAGTACAATGGCCGTTTCCACATTGGCATTGGGCTTATTTGCCCCTGTCCAGACCAGTTCCGTACAAGCCGCAAGCCCGGTTCTATTGGAAGAGGATTTTGATGATATCGCGAATGGCCGTTTGCCCGATGGATGGAAGCTCTTAGAAGGACAAGGGGCCGTCCAGGGCGGAAAGCTCGTCCTGAATTCCTCCTCCACCTCGAAACCGGCCAGGGTCATCGTCCCTTTGGAAGAAGATGAAGGGGACTATGTATTCGAAGCGGACGTGACGTTCCAGTCTGCCGTGGAAGATAAGCGATGGGCATCGCTCATGTACCGGATCCAACACGAAAACTATCCATACTATCAGTTTGCCGTGCGCCGGGGAGCTTCGGACGTGAACGGATTGGAATTCGCAGAGCGGACGCCGGCTGATAAATGGCTCGTGCCGGAGCGTAACTTTTACACTGAAAACATGGAATACGGGAAGACGTACCGGTTGAAAGTGGTCGCAAGCGGAAAACGCGTCCAGCAGTATGTCAACGGGCAGCTGGTCATCGATACAGACCAAGCCGGGAAATATCTCAATGGCGATGTCGGGTTCCAGACGAGTGGGTCTAAGGTGGAATACGATAATGTGAAGCTGACCTCATTCGAAGGTGAACTGCCGCCTGTAGACGGTGAAGGGGCCCTTCTGCCTCAGGAAGCTCAAACATCCATGATCAACGCCCCTACCATCATCAACGGGGAGAATGTCGATGTACCTCATGATGAGACGGCTTCTGCCCTGATCAAAGTGGACGGGGATTCAGGCAATCTGAAAGGAAATGGAAAGGATCTTCGGAGCGTCCTGATGACGCTCAAAGGAAAGAAAATCCCGGTGCTACATATGGAAAAGGGTGGTCTTGAAGAATCCGTCGTCGGTTTGCTCAATGATCTGTCCATCAGTGATGTCCATGTCGTGTCCAGTCAGACGGGGATCATTGAAGCAGTGAAAGACCTGAACCCGAGGATCCGTGGGGGCCTCTATTATGATCAGCGCCATCTCAATAAACATGATCTGAAGAAGATCGTTCAGGATGTCCACAAGAGTGAAAGCAAGATGGTCATGATCCCTCAGAATGTCCTGACGGAAGAAGGCATGTATTATCTTCATAACCGGATGGTTGCTGTATGGGGCGTAGGCGGTGATACAATGGCCTCGACACATGAGCTTATCCACCTTGGCGTCGACGGGATCGTCACGAACGCACCTGAGCTTGCCGTGAAGGCATTCGGTCAGTATCCGGACCAGACGATCGTCCAACGACCGATGGTAGCAGCCCATCGCGGCGTGCCGTCCCTTGCACCTGAGAACACCATGGCGGGGTACCGCCTTGCCTATGAGCTCGGTGCCGATCAGATTGAGACCGATGTGCAGCGCACGAAAGACGGTCACCTCGTGGTCATCCATGATGAAACGGTAGACCGGACCACGAATGGAACGGGTGCGGTCAAAGATCTGACCCTCGCTGAAATTCGCGCGCTCGATGCCGGTATCAAATTTGACGAGAAATTCGCAGGTGAAAAGGTACCTACCTTCAAGGAATATCTCCAGGAGTTCAAAGGCAAGAATGTCATGCTCCTTGTGGAGTTGAAAGCCCATGATGTGGAGGAGCAGACGATTCAGGAGATCAAGGAAGAAGGCATGATGGATCAGGTGGTCCTTCAAAGCTTCTACCTCGACAGCATGCAGCGCTCCAATGAGCTTGCCCCTGAACTGCCGGGAGGATATCTGTTCTCTTCTGCCGTCCCAAGCACCCTGCAGGAAAAGCTGAAGAATGCGAAGAAGCTCGTGGATTACGGAACGATCAACGATGTGACCCTTAATTCCAGTTATGGTTCCCTGTACAAAGAGTTCATTCAATACATGAGGCAGCGTGGGATGCTGAGCATGCACTGGACGTTCCGTGCCGAGCCTCCGTTTGCCGATAAGCTGAAAGACGGACTCATCGGGCCGATTACGGATTATACGCAGTGGTTGACAGAATCGCCTGTGCAGCTTGAAATCCCAATCAAAAAAGTAAATCTGAAAGCTGGAAAAACACGCACCATCCATGCAAAAGCACGCGTCAGCTACCGCGTCGCCGAGCGTGAGAAGATCGAGACCGGACTGTTCGTCGCCGAAGGAAATGGCGTCGTGACAGTCAACGGCAATACGATTGAAGCCACCGCCCCAGGAACGGCACAAGTATTCGCAAAGCATACGTTCACCATGCTCGGGGAAGAGTGGAATGTGGTGTCAGAGCCGATTGAAGTGACGGTGAAGTAAGGATATGTAAGGAAAAAGAGAGTGGGACAAAATTTAAAAGTAGCCATTTAATGACGACCAATATCAGTATAGGTTCTTACTACCGCTCATGATTTCCGTGCAAGACTTCGCTTTCCGCGGGTAGCCCGTGAGCCTCCTCGGCAGGCCTTCTCACATTAGCTACTCTTCCCGCAGGAGTCTTCGTCTTGCACTCCAATCAACCGCTAGAGACAATAAAATGGTCATGTTCATGAAATAAATTAAAAACCCGAATTCATTTGCATCACAGGCAAATGAATTCGGGTTTTACTATGGCTAACAGCCGATTTTTCCTATTAAATGTTTTCCTGCTTCAATCCATCGATGATGTTCTGTTTTTTGATCTTCCCTGTGGAATAGAGCATGGCGGATCCCACGATTGCAAAGATGGCAACGACCACGAACAGCACGCTCATCCAAGGAGGGGAGAAGATGTATTCAAATGATTCATTCAGGGCCATATGCATGAGATACATGGCTGCAAACCCGATTGGTAGACCGTAAAGGAGCGATTTCAACCCATAGAAGATGCTCTCATAATGAATCATCTTATTGAAGCCCTTCGGCGTCATGCCCACAGATTTCAGCATGGCGAATTCACGTTTCCGGAGCGAGATGCTCGTCGAGATCGTATTGAAGATATTCGCGATTGAAATGGCTGAAATCAGAGTGATGAATCCGTAGGCGAAGATGGAGACCAGAAGGGAGAATTGTTCGTTTTCTTCCTTCATTTTCGTGATGTTAAACACCTCAACGTCTCCGCCTTTCGATTCATCAATCGCCTCCTGGGTTGCGGAAGGATCAGAGCTGTTCAGATAAAGGAAAGGGATGGAATTAGTTGAGCCGGTTTCCTTTTGGATTTTCTGAAGTGTATCACGGCTCATGATCAGGTTTAGCCCATAACCGACTCTGACGCCCATTGGTGCCTCATCAGTTTCTCCGTCGATTTGAATGGATCCGACTTTTTCATCTTCCTCACCGTTGAAGTCATACAAGTCCAGCTTCTTCGTTTTTTGAAGATCCAGTGCTTCCGATTGATAGAATTTGCGATCTGATCCCTGATATTTAAGCATGTTGATTACAACAACCCCGTCAGGATCGACTTTACTACCGGTTTTCTTGAGGTACTCCTTGAAATCTTCCTCGTCAAGGCCATGCAGCTGGAGGTTATACGCATACTTCCCATCATTTAAGTTCGCATGGTAATCAGGATCTTTCTTTAATGCCGATGGAACGTCCTTACTGGTTAGCCAGCTTTGGAACGAGACATATTCCAATAAAACGGAATCGGTGACGTTTTCGGCATTCACAAATGGCTTCAGGCTTTCAAGGTTGTTGGATGGACCAGTAAGTTGAATGTCAAAATCATAGTTCTCCTGTGTCATGCCCGCTGATTTCTTAATGTTGTCAGTGAAAAACGATACCGAGAGGAACAAAATGATGGAGATGACGAGTGAGAACACAGTAGCGATGTATCGCTTCTTGTTACGCTTCAGGTTTTTTAACCCTATTTCTCCTTCAATGCCAAACAGTTTGCGGGTGAGTTTGGAAGTTTTCACACTACGACCGCTCATTTTTACATCCTGTGTCTGCCTGATCGCATCAATGGCTGATACCTTCGATGCTCTTCTCGCAGGGATCAATGTGGAGATGAAAATGGTAACAATCGAGACTGCACATGCCGCAAGGATAGAAAGGGGAGTAATGGAAACAGATATTTTTAATCCGTCTGCAAATACGTTCGTTAAAGTGGTATTCATGAACCAGAAGGTGACGGCCATACCACCAATTCCGGCAATCAGGCCAATCGGGATGGAAATCAAGCCGATGATAGCCCCTTCAAAGAAGACGGAGTTTCGCTTCTGGATTTTTGTCGCCCCCACGCTTGAAAGCATACCCAGGTGGCGGGCGCGCTCCGAAACGCTGATAGCAAAAGCGTTATAGATCAAAGCGACGGAGCCGATCAGGATGATCCCGACAATGATGGAAGCCATCCCAAAAAGTGTCGCATTAAGGTTATCGTTATTGGAAACTCCATAATAGCGCAGAAGCTCGTGGTTGAACTCAACGGTCTGGATGTCATGCTTTTTTGCGAAGGCTTTAGCATCATCAAAGAGATGTTTGCTCAACTTTTTCTCCGCTACAAACGCCGTGCTTCCTGCCTGCTTATCGTCTAAGGAACTGATCACCGTATAGCCCGGAGCCCATGGGTATTCCCATTCAGGCTGCTTTATTGTCCCTACAATAGTAAAGGAAGCTTTTTCTTTCGTGCGAAATTCTTCTTCCTCTCCATTGAATGAATTGTCCTGAAACAATGTCGTGTCATCCATCAATCGGTCACCGAGCTCGACGGATAAGGAGTCGCCGATTTTAAGCTTGTTTTTCTGATTCAGGACATCCTCTGAAACTACGATTTCCCCATCATTCTTAGGGAAGCGGCCGTCTTTCAGCTTGATGGGCATTTCCTTCAGGCCTTTTTCATCAAATGAAGTAAAGAATAAATAAGGCTTTGAAGCATTCGGAGGATCCTCGATTTTCGAATACCCCAGGTCCTTGCGGAGAAAAACATGATCTGTATTCTTTTCACTCTTAATGGCATCCAGCTGCTCCTGGTTGATGTTTTTGTACTGGACGTGCCATTCTCCGCCTTTGTTGATGTTGTCTTGCTTCATGAGATCAAGGAAGGAGACGAACAGGGTCGATACGGCGGTCACCATGGCGACGGAAATGATGACACCGATGATGGTGACCATAGTCCTGCGCTTGTTTTCTTTCAAATGTCTGAGGGTCAGTTTGTTTACGATATTCATGGACGGAGAACCTCATCTTTAGAAATCTTGCCGTCTTCGATGGAGATGACGCGGTCCGCCTGCATGGCGATGCGCTCGTCATGGGTGATGACGATCAGCGTCTGTTTGTATGTCTTGTTGAACATTTTGAGGAGTTCCATGATCTCCTCGGAGTTCTTGCTGTCAAGGTTCCCCGTCGGCTCATCGGCAAGCATGAGAGCCG
Organism: Rossellomorea marisflavi; assembly: GCF_009806575.1. NCBI lineage: Bacteria > Bacillati > Bacillota > Bacilli > Caryophanales > Bacillaceae > Rossellomorea > Rossellomorea marisflavi. The sequence continues at coordinate 3,741,903 of NZ_CP047095.1, read as the reverse complement.
GGTTGCTGATGAGGGCTCGGCCGATGGATACACGCTGCTGTTGTCCACCGGAGAGCTGATTCGGCAGATGGCCGAGCCTTTCAGTCAATCCGAGTCTGGTTGTGATGTCATTGAGTTGCTTCGGATCCACTTTCTGCTTATCAAGAAGCATTGGAAGTGTGATATTTTCTTCCACCGACAGGATCGGGATCAAATTGTAGAATTGATAGATGAGCCCGATCTGCCGCCTTCTGAATATGGCAAGCTGGGTTTCGTTCAGGCTGTACATATCGGTGTCGTTGACGAGGACGCGTCCCGAGCTTGGACGATCGACTCCGCCGAGCATGTGAAGTAACGTCGATTTTCCAGAACCCGACGGTCCGATGATGACGACGAATTCCCCTTGTTTCACTGTGAACGAAACATTATCGAGTGCTTTGACCGCCGTTTCCCCTTTTCCGTACACTTTAGACAGATTTTCAATTTGTAAGATATTCACGAAATTGTACCTCCAGTTGGTTGATGCTTTTAGTATATCTGCCTAAAATGACTTCTCTGTGACTATGAAAGTGACAATTCTGTCACCTGGTTAGATGGTATGTTTGTAGATTTTTAGTGAGAAGGTCGTTCCCGCAGGGCTGCTTGATACTTCAATGTCACCGTCCTGGTTCTTCATGATGCTATGTGCCATGGCGAGGCCGATTCCAACGCTGTCTTCTGATGCATTCTTTCCCCGGTAGAAGCGCTTGAAGATATGGGGCAGGTCCTCCTTCGAGATCCCTTTCCCGTCATCGGAGATTCTGAGTTCGGTGAAAAGGGCGTTTTCTTGTGATGTAATCGTGATGAGCCCGCCTTCTGCTGAGTGCTCGATGCTATTTTTCAAGATATTGATGATGGCTTCCTTCGTCCAGTTCGCATCGCCTACAAAAGAGGCCGGTTCGCCTTCAAGCTGGAGTGTGACACCCTTGATCTCCATGGGGATGAGAAGAGGGTCGACGGCGTCCTGTATGAGGGCAGACACGTCCACCTTTTCCTTCTTGAAACGTGCCGTTCCCGCATCGATCTTTGAAAGCTTCAATAGGGAGGAGACGAGCCATTCGATCCGTTCAAGCTGTACCTGGATACGGAGTGTGAATTCCCTGCGCTTTCCTTCATCCAGGCCGGGGTCCCTCAATAGGTCGGACATGACCATCATGGAAGTGAGGGGCGTTTTCAGCTGATGGGAGATATCCGAGATGGCATCGGTCAGTTTAAGCTTGTCTTCCTGGAGACGGGAGCTGTTTTCCGATAACCGGAGCGTCACCTTGTACATATCGGACTTCAGGATGCTGAGCTCTCCTTCATGGTTGTCCCGGACATCCAGGGAGTAGTCTCCATTTGATATCTTTCGAAGGTAGTTCGAAAGCTTCCCGATCTCACGGTAGCGCCATGCAGTGTAAAGCATGAAGCATGCGATGAGCAGGAGGGAGGTGACCGCCGTGATCAGGGGCGCTAATCGACTTATGTAAAACGTGCAAAGGATGCCGATGCCCGCGATGAACACGACCGTCACAAGGAACAGTCGTATTTCTTTATTCCTCATCATCAGCGGTCGCCTGCCTTATAGCCCATTCCGCGGATCGTCTTGATGATGATCGGTTTCTGCGGATCGTCTTCGAGTTTTTCGCGGAGCCGTTTGATGTAGACGGTAAGGGTGTTATCGTTGACGAAGTCGCCTGCCACATCCCAGATCTTCTCAAGGAGCTGTGTGCGTGTGAGCACTTGGTCCTTATGCTGGGCGAAGATCAGGAGGAGCCGATACTCGAGGGCCGTCAGCTGGATCTCCTCGCCACCCTTATATGCTTTGCCATCAGCCGGCAGGACCCTGATGTCGCCGAGTGTGAAATGGGCCGGCGTCTGCTTGTCATAGCGTCGGAGGACTGATTTGATCCGCGACAGGAGCTCCCTGACACGGAATGGCTTTGTAATGTAATCATCTGCCCCCATATCGAGCCCCATGACAACATTGACTTCTTCGTCCATGGCCGTCAGGAAGATCACCGGTTTATCGCTCTTTTTTTTCACAAGGGAGCACAGATCATAGCCGCTGCCGTCGGGAAGGGACAGGTCAAATAGGAACAGATCGATCTCTGTCCAGCGGGTGTTGATCATGTCCTCAGCGGCAGCGACATTATGGCAAACAAATGTGCCGAATTGCTCGTTCTGCAGGGAGTATTCGAGTCCTGCTGCGATCGTCTTATCGTCTTCTACTAATAGAATGTTCATAGTGACCTCCGGATCAATGATTATGTAAGCCTATCATATGGAAAATGAAAGGCTTCGTCAAAGTGGTGGCAGCATGAAGAGGGACCATTCATTGGCGAAAATGAGCAAACATTTTGAAAGGACCAAAAAAATTTTAAGCCTAATCTTAAAGTAAAGGTAGCGCTTACATAGCTTCCGTAGGTAGGGATGGCAGTTGACACCCAACCAAATACCCATTAATATCTCTTTAGATGAAATCTTCTAAAATTATATAGTATTCAAATTATCAAGAGCGACCGAGGGATCAGGCCCTATGACGTCCGGCAACCTCCATATGGAACGGTGCTAATTCCTGCAGGATGTTTTTCATTCTGAGAGATAAGTCGATGATCGATATGCGATGCTTCTTTCAGCTGAAAGAGGCATTTTTTATTGGAAATAAGAGGTGAAGCGCAATGATCGAGATCAACCATCTTGTGAAAGAGTATAAAACGAAAAAACAAACAGTGATCGGCGTCAATGACGTTTCCGTCAAGATTGAAAAGGGTGAAATCTTTGGAATCGTCGGGTATAGCGGAGCGGGGAAAAGCTCCCTCATCCGCTGCTTGAATCTGTTGGAGAGACCTACTTCTGGAGAAGTCATCATTGACGGATTGGACTTTACGAAGCTGTCTCCGCGCGAGCTCAGGTCGGCAAGACAGAAGACGAGTATGATCTTCCAGCACTTCCACCTGATCAAAGCAAAGACGGTCTACGGTAATCTGGCATTCGCCCTGAAAGCGGCCAAGGTACCAAAGGCCGAGATCCGGCCACGTGTGGAAGAGCTTCTCGCCATGGTGGGTCTATCGGATAAGGCAGATGCCTATCCCGCTCAGCTGAGCGGAGGCCAGAAGCAGCGCGTCGGCATTGCCCGGGCGCTTGCGAACAATCCATCCGTTCTTCTGTGCGACGAAGCAACATCCGCCCTCGACCCGAATACCACAAGGTCGATCCTGAAATTATTGAAAAAGCTGAACGAAGAGCTCGGACTGACTATCGTCCTCATCACCCATGAGATGGAAGTCGTCAAGGAGATCTGCGATCGCATGGCCGTGATGCAGGATGGACGGATCATTGAAGAAGGTCCCGTATATGACCTCTTTTCGAATCCGAAGGAGCCCCTGACCAGGCAGTTCATCGAGACGATCCTTCAGTTCGATCTGCCGGATCACTTGGCGAAAGCGAGGAAAGGAACCTTGATCAAGATCCAATTCAAAGGCTCCATTGCAGAAGAAAGCGTCGTATCCGATGTCTTCCAGCGGTACCACGTGAAAGGGAATATCCTTCACGGGAAGATCGAATACATCCAGGAAGTGCCACTCGGTATCTTCATCATGGAACTGATCGGAGAACGTGCCGAGATCGATGCCGCAATCGAGTTCATCACCCAGCGCACACAAAGTCTGGAGGTGCTTGAAGATGCTGCCTGAAGCCATCATTGATATTTTGCCGGACCTGAATCAGGCATTTTTAGAAACGTTGTATATGGTGGGGATCTCCCTGTTGATTGCCGTTGTCATCGGACTTCCTCTCGGAGTGCTCCTTTTTACCACGGATAAGGGCCTGTTCCTCGAGAACCGCTTCGTGAAATCCATCGTCGGATTCATTGTGAATATGGTCCGGTCAATCCCGTTCATCATCCTTCTGGTGGCGCTCCTTCCCCTGACGAAGTTCCTCACAGGGGATGTGATCGGACCGACGGCGGCTTCAGTCTCCCTATCCGTCGCGGGGATTCCGTTCTTCGCGCGGATCGTCGAAACCGCCCTGAAGGAAATCGACAAGGGCGTCATCGAAGCGTCTGTATCGGTCGGGGCAAGCCCGTGGATGATCATCAAGGACGTGCTTCTTCCGGAAGCCAAACCGGCGGTCATCCAAGGCGTCACCATCACGGCGATCTCCCTCATCGCCTACTCCGCCATGGCGGGTACGATCGGCGGGGGAGGAGTCGGTGACCTTGCCATCCGGTTCGGATACTACCGATATGACAACACCGTCATGTTCACGACGGTCGTCGTCCTGATCTGTCTTGTACAAGTCATCCAATATGCCGGCGACATTTTCGCCAAAGCAGTAGACAAACGATAGATAATGGAGGAAACACAATGAAGAAATGGACATTACTACTCGGCCTTGCCATCGCAGTCAGCCTCATGGCGGCATGCGGCAACAGCAGCGACAAAAAAGATGAAAAAGATATCACCATCGGAGCGACAACCGGACCATATAGCGATATGGTGACAAAAGCCATCAAGCCTGGTCTTGAGGAAAAGGGCTACAAAGTGACGGTCAAGGAATTCAATGATTACATCCAGCCGAATAATGCATTGGCACAGGGAGATCTTGATGCCAACCTGTTCCAGCACAAAATCTACATGGAAAACTTTGCGAAAGAAAACAAAATCGAGCTTTCCGAGCTGATTTCCGTTCCGACGGCTCCGATGGGCATTTATTCTGATAAATTTGATTCCATCGACAGCATCAAGGAAGGAAGCGAAATCACGATCCCGAATGATCCTACGAATGCGGCGCGTGCGTTCCAGATCCTTGCCGATGCAAAGCTGATCACGCTGAAGGCGGACAGCAATCCGTTGACGGTTTCGGAGAAGGATATCGAGACGAATGCGAAGAACCTGAAGTTCAAGGCAATTGAAGCGGCTCAGCTTCCACGTACGGTGGATAGTGTGGATTTAGCGGCTGTGCCGGGTAACTTTGCTCTTGCGGCGGATATGGATTTGCTAGATGCACTTCAGCTTGAGAATATGCCGGATGAGTATCGCAACCGGGTGGTTGTGAATACGGATGATAAGGATTCACAGGTGTCGAAGGATATCAAGGCGGTTGTGGAGTCGGATGAGTTTGAGAAAGTGATTGATGAAGAGTTTAAAGGGTTCGGGAAACCGGATTGGATGGAATGAGTTTTAGGGGAGTGTGGCCTTTTGGGTCATGCTCTTTTTTTGTTTTTGATGGGGTCTTATTGGGTAAGGGTCCGTGCCTTTCCGCTGCGGTGGACTGCTTTCCGAGGGGAGGGCGTTGAGCCTCCTCGTGCCTGCGGGGTCTCACCGCTCCTCCTTTTCCGCAGGAGTCAGCCCACCTCCGCTGCAAGGCACTCTGTTCAGATGACGGGCTTGTAGGAGTTTTTGATTGATATGTATCCGTTCTTCCCTCTCTTTTTTGGGAAGGGGATGGTGCTGTGGAAGGTCCGTGCCTTTCTGCTGGGGGTGGTGCTTTCCGCCCTCGATAAATTGAAAACAATAAAGCATTTTTCTGCATCGATTGTCAAAAGGAAGTCCAATGAATATTTCCCATTAAAGCAAAGTTCATTGTATTCTCTTGAACGTTCATGCCGATCATCGCTGTTATCGAATATCGCGTTATTCGATTAAAAAGACGTAGGAGGGTTAAAGCCCTTCTACGTCTTTTTTTCAATTCGTATTTATTTTGGCCCTAACGAGTATTACGGTTCCAAATTCTTGTTTTTCTTGTATGAAGTGGTGAGTGAGCTCATGTCGATCAGGAAGAGCAGGGTCGTGGCGATGAGGGCGAGACCTGCTGTTTGGAGGGTGGATGCCCATCCTTGGTAGTTGGTGGCGACGGTATAAATCAGGTTGAATAGGATGAAGAATGTGATGGATCGGAAGGTGATGTGCTTCATCTGCTTTTTGTATTGCTGTGGTGTGAAGATATCACCATACTCCATGCCTGAAAGAATGTAGCGGATAAGGGGGTAGAGGATCAGGACGGCCGCTATGATCAGAAAAGATTTTTCCGAACCAATCACGGGTATGAGCGTAAAGCGAATCAATGCTGCCCCGATCAATGTCGTGAGAAAAGCGATGACGGCCGCTTCTGCCAAAAATGACATCAATCTCCTTTGTTTGTATTCATCCTCTGGTAAAAATATAGTCAACCAACTCATTGTTCATCATCCTCCCAAAATAATTCGTCCAGTGTCTTTCCTACTGCTTTGCATATGGCGATGCAGAGCTGAAGGCTTGGATTGAATGATCCCTTTTCAATCAGTCCGATTGTCTGCCGCGTTGCATTAACGCACCTGGCGAGCTCTGCCTGTGTCATTCCTTTTTCCATACGGGCCTGCTTAACCTTCGTCTGCATAGTTCCTCCTATTGTATGTAATATATATATTGCTTAATGTAATGTATATATTACATTGTCTTCGTGGAAAAAACAATAAAAAGATTAATCAGGAGGTTGTGATCTGGGTTCTTCGGACTTCTTTTTAGTAAAGAAAGGAGGATTCTTATTTTCAACAACTGGGGGAATGAAGGAGGAGGCGATTCCGTTTGCAAGATAAACACTTGTACCTAATGACGCCATTGGAGAGAGGTTCGGAAGCTCGTTCATGTGCTTACGGAATACCGAATTTGTAAAGAAGTCTTACCAGATGTAAGACTATTTCACTAAAAATACACATTTAGATACGAAGGTTTCATAAACCAATCGTCTCATTTTTGTTAATCTTTTCATTATTCCTTAATCTTCGACAGAAAAATGATATATTAAATGGGAAACTTGGTATGTTCCGCTGAAACCATGCGGGAAGAAAGGATCGGTGGTGGGTTGCCGGACCTATATGCAGAGAGAGAATCGGGTTTATCGGCAAAAGGAATGTAGATAAAAGAAAGCGCTTACATTTTGGAGGTACAGGGTTATTCGAGGGTAGGTTTTTTGAAATGGGCACATAATGACGATATCAGCTCATTTCCGATTGTTGAATTCGGAGGAGGAAAGAAATAGTGAAAACCATGAAAAAGCCATTATTCGCTTTGATGACCGTTTTTGTCATGTTGATTGCCATGCTTCCTGCAGCGGCTGGTGCAGCCGGCACCATGACGGTACAAAAAGCCATCGATAACAACACAGGCAACGGAACGGTCACTGGATATATCGTGGGCCACACGATATCTGGTTCCAATTATAATAATAAAGCTCCTTTCAGTAATGATTTCAATATTGCCATAGCCGATTCGGCAAATGAGACGGATCCGGCGAAGATTTTGCCGGTTCAGCTTCCAAGCTCGTTCCGTGCACAGTTCGGTTTGCAGACCAACCCGGATATGATCGGCGAAAAAATCGTCGTGACGGGCCAGCTTACAGCCTATTTCAACGTACCCGGGCTGAAAAATCCGACGGCCATCACCGTTGATGGAGCGGAGCCGGGTGAACCCGATCCTTTTGAAGGGATTGAAGGGCTTCGTATCCATGACATCCAAGGTGAAAGTCATACGTCCCCTTATAACCTGAAAAACGTCAAAGAGGTAGAAGGGATCGTCACTCACGTTGTGGATGGAAGCAATTTCTACATGCAGGATGATCAGCCTGATGATAACGAGAAGACATCAGAAGGGATCCTTGTCTATAAACCGTCCCACGGAGTCCGTACAGGGGATGCCGTGAAGGTTGACGGACAGGTGAAAGAATGGGTCCTTGATGGGTATGCGGAAAAGCTTCAAACCGACCTTACCACGACGGAAATCAATTCCCAGAACGGGAATGTGGTTGTCCAGTCTTCCGGTAACGAGCTTCCTGAAGCCCTCGTGATCGGAAAGGATATCTTCCCTCCGACAGATGTCATCGACAGTGACGGCCTGGAAGAATTCAACCCTGATGTGGATGCCATCGATTTCTATGAAAGCATTGAAGGCATGCGCATTTCCCTAGAAGACCCAACGGTTACAGGACCTCAGAAGTATGGAGAGCTTCCGGTCATCACTGAACAGGTGGAAGGGAAGAACTATACCAAAGAAGGTGCTCCGCTCCTGACGGCGGACAACCAAAACCCGGAAAGAATGTTCATCCAGCTTCAAGACCGCAATTACGTAGCGAAGACCGGCGATCAGTTCGACGGTACCGTGACGGGTGTCATCAGCTACAGCTTCAGCAACTTCAAAATTCTTGTGAATGATGATGAGCTTCCTGCTCTGAACGAGCGTGAGTTCACTCCTGAAACGACGACGATTGAAAAAGATGAAGACAAGCTCACGATTGCTTCCTACAATATCGAAAACTTTGACGCGTCTGACACCACCAAGCGTGACAAACTGGCCAAATCCATGGTCGAAAATCTTGGTTCTCCTGATATCATCGGTCTTGTGGAAGTACTAGATGACAGCGGAACGAAAGATGACGGTACGGTGAAGGCTGATGGAAACTATAAAGCACTGAGCGATGCTTCCGTGAAATTCGGCGGCCCAGCTTACAAGTGGACGGAAATCGCTCCACAGGATAAGCAGGACGGAGGGGTTCCAGGAGGGAATATCCGCGTAGGGTATCTCTACAACCCTGAGCGCGTCACCCTGGCAGAAGGTGAAAAAGGAGATCAAACGACTGCAGTGGGATACGAAAACGGCTCCCTGACCCTTAACCCTGGGCGTATCGATCCGACGAACGATGCATTCCGCAGTAGCCGTAAGTCCCTTGCAGCACAGTTTGATTTCAACGGTGAAGACGTCATCGTCATCGCCAACCACTTCAACTCCAAAGGTGGAGACGAGCCGCTATTCGGACGCAACCAGCCTCCTACCCTTGGAAGTGAAACACAACGTCTGAAGATTGCAGAAGTCATCAACGGCTTCGTGTCAGATATCGAAGCGAAGAATGAAGAGGCAAACGTCGTGGTACTTGGCGACTTGAATGACTTTGAATTCTCTGCACCGCTTCAAAAACTTAAAGGGGAAGAGCTCACGAACTTAATCGAGACACTTCCTGCAAACGAGCGCTATACGTATTCGTATCAAGGAAATGCACAGGTGCTCGATCATATGCTTGTGTCGAATCGCCTGGCTGATCAAGCCGAGTTTGACATCGTCAACTTCAACTCTCCTTATATGGAAGAGCATGGGCGTGCAAGCGATCATGATGCCCTGGTGGCACAGCTTGACCTGAATGCGCAACAGGAACCTGAAGAGCCGAAGGACTTTGATCTATCGATTCTTCATACGAATGACAGCCATGCCCATGTGGAGCAATACCCGCAGCTTGTGACGGCAGTGGATGATCTTCGTAAACCGAATTCCCTCCTGGTGGATGCAGGGGATGTATTCTCCGGCACACTTTATTTCCGCCAGTATCTTGGTCTGGCAGATCTGTCATTCATGAACGACCTGAATTTCGATGCCATGACATTCGGTAACCATGAATTTGATAAAGATTCAAACGTCCTGGCCAATTTCATCAAAGAAATGAGATTCCCGATGGTATCATCAAACGTGAACGTGACAGCCGATAAGGACCTGTCCCCGCTTTACAAAGATGAAATCGGTGACCCGGCTGAAGGCGGGAAGATCTACCCTGCCATCATCAAGGAAATCGACGGTGAGAAGGTCGGAATCTTCGGATTGACGACGCCTGACACCTCTTTCCTTGCCAACCCAAGTGAAGACATCGTGTTCGAGGATGTCGTGGAATCTTCCAATGCGACGATCTCCATGCTCCAAGAAGAAGGTGTGAATAAGATCGTCGTCCTGTCCCACCTTGGATACGGACCTGATCAGGATCTTGCAGAAGAAGTGGACGGCATTGATGTAATCGTCGGTGGTCACTCCCACACGGCTTTGAAAGAACCGACATTCGTTGAAAAGGACGAACCTACACTGATCGTGCAGACAGGAGAATACTTGAACAACATCGGTAATCTCGATGTCACATTCGATCCTGAAGGTGTCATCAAGGAATACAAAGGGGAACTTGTCCCACTTGCCAATTATGAAAAAGACCCTGAAGCAGAAGCAAAAGTACAGGAGTACAAAGCACCTCTTGATGAGCTTATGTCTGAAGTGGTCGGTTCAAGTGACGTTCCATTGAATGGAGAACGCGCTGACGTCCGTACGAAGGAAACGAACCTTGGAAATCTGATCACCGATGGAATGGTGGCTAAAGCCAACGAATCGGTGAAGACACATATCGCCTTCCAAAATGGTGGAGGAATCAGGGCGTCAATCGATGAAGGAGACATCACGCTCGGAGATGTATTGACAACCCTGCCTTTCGGCAACAACTTGGTTGCGATCGATCTGACAGGAGAAGAAATCAAGCAGGCACTCGAGCATAGCGTAAGCGCCGTCGAGTCCGGCGAGGGTCGCTTCCTGCAGGTTTCAGGAATCAAATTCAAGTATGATGTGAATCAGCCTGTTGGAGAGCGTGTATGGTCTGTTGATGTGAAAACAGACAACGGATTTGAAAAGCTTGATCCAGCAGCGATGTACACAGTGGCAACAAATGCGTTCACAGCAGATGGTGGAGACGGATACTCCATGCTGAAGGAAGCAAAAGACGATGGACGCATGACGGAGCTGTTCCAAGTGGACTTCGAAGTCATGACAGAATACCTTGAGAAGAATAGCCCGGTTTCACCGGAGCTGGAAGACCGCATCGTACAAGAGGTCAAGCAAGATGATCCAGGTGACGGCGGCGGTGATGATGGAGACGGTGACGACGACGGCCACGGCGGCTGGGGAGATCACATCCGTGACATCATCAAGAAATTGAAAAACTGGCTCTGCAAGCTCTTAGGAGTATGTGGCCGACCATAATAGAAAAAGGACCCTTGCGTGCAACATGCAGCGCAAGGGTCCTTTTTGTTGAATATCACGTATTAAACGCCAGGGAACCAGCCTGGAGTATTCAAGACGGCATTCCAGAGTGGATCCGGGATGACGAGTTCTTTTTGTTTTTCTTTATCGATTTCCGTGATGATTTCATTCTCGCGACCTTCTTCGATCTTCTGAACCCAGTCAGGATCGATGATGAGCTCGCGGCCGATTGCTAGAAGCGGTACATCGGTCTGGAATGCTTTATACGCATCCTCTGCTGAATAGATGGAACCTACGCCGATAAGGGGCGCACGGTCACCGATGGTTTCAAGCAGGTAGTCGATACGGGTTTTCTCAAGATCATCCACTCCGCTGCGCGGTGTAGAGAAGAAGTCAAAGAGTGATACGTGGAGATAATCAAGTTCTTTATCCGCTAGGGCATCGACAAACTTCAAGGTTTCACCCATGGTGAAGCCGTTCTCTTCCGGCTCTTCAGGAGAGAAGCGGTAGCCGACAAGGAATGGAGCAGTGGCATGCTCATCCACCACACTCTTGATTTTATCTACAACAGCAAGTGGGAATGCCATGCGGTTTTCAAGGCTTCCACCAAATTGATCTTCACGCTGATTTGTCATCGGAGAGAAGAACTGGTGAAGAAGATATCCGTTCGCACCGTGGATCTCGACTCCGTCGTATCCGGCTTCAATGGCACGGCGTGTTGTTTCACCGAATGCTTCGATGATTTCTTCGATTTCACCTTGAGATAAACCGCGGGCTTTTTTCTCGCCGTTTTCGCCTGTGAGGTCACTTGCACTCACGACGTCGCCATCCACGAGTTCCGGTGGACATTGAACGCCGCCGTGGAAGATTTGCAGGATGGCTTTGGCGCCTTGGTCCTTGATGCCTTTAGCAAGACGCTCAAGGCTTGGGATCATGTCATCTGAATGACCGGCGAATTCACCTGGGAACCCTTTTCCGTTCGGTGTCACATTGGTGCAGGCCGTGATGACCATGCTGACACCTTGTGAGCGGCGGGCGTAATAGTCGACTTCTGCATCTGTCACGTTGCCGTTGTCATCGGATGAGAAGTTCGTCATCGGTGCCATGATCACGCGGTTTTTGAGTTCGATTCCATTTTTGAATGTATATGGAGATAGCAGTTCTTTGAATTTTTCGTTCATGTGGTTTGCCTCCTTCGTTTGGTACGGGAATAATCATAGTGGTTGGACGGGGTGTTTGACTAATAATCTGCTTGGGTTAGTGGTTGGAAGGTTTTGTATTGGAGGAGGATAAGCTGGTTCTCTTTTTGATTAGTAATGGATGGGGGATGGGACGTTCCGTTCCGCTGCGCTTGCAGGGTCTCACCTGCCCACTATTCCCGCGGGAGTCGGCCGGCCTCCGCTGCACTGCACTGTGTGGGAGAGGATGAGTGATCGCTGTCTGACAACCCACATTTTCATTAGGTATAGATGAGAAAAGGGGCGTTCCGTTTCGCTGCGGCCACCCGCTTTCCATGGGGCGTGCGGTGAGCCGCTTCGGCAAGCCTGCAGGGTCTCACCCTGCCCGCTATTCCCATAGGAGTCGGGTGGCCTCCGCTGCACTGCATTGTGTGGAAGAGGATGAGTGATCGCTGTCTGACAATCCACCTTTGTATTAGGTTTAGAGGGGAGAAGTGGCGTTCCGTTTCGCTGCGGCCGTCCGCTTTTCTGCGGGGTGGACGGTGAGCCGCTTTACCTGCGCCTGCAGGGTCTCACCCTGCCCGCTATTCCCGCTGGAGTCGGTCGGCCTCCGCTGCACTGTGTATTTTGGAGGAGCAATTGCTATTGTTCTTGGAAATGATACTATCTTTTCAAGGTGATTAGAACAAGAGGGGGCCACAGTACATTTTTCTATACTGATTTGTTTAAGACAATTTATTCAGGATGCTCTAAAAATCTCAATTAAAAATCAATTCATATACCACCCTCTATTAAAACCAAAGAGTGGATTGAAGCGGAAGGCGCTTGACTCCAGCGGAAAAGGAGGAGCGGCGAGACCCCGCAGGCACGAGGAGGCTTGCCGCCCTCCCCGCAGGAAAGCAAGCGCCTGCAGCGGAAAGGAACGCTCCTGTGCCTTTTACACGCTTTTGAAGAACAACCATCGCGACTGCGAGCCATATAAGACAAATGCCTAACTAAAAAAACCTGCCACCGTGAATGTCGTATGTTCGAATCCTCGTCGATTACCACTCATATCGGCATTAAAACCAAAGAGTGGATTGAAGCGCAAGGCGCTTGACTCCAGCGGAAAAGGAGGAGTGGCGAGACCCCGCAGGCACGAGGAGGCTCGACACCCTCCCCGCAGGAAAGCAAGCGCCTGCAGCGAAAAGGAACGGACTAGATACAAACCGCTCACTCTTAAAAATAACAGTACTAATGTTTACCAAAGTAGATGAACTTAAAAGTAATAAGCGAACTGGAATTTTCCCCTAATCCCTCAAAAATCTATTAAAGAAACTCGAAACTGTCAAAATAAAAAAACAAGCTGCCGACATCCGGCAGCTTGTTTGTGATTCTATTTAGATCGCAGCTGTTTCTTTCTCACGCTCGATTACAGCGAGGCGTTCTGCCACTTCTTCTTCTGTGAGACCGTATTCTTGTACATAACGGTTTTCAGGATGTGTGCGGCATTCGTGAGAGCAGCTTCTCATATATTTGTGCTCATTTTCTTCAGAGCAGATAATTTTTTGGTTACATGGCGGGTACGCGCAGTTGACGTAGCGTTCACATGGTTCGCCGTCGTAGAAGTCACGGGCAATGACCACGTGCTCTTTACGGTTGACCGGTACTGAGATACGCTCATCGAATACGTAGAGCTGGCCGTCCCATAGGTCACCCTGCACTTCTGGATCCTGACCGTACGTCACGATGCCTCCGTGAAGCTGTGCAACGTCTTCGAATCCTTCTTTCAGGAGCCAGCCGGAGAATTTCTCACAGCGGATTCCGCCTGTGCAATAGGTGATGATCTTTTTATCCATGAACTTTTCTTTGTTGTCGCGGATCCATTGCGGAAGGTCGCGGAAGTTGCGGATATCCGGGCGGATCGCGCCTCTGAAGTGTCCAAGGTCATATTCATAATCATTCCGTGCGTCGAGGACGATGGTGTCTTCGCGCTGGATTTGTTCGTAGAATTCTTTCGGCTCAAGGTATTGGCCAGTAAGTTTATTCGGATCTACATCATCTTCAAGGCGAAGGGTAACCAGTTCTTTACGGTATTTGACCTTCAATTTCTTGAACGCGTGGCCATCTGTTTCTTCAATTTTGAAGACCGTGTCTTTGAAACGCGGGTCGTTTCTCATATACTCCATGTAAGCGTCAGTCTGTTCAACTGTTCCGGAGCATGTTCCGTTGATTCCTTCTTCAGAAATCAGGATGCGTCCGAGCAGTCCGATTTCTTCACACTTGGCTTTATGCTGAGGAGCGTATTCCTCTGCATTTTCCACATTTACATAGTTGTAATACAGTAAAACGCGATAGTCGTTCATTTTTATTCCACCTGTCGATTAATATTTGCAAGATATAATCTTAGGATTTCTTCCTTATTACTCTTACGATTGTCTATTATAACAAATTTTTTATAAAATGCATCATCCATTGAAGAGAATCCTTAGGAAGCGGTGGATTTTAATGGTACAGATCGGTGACTTTTTATTGAAAGTTACCGGTCTTTTTGAAAGAATGAAAATAGAGGAAAAATCTACATTAGGGGATGACGATTTCATGCGCAAGATACTCTTACTATGTTTCCTTTTGGTATTCGGACTTGTACTGGCGGGGTGTCAGGAGCAATCGAAGCCCGATGATCGCCTGAAGGATTATGTGAAATTGTGGAATAAACAGACGTTTGATGACATGTACGGCAGCTACTTGAGTACCGAGACAAAGGACTCGTATAAAAAGAAGGATTTTGTCGACCGGTATAAGAAAATTTATGAGGACACCGGTGTATCGGATCTGAAGGTGACGTTCAAAGCACCGAAGGATGATACGGACTGGGATAAAAAGAAGGAAGCTGAGTTCCCCGTCACCATCAGCTTCAACACTTCGGCCGGTGAAGTGAAGTACGATCAGAACGTGAAGCTTACAAAAGAAGAGCGGGATGATAAAGAGGATTGGTATGTCAACTGGGATCCTTCCTTTATTCTGCCTGAACTTGAGGATGGGGATAAGGTCGGGATCGACACGATCACCGCTCAGCGCGGGGAAATCTACGACCGTAATGATCAGCCCCTTGCCGTGAACGGTGAAGCGTTCCAGATCGGGATCGTACCTGGTGAATTTGATGAAGGCAATTTGAAAAAGGTCGCCGATCTCCTTGATACGTCGGAAGAGGCGATAAAAAAAGAACTCGATCAAAGCTGGGTGCAGCCGGAGTATTTCGTTCCGATCAAGAAGCTGCCCCTTTCCGAGCGCCCCCTTGCCCTGGAAGTCATCGATCTTGATGGGCTCTACTCCAAGCGTGTGAAAGCAAGGGAGTATCCGTTCGGAGAAGCGACGGCCCACTTGACGGGCTATATCGGAAAGCTTACAGCAGAGAAGCTGGAGAAAGTGAAGGATAAAGGATACACAGCCGATTCCCTCATCGGGGTCAGTGGAACGGAAGAGGTATTTGAAGACAAACTCCGGGGGAAAGACGGCCAGCGCATTTTCCTCACGAAGGAAAATGGCGATGAAGTGACGGTCGCCGAGCAGGAAGTGGAGAACGGCAAGAACGTCAAGCTTACCATAGATGCAGACCTGCAGAAGAAAATCTATGCCCAGATGAAGAAGGAACCGGGCACGGCGGCAGCCATGAATCCGAAGACGGGTGAAGCCCTGGCATTGGTCAGCACCCCGTCCTTTGACCCGAATGAAATGATTCTCGGAATATCTTCTGACCGCTATAAAGAACTTTCGGAAGATCCGGATAAGCCATTTGAGAATCGCTTCCAGATCACCTATTCACCTGGATCCACAATGAAAGGGATCACCGCATCCGTAGGGTTGAAATCCGGCAAGCTTGATCCGGATAAGGCGTATGACATCAAAGGGAAGACGTGGAAGAAGGATGAGTCATGGGGGAATTACAAGGTCGTCCGCGTATTTGATAACGACAGCTCGGTGGATCTCGAAAGCGGCCTGAAATACTCAGATAATATCTATTTTGCCCGTGCCGGACTTGATATGGGTGCCGACACCTTCGTGAAGGGTCTGAAAGAGAACTTCGGATTCGGAGAGGATATCCCGTTTGAGTATCCACTCTATAACTCCCAAGTATCCAATGACGGAAAGATCGAGAAAGAAGTCCAGCTTGCGGATTCCGCTTTCGGGCAGGGGCAGGTGCTCATGAATATCGTCCACCTTGCCAGTGCTTACGGAGGGATCATCAATGACGGGAACATGATGGAACCTCAGCTCGTTCTCGACCAGGAGCCGAAGGTGTGGAAGAAAGAAGTCGTGACAACGGAACAGGCAAAACTGCTGCAAACGGATTTGAGGAAGGTCGTATCAGAAGGAATCGCCACAAAAGCGAACTCTGCCGGTAAAGCCATTGCCGGAAAAACCGGTACAGCTGAAATCAAATCGGAACAAGGATCAAAAGGAAGAGAAAATGGACTGTTCGTCTCTTATGACCAGAACAATCCCGATATGGTCCTTGCCATGCTCCTGGAAAATGTCCAGGACAACGGGGGAGCACCCATACCGTCCAGGTGACGAAGAAGTTCTACGACAGCTTGAAATAAGAGATGGCCTGCCGGTGCTCCCGGCGGGCTTCTTTTGAATCAGGAAGGGTCCCAATTCCCTATAACGTGCCATTTTTCCATGAAAAATTCGTCGGATCTCCGTTCGGTTTTGTCGTCAAATATGGTAATATAAGAAAATGAATAAGAGAATTCACCAAACCTTACATAAAAGGAGTATGATCATGAGTAAAACGCTTATTTTCGGACACAAGAATCCCGATACCGATACGATTACATCCGCCCTTGTCTATGCTGATCTCAAGAGCAAACTTGGAGCAGAAGTGGAAGCAGTACGCCTCGGCGACGTGAACGGGGAAACCCAATACGCCCTCGACCACTTCAAAGTGGAGGCCCCACGCCTTGTGGAAAAGGTCGCGCCTGAAGCAGACACGGTCATCCTGGTTGATCACAACGAACGCCAGCAAAGTGCCGTAGACATTGAAGAAGTACGCGTCCTCGAAGTCATCGATCATCACCGTATCGCCAACTTTGAAACGGCTGACCCGTTGTATTACCGCGCCGAGCCGGTTGGTTGCACGGCGACGATCCTGAATAAGATGTACAAAGAGAAAGGCGTGGAAGTGACGAAGGAAATGGCGGGCCTCATGCTGTCTGCCATCATCTCAGATTCACTCCTGTTCAAATCGCCGACCTGCACGGATGAAGACGTGGCTGCAGCGAATGAACTGGCTGAAATCGCCGGTGTTGACGCACAGGTATACGGTCTTGAAATGCTGAAAGCAGGAGCCAATATGAGCACGAAGACGGTTGCCGAGCTTGTAACGCTTGATGCCAAGGAGTTCTCCATGGGTACAGCAAAGGTTGAAGTCGCTCAGATCAATGTCGTCGACCTGAACGATGTCTTCGGCCGCCAAGCAGAAGTGGAGGCAGCCATCGAAACCCTCATCAAACAAAAAGGCCTGGATCTATTCCTTCTTGTTGTCACTGACATCCTTGAGAACGACTCGACGGCCCTTGCACTTGGAAGCAAGGCAGGAGAAGTCGAGAAAGCCTTCAACGTGAAGCTTGAGAACAACCGTGCGCTTCTTAAAGGCGTCGTTTCACGTAAAAAACAAATCGTACCGGTCCTGACCGAAACCATCAAATAATCATCAAGGAGCAGCTGAAACATGCTGCTCCTTTTTTACATGGAGGAGACATATGCAACTACAGGCTGTTCATCATATTGCCATCATCTGTTCAGACTACGAAGCCTCCAAGGCCTTCTACACCGATCTCCTTGGTTTCACGATCATCAGGGAAGTATACCGGGAAGACCGTGACTCGTATAAGCTCGACCTTGCCCTGAACGGTTCCTACATCATCGAACTCTTTTCCTTCCCGGATGCCCCGGAGCGACCCAGCTATCCGGAAGCCAGGGGACTCAGGCACCTCGCCTTTGAAGTGATGAATATAAAAGACGCAGTGGACGAACTACGCCACTACGGCATCGAAGTCGAGGATATACGCACCGATCCTTACACCTCCAGACGCTTCACCTTTTTTTCGGACCCCGATGGTCTCCCGTTGGAACTGTATGAAATCTGAGTAAAGACGCTCACCAATCGGCGGCCTGAAACCACCGGCTGCTTCGTACGTATAAAAGAATAAAAAAAGACGCTCTAATCAAGAGCGTCATCCACAGGTATTGAAATTTGTCGTTGGGTCTATTTAACCATAAATCAAAAATGGATGGAATCCTGCTGTGAAGGAATACCTTCGGGATAAAACGTATTTTGCGAAATAAAAGCCTTTATTCCTAAAAGAATATAAGGATATTAATATTTATGGGCCCAAAAAAAAAGGACGCCCCTAAGCAAGAGCGTCGTCCAAAGGTATTGTAACTTGTCGTTGAATCCATTAAACCACATTCGGAAAATCAGTGAATTCCGCCTCTCGACACACGGAAGGTCGGGACCTTCAGTATTTCATAATGAAAGCGTGCATTTCTTAGAAGTTATAAGGATATTAATATTTTTCTTACATAAAAAAAGGACGCCCCCTAAGCAAGAGCGTCGTCCAAAGGTATTGTAATTTGTCGTTGAATTCATTAAACCATATCCGGAAATTCAGTGGATTTCCATTCTCGACACACGGCAGGGCAGGACCTTCAATATTTCATAATCAAAGCGCGAATTTCTCAGAAGTTATAAGGATATTAATATTTTTCTTTTGCATAAAAAAAGGACGCTCCCTAAGCAAGAGCGCCGTCCAAAGGTATTGTAATTTGTCGTTGAATTCATTAAACCATATTCCAAAAGTACATGTAATTCTGCTCTCGTCCTACCTTGACCGGTGTAGGAGGTCAATATGATAGGGCATTGCGGAAATCTCAGAATCTATAAGAATATTAATATTTACTCATTGTGCAAACCCATATTCGAAACGAACATATCTACAGCAGGGGTGGATTAGAATGGACTATTCAATCATAGGAAAGAAAATAAGGGAATTGAGAAAAGCCATCGGCATCACCCAAGGGGAACTCGCTGATGGAATCTGTACGCAGGCACTGGTCAGTCGCATGGAGAAAGGGGATATCTATCCCAGCGCCACGGTGCTCTACCGCATTTCGCAAAAGCTCGGGGTGGATGTGAACTACTTCTTCGAAATCGGATCCACCGAGCGCTTTGACTACATAAAAAACGTGGAACGATTATTGAACAATTACCGATTTAAACTGCAGTATGACGAATTGATCGAGCTCGTGCGAAAAGAAGAAAAAAATCCGATTTTCATCAATCACAAAGAAAACAAGCAGCTGCTCGAATGGAATAAGGCCATCTACATAGCAGAAGTCGAAAACGACAAAGACCGGGCCATCAGCGTATTGCTGGATGCCTACCACCTGACGGCTGACCCGAAGAGGGCGATGTCGGAGAGGGAGATGCGGTTACAGTTATCACTCGGCAATTTCCTATCTCTTCAAGACAAGTATGAAGAGGCGCTAGCGGTTTATGAGAGGGTGCAAGATGCGCTTGGACCCAATCCCTATCTCCAGGATAAGTCGATCCAGACAAGAATTTATTATCATACAGCCAGGATTTTGACGCGCTTGGGGCGGTACGACGAATCCATGGAATACTGTAGAAAAGGATTGAAATGGACCATCGGTGAAGAACGATTGTTTGGAATAGCAGACTTGTTCTATCAGATTGGATTTAATCTCGAATTGAAAGGTGAACTGGAAGACTCTTTACCGTATTTTCAAAAGGGGCGGAATTACTTTCATATCCAAAAGAATAGGAAGTTTGTCGACTTCATTGATCGAAAGATAGAGGAAGTGAAAGCAAATCTGGCTGAAACAAAAGGATTGGAAAATTAGAACGAAGTAAGGATGAGAGGACATGGACTACTCAGTTATTGGTAAGAAGATTAAAGAACTTAGGAAAGCAATCGGTATCACGCAAGGCGAGCTGGCAGAAGGAATTTGCACCCAGGCCTTGATTAGCCGAATCGAAAAGGGAGACATTTATCCCAGCGCCACGGTTCTCTATCGGATCTCCCAAAGACTTGGGGTAGATGTGAATTACTTTTTTGAAATTGGGTCGACCGAACGACATGACTATATCAAAAATGTGGAGCGCCAATTTCACACCTTTCGATTCAACTTACAATACGAAGAGATGATCAAGCTGATTAAAAAGGAAGAACAGAATCCCTTGTTTACAACTAATAAGGAAAATAAGCAACTGTTGGAATGGAATAAAGCCATCTACGTGAGCGAAGTCGAAGGGGATAAAGAGAGAGCAATCGAGATGGTGCGTGCGGCCATCAAACTGACCGAAGATCCTAAAAGGGCCATGACGGAGAGGGAGATGCGTCTTCAAATCACACTGGGGAATATGATGGCCCTTCTGGAGAAATACGAAGAAGCGTTACAAGTTTACGGAAATGCCCTGGAGGCAGCGAAGCACAATCCCTATCTTCAGGATAAATCCATCAAGACCCGCATCTATTATCATACGGCACGTGTCATCACACGACTGGGAGACTATGACCAATCAATCGAATACTGCAGGGAAGGGTTGAAATTGACGATTAGGGAAGAACGCCTGTACGGAATTGCTCAATTATATTATCAAATCGGCTATAACTTTGAGCTGAAAGGAGAATATGAGACAGCCCTCTCCTATTTTCAAAAAGGAAGGAACTACTTCCACATTCAGAAAAACACCCGATTCGTGGCTTTTATTGACCAGAAGATGGAGGACGTGCTTGAGCTGCAATCAAGAAGGTAGGGAAGACGGATGAAACTGACTGAAATCGGTAAGAAAATCAGCGAACTGCGAAAAGAAATGACTCTTACCCAAGGGGAACTGGCAGAAGGGATCTGCACTCAAGCGTCAATCAGCTTGATTGAAAAGGGTGAATTGGATCCGAACGCTACGATCCTTTATCAGATTGCGAAGAAGCTTGGTGTGGATGTGAACTATTTCTTTCATATTGGTTCCACACCGAGGTTGGATTATATCAACGAGGTGGAGAAGCAGCTCAGAGCCCTGCGTATAACATATAAATATAAAGAGATGATGGAGATTGTTTCAATAGAGGAAAGGAATCCTTTATTTTATAACAATCCCACAAAGCTTCAATTCTTATATTGGCACAAAAGTATCTTTTTATTTGAAGTGAAAAAAGATCACGAACAGGCTGTGTCTGTTATTGAAGAAGCTTTTACTTTATTACCGAACAAAAAAAGAGCTATCACTGAACTTGAAATGGAGATGATGATGGCTCTTGGCACTTATCAATTTACATTAGGGCGTTATCAAGAAGTTATAGATCAATAGAAGAAAGTCCAAGCCATATTGGATGAAACAAATAGAGAGCCTGTAGATAAAACCATAAAGACAAGACTATATTATAATTCTTCAAGAGCTCATACCAGATTGGGGAATCTGGAAGATTCCCAAGCTCTCCTTCACGAAGGGATCAATTGGTGTATTGAAAGTGAGGAACTTCACCTGTTGCCGGCTCTTCACTATCAAATTGGTTACAATTATGAGCTGATGGGGGACTATGCAAAAGCACTAGAGTTTCTTGATTATAGTATTTCTTTATTTGAATTGTTCCCGGGCCATAACTACTCAACATTCTTATCTGAAAAAAGGTCCCACTATTTAAGGGTATTGGATCAACCAAAGTAATTTGGGTAGAGACATTTACCGGTACGGAGGTGGAATCAATGAAACTAGCCGAAATTGGAAAAAAGATAAATGAACTGCGAAAAGAAATGACTCTTACCCAAGGGGAACTGGCAGAAGGAATTTGCACCCAAGCATCAATCAGCTTGATTGAAAAGGGTGAATTGGATCCGAACGCTACGATCCTATATCAGATTGCGAAGAAGCTTGGCGTGGATGTGAACTATTTCTTTCATATTGGTTCCACCCCTAGATTGGATTATATTGAGGAAGTAAAAAAGCAGCTAAGAGCCCTGCGCATCAATTATAAATTTGAGGGCTTGAAAGAAATGATAAGGTCGGAAGAGAAAAATCCTCTGTTTTATAATGATCCTCATAATATGCAATATATGCTTTGGCATAAGAGCATCTATTCTTTTGAAGTGGAGAAGGACTATCCAAAAGCTGTATCGATTATTGAGGAGGCACTGGCATTGATGCCGAATCAGAAAAGAGCCTATACAGAGCTTGAACTGGAACTGTTTATGTCACTTGGGGATATGAGCATCGATCAAATCGATATGAACAAGCCATTGATTATTTCAATAAGGTAGAAACAGCATTATGTGGAAAAAAGAGGATTGTTTCCGATAAAACGATACAAAGTCGACTGTATTATCACTTAGCAAGAGCGCATACACGATTGGGACATTACGTACAATCGATTTCATTGGCGAACAAGGGTATTCAATGGAATATCCAATATGAGCAGCTATATCTGATGCCAGTCCTACACTATCAAATCGCATACAATTATGAGCTGATGAACCAATTTGAAAAAGCACTGGAATATCTGGATTACAGTCTTCAACTATTTGAATTTTACCCTGATAATCCTGGTGGAGAATTCGTTCGGGGAAAAAGAGCTGAATATGTTAGAAGGGGAAAGCAACAGTGAAGCATCTTCTAACCTAGGTGGAGGTGGAATCAATGAAACTAGCCGAAATCGGAAAAAAGATATGTGAGCTTCGGAATGAAATGAACCTGACTCAAGGAGAACTGGCAGATGGGATTTGTACACAAGCCCTGATCAGCCTGATTGAAAAGGGGGAATCGGATCCGAACGCTACGATCCTATATCAGATTGCGAAGAAGCTTGGCGTGGATGTGAACTATTTCTTTCATATAGGTTCCACCCCAAGACTGGATTATGTACATGAAGTTGAAAAACAAGTGAGGAATTTGCGGGTGGTGTATCAATATAAGGAAATGATGGACATTGTCCGAACAGAGGAGAAGAATCCACTATTTTACAATGACCCGCAGAAATTGCAGTTTTTATACTGGCATAAAAGCATCTATTATTTCGAAGTCGAAAAGGATCACGAAAAAGCAGAATCCATGCTTGAGAAAGCATTTGATATTTTTCCCAGACACAAAAGGGCCTACTCTGAAATTGAAATGGAAATGATGATGACGCGCTGTAATTACCGTTACCAACTTGGTCAATATGAAACCGTTGTAGAGCTTTATTCCAGACTTGAACATATTCTAGTTGGAACGAAAAGGATACTAACGAATAAATCGATCAAGACAAGGTTTTATTATAATCTCGCAAGAGCCCATACCATGTTGGGAAACTTTGAAAAGTCCTTAGCTTTATTGAATGAGGGAATCGACTGGTGTATAGAAAGCGAGGGGCTGTATCTTATGCCTCCCCTTCATTACTTAACGGGGTATACGTATGAACGGATGGAGAACTATGAGAAAGCCCTCGAATATCTCGATTACAGTATACAGCTCTATGACTTGACCCCGGGCCATCCTGTGGAAGAATTCCTCTCTGAGAAAAGATCGACTTACATTGAAGCGTTGCGGGAGAAAGCGTAACAACGTGAGCTTTACATCTTGGAGGTGGGAAGATTGAAACTTGTGGAGATCGGTAAAAAAATTAGTGAATTGCGCAAAGAAATGAATTTGACACAAGGAGAGCTTGCCCGTGGAACGTGCACACAGGCTCTAATCAGTTTAATAGAAAAAGGAGAAACGGATCCGAGTGCCGCGGTCCTTTATCAAATAGCAAAGAAGCTGGGGGTAGACGTCAATTATTTTTTTGAGATAGGATCTACAGCGAGGCTGGATTATGTCAATGAAGTGGAAAAGCAGCTGAGAAGAACGAGGATATTTTATCGATACAACGAGATGATGGAGATTGTTGCAGCGGAAGAAAAGAACCCGATGTTCTACCATGATCCCAGAAAACTACAACTACTGTACTGGCATAAAAGCATCTATTTTGCAGAAGAGAAAAAGGAGTACAGCAAGGCGATAGATTTATTAAAAAAGGCCATCGATCTCGTGCCGGCTAAAAATAGGGCGTATACGGAATTAGAGATGGAAATGATGATGAGCCTTGGTGGATTTGAATATAGGCTTGAGCATTTTGAAGAGATGATTTGTCTGTATCAAAAAGTCGAAACCATTATCAACTCCACTCATCGCATCCTTTCTGATACAACCATTAGAACGAGAGTATATTCCAATCTTGGAAGAGCACATACGAAGATAGGGAACTATGAGGAATCCAATGTCATTCTGAATAAGGGAATCGACTGGTGTATCGAGTGCGGGGATTTATATTTAATGCCGGCCCTTCACTATCAGGTCGGCTATAACCACGAACTTATGGGTGACTATGATAAAGCATTGGAATACCTCGACTATAGCATTTCTTTATTTGAATTAAACCCAGAGTATCCACTTCAAGGATTCTTATCAGGTAGAAGAGCTCATTACATAGAAAAGTTAAAAGGTTATTAATCACTTATTAGTAGGTGACTTCAATGAAATTAATGGATATCGGAAGAAAAATAAGTGAGTTGCGTACGGAAATGAACCTGACCCAGTGGGATTTGGCAGAGGGTATATGCACTCAAGCATCCATCAGTCTGATTGAAAAGGGCGAATTAGATCCCAATGCGACGACCTTATATCAAATTGCTAAAAAACTTGGGGTCGATGTGAACTACTTTTTCCATATCGGTTCCACCCCGAGGTTGGATTATGTGTATGAAGTGGAGAAGCAGCTCAGGGAACTCCGGATCATGCAGAAGTATGAAGACATGATGCGGATCGTCAAGGTAGAAGAAAAGAATCCGATTTTTTATCGCGATCACGCCAGGCTTCAGTATTTGTATTGGCATAAGAGCATCTATTATTTCGAAGTGAAGAAGGACTATGAAAAAGCAGTTGAACAGCTGGATATTGCCATTACTTTGGTACCGGCTGTAAATAGGGCCTTTACAGAGCATGAAATCGAAATGATCATGACCCGTGGCGCATTTGAGTACAACGTGGGACATGTGGAAGAAGCCATTGACTATTATAAAAAGGTGAGCAAGGTGCTAGAGGGAACCAGCCGGATCCTCCATGATAAATCAATCAAAAGCAGATACTATTACAATCTGGCAAGAGCCTATACCAATATAGGGAAACTCGAGGAATCCACAGCCCTTCTAACGGAAGGAATAGAGTGGGGGATTGAAAATGAAGAGCTGTACACCATGGCTGAATTTCATTACCAGATCGGCTATAACTATGAAAGAATGAACGATTATAAGCATGCACTGGAGTTTCTGGATCTAAGCATTGATTTATTCAATTTAAGATCTGAAAACCCCTATAAAACATTCCTGGCAGATAAAAGGACACGTTTTTTGGAAGCCTTACATATCTCTCCATAAAGAAAAACCTTTATCACAGCATGGTTCGGGAGGACGGTGGATTCTATTGAAACTAGCTGAAATCGGAAAGAAAATCAGTGAACTGAGAAGAGAAATGAATTTAACTCAAGGGGAGCTGGCACAAGGGATCTGCACGCAGGCACTGATCAGTCTGATTGAAAAAGGTGAGTTGGATCCAAACGCGACGATTCTCTACCAAATTTCAAAAAAACTGGGCGTAGATGTGAACTACTTTTTTGCTATAAGCTCCACGCCCAGATTGGACTACATAACCGAAGTGGAGAGACAGTTAAGGGATTTACGGATCCTCTTACGATATGAGGACATGATGGAGATTGTTGAAACGGAAGAAAAGAATCCGTTGTTTTATCAAGATCCATCAAAGCTACAGTATCTGTACTGGCACAAAAGTATCTATTCGATGGAAGTTGAAAAAGACTATGAGCAGGCAACTTCGCTGTTGGAAAAGGCCTTTACTTTGGTGCCCAAGTCCAAAAGAGCCTATACAGAGCAGGAACTGGAGATGCTTTTGACTCAAGGTGTGTTTGAGGAAACCATAGAGAATTATGAGGAAGCAATATTCTATTATAAAAAAGTTGAATCTATCGTGACGGAAACCAACCGAATGCTGACGGATCCGACGATTAAAAGCAGGTACTTCTACAATCTTGCCCGGGTGTATACACATTTGGGTAAACTGGAAGAATCAATCGACCTGTTAACAAGCGGTATCGAATGGGGCGTAGAATGCGGAGAACTCTATATCATGGCTGAATTTCATTACCAGGTCAGCTACAATTTCGAACTCCAGAATAACTATGAAAAAGCATTAGAATATCTTATGTATTCCATTCAACTGTTCGAACTGAATCCGGATTACCCTTATAAAGAGTTTCTTTCTGAAAAAAAATCTACCTATCTCCAAATCGTGAAGAAATTAGACTACACAGGAAACCAAAAAAATTCAAACGGATAAAATCTTTCTACATACACCAAGCGCGTCCCTCATATTTATGTAAGGAAAAGCAGGGAGTGGTGACCGATGAGAAGGAGGAGCCCTTTCCCTCTGGTGGCTGTCGTGGTCGGGGCCGTGCTGTTCCTCTCGGTCGTCGCGTTCATGCTGTTTGGCAGGGGGGATGCTTCGGGTTCACCGGAGGAGGTGATCCGGGACTTTTATGAGTTTGAGTCGACGGGCGATTTCGGCAATGCGTGGGAGTTGTTTCATCCTGAAATGAAGAAAAAGTTCTCCAAATCGAATTACATCCAGACCAAGAACCATGTATTCATGGGGCATATGGGTGTGGAGGAATTCGATGTGGAAATCGGTAAGCTCGAAAAGGTGGAGCGCTTTGCTTTTGACGATGAGGGAATTGTATTCAAAGATGTGAGGAAAGCGCAAGTGGATATGTTTTACGATAGCCAGTTCGGTGAGCTGATCGTCAGTCAGCCCTGCTATGTGGCCATTTATAAAGGCAAATGGAAGGTCCTGTGGAATTATCACTTTAAATGATAAAGGGAAATTTCCATTTTAATGGTTTTAGTGAAGGTGTGTGTGTTAAACTGAGACCATATAATCCCAAAGAGAAGGAGGCATCCCCGTGTCCTTGTTGTATATGAAGGCTCGTGAAGCATATGATCGTGATTCCAAGGCTTCTCTGGCCGCGAGCATGAAAGACGACAACAAACAGAAGTCAGTGGAGAAAGTTTCGAAGAAATAGCGGACGTTAAGGGGTCATCTATGGGATAGAAATAAGGCGCCGGGGATCAACTCCCCGGCGCCTTATTTGTGTTATTGGGGATCTTCCCCGATGATGCGTACTTCACGCTCAAGCTCTACATCGAATTTTTCTTTGACCGTCTTTTGGACGTGTTCGATGAGGGCGATGTAATCGGATGCTGATGCGTTATCTTTGTTGACGATGAAGCCGGCATGCTTCGTGGATACTTCTGCTCCACCGAAGTTCGTGCCCTGCAGTTCGCTGTCCTGGATCAGCTTCCCGGCAAAATAGCCTGGAGGACGTTTGAAGACACTTCCGCATGAAGGATATTCAAGGGGCTGCTTCGACTCACGCTTGAACGTGAGGTCGTCCATGACGGCCTTAATATCCTTATGGTCTCCCGGCTTCAGGCTGAATGTCGCTTCAAGGACGATGTCGCCCTTTTCGGAAATGTTGCTGTGGCGATAATCGAGCTCAAGCTCCAGTGCAGTCCTTTTTACAAGGTTGCCTTCACGGTCGACGACATAGCAGTAGTCCAGCACGTCCTTGATTTCACCGCCGTACGCTCCGGCATTCATGAAGAGGGCACCGCCGACGGTTCCAGGGATGCCGCAGGCGAATTCAAGCCCGGAAAGGGTCTCATCAAGGGCACGTCTCGATACATCGATGATGGCAGCTCCACTCTGGGCAACGATCTGCTGGTCGGTTGCACTGATGTCGGAGAAGTTTTTCAAATGAAGGACGATCCCGCGGATCCCACCGTCTTTGACGATGAGGTTGGATCCGTTCCCGAGAAGAGTGAAGGGCACGTCGCTCTTGTTTGCGAGTTTCACGATTTCCTGGACTTCTTCATAAGTGGTCGGCGTGAGGAAGAAGTCGGCGTTGCCGCCAAGTCGCGTGTAGAGGTGATCGCGAAGCGGTTCGTCGCGTTTGATGTTTTCTTTTTTCATTACGTTTGAGAGTTCTTGGTAAACGATTTCTTTATTGTACATCTCTATCAGTCCTATAGAATATTTTAACCGTGAATGAAGTTACCACACCATTATATGACGAAAACCCATGAAAGTTAAATGGTTTCGTTTGACAGTTGGGTGAATTAGGGGTGAGCGTCGTTGTTTGGAGGGATTCTTTTGGGTCTGCTGTTACTTTTGATTAGGGGTGAAGAGGAGAAGAGTCCGTTCTGTTTCGCTGCGGTCGGCCGCTTTCCTGCGGGGTGGACGGTGAGCCGCTTCAGCTGCGCCTGCAGGGTCTCACCTGCCCACTATTCCCGCGGGAGTCGGCTGTCCTCCGCTGCACTGCACTATGTGCTTTTGAAGGAGAGATTGCTTATGTATGTGACGAAAATCAACCACCTCTGTTTTGATAAGTGGTGGGGAAAAGAAGGGTTCGTTCCGTTCCGCTGCGGCCGACCGCTTTCCTGCGGGGTGGACGGTGAGCCGCTTCAGCTGCGCTTGCAGGGTCTCACCTGCCCACTATTCCCGCGGGAGTCGGTCGTCCTCCGCTGCACTGCACTGTGTGCTTTAGCAGTAGCGATTGCTTTTCCTATTTGGGAAGGTACAAGATTCATTTATTAATGAAGGAGTTAATAGCCCTTACCTCTATAAGAAAATCGTCTTTGCCAAGACGCTAATTCTTCATTAAATTGGGAATTACTGTATAATAATAGGTTTCTGAAGGGTCAACATGAAACAATTCTTCTATTAACCATCCACGACTCCCATATTAAAACCACAGAGTGGATTGAAGCGAAAGGTGCTTGACTCCAGCGGAAAAGGAGGAGTGGCGAGACCCCGCAGGCACGAGGAGGCTCGACACCCTCCCCGCAGGAAAGCAAGCACCTGCAGCGAAAAGGAACGAACCTTTTACTAACGATATTTCCTATAAAATTGCATACAAAAAAAGCACCCATTCATCGGGCGCTTTCTCTAATTTTACTTGAAGATGGAAGAAATGAGGTTCGCGATGAACCCTTTTGGTTGTTCGTCTTTGCCTGAATTCTTAAGCTTGATGGTGTACTTAGCGAAGCCATCTTCCTTGGTTTCGATGTATTTGAATGTGCGAGAATCTTTGATGTACTCTTTTGCTTTTGGTGATGATTCAAAGGTGACGGTGGCCGGACCTTTGATTGGAGAGAAGGACCAGTTCCCGTCCGCTTCCGGGTTGATGCTGCCTTGCTCCATGATGTAGTCGATGACGACGTTGCGGTTTTCATCCGGTGCCTGGATGGCGATGTTGGTGCCATCGATGCCCGGGAAGTGACCGCCCCGCTTGCACGGTAGTTGTTGGTTGCAACCAGGAAGGACTGCTTAGGATTGATTTTTTTGCCGTTGAACTTCAGGTTCTTGATCCGCTGTGATTTCGGATTGATGACATTCCCGTCAGCATCATATTTTGCAGGCTTGGTGACATCAATTTCGTACGTGACGCCATCGATGACATCATAGTTGTAGGAGCGGAACTCCTGATTGATCAGGGATTGTTCGCCGCGTTTTTTCGGATCGATCTGGTTGAACTGACCGGCAGACATCTCGAGCCACTCTTTTACGTCAGAGCCTTTGATGAGGACGGCCTGCAGGGTGTTCGGATAGAGATAAAGGTCAGCGACGTTCTTGATGGCAAGCTCTCCCTGAGGGATATCGGTGTAGTAGGTCGGGTCCCCACGGGTACCTGCTTTGAACGGTGCACCGGCTGAAAGGACCGGGATGTTTTCGTATTCCGTACCTTGGATATATTTCTCCACGTACCATTTCTGGGCATTGGTCACGATCTGGATCGATGGATCATCTTTCACCTGTGAGAAGTACGATGTGATAGGAGCCGTCGTTTCGCCAACGGCACTGCGTACCCAGTCGATGGTGTGCTGATGATCGTCCTCAATGGCTTTGTACACTTCTTCATCTCGTGCGACAAGTGGTTTTCCGTCTTTATCGGCGATGCCACGGGTGGATGATTTCCCGTTCAATACGGTCCAGTTTCCGTCTGCGTGCTGCAGCTGAAGATCGACGAGGCCGAGGTGGCTGCCCCAGTAGCCTGGCATGACGGCTGGGGTTCCGTTGATGGTCCCGTTCGCCGTATCGACGCCTTCAATGCCATCATAAGCGGCAGAGGGGAAGGTCCCGTGGGAATGGCCGAAGAGGATCGCATCGATGCCGTCCACTTTTGAGAGGTCATAGGTCGCGTTTTCCTCCATGCCTTCGCTCGTTACCGTCCCGATTCCGGAATGGGGGATGGCGACGATGATGTCGGCTCCGTCAGCCTTCATCTTTGGAATGAAATGCTCGGCGGTCTCTACGATATCCTTTGTGACGACTTTCCCTTCAAGATTGGCTTTGTCCCATTGCATGATTTGAGGAGGGACGAACCCGATGACGCCTACTTTGATTGAGTGGGTTTCACCGTCTTCATCGACGACTTCGCGGTCGAGGATTTCATAAGGCTTGAAGTAATTCTTTTCCCCGGTTCCATCATCCACGTACACGTTCGCATTCACGTACGGGAAGTTGGAGCCTGAAAGGGACGTTTTCAGGAAATCGAGTCCATAGTTAAATTCGTGGTTTCCGATATTCCCGGCATCATAATCAAGCAGGTTCATGGCTTTGTATACAGGATGGGTTTCCCCCGGCTGCAGCGGGTCGATTTTCGCGACATAATCGCCGAGTGGATTTCCTTGGATTAAGTCCCCGTTATCGAAAAGGAGGCTGTTTTTTGCTTCGCTGCGGGCCTGTTTGATGAGGCTTGCGGTTTTGACAAGTCCGTACTTGTCCGTTTCCGCGTCCTGATAGTAGTCGTAGTTGGCCAGGTTCACATGGATATCCGTCGTCTCAAGGATGCGGAGGTTGACGAGATCCGTTTCTGCAGCCTTGGCGCTATGTACATTCGGGGTGAGGAGGGTGAGGGCAAGGGAGGTACCGGTGATCCACTTCAGTTTCGTATACTGCATGTTCATCTCTCCTAATGTTGTCATGATATGAAAGCAATTCCATCCTAGCATAAAGCTGTAAAGTTGAAATGGTGGAAAAGTATCATTTGTGTAAACCGGAAACCGGGATTTTACAGTGGGGTCTATCCATTTCCTGGCGCATAGGATAGGATGATAGAAGGTAAAAGGGAGGAGGGACCAGAGTGGTCCGATTGTATAGTGCCCTCGTGGGGCTCAGCCTCATCTGGGGGATGTCGTTTGTGTTCATTAAATGGCTCGTGGAGCCTGCAGGTATATGGGGGACCGTATTCATCCGCTGCTTTGCAGGAGCTCTGATTCTGCTTCCAATCTATTTCATACACAGAAAGAAGTCCGGGAAGACCAGGCTTCCTTTGAAGAAACTCCTCGTCGTGGGCATCGGGAACGCAGCCTTACCGTGGACGCTCATCGCTCTCAGTGAAACCCAGATCAACAGCAATACGGCGTCGATCCTGAACGCGACGACGCCGATCTGGACAGGGGTGATCGGATTTTTATTGTTTTCCGTCATCCTGACCGGCTCGCAGTGGCTGGGCATCGCCATCGGGTTCTTCGGGATCTTGGTGCTGATGGACTTTCAGATCACCGGTCTCTTCTCATCGGACTTTGTTGGGGTGGGAACGATGCTTGCCGCCACGATGTGCTATGCGTTCTCGTCCCATTTCACGAAAAAGTACCTCGGTGGAACAAGCGTCGTCGTCATCTCCACCTTCCAGCTACTGATCGGAAGTGTCTTCAGCTTCATCGGGCTTGCCGCCACGGGCGGACCGAACTCGTATGAGGGACTTTTCAGCCTTGAGGTACTGGCAGGCGTCATCGGTCTCGGATGCCTGGGTTCGGGTATAGCGGCCCTGTTGTTTTTCTATATTGTCACGAAGGGAAGCCCTGAGCTCGCGTCCACTGTGACGTACCTCATCCCGGCAAGCGCCATGGTATGGGGATTCGTCCTTCTACAGGAGGAAATCACCCCGAACCTGATCATCGGGCTCCTCATCATCTTCACGGGTGTGTACCTTTCATCACGGAAAAAGAGGGCGACCAAGGTTAAACAAACGTTTGATGGAACGGTGGGAAGATCGTAATGATCACGTCCTTTGTCTAAACAGCCGTTTAGACATTCATAGCCTTTTAACGGGTGCAAATCGATTCCTTTTCATATAAAATGAGAGGGATACATAAGATAAGCTATTACAGATAGCGATGAAAATAACATATAAGGATGGTAATAATTCTATGAAAACGGCAATTGTAACGGATAGTACAGCCTACATCCCGAAAGAATTGCGTGATCAGCTGGACATATATATGATCCCTTTGAGCGTCATCATCGGGGGGAAACCTATCAGGAAGAAGTTGATATCACCGCAAGTCAGTTCTTTGAAGAAGTACGGAGCTCGGATCGACTGCCAACCACTTCACAACCGCCCGTCGGCCAGTTCGTGGAGCTTTTCGAGAAGCTCTCACACGATTACGACGCCGTCATCTCCATCCATCTCTCAAGCGGCATCAGCGGCACCTACCAAGGAGCCGTGCAGGCAGGGGAAATGGTAAGCGGCATCGAGGTGTACCCGTATGATTCCGAGATCAGCTGTATGGTCCAGGGCTTCTATGTTCTTGAAGGGGCGAAGCTGAGCCGTGAAGGCCGGGATGCCAAAGAAATCGTCAGCCTTCTTGATGAAATGAAGGAAACGGTGAGGGCTTACTTCATGGTAGACAACCTCGCCCATCTTCAACGGGGAGGACGGCTGTCGAACGCCCAGGCAATCATCGGGAGCCTGCTGCAGGTGAAGCCGCTGCTCCATTTTGTGGACAAGGTCATCGTCCCGTTCGAGAAGATTCGTACGCGGAAGAAAGCACTGAAGCGCGTCGAAAACCTGTTGGGTGAAGCTGTTTCCGACGGTGGACGTTATCAAGCATCGATCATCCATGCCAATCGTGAGGAAGAGGCGATGGAGTGGAAGGCACAGCTTGAGGAGCAGTTCCCGAATGTGGATTTTGGTGTGAGTTATTTTGGTCCCGTTATCGGGACGCATCTTGGAGAAGGATCCATGGGTATGGGATGGGCGCGCAAGATGACGGATTGATTGTAGAGTGAAGGTTTGGACTTTGGTCCAAGCCTTTTTTGCATGGAGAGGGAATCGTTTTGAAAGATTGTTCTTGAGGTGTGGTTCCGTTTTTCTGCGGCTGACGCGTGAGCATCTTCGGGTCACGGGGTGGCTAGTCGGACAACCTTTCGTTGATCTCTGTGATACGTATAAGTTCCTTGGATGAATGTAATGGTAGGATATGGATGCTGGTGAGGATATAAAAAAGCCCCCCTTGGTAAGATAGAGAGTGTCATTGCTGACCTCGAATTAAGTACCGAAGGGGGACTTCAATTAGGATTCTACAAAAAATGAACGACTTTTGCAAGTCTGTGAACAGATTAAATGGATAGGGGTATAAATCACCAAAAAAAAAGCGCTTTGTAAATTTAGAAAAAGAATTAGGAGGCGAACCAATGATGAAACCAGTGGCTTTACATAAAGGTGACCGCGTAGCAGTTGTTGCGCCGGCTGGGGCACCAGTAAAAGAGCACCTCATGCAGGGTGTGAAGGCCCTTGAAGAGATGGGGCTAGAGGTGATGATCGGCCGGCATGTGTTTGATGTGGAAGAGAATGGGGCTGAGATGGACCGGAAGCGTGTGGCTGATCTCCATGACGCTTTTTTTTGATCCATCCATCAGAGGTGTTTTTTGCGCTAACGGCGGATTCGGTTCAGCTCGGATTGCTCCCATGCTCGATTATGAAAGGATTGCTAAAAATCCAAAGGTGTTCTGGGGGTACAGCGATATCACCTATCTCTTGAATGCCATTCAGAAGTGGAGCGGTTTGACTACGTTCCATGGTCCCATGGTCGCATCTGATTTGAATGTGGAGCAACGAACGGCCGAAACCTTGTCCTCTTTTCAGGCCTTATTTAGTGGAGAACCCCAAGTATACGACTCGTCCCATTCCTCTCTCAATATTATTTCGAAGGGTACAGGAGAGGGGCATTTGGTGGGCGGAAATATGACCCTCCTCACCAATGGACTGGGTACTCCTTATCAGGTGGATGCTGCGGGAGCGATCCTGCTGCTTGAAGATGTCGGGGAACCTGCCTTCAAAATTGATATGATGCTGACCCATCTTCATCAGGCAGGAGTATTCAATGACGTCCAAGGAGTGGTGATTGGGAATCTTCAAGTGGAACCGGATGAATATTCAAGGATACGCAGAGTGCTACAGGATTTCTTTGTAGGCGCACCTTTTCCTGTTGTCGAGAACTTCTCAATCGGTCACTGTCAGCCTAATTACAGCGTTCCGCTGGGAGTACAGGCGAAGCTGACCACATCGCCACCGAGATTGTTGATTGAATCAGGGGTAAGGTGAGCACAGAGGGGGACAGCCCCTCTTTAAAAATAAAGGAGTTTGCCGATCCTGTGAAGAATTACTCTTACATCCCCTATAGAAAGGAATGAAGCCATGCTTTTTACAGATCAAGATGGTTTTATCACCCCGATTCCCCCATTTGGTCACCCTGACTCCAAGGCTTTACGTATTTCAGATTTTCCAGCAATCCCTTCTCCTCCTTTTAATGAATCCTTCTCTTATTCTCAAGATTTACAACTGCTTCTTTGCGGCAGGGCTTTGTTGATGGATGAGATCCTGTTCGATGGGGCGCTCGTTCATGCGCATTATCGTCATGGATACGTATCATACGGTCCTGGTGTGCAGGCTGGCATTTGTCAGCGCTGCGGGAACGGTTCGCGCGGAAGTTTTGGTGAGTTTGAATGCGCCCGCTGCGGGAAGTCATGCCGCTATTGCCGGAACTGTCTGATGATGGGGAGGGTGTCTGAGTGCACACCCCTCCTGACCTGGAATGGTCCGCCGCCCCGTACGAAAGAGGATGTCTTCTTTGCCTGGGAAGGGACGCTGTCGCCTGCGCAACAGGAAGCATCCACCGAGCTCGTTACGGCGGTGAAAGAGGATCGGGACCTGCTGATATGGGCCGTGTGCGGTGCCGGGAAGACGGAGGTGCTGTTCGAGGGGATCCATGAGGCTATCAGGGGCGGTAAGCGCGTCTGCCTTGCAACTCCTAGAACCGATGTGATCCTGGAGCTTTCACCGCGTTTGAAGAAGGTGTTTCCTGAGACGGATCTGATCACCCTGTACGGTGGTTCCGAGGAACGCCAGTCATTCGGGCAAATCGTGCTGACCACCACGCATCAGCTGTTTCGGTTCAAGGAGGCATTCGATGTCATGATCGTCGACGAGGTCGATGCCTTTCCCTATTCCTTCGATTCATCCCTTCAGTTCGCCGTGGAGAAAGCAAGAAAACCGTCCTCATCCCTCATCCACCTCACGGCAACGCCCGATGGTGCAACGCAGCGGGAGTGCCGATCAGGACGGCGACACCACTTCAGGATCCCGGCCCGCTTTCATCGTCACCCCATTCCTTCTCCGCGCTTTGCCTGGTGTGGTAACTGGCAGAAATCATTGGAAAAAGGAAAGATCCCGCCGCCACTGAAGAAGTGGATGCTGCAAAGATTGCATACCTCAACCCCAGCCCTCATCTTTTTCCCCAGCGTAGCCATCATGAACAAAGCGCTCTCCCTGTTCAAAGCCATTCACCCCCTGATCGAGTCCGTCCATGCCCAAGATCCGAAACGAAAAGAGAAAGTCATGAGGATGCGTAAGTTTGAGATGCCGATTCTCCTTACCACGACAATCCTGGAACGGGGAGTCACCATTCCTGGCATTGATGTGGCGGTCCTCGGGGCAGAAGAAACCATCTTCACCGAGAGTGCCCTTGTGCAAATCTCGGGCCGGGTGGGGAGGAGTTCCGATCACCCGGGCGGTGATATCGTGTACTTTCACCACGGCAAGACCGGTGAGATGATCAAAGCCCGTGCCCATATCAATGAAATGAACAGGGAGGCTGGGAAAAGGGGGCTCATTGATGCCAGGTGATTGCCTGTATTGCGAAGGTGCCCTTGATGAAAAAATGAGTTGGGGAGCTATATTTCAAAGGGACACCAGACTTTTGTGCGACGAATGTGACAGAGGGTTAGTGCGGATCGAAGACGGCTGCCCCGGCTGTTCGCGCACTGGAATGGATGGAGGCCTTTGCTCCGATTGCATGGAGTGGAACCGAAAACCTGAATGGAACGGGGTGTTGGAGCGGAATGTCTCCCTATTCCAATACAACGAGTTCATGAAAGAGGTCCTCGCACGCTACAAATACAGAGGAGATTACGTTCTTGCTAAGGCACTGGCGTCTTTTATGCAAACGGCTATCCCGAAAGCTGATCATTTTGTTCCCATTCCTCTAAGTCCCGAGCGATTATACGAGCGCGGATTCAATCAGTCAAAGGCCCTCCTGATCGAAGCGGGACTACCTTGTCATGACCTCCTCACGAGGACCCACACCGAAAAGCAATCGAAGAAGACGAGACGGGAGCGGATGACAGGCGCGCAGGTATTCCGCCTTTCCGAGACGAATCTATCAGGCAAGAAGATTCTCCTCATCGACGACATCTATACGACGGGCACGACCCTCAGGCATGCAGCTATCCTCTTGAAAAAAGCGGGTTCAAGGGAAGTCTCATCCTTCACGATTGCCAGGGGTTAAATCCTTACCCCAACCTGCCGATAAAAGAAGGGAACCTGCCAAACACGGAGGAATGAATCATGTCAGAAGTGAACAACTGTCCGCGCTGTAACGCGCTATTCATGAAAACCCGCTTCCGCGAAGTGTGTGAAGCATGCCATAAAGCAGAAGAAACGCTATTCGACTCTGTCATCCGTTTCCTGAAAAAACGCGAAAACCGGGCCGCGTCCATCGCACGCGTCGTCGATGTCACTGGTGTAGAGGAAGAACTCCTTCATAATTGGGTAAGAAAAGGTCGCATCCAGTCAAGACAATTCCCGAATATGGGCTACCCTTGCGACCGGTGCGGCAAGATCATCCACAGTGCACGGATCTGCGAAGGGTGCCAAACGTCCCTCATCCAAGACCTTAAACAGCACGAATCAGACGAACAATGGAAGCAAACCCTCAAAGAATCAGGTCATACGTACTACACCCGCAGAAAGGAAAAATGAACCATATCCTATCACTAAACAAACCTCTCAATCATCCGATATACTTACTATAAGACTCGGAAAGAACGGAAAAAGGAGGTAGACGGATTTGAAGATTAATCAGATCGGGAACTACAATATCCAGGCATATAAGCAACAACAAAACAAAGCCGACCAATCTGCCAAAGGGGGAAGCGCTCCTTCAGATAAGGTGGAAATTTCTTCACGGGCTAAAGAGATGCAGGAAGTGTCCAAATTGGAAAAAGATCGCCAAGTGAAAGTAGACGCATTGAAAGAACAGGTACAGAGTGGAAACTATACGATCCAGGCAGGGTCCATCGCCAAAAGCCTGAAGCAATTCTACCACGGAGAATAATAGGAAAGGGGATCACCATGTCACTCAATGCCTTAACCACAACATTAGACAGACTCCATAAACTGCATATGAGCCTCCTCGACCTCTCCAAACGAAAAACCAACATCATCAAGGCGAGTGAGATGGACCAATTGGATGGCCTATTAAAAGATGAACAACGACATCTTGCCGCCATTCAGACGGTAGAGAATGATCGTCAAATCCATTCAAAGCAATATACTGAATCGAATGGTCGATCATTTGATGAGCCCCCGACCCTTTTACAGTGCATGGAAACGGCTCCCCAAGAAGAGAAAGAAGAACTCTCCGATTGGCACAGGAAGCTGACCGCCGTCATTACAGAATTAAAAGAGCAAAATGAACTCAATCAAAAGCTCGTCTATCAATCTCTTCAATTTGTGAATATGAGTTTGTCGGCTCTGCAGCCGAAAGATGAGCGGACCAACTATACAAGACCGAACGATGAGAATAAAGTCCCGGCGCCGAGCCGGTCTTTGTTTGATTCCAAAGCATAGATCAGAAACGGAGGCATCAAGATGCGATCCACATTCATGGGCCTTGAAACAGCCAAACGGGGCATGTACACCCAGCAGGGGGCCCTTTACACGACCGGACATAATATTTCAAATGCCAACACACCGGGCTATTCCCGACAACGCGTGAACTTCAACCCAACTGAAGCTTTCCCATCCCCGGGCTTTAACAGTCCCAGGATTCCCGGACAGCTGGGGACAGGAGTCGAAGCGGGTTCAATCCAGCGCGTAAGGGACTCCTTCCTTGACCTTCAATACCGCAATGAAAACAATAAACTCGGATACTGGGAAAACAAGATGGAATCCATGCAGAAGATGGAAGAAATCATGAACGAGCCTTCTGAATCAGGATTGTCCAGTACAATGGACTCTTTCTGGAAGTCCCTTCAGGATTTGGCGAGTGACACCTCCAATACAGGTGCAAGGTCCGTTGTCATTCAGCGCGGAAAAGCCGTGGCAGAAACCTTTAACTATTTGTCCACCTCACTGACAAGCGTTAGAAAAGACCTTCAAAATGAACTGGCCGTGACTGAAAAGCAAATCAATTCCCTCACAAGGCAGATCGATCAAGTGAACAAGCAGATTGCTGAAGTAGAACCACACGGCTATCTTCCGAATGATCTCTACGATGAGCGTGATCGCCTATTGGATCAACTCTCAACCCTTGTGCCAATCAAGACAAGCTATCAGTCGAATGGAGGAGCTTCCTCTGCTATAGCAGAAGGCTCGGTATCTGTGAGTCTCGTTGGGAAAGATGGGGATTTCGCCATCAAACTGGTGGATAAAGCCGGTGTGAATGAACTCTCCCTTTCGACCAAAGGACCTCAAGAATCCGTCGACTCTGTGAAAATCGGCAATCAAACCCTTGATATCAACAGCTTCCTCAGCCAAGGTGAAGGGAAACTGCGCGGAATAATCGACTCTTATGGCTATACCAACAAAGACGGCAAAGCTACGGGATCCTATGTGGCGATGCTCGATGAGCTTGACAATATGGCCTATGTATTCGCAAAAGCATTCAATGAACAGCATCAGCAAGGGCTCACAGTGGCGCAGATGGAAGATCCGAACTTCGATCCTGAAAACTTTGAGTCGACTACGCCGAAATTCTTTAAGGATGGAAAGGCCCCTGGTGCGGACCTTGAAGACGTAAATAAAGAAGGCTTCGCCCAGCGGATCCAGATCGCGGATGAAATGAGCAACCCTGATAATATCGCCACAGCCGGAACCGGAAATCCGACAGCAGGTGATACCTCCAATGTTCAAAAACTGGCTGATCTCATCACTACTACAAAGCTGCCATACGGCGAAAAAGAGTCCTCCTTCCAAGGGCACTTTGAATCCGTCATCGGCAAAATGGCGGTTGAATCCCAGGAGTCCGTCAAGCTTGCCAAGAACTCAAATGTCCTGCGTTCTTCCGTGGACGAACGCCGCATGTCCGTAAGCGGTGTTTCCCTTGACGAAGAAATGACCGATATGATCAAATTCCAGCACGCCTACAACGCCTCTGCCCGGATGATCACCCTCCAGGACGAAATGCTCGACAAAATCATCAACGGCATGGGAACCGTTGGAAGATAAGCAGGTGAATGAACCATGCGCGTAACCCAAAGCATGCTGACCAACAACTCAATGAGGAATCTCAGCTCCTCTTACAGCCGGATGGGCCAGCTCCAGGATCAGCTCTCCACCGGTAAAAAAATCACCCGTCCCTCAGACGATCCGGTTGTCGCTATGAAGGGGATGTTCTACCGCTCCAATGTAAGTGGAGTGGAGCAGTATAAGCGGAATTTGTCTGAATTGTATTTGTGGATGGATAATTCGGAGGCAGGTCTGGAACAGGCAAATCAGGGACTCCAGCGTGTTCGAGAGCTTGTTCTCCAGGGGAAGAACGGTACTCTGTCTGAAGACGACAAAAAAGCGGTTGCAGCTGAAATTGGCCAAATCAAGCAGGATATGGTCACTATCGCTGAGACGAAAGTCGGCAGTCGTTATATTTATCACGGGACAGACGTGAATAAATCTCCAATCAAGGATAAAGCGCCAGCAGATGGAAGTGCGCCACAAGTGGCCGACAATCTAGGCACTGCCGCAATAGGGGACTACATCGTTGAAGTGTCGCCAGGTGTTACTTTAAAGGCGAACGTTACACCAGGGAAGGTATTCAATCAGGAAATGTTTGATACGCTTCATTCCATTGAAAAAGCAATAGAATCGACAGACGGAGCTGACCTTGACAGTATGTTGGAACAATTAGACTCTGTTATTGGCAACCTATCTTCTGAACGTTCTGATCTAGGTGCCCGATATAACCGTTTAGAAATGGTGGATGACCGCCTTTCTCAACAGGAAACGATGGCAAAGCGTATCATGTCTGATAATGAAGATGCTGAAATTGAACGGGTCATCACTGATTTAAAATCACAAGAAAGTGTCCACCGTGCAGCACTCAGTGTCGGGGCAAGAATCATGCAGCCGACCTTGATGGACTTTTTACGATAAGTTAAATAAAGGGACCGACCATCCGCGGTCGGTCCCTTTTACCATAGAGAGGTGAACAGAATGAATGTCCCGCAAATCCGGATCCAATCAACCAATGCCGCGATATCCATTGAGACCACTCCGGGCCAATTCGATATGCAGCAACCAAATGCGATTGTAGACATCCAGCAACCACAGGCCAAGATGGATATTGAACGCACTCCGTCTAAATTAACCATCGATCAGACTGAAGCCAGAGCCGATATGGATCTCAAATCAATTAGAAGGCGGATCGAAGACTTTGCAAATCAA
Organism: Rossellomorea marisflavi; assembly: GCF_009806575.1. Classification (NCBI taxonomy): domain Bacteria; kingdom Bacillati; phylum Bacillota; class Bacilli; order Caryophanales; family Bacillaceae; genus Rossellomorea; species Rossellomorea marisflavi. The sequence continues at coordinate 3,700,980 of NZ_CP047095.1, read as the reverse complement.
GGGTATCAGGACTGGCTCGAGGGCATGGAGCGAGTCTCTGGAGACGGCGATGAGCTCATGATGATCGAAAACGGTGGAAATGCCTTGGCCGAACAGGCTGACCGCAATAGCACGAGTCCAATCTATGACTTTAATATAGCCTTTATCCCTTCGGCGGGTAGCGTCAAAATCGGTTATGATCCTGGAAGCGTAAGGGTGAACATTGAGCCCCAGCGTGTCATCAACAATACCCGGACATATAAACCGATCGTCGACTTCACTCCAGCAAAGGTAAACATCGGTATGCAGCGATATGCCGACCTCAAAATCGACTGGGTCGCACCAGGTGAAAATTTAAACAAAGGAATGTGACACATGAACATTCAAACAGCCTATCACGGCAGCTTCACCGTCAATGACGAAGATCTTCTTTCATTCCCACAAGGGGTACCCGGTTTTCATGAAGAAAAGCAGTTTGTTCTAATACCCTTAGAGGATAATAATTGGTTCCAAATCCTCCAGTCCACTATGACACCCGATCTTGCTTTCATCACAACAAACCCATTTCTCTATTTTTCGGAATATGACTTTGAACTGGACGGGGCAAACCTTGAACAACTAGGCAATCCTACAACCGCAGATATTCAAGTCCTGGCAATCTTGACCGTAAAGAATCCTTTCAATGAATCGACGGCTAACCTCCAAGCACCAATCATTATCAACACAGCTAACAAAAGCGGGAAGCAAGTCATCTTAACCGACACGAACTACCGCACCCAACACCAAATCCTGGCACAGCCAGACGGGAAAAAGGGGTGACCGCATGCTCGTACTCACCAGGAAAACCGGCGAAAGCATCCAAATCGGCGACAACATCGAAATCAAAGTCGTCTCTATTCAAGGAGACCAAATCAAACTCAGCATCGATGCTCCTAAACATATAGACATCCACCGAAAGGAAGTCTATGTATCCATACAAAAACAAAACACCGAAGCCTCAAAAGGCATCCAAAACCTACTAAATCTCCTCCCGAAAAACGAATAAAAAGTTTTTTAAAACGACTAAACACCCAGGAAAAACGACCGATACTACTTATGTAAGCCAAAGAGGAAAGGGCGGCCGACCTCAACCTCCCCGGCAAACCAAATCATATAGTTCACAAGGACGTGAACTCACTTTCAAGGAGGAAATAACACAATGAGAATCAATCACAATATAGCTGCAATGAACACGCACCGTCAGTTGAACAGTGCTACTAATGCACAATCTAAATCTATGGAAAAACTATCTTCTGGTCTTCGTATTAACCGTGCAGGCGACGATGCTGCAGGACTAGCAATATCTGAAAAAATGCGTGGACAAATTCGAGGGTTGGATATGGCATCTAAAAACTCTCAAGATGCTATCTCCATGATTCAAACTGGTGAAGGTGCATTGAATGAAACTCACTCAATCCTTCAACGCATGCGCGAGCTTGCTGTTCAAGCAGGTAATGATACCAATACAGATGAAGATAGAGCTCAATTACAAAAAGAAGTTGCAGACCTGATAGAAGAAGTTGATAGGATTGCTACAACTACTCAATTCAATACTCAAAACTTGCTGGATGTTACTGGTGGAGATGCTGGTAAATTTACATTCCAAATTGGTGCTAATAAAGACCAAAAATTAGAAGTTTCTTTTGCAGACATGCAATCAGCAGCACTTGGAGTAAACGCTATAGACATCTCAGGTGGACATACAGATGCAACTACAGCAGTAGACACAATTGATAAAGCAATTGCCAAAGTTTCTGATGAGCGTGCACAACTTGGGGCTAAACAAAATCGTTTGGAACATACAATTAATAACTTGAATACTTCTTCAGAAAACTTAACTGCTGCTGAATCTCGTATTCGCGACGTAGATATGGCAAAAGAGATGATGGACCAAACCAAAAACTCAATCCTATCTCAAGCAGCACAAGCGATGTTGGCACAAGCGAACCAACAGCCTCAAGGTGTTCTACAATTACTTCGTTAATCTATTTCAGAGAAGGAGCTTGTTTATCAAGCTCTTTCTTTTTTTAAAAGGAGTTCGGTACAATGAAAACTTTACAACCGATTTATATGGAGAAATTCGCTTGTATTGGCCCCCAGTGTGAGGATACGTGTTGTGCAAATTGGACAATATCCATCGATAAAAAATCATACAAAAAATATCGTAAAATTAATGATTTGGATTTTAAAGAGAAATTTAAAAGTGGTGTATCAAAAAATAAAACCTTGTCCAATTCTCAGGATAGCTTTTTTGCAAGAATGAATTTAAATGATCAGGGTCAGTGTAGCTTTTTAACAGAGGAAAAACTATGTGGCATTCAACAACAATATGGAGAAAATCATCTGTGTAATACCTGTGCAATCTACCCTAGAATAATAAACAAATTGAACGATAGTATTGAAAAATCTGGTTTGGTATCCTGTCCAGAAATAGCTCGATTAGCATTGTTAAACAAAGAGGGTATAGATTATAAAGTTGTCGAACTAGACAAGAAGACTACATTTTTAAATGGAGAACTCAGTACTAACCTTTATAAGGAAGATAGTATTGAGAGGAATTACTGGGATATCAGATACTTTATTATACAAGTACTTCAAAATCGAAGTATTAAACTGTGGGAGCGACTTTTATACATAGGGTTATTTGTACAAAAACTACAGGAAACTAAAAATGAAAGTGTTCAAGTACATAGTGTAGTATCGACTTTTAAGAATAATCTGGTAGCAGGAAATGTGTCAGATTTATTTAAAAACGTTCCAGTTAACTTAGAGATGCAATTTAAAGTATTAAAACTTATTACGGAATCAAGAAGCATTGAAGGAATTCATCATCCGAGGTTTAAGGAGTATTACTCTAAATTTTTAAACGGTATAAAATATTCTAATGAAAACTCTGGTGAAGAAAATTTTAAAAATTATAACATTAGCTTGGAACATTTTAGAAAAGAAGAAGAGAATTATGAATATATTTTTGAAAATTATGTAGTAAACTACGTATTTCAAACGATGTTTCCATTGAACACAGAGGGGGATTATTTAAAGGAATATAGTTATTTGATTTTGCATTATTCTTTAATAAAGTTACATTTGATCGGTATTAAAAGTAGTTTGGAAGATTCTTTCAGTGATCAAGATATTGTTTCTTTTATTCAATCGTTTGCTAGAAATATAGGTCATAACAAAGCATATTTAAACAAGGTCTATAATTTCTTGAAAGAAAATAAACTTAATAATTTGGGTTCTTATTCATTATTAGTTAAAAACTAAATATTTTTTATTAAATTCTTATTGTCGTATATCCCTGTGTGGTAGCGATTAGTAAGAATTTTATTTTTTACTGCGAGAATACCTATCTAAGTTTAACCTAAACTATTACAATATTTAATCCGATATAATTCCTATAAAGATCAGGAGGATTTTTTAATCATGACAGGTGGAGCAATAGGCGTACATACACAGCAGAAAGTGAACAATTTCATGAACCAGTTAATACAGAATGCAAGGGTAGAAGAGAAGCAGCAAGAATCCACACCATTAGAGAAACCTGTCTTAAAAAAGTCCCTGCAAAATGCTGTGAGCGGAATGAATGAAGTTGTTTCATCTGCGAATACACATCTCAAATTTAAATACCATGATCGACTTAACGAGTATTATGTGACAATCGTAGACGATATCACTCAAGAGGTCGTAAAGGAAATTCCTGCAAAAAAATTCTTGGATATGCATGCAGATATGGCTGAATTCATGGGCTTGCTAGTGGATAAAAAAGGATAAGAAAAGGAAGTGTGACTCATGGCTATGAGAGTAGGCGGACTCGCCAGCGGTATGGATACAGACCAGATCATCAGCGACCTGATGAAGGCGGAGCGTATTCCTTTAGATAAACTGAACCAGAAGAAGCAGTACCTTGAATGGCAGCGGGATGATTACCGTGATGTGAATAGTCTCATGCTCAATTTTAGCAATTTGATCTTTGATGGGGTCATGAAGCAGTCGACTTATATTCAAAAAACAGTGAATGTCTCAAATCCCAACGACATTTCTGTTAAGAACCTCGCATCCACTTCTGACTTTAACGGTACCATCAAGGTGGAAAAACTGGCGACTTCAGCCACGATGTTCGGCCGGGCCGTGGACGGAAGTTTTGATCCAAAAAAGAAGCTTAGTGATTCATTGGGCTTATCAGGAGAACAAACGATTAGAGTAAAAACGATTAACAAAGACGGTACAATGCCGGATAAATTTACAGAAGTGACCTTTGATCCAACTGCAGATACCATGGAGAGCCTTCTTTCAAAAATAAATTCAAAAACAGGCGTTACGATGTTTTTTGATGAGAAGACAAAGCAAATGTCTGTCATGAGTAAAAACAGTGGAAACAGCGGCACTGAGGCGGAAATTCAGCTTGAAGGGGAATTCTTTAGCCAAATGGGCATCGATTCTACTAATATAGCGGCAGCAAATGCTGGAAGAGGGTCAAGAGGAGAGAACGCTATATTCACATATAACGGTATGCAGACAGAGAGATCATCCAATACCTTTGTCATTAATGGGGTAGAGATCACTCTTAAAAATGCCTCCAATACGAATGTAACATTCTCCTCAGCTCCTGATGTTGACAAGATCATGGAGTCTATCGTTAAGTTTGTAGATGAGTATAATAAGCTTATCGAGAAGGTCAACGGAGAGGTAAATGAGAAGAAATTCCGTGACTACCAGCCTTTGACTGCAGAACAGAAGAAGGACATGTCAGAAGATGAAATCAAATTGTGGGAAGAAAAAGCACGCAGCGGGACACTCCGCAACGATTCAGTGCTTTCATCTGGATTGAACAAGATGCGTACTGATTTATACACATCCGTATCTGGTGGAACGAAGGATACTAACCAGCTTTCTCAAATTGGGATTACCACATCTAGTAACTATCTTGATAGGGGTAAACTGATCATTAATGAATCCAAGCTTAAAGAGGCAATTTCTAAAGATCCTAACGCTATCTATGAACTATTTGCCAAGAATGGATCGACTTCAGTTGAACAAGGCATTGCTCGTCGAATGAGGGATACCTTAAAATCGACCATGGAAAGTGTCGAAAAGAAAGCGGGGAAAACGTCAGCAGTTAACGATACGTTTTCCATAGGGAAGCTGCTTAAAAACATGGATTCTCAAATTTCTCGATTCGAAGATAGAATGAAGCAAGTTGAAAGCCGCTATTGGAGCCAATTCACCGCCATGGAGAAAGCGGTACAACGAGCAAATTCCCAGTCTGCTTATCTCATGCAACAGTTCTCATAATTGAAATAAAGGAGTGTCACCATGGCAATCAACAACCCTTACGCAGCCTACCAGAACAACTCAGTCAACACGGCAGCACCGGGAGAGCTCACTCTCATGCTGTATAACGGCTGCCTGAAGTTTCTTCACATCGCCAAACAAGCCATGACCGATAAAAACATCGAGGTAAAGAACACCAACATTCAAAAGGTCCAGGCCATCATCAATGAACTCATGGTCACCTTGGACACAAATGTCAACATCTCTGCCAATCTCTTATCACTCTACGAATATATCAACCGTAGGCTGACAGAAGCCAACATAAAAAATGACCTGTCCATTCTGGAAGAAGTCGAAGGACTCGTCACCGATTTCCGTAATACATGGAAACAAGCTATTCAAATGAATAGACAAAAACAATACGCCGGTCAAGGCGGACAAGCATAATGAGCTCTGTCCTCCAGTGCCACGCGCTTACGAAACAGCTGAAAGACCTATTTGAAGGGCAGGAGGAGCGTGACTCCAGAATCGAGTCAATTGAAGTCCTTCTGGACAAAAGAGAGCAGCTTCTGCCCTCAATCACTCCACCGTACTCTTTAGAGGAACAGCGTATGGGAAGAGAAATCGTACTATGGAACAAACAGATTGATCAAAAGCTGGCAGGTTTGAAGATTGATATAAAGCGGGATATGAATGGCGTCAGTAAAACCAAAACGACCGTTCAGAAATATACTAATCCATATGAATCCATGCAAACGGATGGAATGTTTTACGATAAACGGAATTAGACCTCTCTTGATTGGGAGGTTTTTTTCGTTTCATTTGGAGGGTTTTGTGGAAAGTTGTCGAATACAAAACCTAACTTAGTTTGAAAGGAGAATGATATGCCAAGACCGAAAAGAATTTGGATACCCGGTGCTACCTATCATATTACTGCAAGAGGAAATCGGAAAAGCAACTTGTTCAGAGACAAAAAGGACTATCAACATTACATGGAACTTCTACAAAAGGCTCTTCAACGTTACCCCTCAGATCTCCACGCTTACTGTCTTATGCCTAACCACCTTCATCTTATCCTCGGCACGATAAACCATACCCCCACTGATTTAATCCATTACCTTCACTCCGTCTATGCCCGTTACTTCAACCACCGTTATGACTACGTCGGTCACCTGTTTCAAGGCAGATTCTATTCAAAACAAATCCGCAACCACAAGCAACTCCTCGACACAAGTGCCTACATTCACCTCAACCCTGTAAAAGCAAACTATACGAAACTACCGGAAGATTACCTGTGGAGTAGTTACGGAGCCTTCCTTGCTCCATCTAAGTCAACAATCATACACACAGATAAGATTCTATCGTTACTGGGTGAGGATCCTCATCATAAATATCAATTATTTGTAGAAACCCGGCGGAAGATTAATGAATGGAATATCTAATAAAGCATTTAGATACATTTTGAGTGAGCCAGGCACAAAAAGGCAAAAAGGTGCCAGGCACAAAAAGGCAAAAAGGTGCCAGGCACAAAAAGGCAACAAGGTGCCAGGCACAAAAAGGCAACAAGGTGCCAGGCACAAAAAGGCGATAATCCACCAATCCTCGACAAACCCCGCCAATCTACTCCACAACAACCCGCCCCAATCCCCAAATCCCCGCCACCAATCTACCATTTTCTACACCACCTCCACAATATTGACAAATAATTAAGAAAGTTTAAGCAGGAATACGAAAGGGAATGCAGAATATATACAACATAGCTTTATTTTTAAAGGAGGAGTTTACATGTTGAATTACAACATTCGTGGCGAGAACATTGAGGTAACTCCAGCTATTCGAGAGCACGTGGAGAAGAAAATCAGTAAGTTGGAACGTTATTTCAATGAAACTCCTGATGCAAATGTGCACGTTAACTTGAAAGTCTATCCTGATAAAAATACGAAGACGGAAGTGACGATCCCGATGCCGAATCTGGTGCTTCGCGCGGAAGAGCGGAACACGGATATGTATGCGGCGATCGATTTAATAGTCGATAAGCTTGAGCGTCAGATCCGTAAGCATAAGACGCGGGTGAACCGCAAGATGCGTGAGAAGGGCAGTCCGAAGGAGTTCTTTGCGGCTCAGGAGGATCTTGGGAATGTGGCACCGAACGGGGTGGCAGAGCCTGAGGTGGATGAGCTCGAGGATGACACGGAAGTAGTGCGTACGAAGAATTTCAATCTGAAGCCGATGGACAGCGAGGAAGCGATCCTTCAGATGAATATGCTCGGGCACACGTTCTTCATCTTCACGGATGCGGAGACGAATGCAACCAATATCGTATACAAGCGTAGAGACGGCAAGTACGGCCTGATCGAAACGCATTAATGAATAGCCAAGGGTCCTGCGGTCTCATCAGACCGCAGGACCCTTTCCGTTTACGAGACGGCGTCCGGCCAGCACGCTAAACGGTGTAGCATGACGTACACATAATCCTAAATGACATGATCTGCACAACCCACCATAAAGGAGGAACCCACTCATGACCTACTCCATCATCGCCCACGACCCCGAAACCCAGGAATGGGGCATCGCCGTCCAGTCCAAATTCCTGGCCGTCGGCTCCGTCGTCCCGTTTGCGAAAGCGGGCATCGGCGCCATCGCCACCCAGTCCTATGCCAATACCGCATATGGTCCCGAAGCGCTCCGTCTCCTCGAAGAAGGGAAGACGGCAGAGGAAGCCTTGGAGATCATCACGAAAGACGATCCTGAACGCCATCTGCGCCAGGTAGGAATCATCGACGCCCATGGCAATCCGGCCACGTATACAGGAGAAGGCTGTTATGCCTGGGCTGGGGGATGACAGGGAAGCATGTGGCCGTTCAGGGGAATATCCTCGTGGATGAACAAACGGTCCAAGCGATGCTCGATACGTTCGAAGCAGCACCCGGCACCCTTGCCGATAGGCTTCTCACCGCCCTGAGTGCCGGACAGGATGCGGGTGGGGACTCGAGGGGGATGCAGTCTGCTGCCCTTCTCGTCGTAAAAGAAGAGGGTGGCTACGGAGGATTCAATGATCGCTACATCGATCTTCGCGTGGACGACCATCCATCGCCAATCGAGGAGCTTCAACGGATTTTCCGCATGCACCAGCTCTACTTCAAACCGTCCGATTCCGGTAGGGTCGTCCTGATTGAAGGGACGCTCCGTGATGAATTGGACAGGGAACTCACGCGCTTAGGGTACAAGGACCCTAAGAAGTCGCTGCAGCAGAGCCTGACGGATTATCTTCATACAGAGAACTTCGAGATGCGGGAGCAGGATGAAAGCTATATCGACCTCGATGTCCTCGATTTCATGAAAAATCAGGGACGTTGAGGAGACGGGAACCGGCCTGGAACAGGGGCTGGTTCTTTTTTCTTGCGTTAAAACGGTTTATAGTAAGGCTTACTTGTTATATAATGAATGTTTGTGTGAAGGTCGTGAACTATTTTGGAGGTAACAACAATGAATGAGGTAACAGGAATGAATACAGTTGGACGAAATGAACCTTGCCCATGCGGTAGCGGGAAAAAATATAAGAAATGTCATGGAAAAGAAAATGCCATCGATATCGATGCGCTGGTGAAGCAGGAGCTGGATGTGCTTCAGGCACAGGCGTATGATTTCATTGCGACGACGCAATCACCGCATATGGAGGAGCTATATCATCATTATCTTTCCAAGATGGAGCTGATGAAGGCCGATCCCGATATTTATGAGATGGCGTTTGTGAGCTGGTATGGGGTGACCCAGAAGGATGAGGGAGGTCTTCGTCTCATCGACCGGTTCGTGGACAAGCAGACGGTGACCCGTCCACAGACGGCAGAACGTCTTGAGTCTTGGAAGAAGGTACGGATCACAGCGGGTAGCGTGGAGAAGGTCGATGACGAGACGCTTCGCGTGACGGAAGCCATTACGGGTGAAGAGCTGTTGGTGAAGGAAGCGTTCGGACACATGGAAGAGGGCAGCTTCTTCCTTGGGCTTCTGCTGCCGAATGGCGACAGCTACATCCCGTTCGCTCAGTACTTCATCTATCCGATCATCGAGAAAGGGGCTTCGGAGATGGTGAAGATCCGCTTCGAGCAAGGCGAGTTTGACGACTTGCAAGAGTATCTTGCCGGGCAGTATCTTGAGCTTGCCGACGTCGGCTTCGTCCTGTACGGTGCCGAGAAACGCAAGGCTGCGAAAACGCCTGCCCCGGCAGAAGAGAAAGAGGAGACGACGGGAGCCATCGAAGGCGTCGAGATCTGGAAGACCCCTGAGTACATAGAGGCCATTAAGGCCCTTCAGGATTACCTGGAGGAAAAAGGGGAGAACAAGAAGGAGAGTGCCCTTCTTGTTGCGGTGCTTGAGAAGTACTTCTACACCGAGCGTCCGACGATCCGCAATCCGAAGATCTATTCAGGTGCCATGGTCGATATGGCGAAGAATATCGACGAAATCAGCATCCGTCACGTGCAGAAGGAGCTTGCCGAGCATTTCGACGTGTCGGCCAACAGCATCTCGAGACGGAGCAAGCAGATCTGGGAGAGCTATCAGGACACTGTGTACAGCATGCTGAAGGAACAAAAGGCTTAAGACATAAAAGGAGACCGCCCTTTCATTCAGAAGTGGCGGTCTTTTTACAAGGGTCCCATTTTCCCAATATGTTGTAACCCCCCTATGATAGTGGTAAGATTAGTAGGTATACGCATGAAGGAATTCAAGGACTCTGTCTCGAATAAGGATAGAGCACATTTCTCATGGGAATCTCATGTAAGACGTTTATAATGGATGAAGCCCTCACCGTAAACACAGATAAAGGAGCGTTTATGAATGCTTGGATTATTGAATAAAGTGTTTGATGGAAATAAAAGAGAAATCAAGAAGCTCGAAAAGCTTGCTGATCAAATAGAAGCCCTCGGTCCTGAAATGGAGCGCCTGACGGATGATCAAATCCGTGAGCGTACGGTCCGCTTCCAGGAGCGCTATCAAAAAGGGGAAACACTCGATGATATGCTCGTCGAGGCGTTTGCCGTTGTTCGTGAAGCGGCACGCCGTGTACTCGGTCTTTATCCGTATCGCGTCCAGCTCATGGGGGGTGCCGCCCTTCATGGAGGAAACATCTCCGAGATGAAAACCGGTGAAGGTAAAACATTGACGGCGACGATGCCGGTCTACCTGAATGCCATCACAGGCAAAGGCGTCCACGTGGTCACGGTCAATGAATACCTGGCCAGCCGTGATGCCGAAGAGATGGGCAGACTGTATGAGTTCCTCGGTCTTTCCGTTGGGTTGAACCTCAACTCCATGGGGAAAGAAGAGAAGCGCGAAGCATACAGCGCCGACATCACCTACGGTACGAACAATGAATTCGGGTTCGACTACCTGCGTGATAACATGGTCCTTTACAAAGAGCAGATGGTACAGCGTCCCCTTCACTTCGCCGTGATCGATGAGGTCGATTCCATCTTGATCGATGAAGCCCGTACGCCGCTTATCATCTCCGGAAACGCACAGCGTACGCCTCAGCTCTACATCCAGGCGAACGCCGTCGTGCGCACCCTGAACAAAGAGGACGATTATACGTATGATGAGAAGACGAAGAGCGTCCAGCTGACCGAAGACGGAATCAGCAAGGTCGAGAAGGCATTCCATATCGACAACCTCTTCGATATCACCCATGTCACCCTGAACCACCATATCACGCAAGCGCTGAAGGCTCATGTGAGCATGCACCGCGACGTGGACTATGTGGTACAGGAAGGCGAGATCATCATCGTCGATTCCTTCACGGGACGTCTGATGAAAGGACGCCGTTACAGCGACGGTCTTCACCAGTCCATCGAAGCGAAGGAAGGCCTGGAGATCCAGAACGAAAGCATGACCATGGCCACCATCACATTCCAGAACTACTTCCGTATGTACGAAAAGCTTTCCGGTATGACCGGTACGGCAAAGACGGAAGAAGAGGAATTCCGCAATATCTATAACATGAACGTCATCGTCATCCCGACGAATAAGGAAATCGTCCGTGATGACCGTGCCGATCTGATCTATGCGTCCATGGAAGGGAAGTTCCTTGCAGTGGTCGAGGATATCAAAGAGCGTCATGAGAAGGGGCAGCCGGTCCTTGTCGGTACAGTCGCCGTCGAAACATCCGAGCTCATCTCGAAGCTCCTGACGAAAAAAGGCGTACGCCATAACGTCCTTAACGCGAAGAACCACGGTCGCGAGGCGGAAATCATCCTGGAAGCGGGACAACCTGGATCCGTTACGATCGCCACGAACATGGCCGGTCGTGGTACGGATATCAAACTGGGTGAAGGCGTCATCGAGCTTGGCGGACTGGCCGTCATCGGTACAGAACGTCACGAATCCCGCCGGATCGATAACCAGCTCCGTGGACGTTCTGGACGTCAAGGGGACCCGGGTGTCACTCAATTCTATCTCTCCATGGAAGATGAGCTGATGCGCCGCTTCGGCTCCGACAACATGAAGAGCATGATGGAGCGCCTCGGGATGGATGATACGCAGCCGATCCAAAGCAAGATGGTCAGCCGTGCCGTTGAGTCCGCCCAGAAACGGGTCGAGGGGAATAACTTCGATGCCCGTAAGCAGCTCCTTCAATATGATGATGTCCTTCGCCAGCAGCGTGAGATCATCTACAAGCAGCGTTATGAAGTCATCGATTCCGAAAACCTCCGCGACATCGTGGACGGCATGATCAAATCGGTCATTGAGCGTCAGGTGGCTGCCCATACGCAGGAAGAAGAGATGGAAAACTGGAACCTTCAAGGTCTCATTGATTACGTCAATGCGAACCTGCTCCCTGAAGGTGAAGTGAATGAAAACGAGCTACGTGGCAAAGAGCCGGAAGAGATCGTCGACATCATCTTCCAGGATGTCCACCACCAGCTTAATGAAAAAGAAGCCGAGATGTCTGAAGAACAGATGCGTGAGTTCGAGAAAGTCATCCTTCTCCGCGCTGTCGATCAAAAGTGGATCGATCATATCGATGCCATGGATCAGCTCAGACAAGGTATCCACCTCCGTGCGTACGGTCAGACCGATCCGCTTCGTGAATACCAGCATGAAGGATTCGCCATGTTCGAAAACATGATCATCTCCATCGAGGAAGATGTCGCGAAATACATCATGAAGGCTGAAATCAAAAACAACCTTGAGCGCCAGGAAGTGGCCAAAGGCCAGGCCGTCAACCCGAAGGAAGACGGTGAGAAGGCGAAAAGGAAGCCGCTCCGCCGCAAAGAAAGCATCGGACGAAATGATCCATGCCCATGCGGAAGCGGGAAGAAATATAAGCATTGCCATGGGATAACCGGATAAGAGAAAAACTGCCTGGAGCCTTGCTCCGGGTACTTTTCTGAAAAGAAGGACCCAAATACTACTTGAGGTGAATAAAATGGAACATGCAGAAATTCGATCAGAGTTAGAAAAATCAGCTAAGACATTAGCGGACTTCAGGGGGTCTCTTTGACTTAGAAAACAAAGAGGCACGAATCCAGGAGCTCGATGAAATCATGGTCCAACCCGATTTTTGGGATGACCAGCAGAAAGCACAAGGCTTGATCAATGAAGGGAACGGCCTGAAAGATCTCGTGAATGAATACAAGGCACTCCTTGAATCTCATGAGAATCTCGAGCTGACCCTCGAACTATTGAAGGAAGAGCCGGATGCAGAGCTTCAACAGGAGCTTGAAGGCGAGCTTGAAGAGCTCATCACCCGTTTGAACGACTACGAACTTCAGCTTCTATTGAGTGAAGAACATGATAAGAACAATGCCATCCTCGAGCTTCATCCGGGTGCTGGTGGTACCGAGTCACAGGACTGGGGCTCCATGCTTCTCCGTATGTACACGCGCTGGGCAGAGAAACGCGGATTCAAAGTGGAAACCCTGGATTATCTTCCAGGCGATGAAGCCGGAATCAAGAGCGTCACGCTCAGCATCAAGGGGCATAACGCCTACGGCTATCTGAAAGCGGAAAAAGGCGTTCACCGTCTGGTCCGTATCTCGCCGTTCGATTCGTCAGGCCGCCGTCACACGTCCTTTGTGTCATGTGAGGTCATGCCGGAGTTCAATGAAGAAATCAACATTGAAATCCGTACCGAGGATCTGAAGATCGATACGTACCGTGCAAGTGGTGCCGGTGGTCAGCATATCAATACGACCGACTCCGCTGTGCGGATCACGCATCTTCCGACGAACGTCGTCGTGACCTGCCAGTCCGAGCGTTCACAGATCAAGAACCGTGAATCAGCCATGAAGATGCTGAAAGCGAAGCTTTATCAGCGCAGGATCGAAGAGCAGGAGCAAGAGCTTGCCGAGATCCGCGGAGAGCAGAAAGAGATCGGATGGGGAAGCCAGATCCGTTCGTACGTATTCCATCCGTACTCCATGGTGAAAGATCACCGTACGAATACGGAATCAGGAAATGTTCAAGGGGTCATGGACGGAGATCTTGATCCGTTCATCAACGCGTACCTGCGTTCGAAAATCCAATAAGACAGAGGCCGGTCCCAAAGAGGGATCGGCTTTTTTCATCCTGCTGCACTACCACTTTAATACGGCATTGGACTGTCATTTACACCGCCCCGACCCCATGCTATACTCTCAAAGGTTGATATGGAGGGGATCCATCCCCTGCATGTAAAGCGTTCAGAGTACTCATACTAACGTAACGGATAAAAAGGAGTCGGAGATACATGGTACTGAAGGGGAGAAGGCGGGATTTGGATCCCGTCCGTGAGAAATGGCTTGAATATGTATTTGTGATCATCGGCTCGGCCATCGTGGCCATTGCCTTCAATGTGTTCCTATTGCCGAATGAAGTCGCTTCCGGAGGAGTAAGCGGAATTTCCACGATCCTGAAAGGGGTCCTCGACTGGAAGCCTGCCTACGTGCAATGGGCGTTCAATATTCCCTTATTCATTGCCGGCTTGATTTTCCTTGGACTTCAGTTCGGTGTTAAAACAGCGATTGGAACCATTTTTCTTCCATTAGTTGTCTTCTTAACGGAGGACTGGGAACCGTGGACCACGGATCCGCTCCTGGGTGCACTTTTTGGTGGAATCGGAGTCGGGTTAGGTTTAGGAATCGTCTTCAGGGGGAAAGCATCTACTGGAGGGACCGATCTGGCAGCTCAGATCGTCAATAAGTTTACCGGTCTTTCCCTTGGTACATGTGTAGCCCTCATCGACGGGATGATCGTCCTTTCGGCGGCCATCGTCTTCGATATCGAGCGTGGTCTCTACGCCCTCATCGGACTATACGTGACAAGCAAGACCATCGACCTCGTCCAAGTCGGCATCAGCCGGTCGAAGATGGCGCTGGTCATTACGAACAAACAGGAAGAGATCCGTGAAGGGATCCTGCATAAGATTGATCGCGGTGTGACAAAACTATCAGCATACGGTGGTTATACCGATGATGAACGCCCGATCCTTATGGTCGTCGTCGATCAAACGGAATTCACAAAACTGAAACAACTGGTTAAAACCATTGATCCATCAGCATTTGTCGTCACCATGGATGCTTCAGAGGTCCTCGGGGAAGGTTTCAAACGGGTCTAACGCTGGTATAATGATCGTATAATGGGGAAGTGAACCTCACTAAATTATTCCTAGGGGGAGAATGGATGAAGAAGAAACTCATTGGTGCCCTCCTTGGCGCTTCACTTGTCCTCGCTGCTTGTGGCAATGACGAAAGTACGGAAACAAGTACCGGTCAGGTAGATCCCGAGAAGATCGTAAACAACAAGTGTACAAGCTGTCATGGCGGCAACCTTGAAGGCGGCATGGGTCCGGCCCTCAATAACGTAGGCGAAAGGCTCAGTAAGGATGAAATCCTTCACGTCATTGAAAATGGAAAAGGCCAAATGCCGAAGAACCTGATAAAAGGTGAAGAGGCGGATGCCGTTGCCGAGTGGCTTTCCAACAAAAAATAACGCAACATCAAGAAGGATCCCCAGTGGATTCTTCTTACCCCAATCCTTTCTTTAAGATTAGATTACAAACCTCGAAACAACTTGACCTCCCCTATTATTCGTCAGAATATTCCCTTTTTTATAACCAACTCTACTATAGTAAACCTCTTATCTATCAACGTTTATCCCCTTAACCCCTTCAGGTATCATGATCAGTCATTATTACCAGGTACTAGTCAATTCCTCCTATCAAACTCATGAAAACCCTTCAAAAACCACGTGAAAAAAGGGATATATTACACATTTACCCTTTTCTTGAAACGAAACTGTAATAATTTTTTTCCTTAACATCGAAAGAAGTGATGTTATAATAATTTTCGGGAGCACGATTCGAGTTTTTTCACCAAAATGGGAGAACAGAACAGAATCATCCCTGCGTGTACATATGACCGACAGCCAAGAGGGGAACTACATAAAAAATTAGGTGATTGAATGATCGAAATGAAAGACGTATATAAGCAGTACTCCAATGGGGTCATGGCTGCGAACGGGTTCAACGTCAACATCAAACAAGGAGAGTTTGTTTATGTCGTCGGACCAAGTGGGGCCGGTAAGTCGACCTTCATTAAGATGATGTACCGCGAAGAGAAACCGACCAAGGGCGATATCGTCGTAAACGGTATTAATCTGGCGAAGCTGAAAAATGGTAGGGTTCCATTCCTCAGAAGGAATGTCGGAGTGGTCTTCCAGGACTTCAAACTGCTTCCAAAGATGAACGTATACGAGAATGTAGCCTTCGCATTAGAAGTAATCGAAGAGCACCCTAAGAACATCAAGAAGCGTGTGATGGAAGTGTTGGATCTCGTGGGACTCAAACACAAGGCAAGGATGCTGCCGGATGAATTGTCCGGAGGGGAACAGCAAAGGGTATCGATTGCACGATCCATCGTCAACACCCCGCAGCTGGTCATTGCCGATGAGCCGACCGGGAACCTCGATCCAGAGACTTCTTGGGACATCATGAATATATTTGAAGAAATCAGCAACCGTGGGACTACGGTCATCATGGCTACTCATAACCGGGAAATCGTAAATACAATCAA
Organism: Rossellomorea marisflavi; assembly: GCF_009806575.1. Taxonomy (NCBI): domain Bacteria; kingdom Bacillati; phylum Bacillota; class Bacilli; order Caryophanales; family Bacillaceae; genus Rossellomorea; species Rossellomorea marisflavi. The sequence goes on along the minus strand of NZ_CP047095.1, from coordinate 3,684,640 downwards.
GCACCGTGTCATTGCCATCGAAAACGGCAGGATCGTGCGAGACGAACAGCGAGGTGACTACGGTTATGAAAGCTAGAACGTATGGCCGGCATTTCAGGGAAAGTTTCAAGAGTATCGGACGTAACGGCTGGATGACCTTTGCATCGGTCAGTGCAGTGACGGTGACGCTCCTGTTGGTAGGAGTATTCGTCGTACTGATGCTCAATATGAACAAAGTCGCGACAGATATCGAGAAAGACGTAGAAGTACGGGTACTCCTTGATATCGGGACGACAAAAGAACAGTCACAGGAAATCAATGATAAGATTGAAAAACTCAACGGAGTGGAATCGATCGAGTATTCTTCCAAAGAAGATGAACTCAAGAACCTTGTCAAGGATATGGGAGATGACTTCCGACTCTTTGAACAGGATAATCCACTATCCGATGTATATGTAGTAAAAGCGACCAACCCAGTCGAAACCGGTAAAATCGCAAAAGAGATCAGCACGTATGATCACGTCGATGAAGCCTTGTACGGGGAAGCGAAAGTAGAGAAGTTATTCAATGTATTGGAAATGAGCAGGAACGTGGGGCTCGTCCTCATCATCGGACTACTATTCACGGCGATGTTCCTCATCTCGAATACCATCAAGATTACGATTGTTGCCAGAAGAAGAGAAATCGAGATAATGAAACTGGTCGGTGCAACCAACTGGTTCGTACGCTGGCCATTCATACTGGAAGGGCTTTGGCTCGGAATCCTCGGTTCTATTATCCCGATTGCTCTTGTTACAACAGGCTATTACTACGCATATGAGTTTATTAAACCAAAACTACAAGGTCACTTTATTCAGGTATTAGATTTTACCCCGTTCATCTACCAGGTAAACGGATTGATCCTATTGATGGGTTGTCTCATCGGGGCATGGGGAAGCTTCATGTCCGTACGTAAATTCTTGAGAGTGTAAAATTTGATAGGTTGATAGAAGCTGAAAGGAGCATGCCGCTTGAACAGGAAGTATTTCGTCTCATTATCCATCGCAGCAGTATTGACAATCGGAGGTCTTGGCACCTCTGCAAGCGCCCACTCTTCAGTGGACGATCTGAAGAAGCAACAGGATGACGTTTCTTCAAAGAAAGAGGAAGTCAACGGTAAAATCGATTCAAAGAAGTCTGAGATCAATGATAACATCAGCAAACAGAAAGATATCCAAGAACAGATCGATGTCCTTGGTAAACAGCTGAATGATACAGAATCAAAGATCAAAGACAAAGAGAAAGAAATCGATGATACGACCGCCAAAATCAATAAGCTAAAAGAAGAGATTGAGGTATTGAAACAGAAGATCGAAGAGCGTAATGAACTTCTGAAAGAGCGTGCGCGTGCCATCCAGGAAAAAGGCGGCTCAGCCAACTATGTAGACGTCCTTCTTGGAGCTGATAGCTTCGGAGACTTCGTCAACCGTGTAACAGCAGTCAACACAATTGTAAGTGCGGACAAAAAGATCATGGACGAGCAAAAACGTGATCAAGCAGAACTTGAAAAGAAACAAAAACAGGTAGAAGAGAAGCTTGCATCTCTTGAAAAGGATAAAGCGAGCCTTCAAACCTTGAAAAAAGAACTGGACAGCCAAAAAGCTGAAAAAGCTTCATTGTTCAAGCAGCTTGAAAAACAACAGAAATCATTGGAAGTTGAAAAAGCTGACCTTCAACAAGAATCAGATGAGCTTTCCAAGCGTGAAAAGAGCATCGAAGGTGAAATCCAGGCTGAACAAGAGCGTCTTGCAGAACTTGCTCGTAAGCAAGAAGAAGAGCGTAAGCGTCAGGAAGCTGAAGCAGCCAAGAAACGTGCAGCAGAGCAGGCAGCAGCTCAGTCAAGTGCAAGCAGCAGCTCATCATCTGCATCAGCCTCTTCAGCACCAGCTAAATCGGCTGCAGCCGCACCAGCACCAACAGTTAGCTCAGGTGCATGGACTCGTCCGGCATCTGGAGCCATCACAACAAACTTTGGTACAGATATCCTGAACGGCAAGCCACGTATGCACTGGGGTATCGATGTTGCCGCCCGCGGAAGTGTTCCGATCGTTGCAGCAGCTGATGGAATCGTCATCCGCAGTGAGTACAGCTCAAGCTACGGTAACGTTGTGTACATGACTCACTCCATCAACGGTAAAACCTTCACCACTGTATATGCTCATATGTCTTCTGCACTTGTGGGTAATGGTCAATCGGTCAAAAAAGGACAGCAGATCGGATACATGGGTGACACAGGTTACTCATTCGGTCAGCATCTGCACTTCGAGCTTCACGCAGGACCTTGGAACGCAGCGAAATCCAATGCTGTCAACCCGCGTCAATACATCAACTTCTAATTTTAATTCCCAAGCATCCCTTCCAATCGGAGGGGGTGTTTTTTTTATGCTGTTTTTTCGGGTATCTTCCAGGCTTCCCTACTAATACGTACGCAAAAACCCACTGAAAGTTTCACTCTTTTAAAAAGAATTCCTCAATCATTTCATCATTACGTAAGGATAATACCGGAATATGTGTTAAATAATAGATAACTAACCTAACTATTATTAATTTAATATTATGAATTCATAATATATGTTTGACAATTATTATAAACATTCATTAAAATGAATAAATACCCCCTCGCAGCTAGGTTATTTTCTTTCAATTTCAAAAAGTCTCACTGGCTGCCTCAGGGCGCCGGTCTGCGTTTTCTGCTATATGTGCAGAGTTCGTGTTTTACAGTTTCAAAGGAGGATTCATCATCGTGGAAGCAAACATTCATCAAGAGCAGTCAACGGAGTTCAGAAAGAAGCATCCTCCTGGACTTTATCTTCTATTTGCAACAGAAGCGTGGGAACGATTCAGTTATTATGGGATGAGGGCCATCCTTGTTCTTTATCTTACTGCTACAGCCGTCAACGGAGGATTGGGCACCGATAAGACGACCGCCATCAGTTTGTACGGTACGTTCACCTCTGCGGTATATCTCACCCCGATCATCGGGGGTTATCTAACGGACCGGTTCCTGCCGAGGCGGACGGCCATCACCATCGGTGGAGTCCTCATGGCACTCGGGAACTTCTCGATCTTCCTTCATCAAAGCATGGGAGCCCTTTACTTGGGTCTTGCCCTTTTGATCATCGGGAACGGATTCTTCAAGCCGAATATCTCGACCATTGTCGGCGAGCTTTATCATATCAATGACCCGAAACGGGATGGCGCGTTCACCATCTTCTATATGGGTGTAAACCTGGGTGCGTTCGTCGCTCCACTTGTAGTCGGTCTCATGGACTACAGATACGGCTTCCTGACAGCCGCGATCGGTATGGTCGTCGGTCAGGTGCTATTCAATGCGCTGGGGAACAGATACCTTGGTGATATCGGCAAAGAGTCTGCCAAGAAAGTGCAGCAGCACACACAGGCCGTCAGCAAGGCACCCCTGACGAAGCAGGAAGTGCGCCGTACGATTGCTATCGTCATCCTGGCCGTGATCACCATCGCGTTCTGGACGGCATTTGAGCAGGCAGGAAGCTCACTTACCTTGTTCACAGAAGAAAACATCGACCGCCATCTCGGAGATTTCATTATTCCGACAGAATGGTTCCAGTCACTGAACTCACTGTTCATCATGCTCCTGGCACCTGTCATGTCCATGCTGTGGTTCAAGCTTTCCCAGACGAAAAACGGTGATTTCAAGACGCCGACTAAAATGGGAATGGGTCTCATCACCGTTGGACTTGGATTCCTTGTCCTGATCCCGGCTGTTGTGATGGTCGGCGATGATTCACAGGTGAGGGTGAACATGCTGTTCATGGTTTTCACCTACTTCCTTCATACATTGGCGGAACTGATGATTTCACCTGTCGGCCTATCCATGGTCAGCAGACTGTCTCCGCTCAAATTGACGTCGGTACTCATGGGCGTTTGGCTTGCAAGTTCTGCCGTAGCCAATAAGCTGGCAAGTGTACTCGCCACTTATACCCAGTCTCTTGGATATTTCGATATCTTCGGTTTGATCGGGATCGTCACGATTGTCCTTGGGGTCATCGTCCTTTTCGTATCAAAACCGATTGCGAAGTTGATGGAGTAGCCTCAAGTAGTTGCTTGTACCTGCTAAAGAGTGGTCACAGAGTGAAAAAATGTCTATTTTAGAACATATATGAACTCTCTGTTTTCAAGCATTACGTTTTCTAGTATAATTGTTTTAATACCTAGTAATAGGAAAGCCAGCCAGCGAATTTCTTCGATAAAGGCAAACCGGTTGAAAGGCCGGGACGCAAAGCCACGGGTCTAAGGTTTGGAAAAACTACGATCGCCGGGTTACCGAAAAGGAATGACCATTAAATGCCAAGCATTTAATCCTGCCATTCTTTTTTGGCAGGCTTTTTTTATGGTACATACGATTTTCATTTGCGAGGTGAAAACATGGAAACGCTCAAGGCACATGAAGCTAGAAGGCTACTGAAGAGCTTCTGCAGAAGAAGCCGCACCACCCTCAAGCAAACCTATCTTGGTAACTACTCAGCAGAACAGGTCAGCGACATCCTTGTCCAAACGCTCGAATTGAAAGAAGTCAAACGGATTGTACAAGATATCCGCCTCATCGACCAGCGGGGAGGAAACTCGACCTCTTACTTGATCCTGATTCTGGATGCCCTGAAGGAATACTTGGAAAATGAAGATTCGCTGGTTCATTGATGACTGATGGACCTGTGCAGATGGACCCGTTCTCTTAGTGGAAGGGGTCTTTTTCATGTGCGAAGCAGGGTGGTTGCATTTCATAAAATGATGTGGTTTAATATAGTCATACGTTATAAAGCGTAATGATTACGATTTGTTGATTCGACGAATATAAGAAATAGAGGTGAAGACATGGCCAAGAAGTCAAAAGTGGTCAAAGAAAAGAAACGCCGTGAAATGGTGGAAAGATACGCGGAACTCCGCAGGGAATTGAAAGAAAAGGGAGATTTTGCGGCCCTTGCCAAGCTGCCGAGGGATTCATCCCCCACCAGGCTCAAAAGCCGCTGTGAAGTGACCGGCAGACCGCGGGCGTATATGAGGAAATTCAACATGTCACGGATTGCCTTCCGGGAATATGCACATAAGGGTCAGATCCCTGGCGTCAAAAAATCAAGCTGGTAAGGAGGAAGAAACATGAAAACGAACATACATCCAGAGTATCGAGAGGTCCTGTTCATGGATACAAACAGCGGATTCACCTTCCTGACAGGCTCAACAAAACAGTCGAATGAAACCATGGAGTGGGAAGACGGGAAAACCTATCCACTCTTGAAGGTAGAAATCAGCTCTGACAGTCACCCATTCTATACCGGCAGGGAAAAATTCACCGACAGGGATGGACGCGCAGAACGATTCATGAAAAAATACAATATGAAGTAAGGACGATCGGAGTGGTTGGGATGAATGAGCATTTAATGGAAATCATCGGAAGGGAAATCGTGGCGGCACTGCCGGCACCGGAGAGAAGCATGTATGAGTTCGTCACGGCCCTGGAGGATGAATATGCGAGCATGTCTGCCACATCAGAGGAGTTCATGCAGCTCCTGGTCAAACATGCCCCTCACAGGCAGGCAGCAGCCCATTTCAGCCTGTCATTCGGTGAATTCATCCAGACGATGAGAAGGATTGAAGAGACAATCAATCATGAAATGGATCTTCGGCTCAGCCGCATGACCTGGATCGATTGCACAGACCGATTCAACAAGGGGGATACCCAATACTTTTATTTCTCCATGGAACCTGAGGAAAAGTAAAATCCCTTTCTATATGGTTTAAATCGGAATGATTTTGTTTTAAGTATTATTTCATCCCGCCACAACCCAACGTACTTTCACAAAAAGATCCCATTCATGGGATCTTTTTGTGTTGATCCGGGTTGATTTTTCGCCTCCATCTGTAATAATTCATATGAGGGGCAAGCTAGGGATATCTTCATGCTAAAGGAGGAGTCCCCATGGCTGCCGAAACAAAACCGATTACGCCAGAAGAGCTGCTGGACCTACTGAAGTTGAATGAAAGGGATCATGTAGCCGACCTTGGCTGTGGCACAGGCTTTCTGACGATTCCGATTGCGCGCATCGTGAATACAGATGTGCATGCCGTCGACCTCGATCGGGGAGCCCTTGAAGAACTGAAGAGGCGCGCAGATGAAATGCGGGTAGAAAACATCTTATATGAACATATGTCACTTGAATACATCCATTTTTCACAGAACACGCTTCATAAGGTCATTACGAGATTCGTGCTGCATGAGCTGCCGAACCTCGTCAAAGTGATCCAGGATCTGAGGGATATGCTCAGGGATGACGGTCTGTGGCTGATCATTGAAACGGAAGCGCTCCCACAGGAGGACCGCCTTCCTTCCGATGATCTGATGAGGAAGCTTCAGTCGGCGGGATATGAAGTGGAAAAAGGCTATTTGAGAGAGACCATTTACTATTTGATTGCCAGAAAGGCTGTGCGGAGGCCCGGCGTATAAAGGAAGGGATCATATGAACAAACGAATACTATCATTGGCACTCATCGGTGTCCTGATCGCCATCTTCCTGGTGAATTTTGTCCGGCATCAGCAGGATCAGAAGGAAAAGGAAGCAGCAGCCCAGCTTGCGAGTGAATCCATGGATTTGTCCGATGTGGAGAAGGGGCTTTCAAAGGGCGATCAGCCCCCGGATTTCACCTTGACCACACTGGAGGGAAAAGAAGTGCGCCTCTCGGATTACAAGGGACAGAAGGTCATCTTGAACTTCTGGGCGACGTGGTGTCCTCCCTGCAAAGCTGAGATGCCCCATATGGAGGATTATTATCAGGAAGAACCCGACGCAGAGATCCTGGCCGTGAATCTCACGTCTCAGGAGCATGTGGATGGTGCGGCGCAAAAGTTCGTGGACGGATACAAGATCACCTTCCCGGTGCTTCTTGATGAAGACGGAGCCGTCGGGGATGCCTACAGCATCATTACGATTCCGACCACGTTCATGATCGACTCGAAGGGGATCATCCAGCACAAAATCCTTGGCCCGATGAATCAGGAAATGATGAAAGAGATGGTAGAAGGCATGAATTGAACCTCTTTTCTTCTCGGAATCTTCTGAATATGGTACACTTTTCTACATACCTATTTTCGTAGAGAGAGGATGGCCACAAGATGAATTTCACCACCAAGGTCGTACATAGCCAGCTAAAAGGAACAGAAGAAATCAAAAGTAAAACAACACCGATCTATCAAACATCCGCCTTTTCCTTTTCCTCACTGGAGGAACTGGAAGGGTTCTATGAAGGGAAATCACCTTATCTATATACAAGGACGGGGAATCCCAATCCTGATGAATTGGGTGGTCTCGTAGCAGCCCTTGAAGGGGCACCGGCGGGAGTCGCTGCTTCATCCGGGTTATCTGCGATCCTCGTAGGGATCCTGTCTGTCGTCCAGGCGGGGGACCATATCATCGCCGCTGAAGATCTATACGGCGGTACCTTCCATATGCTGAAGGAAGAGCTTGCGGGCTTCGGCATCTCCACTTCATTCGTGGACTTCACCGATCGCGATGCGGTTAAGTCGGCGATTACGGACTCGACAAAGCTGCTCTACAGTGAAACGGTCACGAATCCGTTCATGCGGGTCGAGGATATCCCGGCCATGGTGGCAATGGCCAAAGAATACGGGCTCACGACGATGATCGATAACACATTTGCGACGCCGTTCCTCCGGAAGCCGTTTACTGAGGGCATTGATATCGTTGCCCACAGCGCAACGAAGTACATAGGCGGACATAGCGACGTCACAGCAGGTGTTGTGACCGGAAGGCAGGATCTGGTGGATAAGGCGAGGGCAAAGATCGTCAACCTTGGTGCCAACCTCAGCCCGTTTGAAGCATGGCTCACATGCCGGGGGCGAAGACCCTTGCCCTCCGTATGGAAAGGCAGGCCCTGAATGCGGAGCTCCTTGCCGTCGAACTCAGGAGGCACGAATGGGTCAAACACGTCTACTACCCTAATGATCTATCTGAAAAAGGTCACGGAGCCATCGTCACCATCGAGCTTGAACCATCTGCCGATATGAGTATCTTCTTTAAGTCCCTTGGCTGGATCAAGATCATTCCGTCCCTTGCCGGGGTTGAAACGACTGTTTCTTATCCGTTGGGTACATCTCACAGGTCCCTGCCGGAGGAAGCACAGAAGAAGCTCGGGATCAATCCGCATGTGGTCCGCATCTCACTTGGGATCGAAGACCCCGAAGACATCAAATCCCAAATGCTTTCAGCCATCAGCAAATGCCATGAAATCTAAAAAAGAACAAGTAATGAAACCAGCCGTGACAGGCGTCAATGGATAATAAGACGAAAAATTCTAAAAATACCCTTGACTCCCGGCATGGCAACCCTTTATAATTCATGCTAACGAACACTTACAACTTAATGCTCTTATCCAGAGAGGTGGAGGGACTAGGCCCGATGAAACCCGGCAACCTTCATGTGCATACTTGCCATGAAAAGGTGCTAATTCCTGCAGGCGCATTGCCTGAAAGATAAGAGGAGGACCCTATTCAATTAGACCCTCTTCTTAGGAAGGGGGTTTTTATTTTTGCCCCTTTTCAGCCCCGACCATCATCCATCACAGATCAAACCCGACCATTAAAACAAACACTCAGGAGGAATGTACCATGACGAATTCATTCGATTTTGACACACTTTTGCTTCACGGAGGACAGGAAGCGGATCCTGCGACGGGATCGCGCGCGGTGCCGATCTATCAGACTACGTCGTATGTGTTTGACAGCAGCGAGCACGCAGCTAAGCTTTTCGGACTGGAAGAGCCGGGGAACATTTATACGCGGATCATGAATCCGACGGTGGACGTTCTTGAGAAACGCCTGGCCCTTCTTGAAGGCGGCATCGGAGCCCTAGGGGTATCTTCGGGCATGGCGGCCATCTCCCTCTCGATCTTGAATATCGCAGGAGCCGGGGACGAGATCGTAGCTGCGACGAATCTGTACGGAGGCACCTATAATCTCTTCTCCACCACCCTGCCGAAATACGGCATCACCGTGCGCTTCGTCGACCCGACGGATCCGGAAAACTTCCGGAGTGCCATCAACGAGAAGACGAAGGCCGTATTCGCCGAAACGATCGGCAACCCTAGCCTTCATGTCCTTGATATCGAAGCGGTCGCCAAAGTCGCTCACGAACATGAAATCCCGCTTATCATCGATAACACCTTCGCCACACCATATGTGACGAGGCCCATTGAATGGGGGGCAGACATCGTCATCCATTCGGCCACCAAGTGGATCGGCGGTCACGGGACCGCGATCGGAGGCGTCGTCATCGACGGAGGGAAGTTCGATTGGAACAATAAGAAGTTCCCTGGATTCATCGAAGAGGACCGCAGCTACAATGGCCTCCGCTATGCGCAGGATGTGGGGGCAGCCGCGTTCATCACTAAGCTCAGGGTCCAGCTGCTGCGTGACCTTGGCGCCTGCCTGAGCCCGCAGAATGCCTTCCTCCTCCTGCAGGGACTGGAGACGCTACACCTCCGCATCGAACGTCATACAGAGAATGCACGGAAAATCGCCGAGCATCTTGAATCCCATGAAGGGGTTGCGTGGGTTTCCTATCCTGGCCTCCCTTCACACCCGTCCCACAGCCTTGCCAAGAAATACTTGGAGAACGGTGCGGGCTCCATCGTCGTCTTCGGCATCAAAGGCGGCCGCGATTCGGGACGCAAGGTGGTGGACAATATTTCATTATGGTCCCATGTGGCCAACGTAGGGGATGCGAAGTCCCTGATCATCCACCCGGCCTCCACGACCCATCAGCAGCTGAACGATGAGGAGATCAGGGCCACGGGCGTGACGGAAGACCTTGTGAGGCTGTCTGTCGGCCTGGAATCGGCGAAGGATCTGATTTCTTCCCTGGATGAAGCCATCGAGAAGGCGCGCGAAACGTCAAACGTGTGAAGGAGGCGGAGGAATGAGCCATAGCGATACGACACCATACGAATTGAACATCGTCACCCTCCCGTCCCTTGTTCTTGAAAATGGAGAAACCCTCCGGCATGTAAAGTTGCCCTACGAACGCACGGGAAATCAATCAGGTCCCGTCATCCTTGTCTGCCATGCCCTCACCGGCACCCATATCGTGAAAGGGACGAGTGAAGACAGGGGATGGTGGGACGGCTTGATCGGTGCCGGCTCCTACATCGATACCAACCGCTACAACGTCATCGCTTTCAACGTCCTCGGGGGCTGCGAGGGGGCCACGGGTCCCGCATCCGAAAATCCAGGCACCGGCAGGCGGTACGGCTCCCGTTTCCCCACCATCACGATCCGGGATATGGTGAATGCCCAGTACCTGGCCCTCCGGGAGCTTGCTATCACCAACGTGGAAGCCGTTGTTGGAGGATCACTCGGGGGAATGCAGGCCCTGGAATGGGGCATCCTGCATCCCCGCTTCATGAAAAAGATCTTCGCCCTCGCCGTCACGCCTGCACTGAACGATTATGGCCTCGCCTTCAATCATATCGGCATCACGGCCATCGAGCAGGATCCTGATTTCAACGGAGGAGACTATCCTCCCGGCACCAGGCTGAAGGGGCTCGAAGTGGCGCGCATGGTGGGGATGGTCACCTACCGCACATCGGAATTATTCGATGACCGCTTTCAGCGGCAGGAGAAGGAAGGCGTCTATAACGTGGAGAGCTACCTGGACTATCAGGGTGTGAAGCTCGGAAGGCGATTTGACCCCAACAGCTATCTGACCCTCTTGAAGGCGATGAACTCACATGACCTCCAGAGGGGGCGCGATCACGATCCCGCTGACTCCTTTTATCCGGAACTGATTGCCATCAGCTACGAAGGAGATCTCGTGTATCCATCTGCCTCCCTGGAAGCATTCGCTCGCTCCGTGCCGAAGGGAAGGCATTATTTCATCCCGACGAAGTTCGGCCATGATGGATTCTTGGTTGAGTTCGAGAAATGGGGAGGTCTCCTGTCTTCCCATCTTGAAGAAAACAAGCCCCTTGTTTCAAGGGTGAAATGATCATAACTTGTCCCCCGTCATCATATAGTGGAATAAGCAAAGACATCGCACCGCTGACCAGCGCGTTCTTGTGCGGTGTCTTTTTCTATGAAGAGGCGGGGGGAGACGTATGAACAGGAAGGGCCAGAAGCTCATGACCATCACACTCAGCATGCTTGTGGGGGCGGGAGCCATGTATGGGGGACTGGAATGGACGGGCAGTCCCGATGAAAGTGCGGAACTGGATCAGAGCGCGAATGATAAGCTCCATAAGGTGGAGGTCGCCTATGACCTCATCAGCGATAAATTCTTCCAGGACGTCGATAAATCGGAGCTGGTGGAAGGAGCCATCCAGGGCATGCTCGAAACGCTCGATGATCCGTATTCGGTCTATATGAACGCGGCAACCGCAGCGCAGTTCAATGACGCATTGGATTCTTCCTTCGAAGGGATCGGAGCTGAAATCACGATTCTTGACGGGAAGCTCGTAATCGTCGCGCCATTTAAAAATTCACCGGCAGAAAAAGCGGGACTCAAGCCGAATGATGAAATCATCTCCGTGAACGGGGAGAGCATCAAGGGACTCAATTTGTTTGAGTCCACTTTGAAGATCCGAGGCAAAAAAGGGACCGAAGTCAAGCTCGGCATCAAGAGGGAAGGCTTGTCTGAACCTCTCACCATCGGGGTCAAACGGGACGACATCCCGGTTGAAACCGTCCACTCCGACGTAAAGAAAGTGGACGGAAAGGAGATGGGCTACATCCAGATCACGACGTTCTCCGAGAATACGGCGAAGGACTTCAAGAAACAGCTCAAAGAGCTTGAAGGGAAGGATCTCGGGGGTCTGGTCATCGACGTCCGTGGAAATCCCGGCGGCCTGTTGTCATCCGTCAATGAAATCCTCAAGGAGTTCGTGACGAAAGATAAGCCGTTCGTCCAGATCCAAGAGCGGAGCGGTGAAGTGATGAAGAGCTTCTCCGATAAAGAGAAGAAAAAAACCTACCCGGTGGTGGTCCTCATCGATGAAGGAAGTGCGTCCGCTTCCGAGATCCTAGCCGGTGCCCTGAAGGAAACGGAAGGCTATCCATTGATCGGTACGAAGAGCTTCGGGAAGGGAACCGTCCAGCAGGCCGTGCCGATGGGGGATGGAAGCAACATCAAGCTGACCATGTTCAAGTGGCTGACGCCGGACGGCAACTGGATCCATAAGAAAGGGATCAAACCGGATATCCCGGTCAGGCAGCCTGCCTATTTTTACGCCCATCCGCTTCAAGTGGAAGAACCGCTGAAGGCCGAGATGAATAATGAACAGGTGAAGAACGCCCAGGAAATGCTCCAGGGCCTCGGATATGAGATCGACCGGACCGACGGGTACTACAGCAAGAAGACCGAAGCGGCCGTAAAGCAATTCCAGAAGAAAAATGAGATGAAAGCAACCGGGACCATCACGCCTGATACAGCTGAAAAACTTCAGTCGGATATCTATGAAGCTGTTAAAGATGAAGAGAACGATACCCAGCTGCAGGCGGCACTTGAATACATCCAGCGTTCGAATCGATAGGGAGGAAGGACTGCGGGCCATGGCCTGCAGTCCTTTTTTGGTGATGAGCGCCTTTTCTTTCGCAAAAGAGGAACCGATTCTATCAATCCTCACTATTATAGAAAGAGAACTAGTTTACTAGAAGACAATCATGGTCTGCATGAGTGCAGCCTCGATTACTAGAAAGGAGCAAGATGATGTTTACATTGACAGATCAAGTGGCGATCGTCACTGGAGGAGGCAGGGGTCTCGGGCGCGAGATGGCACTCGCTCTAGCAGAGGCAGGTGCACATGTAGTGGTATGTTCAAGGAATCTGCCTGCTTGCGATGCCACAGCGAAGGAAATCGAAGCGCTGGGGGTACGGTCCCTCGCCATGGCATGCGATGTCACCGATAAAGCATCGGTCACATCCGTGGTCGAAAAGACATTGGAGGTCTTCGGGAAGATCGATATCCTCATCAACAACAGCGGCACATCGTGGGCCGGTCCGATGGTGGATATTCCAGAGGATAAGTGGGACAAAGTCATGGAAGTGAATGTGAAAGGGGCTTTTTTATTTTCCCAGGCAGTGGCACCGTCCATGATGGCCCGCAAGGCAGGGAAAATCATCAATATCGCTTCCGTCTCGGGATTCGGGGGACGAGCCCTCTTGTGATGGACACCCTTCCTTACAACACGAGCAAAGGTGCCGTCATGACCCTCACAAAAGATCTCGCCGTGAAGCTGGCGTATCACAATATCCAAGTGAACGCCATCGCACCGGGATTCTTCCCGACCAAGATCACGAAAGAGCTCTTCGCTAAGCAAGGCGATCAAATCCGGAAGTTCATCCCGGCAAGACGATTCGGTGAAGGCGATGACCTGAGAGGCGCAGCCGTGTTTCTTTCATCAAGGGCATCAAACTACATGAACGGCCATATCCTCGTCGTCGACGGCGGCATCCAGGCCATGGCATAAGGAGGAAAGGAAAATGGAAGCACTTTATGAGCAACTGAAACTGACGGGGAGGGAGTGGGAATATGCCGCAAATCAGCTGATCAAATCAGAACTCGATCAGCCTGAGGTAGTGGAAATGGCAAAGAACTGGATGGTCCTGGCCGACTTGATCATCACCTTCATCCGCAAGATCATCGACTGGCTCTTCCCGCAGTTCGTCCGGTCAGAGGGGGAACTGTAATGGAAAGGAAAACCGAGAAAGACAGATGGATGGGTTTTTTCGAAACCCTGACAAGAAAAGAAGAATGGAAACCTCATCACCCGCGGAATGCCATCCAGGAAATCGGCAGGGCCACCCTATGGCATTATCCGTCGGTAGATAGGAACGGGGCACTCCCGATCTTGATGGTCTACTCCCATATCAATAAGCCAAGCATACTTGACCTTACGGAACAGCATAGCATGATCGGAGAGTTCCTGAGAAATGGCTATGACGTATTCCTCCTCGACTTCGGGATACCGGATGAGCGGGACAAGGATACAGGTCTTGAATCCTATCTCTTCGATTATATTGATGGAGCCGTGAAGACGGTATTACAGCATCAACAAACCGGCCGGCTGACGCTTGCGGGCTTCTGCCTCGGCGGAACCCTTGCAGCTCTTTATGCAGCCCTCTACCCGGACCGCATCCATAACCTTCTCTTATTTGTGACCCCCATCGACTTCAACCAGCTGCCGGACTTCCGGGAGTGGATCAAAGCCATCCAATCTGGGGACATCGATCCGGCTGTCCTTGCACCGGTCACAGGCATCATCCCTGCCGAACAGATCCGCTACGGAATGCGCCTCATCACGGCACCCGTCTACTATTCCCCGTATCTGTCCCTCCTCAATCGCGGATACGACCCTGCCTACACGGAGCACTGGTACCGATTCAATCAGTGGACTAATGACCACATCCCGATGACGGGGGCGTTCCTCCGTGATCTGCTTCATTACTTCATTAAGCAAAATGCCATGATGAACGGAGGCATGACACTCAGGGGGAGGGAAATCAATCCCGCAACGATTCAATCGAATCTTTATATGGTTTGTTCAAAGTTTGATCAGATGGTACCGGCTGCGATCAGTTATCCACTGATGGAGCTTGCTTCAAGTGAGGAGAAACAGTTCATCGAGGTTCCAGGGGGGCACGCGAGCCTTATCAAGGATGGGGTGTCTTCCCGTCTTATGGACTGGCTGAAAGAGCATTCGTAGAAAGGAGGTGCATTATGTATCCGTATGAGTATTTAGGGTTTGGTTATTTTGTGTTTAGGGAGACTGTGAAGAGTATTTGGTATTGATGGTGATTTTATATGAATGAAAGAGTGGAAAGGGACCGTTCCTTTCCGCTACGGGCGCTTGCTTTCTGCGGGGAGGAGATCGATATTCTCAGCTGGAATCAAGCGTCTTTTTTCAATGCACTTTGTGATATATATATGGAAGAAAAGGTTTATAACGCAGTCTGAGTGATGGGTCCTTATGTATAGTAGTGAGAGGTTGAAAAGAGACCGTTCCTTTTTCACTGCAGGCGCTTGCTTTCCAGTGGGGAGGGTGTCGAGCCTCCTCGTGCCTGCGGGGTCTCGTCACCCTCCGATTCCACAGGAGTCAAGCGCCTTCCGCTTCAATCCACTCTGTGGTTATTAATGGGGACAACAGGAACGACAACATTATAATGAGAGTGGCATGAACTTTTTGGAAAAAGGCTAGCAGGGCTATTATCTTTCAGGGTGAATGGTAGATCCGTATCTATATTAGTGAAAGTCGGAAAATAGACCGTTCCTTTTCACTTCACTGCACTCTTGGGTTTTAAAAGGGGAAGCGGAGGTTTTTAGCCCTCCGTAATCGTAATGGATACTTATTTATAGTAGTTAGTCAGAGTTGGAAAAGAGAGACCGTTTCTTTTCGCTGCAGGCGCTTGCTTTCCAGTGGGGAGGGTGTCGAGCCTCCTCGTGCCTGCGGGGTCTCGCCACCCTCCTATTCCACAGGAGTCAAGCGCCTTCCGCTTCAATCCACTCAGTGATTTATATATGGGTGCAGGATAGTTCCTATACTAGTTAATGTGAGTCACCTCAAGATGAAATAAGCTACCAATAGAAGGATAAAGTAGATGGGTTCCATAACGATTGGAGTTTTTCAGAACTATATTGGACCCACCGTGGATCAGCCAGTCGTTGCACATCGCTACCTCACAGAAGAGAAGGAAATAAATTAAACAAGGAATACTCGACCTGTTCTTATAGCCACCTGCCATTTCACAGAGTGAAGAGCAGCGGAGGGAGCCCGACTCCAACGGGAATAGCGAGCAGGGTGAGACCCCGCAAGAATGAGGAGGCTCACCGCGAGCCCCGTGGAAAGCGGGCTGCCGCAGCGAAACGGAACGCTCTGCATAGGAAATAATGATTAATGAGGACTCATCGCCAATTATAAATGTGATGTAAATGCTTCCTGAAAAATGTTGTTTCTCAAAACAAAATTAAACTTGCTATGAACCAGCAAGCCATTAAACCTCAACATTTCCATAGGACAGAATGAGTCAAACAACCAGTGCCACATACATTTCCTAGCCCCTCCAATATCAAAGAGTGAAGTGAATCGGAGGGAGTCCGACTCCAACGGGAATAGCGAGCAGGGTGAGACCCCGCAAGAATGAGGAGGCTCACCGCGAGCCCCGTGGAAAGCGGGCTGCCGCAGCGAAACGGAACGCTCTGCATAGGAAATAATGATTAATGAGGACTCGTCGCCAATTATAAATGTGATGTAAATGCTTCCTGAAAAATGTTGTTTCTCAAAACAATATTAAACTTGCTATGAACCAGCAATTAAACCTCAACATTCCCATAGGACAGGATGACGTGAATCAAACAACCAGTGCCACATACATTTCCTAGCCCCTTCCAATATCACAGAGTGAAGTGCAGCGGAGGGAGTCCGACTCCAACGGGAATAGCGAGCAGGGTGAGACCCCGCAAGAATGAGGAGGCTCACCGCGAGCCCCGTGGAAATCGGGCTGCCGCAGCGAAACGGAACGCTTTGCATAGGAAATAATGCTTAATGAAGGACTCGCCACCAGTCATAAATGGGATGTAGAACCCCCTACAAAAGAACGGCAACCCCGTTCTTTCTACATACCTCCCCATCATTTCCCGGGGAATGGTGTCGAAAACAAAGGCACAATCCCACAAAGTTGCAATAGGCTTTAGTAGGGGAATTTGATAGAATGAAACATAGATACACACATGAAAGGTGGTGACGTTTCGTTGCTGGAAACATGGTTGCTTGAAATCGCAAAAAGCCTCGGGAAATTTGTCTTGAACCCATTATTTCCCCTCTCGCTCCTATTCGCCATCCTGGTAGGATACTTCCGGGTGAAGCGGGAAAGAAGCGATTTTCATACAAGGCTGCTAGACGGCTACAATGATTTGAGGGTCCTGCTGTCATATGGGCTTGTACTGGGCCTTGCCTTTTCCATTGTGACCCTGGCCATCGGATTAACCGTACCGGTCATCTCACTCGTCGTTATCGGAGCCGTCACGATCCTGTTTGCCCTTACAGGCCGTTTTCAATTGCTCTCGGCCGGCATCACGGTCGGTGTCTCTTATCTGCTCCTGTGGGCATGGGAATTTTCTGGCTTTGACATCCCGTACATATCTGAACTCGAAAATGGGAATCTGTTAGGGTTCCTTCCACTATTGGCAGGGCTGCTCCTTATGATTGAGGGGTCCCTTATCAGGCTTTCGGGTTGGAAGAACACCTCGCCTAGATGGATAAAAAGTCCGCGGGGAATGAAGGTCGGGGCGCTTCAGAGCAAGAAGCTCTGGTTGGTGCCGATGATCCTGTTCGTGCCGGAGGGGAGCCTGCCTCCGATCTTTGACTGGTGGCCTGTCGTCTCACTCGGGACGACGGATCTGGCTCTTGTATGCGTACCATTCCTGCTTGGTTTCAGCCTTCTCGTTCGAAGCGCGCTGCCGGCGATCGTGGTAAGACCGGTCGGAGGAAATGTATTCTGGTTCGGTGCTTTCATCACCACGGTGGCCGCTGCGGGCTACTGGGTGACAGAGGCATCCATCGCTGCCGGAGCACTGGCGGTGCTCGGCCGCATCTGGATGGCCGTCAGCATTTCAAGAAAAGAAGCAGAGAAACCGTATTACTTCAAACGTCAGCCTGCCGGACTGATGATCCTTGGGATTATCCCAGGTTCACCTGCTGAAACCCTATCCCTTAGAGTGGGTGAGGTCATCCTGAAGGTGAATGGGAATGAGATTTCCAATGAGAGGGAGTTTTATGAGGCCCTGCAGAAGAACGGTGCATACTGCAAACTCGAAGTCGTCGGGACGAATGGAGAGAATCGTTTCACCCAGGGTGCCCTTTATGAAGGGGACCATCATGAACTCGGTCTGTTATTTACGTATCAGGATGAACGGTGGGAAACCGACCAGGTGTCCTAAAGGGAAAGAGGCTGGGACAAACGTGTTTCAGTCATAGTAAAACCCGAATTCATTTGCCGATCAGGCAAATGAATTCGGGTTTTTAATTTGTTTCATGGCCATTACAATTTCGTTTTGTCCCAACCTTTGATCACGATTTCCGCTTGCTCTCCGGTTCCGGATGGATCAGGACGTGGGCATGGGGGAAATGCTTCATGATCATCTCTTCCATGCGGTCGCAGAGGCGGTGCGTCTTCTCGATGCTGTCAGTTGATTTCACCACCAGATGGAAGTCGATGTATTCATGGGCACCGGATCTCCTTGTGCGCAGGTCGTGGACCTCGATGTACTCATCATGGAAGCTTTGGATCATCGACATGATCTCTGCCTCCTCTTCCTTCGTCAGACTCGCGTCAATGAGGGGAGGGAAGGCTTCTTTCATCAGTTTGACGGCTTCGATCATGATATAGATAGCCAGTGCAATCCCGATGATCGGATCCAGGAAGTGCCAGCCGGTCAAGGTCACGAGGAGAAGGCTTCCTGCAACCCCGAGAGATGTGTACACATCGGTCAGGAGATGGAAAGCGTTCGATTTCATGGCCACAGAATGGACGCGGTCCGCTTCCTTGCTTACGATCCGGGAGACGATGAAGTTGATGGTGGCACCGATGATCATGACGGATATGCCAAGGATAGGAAGCTTGATCGGTTCAGGGTGGATCAGCTTGTGGATACACTCGTAGATGATCCAGAATCCGGCCACGAAGATTAGCAGGGTCTCGATCGTGCCGGATATATTCTCCACCTTTCCATGGCCGTACGGATGCTCGGGATCCGCTGGTTTTCCGGATACCCTGACGGAGATGAAGGCGATGAGGGAAGCCATCAGGTCCAGAGAAGAATGGATGGCTTCAGACAGGACGGCTACAGACCCTGTAATGAGTCCGACCACGATTTTCAAGATGACGACGAACGAGTTACTGATAACGGATAAAAAAGCAATTTTCGGTGTGCTGTTCATTATGCGAGGTCTCCTTCACGGAAGGTCGGGATGTTATTTTGGAATAGTATGTACGTTCATCCCCATATGTAAAAGAATGCGCAAGGCATCTGCAAAATATACATCGGAACAGTGATTATCAAAGGTGTGAAATGATGCGGTTCTAGCGGGATTTCAATGCAGAACAGAATAATGACTATGTTCGGAAAATTTCAAGTACATATTTGGAAAGGTTTATTTGTTTAAATAGGCTTGTGAATAGTTTAGAATGAAACAATTGGGGTTATGTAACAGGTATGACCTCACCGCTAGTCTATCTATCTTCTTGGAAGATCATCCATGGTGGGCTATATTTTTGTGCTTAGAGAAATTTTTTCCACGAATGTTACTGATATGTGAAAAAAATTTGTCTAAATTTCGAAAATCTACTCAAATCGACATGAAATGATCTCTAACGTATTTCGTTTTCCCGAGAATTTGATAGTATATGTCTAGTCGATACAAATCTTATATAAAGGAAGGTGATTATACATGTTTAATAAATTCAAACCTTTTCTGATCATATTGATTAGTTTGATTTCCCTATTCGTCATCGTCATCCTGGGAGCCGGGACGGATATGATCATCCTGAATCCTAAAGGACCTGTCGGGGAAATTCAAAAGGATTTAATCATGCTATCAATCTACTATATGCTTGCAATCATGATTGTTGTATTATCTTTCTTTACCTTTATCGTCATTAAGTATCGTAAGGGTAAAAACGGTGATTATCAGCCGAACATGCACGGTAGCAATAAGCTTGAAATCATCTGGACGCTTATTCCTGTTGCTATCGTCATCGCATTGAGCATTCCGAATACACAGGCGCTCTATGAATTGAAAGAGGCTCCTAAAGCCACCGCACATAAAGAACCTATCGTCATTCATGCAACAGCCGTCGATTGGAAATGGGTCTTCTCTTATCCTGAAGAAAACGTCGAGACAGTCAACTATGTCAACGTTCCTACAGGTCATCCGGTCCTTTTCAAAATCAGTGCTGCTGACTCAATGGCGTCTTTCTGGGTTCCTGAACTTGGTGGTCAAATCTACGGCATGCCGGGGATGATGAATGAAATGTATCTCCAGGCTGACCACGACGGTGTCTATGACGGCCGTAACTCCAACTTCACTGGTGAAGGAATGGCACAGCAGAAATTCGACTTTGTCGCCATGAGTGACGACGAGTATAACGCGTGGGTGAAAGACGCACAAGAAAATGAACCGAAACTGACGAAGGAACAGTATGAAAAACTTCTTCTCCCAGGTTCATCAGATAAGATGACATTCTCTTCTACTCACCTTGAGTATGTCGACCATGGCAAGATGGGTTCTGCCGACTATGCCATGAAAGTACGAGAGAAATATGGCGTGAAAGAGAAGAGCAAACATGGTGAATCCGATCAAGAGATGGATCACGACATGGACCATAGTGACATGGACCATAGTGACATGGACCACAGTGACATGGATCACAGCGACATGGACATGGACAGCTCCGACTCTCACGAGCATGCACATTAAGAAGGGAGGAATCTAGGTGTTTGACTTTATTAAGGATAATTTGATTTTAAACGATCCCCTCATCCTTGGGGCGAACGTATCCATAGCATTTACAGTCGTCGCCGTTGTAGCCGTCCTTACCTATTTCAAAAAATGGAAATGGCTTTGGACCGAGTGGATCACAAGTGTCGATCATAAAAAAATCGGTATCATGTATATTATCGCAGCACTTCTTATGTTATTCCGCGGAGGAGTCGATGCGTTGTTGATGAGGGCTCAATTGACAGTCCCAGACAACGATTTCCTATCCTCTCAGCATTACAATGAAATCTTCACTACGCACGGTACGATCATGATCCTCTTCATGGCGATGCCGTTTTTGATTGGTTTGATGAACGTTGCCGTACCGCTTCAAATCGGGGCGCGTGACGTTGCATTCCCTTATTTGAACAACTTGAGTTTCTGGGCATTCATGATTGGTGCCATGATCTTCAATATCTCCTTCGTATTCGGTGGTTCACCGGATGCAGGTTGGACAAACTATGCACCGCTGGCCGTTGAAGGAAGCTCCGGGCCAGGAATCAACTACTACCTGATGGGACTTCAGATTTCAGGTATCGGTACGCTTCTGACGGGGATCAACTTCGTTGTGACCATCATCAAGATGCGTGCACCAGGCATGACGCTTCTTCGCATGCCGATGTTCACTTGGACAACGCTTATCACAGCTTTCATCATCGTGTTTGCATTCCCGATCTTGACTGTGACGCTTGCCCTTATGACATTTGACCGTCTATTCGGTTCCCACTTCTTCACCTTGGCGGGTGGAGGAAACTCCATGCTTTGGGCGAACTTGTTCTGGCTATGGGGACATCCGGAAGTATACATCGTCGTTTTGCCGGCGTTCGGTATCTTCTCAGAAATCATTGCAACATTCTCAAGAAAAACGCTATTCGGTTACAAATCCATGATCATCTCCCTTGTGGCGATCTCAGGTTTGTCATTCGTCGTTTGGGTCCATCACTTCTTCACAATGGGTGGAACAGCCGCAGTAAACAGCGTCTTCTCCATCACGACAATGGCCATTGCGATCCCGACGGGAATCAAGATCTTCAACTGGCTCGGTACGCTTTATAAGGGACGGATCGAGGTTACCACCCCGATGCTTTGGTCTCTCGCGTTCATTCCGACATTCCTGATCGGTGGGGTTACCGGGGTTATGCTTGGTATGGCCGCAGCCGATTTCCAATATCACAATAACTATTTCCTAGTGGCTCACTTCCACTACACATTGATTGCCGGTGTTGTATTTGCCTGCTTCGCGGGTCTCATCTACTGGTATCCGAAAATGTTTGGTCTTAAGATGAATGAGCGCATCGGTCGCTGGGCGTTCTGGTTCTTCACAATCGGATTCAACGTATGTTTCCTACCGCAATTCATCCTTGGATTTGCCGGTATGCCACGTCGTGTGTACACATACGGAGCAGAAGACGGTTGGACAGCACTGAACGTTGTATCCACAATCGGTGGATTCGCAATGGGTGTAGCATTCTTGATCTTCGTATACAACGTATACTACAGCTATCGCTTTGAAAAACGTGAGACTACTGGTGATGCTTGGGGTGGCCGTACACTTGAGTGGGCTACAACAACAGCAGTACCACCTCACTACAACTTCTCTAAACTTCCTGAAGTCACTGGTGTTGATACGTTCTGGTACTCTAAACAAGACGGTCATGCACTCAAGATCGATGAGAAGCCTGAAGTTGAATACAAGCCGATCCACATGCCTAGCAACTCGGGTACACCTTTCATCATGAGCATCTTCTTCTTCATCGCAGGATTTGGTCTTGTCTTTGAAATCTGGTGGATGGCCATCCTCGGCGGTATCGGTACCGTTGGATGCATGGCATACCGTTCAATGACTTCAAGTAAGCAGGAT
This sequence comes from Rossellomorea marisflavi, assembly GCF_009806575.1. Classification (NCBI taxonomy): domain Bacteria; kingdom Bacillati; phylum Bacillota; class Bacilli; order Caryophanales; family Bacillaceae; genus Rossellomorea; species Rossellomorea marisflavi. The sequence goes on along the minus strand of NZ_CP047095.1, from coordinate 3,662,186 downwards.
GAAGGTTACTATGTAACGGTGGAAGAAATCAAAGAACTTGAAAATCCGACGAATAGGGAGGCGTGATGTATGGCACATAATACAAATGTAGATCCAAACACGCCGTTAGAATATCAATCCGAAACAGGTAAACTGAATATCTTCGGATTCTGGGTTTTCCTTGGTGCGGAGATGGCGTTGTTCGCAACGATCTTCGCCACATTCTTTGCCCTTAAGGATCACGGCGTCATGGCGGGAGGACCACTCCCAAGTGATTTATTCGAACTGAAAAACACACTCATTATGACTTTACTGCTACTTTTCAGTAGTTTTACATCCGGTTTATCCATCAATGAGCTTAGAAGAAGAAACGTGAAGGCCATGATCTTCTGGATCGCCGTCACATTGCTATTCGGTCTTGGTTTCCTTTATATGGAGATCACTGAGTTCATCCACCTTGTTCATGAAGGCGCGGCACTCGGTACGAACGCATACTGGTCTTCCTTCTACTTGTTGACCGGAACGCATGGTCTCCATGTATCTTTAGGTATTCTATGGATCATACTTGTGGTTATCCAAGTGATGAAGAACGGATTGAACCCGGACAATGCCAAAAAGATCTTTATCTCAAGTCTATATTGGCATTTCCTTGACTTCGTCTGGATCTTCGTATTCACAAGTGTGTACCTGTTAGGGATGGTGGGATAAATGGAACATAACACAGCGAATCACAGTAAATTTCCTTGGACGCAGGTGGTAGGGTTCATCCTATCGATCGCGTTGACCTTTTTAGCCATCTGGTTCGGTTTATATGCAGGTCTTGCATACAATGTCATGGTACCACTCGTATTCGTCCTTGCATTCATTCAAGCAGCGATCCAGCTGTTCATGTTCATGCACGTGACCGAAGGCGAAGGTAAATGGCAGGTCGGAAAGATGATTTCCGCCACGGTGATCGTACTCATCATCGTTCTTGGAACGATCTGGGTCATGGTCAGCATGCACTGATTGCAGAACAAAAAACATCCCGCGGGGGTTCCCGCGGGATGTTTTTTTTAGTGTATTTCCTGCATTTTTCCCCGTTCGCTTAACGACAGGGCCAAAATCACTGAAATCGCTCCGAGGATCACAATCATCCCGACAATCCCGGCCCAGCCGAAACCGTGGTAGAAGGAACCGCTGACGGTTCCTCCGATACTCGATCCTGCATAATATCCGAACAGATATAACGAGGACGCCTGAGCTTTATCGTGGGTGGCGAGGAGACCGACCCAGCTGCTCGCAATGGAGTGGGCGGCGAAGAAGCCGAATGTGAAGATGGCGATGCCAAGGATCTTGATCCACAGAGCCGGATGAAGGGTGCATACCGTTCCGACGAGAAAAATGAACAAGCAGAGCAACAGGATCTTCTTCTTCCCCATCTGGTCTGCAAGCATCCCCATCCAGGTGGAGCTGAATGTGCCAACGATGTATACGATGAAGATGAAGCCCACAAGGGTCTGACTCAGGGAATAAGGCGGGGCGGTCAGCTCGAACCCGATATAGTTGTATAGGGACACGAATCCGCTCATCAGCAGGAATCCGATCAAGAACAGATACACAAGCCCCCTTACCTTTAGGTGACTTCCCATGGAGCGGATCAAGGGAAGCAGATTGAACGATTTCGCTTCGAAATGCCTGGAGGGCGGTAAAAGGAAGAAAAATGCGAAACTTGCCAAGAGGCTCAGGGCACCGACTCCGGCCAAGGCGACATGCCAGCTGAAGTAGTCCGTCAAGATCCCGCTGAGGATCCTTCCTGACATCCCGCCTATGGAGTTCCCACTGATATAGAGACCCATGGCCATTCCCAGGCTCTTGAACTCAACCTCCTCCCCGAGATAGGCCATGGCGACAGCGGGAAGTCCTGCTAGCGTCAGACCCTGCAGAGCCCGGGACAGCACGAGTAATTCAAAGCTTGATGAAAGCCCGGTGAAAAGGGCGATGACGGATGAGATGAAGAGAGAAAAGGCCATGATCGATTTGCGGCCGAAGACTTCCGAGAGCGATCCTGCAACGAGAAGCCCAACCGCCAATGCGATGGTTGCCGATGATTGGGTCAGGCTCGCCATCGCAGGTGACACGTGAAACTCCTCCGCAATCTCCGGCAGGAGCGGCTGGGTTCCCCACAGGATGGCAAATGTACTGAAGCCTCCGGCGAAGAGGGCAAGATTGGCCCTCCTGAAAGCCGGGGTATTGCGTTGTAAATAGCTCATGGCTGTCATTCCTTTTGATTCTGTTTTTCGGTCATGAAGGTTTGGACGAACGAAACAAATTCTCTCACAACCGGAGATTGATAGGTGTTTTTTAAACTGGCCAGTCCAAGCTCCCGTGTGCAAACCGGCGAGGTCACCGGCACGAGGGTGACTTTCTCCTTGTCAAGAAGCTTCAGGTCCGGAACAAGTGAGACGCCCAGGCGTGCGCCCGCGAGTCCGGCCACCGTCCCGATGTCTTCCCCTTCAAATACGACATTCGGGATGAAGCCGGCCGATACACACAGTTCATGGATGATGGTTCCAAGCTCATTCGCTTCTTTGAACGAGATGAAAGGTTCATCTTTCACCATGTGGAGATCCACTTTTTCTTCGGAGGCAAGGGGATGATCGTTTGCGACAACGAGAAAAAGTTCTTCTGTAAGGAGAGGAAAGCATAGAATATCCTCATCCTCTTGATAATAAGAGATCAGCGCAAGGTCTGCCTGACGCTCCTTGAGCTGATGGATGATCTGTCGATTGGACGACTGTGCCAGCTGGAATTTCACATGGGGGTGTTCCTTCTGATAGGCACTCACCATTTCCGGAATCATGCTTGCCCCGAGGGACGGCAGGAATGAAAGGGAGATGGTACCGTGTTCTGGATGGGTTTCCCGCCATATTTCCCGCTTCCCTTCTTCAATCTGCATGATGGATTCCTCCACGCGCGTTAAAAACATCTTTCCGTACCGGTTCAGGTAGATCCGACGTCCTTTGCGGTCGAATAAGGAGACGCCAAGTTCGTCTTCGAGCTTTGCAATCGAGCGGCTAAGGGCCGGCTGTGAAATGGCAAGCTCCTTGGCGGCCTTTGTGATGTGCTGTGTGTATGCAACCGTTCTAAAATAATTGATTTGATGCCAATCCACGCCGAGACCTCTCTTTAATAAAATGTTTTTAATTCCATCATACACCTGATTGGCAATGACTTCTAATGGTTGTTATGCATCAAATCGATGTCTACCAGGCATTATTCAGGACAATGTTCTTAGCCTATAATGAAATCATCAAAAAGCGAAAGCGGGGAATGGCGAAATGAAAGTGGTGGCGCCAAAACCATTTACATATAAAGAAGGGGATCGGGCCGTCCTTCTGCTTCATGGCTTTACAGGATCGACGATCGATGTGAAGGGTCTCGGGAGAGTGCTTCGGCAAGCCGGATTCACGTGTCACGCACCGCTTTATACGGGCCACGGCGGGGAAGCAGAAGTCCTGATCGGCACATCACCCGAGGAGTGGTGGCAGGATGCGCAGGATGGATTCAGGTATCTTCAGGAGCAGGGATACAGAAAGATTGCCGTTGCCGGTGTATCGTTGGGAGGAACCTACGCACTGCGACTTGCCATGATGCACCCTGTCTCCGGCATGGTTTCCATGTGCGCACCGACAAGAGGTAAAAGCCGCTTTGATCTTGCAGCCAGGGTCATTGATTACGCGGAGCGGTTCAAGACATTCGAAGGTAAACAGGAAGACCTGCAGAAGGAAGAGATGGATCGACTGGCACAAAGGGACATGAGTTTTCTTGATGAGCTTCAATCCTTCATTGATGATACAGGCAATCGCCTCTCCGCCATCAAGGATCCGACTCTCATCTTGCAAGGAGCCAAGGATGCTTCTTTGTATAAGGAAAGTGCCTTCAGGATCCATGATGAGATCCTCAGTGAAGAGAAGGAATTGAAATGGTACGGGGAATCGGGTCATATCATTACCCTGGATCAGGAGCGACAGCAAGTGTATGAAGATGTGAAGGATTTTTTACTGCGACTGGACTGGTAATGGAAGGTGGCTGGGACAAACGTGTTTTAGTCATAGTAAAAACCGAACTTATTTGCCTTCGATCAGGCAAATAAGTTCGGTTTTTTCATTTATGAGTATTTTGATGTCATTATTTCCAGCGGTTGATTGGAGTACAAGACAAAGACACCAGCGGGAAGAGTAGCTGATGTGAGACCCCGCAGGCGTGCCGAGGAGGCTCACGGGCTACCCGCGGAAAGCGAAGTCTTGCACGGAAATCATGAGCGGTAGTAAGAACCTATACTGATAATGGTCGTCATTACTTGATCCCTTTTTTGATTTGTCTCAACCTCTTTTTTACGGTATTTTATTGGAAGATTCTGATAAAATGCTTGCACAAGACTAGTTTATCGATATAATAGGGATACGATTGAGGGTCAGAAACTGAGAGGTGTTGGAATGAAAATAGATGAGACGGATCGAAAAATACTGCAGCTCCTGACGGAAGATGGGAGGTTGTCCTATGCCGATATTGGAAAGTCACTCGGACTGTCCAGGGTCACGGTGAGGGAGAGGGTTCATCAACTGAAGGATAACGGCGTGATCGAGCGCTTCAGTGTTGTCATCAATTCGGAGAAAGTGGGGAAGCGGGTATCGGCCTTCTTCGAGGTCGACTGCGAGCCTGCATTCCTCGTGGAAGTCGCTCAGAATCTCGCTGACAATCCCACCGTAGCCAGCTGCTATCAGATGACGGGCCCCAGTACCCTTCATATGCATGTACTGGTAGAGGACTTCGCGGCTCTTGAACAATTCATCAACAATGAGCTTTATTCATTGGAGGGCATTACCCGTGTGGAGAGTCATATCCTTCTCCGGAGATTTAAAAGCCGCAGTGGCTTGAAACTATAGGAAACAGGAAGAATCCAACGATGGTTGGGTTCTTTTTTTGTATGTGCGACTAAATATGCAAACGTCAACATTTTTATGCGACCAAGGTCATGGTAAGGTTGTGAAATCGTCACTCCGCCATTCTTTATATATCAGTGAAAACGCTAACAATTAGTGAATATTCACAATTAATTTATTTTTTAGAAAAATGTATAGATTTTTCTTTCGGCATCCGATATAATCGGATTTATCGTAATTACGGTTACGTTTGTTAGGTTAATCAAATATTTTTCCTAACAAATGAAATTCTATTATTCTCTATTTTATAAAGGGGGAAGGGTCCACGTGGCTGCAATGATTGGACGAAGATTTATAGAACTCCTGCTGTTACTGGTGGGAATTTCATTTTTGGTATTTGGTAGCATGCATCTGGCACCCGGTGATCCGGCATCGATCATCGGAGGACCTACGGCGACGAAGTCAGATATCGCCGCCATACGCGATAGCCTTGGATTGAATGACCCATTCCTGGTGCAGTACTGGGACTATCTTAAGAATATTTTCCAAGGGGACTTTGGGTATTCCTATCAGACGAAGCAATCCGTTTCAGAAGCTCTCGCTGTCCGGTTCCCCAATACGCTGAATTTGGCCGTGGCCAGTATGATCGTGGCTGTGATCATCGGGCTCGGTGCAGGGATCATTTCGGCGCTGAAACAAAATTCCTGGCTGGATGTATCGAGTACAGTAGTTGCACTCGCAGGGATTTCCATTCCTAACTTCTGGTTGGGCGCACTCCTCATCCTCGTCTTCGGAGTGAACCTGCAGATCCTGCCGGTGGGCGGGCTGGACGCTCCGTTCTGGACGGCGGAAGGATTTAAACAGCTGATCCTTCCGGCCATTACGCTAGGGACAGGATCGGCCGCCATGATTGCCCGAATGAGCCGTTCCTCCATGCTGGAGGTCATCCGGGCAGATTATATCCGGACGGCCAGGGCCAAGGGGATGAAGGAAAAAACGATCGTCTGGATCCATGCATTGAAAAACTCCATGATACCGGTCATCACGGTCATCGGATTGAACTTCGGTTTCCTTCTCGGGGGCACGATCATCACAGAGCAGGTATTTGCCATCAACGGTGTCGGCCGCTTGATGATCGATGCCATCGCTGCCAGGGATTTCCCGATGGTACAGGGGTCGGTACTCCTGGTCGCAACGCTGTTTGTTCTTGTTAATCTGATCGTGGATATCATCTACGTCTTCGTTGATCCGCGGATCAGCTACGACTAATAGAGGGGGAGAAGCAATTGAGTGCAGAAGCCGTGGCTGGTACAACAGCCATCCAGACGAAAAAGAAAAAAGACCGTACGTTTGTCACCACTATGAAACGATTGCTGAAGAATAAACTGGCGATCATCGGTCTCATCATCATCCTGCTTCAGGTGATCATGGCCATTGCAGCCCCGGTCATCACGATACATAGTCCGTTCAAGCAGAATCTCGCAGAAAGCGAACTGCCTCTCTTCTCGGAAGGGCATTTCCTCGGGACCGATAATTTCGGGCGCGACCTGTGGAGCCGGATCGTGTACGGAGCAAGGATTTCCCTGCTGGTAGGAATTACAGCAGTCGGCCTTGGATTGGCGGGAGGCGTGACCCTTGGGTTACTCGCAGGCTACTATAGGAAGCTTGACGGTATCATCATGCGGATCGTCGACCTTCTATTCGCTTTCCCGGGGATCCTGCTGGCCATGCTGATCATCGCCGTTCTTGGCACAAGCCTGGTGAACGTAGCCATCGCCATCTCGATCTGGTCGATTCCGACGTGTGCACGAATCGTCAGGGGATCAGTTTTATCCGTGAAAAAGCAGGAGTACGTGCAGGCGATGAAATCCCTCGGTGCGAGTGATTTCCGGATCCTTGTGAAGCACATCCTGCCCAATTGCTCGGCACCGATCATCGTCTTCGCTACGATGAGGATGGCGACGGCCATCCTGTCCACCGCTTCCCTCAGCTACCTCGGCCTCGGGGCACAGCCTCCGACACCGGAGTGGGGAGCAATGATCTCACAAGGGCAGGATTTCATGTGGACGTCACCACATATGACAATCGTTCCAGGTATCGCCATCATGCTGATTGTATTTGCTTTTAATGTTGTCGGGGACGGCCTTCGGGATGCCCTCGATCCGAATATGAACTTGAACCAATAATCAGAGGAGGAATGAAGAGATGAAGAAATGGTTGGTACTAGTGGTCGCAATCGTAATGATGGTAACCGCTGCCTGTAGCGGGGGCGGACAGAAGAAGAGTGGGGGAAGCGCAGCCCAGGAGTTGACCTATGCGACAACATCTGATGCCGTAGGACTTTCTCCGATCATGACAAATGATTCCGTCTCGGCAAATGTCATTGATCAAGTGTATGAGACATTGTTCGAACGCAACATCAAGACCAATGAAATTGAACCGCTCCTCGCAGAATCATATGAAACGCCTGATGACCAGACATGGGTCATCAAATTGAAGAAGGACATCAAATTCCAGGACGGAACGGACTTCAATGCTGAGGCCGTCAAATATACCTTTGATAAGTTCAGAGATCCAAAGACAGCGGCACCGAGGGCTTCCCTCCTCGAGCCGATCGAGTCTGTGAATGTGGTCGATGACTACACGGTGGAGATCAAGACCAAATATCCGTACGGACCCCTTCTTGCCGCGTTGAGCCACTCGAACGCAGCGATTGTCAGCCCTGAAGCGGATCAATCCCAGGATCTCATGAAAGAGCCGGTTGGGACCGGACCATTCAAATTCGTCAGCTGGACGCCTGGCGATCAGATCGTTCTTGAGAAAAACAAAGACTACTGGAGAGATCCAGCAAAGCTAGACAAGGTGACCTACAAAGTCGTACCTGAAGTATCGACGGCGATCTCCATGCTGCAAACCGGGAAGGTTCAATTCCTTGATGCCCTTCCAACGGAACAGGTCAAACGGATTGAAGCCTTGAAGAACGTCAATGTTTCCAAGGAAGAAGGGACACCGGTTTCGTATCTTGGCTTCAATATGAGTAAAGAACCGATGAACAACCCTGAATTCCGCCAAGCAGTGGCTTATTCCCTTGATCGTGCATCCTATGTGAAGAAAATGAATGGCCTTGGCGTCGAGGGCAACAGCCTCATCGGCCCGAAAGTATTCGGATATGATGCATCAGCAGATGATGCAGGATATGCCTATGATCCTGAGAAAGCAAAAGAGATGGTGAAGAAAAACGACTTTGGAAGCAAAGCGCTGACCATCCTGACGCCGAATCGTGATAACTACATGCTCATGGCTGAAATTGCGCAATCACAGCTTCAGGATGCAGGCTTCAACGTGAAGATCGAATCCATGGAATGGGGGACGTTCCTCGACACGGTCCGTGACGGCAAGTACGACATCACATTCCTCGGATGGGCAAACTCGACCTCTGACGGAAGTGAACTTCTTTACCCGAACTTCCATTCAGATAATATCGGTTCATCCAACCGCGTTCAGTATAACAACCCAGACTTCGATAAGCTTGTAGATGAATCACGTGAGAATATTGATGAAGACGTCCGTGCGAAGAAGCTTGATGAAGCCAACAAGCTGATCGTGAAAGATGCCCCGATCGTCGTCATGAACCACGGTGTGAATACATCCGCAACTGATAAGAGCGTCAAAGGCTTGAAGCTCGATCCGACAGGTTCTTGGAAACTCTATAACGTTTACAGAGAGTAGGGATAACGATGAAGACAGATCTATTATCTGTAAAGAATATGGTCACAGCCTTCCGCACGGCTAACGGAGAAGTTTCCGCCGTGCGGGGCATCTCCTTTTCCGTGAAAAAGGGTGAGACGCTTTGTGTCGTAGGAGAGTCGGGATGCGGGAAGAGCATCACCTCCCTCTCCGTCATGGGGCTGCTTCCAAGCAATGGCTCGATTAAAGAAGGAAGCATTGAATTCGACGGGAATGATCTTGTTACCTATTCACCTGAGCAGCTCAGGAAGATCAGGGGAAAAGATATGTCAATGATCTTCCAGGAACCGATGACCGCCTTGAATCCGGTCCTTACGATCGGCTACCAGCTCAGGGAGCCGCTGATGCTGCATAAGCAAATCGGTAAGAGCGAGGCGACCAAGCAAGGGATCGATCTCTTGAAGCAGGTAGGGATACCCTATCCCGAAAAACGGATGAAGCAGTATCCTCATGAACTGAGCGGCGGGATGAGGCAGAGGGTGATGATTGCCATCGCCCTCGCCTGCTCCCCGAAGCTGCTGATTGCCGATGAACCGACGACGGCGCTGGATGTGACGATTCAGGCCCAGATCCTCGACTTGATCCAGGACGCAAAAGAGCAGTACGGGATGGGTGTCATGATGATCACCCATGATATGGGTGTCGTCGCGGAAGTCGCCGACCGCGTCATGGTCATGTATGCAGGAGAAAAGATTGAGGAAGGGGACGTAGAGTCCATTTTTGAAAATCCGCAGCATCCCTACACAAAGGGGCTGCTGAATTCGGTTCCGAATCTGGATGACCCGGATTTCGAACTTGAAGCGATCCCGGGATCCCTGCCGAACATCGATGAGAAAATCAGTGGTTGCAGGTTCCACCCCCGCTGCCCATTTGCAATGGATCGTTGCAAATCCGAGACACCGCCGGAATACACCGTGGCGGGTGAACACAAGGTAAAATGTTGGCTACAGGAGGCTGATCAGGATGTCTGCACTACGAGAGAAACCGTCCATTCTTAAACTCGAAGGAGTCAAAAAATATTACCCCATCAAAGGCGGGATGCTGAAACGCATCCAAGGTCATGTGAAGGCTGTAGAAGAGGTTTCCCTTGAATTATTCGAAGGAGAGAGCCTTGGGGTCGTAGGGGAATCCGGGTGCGGGAAGTCGACCCTCGGCCGGACGATCCTGGGACTTGAGGATGTCACGGACGGGAAGGTCATCTTCCAGGGGAAAGAGGTCCAGAGCCTGTCGAATCGCCAGCGCCTTCCATTCAAGAAACAGATGCAGATGATCTTCCAGGACCCGTACGCTTCCCTTAACCCAAGGCAAAAGATCGGAGCGGCGCTTGAAGAAGTATTTGTCATCCACACGGATCTTTCCGCCTCAGAGCGGAAGAAAAAAGTGATAGACTTATTGAAAGAGGTCGGATTGAAGGAAGATCACTATGATCGTCTCCCCCATGAATTCAGTGGCGGTCAGCGCCAACGGATCGGCATTGCCCGTGCGATTGCGTTGAATCCATCCGTGGTTGTATGTGATGAAGCCGTGTCGGCACTTGATGTATCCGTCCAGGCGCAGGTTCTGAAGCTCCTGAAGACCCTGCAGTCCAAGTATGGATTGACGTATCTCTTCATCTCCCATGATCTCGGTGTCGTTCGCTACTTCTGCAGTCGGGTGATGGTGATGTACCTTGGCAATACGGCTGAGCTTGCTTCTGCGGAACAGCTATACACCAATCCGCTACATCCTTATACGAAAGCACTATTATCATCGATTCCAAGACCGTCCATTCAAAAGGACCGTAAGCGCATCCGACTGGAGGGAGAGATTCCAAACCCGGCAAATCCACCGTCAGGATGCGCATTCCATACCAGATGTCCCATCGCTACAGACTTGTGCAAACAGAAGAAACCCGAATGGCGGGACATGGGCGATCAGCATTATGTCGCCTGTCATCATGTAGAAAAAGGACGTGACGTTTTATGAACATGGATCACCTGTATCAACCGTATTCCTCCATCCGGAACACGGTATTTGCCAAAAAAGGAATGGTGGCGACTTCTCAGCCACTTGCCTCCCAGGCCGGCCTGGAGATCCTCCAGAAAGGAGGGAACGCCATTGATGCAGCCATCGCCACAGCTGCAGCCCTAACGGTCGTCGAACCGACTTCGAACGGAATCGGCGGTGACGCATTCGCCCTTGTATGGGTGAAGGGAGAATTGCACGGACTCAATGCAAGTGGTCCATCGCCTGCATCCATTTCCATTGAGGCTGTGGAGGAGAAGGGACACGAGACCATGCCGGTACACGGCGCGATTCCCATCACGGTCCCGGGAGCACCGTCGGCGTGGGCAGAACTCTCGGAACGCTTCGGCAAGCTGCCATTGACCGAGGTATTGGCACCGGCGATCGCCTATGCGGAAGAAGGCTACCCGATCAGCCCTGTACTCGGCAAGTACTGGAGTCTCGCCCATAAGAAGTTCAGCGAGATTTTTAAAGGGGAGGAATATCAAGCGTGGTTCGACACATTTGCCCCTGAAGGCAGGGCCCCGGAAATCGGGGAAGTGTGGTCCTCGAAAGGCCATGCGGAAACCCTCCGCTCCATTGCTGAAACGAAGGCAGAAAGCTTCTACCGGGGTGAATTGGCCGGACAAATAGCGGAAGCTGTCCAAAAAGGGGGAGGATTCCTGTCAAAAGAGGACCTCGCCTCCTACCGTCCACAATGGGTGAAGCCGATATCCACTGATTATAAAGGATACGACGTGTGGGAAATCCCGCCGAACGGCCAGGGCCTTGTTACCCTCATGGGTCTGAATATCATGAAGGGATTTGACGTCACGGAGAAGGAGAGCATCGATACATATCATAAACAAATCGAAGCCATGAAGCTGGCCTTTACCGACGGAAAAGCGTTCATTACAGAAGAAAAGGATATGCCTGTCTCCGTTGAGCATCTGCTCAGTGATGAATATGCCGAAGCAAGGCGCTCTGTCATCGGGGAAGACGCCATCACGCCGACGGAATATGAGCCTCCCAAAGGGGGAACCGTATACCTAGCCACTGCTGATGGGGAAGGGAATATGGTTTCATTTATCCAAAGCAACTACATGGGCTTCGGATCCGGCATCGTGGTGCCTGGCACGGGGATCGGACTGCAGAACCGCGGACATGATTTCTCGTTGGATCCAACCCATCCGAATGCCCTTCAACCTGGAAAGAAGACGTACCATACAATCATTCCCGGCTTCCTGACGAAAGCAGGTGAGGCTGTGGGGCCATTCGGCGTCATGGGGGGCTACATGCAGCCTCAAGGTCATTTTCAAGTCGTCATGAACACCATTGATTTTCATTTGAATCCACAGGCTGCCCTCGATGCACCAAGATGGCAGTGGATGAAGGGGAAACAGGTGGCTGTCGAACCGACATTCCCGAATCACATCGCACAAGCACTCGCCCGGCGCGGTCACGAGATTCAGGTCGCGACCGATCACGGTTCATTTGGCCGGGGGCAAATCATTTGGAGAAACCCTACCAATGGTGTTTTAATGGGAGGGACGGAATCCCGTACGGACGGGGCCATCTCCGCTTGGTAGGAGACCCCGCTAACGATTGAAATGAGGTGTGATGAATGAAACAGTGGCAGTTATTTCTGGCATTTTTCCGCGTAGGGATGCTTGGATTCGGGGGAGGTCCCTCCTCCATACCACTATTTCATAAAGAAGTAGTCGAGAAATATAAATGGATGAGTGATGATGAGTTTTCGGATACCCTCGCTTTGGCAAATGCCCTTCCGGGACCGATTGCAACGAAGATGGCCGGATATATCGGACACCGGGTCGGAGGAGTGATCGGCATGCTTGTGAGCATCATTGCTACAAGCGTTCCGACCGTCCTGCTCTTGATCCTGATGCTGACCGCCCTGAATTCCTATAAAGATCGCCCTTGGGTACACGGAATGTCCCAGGCCGTCGTCCCGGTGGTCGCTGTCATGCTCGGTGTCCTGACGTGGGACTTTGTGAAGAAGTCGAAGAAAAGTCTTGGCTGGAAGATCACGATCGGTCTCCTTGCCGTAAGCCTTCTTCTTCTCTCAGGCCTTGGGGTGCACCCTGGGATTGTCATTGCAGTCCTTCTCGGTCTTGCCCTGATGTCCAAGAAACCTGTGAATGAAAAGCAGGTGAAAGCTTCATGACGTACGTGCATATATTCATGGCTTTCTTTGTTCCGAATATTTTGGGGTATGGCGGCGGGCCGTCCTCGATCCCGCTCATCCAGGCGGAGGTCGTGGACCGATACGGCTGGCTGACGGATAGTCAGTTCAGCGAAATGCTCGCCCTTGCCAATGCGCTTCCTGGTCCGATCAATACGAAAATGGCCGGCTATATCGGCTATCAGCAGGGCGGTGTGCTGGGGGCCGCGATCGGGTTGTTCTCGACGATTGCTCCTTCGCTGCTGCTGATGCTGTTCTTGCTCGGGTTGTTGATGAAATTTAAAGATTCTCCTAAGGTGAAGAACATGACGACGATCGTCAGGCCGACGATTGCGATCCTGCTTGGTATCATGACGATGGAATTCCTGGTGGATTCGTATGGTGGGATCGGGATTGTGCAGACGTTGATCATCGGGGTTGCCAGCTATCTCTTGTTGGAGAGGTGGAAGGTGAGTCCTGCGTTGGTGATCGGCGGGGCGCTCGTGTACGGTGCTGTGTTCCTTGGAGGATAAGGGGAATCCCTCGCTGGTGTGATGCCAGCGGGGGATTTTTTTGTTAGGGTTGGCGAGTGGACTCTGGATTAGTTTCATCAGTGGTTATGGGGTGGGTGAAAGAGGGGACCGTTCCGTTTCGCTGCGGGAGCCCGCTTTCCACGGGGCGTGCGGTGAGCCTCCTCATACTTGCGGGGTCTCACCCTGCCCGCTATTTCCCGCTGGAGTCGGTCTCCCTCCGCTGCACTGCACTTTGTGGTTATAGGTAAATCCAATTCTCTGTTGTTAGCGGGTAGTATGGGCTATCAACAATTCCTCGTCCCATTTTTAGGGGGTGGAGTGAAAAGAGGGGATCGTTCCGTTTCGCTGCGGGAGCCCGCTTTCCACGGGGCGTGCGGTGAGCCTCCTCATGCTTGCGGGGTCTCACCCTGCCCGCTATTTCCGTTGGAGTCGGTCTCCCTCCGCAGCACTGCACTGTGTGGTGGTAGTCAGATGGAGTTCTCTACTTAAGGGAGTTGGTGACAGGACTATCTTCATTCCCATCCAGTAGGTAGAGGGTGGAGTGAAAAGAGAGGACCGTTTCGTATCGCTGCACTATGTGATGGGGATACCATGAAGTTTCCTCATCCTTCCCCAAATCGTATGAGAAAGACTTATTCCTCACAATAAACCCACCAGTCTAAGGTTCCTTTATCTCTAATCCCGAACCAAAGAGTGGATTGAAGTGGAAGGCGCCTGACTCCAGCGGAAAAGAAGGAGTGGCAAGACCCCGCAGGCACGAGGAGGCTTGACGCCCTTCCCGCAGGAAAGCAGGCGTCTGCAGCGGAAAGGAACGGTCCCAAACCTCAGCACACTATCATGAAGGAAACCGGTTTAGGTAACGGACAGTGTCCCCCCGAAAAACCAATCAGCTCTGATAACTGTGCAGAAGTAATAAAAACTCACCTCATCTCGAACCAAAGAGTGAATTGCAGCGGAAAGGAACGGTCCCATACCCAAGCACACTATCATGAAGGAAACGGGTTTGGGTAACGAAGAGTGTTTTCCCGAAAAACCAATCAGCTCTGGTTACTTTGAAATAGATTTCAGCTTTCTCAGCCATTCACCCATATACCCGTACTTTTTCCCCACCAAAAAGGCTGTCGCTCACCACGACAGCCTTTTACCCTATTTCATTTCTTTCTACCGCTCAGCCGATGAATGATCGACGTTCCTGCGAGGTCACCTGTGATGTTGATGGCCGTGCAGCCCATGCCGACAAGGGCGTCGATGGCGGTCAGGAGGGCAACGGCTTCCATGGGAAGGCCGATTTGGGTGAAGACGGTGGCGATCATGAGGATGCCGGCTCCCGGGACGCCTGCCGTTCCAATGGATGCAAGCGTTCCGACCACTACCACAAGGGCCATGTCCGTCAGGCTCAATGGATCTCCGACGACATTTGCGGCGAAAACGGCGGATACGGCAATGCGGATGGCGGCCCCGTCCATGTTAATTGTTGCACCAAGTGGGAGACTCAACCCGTAGAGGCTCTTCGGGATCCCCATTTCCCTGGCGGCTTGAAGGGATAAAGGCAGGGTGCCGGTGCTGCTCTGTGTCACGAAGGCCGTGATCATGGGAGTGCGTGCCTTTGAATAAAACGAAAGGGGATTGATCTTGACCATGACCATGGCAACGGTGTAGAGAAGCAACTGGACGATGAGTGCGATATAAAGGACCATGATCATATTGCCCAGGGACAGGAGTGTCCCCGCGCCCTGTTCTCCCACCGTTTTGGCCATGATGGCGAAAATGCCGATTGGGAGATAGTGCAGGATCGCCTTCATGATGGCGAGGCTTGCTTCATTGAGCCCCTCAATGACTTTAAAGACGTGTTCACCGAGTTCGCCGTATTCTTTCGTGGAACGCAAATAGGAGATGGCGGTCCCGAATACGATGGCGGTGAAGATGATCCCCAACAGGTTCAGCTCGGTAAAGGCCTTTATGATATTGTCGGGAATGATCGACAGGAATACGCTCTTCAAGCCGGGGTCATCGGGAACGTCGAATGACTGAGATTGATCGAGCTCCATTCCGGTCCCGGGTTGGAATATGCTCGCGACGGCTAACCCCACGATGATGGCGAAAGCGGATGAAAGAACGTAGTAGAGGAACACTTTGCTCCCCGTCTTCCCAAGTTCCTTGATACTCGTTTGGTTCACACCTGTCATGAGTGTGAAGAGGATAAGGGGGATGATCAGGAACGACAGGAGATGGATGAGGATGTCCCCCAGGATGGATATGGAGGCGGCACGCTCTCCGAAGATTACGCCTGCGATGACCCCAAGGACCAGGGCAACGGTAATTTTCGTGATCAGGGATATGCTTTTGTATTTCGTCCATAATGACTTCATAGTTGGTCCCTCTTTTCTTACGATTGTCATCATACAAAAAAGCCCGGAGAGGGGCTCAGAATATGCTTAAATGTCGATTCTTTCCTCGGAGGATCTCAAAGACCCCGTAGAGTAACAGTCCGGCCGCCACGATGGCCAGCATCCATTGTCCGAAAGGCTGCTGGGCAATTTCGGATAGTGCCCCGTCCAGTCCCTTGGTTTTATCAGGGTCAGCCGTGATGGCGGTCCGGATGAAGAAGTATCCTACGAGTAGGAATACAATGCCTCGGGCAGTGAGGCCGATTTTTCCGGTCCTTTTACTGAACTTCCACTCGTGCTTTGACATGCTTCCTTTCTTGAATTGCTTCGCGAATTTTTCTGTATAAGCCGAGTAAAGCTCGTGAAGCGCGAATCCGATGATAGCCAGCCCGATGATGCCGACAATCCATTGACCGAAAGGTTGGGAAAGGAGCTTTGCAGACATGGTCTGCTCAGAACTCGAGCCGCCTTTGGCGTGAAGGGCGATGGCAATGGCATTGAAGCCGAGGATCCCGTAAGCTGCACCCGTAAAGATGTGGGTAATCCTCCGCACGATGGATTTTCCCTGGTCTCCGTGGTATTCAGGATCGGTAATGGCTTGGATGAAGCTCCAGATGACCACGCCGAGAAGTCCGATGCCGACGATCCATAATAATACCTCACCGAAAGGCTTGGATGCAATGGCTGCGAATGCGCCGTTCGAGTCAGATGTGCTTCCGCCCACTCCGAATGCTGCCATGACGGCCAGGGCGCCAATCAGCATGTAGACGAGTCCCCTTGATATGAATCCTATGCGGGCGAACCCCCTGATCCATGGTTTGATATCCTTTGAGTTGTCCTTACCGGAAGGCAGGACCGATGTAATGTCAGCCATGGCTACTTCTTCCCTTCAGTTTGCATTTTATAAGCAATATTCCCTAAACGCAGGGTTCGAAACCATGGACGGAGCAAGTAAATGATGGTGGTTCATCCATTTCTCATTCCCCGCGAAAAAAAGGCTAAAATAGTTATAGACAACGAATGTGTCTAGGAGTAATATATCTATCATCAAAGCTGGTTGCTTTATATCATATCATCGCTTAATTCTGCAAAGAAGCGGGGGACCCGAGTTCATTAGGGGTGAATCCTTTTTAAGGTAGGGCTGCTTCCATGGCCCGAATCCGTCAGCTAACCTCGTAAGCGTAAATGGGAGTGAATGAACCTTGGAATCGTATAGACGATGGCCACAGGCTTAGTTCCTGCGGTCTTTTTTGTGCCTTCATTTAATGAATCAGCATGATTCATCATGGAAGATGAATGAACAAGTGGAAAACAACAAAAGATACGAAAATATCAGTAAAGTCAGTTGGAGGAGTACATCATGAAAAAGCAATTCGCCGTTATCGGTCTTGGAAAATTCGGGGGGAACCTGGTGGAGGAATTGAGCAGGCTTGATACAGAGGTGCTGGCAATCGATCTGCACGAAGAGGTGGTTCAGCGCTACGCGGATGTGGCGACTCACGCCGTCCAGGCCAATGCCATGGATGAGTCCGTATTGAGATCCCTCGGCCTCCGTAATTTCGATCACGTGATCGTATCATTCGGAGAAAGCGTGGAGGCGAGCATCCTGACGACACTGCTTCTGAAAGAGCTGGGTGTCAAGGAGGTCTGGGTGAAGGCGTCGAATGCGTACCATCAAAAGGTGCTTGAAAGGATCGGTGCCGACAAGGTCATCCATCCTGAACGGGACATGGCGAAAAAAATCGCTCATCATATGACATCGGAGAAAATCATCGACTACATCGAACTTTCAAAGGAGCATAGCATCGTAGAGGTCAGGGCTTCGTCCAAAGTTGCGAACCTTACGCTCATGGATCTTGACGTCCGTGCGCGGTATGGATGCAATATCATTGCCATCCATCGCGGGGATGAGGTCATTGTCTCACCGAGTGCAGACGATACGGTTGAACTGGGAGATCTGTTGATTGTGATCGGACATAATCGCGATATCAATCGATTTGAAAAAGAAGGGGTATAACCATGAAGTACAGGGTCATCCATTTAAGTCCACCGCAGCTGCTGGTGGCAGTCTTTGCCTTTTTCATCATGGTGGGTATGGCTCTCTTGAAGCTTCCCATCTCGACGACAGAGCCGATCACGTGGCTCGAAGCCCTTTTTACGACAACCTCAGCCATGACCGTGACGGGGCTTGCCGTTGTCGATACCGGTTCCGTCTATACCATTTTCGGTCAGATTGTCGTCATGTGTCTGATCCAGCTTGGAGGGCTGGGCATCATGTCGTTCGCTGTCCTGATCGTCATGATGCTCGGGAAGAAGATCGGATTCAAGGAACGGCTGTTGCTGCAACAGTCGTTGAATCAGACCTCTGTGGGCGGGGTGATCATGCTCGTGAAATACCTTTTCACCTTTTCATTGCTGGTGGAGGGGATCGGAATGACCTTCCTTGCCACTCAATGGGTGCCCCGATACGGGTGGTCAGAAGGCTTGTTTTATAGCCTTTTCCATTCTGTTTCCGCTTTTAATAACGCCGGATTCGGTTTGTGGCCCGACAACATGATGCGATTTGTGGGGAATCCGGTCATCACCTTCACTCTATCCTTCCTTTTCATCATCGGTGGGATAGGATTCACCGTCTTGGTGGACGGGTGGAAATCACGTGCGTTTAAGAAGCTGTCCCTCCACTCGAAGATCATGATCCTGGGTACGCTTTTGATCAATGTGGTAGCAACGATCATCATCTTCGTCCTGGAGTATAACAACCCGGGTACACTGGGACCTCTTTCTCTAGGTGACAAAGGATTGGCTTCCTACTTTCAGGCCGTGACACCGAGGACCGCAGGGTTCAATACGCTTGATTATGGTGAGATGGAAAGTCCGACTCTTTTCTTTACGGTCCTTCTCATGTTCATCGGGGCAGGAAGTGCATCCACAGGTGGGGGGATCAAGCTTACGACATTCCTCATGATCCTTCTCGCGGTAGGTGCCTTCTTGAGGGATAAAAAAGAAGTCAAGATCTTCCGGCGCTCCATTGATCAAACGGTCATCCTGAAATCCCTGGCGATATCCACCCTTAGCGTCCTTTTGGTTGTAGGGGCCTTATTCATCCTTACCATCTCGGAAAAAGGAGCGGATTTCCTCACGCTATTATTCGAAGTGGTATCGGCATTCGGCACCGTCGGCTTATCCATGAATTTCAGTCCGGAGTTAAGTACCGTCGGGAAGTGGGTCATCATCTTCGTCATGTTCGCAGGGAAAATGGGTCCGTTGACCCTCGCATACTCCCTCTCGCGACCGGGTAAAGAGAAAATCCGATACCCGAAAGAAGATATCCTTACAGGATAAGGCAGCTATTGCTGCCTTATTTTTTATGTTTGAGTGATTATTCCAAAAACAATAAGAACCCCGCAATTTTTGCGCTATCTCTTAAAATCTTACTTCGTAAGCGTTTTCTTCGTTCGTCAGGGTTGTTGACGAATGTCATGTTTCTTCATATACTTTGGAAAAATTCTGAACGATTGTGTAGGTGGTGTTTTTGTTGAAGCAAGTGTTCAATTTTTCTGCAGGTCCAGCCGTTCTTCCCCGTCCAGTATTGGAAAAAGTGCAACAGGAATTATTGAACTACGACGGGACGGGCATGTCTATCATGGAATTGAGCCATCGTTCCGGTCCGTTCGAAGAAGTCATCGAGGGGGCAGAAGCCCTGCTGAGGGAGCTTATGACCATCCCTGAAGAGTATGAAGTCCTTTTCCTTCAGGGAGGCGCTTCTCTGCAGTTTTCCATGGTCCCGATGAATCTTCTTGCTGAACATGGTGTCGCTGACTATATCGTGACGGGAAGCTGGTCGAAGAAAGCGGTCAAGGAAGCGGGAAAACTCGGAAGCATCCATCAAATTGAGTCACCGGAAGATATCCCTGCGTATACAAAAGAAGATTTCTCTCCTGAGGCAGCGTACGTCCACATCACGTCCAACAATACAATAGAAGGGACAAGGTACGCCACTTATCCCGAAACAGGCGGCATTCCCCTCGTGGCGGATATGTCATCCCATATCCTGTCGGAACCGATCGATGTGTCTTCGTTCGGCCTGATTTATGCCGGGGCCCAGAAGAACCTTGGTCCATCGGGTGTCACCGTTGCGATCGTCCGCAGGGATCTCATCGGGAAAGCACCGGACACATGCCCGACCATGTTGAATTATGAAACGTACGTGAAGAACGGATCCATGTTCAATACGCCTCCTACCTTCGCTATCTATGTGCTTAAGCTCGTTCTTGAGTGGGTGAAGGAAAACGGCGGGGTGGCAGGTATGGAGGCACTCAACCGGGAGAAAGCGGGGCTGCTATATAGCTGTATCGACGAATCAAGCCTGTTCTCCAATCCTGTACCGGAAGCAAGCCGCTCACTGATGAACATCCCGTTCACCACAGACAGTGATGAACGGAACAAGCTCTTCCTGGAACAAGCGAAAGGGCGAGGATTCGAGTTCCTGAAGGGACATCGTTCCGTTGGCGGCATGCGGGCGAGCCTCTATAACGCCATGCCCCTTGAAGGAGTCAGGGCATTGGTGGATTTCATGAAAGAATTCGAAGCAGACCAAGGAGGAACATCACATGTTGACCATTAATACATTCAATGCCATCAGCCAACGGGGGTTGTCCCTTATTGAAGAAGATTTGAATTATTATCTGAACGGAAGCGGTGATCCCGATGGAATTCTTGTCAGATCCAAGAATCTCCATGACTTCGAGTTTCCACAATCTGTGAAAGCCATTGCGAGGGCCGGTGCCGGAGTGAATAATATCCCCATTGACGAGTGTACGGAAAAAGGGATTGTCGTATTCAATACGCCTGGTGCCAATGCCAATGCCGTGAAGGAACTCGTTCTTGCCAATCTCATTGCTTCTTCGAGGAATCTTTTTTCGGCGGTGGGATGGGCAAAAACCCTTCAGGAACATGGGGATGATGTGGCAGCTGTCGTGGAAGCGAAGAAGAAGGAGTTTGTAGGAAGTGAAATCAAAGGCAAGAAGCTGGGCGTCGTCGGTCTTGGGGCCATCGGTGTCCTTGTGGCCAACGATGCACTCGCCCTTGGGATGGACGTGGTTGCGTATGATCCGTTCATTTCGGTGGATGCGGCCTGGAGGCTTTCGCGCGACGTCAATCGTGCCATGCACATCGATGAAGTATGGGCGGAATGCGATTTCGTCACCCTTCATATCCCGTTGACTGATAAGACAAATCGCCTCGTGAACGAATCGAGCTTCAACAAGATGAAACAAGGAATGACCATCCTGAACTTCTCACGTGGTGAGCTGGTGGATGAGAGTACCCTCGGGCAGGCTCTCGAGTCCGGAACGGTAAGTAAGTATGTGACCGACTTCCCGAATTCCCGGGTCCTTTCCATGAAGAATGTCGTCCCCGTACCCCACCTGGGCGCTTCGACCGTGGAGTCCGAAGAAAACTGTGCCGTCATGGCGACGAAGCAGTTGAAGACCTATCTGGAAACAGGGAACATCAAGCATGCCGTGAATCTGCCTGATGTCGAGCTTCCGTACAGCGGAAAGATGAGGCTCACCGTCATGCATCAGAATATCCCGAACATGGTGGGGCAGATCACGACGGCCCTCTCCGGCTTCGCTGTCAATATTGCCGACATGATCAATCGAAGCAAAGCCACATGGGCCTACACGATGATCGATCTTGATCACGTCCTGACCGAAGAAGAGCAGGTGGGACTGAAACAGAAGATTGAAGGCATCGATGGGGTCGTATCGGTCAGATTGATTTAATATAGACCCCACAAATCCTCCCTTGCACCGTGCAAGGGGGATTTGTTTATATTCAGGTAAGCGGGGAAGTCTATGGCAAAGGGCTTCTGCCATTGGCAATACATCCGGCACATCATAGTATGCCTTAGAGAGGAGAATCGAAATGGGGATCCATCACTACTTTAAAAGTCTATCAGACCTCGAGACGCTCATCCGTTGTCCAGGTCGGTTCAAATATCATCAGCACAATGTGGCCAGCCACTCTTTCAAGGTGACGAAGATTGCACAATTTCTCGGAACCGTGGAAGAACAAGAGGGACAGGATGTCGATTGGAAGTCCCTGTATGAAAAGGCGTTGAATCATGATTATGCAGAGCTTTTCACCGGGGACATCAAGACGCCTGTGAAATATGCGTCGAAGGAACTCAGGGAACTGTTCAGCCAGGTGGAGGATCAGATGGTGAAAAAGTTCATCACAACAGAATTCCCTCCGCAATTCCATGATGTATACAGGAATCGCTTCAAAGAAGGGAAGGACGAGACACTGGAAGGCAGGATTTTATCCGTAGCCGACAAAGTTGATCTTCTGTATGAATCGTTCGGCGAGATCCAAAAAGGGAATCCGGAGCCGCTTTTTATGGAGATCTATCAGGAAGCCCTTTCGACGATCATTAAATTCAAGGAGCTTGCGAGTGTGAAATACTTCCTTGAGTACGTCTTGCCGGACATGCTGGCCGAGAAATTCATCCCCCACAGTGAATTGAAAGAGAGGACGGAACGGATTCTGTCATCAGGGGTCTGATGCCTCTTTCCAGAAGAGGGAATATCCGTTAAACTAATTGATATTCCTTCTTTAAGGAGAGTTGAATGTGTCCAAGATCATTCTGGCAGCCTTCCTGCCCGGCCTCCTCGTCGTATTCTTTTCGAGGGTGACCTATAATCGATATATCGGACTTCTCTTGACCGTGGCACTGATCGCCGCTTCCGTTTCCAAAGGATATACGGACTCCATTCTGCTGATCGTGATCGACGCAGCCAGTTTGACAGCGGGTTTTTGGTACAGCGGGCGGATGAAGGGAAAAGGGCGAAAAAGTGAATAACCGGGCATTCCCAGTAGGGAGTGCTTTTTTTGTTTTCTTGAGTTATGCACAGTTTGTATGCGTTCTCAATTTTAAAGTACACAAGAATTTTGACGAATTGTGGGTAAAGGGTCTTCTTTTCCACAGCACCATAGTGGTTATCAACAGATATATCCACAAGGTGTGTGTAAAAGTCGTCGAATGCTGTCGATTGCCAGCAGGAAGATTGTCGAACCGGAGATTGTCCACAGTTTAAGGCGTCCTGTGGAATAAAAACGAACTTTTGTTCGCTTATTGATGGTTAAATTCCGACCGATTGTGGTAAAATGGGAAGAGACGAATGGACAGTGCAAGGGATGGGTATAGACAAGCATAGAACATACTGTTCCTTACCTATAGGAGGTTTCACGGTGAAAGATCAATTCGAGCTAAAGTCTAAATACAAACCTGAAGGGGACCAGCCCCTGGCAATCAAGAAGCTGGTAGAGGGCATCAAGGAAGGCAAACGCCACCAGACGCTCCTCGGGGCGACGGGAACGGGAAAGACGTTCACCGTTTCCAATGTCATCAAGGAAGTGGAGAAGCCCACTCTTATCATTGCCCACAATAAAACGCTGGCCGGACAGCTCTACAGCGAGTTCAAGGAATTCTTTCCCGACAATGCCGTAGAGTACTTCGTAAGTTACTACGATTACTACCAGCCGGAGGCATATGTCCCTCAGACCGATACGTTCATCGAGAAGGATGCGAGCATCAATGATGAGATCGATAAGCTTCGCCACTCTGCCACCTCCGCACTGTTTGAACGGAAGGATGTCATTATCATCGCAAGTGTATCCTGTATCTACGGGTTGGGTAATCCGGAAGAATACAGGGAGCTTGTCCTGTCCCTGCGCGTTGGGATGGAAATTGAACGTAATCAGCTTTTGAGGAAGCTTGTGGATATACAATATGAACGAAATGATATCGACTTTCAGCGCGGGACGTTCAGGGTCCGCGGTGACGTGGTGGAAATCTTCCCGGCATCACGGGATGAACACTGCATGAGGGTCGAGTTTTTCGGTGATGAAATCGACCGGATCCGTGAAGTCGATGCCCTCACGGGGGAAATCATGGGTGACCGCGATCATGTCGCGATTTTCCCGGCTTCCCACTTCGTCACCCGCGAAGAGAAGATGAAGGTGGCCATCGAAAACATCGAGAAGGAGCTTGAAGAACAGCTCAAGGTCATGAGGGAGGAAGATAAGCTCCTCGAAGCACAGCGTCTGGAGCAGCGGACCCGATATGACCTTGAGATGATGAGGGAGATGGGCTTCTGTTCAGGAATCGAGAACTATTCCCGTCATCTTACGCTGAGACCGCCCGGCTCTACGCCTTACACCCTGATGGATTACTTCCCGGAAGACTTCCTCATCGTCATCGATGAGTCCCATGTGACGCTTCCGCAGGTCCGCGGTATGTTCAACGGGGACCAGGCGCGTAAAAAAGTGCTCGTGGACCACGGATTCCGCCTGCCATCCGCCATGGATAACCGTCCGTTGAAGTTCGATGAGTTCGAAGGGAAGACGAATCAGCTTCTTTACGTGTCTGCGACGCCGGGTCCTTATGAGCTTGAGCACAGTCCGGAAATGGTCGAGCAGATCATCCGTCCGACGGGTCTGCTCGATCCGATTATCGAAGTGCGTCCCATCGAAGGGCAGATCGATGACCTTATCGGTGAAATCAATGAACGGGTGGAAAAGGACGAACGTGTCCTAGTCACCACCCTCACGAAGAAGATGTCCGAGGACCTCAGTGCCTATCTGAAGGAAATCGGCATCAAGGTCCAATACCTGCATTCCGAGATCAAGACCCTGGAGCGGATCGAGATCATCCGTGACCTCCGCCTCGGAAAATATGATGTTCTCATCGGGATCAACCTCCTAAGGGAGGGGCTGGATATACCTGAAGTGTCCTTGGTGACGATACTCGACGCCGATAAGGAAGGTTTCCTCCGGTCCGAACGATCCTTGATCCAGACCATCGGACGTGCGGCCCGTAACAGCGAAGGGAAAGTCATCATGTATGCAGATAAGATGACCGATTCCATGGAGAAGGCGATCAGCGAGACGAAGCGTCGCCGGGAAATCCAGGAAGAATACAACGAGAAGCACGGCATCACCCCGACGACGATCCAGAAGGAAATCCGTGATGCCATCAAGGCCACTCGCGAAGTGGAGGATACAGAGGAGATGGACGGAGGTCGCACAAATGTGTCGAAACTGTCCAAACCGGAGAGACAAAAACTTATTGCCAGCCTAGAAGGGGAAATGAAGGAAGCGGCCAAAGCCCTCGATTTCGAACGGGCAGCCCAGCTTCGCGATACCATTCTCGAGCTGAAAGCGGAAGGATGAACGACTTATGGCGCAGGAAAATATTATTGTACAAGGAGCTCGCGCTCATAATCTTAAAAATATAGATATCACCATCCCGAGGGATAAGCTGGTCGTATTGACCGGCCTTTCGGGTTCAGGGAAATCATCCCTTGCCTTCGACACGATCTATGCGGAAGGTCAAAGGCGTTACGTGGAGTCCCTGTCTGCCTATGCCAGGCAGTTCCTCGGTCAAATGGATAAGCCGGATGTGGATGCCATTGAAGGGCTGTCACCGGCGATTTCCATCGATCAGAAGACGACGAGCCGGAATCCCCGTTCCACAGTAGGGACCGTAACCGAGATCTATGATTATCTCCGACTCCTGTATGCAAGGGTAGGGAAGCCGATCTGTCCGAATCATGGAATCGAAATTACTTCACAAACGATCGAACAGATGGTGGACCGCATCCTTGAGTATCCGGAACGCACGAAGCTACAGGTGCTTGCTCCCGTTGTATCGGGCCGCAAGGGAACTCATGCGAAGACCCTTGAGGATATCAAGAAGCAGGGATACGTAAGGGTGCGGATCGACGGAGAGGTGGAAGACCTCGGCGAAGAAATCACCCTTGAGAAAAATAAAAAGCACACCATCGAAGTCATCATCGACCGCGTCGTGGTAAAAGAGGGCGTGGCGGCCCGCCTATCTGACTCCCTTGAATCAGCACTGCGCCTTTCCGACGGTCAGGTGATCATCGATGTGATCGGGGAAGAGGAGCTTCTGTTTAGCGAGCATCATGCGTGCCCGTACTGCGGATTCTCGATTTCAGAGCTCGAACCGAGGATGTTCTCATTCAACAGTCCGTTCGGGGCATGTCCGACATGCGACGGTCTTGGAACGAAACTCGAAGTCGATAAAGAGCTTGTGATCCCGAACTGGGATAAGACCCTTGATGAGCATGCCATCGCTCCGTGGGAGCCGACAAGTTCACAGTATTACCCTTCCCTGTTGAAGGCGGTTTGTGATCATTACGGGATCCCCATGGATGTACCGGTGAAGAACCTGCCGAAGCACGATATGGACAAAATCCTTCACGGGAGCGGAAAAGACGAGATCTATTTCCGCTATGAGAATGACTTCGGTCAAGTCAGGGAGAATTACCTTCGGTTCGAAGGCGTCATGGCGAACGTGGAGAGACGTTACCGCGAGACAAGCTCCGATTACGTGCGTGAGCAGATGGAGAAATACATGGCTACACAAAACTGTCCGAGCTGCGATGGTCACAGGCTCAAGGAAGAGTCCCTCGCCGTGAAGGTCGATTCCCTTCATATCGGTCAGGTAACGGCCTTCTCGATCCAGGAAGCAGATCAATTCTTTGATGCGCTGGAACTTTCGGAGAAAGATATGCAGATCGCGAGACTTATCCTGAGGGAAATCCGCGAGCGTCTCGGTTTCCTCGTGAACGTCGGGCTTGAATACCTGACCCTCAGTCGGGCTGCCGGTACACTGTCAGGCGGGGAAGCACAGAGGATCCGGCTTGCGACCCAGATCGGTTCGCGTCTGACTGGCGTCCTCTATATCCTCGATGAGCCGTCGATCGGACTTCATCAGCGCGATAATGACAGGCTCATCGATACCCTCAAGAATATGAGGGATATCGGAAACACCCTCATCGTCGTCGAGCATGATGAAGACACGATGATGGCCGCCGACTATCTCGTCGATATCGGTCCTGGTGCAGGGGCCCACGGGGGAGAGATTATCTCGGCAGGAACCCCTCAGGAAGTCATGGATGATGACAAATCTTTGACCGGACAATACCTGTCAGGGAAGAAATTCATCCCGCTTCCGCAGGAAAGACGCAAACCGGACGGCCGTTATCTGGAGATCCTCGGAGCGAAGCAGAACAACTTGAATAACGTAAAAGTGAAGCTGCCCCTCGGCCTGTTCATGGCGGTGACGGGCGTCTCGGGTTCGGGTAAGAGTACCCTTATCAATGAGATTCTCCACAAATCCCTTGCCCAGAAGCTTCATAACGCCAAGTCGAAGCCTGGGATTCATAAAGAAATCAAGGGGATCGAGCATCTCGATAAGGTCATCGACATCGACCAATCCCCGATCGGCCGTACGCCTCGATCGAATCCAGCGACCTATACGGGGGTATTCGATGATATCCGTGACGTATTCGCTACCACGAATGAAGCGAAAGTGCGCGGTTATAAAAAAGGCCGCTTCAGCTTCAACGTGAAGGGCGGTCGCTGTGAAGCCTGCCGCGGTGACGGGATCATCAAGATCGAGATGCATTTCCTTCCTGATGTTTACGTCCCTTGTGAGGTTTGCCACGGGAAACGATATAACCGTGAAACCCTCGAAGTGAAATACAAAGATAAAAATATCGCCGATGTCCTTGAGATGACGGTGGAGGACTCCTTGCAGTTCTTCGAAAACATTCCGAAGATCAGAAGGAAGCTTCAGACCATCTATGATGTCGGCCTCGGCTACATCACCCTCGGACAGCCTGCCACGACCCTTTCCGGAGGGGAAGCGCAGCGCGTGAAGCTTGCATCCGAGCTTCATCGCCGCTCGACGGGCCGCTCCCTGTATATCCTCGACGAGCCGACGACGGGCTTGCATGTGGATGATATTTCACGTCTCCTTGTCGTCCTTCAGCGTCTAGTGGAAAACGGAGACACGGTCCTTGTCATCGAACACAACCTCGATGTCATCAAAGCCGCCGACTATCTTGTCGACCTTGGTCCTGAAGGGGGAGATAAAGGAGGCACGATCGTTGCTACCGGAACTCCTGAGAAGGTGGCCGAAGCGAAGGGGTCGTATACAGGTAAATACTTGAAACCTGTCCTCGAGCGTGAGCGCGAACGGATGAAAAGGAAAGTCAGGGAAAAAGAAGGCGTGACGAACTGATAGAAGCGGAGGTGCCCGGTGCGCCTCCGTTTTATTTTTTTGTCAGGAGGGTATGGGACAGTGATGATATTTTTTTACGGGAATGAAACCTTTGGGCGCTTAAAACGTACATACTATAGAAGCAATGAATGACGGATCAGGTATAACTTTGCCTCGTCGGTTATATTCATGATAGTACTCAGATAATCTGAAAATGGGAGTTGAACGGGTATGAATGAAGAGCGTAAACGTATTTTGGATATGTTGGAGAACGGAACGATTTCTGCTCAGGAAGCCGTGGCCCTTTTGGAAGCACTGGAAAAGAAACCGGAAGAACCGAAACCGAAGGAGAAAAGCTTCGTGGATGAATTTGTTTCGATCTTCCAGGATCCGGACGATAACCACAAGCAAAAGTCGACAACATCCGGTTCGTCTAATTCCAAGGATAAAGTCGTTGATTTCATGAATACGGCCCTCAATAAGATTAAAAACTTCGATTTCGATTTCCAATGGAGTCAATCGGTCGAAGTGTCCCATGTGTTCCAGCAGCCCGAGGTATCCTTTGATAAGATCGATATTGATGTGGCGAACGGCAAGGTCGAGATCCATCCTTGGAGCGGTGGGGAGGTCCGGGTGGAATGCGACGCAAAGGTATATCGGACAGAAGACCGGGAAGAAGGCCTTAAGCAGTTCCATGATACCTCTTCCTTCTCCATTGACGGTGATACGCTTTATTTTGGCACCCAGTCCAAATGGATGAAGGTGAATGCGAAATTCTATGTGCCCGAACATCAGTATAAAAAGATCTCTGTCCGACTGTTTAACGGAGGGCTGAACGCAAACAACCTGGAAGTGGAAGATCTGAAGGCAAAGGCGGCAAACGGTAAGATCATCGTCGAGGGATTGAAGGCGAAGAGGGCCGATGTGGAAACCTCCAACGGAGCCATCACCCTCACCCGTGTCTCAGCCGAGCATGTGGAAGCAGAGTCCATCAACGGGAAGGTCCTCGTCGAAGGTGATATCCTTCATACGGATGCCCAGTCATTGAATGGGAACATCGTCTGCTCCCTGACGGGTGAGAAAGCCGATACCGTCCATGCGAAGACCGTGACGGGAAGCGTCGACTTCTACGTACCGGAGAACATCAACATATCCGGTGAAGCGAAATCGAATCTCGGTGGTTTCAAAATGGAACTTGAGGGTATCGATGTATTGGAAGAAAAAAATGAAGTGGTGCAGAAATCGATCCGCTTCTCTCGTAAAACTGCCTCTCCGGATAAGCTTCATCTCTTTGCTGAAACAAAAACCGGTTCCGTGCTCATAAAAAAGTACGAATCGAAGAATGTTAATAGCAACAAAGAGACGAACTAGAAAGAGGGTATCAACATGAAGAAAACATTGGCACGAACAAGGTCTGATAGAAAGCTGGCAGGGGTGCTCGGGGGCTTGTCGAGGACGGTGGGGATCGACCCCATCATCCTGAGGGTCGCCTTCATCCTGCTTTTGATCCCGACGGGCTTCTTCCCCCTGATCGTGGTGTATGCCCTACTTGCCTTTGTACTGCCAAATGAGGAGGATTCCATCAGATAATGAGGTGGATTATAGGTATACTTATTAATGCAGTCATCTTTATTGCATTAGCTGGTTTTTTTGAAGGATTCCAGGTGACGGGGATCGGAGCCGCCATCTTGGCGAGCATCATCCTGTCATTCTTGAATGTGCTTGTCAGGCCGATCTTGATCATCCTGACGCTGCCGGTTACGATTCTTTCCCTCGGACTATTCCTGTTTGTCATCAATGCCATCACCTTGATGCTGACGGATAAGATCATGGGAAGCAGCTTTGAAATTTCAGGATTCGGAATGGCCCTCGTGGCGAGCATCATTCTATCCGTGTGCAACCTGATCATTCAAAAAGCGGTATTCGAACCGAAACGATAAGCATAAGTAAGTGGCCCGTGCCATCATCAGGCACGGGCCGCTTTTTTGCATGCTTACCATTACCTTGCGCTTTTCCACATAATTGCTAAAATAGGTTAGAGGTACAGCAAGTTGAAGGAGGAGTAAAGAGTGGCAAAAGTGCGCACAAAAGACATCATGGATAAGTTCCATCTTGAGCTTGTAGGTGGAGAAGAAGGATTACATAGACCGATCACGATGAGTGATATTTCAAGACCCGGCCTTGAAATCGCCGGTTATTTCAACTATTATCCTGCAGAGCGGATTCAGCTTCTTGGGAAGACGGAAATCACGTTCCTTGACTTGCTAGACGACGCAGAGCGGAAAAGAAGGCTCGAATCCCTCTGTACCGATATCACCCCAGGCATCATCATCTCTAGGGAACTGGAAGTACCCCCTGAATTGATCGAAGCGGCCAATCGCTATGATGTTCCGGTCATGAGATCACCCATGAAGACGACGAGATTTTCTTCGCATCTCACGAACTACCTGGAAAGCAAGCTGGCACCGACAACGGCGATCCACGGGGTCCTTGTCGATATCTATGGAGTCGGCGTACTCATCACCGGTAAAAGCGGCGTCGGTAAAAGTGAAACCGCACTCGAACTTGTGAAACGCGGCCACCGTCTTGTTGCCGATGATTGTGTGGAAATCAGACAGGAAGATATGGATACCCTCATCGGGAATTCCCCTGATCTCATCGAGCATCTCCTTGAGATCCGTGGTCTTGGTATCATCAACGTCATGACCCTGTTCGGTGCGGGAGCGGTGAGAAGTCATAAGCGCATCACCCTTTGCATCAATCTCGAGCTTTGGGATAAAGCGAAGCAGTATGACCGCCTCGGTCTTGACGAAGAGAAAATGAAAATCATCGACACGGAAATCACAAAGCTGACGGTGCCTGTACGACCAGGACGAAATCTGGCCGTCATCATCGAAGTGGCCGCCATGAACTTCCGTTTGAAGCGGATGGGTGTGAACGCAGCCGAGCAATTCACCAATCGTCTATCAGATGTCATCGAAGACGGCGACCATGACGACATGGATTGAAAAACCGGGTCACGGGCCCGTTGACGAAGGAGAAAAACTATGAACGAGACAATCACGCCGATCGATCCCATTGCCTTTCAGCTCGGTCCCATCTCGGTCCATTGGTATGGGGTCATCATCGGCCTTGGCATCGCACTCGGGATGTATATGGTCATCCGCGAAAGCAAACGCCAGGGACTTCACCCTGATACATTCATCGATCTACTCGTATGGGCGATCCCCATCGCCATCATCTCTGCCCGCATTTACTATGTAGCATTCGAGTGGAATAACTATTATGCCGACCATCCAGAGGACATCATCAAAATCTGGAACGGCGGGATCG
The DNA here is from genome assembly GCF_009806575.1 of Rossellomorea marisflavi. Lineage (NCBI taxonomy): Bacteria > Bacillati > Bacillota > Bacilli > Caryophanales > Bacillaceae > Rossellomorea > Rossellomorea marisflavi. The sequence continues at coordinate 3,631,020 of NZ_CP047095.1, read as the reverse complement.
CCATCCATGGAGCCCTGATCGGCTCCGTACTCACGACCATCATATTTGCCAAGGTGAAGGGACTTTCCTTCTGGAAGCTCGCCGACATTGCGGCTCCGAGTCTGATCGTCGGCCAGGCAATCGGACGCTGGGGGAACTTCATCAATCAGGAAGCCCACGGCCGTGAAGTATCACGTCAGTTCCTTGAGAATCTGCATCTGCCGAGATTCATCATTGATCAGATGTATATCGACGGATCCTACTATCACCCTACATTCTTGTATGAATCACTCTGGAATGTTGTCGTCCTCATCCTTTTGTTGATCATCCGCCGGAAGGTGAAATCACTGAGAAGGGGAGAATTGTTCCTGACGTATGTAATCGGATATTCGATCGGTCGTTTCTTCGTTGAAGGCATGCGTACGGACAGCTTGATGCTTGGAGACTTCAGATTTGCACAGGTCATTTCCATCGCTCTGATCGTTGTAGCAATCGTGACGATGATCTATAGAAGGAAAACAGGTCTCGCCAATCACTACTACGAAGAGAAAGAAAACGCAAAAAGTTAAAGGGGGAAGATAGCATGCTCGGATCGATCAGAACTGGCGGCCTCGTCGGCTTGAAAACGACCTGGTCCCTCGGGAAGGTGATCTTCCCGATCACGCTTCTCGTCTTCATTCTCCAGTACACCCCTGTCCTGCCGTGGGTCATGGACAGGATCGCTCCATTCATGAAGGTCCTCGGCCTTTCTGGGGACGCGGCGATTCCATTGGTTCTGGGGAATTTCCTGAACCTCTACGCAGGAATCGGGGGAATCCTTTCCCTGGACCTGACGGTGAAGGAAGTGTTCATCATTGCCGTCATGCTGTCTTTCTCCCATAATCTATTCATCGAATCCACTGTGGCTTCCAAAGTTGGCGTGAAGATTTGGCTGATCCTGCTCGTCAGGATCGGCCTTGCCCTCTTGTCTGCCATTGTCATCAACCTTGTATGGGATGGCGGAGCAGAGCTTGCCCAGTACGGAATGATGCCTGCGGAGCAGGCTGACCCTGATGGCTGGGGACAAATCATCCTCCTTGGACTGCAAAAAGCGGGATATGGGGTGATTCAGCTCGCCATCATCGTCATTCCCCTCATGATGATCATCCAGATCATGAAGGATCTCAAGTGGATGGATGTTTTCTCGAGATGGATGGCGCCTGTCACCCGTGCCCTCGGTATGAATGCCAACACGTCCTCCACCATGGTGACGGGTCTGGTCGTGGGTCTTGCCTACGGGGCAGGGGTCATGATCCAGGCGGTGAAAGAAGAAGGTGTAAGCAAGCGGGATGTGACCCTTGCCTTCATCTTCCTTGTTGCCTGCCATGCAGTGGTAGAGGATACGTTGATCTTCATCCCTCTTGGAATCCCGGTGTGGCCGCTGCTGGCCATACGACTCACCACGGCCATCCTGCTTACGGTGACAATCGCCTACTTCTGGCGAAAAGTCGATGTGAAGAAAGAAAAGGAGCGTCAATATGAGGAAGATTACAACCATACTGTTTGACCTGGACGGAACACTGATCGATACAAACGAACTGATCATCTCTTCGTTCCTCCACACCTTGAATCACTTTTACCCGGGTGATTATGATCGCGAGAGTGTCCTCCCGTTCATGGGGCCGCCCCTTCAAGAATCATTCGGAAAATTGAATCCGGAAAAATGTGATGACATGTGTGCCCACTACCGGGAGCACAACCGGGCGCATCACGATGAACTCGTAACGGAATTCGAAGGGGTCACGGAAACGATCGAAACCCTTCATGATCAGGGCTACAAGCTTGCCATCGTCTCCACGAAGTCGCGTATGATGGTTATCCGCGGACTGGAGCTCATGGGGCTGAAACCATACTTCGATGTTATCATCAGCCTTGATGAAGTGGAGCATCCGAAGCCGCATCCGGAACCTGTCCAAAAAGCATTGGAGGCACTCGGATCCAAACCTGAGGAAGCGCTCATGGTCGGTGACAACCACCATGATATCCTTGGTGGACGGAACGCGGGAGTGCTGTCTGCAGGGGTGGCTTGGAGTGCGAAAGGCAAAGCCCATCTGGAGCAGTATGAACCAGACTTCATGCTCGATACGATGAAGGACATCCTGGCGATCGTAGGGGCAGAGTGATGAGACGGACGACAAGGTACCCGGTCGAGGGAGCGAACTCCCTATGGCATGTGTACAAAACCGTCCCCTTCGCCAAAGTGGTGAAGAACTTCCTTGTCATACAGGCAGCGCGGTACACCCCGTTCCTCGCATTGAAGAACCGGCTTTACCGCACGTTCCTCAAGATGGAGATCGGGGAGCAGACGTCTTTCGCCCTGATGGTCATGCTGGACGTCATGTTCCCGGAGAAGATCTCCGTCGGCCGGAATACGGTCATCGGCTATAACACGACCATCCTTGCCCACGAGTATTTGATCAAGGAGTACCGGTTGGGGAACGTTGAGATCGGTTCCGAGGTCATGATCGGAGCAAACACGACGATCCTCCCCGGTGTCGCCATCGGGGACGGAGCCATCGTGTCTGCCGGAACCCTCGTGCATAAAGATGTGCCCCCGGGTGCCTTCGTCGGAGGAAACCCCATGCGCATCATCTATACAAAAGAAGAACTCGCCGATCGCTGGAATGACGACGAGATTTATGGAACCGCCAAAACCGGAAGGGACTGATGTCCTTTCCGGTTTTTTTGATCATGTAGATGGTGGGGGTGAGCTCAGGGACCGATAGAAGGATAGGGTATCTTTTGAAACGAATGAAATACGGTCATCTGTTCTGGCAAGAATGGGAGTATCCAGTTCCCGCTCCCCAGGAACGGAAGTCGGTAATGAAAATCCTTGCCGGAATCAGCTTCAAATCGGTTGACGGAATCGGTAAGAAGCGCTACACTACATGTAACTTTATTTTATTAGTATATTAGCGAACTAAAGGATTGAGAAAGTTCAATCAAGGGAAAAGATCAGATACTACGTTCAAAAGGTGGTTCGTATGACAAAGCTATTCATGTTCGAAAAACCATTGGGGATGAGAGATACATTCCCTGATTTATATGAGGTGAAAGACCAGACGAAAAGCAGGATGGTGGCGGAAATGTCGCGTTGGGGTTATCGCTTCATCGAGACACCGACCCTGGAATACCACGAAACGGTCGGGGATGCTTCTGCCATCCTGGATCAACAATTGTTCAAGCTCCTGGACCAGCAGGGTCATACCCTCGTCCTGCGTCCGGATATGACGGCTCCCATCGCAAGGATCGCGGCATCCAAACTGTTGAAGGACGAAGCGCCGCTGAGGCTCGCTTATTCCGACAGCGTGTTCCGGGCCCAGCAGCGAGAAGGCGGCAGGCCGGCGGAATTTGAACAGGTGGGAATCGAGTGCATCGGTGATCCGTCCGTCAGTGCAGACGGGGAAGTGATCGCCCTGATGGTCGAAACCTTGAGGGAAGCGGGGCTGAAGCATTTCAAAGTCTCGGTCGGTCACATCGGTTTCGTCCAGGAATTGTTCAAAGGGATCGTGGGAACGGACGAGCGGGCCGATATCCTGCGCCGTTTCCTTTATGAGAAGAACTATGTCGGGTATCGCCGACACGTGGAAGACCTCTCCCTGTCTTCCATCGATAAGGAACGCCTGAAGGGATTCTTGAATCTGAGGGGAGCAGACGGTGTCCTCGAAGAAGCGGAAGCACTCCTTGAAGGCAGCAAAGGAAGGGAAGCATTGGATGAACTCCGTGAGCTGTGGGGGATCTTGAAAGATCACGGCGTGGAGGATCATATCAAATTCGACCTCAGCCTGATAAGTCATATGAGCTACTATTCCGGCATCCTGTTCGAGGTGTACGGTGAGAACGTCGGCTTCGCCATCGGGAATGGAGGCCGCTACAATAAGCTTCTTGAGAAATTCGGGAAGGATTCCGGGGCGACGGGCTTCGGACTCCGCCTCGATTACGTACTGGAGGCCCTTCAGGTGAACCTGGAGCGTCCGGAGCAGGAATGCATCCTGTACAGTGATGAGCGCAGGAAGGAAGCGTTCGGACTCGCCCGTGAGCTGAGGGATGAAGGACGATCCGTCGTCCTGCAGAGCCTGCGTGGTGTGAGTGACGTGGATGAGTATACGAAACTATTCAACTCGGTTCATTACTGTATCGGAGCCGGCGGGAAAGGTGGTGGCATCCGATGAGTCTGACCATTGCCATGCCGAAAGGTAGAATTTTTGAAGAGGCCGTAGAGCTGTTGAGGAGAGCCGGATACGATCTGCCGCCGGAATTCGATGATTCACGGAAGCTGATCATCGAGGTGCCGGCAGAAGATCTCCGATTCATCCTCGCCAAGCCGATGGATGTACCAACTTATGTCGAACACGGTGTAGCAGACCTCGGGATTGCAGGCAAGGATGTGATGCTGGAGGAAGAACGGGATGTATACGAGCTCCTCGACCTCCGAATCAGCGACTGCTATCTGGCCGTCGCGGGACTGCCTGATACGAAGATGAGCGATGTGGCACCAAAAATCGCAACAAAATATCCGAATGTTGCCTCATCCTACTTCCGTGAACAAGGGGAGCAGGTGGAAATCATCAAGCTGAATGGTTCCATCGAGCTCGCACCGCTCATCGGACTGGCCGACCGCATCGTGGATATCGTCTCCACGGGCAGGACCTTGAAAGAGAATGGACTTGTGGAGTTCGAAACGATTGTGGATATCACATCGAGACTGATCGTCAATCCGGTGAGCTACCGGATGAAGGACGAGAAAATAGAAGACCTTGTGGACCGATTATCAAAGGTGATCGGGGAATGAAATCGGGAAGGGGGAACCTCAGTGAAAATCGTCGATAACATCAAAGGAGCGTCCATCAAGCGTTCCGTGGACAGTGGAACCGAAGAACAGAGAAGAGCCGTACAGGCGATCATTGCAGAGGTGAAGGAAGCTGGCGATGATGCCCTCTTCCGCCTCACCGGTAAATTTGACGGAGTGGACCTCGAAAGCCTGGCTGTTTCTAATGAAGAAATCGAGGACGCCTTCTCGAGCCTTGATCCCGAGTTGATCACGATCATCGAGGAGGCGGCATGCAACATCCGGGACTTTCATGAAAAGCAGAAGCGCCCTTCTTGGTTTGAAACAAAAGCGGACGGCACCATGCTCGGTCAGAAGATGACCCCACTCGACTCTGTCGGGGTGTATGTGCCGGGCGGAACCGCCGCCTATCCGTCTTCGGTCCTGATGAATGTCCTTCCTGCAAAAGTCGCGGGAGTGGAGCGGATCGTCATGGTTTCTCCACCGGGCAAGGACGGGAAGGTCCCGGCGGGTGTCCTCGTGGCAGCGGAGATCGCCGGCGTGAAGGAAATCTATAAGGTCGGAGGCGCCCAGGGGGTTGCGGCCCTTGCCTATGGAACCGAATCAATCGCATCCGTCGATAAGATCACCGGACCTGGAAATATCTACGTGGCCCTAGCCAAGCGGGAAGTATTCGGCGATGTGGATATCGATATGATCGCCGGACCGAGTGAAATCGTCATCCTTGCCGATGAGCATCAGCATGCCGATGAAATCGCGGCAGACCTGCTTTCACAGGCTGAGCATGACGTCCTAGCATCAGCGGTCCTTGTGACCGATTCGAGGGAGCTTGCAGAAAAAGTTTCCCGTGAGGTGGAGGAGCAGCTTTCAAGCCTTCCGCGAGAAGCGATTGCCAGAAGGTCCATTGAAGAGTACGGCACCATCTATGTCGTTGATTCCATGGAGGAAGGCGTAGAGGTCGTGAATCATCTTGCGCCGGAGCATCTTGAAATCCTGACGGCCAAGCCGTTCGAGACGATGGCCACGATCCGCCATGCGGGTGCGGTCTTCCTCGGAAGGTTCAGTTCAGAGCCTGTGGGCGATTATTTTGCCGGCCCGAATCACGTCTTGCCCACCAACGGAACGGCACGATTCTCAAGTCCGTTGAATGTAGATGAATTCATGAAGAAGACAAGCATCATTTCATATAGTGAAGCAGCCCTGAAGGAACATGGAGACAAGATTGCAAAGCTTGCCAGACTCGAAGGGCTCGAAGCCCATGCAAGAGCGGTAGAGATCCGATTCAAGGGTGAAAAGTAAAAGGAGTGCAGACCATGACGAGAAATGCGACCATCACACGTAAGACGAATGAAACCAATATCAGCCTGTCTTTTGGAGTCGACGGGGAAGGGAACTCGAAGATCGAGACCGGGGTGCCGTTCATGACCCATATGCTCGACCTCTTTACCAAGCACGGCCAGTTCGATACGGTCATCGAAGCGAATGGGGATATCGAAGTGGATGATCACCATACAACGGAGGATATCGGCATCTGTCTTGGACAGGCACTGATGGAAGCCCTGGGTGACAAACGGGGGATCAAGCGATACGGTTCTGCCCTTGTTCCGATGGATGAGGCCTTGGCCCAAGTCGTGGTGGACTTGAGCAATCGTCCGCATCTGGAATTCCGTGCCGAGCTACCGAGTCAGAAAGTGGGGACATTCGATACGGAGCTTGTCCACGAATTCCTCTGGAAGCTCGCCCTGGAAGCGCGGATGAATCTTCACGTCATCGTTCATTACGGCCACAATACCCACCACATCATCGAGGCGATCTTCAAGGCTCTCGGGCGCGCCCTTGATGAAGCAACGACGATCGATCCCCGCGTGAAAGGGATCCCGTCGACGAAGGGGATGCTGTAATCATGATCGGAATCGTCGATTATGGCATGGGGAATTTATTCAGTGTGAGCAAAGCACTGGAAAGGCTCGGTGTCCCGTATGTGATCAGCGATGATCAAGAAGAACTCTTGAAGGCGGACGGGATCATCCTCCCTGGTGTCGGGGCGTTCAAGGATGCCATGGCCCTGTTGGAGTCCACTCATCTGAAGGAAACGATCACGGCCTTTGTACACACAGGGAAGCCGCTCCTTGGCATCTGCCTCGGCATGCAGCTCCTGTTTGATGATAGTGAAGAAAACGGCCGTACAAAGGGACTTGGGCTCCTGCCGGGAACGGTCGTCCGCATCCCCAAGGAAGATCAGGACGGGAACACGTATAAAGTGCCCCATATGGGCTGGAATCACCTCAACTACGCCAAGCCGTCCATCCTGACCGAAGGATTGGAAGAAGGGTACGTTTATTTCGTCCACTCCTACTACGTTCACGAGGGAGAGCCGGATGTGACTGTCGCGTCCGCCGACTACGCCGGCGTGCGGATCCCGGCTGTCGTGAGCCGTGACAATGTATACGGCATGCAGTTCCACCCTGAGAAAAGCGGAGAATTGGGCATGGAACTTCTCAAGAATTTCACAACACGTGTGGAGGTTAGAGCATGAGTTTTACCATCTATCCCGCCATTGATATGCGCGGAGGCAAATGTGTCAGACTGATCCAAGGGGATTACAATCAGGAAACCATCTACGGAGACTCTCCGTTCGACATGGCGGCAGGCTTCGTGGACCAAGGGGCGTCCTGGATCCATATGGTGGATCTGGACGGGGCGAAAGCAGGCTCCCGGGTCAACGGGGAGCATGTCCTGAACGTCGCCAAAAACCTCGGTGCCAAGGTGCAGATCGGTGGAGGGATCCGTACCGAAAACGATATTGACTATTACCTTGATGCAGGGGTCGACCGGGTCATCCTTGGAAGCATCGCTGTATCCCAAACGGAACTCGTGAAAACCTGGATCAAGCGCTACGGGGGAGACCGGATCGTCATCGGGCTTGATGCGAAGGATGGCTATGTGGCCACCCATGGCTGGCTTGAGACGTCGGAGCTTACCGCCATTGACCTCGGGAAGGACCTTGCCGATGCAGGGGCGAAGACATTCATCTTCACGGATATCGCAACAGACGGGATGTTGTCCGGACCCAACGTCGAGGCGAACCGGGAACTGGCAAAGGCGACCGGCGCCTCCGTCATTGCTTCAGGTGGGGTAAGCTCCCTTCATGACCTGAAGACGCTGAAGGAAAGCGGCGTGGGTGGAGCCATCTGCGGCAAATCCCTCTACACGGGGAAATTCACCGTGGCTGAAGCCATCAAAGAGGTGACATCATGCTGACGAAACGAATCATCCCCTGCCTCGATGTAAAGGAAGGACGCGTCGTCAAAGGCATCCAGTTCATCGAACTGCGTGACGCAGGCGACCCGGTGGAGCTGGCAAAGGCCTATGATGAGCAGGGAGCAGACGAGCTTGTATTCCTTGATATCTCCGCGTCCCATGAAGGGCGCGAAACGATGGTCGAAGTGGTGCGGCAGGTAGCAGCAGAGCTTGCAATCCCGTTCACCGTCGGCGGCGGGATCAATTCCGTCGATGACATGAAGCGGATCCTCCGTGCCGGTGCCGATAAAGTTTCCCTTAACACGGCGGCGGTGCTGAGACCGGATTTGATCAAGGAAGGCGCAGATTATTTCGGTTCCCAGTGCATCGTCGTCGCCATCGATGCGAAGAAGGATGTAGAGAACGGGACATTCGGCGTCTACACCCACGGTGGCAGAAAGCTGACCGACCTCGATGCCATCGAGTGGGCAAAGACAGCAGAATCCCTTGGGGCCGGTGAGATCCTCCTTACCAGCATGGACAGCGACGGGGAGAAAAACGGCTTCCATCTTGAACTGACAAAGGCGGTGAGTGAAGCCGTCTCGATCCCGGTCATCGCATCCGGTGGGGCAGGCAATGCCGGGCACTTCAAGGAAGCCTTCACTGAAGGACGGTCCGATGCCGCCCTTGCTGCATCGATTTTCCACTATAAAGAAACAAGCATAGAAGAAGTCAAACGATACTTACGAACGCAGGAGGTGCATGTACGATGACAGAATGGCTTGCAGATGTCGTCTATGATGAGGCGGGACTCGTACCTGCCATCATCCAGGATGCAGGGACGAAGGAAGTACTGACCCTGGCTTATATGAATGAAACATCATTGAAGAAGACGGTGGAGACCGGAGAGACCTGGTTCTATTCACGGTCCCGTCAGGAACTTTGGCATAAAGGGGAAACGAGCGGGAACACCCAGAAGGTACGGAACATCACGTGGGACTGCGATAAGGATGCCCTCCTCGTGATGGTCGAGAAGGCAGGACCGGCGTGCCACACCGGTGCAGAAAGCTGCTTCAGTGAAACCGTACACGGGGAGAAGGCTTCGACCGGGGCAGAAATCCTGAAGACGCTGGAAACGCTCATCGCCGACCGCGACGCAGAGCGTCCGGAAGGGGCCTACACGACCTACCTTTTTGAAAAAGGAGTCGATAAGATCCTCAAGAAAGTCGGAGAGGAAGCATCAGAAGTCATCATCGCGGCGAAGAACCGCGACCCGGAAGAGCTGAAGTGGGAAACCGCCGATCTCTTCTACCACGTCCTGGTCCTCCTGAGAGAGCAGAAACTTCCATTGGATGACGTATTCAACGTGTTGCTGGAGCGTCATAATAAGTAATCCCTCAAGGGGCGGTCCCTGCATATCCTGCAGGTGGCCGCCCCTTAAAATATGGTAGTTCAGTAGAGGTGCGTTGTGTGTTATACTACGGTAGTTACATTACGAACGTTTCGGAGGATTTTGATGAAAAAAGGGTCAAAAACAGTCAGTGAGCAAGCAAAGGTGCTGTCCTTCGTCCCAACTGGTGAGTATTACTTCACGAAAGGGATGAAAGCATACCACCATCGTGAACTGAAAAAATCATTAAAATATTTAAATAGAGCATTACAACTGGAACCATTGGAGCCGATGATCGCATGTCAGCTTTCCATCGTCCTCACAGAACTCGGTGATTTTAAAAAAGCCAATGAGCTGCTGCATGAAATCCTGAAGGATCTTGATCCGCGCATGAGCGAGTGCCATTATTTCCTTGCAAACAACTATGCGCATCTCGGTTTGTTCAAGGAAGCATATGAACAGGTGTCCGCCTACCTTGAAAAGGACCGCTTCGGTGAATTTGCCGAAGACGCCGAAGACCTCCTCGAGCTCCTCGAATTGGATTCCGACCTGATCACCGATGAGCTGTACGAACATGATGACCTGATCGCCAAGCAGGAAAAAGCGAAAACGCAGCTGGAGGCAGGCAACTTCCAGAAGGCGGCCGATACCCTTCAAGGTGTGATCAAGGAGTATCCCGAATTCTGGTCTGCTTATAACAATCTGGCCCTCGCGTACTTTTACCTTGGTGAAGTGGAACAGGCCGCTTCCACTCTGGAAGAAGTGTTGGAGAAGAACCCGGGGAATCTGCACGCCTTGTGCAATACCGCCGTCTTCTACTTTTATCAGCGGAGATTCGATGAGTTGGATGAGCTCATTCTCGGCCTGGAAAAAGTGCGTCCGATCAACTTTGAGCATCGCTATAAGCTCGGCGCGACCTTTGCCCTCATCGGTCATGCGGAGAAAGGCTATGAATGGCTGAAGTCACTGCAAAAGACGGGCTTTGAAGGAGATGCAAGCTTCTTTTACTGGCTTTCACATTCAGCGTTTGAAACCGGAAGGCACGATACGGCCCGGAAGGCATGGAAGAAGGTGCTCGACCTGGCCCCGGAAAAAGAAGGACAGGAACCATGGAGCGGGAAACCGAAAGGCGAAGGATTTGAGAATCATATCTCATCGATCCTGAAAAAGCTCAAAAGCGAAGATGCTGAAGAGCGCCTATTCGGGCTATTCCTGCTGTCTGTGTCTGATTATCAGGAAGCGATTCTTTCCCATGCCGATTTTTGTGAAATCGATGATTTGTCCATTGTGGAGAAGCTTTACCTTGCCCAGATCCTGAATGGCCGGGGAGGGAAGTCGGTGCAGGTGAATGAGATGCTTGAGTCCATCCATGCGACCGCCCTTCACTTGTATAAGAACCACCATCCGATTTCAAGTGTCACGTCCGGCCTGTACCTTACATGGTTCACCGTTGCGTATAGGGGCTTAAAAGAAGGAGAAGACTTTAAGAATACAAAGGCCTTCGCGGCTGCGTTGGAGTACACGTGGTATCGCCTCAGAAGCGAAGCGAAGACAAAGAAGGAAGTCAGCGGACGATACGGGATTTCCCCGTCCACATTGACAAAATATATCGCTACCGTTGAGGATTACCTCTCCTGAGCATATATTTGGACGGTTCTTTCCTAATTTTATAGGATAGACGTAGGAAGTTCATACTAAGGAGGAAACCAAACGGTCCACCCTCCATAGTATTTAAATAAGAACTCTGTTCGGAAGGAGAATCAGCTATGTCAGAAGAGCAAATTTATGATGTCATCATTGCCGGAGCAGGACCTGCAGGCATGACGGCTGCAGTATATACATCCCGTGCGAACCTTTCCACCCTCATGCTTGAAAGGGGAGTTCCAGGCGGGCAGATGGCCAACACGGAAGAGGTCGAAAACTACCCTGGATTCGATACGATCCTCGGTCCTGACCTTTCCAACAAGATGTTCGACCACGCGAAGAAATTCGGAGCGGAATACGCATACGGCGACATCAAGGAAATCATCGACGGGGAAGAGTACAAGATCATCAAAACCGGTTCAAAAGAATTCAAAGCACGTGCCGTGATCATCACAACAGGTGCCGAATACAAAAAAATCGGTGTCCCTGGTGAAAAAGAACTCGGCGGACGCGGTGTTTCGTACTGTGCTGTATGTGATGGTGCCTTCTTCAAAAACAAAGACCTCGTTGTCATCGGAGGAGGAGACTCTGCCGTAGAAGAAGGGGTATACCTCACCCGTTTCGCGAACAAAGTGACCATCGTTCACCGTCGCGATGAGCTGCGCGCCCAGAAGATCCTTCAACAGCGCGCATTCGATAACGAAAAAGTTGATTTCATCTGGAACCATACCATCAAAGAAATCAACGAAGGCAACGGGAAAGTCGGAAGTGTGACACTCGTGTCCACTGAAAGCGGAGAAGAAACAGAATTTAAAGCAGACGGTGTGTTCATCTACATCGGTATGCTTCCGCTGACAAAACCATTCGAAAGCCTCGGCATTACAAATGCAGAAGGCTACATCGAAACGAACGAACAAATGGAAACGAAAGTGCCCGGCATCTTCGCGGCTGGTGACGTACGTGAGAAACAGCTTCGTCAGATCGTTACCGCAACCGGTGATGGAAGCATCGCGGCTCAAGCCGTCCAGCACTATGTAGAAGAACTGAAAGAAAAGGTTAAGCCGGTATAATACGGTGAAAGCCCTGCAGACTCAAAGTCCGCAGGGCTTTTTTTATTTCTTTCTCAAATGGTTCTCCAAAAGCAGGGCAAGCTCGGTCAAGGTCAACGTTTCCGCATCTTCCTTCCGCTCGTATACCCCTTCCTTCACCAGTCGACAGATGAACTGCTCCTTCTGTTTCTCAACGGCTTCGCGCAAAAAAGGCAACAAATCCACTCCCTTTCTACCTAATTGAGAAAAGTGTAAGAGATTCTACAGGCGATTTCATCCTTTATGTAAGCTTTTCTACCTAAATTCTATTTTTCTTGTCAGGTTTCCTCACATAACAATCCAAATTCAGGATGTTTCATGTATAATCAGGGTATTCCCTTTTCAGGAGGATGAGTGAGTGTGGAGAAGGAGCCTTCCTATAAGGATAAAAAAGTGATTTCCATTGGGGTCGTCAGTGAGCTCACCGGTTTGACAGAGAGAAAAATCCGGTATTATGAAGAGAAGAATCTGATTTTCCCTGAGCGGTCCAATCGGGGGTACCGAAAGTATTCGTTCCGTGATGTGGAGCGATTGATGGATATTGCCGACCAGCGGGAGGAAGGCGTCACGACCAAGGAAATCAAACACGAGCTGTCTAAAAAAGAGAAAAACGAAGCGAAGCAGAAAATGATTAGGGGTCAATTGAATGCACGGTTCGGAGTACAAAAGAAATAGGGAATCAAATGAAAATCGGACTCTTTCCGCGGAGAGTCCGGTTTTTATTTTGTTCATGAGAGTGGCGTGAGGAAGAGTGTTTGGATTGGTGTGTGATTGTAAGGGACCGTTCCGTTTCGCTGCGGTCGGCCGCTTTTCCTGCTGGGAGGCAGTTGAGCCGCTTCGGCTGCGCCTGCAGGCTCTCAACCTTGCCTCTATTCCCGAAGGAGTCGGCCGTCCTCCGCTGCACTGCACTCTTCGATGATTGATGGTGATTGTGCTGTTCTGGTCATTTGATGTCCTGTGGGGTCACTTGCTGTTGCATGGGTAGGTGATAGGAGACTGCTTTGATTTCCGCTGCTCTATGGTTCACTTGTTCCAGATCCTCGAAAAAATAGAGGCCCTCTTCTTCATTGCAGTCCTATATGATAAACCCTCTTCACCTTAGTCTATTTGCGAACATGTGATGGGAACATCCTCACCAATGAACTTGAAATTTGTTACCGTCGGGGTCGTGAAAGTGGAAGTAGGCGTGGCCTTCATCGTGTTGGATGTTATCGACTTTGACTTGGTGGTCCGTTAGGTGCTGATGAAATCCGGGTATGTCCGGGGAGGTGAATGCGATGCTGAACGCTTGTTCCTGATCGATGGTGAAATGAGCATATGTTTCATCCCGCGTAGGAACGAGGATGAGGAGGGAGGGACCTTCATTGATCTTCAATATCGCAAGCTCCTCGTTATGGGACAGCAATTGGAGCCCCAGGATATCCCTATACCAATGCGCGGACAGCTCCAGGTCTTTTACGGGGATTCGGTTATAATGCACTTGTTCAATAAACGATGTACTCATACGTTTCACTCCTTGAAATAGATTAACATGTTCAATGTTCTCATTCTTTGTTATCCCATCATTTTCCTTCATTGCGCATGTAAAAAGATTTGTTTATCTACTGAATGCTTCCGTTAATCATCAGAGTTGGGATGAGACAAACAATGAAGTTCAATTTATCCCTGCTAGCCTAGTAGACCGAAGCGAAGCGAACCGGTCCCGCACGCCACACCGCATCCCGATAAACAAAGAAAATGATGAACCCACCCTGTAAAATCCAGCACGATTTTCTACCACGCACAAAGTGAAGTGAAGCGGAGGCCGGCCGACTCCTATGGGAAAAGCGGGCAGGGTGAGACCCTGCAGGCTTGCCGAAGCGGCTCACCGCACGCCCCATGGAAAGCGGCCGGCCGCAGCGAAACGCCCCCATCACAACGGGACCCCCATTCAAAAATAGGACTTCCCTCACAAAATCCACCCATCCAAAAATAAACAGGATTATAACCGCATTTTCAGGGAAAATAACCACACATACATCCAAGTTTAAACGGAAGGTCGGGGTAAGATGAAAGTGTGGAAAATGGTCGGAGTGCTGGTGGTTGTGGTCCTCCTGGCCGGAGCATATTATTTATTCTTCACAGATAAAAAAGAAGCCGCAGACAAAAAATATGTGGTCGCCCTCGGAGACTCCCTCGTATACGGAAAAGGGGACAAGGAGAACTCAGGTTACATCGGTCGCCTGGAGGACAAGGTGAACAAAGAAAAGACGGATGAAACCTACTCATTCGAAAACCTGGGCATCCCTGGTCAAAAGTCCAGCCAGCTGCAAAAGCAGCTCATGAAGCCGGACGTGACGAAGGATCTGCCCGATGCCGATCTGTTCATCATCAATATCGGGACGAATGATCTCATCAAAAGCAATGGCGGAGACTTCAAGCCCCTTCACCATGATAAAATCATGGCGGCGAAGGAAGAGTACCTGGACAATCTTGACGAAATCATTGATACCCTTCACACGATGAATGAAGATGCTCCGATTCTCGTGATCGGGCTGTATAATCCGTATCCGGACCGGGACAGCGACAAGATCGAAGCCTATGTGGATGATTGGAATGAGACGATCATCAAGGAAGTGAAGAAGAAAGAAAATGTGAAATACGTTTCGTCCAATCCCCTGTTCAAAGGAAAATCGAAGGGAGAATATTTCTCTGATTCCCTTCATCCGAACGGGAAGGGATACGACCTGATCGCGGATCAAATTATGGACTCTTATACCTTTTAATGCGCATTTCGACAAGGGTCAGCAAGGATTCGACAAAGGTTAACAATTCCGTAATACCGTTTTAAATCTGCTGTAACACAGGTGCAATATTTATCGGGTAATATAGAAAATAAGAAATTGACCCCCTTTTAAGTAATAAATCCCTTTTAAGACACAGGACTCGCCTGTGTCTCTTTTTTTTGCCACAAAACTGTAACAGTGAAGCTGGATGGCCTGTATTGGTCTGCGGGCAACGGGATTTGGACAAATTATTCGATGTTTATCGACATTGTCCCGCCACCGCAGACATTGTAGCTTGTATGCGTTCATAGTATAATGAAAAGAATGATAAAGAATGGGGGAGCTGTACATCCCCATAGTCGGATTGAGGTGAATGGAGTGCAGAGAGTTACGAATTGTTTATATCAGGATGGAGACAAGGTTCTCCTTCTTCAGAAACCGAGAAGGAACTGGTGGGTCGCGCCCGGCGGCAAGATGGAGTCCGGTGAATCGATCCGTGACGCCGTCATCCGCGAATATCGGGAAGAGACGGGGATCTACTTGAAGAATCCTGATTTGAAGGGGGTTTTCACCTTCATCATCAAAGACGGAGATCAGATTGTCCAGGAGTGGATGATGTTCTCGTTCTTCGCAACGGAAGCCGATGGCGTGAACTTCCAGGAGTCGGAGGAAGGAACGATCAAGTGGCATAATATCGAAGAGATCCGGGAGCTTCCGATGGCAGAAGGGGATTTCCATATCCTCGATTACCTCCTGCACGGAAAGAAGACCATTTATGGAACCTTCACCTATACACCAGATTTCAAGCTTTTGTCCTACCGATTGGATCCGAGCTGAATAGGGTTTACACGAAAGCAGATAGATAGAAACCTTACAGGGGGGAAGAGCATGAGTACGGGTTCAGTAAATGAAGTACAATTAGTCATCATCACCGGGATGTCGGGTGCCGGCAAGACGGTCGCCATGCAGAGCTTTGAAGATCTGGGATTCTTCTGCGTAGACAACCTGCCGCCGACCCTGCTTCCGAAGTTCCTGGAACTGATGAAAGAGTCGGGTAATAAGATGAATAAAGTCGCGGTCGTCATGGACCTCAGGGGAAGGGAGTTCTTCGACCACCTCTTTAAATCACTGGATGAACTGGCGGAAACGTCTTGGGTGACGCCTCAGATCCTATATCTGGATGCCGATGATGCGGCCCTTGTCCGCCGCTACAAAGAAACGCGCCGTACCCATCCGCTGGCACCTGCAGGTCTTCCACTTGAGGGAATCAAGCAGGAGCGGGAGCTGTTGGAGGAATTGAAAGGTCGCGCCCAGATGATTTATATGACGTCGGATATGAAGCCGCGTGAGCTCCGCGAGAAGATTTTGACGGAGTTCTCCGTGAATAAACAGAGTATCTTCACTGTGAATGTCGTCTCATTCGGATTCAAGCACGGCATTCCGATCGATGCCGATTTGGTGTTCGATGTGCGCTTCCTGCCGAATCCCCATTACATCGAGTCCATGCGTCCACGGACGGGCCTCGATGAGGATGTATCGACTTACGTTCTGAAGTGGAATGAGACGTCGAAGTTCATCGAGAAGGTGACGGATCTCCTTTCCTTCATGCTTCCTCAGTATAAGCGGGAAGGGAAGAGCCAGCTTGTGATCGCCATCGGCTGCACGGGCGGTCAGCATCGTTCCGTCGCCCTGGCGGAGTATATCGGTCATCATTTTGAAGTGGATTATGAGACCATCATTTCCCACCGGGACATCCAGAAGAGAAAGGGCATAACAACATGACCTATCAGCCTAAGGTTGTCGTAATCGGTGGAGGGACAGGACTTCCTGTCCTCCTCCGGGGATTGAAGCGGCACCCGATCGATATTTCGGCCATTGTGACCGTCGCAGATGATGGCGGGAGCTCCGGCCGGCTGCGTGACAGCCTGGACATCCCTCCGCCTGGAGACGTCCGGAACGTACTCGCGGCCCTGTCTGAAGTAGAGCCATTGATTGAACAGATGTTTCAGCATCGATTCGAGACGGAAAATGAGCTGTCCGGTCATGCACTAGGCAATCTGATCATTGCTGCCATGACGTCGATCACGGGGGACTTTGTCCACGCGATCCAGGAGATGAGCCGCGTCCTGAATGTGAACGGGAAGGTCCTTCCTTCTGCAAATCAGAGCGTGGTGCTAAAAGCCGAGATGGAGGACGGTTCCATCGTGACGGGAGAATCAAGTATCCCTGAAGCGGGGAAACGGATCAAGCGCGTCTTCATCGACGCGGATTCGGTGAAACCGCTGCGTGAAACAGTCCGCGCCATCGACGAAGCCGATTTGATTGTGATGGGACCGGGAAGTCTATATACTAGTATATTGCCGAATCTTCTTGTACCGGGTATCGGTGAAGCGATCTGCCGGTCAGAAGCGAAGAAGCTTTATATATGCAATATCATGACCCAGGCGGGAGAAACGCTTGATTACTCCGCGAGTGACCATGTGAAGGCGATCTTTGATCATATGGAAGTGCCGTGCATCGACTGCGTGCTTGTGAATAAGAAGCAGGTGCCGGAAGAAGTGAAGGCCCTCTACCGTGAAGAGCAGGCAAAGCCTGTCCATTACGATGTGGAGAAGCTGTCGTCCATGGGGCTCGAAGTGGTGGCGGAGGATATTCTATCCTACGAAAACCAGCTTGTGCGTCATAATACAGAGAAGGTGGCCGATATGATCTTTTCATATCTGAAGGAGTCACTGGAGAAATAATGTTGTTTGCTAGGAGGTGATGGGGATGTCGTTTGCGTCAGAAACGAAAAAGGAACTTACCAATATCGAGGTGAAGGATTGCTGTGCGAATGCCGAGCTTTCAGCACTGATCCGGATGAACGGATCACTGTCCTTTTCCAATCAGCAGCTTGTGGTGAACATCCAGACCGAGAATGCTGCCATCGCCAGAAGGATCTACACATTGATCAAAAAGGGATACGACACCCCCGTGGAACTCCTTGTCCGGAAGAAAATGAGGCTGAAGAAGAATAACGTCTACATCGTCCGGATCAAGGAAGACTCGAAGATGATCCTGGAGGATTTGAAGATACTCGGTGAGGGCTTCACCTTCATCCATAATATATCCGAAGACCTGATCAAGAAGAAGTGCTGTAAGCGTTCTTATCTGCGCGGGGCCTTCCTTGCAGGGGGATCCGTGAACAATCCGGAAACCTCGTCCTACCATCTAGAAATCTTCTCTCTTTACGCAGAACACAACGAAGCGTTGTCAGAGGTGATGAACTCATTCGGGCTCAACAGCAAGACCCTTGAGCGCAAGAAGGGCTTCATCACCTATCTGAAGGAAGCAGAGAAGATCACGGAGTTCCTGAATGTCATCGGGGCCCATAATGCCCTCATGAGATTCGAGGATGTCCGGATCGTCAGGGATATGAGGAATTCGGTCAACCGGCTTGTAAACTGTGAAACCGCCAATCTGAATAAGACCATCGGTGCAGCATTGAGACAGGTCGAGAACATCAAGTTCATCGAGAAGCACGTGGGGCTCCAGGTGCTCCCGGATAAGCTCCGGGAAATTGCCGAGCTGCGCGTGACGTATCAGGATGTGACCCTGAAGGAACTAGGTGAAATGGTATCCGGAGGGACAATCAGTAAATCAGGAATCAACCATCGCTTGCGCAAAATCGATCAGCTTGCTGAAAAAATCAGGGCGGGCGAGAAAATCCATTCGTAATCGACGACAAAGGGGAGAGAGTGTCCAATGGTAGAAAAACGCATAGAAGTGAAATTGAAAACCGGTCTTCAAGCAAGGCCCGCTGCACTATTCGTTCAGGAGGCAAATCGCTTCTCATCCGATATTTTTCTTGAGAAGGATGGGAAGAAAGTGAATGCCAAAAGCATCATGGGACTCATGAGCCTGGCTGTCGGCACCGGCGTTTCCGTCAACCTGATTGCGGATGGAAGCGATGAGGATGAGGCAGTGAAAGCACTTGAAGAATTTGTTTCGACCGAGGGGTAATGAAAATCGGCGTCCGTACCATAGGGCGCCGATTTTTTAATGGGTCAAACATCCTTATTTTTCTAAAAGAAGAGGAGACCCCTTAAAAATGTCTCATTTTACCCTGTTTCAGCCATTCTTTCATGGAAGAGGATTACGGAATTTGGTACATTGGGGAGTGAGAGGTTTTTTCTTACATATGAAGAAAAAATGCTTAATAAAGTATCTAGATAAGATGATTTGGCAGGAGTATAATTAGTTAGCTATGTTGACGGTCTACGGCTGAAAGATCAGCCGATCAATGAGAAAAGGAAGACGGGTATATGGATAAGTATACAAAGCATTTCTTTGAAAATATTCGCAAGAAGCTGTCGGAATGGGAAGCGGTAGAGAAGATTCCGCATGAAGAGGTCTATCGTTTCATCCATTCACTGGCGGGGTCTGCCTCTGTTTTGGGCTTGGATGCAATCGGTAAGAAGGCACGTATCATCATGGATGGGCTCAAGGAGAAGGATTCACGTATCTGGAGTATGTCCGAAATACGGGATGAACTCTTTGACATCATCGAAGCCTGCTATCTTCATGTAGAAGGAGAGATCCCCGATTTCTCCGGGAAGTACGAGCGTAGGGGAGAGGGGCCGGTTGTCCTCATCATGGATACGGATACCCAGTTTTTGATGGAGGCAAAAGAAAAAGGAGAAGCAGAGGGATGGCATGTGGTGCCTGTCGTCAGTACGGAAAAGGCGATTGGTCTCTACTATGATGTCCGCCCCGACTGCGCGATCCTCAATGTGGATATGGCGGATGATGAAGAGCTTGATTCCTTCAAGCAGAATCTGAAAAGCCACTATGTTCCTGCTGTGATGATGAGTGCCGATAGAAGCAAGGATGTACGGGTCAAGGCTTATAGGGTGGGGGCCGATGACTTCATGGCAAAGCCTGTGGATATGGATGAATTCCTTGTCAGGGTCGACCGTCAGCTTCAACGGAAGAAACACCTCGAAGCCCTCGTCCTCATTGACGAGCTCACCCATGTGTATAACCGGAAGTATCTTCAACAAGCGTATTCCAGACTGAAGGATCAAGGGGATCGTCAGCTATGCGTGGCGATCCTCGATATCGATCACTTCAAGAAGGTGAATGATACATATGGCCATCTAATCGGAGATCAAGTGCTTAGGGAGTTTGCCGGCTACCTTAAACAAAAGGTGGGGGCACAGGACATCATCTTCCGTTACGGTGGAGAAGAGTTCGTCATCCTGTTTCACGGAGCTTCCCTTCATGAAGCGGTGGCCAAATTGAATGTCCTCCGTGAAGATTTCAGCCTTCATACTTTCTTTGCCGGAGAGGCGTTCAGCTGTACGTTTTCAGCGGGAGTGGCCGAGATCACCGATCCCGGCCAACCGTTCGAACACTGGCTTGGTCTCGCTGATACGGCTCTGTATGAAGCGAAGGAAGGGGGCGGAACCGGGTTAAATCCGAGGTCTTGAAGCTCGACCCTTCCCACGAGAAGATCATCAAGGTGGCCATCGTGGATGATGACCCCATCATCCGGACGGTGATGAGTGACATCGTGGAGAAGCTTCCGCAACAGGCGGGGGTGCGTTACGACGTCAACACATTCGATAACGGCGAATCCTTCCTCTATGATGAATGGCATGGCCGTGAACAGACCCTCGTCGTCCTAGATGGGGTGATGCCGAAGATGGATGGCCTGGAGGTACTGGAACACCTGCGACGCCGTCAGGATTCCGATCGCTACAAAGTAATCATGCTGACCTCGAGAAGAAGCGAACGTGACATCTCGAGATCCCTGCAGCTTGGAGCCGATGATTACATCACCAAGCCCTTCAAGCTTCTTGAGCTCGAGGCGCGTTTGAATCAAATACTGAAAAGAATGAGGTAAGGCCATTGTTCAAAGATGAGCTGTTGTTTTTTGTCGTGATGCTCGGGATTTTCCTGATCATCTTATTCTCGATCTTTCTTTATCTCGTCATGAAAAAAATAAGAGAAACGAAGAAGCGTGAAAGTATAGAGGCATATAAAGAGGAACTCCAGCTTCCTCTTTTCCATTTCCTCAGGGAAGGAGCGGAGGAAGTTGAAGTGGGAAGGGATCCCCTTCAAATCAGGGCATTGATCGAGCTGATGGCTGGTTTCTCCCAAACATTCGCAAGCGAAGATATCCTTATGAGGATCCGCCTTTTCGCAGAGGACCACTTTGACGGGGAGATCAAGAAGCATCTCCGTCACCGGCGGTGGAGTATGCGGATGAATGGTCTGTACTGGATCGAGGACTTCGGGATGCGCACCATGACAGTCGAACTCGACAGGGTCTATCAATCACGCAGACTGACCAAACAGGAAGAAATACAGATTCTCAAAATCTACATCAAGAATGGATCATCCGATGTGATGAAAGCCCTTATGCATCCGAAGCATGAATTCACGGAATTTGAGTACAGCCTTCTGTTCCAAGCCCTTGGAAATGAAGATTTTGAGGGACTCATGGAGGCGGCAGGGGAGTTGCCGGAGGTCATGCATCATTCCCTTATTGATAGCATCGGCATGAGGCAGAATCCACATTATGCAGGATTTTTGGAGGAGAAGCTCGGATCGGCATCTTCCGAAATCCGGATCCGTGCCTTGAAAGCAATCGTGGCCATGGAGCATTATCTTCCGCCTGACTTACTTGCCGAACACCTGGAGTCAGACTCATGGCAGGAACGCCTCATGGCCATCAAGGTATGTGAATACGTACGGAATCCCGAATTGACAGGCCTTCTCATCGGCTTGATGAGGGATCCGTCCTTCTATGTGCGGTCGCAGGCGGCCCAGGCCATCATGCGATTGGAACGGGGTCAAGAAATCCTGAAGGAAATGGCTGTATCAGAAGAAGATCTTTATGCCAGGGATATGGCGGAACAATGGTTGGAAAGGGGCAGGATCACATGAACATTTCAGACGCATGGGGAAACGTCCTGCTCGGCATCGGGTGGTTCGTTCTCATTTATATGATTCTCGTCATCTCTTTTTATACAATCCTGCTTGTGATCTCCATGTTCCAGCTGCGGAAATCGTATCAGCTTGACGACTGGGAGCCGTATGAAGAGCTCCTTCATCTTTCCCAGACGAAGCCGGTATCGATCCTGGTGCCCGCCTATAATGAATCCGTCGGGATCATGGCCACGGTCCGGTCCCTCCTGAGCATCGAGTATCCGGAATACGAAGTGATCATCGTGAACGACGGGTCGACGGATGATTCCCTTGAGAAGCTCATCGAGACGTTCCAGCTGGTGAAGATCAAGTGGGTCATCCGGCAGCAGCTCGAAACCCAGCCCGTCAAAGCGGTCTATCAATCGAAGCTGTATAAGAACCTCCTTGTCGTCGATAAAGCAAACGGAGGGAAGGCCGATGCCCTGAATGCAGGGATCAATGTGTCCAACTTCCCGTATTTCTGCTCAATCGACGGGGATTCGGTCCTTGAGCGGTCCGCCTTCCTCAAGGTCATGAAGCCCATCATCGAATCTGATGGAGACGTCATCGCCTCAGGTGGAAGCATACGGATCGCCAATGGATGTGACATCGAGAGCGGAGAGATCGTGAAGATCGGGTTATCCCGTTCTCCGCTTGTCGTCATGCAGGTAATCGAGTACCTGAGAGCGTTCCTGATGGGACGAATCGGACTCAGCCGGCACAATCTCCTCCTCATCGTATCCGGGGCCTTCGGCGTCTTCTCGAAGAGCTGGGTCATCCGGGCCGGGGGCTATGCCCATACGGTGGGGGAAGACATGGAACTCGTCGTGAGGCTCCATCGATTCGTGAAAGAAGAGAAGGCAGACAAACAAATCGTCTACGTCCCGGATCCCGTCAGCTGGACGGAAGCACCGGAATCCATGAAATACTTGCGGAGACAGCGGAGCAGATGGCACCGCGGACTGTTCGAGAGCCTTTGGATCCACAAAAAGCTCCTGTTCAATCCGAAATACGGCTCCATCGGCATGGTGTCCATGCCCTATTTCCTCATCATCGAGTTCCTCGGACCGGTCGTGGAGCTCACGGGCTATCTCATCATGATTGTCTCGCTGCTGTTCGGCGGCGTATATCTGGAGTTTGCCATCCTATTATTCTTATTATCAATCTTCTATGGTTCGATCCTTTCCATGTCAGCTGTGCTGCTGGAGGAATGGACGATCCGGAAGTATCCGAAGGCATCTGACATTATGAAACTATTCTTCTATTCCCTAACAGAGACCCTCTGGTATCGCCCGTTGACCGTTCTGTGGCGCTGTGAAGGCATCATCGACTTCCTCCGCAAGAAGCGGGGCTGGGGTGAAATGGCGAGAAAAGGAGTATCCAAATGAACAAGTTGAAACGATATGGCTTCCTGATCTTCATCATAGGAATCGTCCTGCTCCTGACCTCCCCATTTTGGGTGTGGCAGCTGAAGGGGAAGAAAGATCTTGATCTGATGATCGTGGATAAGACCGTTCCCGATGAAAGCTACCGGGAGCATAAAGGCTTGATGTGGCTATTGAATCAGCAGAAATATAGGAAGAGCGACGGAGGTATTTATCAAGAAAATCAAGATTATGTCGGGTATGACCCTAAGGAAGAAAAGGGTTCATCCGTTCCGGAATCCGCTGAAGGCTATGATGCTGTCTACATCACCGATACATACGGGGTGTATGAAGAAGACCTGGATACGGAAAATGTCTCCGGTTCCCGCTCCTCCAAGGTGTATGGAGGGCTTGAGGAAGAAGAAATCGATTCCCTGAAGTCCATGGCCCTGAATGAAGGAAAGACCATCATCGCCGAGTTCAACTCCATGGCCGATCCCACGGATGAAAAGGTCAGGCGTAAGTTCTACTCCCTTTTCAACCTTGAATGGTCAGGGTGGATCGGGCGTTATTTCCCCGACATGACGAGCGAAGAGGTCCCGGAGTGGGTCCGCAGCAACTATAAAGAACAGTACGGGAAGGATTATGCGTTCAAAGGTGGCGGCTTCGTCCTCGTCGACCGGTCGGATCGCCTGATGATCCTGAACGGGGACGACATCACCGATAAAGGAGCCATCTTCTCCACCACCAAAAAGGGGGAAGGGGAATTCGGTGAAGACATGTCGGTTGCCTATTCCTACTGGTTCGATATCGTCGAAGCCATCAATCCGGACGAGGTGCTGGCCGAGTATTCCATGTCCCTTACCGACAAGGGAAAAGATAAGCTGAAGGGGATCAATCTGCCGACAAGCTTCCCGGCTGTGATCCACCAAGAGAACCGTCAATTCGAAACATACTACTTCAGCGGTGATTTCGCCGACCAGCCGGACGTACCGAATCTGTATCAGACATCAGGACTGCCGACATGGCGGAAGTGGACGGGGCGCTCGGGACCGGATGAAGAAACGGCATTCTACTGGAAGGCGTATGCCCCGATGATGGACACAATCCTCGATAGGATCCATCGCCAGAAGGATGAGCCCAAGGCGAAAGCGCAGAAAACGGAAGTCGTGGACGGCATCAAGCTTGCGGGCAAGGTGGGATCTGACTACGTTCAGATCAACCAGGACGGCAAGTGGAAGGATATGACCATCAAGGGCGTCAACATGGGGATTGCCAAGCCCGGACATTTCCCCGGCGAGACGGCCATCACCAAGGAAGAGTACCTGAGATGGTTCAAGCAGATCGGAGCCATGAATGCCAACTCCCTACGGGTCTATACGATCCATCCTCCGGAGTTCTATGAAGCCTTTTATGAATACAATCAGATGGCTGAAAAACCCCTCTACCTCTTCCACGGGGTATGGGTGAATGAAGAGATCTTCCTGAAGACGAAGGATGCCTTCGCCAAGGAAAACACCGAAGAATTCCAGGATGAAATCAAACGCACGGTCGATCTGATCCACGGGAATGCAGACATTCCCGATCGTCCTGGCCATGCTTCTGGTCAATACAAATATGATATTTCGCCTTACGTCCTCGGCTGGGTGTTCGGGGTCGAGTGGGATCCGGAAGTGGTCCTCTCGACGAACGAAAAACATAAGGGCATGAAGGATCTGAAGGGTGAGTATCTCTATACGGAAAAGGCCCAGCCATTTGAGGTATGGATCTCCACCATGATGGATGAAGCCGTATCGTATGAGACCTCCACCTATAAGTGGCAGCGCCCTGTCAGCTTCACCAACTGGGTGACCACGGATCTCCTCGACCATCCGTATGAACCTTCTGAGAAGGAAGACATGGTATCGGTGGACCCGAACGTCATCAAAGCAACGGATCAGCTGCATACGGGTTTGTTCGCATCGTATCATATTTATCCGTACTACCCGGACTTCCTCAACTATGAGCCGGCGTACATCAACTATCTCGATCACCGCGGCGAGAAAAACAACTATGCAGGCTATCTGAATGATATGAAGAAGCACCATACCATGCCGCTCGTCGTTGCCGAATTTGGTGTGCCGGGCTCCCGTGGCCTGACCCACCGGAATGTCGACGGACTTGATCAAGGGCATCATTCTGAAAAAGAGCAGGGTGAAATCGACCGCAGGCTCTTTGAAGATATCATTGCGGAGAACCTGGCCGGCGGAATGGTCTTCACCTGGCAGGATGAATGGTTCAAACGGACATGGAACACGATGGACTACGATGATCCGGACAGACGTCCGTTCTGGTCCAATGCCCAGACCAATGAGCAGCAGTTCGGCGTCCTGAGCTTTGATCCCGGCAAGAACCGAACCGACGTCCTACATGTCGATGGACGCAGAGAGGACTGGGCGTTCAAGGGCATTGAACCTGCATTCGAGGACGGTGACCACGCCCTCTACGTTTCCAGTGATGAACGATATGTATACGTGAGGGTCGATACGGATTCCGTGAAAGATAAAGATTCTTATCTTCTCTTTGATACGATCCCGGATCAAGGTCAATCGACCATCCCGGGGGTCGACGATGTGAAGACCAAAGGAGTGGATTTCGTCCTTCATATGAATGGGGATCAGAGCGCCCGACTCCTCGTCGACAGCTATTACGACAGCTACTACTATCACTACGGGAACCTCCTCGAGATGATCGACAAGGAGCCGTATGCGGGCAAGAAGGATAACGGCGTCTATCATCCGATCCGCCTGACCTTGAATAAGGAACTGACGATCCAGGGCAAGACCCTGCCGTTCGAATCCTATGAAACGGGCAAGATGCAGTTCGGGACGGCGAACCCCGGGGATGAAGAATATGACTCCCTCACGGATATCAGCGTATCCCTGAAGGTGATATGACCGAAATCCGCATCCCGTGGCAGCTCCTGAACATCAAGGATCCGAGCCTCAAGGATGCCATGGGGGATATGTGGAAGACGGGAATTGAAGGCAAGAAGAAAATCGACTCCATCAATATCGGCCTTTATGAAACAGACGGGAGGGAATCCTACGCCTATCCCGCATTGAAGGACGGCTTCATGGATCCGACGGCGTTTTACCGGTATTCATGGAAAGAGTGGGAAGAGCCGACCTTCCATGAAAGACTGAAAGATTCCTATTATATTCTGCAAGAAGCGTATGGAAAAGGAGGGAAATGAACATGGCGAAGATCTTGATTGCGGAAGACGAAGAAGTGCTGCGCATGCTCATGGTCGACACCCTTGAAGATGAAGGATATGACATCGACGAAGCGGCCGACGGACAAGAAGCGATCGAGCACATACTCGGGACCGATTACGACCTCATCGTCCTTGATTATATGATGCCCGCCTATACGGGCCTCGAGGTCATCGATCAGGTGAGGAACCACCATGGGAAGAGCGATGTGAAGATCATGATGGTATCGGCGAAGAACCAGCAGGCGGATAAGGACCTTGTCCTTGCTGCCGGTGCCGACTACTTCATGTCGAAGCCCTACAGCCCGGTCGAACTCATGGAGAAGATCGGGGACATTCTGAATGGATAAACTCCTTGAATTCTACCATTCCAGCCTGAGACGGAGGATCATTGTCCTCATGACAGGGTTCATCCTCGTGTTCCTGATAGGAGCAGGCTGTTTATACTGGTACGATCATAGGCTTTCCGTTGAGTACGATGAGACGAAAGCCAAGCTCGATGACCGGAAGGAAGTCGCCCAGAAGCTTGACCGGCAGTTCAACCGGATCTTCTTTGAGGGGCGCGGGTATGTGGCGTTTAAACGAAGTGAGTTCAAGGATAATATCAATGACCTTAAGAAAGAATTAAAGATTACGATCAAAGAACTGGATCGCGTCTCTACTACAGAGGAAGATGACACCTTTGCCTTAACGGTCAAAGACTTCTATGTTTACTACAACAACATCATTAATGAAACGTTTGACTTGGTGGATAAAAATGATGATGAGGCCATCCAGGAGAACTCTAAAAATGGAGCCACGGCAGAAGTGGAGGACTTTCTCACGAACCTCGATGATTATAATGACGGCATCCAGCAATCCACCGATGAAGCCTATGAAGAACTCCGAGCTAAGGAAGCAACGAGTCAGACCATCTTCCTTGTGTTCGTCTTGCTCATGCTGCTCCTACTGATGCGGATCATGCGCTCGATTGCCAAGCAGATCGGTCAGCCCCTTGAAGAGGTGGCCACCTCCGCCCAACATATCGCCGAGACCGGTACGTATCAAAACTGGACATTCAATAAGGACCGCCATGATGAGATTGGCCAGCTGTCCCGCGCATTTGAGAAAATGATCTTCACCGTCCAGGAAAAAGAAGAGCATCTTGTGTCCCAGAATGAAGAACTCCAGGCCCAGCAGGATGAGCTCGAAGTCCAGCAGGAGGAATTGGAACGATTGCTTCATCTTGCGCGCGACAGGGGAGAGCAGCTTGAACGCCGGAACGAATTCATCAATGGAATTTCGAACTCCCTTAATAAGAAAGAGGTACTGGAAAGCATCGTCAAGAGCATGTGCAGTCTCATGGGCGCACCACGGGGGATGATCGTTCTCATGGATGACCAGGATACCCATGCTTCCTTCGGGGTATCCAAGGAAGCCATCGGTCAGTTCCTTGCCCATATCCAGAATGGTCTTCATCAGCGGTTATTCGAGACCAAGGAACCGTTCTGTGTAAAACGTGAGCTCGTCACAGCGGAAAAAGGCTATCATGAGGAAACCATGTATTCTTATGACCTGTTCATCCCGGTCCTGTCTGCTCAAGGAGAGCTGGAGGCCTTCATGGTGTTCAGCCGCTTCGGTGACGGATTCACCGACAAGGAACAGCAGGAGTACAAAGGGTTTGCGAAGCAGATCTCCATTTCTCTCAGGAACATCCTACTCTATGAGGATTCCGAACGGGTACGTCACATGAACCAGGATATCCTGAATAATCTCCAGGAAGGGATCCAGCTCGTTGACCCGATGGGCGACAGCCTGCTGGTGAATACCAAGTTTGCGAGGATCATCGGAAGTGACATGGGCGCCCTGAAAGATGCTCCATATTCAAAGTGGGGCTGCAGCATTGTCACCCAGGTGGAAAACGGTGATGAACTCAAGGATTATTATCAAAATGTCATCCGCAATCAGGAAACGGGTCACAGCATGATCTACAGGCTTACAGAAGGAAACGATGTCTTCCAGGTGTATTCTACCTCCCTTTACCACGAGGAGGAGCATGTCGGTACCATTTTCGTCCATCGGGACATCACAAAGGAATACGAAGTCGACCAGATGAAATCGGAATTCGTCAGCACCGTCAGCCATGAGCTGCGGACACCACTTGCCAGTGTCCTGGGCTTTACGGAACTCATGCTGACCCGTGACCTGAAGCCGGAGCGGACGAAGAAATACTTGAACACCATCTACAAGGAAGCACAGCGCCTGACCTCCCTGATCAATGACTTCCTTGACGTGCAACGGATGGAATCAGGGAAACAGACATTTGAGAAGAAGTATGAAGACGTCCTGGACATCATCCGGAATATCGTGGACCTCACGAAGGTGAGTTCCCCCCATCATACCTTCACGATCGGGAGGGAAACGGATTGCACCATCGTCCTCGGTGACGGGGATAAACTCACACAGGCGTTCACGAATCTCATCAGCAATGCGGTGAAATACTCACCGGATGGAGGGGACGTCACGATACTCATGAAGGAAAAAGAAGACCGGATCTCCATCGAGATCCGCGATGAAGGGTTGGGCATCCCGGAAGAGGCAATCGGGAAGCTCTTCACGAAATTCTACCGGATCGACAATTCAGACCGGCGGAAGATCGGAGGCACGGGCCTCGGCCTTACCATCGTCAAGGAAATCATCGAGGCCCACGGCGGGTCTGTGACCGTGTCGTCTGAACTCGGAAAAGGAAGCACCTTCACGGTCACCCTCCCGGTCATCACCCTTGATACGTTCAAGGAGGAAGAACAGGGGAACGGCCATAACATCCTTGTGATTGAAGACGATATGAGCCTTGCATCCCTTCTCGCAACAGAGCTTTCCGAGAGCGGCTTCCAGGTGGATCACACGACGAATGGCTCAAGTGCCATCGAGCGTCTGAAGCGGACGAAACCCGATGCCATCGTCCTGGATATCATGCTTGGGGGTAAACTGAATGGCTGGGATGTGCTTGAGGAAATCAAGAAGGAAGAGAGCCTGACCGGCATACCGATCATCATCTCCTCCGCCCTTGATGAGAAAGAAAAGGGGTTGACCCTAGGGGCAAGCGACTACCTGATGAAACCCTATCATCCAAGCAAACTATCAAAAACCATTCTTCACCTTCTATTGAAAAAAGGGACAAAAGGAGATATCCTTGTCCCGACAGAAGACCGAACGATCGAATGACACGAAGGGGCGGTTTCCGTACTTCCATCAGGAAGCATGGGAACCGTCCCTTTTGCTTTCATGTGACGCATGGGGACGGTTCTTGTGCGTCATTCAGGTAACATCGGAACCGTTCCCCCTATTTGCTAGTTGCTCTCCACTCTTTTGCAAGTAGGCTGTAGGTGACGATGTCGTTGTAATGGCCGTTGATGAATTCGGCGTCGCGGGAGATGCCTTCCTGTTTAAATCCGAGACGTTCGGGGATGTGGCGGCTTCTCTTGTTGCCTTCGGCGCACTGGATGTCGACTTTGTTCAGGCTGAGGTCGTCGAATGCGTGCTGGAGAAGGGCGGTGACGCAGGCCTGCATGATTCCGTTGCCTTGGGCTTCTTCTGATAGGTAGTAGCCGATGCTGGTGCTTCGGGTTTTCCAGTTGATGAAGTGGAGGTTGATCATGCCGACGAGTTTGCCGTGGTGGCGGATGCCGGCGGTGAATCCGTCGTTGGCGGCGAGTTGTTGGAGCCAGGCGGGGATGATGGAGTCGCGGTAGATGTCGGGTGATTGGACGCTATCTACCCAGCCGAGCCAGTGTTTGAGGTGGTGGCGGTTGGTGTCGACGAGGGTGTAGATTTCCTGGGCGTGGTGAGGTTGGAGAAGGGCTAGTGTTAGGTTTGGTTGGACTTGGAATGTGAACATGGTGTTGGTCTCCTTTGATAGTGGTTTGTGTAGTTGGTTATTGGTCCGTTTCGTTCCGCTGCGGCCGGCCGCTTTCCATGGGGCGTGCGGTGAGCCGCTTCGGCAAGCCTGCAGGGTCTCACCCTGCCCGCTTTTCCCATAGGAGTCGGCCGGCCTCCGCTTCACTTCACTTTGTGGTATGTACGAGTGTTGTAGGTTAATTTCACACCTATCACCCCCTATTTATGGGAGTGAAGAAGGGAAGGCTTCGTTTCGTTCCGTAGGTTAAGTTCCCCTCCATCCCCCTTATATGTGAGGGTAAGGAAGTCTTAGTTCGTTTCGCTGTGGCCAGCAGTACTGTGCTATATTCTGCGATATATGTGATGAGTTTAGTAGAAGTCTCATTCCCGCCTATCCTTTTTAAAAGTATTACGATTAAATATACAAAAAAAGGGAAATATCCAACCGAGGTGGTGATACGGTGGATAAAAGGATTGTTGTAAAAGCTTCTTTGATTCTGTTGGTGGTAATCATGGCGGTGTTGGATTTTACGGAGGTGATGACGATACCCAATGGTGTTCTTTCTGCTGTGTTGGGGGTATCGTTGGTACTATTGGTTGTGTACAAATTTTATAAGGCACGACGGGATGAGAGACGAGATCTTGATTGAATCGATCTGTCCTCGGTGTAATACGTTGAAAATCTTACCTGTCCCCGTGGAAAATATTTTTGGATGGGTACAGGTATTATAGCTCGCATTCTTGTATTTTCCAATACTTATTTTTCCATGGGTGAGGATTGATTTATGGGGATGTGGATGGTACGATTAGGCTAATGTTAAGGGAAAGGGATGATGGGTGAACGATGGATAACTAATCTTGGTAGGTAGAATTTGAAATTGAATGAATTTCGAATGATATTTAGTAGGATTAGTCTGCCCATTTTTCCCATAGGTCCCATTTCCATCGGGCTTATTTGTGTATGGTAGTTTGCGGCTAATCCTTCCAGAAATCGTGGGAGGATTTTTTTTGTTCTCCCGTAATGAGGAGAGGATTGTATGCAGGAATTAGTGAAAATCGATTCAGTGAATATTGAAATAGAAGGAACGCTATTGTTGGAACAGGTGAAGGCAGGGGTGAGAAGGGGGGAGGTGATCGGTCTCATCGGAAATAATGGGGCCGGTAAATCGACTCTTCTGAAGCTGTTGAACGGTGACATTGCACCGTCGTCAGGAAGTATCACACCGCTGATTCAAGGGTTGAAGACCGTGATGGTGGAGCAGGAAGCCATGAATCAGTCAAGGGAAGCGTTGTCCCCTGGGGAAACAGCGCTCCTTCAGAAATGGGATGTGCCGGATGGACCGTATGAACAGCTGAGCGGTGGAGAGAAGCTGAAGGTGAGACTGGCACGCGGAATCGCGCAGAATGCACACTTGCTGCTTCTGGATGAACCAACCAACCATCTCGATGAAGAGGGAATCGGATTTCTGATCAAGGAGCTGAAGGGATATCGCGGGACCGTCATCCTGGTCTCCCACGACCGGTCGTTCCTCGATGAGGTGGCCGATGTGATCTGGTCCATCGAGAACAAGACGGTTGTGACATATGAGGGGAACTACTCGGCATACGTGAAGATCGTCGAGCAGCGCAGGCTCACCCAGCAGCGGGCATATGAGAAGCAGCAGAAGCTCATCGAACGGATCGAGGGACAGATCCAGGACCTTACTTCCTGGTCGGGAAAAGCCCATGCCCAGTCGACAAAGCAGGAATTTCCGAAGGAGTTCTACCGTTCGAAGGCCAAACGGATGGACGCCCAGGTGAAATCGAAGAGGAAGCGGCTTGAGAAAGAAATCGAGCGGATCAATGCCGAGCCTGTCGAGGTGGAGGAAAAGAAACACCTCTCCGTCCGTGCGGGCAGAAGGGCCGGCAAACGTCTCCTTGAAGTAAAGGATCTTGGTAAAGCCCATGGAAGCAAGGAGCTTTTCCGCGGTGCCTCCTTCACGATCCAAAACGGGGAGCGGGTGGCGGTGACCGGTGGCAATGGGAGCGGGAAGACGACGTTCCTCAATATGATCATGGGAAACGAAACGCCTGATGAAGGGGAGATGTGGCTTTCACCTGCGGCGAAGATCGGCTATCTCACCCAGGAGGTCTTCGACTTACCCCTCGATGAGACACCGGAGAATCTTTTTTACAGGGAGACGTTTCACGACCGCGGGCAGGTGAGGAACCTCATGACCTATCTCGGATTCGGCAAAAGCCAGTGGGAGGAGCCGATCCGCCATATGAGCATGGGAGAGCGGGTGAAGTGCAAGCTCATCAAGTATATCCTCGAGGACCGGGACGTGCTGATCCTCGATGAACCGACCAATCATTTGGACCTCCTGAGCCGCGAGCAGCTGGAACATACCCTGGCAGCCTACGATGGCACCCTCATCGTCGTTTCCCACGATCGCTACTTTTTAGAAAAGACGACATCGGCTGAAATTGCGATTGAAAACAGAAAAATGGTGAGAAAATGGGAACAGGCAGAGCCTTCAAAGGACGAACGGGAAGAGCTCAAGATGCAGCTTGAGACCGAGCGACAGGAGGTCCTCGGGAAGCTGAGCTTCATGACGCCTGCCCAAAAGGAATACGCTGAACTTGATGAGAGGTTCAATGAACTGACGAAACGAATCAGGGACATGTAAGAGGAATATGCTAGGATAGAAGAAAAGCAGGCAGGGGAGAAACCAATGAGAACTGAAATCTATTTCGTCAGACATGCCCATTCCACCTACACACCGGAGGAGCTCACCAGGCCTCTGTCGGAGAAAGGGCTGAGGGATGCCAGACGTATGACCAGGATACTAGAATCCGAAAAACTCGACCATGTGGTGTCCAGCCCGTTCTTGCGTGCGGTGCAGACGGTGGAGGGGACAGCGGCTTCCTTGAATCAAGACGTGATCCTGATAGATGGGTTCAAAGAACGGCTTCTATCTTCGGAGCCCCTAGACGATTTTCAAGGAGCCATCCGCAAGGTGTGGGAAGAGCCTTCATTCCACTGGGAAGGCGGAGAATCGAATGTGGATGCCCAGAAGCGCGGCGTCGCAGCCATGCTTGAACTTCTAAAAGAATATGAAGGGAAGCGCGTGGCCGTCGGGACACATGGGAATATCATGGTGCTCATCATGAATCACTTTGACCCCCGGTATGGATTGGCGTTTTGGGAGAGCCTCGATATGCCCGATGTGTATCGGCTGACCTTTGACGGTGTCGATCTGGTGCAAGTGTCGCGGTTGTGGGAACCCCGTTCAGAAGGGGAGGAGAGGCCATGATAAGCAGGGCCGATCAGGAGGCGTCCCTGAACTCCCTGGAATCGACCTACCGCAAGCTCTCGAACGCCTATGAAAGTATGGAGGGGAAAGGAGCGAACACCACCCTGGTGAAAATGAGGCGCGATGCTATTAAGGCAGGTATCGACAGCCTGAGAAGCGATTGGTACGGTAACAATTTTTCATATGAAAGAGACGTCATCGCTACTTCCCAACAAACGATGGAGGACATCCTCCCTTCCATTCATAAACAGCTAGCGAAGGCCAAAGATGGAAGCTCCCAGCTGACATTGAATGAACGGAGACTGACCGCACTGGATCTGGCCATCGAATCGTTGAAGAACCGCCTTGGATGAGGCGGTTCTTTGCTTTATTGTGAATCCAAATCCACACAAAAACCCCCTTGCACTCATGCAAGGGGGTTCATTCAAGACTTATTTTGTTTCTGCGTCGTTGCGAGTGATGATACGGTCGATCAGACCATATTCCAAAGCGCGGTCCGCAGTCATGAAGTTGTCGCGGTCCGTGTCTTTAGAAATCACGTCAAGTGGTTGACCAGTGCGGTCAGCAAGGATTTGGTTCAATTTCTCGCGAAGGAAGAGAATGCGTTTAGCTGCAATTTCGATTTCCGTCGCTTGACCTTGAGCTCCTCCAAGTGGTTGGTGAATCATGACTTCTGCGTTTGGAAGGGCAAGACGTTTGCCTTTTGCTCCGGCAGCTAGAAGGAATGCACCCATGGAAGCGGCCATACCGATGCAGATCGTTTGAACATCAGGTTTGATGTACTGAATCGTATCGTAGATCGCCATACCGGCTGTGATGCTTCCGCCTGGTGAGTTGATGTAGATGGAGATGTCTTTCTCCGGATTTTCAGACTCTAGGAATAGAAGCTGGGATACGATTGAGTTCGCCACATTATCATCGATGGCGCTCCCAAGCATGATCACACGGTCCTTCAATAGACGGGAATAGATGTCATAAGCACGTTCACCGCGGTTTGTTTGTTCAATAACTGTAGGAATTAAGTTCATCCTCGTTCCTCCTTAAATGCATCTGTGTATTTTTGAATCATTTCATATTCACTTTGTACTGTTATCATACACTGTTGGTCAATAAAGGTCAAACCTAATGCTTCCTTTATTAACCTGTATGTAAATCCTTTCTACATCATACCCACTCATCCCTTTTTTAAACGGTACAAAAGGCGAAAGTTTCGTGATTGCTCCCCCTTGCCAACGGGTAAAATGAGAAGTGCACCCCTCTATGGGAATCAGATCAGAAATAGAACAAAAGGAGCCGATACTATGAACCTACAACTCATCAGAAACGCTACCCTGATCATTGACTATGCAGGCACGCGATTCCTCATTGACCCCATGCTCGCACCGAAAGGGACCTATCCTCCCTTCACACCGTCCAAACGGGATGACATCCAGAATCCCATCGTCGATCTGCCGGAATCTGTCGACGCCATACTGGAGGGGATCGACGCCGTAATCCTCACCCATCTCCACCTGGATCACTTTGATGACACGGCAAAAGAAGTACTCCCTAAATCCATCAATGTATATGTTCAGAACGAAGCCGATGCCGGAGAAGTCCGAAAAGCAGGCTTCACAAATGTACATGTGCTAAATAACGAGCAGTTCAACGGCATCCACCTCACCAAAACCAAAGGCAAGCACGGAAGGGGAGAGATCCTCAAGCGCACCGGGACCGTCAGCGGCATCGTCTTCAAACATGAAAACGAGAATACCCTCTACGTAGCCGGCGACACCGTATGGAATGAAGAGGTGGAAGAAGAAATACACACCCACCATCCGGATATCATCGTCGTCAACGCAGGCGACAACCAGTTCCTCGAAGGAGGATCCATCGTCATGGGCAAAGAAGACGTCCTTCAGACAGCGAACGCAGCACCCGAAGCCACCATCATCTCGACCCATATGGAAGCCGTCAACCACGGCACGCTTTCAAGGGAAGAACTCAAGAACACCGCCGTAGAGAAAGGACTCCAATCCCGCATCCTGGTGCCGGATGACGGAGAATCCTATACGTTCTAACCATACAAAAAGCCAAGATCCTCTCCACGGATCTTGGCTTTTTCAAAAGGGATTCACAACAGAACCCAAAAACATCTTGCATTGGAGAGTTTTCTCTATTATAATTAGTTCTCGTGACAGTAACTAAAACATGCCCTCGTGGTGCAACGGATAGCACGTAAGATTCCGGTTCTTAAAATGGGGGTTCGATTCCCTCCGAGGGCGTACATACTAGAATAAAGACACATCAGAATGCTAACAAAAGCGTTCTGATGTGTCTTTATTGTTTTCTCCTTGAACACTCAACAATTTCTGTAAAACATTACAATTTGTAGACACCTTTCCAACTATATTATACTTATTAGTAGATATAATTGGATCAATAAGTTACCCATGTCAAACCAATCATTAGGGGGAAATGTGTCTATTAACCTGAGTGAACATATATTATTAAAAGCCTTGAACTATACAGGGGCGGGTGTGTTGATCACCGATCCCGTTCTACCTGATAATCCCATCGTTTTTGCAAACAAAAGCTTTGCCGCGATGACGGGGTATTCCATGGAGGAAGTGATGGGGCGGAATTGTCGCTTCCTTCAAGGAAGTGAAACCGATCAGAACGAGATTGATAAGCTTCGTGTGGCCATCAAGGATAAAGAATCCGTCTTCATTGAAGTCCTGAACTACAAGAAAGACGGCACGCCGTTTTGGAATAGCCTGTCGGTGGATCCCTTATATATTGAAGAGGAAGATAAATACTATTTTGTAGGAGTGCAGCGGGATGTGACCGCGAGAAAGAGGGCGGAGGAAAACTATAAAAAGGCCCTGTTAGAAATTGAGCAACTTTCTTGTCCCATTGTCCCTTTAATCGGTGATATTGCAGCTCTTCCTCTTGTCGGGACGATGAATGAACATCGATTTGAGGTCGTATACGAGGGG
Organism: Rossellomorea marisflavi; assembly: GCF_009806575.1. NCBI lineage: Bacteria > Bacillati > Bacillota > Bacilli > Caryophanales > Bacillaceae > Rossellomorea > Rossellomorea marisflavi. Next base: position 3,594,365 of record NZ_CP047095.1, on the reverse strand, counting down.
GCCTCTCAGCATGTATCGGACCATCACATCGAGAAATTGATTATTGATGTGTCGGGTTTGACCTACCCTTCGTCTGATGACCTTGAAGGAATCTTCCGATTGGAAAGCCTTATGAACGTAATGGGGACCGAACTGCTTGTGACCGGTATCACGGCAGAAATGGCCATGCTCGCCAATTCTCTGAACATCGACTTTCCTTCTTCGCTTAAAACAGCTCCAACGATTAAACGTATGCTTGAGGATATCTATTACTAAAAACGGCCCCCTTGTTTCAAGGGGGCATTGTTGTTTCTTTACGTATTCATTAACTTGGGTCATCCAGCGCAATGATCGCCTGATAACAAGCCGCCACGGGATGATAGTCCGTCTTGGGAGGCGAACTTTTCTCTTGGCTGTATTTCTCATTCTCACGGTCGAGGAGCTTATACCAGCCGCCGTGCTCATGATCCATGAGATTATCAGCAGAGTACGAGAATAGCAGTTGATACTTCTCCCAGTATGCCTGATTTTCCGTTTTGGCAGCAAGCAGGGCAGAGGCGGCAATGGCTTCTGACATCACCCAGTAATTTTTGTCGCGGTCGATTACGTCAAGCTCCGGTGAAACGGCAAAGAAGAGACCACCGTAGTCTTCATCCCATGCAAGCTTCCAGGCTCTTTCATAGATATCCTCCGCCTTCTCGAGCATCCACGGTTCAGAACGGTGACGGTCGAGCCACATGAGAAGCTTTGCCCACTCGAACTGGTGGCCGGGGATGAAGCCGTACGGGCGGAATTCATCCTTGGTATCGCCTTTATTGAACTCGTAATCTGGCTCCCACTTAGGGGTGTAGTTTTCCCATACAAGTCCCCCTGAGCGGTCGGAAAGATCGATTGTTACCTTTTTAGCTAGATTATAGGCCCTTCTAAGATACACCTCATTTCCGGTTGCCTCGTATGATGACAGCATCGCTTCGCACAGATGCATATTGGGGTTTTGCCCTCTGTAGGGGGAGAGACTCGTCCAATCCGCATTCCACTCATCCTGATACAATCCATGCTCCTCATCCCAGAAATGGGTTTCGAGCAAATCAAACACATTTTCCATAACATCTTTTGCTTCTTCTAAACCTGCTTTGTAAGCGATGGACGATGCCAACAGGACAAAGGCGTGACCATAGGCCATCTTGGCAGGGTTCTCCACTTCGGCGCCGTTCATTTCAAAGAAATATCCGTTGTACTGATGATCCTGGTGGTGCTCATTCAAGAACCGGATACCGTGGCGGGCTGCTTCAAGATAGTGTTCACCTCCGCCAAGGATGGCACCGATGCTGAAATTATAGATATACCTGCTGGTGGCAACCAGGTGCTTGGTGGTGGTGTCATTGATGGTGCCGTCGTCCAGGAAGCCATTGATATAGCCGCCTTTTTCGTGATCGATGCAGGCGGGGTAATAGAAATCAAGCGTCTTGAATACATGCTTCTTCAGCTCTTCTTGATTCTGAAAATCGGTGGACGAACCGGATGTGACAGTCTTCATCGTGTTGCTCCTCCTTCGTTTGCTTCATTCCATAATAAAAACTGCAGAAAAGAGTGATTTTCTGCAGTTTTTTCATCCTTAAGAGGACATGTACGCTCCACCGTTCACGTGGATGAACTGGCCGGTCATATAGGCGGATCCTTCTGAAGCGAGCAGGATGTATGGCTCTACAAGGTCTGCGGGCTGTCCCGGACGGCCGAGTGGAGTGGATACGCCAAAGGATTCCTGTAGTTCGGTGGTCATGGTTGCCGGGATAAGCGGCGTCCAGATCGGGCCTGGTGCAACTCCGTTCACACGGATGGCTTTTTCAGCGAGTTCTTGTGCAACGGAACGGGCGAATGCCACGATTGCGCCTTTGGTAGACGTGTAATCAATCAGTGCTTTGTTTCCTGTGTAGGGATTGATGGAAGAGGTGTAGATCAGGCTGTCACCTGCAGTCAGATGAGGGATGGCTGCTTTCGTGAAGTACACCATGGAGAAGAAGTTCACGTCAAACGTATGCTTCAACTGCGCTGCGCTGATTTCCGTGACGCTGTTCTTCACTTCCTGACGTGCGGCGTTGTTCACGAGGATATTTAATTTCCCGTGCTCTTTGATGACGTCTTCAACAACACTGAAGCAGAATTCTTCATCCGCTACATCCCCGGGGTGAAGGGTGCATTTGACGCCTTCTTCTTCGATGCGTTTCTTCGTCTGTTCGGCATCCTCATGTTCATCTAAGTATGAAATGGCGATATCCGCGCCTTCTTTCGCATAGCCGATCGCCACGGCTTTCCCGATTCCGCTGTCGCCACCTGTGATGAGGGCCACCTTGCCTTTCAGCTTTCCTGAACCCACATGGCTTTCCAGTTCATAGATCGGTGTCGGATCCATCTCTTTTTCGACTCCAGGCTGTTTGGATTGTGTCTGGGGAGTGACTCCGTTTGATAAAAAGGTTTGTTTGTCCAGTTCGCTCATTGCTGATTCCTCCTTGTATATTTTCCTCGTTCAAGTAAGTACAGTATTTACCATTCCACGTTCATATTGGGTTAAAACCCTTTTTGTGAATGTAATCGTTTTAATAGATGAAAGTTTTTCTAGGATAATGTTTGGATCGAGTACGGTTTTGAAGATAAAGGAGATGGACTAACATTTTTCAATCTCAGATCCGTTTAAATTACTCAAGATGGGTAAGGGGATACATGCCATCAAAATCTCACTGAATACTTGAGCGATGGTTATAAAATGTTGTTCTTACAATGGGTAGAAAAGGAGGACAACCTGTGGTATTGAGGAGCGGTAAGATTGGGAGGAGAGATGCTGATGAGGGTATCTGTATAAACACATTCATCATTTTATTGAAAAAGCATTCAGCCATCATGGCTGAATGCTTTTTATGTGAGGATCATTGCCCTCCACCCATCATCGCCTCCAGAGGCCCCTGACTCATGATCTTTGTCATCATCAGGGCGATATCTTCGACAGGAAGATCATTTCCACTTGTCATCCAGTGCGTCAGGAGACCGATGTTGGCCGAAGTGATGTACGCCATGAAATAATCGGCGGGCACGGTGGGTGAGTCGGTTTCGGGTCCGAGGTACTGCTCAAACTTTTTCAGCATGTTTTCTTTCATGAAGTCCTTTAGCTGCATGGCAAGATGAAGGTCTCCTTCAGGCAGCAACATGACCCGGAGGAAGTCGCTATGGGATAAGAGGTATTCCAATAACGCTTGGATCGGCTCGTAAGGTTTGTTCTGTTTAGCTGCGATTCGGATGTCTGTTGGATCAATCCTCGATGTGAGGAGGGGAAGTTCTGCAAAAATTTCTTCTTTCAACTGATCGGTGAGGTCTGCGACATCCTTATAGTGAAGATAGAACGTTCCCCGGTTGATGTCGGCCCGTTCGGTCAGGTCTTTGACAGTGATCTTGGAGAGTCTTTTTTCCGGGATAAGGGTGAGAAGGGCGTCCCGGATCAACTGCTTGGTGCGGATCTGCCTGCGATCATTTTTCATTTTTTTCGCTCCTTACTGGACAGTATGTGAGGATGTGTTGAGTATGGGACACATCGTTGGACATTGAGTATTGTACGGAAGTCATATTCCATTATAATCAACAATGTGATTACTAATCAACAGCATGTTCATTATAATAAGGAGTTGATCAATATGAAATTTTTCAAAAACAAAATTGTATGGGCATCGCCCGTGATCGCATTTGTGATTATCTTCATCTTTTCCCTTACAGCGGTACCGACCGTGCAACCTACACCGAAGGATCTGCCCATTGCCGTAGTCAATGCAGATGAAGGATTTAAGGCCCCGGATCAGGAAAAGATGAATACTGGAGAGAAAGTCTTGGAAAACATCCGTGAAAAGTCCGGAACATCGGTGAAATGGGTGCAGGTGGCTAGCGTGGAAGAAATGAAAAAGGGGATGGACGGACAGGACTACTACGCCGGACTGGTCATCCCGAAGGATTTCAGCGCCAAGCAGGCATCGCTCCAGACAACAGAGCCTGAAGCGGCACAGATGGAAGTGGTCGTGAATCAGGGAATGAACACGGCCGCTTCCACAATGGCCGGTCAGATGCTCAACGGGGTGGTCGACCAGCTCAATCAATCGATCCGCACACAAGTCATGGACGGTATGGTGAATCAGGGTGCCACTTCCCTGTCGATGGAGCAGGCAGAGGTCCTTGCCAATCCGATCGAGAAAAAGGTGACCAATGTCCATATTCCCGGTGAGAACAGTGCCAATGGGAACTCACCTGTTTCCCTGTTCCAACCGCTATGGATGGCGAGCCTCGGGACAGCCGCCCTGATCTTCTTCCTCGTCAGGAAACAGACGGTGTCCTCTCGGAAACAGAGCCTGTTGGTCAAAGTCGGGCAGGCAGCAATCGGGATGGTGATCGCCCTGGCCGTCGGCTTCGGTTTAAGCTGGGTAGCTTCCGATATTGTGGGCATTCATATTCCGGCCTACCTGGATACGGCGATCTTCCTGAGCATCACATCGTACAGCTTCTACCTCATGATCTCGGCGGTCCTTGCCATTCTCGGGTCCAAGGGTCTTCCGGTCTTCGGGTTGATGTTGTTCTTCGGTCTTCCGCTTCTGACGCTTGCTCCGGAAATGCTCCCGACTTTCTATCAGGATTGGATCTATCCTTGGCTGCCGATGCGTTTCATGGTGGAGGGCTTGAGGGAGATGTTCTTCTTCGATCACGGTCTTGTATGGAATGGTCCACTTGAGTCGATGACGGCGATCGGTGTGGTCAGTTTGATCGTGCTGTTGCTCTCCGCCTTCAAGCCGTTGGGTGTCGAGATGGATGTCTCTGAAAAGGAGATTGCGTCTGAACTGAACCATTGATTACATGCTCGATTTCCTTATGAGAAATCGGGCTTCTTTGTTGAAGGGGTGCGGGATTTGATGAGGGTGCTCCCATGAAGGAATCCCATTTCCCCTTGCAAAACTCCTCCCGACGAGGCAAACTAATGGAAGTATTATGAAATCCAACAGACACTTCATGAAGTCTCGGAAAAGAGGAATTATGAATATCGATACGCTTTTACACTACTTGGATCTATACGGATATGCCATCATCTTTCTTTTCTTATTCCTGGGGATCGTCGGGATCCCTGCTCCGGAAGAATCGCTGCTTTTCTTGATCGGCGTACTGATCTTCCAGCACAGTCTTTCTTTCGTTCCCGCCACGCTATCAGCCTTCTTCGGTGCCTTCATCGGGATGCTCTCCGCGTATGTGGTGGGAAGATACATCGGAAGCCCGTTCATACGGAAGTACGGGAAGTATGTGGGCATCACCGAAGAGAGGTGGGAGAAGGTGCAGGAGAAATATATGAAGAATGTGCGGCGGACGATCCTCCTCGGCTATTACATGCCGGGCATCCGGCAGATCAGCCCCTATTTTGCCGGGATCAACCGCATCGGATTCGGAAGCTTCTTCTTCTTGTCCCTGGTAGGGGCGTTGATCTGGACGCTCCCGTTCATCCTCGCCGGTCTTTTTGTCGGCAGCAAGGTGGATATCAATCCTGCGTATGTTCCGTACCTCGGCCTTGTGTTCCTGGCTATTTTCTTCCTGTTCGTCCTGATCAATTATGTGAAAAAGAAAAAAGCGAAACGAATGAACAGCCCTCAGGAATGACGGGCTGTTTTCCTTTTCCTGAATATCTCCTTTTCTTTACATTAAAAATTGATGAAGAAGGGCGCATTTCGGATTTTTGATGGTAGATTAAAGATTGAAATCACATGTTGAGAGCTGACAGGAGATGAAATCGACATGAAAAAGATTCTATTCTTACCGTTCTTGCAAATGCGGTCCGGGCATCATCAAGTGGCCGAAGCACTCATGGATTGCATCAAGGAAACACGGGCTGATATAGAAATGAAAAAGGTGGATCTGCTGAGCTATAGCAATCCACATATTGAAAAGCTGGTGACGAAAAGCTATCTGAATTGGATCCGTTATGCGCCAGCCACCTATAATCTTGCGTATAAAACCCTTTTTAATAAAGAAACAGAAAAGAGCCGATCATTCAAGGTCCGTCACTACTTCTTTCTGAAGAAGATGGAGCAGCTTCTAGTAGAAGAAGAGCCGGACTTGATCGTCTGCACCCACGGATTCCCTTCCTACCTTCTCAGCGAGCTGAAGAGGCAGGGGAAATGTGAAGCGCCGGTGATGAATGCCTACACGGACTTCTTCGTCAACAGCGTGTGGGGTCGGGAGGAAATCGAGTATCACCTTCTTCCGACTCCGGAATTGAAGCGCGAATACGGTGAACGCTATCGTATCGCAGAGCAGCGGATGATGGTGACAGGGATTCCTGTGCACCATCAGATCACAGGCACCACCGGCTCCAAGTCAGCGGGCGCACGCCCAAAAGTCTTAATGGCCGGAGGGAACAGCGGGCTGGGTTGTATGATGAAACAGCTTGAGGCCTTCAAAAAGAGTTCGCCGTTCGATCTCTACGTTCTCTGTGGGAACAACCATGCCCTATATGAAGAGCTGCAATCATGGAACGCGGATCACATCAACCCTCTTCCGTATCTTTCCTCCAGGGAGGAGATGAACGAGCTCTACGATGAGGTGGATGCGATCGTCACGAAGCCGGGGGGTGTCACGATCAGTGAAGCCCTGCATAAAAAGCTGCCGATCTTTGTTCAATCGGTTTTGCCCGGACAAGAGGAGATCAATATGCGGTACCTGACGGAAAAAGGCTTGGTGTTCAAACTCAATCAGGATCACTCCCTTGAACAAGAACTCCTTGGCATCTTGATGAACCGCGAGACCATGGATCAATGGAAGACATCCATTCAGCTTTACCAAAACGGCATTGAAACCGAAGGGCCGAAAAAGGTTGCTGAATTCATGAACAGCATCATCGAAGGGACTGTCCACATGCCTCCAAGCTATGAAGAACAGGCTGGCGTGTACGGACTTGCAAGAGCCTGATCAACAGAATAAAAATCAACATGAAATTGAGGGAACACAATGGTGTATATCATAGCAAGTATCTTCTTCCTCCTGGTCCTGTACACCGTCATTCCATACGGATTGTCACGTGGACTCGGGTGGAAGGTGATGAAAAGGGCGGAGAGTCCGACGGACATTGCCTTCACCTTCGATGATGGACCTGATCCCACCTATACGCCGGTACTGCTGGATGTTCTGAAAGAGAACGGGGTGAAAGCCACATTCTTCGTGGTCGGAAACAAAGCTGAGAAGAATCCTGACATCATCAGGCGTATGCACCGGGAAGGCCATCTCCTCGGCATCCACAATTATGAGCACAAGTCCAATTGGCTCATGAGTCCTTGGAAGGTGAAGGAAGGAATCGAGAAAACGGCGGCGATCATCGAAGAGATTACGGGTGAACGAACCGTCTATTACCGGCCGCCCTGGGGAATCTTGAACCTGATCGATTTTATCAAGGATAGCCGTTACCGCATCATCCTCTGGTCGATTTCGGCAGAAGACTGGAAAACGACTGGCGGTAGTGACAAGATCCGAAGTGCCTTGTCCGGAATCAAAGGGGGAGACGTTGTCCTGCTCCATGATTGTGGAGATACACCGGGAGCGGATATAGAGGCGCCGGCCATCACGATCGATGCGCTGAAGGATGTGCTTCCTGCAGTCAAGGCGAAAGGATACACATGCGTGCGCGTGGATGAGATGCAGTAGACTTGAATCAGATGGATTGGTGAAATGCCGGTCCTTCGTTTATCATGAATAGAGTAATAGGCCATCAGGATAGGAGCTAATAGAGTGAGTACTATCATCGATGTTTTTCTGCATCTTGATCAGCATATAGCAGGGTATATGAATGAATACGGCGTATGGATCTACGTCATCTTGTTTGCCATCATTTTTTGTGAGACGGGGCTTGTGGTATTGCCGTTCCTTCCGGGGGACTCCCTGCTTTTCGCGACCGGGGCCCTTGCAGCATCCGGGTCGATTCACCTGCTGCCGATCTTCCTGATCTTCTGTGTGGCGGCCATTGCCGGAGATACGCTGAACTACACCATTGGTCATTACTCCGGGAACAAGGTGGAGGCGCGGGAAAAATTGTTTTTCGTGAAAAGGGAGTCGTTGGACAAGACCAATCGCTTCTTCGACAAGCACGGTTCGGCCACCATCATCCTGTCGCGATTCATTCCCATCATCCGGACGTTCGCACCCTTCACGGCAGGGGTGGGGAAGATGCCCTACGCGAAATTCCTTTCTTATAATGTGATAGGGGGAATCCTTTGGGTGAGCATCGCATTGTTTGCCGGCTATTTCTTCGGGAACATCCCGGTGATCAAAGATAACTTCAGTGTCCTCGTACTTGGCATTGTCGCTGTTTCCCTCTTACCCGTCGCATTTGCTTTCGTGAAGAACAAGTGGACGGCACTGAAGGGCTGATACGATGAAAAAAGGAAAACACCGGTCGTATAAACGGACCGATGTTTTCCTTTTGTTATTTGAAGTCGATGGTGCGCGCCGATTCCTTTGATTTAGGAACAAAGGGAATGCGGTTATAGATCCGGATGATCCCGTTTACGAGTGGATCAAGGATCGGATACAGCTTGTAGATCACCAGGCTGACAATACCTGCGACGACGATGCTTCCTGCCACATCAAAGGGATAATGATTCCCTACATAGATGCGGGAGAATCCGGTCAAAAGGGCGAATGCGAGCATCACGGAACCGAGCTTGCGATGCACGTAAAGCACGGCAAAGGCCAGAGCGATCGCACCTGTCGTATGGTCACTCGGGAACGATGCGTCTGCATCATGAGGAACAAGCAGATTCACATCATGGGAGACGAACGGCCTTGGTTCGAAATATATGTGGGCAATGACGGCATTGAGGATCAAGGCGACAATACCCGTGATCCCTGCATAGAGCACCGTCCGCTTCATGTCGTTCTTTCCGAACAGCCACATCAGTACAAGGACGATGGCAAAAATGAACAGGGCATTGTTCGTAACCCCTGCCATCAAACCATCCCAAAACGGATGATGCCCGGCATGTTGATTGATGGATTTAAAGAGTGAGTAATTCAAAATGATCTCCTTTATAGATGATGATGTGTCGGAGCGCATGTACATGCTCCAGACTTCTGAGGGGTACAGCCACTATATAAAAGAAACCTGAACGCCCGATGAAGAAAACATTAATAAACAATTAAAATAGAGAGTATCATATTTTTCGATATGGTGAAAGGTATGGGTGATGGGAGGACGGGGCGATGCTGGGTTTACATGAAGGGTTCATTAAAAATCCATGAAAATGACTGCGTTCATCCTTTATCATGCTACAGTATAGGGTAGAAGGACCTGTTGATAACGAAACACGATATAGATTGTAAGAAAAGAAGGGATGAAGCCAGGGTGAAAACGCATGTACTTGTCGTCGAAGATGAAACGCAAATAGCCCGTGTCTTAAAAATGGAGCTTGAATATGAAGGCTACGAGGTGACCGTGGAGCATGAAGGGAAGAAAGGACTGGAGCGGGCTCTGCAATCCGGGGTCCATCTGATCCTCTTGGACGTGATGCTCCCGGGCCTCAGCGGATTCGAAGTGCTGAGACGCATCCGCAAAGAGGACCGTGATACGCCGGTGATCCTGCTGACGGCACGGAACACCACGTTTGACAAGGTGTCGGGACTTGATCAGGGAGCGAACGATTATGTGACCAAGCCATTTGAAATCGAAGAGTTGCTCGCGCGGATCAGGGCGTGCCTGCGGAACCATTCCCCGGGTGAGGTGAAAGATGAGCTGCTCGTATCGGTGGAGGATCTGGTGGTCAATACGGAAACGAGGGAAGTGTGCAGGGGTGGGTCATCCATTACGTTAACTCCGAAAGAGTATGATTTCCTCGTCTACTTGATGGTCAATAAAAATAAAGTCGTGACCAGGGAAAACATCATCCTGAACGTATGGGGATATGAGTATGAAGGGGAAACGAACGTAATCGATGTGTTCATCAGGCATCTTAGGGTCAAGGTCGACGAAGGATTCCCGAAGCAGCTGATCACCACCGTCAGAGGGGTCGGCTTCACCATGAAGGAGAATTCGGATGAAGATCACAACCAAGATTAACCTGCTCACCACTGCCTGGATGCTGTGCATCCTGGTGGTCATCAACTTTGTCGTGTACTTCCTGTTCGTTCAGAATACTGTAACCATGGAAGAAGATGTTCAATTCCACAAAGCGAAGGAGATCATGAAGGAAGTCGGAGGAGCACCGACCACGAACGACCTTGATATGGCTCTGAAGAAGCATCTTACCGAGCACTCCTTCATCCGAATCATGGGTCCGGGCGATGAACTGATCCATCAGGTGACGAATGACAGCATGCTTTCCTCCAAGATTGAAGGGAAGTTTGCCGAGAACAAAGAAGCGAAAAATCATGTGATCAAGAACCAGCGTCATGAGGAGCAGGTCCTGGTTGTCCGGGTTCCCTTCGGAAATGGGGAGCGGAGCCTGGAAATCGTCGAGCGCTTGGAAGGGTTGGAGGCCCGTAAGGAAACCCTGAAGGGCATCCTCATTGCCTGTACGGTCCTTGCCGCCGTCTTCTCCCTTCTGGGGGGCAGGTGGCTTGCCAACACGATCATGCGGCCGATCTCCAATATGATCAAGACAATGGAAGAAATCGAAACGAGTGGGGTGCCGAAGACCATCTCCATTGAAAAACGGGAAAACGATGAGCTGCAAACGATGGCTCAAACATTCAACCGGATGATCAGCAGGATCCAAGGGAACATGGCGAAGCAGGCCCAGTTCGTATCTGACGCTTCCCATGAGCTGAAGACGCCGCTGACTGTCATCAAGAGCTATGCCAATCTGCTTCGGAGGCATGGGGTCGAAAACAAGGAAATTGCAGACGAAGCCATCCAGGCCATCCATTCGGAAGCAACGAGGATCCAGAAGATGACCGATACGTTCCTCGATCTGGCGGATCTTGAGAAGGAAAACGTCCTTGAAATCAGCCAGATCGACCTCGTGGCCCTCTCAAGGAGCAGCATCAAGCAGCTTCAGGAGGTCTACCATCGCGAGATAAGCCTGCATACGGACGCTTCACGGGTGATCATTCCGGCAGATGAACTGAAGATCAAGCAGGTCATCATCATCCTCCTCGATAACGCCATGAAATACAGCAGTGATAAAATCGATGTCTATATCGAGAAGGTAGGCGACCTCGCCGTCCTCCGCGTCAAAGACTACGGGATCGGAATCCCCAAGGAAGAGATCACCAACATCTTCGAACGATTCTACAGGGTCGACAAAGCAAGAAGCAGGGAAACCGGCGGTACCGGACTCGGACTCCACATTGCCCGGAGCATCATGAAGCTCCACCTCGGAGAGATCAACATCCGGAGTGAGGAAGGGAAAGGGACCGAAGTGGAACTTGTGTTTGTAGGATGACAAAACCAAAAAGGGACCATTCCATGAAGAATGCGATTCATATAGCTTCTTTATGCCGCTTATGATTCCCGTACAAGACTTCGCTTTTCGCGGGTAGCCCGTGAGCCTCCTCGGCGGGCCTGCGGTGTCTCACATCAGCTACTCTTCCCGCAGAAGTCTACGTCTTGCACTCGAATCAACGCTGGAAACAATGTTCATTAAACAAATTCAAACCCGAATTCATTTGCCTTATGGCAAGCAAATGAATTCGGGTTTTATTATGACTAGAACACTTCTGTCCCAGCCTCTCTCTTTATTGTTGGAATGCACGCGTCTGAATGTCCTTATCACGCAGGAAGTCTTCGATTTTCTTCTGTTCCCGGCCGTTCACGGTACCAGTTGATCCCAGTATGGTTTCCAGGTCGCTGACCTTCATCTCTCCCTTATCAAAGCGATCAAATGCTTTGTCTAAGGAACGTATATAGTCATTGTAGTCGGTGATATATTGGCTTATGCGGTCTGCACCTTTGTCATAATCGGCAGGCAGGGAGTTGGATGTGATAAAGTCACTGAAATTCTGATCATTCTCTTCAATCAAGGAAATGGTCTTATTTACTTTATCCTTCTCCTCGCGGGTCAGCTCCTCCTCGGAATAGATGGTTTCCTGGAATGCTTCCATGACCGCATCCAGATCCTCACTGCTATTCAGGTACAGGATGATGGCGCTCCTTATTTCTTCTTCTGTAATGGACGCGCCCTTACGATCAGACGTAAAGATGGCGTCCGGGACGTCCACCTCCGATAAGGTTGCAACTGGTTCATCCTCCAGGTCTTGATAGGGTTCAGCTTGCTGGCAACCACAGAGAACGAGTAGTGCTGTCATGATTCCAATACAGAACCTTCTCATCTTATGCTCTTCCCTTCATCATGGATAAATTCCATTTTAAATTCCGGATCATTAAGGCAAGAAGGCCCTTGCCTATATAGAAGCCAAGGACAGCAAGAACGCCTCCGAGTACTACTCCTTTGATGACTTCTACTATTTCTGGTGTGCCGACTGTGTCGAAGCCATTGACAATCCCCATCCCGACTAGAATCAGAGGGGATAGGATCATGATCGGCACAGCAATGACGAAGGCAAGGATGAATGGTGACAAGAGCAATAGAATGAATAAACCCATCAGTAGAAGTAGGAAATTCGCCATACTCAAGCCCATGATGGATAGACCGGCATGGACAATGTTCCTCAAAGTCCTCTGTTCATCTGCTTTATCCAGCGCATATACTGCATTCAATTCTTTCGCAATGTCTTTCGGATCTCCCAAACGGATGGAGGTTTCCTGTTCGGACAGTCCGGCTTTCAGGTCATAATGAAAGTGCGCCTCATATTCATGAAGGATTTCTGCCTTTTCTTCGCTGGACATATATCGAAGGTGTTTCATTAGTTGATTCAAAAATTCATTGCGTCCCATCGGAATCACCCTTCTTATTGATAAAAAATTGGACAATAGCAGCAAATTCCTCCCATTCTGATGCCAAGCGTTCGTACTGGTCCCTTCCTGAATCAGTTAGGGAATAATACTTTCTGGCAGGGCCCTCATGTGACTCCTGGAAGTAGGTGCTCAAGTGTCCCTCTTTTACGAGCTTTCTCAGGATCGGATACACTGTGCCTTCTGATATATTGATCCGGTCAGATATTTTCTTGATCAACGCATATCCGTACGCATCTCCGTTTCGTATAATCGACATCACCACAAGCTCAAGGACCCCTTTCTTGAATTGCGCATTCATCTCGATTCCACCAATCCTGATGTACTAGTTACTGTTTGGTACTATACAATGTAGTATAGTGAATCTCACTAAAAAAAAGAAGTGTTTTAAAGTAATTAAATACCATTTTTTAAAAGGCGAAATGGTTTATCTCATCAAGTTTGGAGAATTCTTCTTTAGTATTAACAGGTTATTAAAAGTGTAACTTTATTGGTCCTGGAGAAAAAAAAGTAGGACTTCCTACAAGGAAGTCCTACTTCGCCATCACGCCATTCTGCCATTCCATATACAGATAAATCAACACGCTCAAAATGGTCGTGATGCAATACACCCCAAGCGGATGGATCCGGTGCAGTTCATAAATCCCAAGGTACTCAAACCACGGACTCACCAAAAACGCGAGAAACGCATCCACCACCAGGTTCGTGATGAAATACCGCCAAAAATGTCCGTACGTAAAGTATAAAATCACAATCGTTCCGACAAGGAACAGTCCGTACACAAATGAGGTGATGTTCGTGAACAGTGGAATCGTCCTGGTTACTTTCCACCAGTCGAAGGCATCGGCCATCTGGAAGACCACCGTCAGGAGCAGCGCCCCGAATAGTCCGGCGGGGAAGAATCGTTTCACTTGATAGGATTTCAAAGGGATAAGGACAAACCAGGGCAGGATGAGCATGGACCATAATAAGAGTAGTGTAAACATAAACTCTCCTTCGTTCTGTCATTTGCCCTTAGTATGTCCCTCCTATTCAGTATTAATCAGGTATCCAATCAGAGCGCAGGATCGCGTACAGTTTCATGTCCACGTACCTTCCCTTTGATTTCTCTCCTTCGCGGAGTGTCCCTTCAAAGTGATACCCGACTTTTTCAAGAAGGGCAGAGGATGCGTCGTTACCGGCTTCCACCTTTGCTTCAATCCGATTCATTCCCAATACTTCGAAGGCATGCTTCGTCAAGATGCCGACGGCTTCGGTCCCAAGTCCTTTTCCCCAGTGGGTTGGAAGCAGATCATAGCCGATTTCCGTAATCAGATTGTCCCGGTCAAAGTGATTGTATCCGCATGACCCGATGAGTTCGCCGGAGTCACGATCAAAAATGGAAAAGCGCAAGGCCTTGTTTTCGGCGGCAAGCTCTGTCAGCAGGGTGATCATATCCCTTGCCTGCTGTTCGTCTGTGAACCGGTCGATGTTCATGAATCGCGTCACATCGGGATGTGACCATAACGTAAAGAGTGCAGGCGCATCGTCCAGTGTCATTTCATGTAATTCCAGTCGTTTGGTTTGTAATGTCATTATCAATAGATCCCTCCGTTTTTATAAAATGATTGCATCATGGAGTCTTCCTATTGATCTCTGCGCATCATTCAGTCCCTTCGATAAGTAGATATTTCCATTTTAGATCCATACTTGATTCAACACAAGGAATAATGAGTAAAATGCCTTCATAGCAATAGGTAAATCGCTTCCAGGAGATTCCCGTTAACGAATCAGACGTTTTCATGTAAAATGGAGAAGTGGGAGGGTACATATCATGAATTTGAGTGCAGGACTTTTTCAGCAGCAACAACAAAAGCTCCAGATGACCCAGCAGCTTTCACAGGCAATCACGATCCTTCAGTACTCCACGATGGAGCTGAATGACTTCCTGGAATCGAAAGCGATGGAGAACCCCCTGATCCAATTGAAACCGCCCAAGCGGAAGCTTGCAGAGTGGCAGGACTTTGTATCGGATACAACGAAAAGCCTGTCGGAAGCTCTATTGATACAACTGAATTTGAAATCGCTTACGAGCGTTGAACGTGATTGTTTGGAAGAATTGATCTTCAGCCTTGATGACAATGGGTATCTCCATATTGAACCCGGGTATTTTTTGAAAAAATATGAAATCGGGGAAGAAGAGCTTGAAAGCACCATCAGTATGATCCAATCGTTGGAGCCTGCCGGCATTGGGGCCCGCTCCCTTCAGGAGTGCATCCATTTACAGTTGGACCGTCGGTGGGAGGTGCCTGATTTCGTCCTCACCATCGTGAGCGATCATTTCCAGGCCTTTGCGGACCGGAAGTGGAGGGAAATCGCAAAAGCCATGGGCATCGAGCTGAAGGAAGTGCAGGCGGCGGCCGATTTCGTCACGCAGTGCAATCCACGGCCGGGTGCGGTCTTTGCGAAGGATTTCTCTCATTATATTGTTCCTGAACTCAATGTAAGAGTCTGGGGAGACGACGTGACGGTCGCCCTGTACGATGGGACTTCAATCACGGTCACTTTTAATAAGGAATATACGGATTTTCTCGGTCATCATCCCGACCGCGATGTAGCATCTTATATAAAAGAAAAGAACCAGGAATTTGAATGGCTCGTCCTGAGCCTGCGTCAGCGGAAGCAGACGATGCTGAAGGTGGGAAAGGCGATCGTGGAGAAGCAGAGGGGATTCTTCCTCCATGGGCCGGGCCATCTCCAGCCTTTGACGCTGAGGCAGATCGCTGAGGAGGTCGGAGCCCATGAATCGACCATCAGCAGGGCCGTCAGGGGGAAGTATGTGCAGACGCCTTATGGGGTGTTTGAACTGAAGAGCTTTTTTACGGCTGCTGTTCGTGCCGTGGACACAGCTGAAGAAACGGTGTCTGCCGGTACAGTGAAGAGGGAGCTGCAGGAACTTGTCAACCAAGAGGACAAGCGAAAGCCCCTTTCTGACCAGAAGCTTGTGGCCCTGCTGACAGAAAAGGGCTGTGACGTCTCGAGGCGGACGGTGGCGAAGTACCGCGACCAGCTCGGCATCCCGTCTTCTTCGAAGCGCAAACGATATGAGTAAGGGTGATTGGATGAAAGAATTGATTTTTTACACCCGCCGTCGGTGTGGTTTATGTGAAGAGGCCAAGCGTACCATCAACTTGCTGAGGGACGATTTACCTTTCAAGCTGATCGAGCGGGATATCGAGGAGCGGGACGAGTGGACAGAGAGGTTCGGTCTCATGATTCCCGTAGTAGAAATGGACGGCGAAATCCTCCAATATGGACAAATCGATCTTTTTACGATGAGCAAGCGTTTACATGAAAAAACTCGATAGTTTCCAGTTGAATTCGCATTCACACCCTGCTAGAATTGAAGATGAAAGCAGGGTGTGAATTTTTTTTGGAGTAAGTGGGACACAATATGTCTAACCGGGACTTTTATAGTCCAGCAGATTATTGTACCTTTTACTTCGGTTTTTGAAGGGGCTTTGTACATGGAATCAATCATTGATATACAAAAGCGATTATTACCTGACCTGCTTGAAGTTATGCAAAAAAGGCATCAGATTCTCCGTTCCATCCGCTTCATGCAGCCAGTCGGCCGCAGAAGCCTGGCACAGAACCTGGGGCTGACGGAGCGTGTACTCAGGAGCGAAGTTGAATTCCTGAAGAATCAAGATCTCATCGACATCAAGACGTCCGGAATGATCATGACCGAAGATGGCATGCAACTACTGGAAAAAATTGAATGCATGATGAGGGAGATTTCGGGAATTAATGAAATGGAGCAACGGCTCAAATCGTTACTCAATCTTCATGAAATTGTAATCGTTCCGGGGAATAGCGACGAGTCACCGTGGGTAAAGGAAGAATTGGGGCGTGCGACAGCATCCAGTATGAAACGCCGCCTAAAGGGGAATACTACAATCGCTGTGACTGGCGGTTCAACCATGGCCTCTGTAGCTGAAATGCTGACACCGGACCTGACGTCATCAGAAACCTTATTCGTTCCAGCAAGAGGGGGGATCGGGGAAGACGTCAAAAATCAGGCAAACACCATCTGTTCCAAGATGGCCGAGCATACGAAATCGCGTCATCGCGTCCTCTATGTGCCTGACCAGGTAAGCAAAGAAGTCTACAAGTCCTTCCTGAAGGAACCGATGATCAAAGAAGTCCTCACCATGATCAAATCCGCCAACATGGTCCTCCATGGAATCGGAGATGCGATCACCATGGCCGAGAGACGGAAAACGTCGGAAGCCGATTATCAGAAGATCATCGACGGGCAGGCCGTCGGGGAATCATTCGGCTACTACTTCAATGAAGAAGGCGAAGTGGTACATAAGGTGCCGACCATCGGACTGCAGCTCGAGGACCTGAGCCATATCGAGCACGTCATCGCCGTAGCGGGCGGAAGCTCGAAGGCAAAAGCGATCCGGGCATATATGAAAAGTGCTCCATCTTCAACCGTCCTCATTACGGACGAAGGAGCAGCAAAAGCGCTTTTGAAAGGGTAAATCCCTTTTGAAATATAAAATCATCCTTAACGATCTAAAGGAGGAAATTAATCATGGCAACAAAAATTGGTATTAACGGATTTGGACGTATCGGACGTAACGTATTCCGTGCAGCACTTAAAAGCAACGATGTAGAGGTAGTGGCAGTCAACGACTTGACTGATGCAAACATGCTTGCACACCTTTTACAATATGACACAGTTCACGGGAAACTTGACCAAGAAGTTACTGTTGACGGTGACTACCTAGTAGTCGGCGGCAAAAAAGTAAAAGTATTGGCTGAGCGTGACCCAGCTCAACTTGGATGGGGAGACCTTGGCGTTGAAATCGTCGTAGAATCTACTGGTCGCTTCACAAAACGTGCAGATGCTGCGAAACATATCGAAGCTGGCGCTAAAAAAGTCATCATCTCTGCCCCTGCATCTGATGAAGACATCACAATCGTAATGGGCGTTAACCACGACAAATACGACGCAGCTAGCCATGATGTTATCTCTAACGCATCTTGTACTACTAACTGCCTTGCTCCATTCGCAAAAGTACTTAACGATAAATTCGGCGTAAAACGTGGAATGATGACTACAATCCACTCTTACACAAATGATCAGCAAATCCTTGATTTGCCACACAAAGACTACCGTCGTGCACGTGCAGCTGCTGAGAACATGATCCCAACTACAACTGGTGCAGCTAAAGCGGTATCTCTAGTTCTTCCAGAACTTAAAGGCAAATTGAACGGTGGAGCTGTCCGCGTTCCAACTCCAAACGTGTCACTAGTTGACCTTGTTGCAGAATTGGACAAAAACGTAACAGCTGAAGATGTAAACGCAGCTCTTAAAGAAGCAGCTGAAGGTGATCTTAAAGGAATCCTTGCTTACAGCGACGAGCCACTAGTATCTACTGACTACAATGGCAGCCCTGCTTCTTCAACAATCGATGCTCTATCTACTATGGTTCTTGAAGACAACATGGTAAAAGTAATCTCTTGGTACGATAACGAGAGCGGATACTCTAACCGTGTCGTTGACCTTGCAGGCTTCGTAGCTTCAAAAGGACTATAATTCAAACGCGTTTGGTTTTTGACATCTAGGTGATGGATGGATATATTTTGTCCCACCATCTATAATGAAGATGTGTCGAAGGGGAGCGGGGAACATTCCCCTCTCCCCTTTCCTATTCTGATTTCAAGTTTCTTGAAAAAAGAGTAGAATTTGATAACTGAAGGAGGCCTTTTTCCATGAACAAAAAATCGATCAAAGACGTCGATGTGAAAGGGAAACGCGTATTTTGCCGCGTAGACTTCAACGTGCCGATGGCAGACGGGAAGATCACCGATGAAACGCGTATCCAGGCAGCACTGCCTACCATCAAACATCTAGTAGAAGGCGGAGCGAAAGTCCTTCTTGCAAGCCATCTTGGACGTCCAAATGGTGAAGTGGTAGAAGAACTCCGTTTGACACCTGTTGCAAACCGTCTATCAGAGCTTCTTGGCAAAGACGTTGCCAAAGCAGACGAAGCATACGGTGAAGCCGTTCAGGCAAAAGTTTCAGAGATGAAAGACGGAGACGTCCTTGTCCTTGAAAACGTTCGTTTCTACCCAGGTGAAACGAAAAACGATCCTGAGCTTGCGAAAGAATTTGCAGCACTTGCAGATCTTTATGTGAACGATGCATTCGGTGCAGCTCACCGTGCCCACGCTTCAACAGCAGGGATCGCCGAGCACATCCCGGCAGTTGCAGGTCTTCTTATGGAGAAAGAGCTTGAAGTCCTTGGTAAGGCACTATCAAACCCAGAACGTCCTTTCACGGCCATCGTTGGTGGAGCGAAAGTAAAAGATAAGATCGGTGTCATCGACAACCTTCTCGATAAAGTGGACAACTTGATCATCGGAGGCGGACTTGCTTACACATTCGTAAAAGCAAACGGCTACGAAATCGGTCAATCCCTTCTTGAAGAAGACAAAATCGATCTAGCGAAACAATTCATGCAAAAAGCGAAAGACAAAGGCGTGAACTTCCTTATGCCGGTAGACGTGGTTGTTGGGGATGACTTCTCTAATGATGCGAATACACAGGAAGTGGGCATCGACTCCATCCCATCTGATTGGGAAGCAATGGATATCGGTCCTAAAACGCGTGAAATCTTCAGCGATGCAATCAAGAGCTCTAAACTTGTCATCTGGAACGGACCAATGGGCGTATTCGAAATGGATACATTCGCCAACGGTACGAAAGCCGTAGCAGAGGCATTGGCCGATTCAACAGATACATACTCTGTAATCGGTGGCGGAGACTCTGCAGCAGCAGTCGAGAAGTTCGGATATGCTGATAAAATGAGTCATATTTCTACAGGCGGAGGAGCATCTCTCGAGTTCATGGAAGGGAAAGAACTTCCTGGAGTCACAGCTCTGAACGATAAATAATCCCTGTTTCTAAATGCGTTTAGAAAACAATCGAAAGGATGAGTAGAATGCGTAAACCGATCATCGCAGGTAACTGGAAGATGAACAAAACACTCGGTGAAGCTAAATCTTTCACCGAAGAAGTACAAGGACTCGTTCCTGATACAGATGTAGTTGAATCCGTGATCTGTTCACCAGCGCTTTTCCTTGAAAGCCTTGTAAACAGCACGAAGAACTACAAAGTAGAAATCGGTGCCCAAAACATGCACTTCGAAGAAAACGGAGCGTTCACAGGCGAAGTCAGCCCTGTAGCCCTTCAAGATCTTGGAGTGAAATATGTCATCCTTGGACACTCAGAACGCCGTGAAATGTTCAACGAAACGGATGAGTCTGTGAACAAGAAGACGATCGCTGCCTTCAAACACAGCCTGACTCCGATCGTATGTGTCGGTGAAACACTTGAACAACGTGAGAACAACGAAACAAATGAGCTAGTCGGAGATCAAGTGAAGAAGGCCCTTGCCGGACTTTCTGCTGATCAAGTGAAGAATACCGTCATCGCCTATGAGCCAATCTGGGCAATCGGTACCGGTAAATCTTCAACGGCTGAAGATGCGAACGAAGTATGTGCCCACATCCGTCAAGTTGTGGCTTCTGAGTTCGGTCAAGAAGCTGCCGATGCAGTCCGCATCCAGTACGGCGGAAGCGTAAAACCTGCCAACATCAAAGAATACATGGCACAGCCTGATATCGATGGTGCATTGGTCGGTGGCGCAAGCCTTGAACCACAAAGCTTCCTTCAGCTTCTAGAAGGGGCGAGCTCTCATGAGTAAGTCTCCAGTAGCACTCATCATCCTGGACGGCTTCGCCTTCCGTGATGTGAAAGAAGGAAATGCGGTTGCTCAGGCCAACAAGCCGAACTTCGACCGCCTTTGGAACCAATACCCTCACAATCAGCTGACTGCAAGCGGTGAAGCAGTAGGTCTGCCTGACGGTCAGATGGGTAACTCTGAAGTGGGTCACTTGAACATCGGTGCCGGCCGCATCGTGTATCAAAGCCTCACGCGCGTGAACCTTGCCATCCGTGAAGGAGAGTTCGAGAAGAACGAAACCTTCAAAGATGCCATCGAGCACGCGAAAAAGCACGACAAGAAGCTTCACATCTTCGGTCTTCTATCCGATGGAGGGGTTCACAGTCATATCGAGCATATGTATGCCCTCCTTCGCCTAGCAGCCAAAGAAGGAATGGAAGAGGTTTATGTCCATGCGTTCCTTGATGGTCGTGATGTCGGTCCTAAGACCGCGAAGAAGTACATTGAAGATGCACAAGCAAAAATGAAAGAAATCGGTATCGGTCAATTCGCGACGATTTCTGGCCGCTATTACTCAATGGACCGCGATAAGCGCTGGGAGCGCGTGGAGAAATCCTATCGTGCCATGGTATACGGCGAAGGCCCTACGTACACGGATCCAATCGAATTGGTGAACGATTCATACGAAAATGGAATCTATGACGAATTCGTCATCCCATCCGTGATCACAAAGGAAAGCGGCGAGCCGGTTGCAACGATCCAGGATGACGATTCTGTGATCTTCTACAACTTCCGTCCCGACCGTGCTATCCAGATCTCGAATACGTTTGCCAATCAGGACTTCCGTTCATTCGACCGCGGGGACAAGTTCCCTAAGAACCTGCACTTTGTCTGCCTGACGAAGTTCAGTGAAACGGTTGACGGATATGTGGCATTCAAACCGACGAACCTTGATAATACACTAGGGGAAGTTCTTGCCCAAAACGGCTTGAAACAGCTCCGTATCGCTGAAACGGAAAAATACCCGCACGTGACATTCTTCATGAGCGGCGGCCGTGAAGCGGAATTCGAAGGGGAAAAGCGCATCCTCATCGACTCACCTAAAGTGGCAACATACGACTTGAAACCTGAAATGAGCGCATACGAAGTGACGGACGCCCTTCTTGAAGAGATCCGTGAAGATCGCCAGGATGCCATCATCCTGAACTTCGCCAACCCTGATATGGTTGGTCACTCCGGAATGCTTGAACCAACGATCAAAGCGATCGAAACCGTGGACGAATGTCTTGGCAAAATCATCGACTTGATCACTGAAAAAGGTGGCACGGCCATCATCACTGCGGACCATGGGAATGCAGATGAAGTAATCACAGAAGACGGCGACCCAATGACTGCCCACACGACCAACCCGGTACCGGTCATCGTGACAAAAGAAGGCCTTGAACTTCGTGACGGAGGGATCCTTGGTGATCTTGCCCCAACGATGCTTGACCTCTTGAACGTCGATCAACCGGAAGAAATGACGGGTAAATCCCTCATTAAGAAGTAAACCTGCCGGCGTGCCGACCTGCAGGGGTACCCGGACGGTAAGAGCTTTTAAACTAAAATCACCTATAAAAAGGAGAGTTTTTTCATGCCAATCATTACTGATGTATACGCACGCGAAGTCCTTGACTCCCGTGGTAACCCGACAATCGAAGTAGAAGTTTACACTCAATCCGGAGCTTTCGGACGCGCACTTGTTCCATCTGGTGCTTCAACTGGTGAATACGAAGCAGTTGAACTTCGTGACGGCGACAAAGGCCGCTACCTAGGTAAAGGTGTAGAAAAAGCAGTCGATAACGTGAACAACGAAATCGCTGAAGAAATCATCGGTTACGATGTAACAGAACAAGTTGCCATCGACCAAGCAATGATCGCTCTTGATGGAACTGAAAACAAAGGTAAACTAGGCGCCAACGCAATCCTTGGTGTATCTATGGCCGTTGCACGCGCAGCTGCTGACTTCTTCGGAGTAGAATTGTACCAATACCTTGGTGGATTCAACGCGAAGCAACTTCCAGTACCAATGATGAACATCGTCAATGGTGGAGAGCACGCTGACAACAACGTAGACATCCAGGAATTCATGGTTATGCCTGTAGGAGCTCCTACATTCAAAGAAGCTCTTCGAATGGGTGCGGAGATCTTCCACAGCCTGAAATCAGTTCTTAAAGACAAAGGTTACAACACCGCTGTTGGTGACGAAGGCGGATTCGCTCCTAACCTTAAATCCAACGAAGAAGCTCTTTCTACAATCATCGAAGCAATCGAAAAAGCCGGTTACAAACCAGGCGAAGAAGTACTTCTTGCAATGGACGTAGCTTCTTCTGAGATCTACAACAAAGAAGACGGTAAATATCATCTTTCTGGAGAAGGCGTTGTACGTACTTCTGAAGAAATGGTTGACTGGTACGAAGAAATGGTTAACAAATACCCAATCATCTCAATCGAAGATGGTCTTGACGAAAACGACTGGGAAGGACACAAACTTCTTACTGAGCGCATCGGTAACAAAGTCCAACTCGTTGGGGATGACCTATTCGTAACAAACACAACAAAACTTTCTCAAGGGATCGAGCAAGGAATCTCTAACTCAATCCTTATCAAAGTGAACCAAATCGGTACACTTACTGAAACATTCGATGCTATCGAAATGGCTAAACGCGCTGGTTACACAGCTGTTATCTCTCACCGTTCTGGTGAAACAGAAGACAGCACAATCGCTGACATCGCGGTTGCTACTAACGCTGGTCAAATCAAAACTGGTGCTCCTTCACGTACTGACCGTGTGGCGAAATACAACCAACTTCTTCGCATCGAAGATCAATTGGCTCACACTGCTCAATACCTTGGAGCAAAAACATTCTACAACGTTAACCGCTAATAGCCGGTTTGCCGAAATCCCCGTCCTCGGACGGGGATTTTTTAATGGACGTCATCTAAGCGAATATTCATTATGTTCTTGTTGCCCCAGCCCCCGTATGGTAAAATGAAGACAATGTTATGTTCGGATCAGGAGGTGGGACTCATGCATACTATTTTAGTCACGTTACTTATCATCGTATCGATCGCCATGATCGTCATGGTATTGCTTCAATCAGGTAAGAGTGCTGGACTTTCAGGGGCCATCTCAGGTGGTGCGGAACAGCTATTCGGTAAACAGAAAGCGCGCGGACTCGACTTGATTTTGCACCGTATCACAATCGTATTGGCCGTACTATTCTTCATTCTTACGGTTGCCATCGTCCGTATCTAAATGAACGTTAAAAAACCTGATCTCGTTTGTGGGTCAGGTTTTTTGTTTTATCGGGGTTGTACTTGTCCGTTTTGTGCTGGGCGGAGCGATTCATCCTTATGGGGTGGTTTCGCAAATAACTGTGCGTGAATGCTGGTTCCGGAGATGGTGTGCAAATCTCGTTTGTGGGTTTGCGATGTAAGTGGTGTTCAGGTGATGGTTAGGGTGGTTCATCCGTATGGGGTGGTTCATCCGTATGGGGTGGTTTTCGCAAATTACTGCGAGTGAACGCTGGTTCAAGGGATGATGTGCAAATCTCGTTTGTGGGTTTGCGATGTAAGTGGTCGTCAGGTGATGGTTAGGGTGATTCATCCGTATTTGGACGCATTTGCAAATAACTCCGAATGAACGCTGGTTCCGGGGATGATGTGCAAATTGGAACGAGGGTACCATGTCGGTTCGCAAATAGAATGCTTTTTTTCGCAAATTAAGTCGAAAATTCCGCAAGTATTTTTTTGATTATCGCAAATAAATTCGCCTTGATCAGAATCGTCGAGTCTCGGGATAGAGAAATGGGTCATAAATCAAGTGCGAAAAAAGTCGAATTATGTCATAAGGGGAAAGTAGAGGGGAATGGCGATGGTAAATGCATGGTAAACCATTATGAATCGCTATGATTCCAAAAAATTCGCAAATACTCGATTAAAGTAGCAAATAGCCTCTACCTGCGTAGAGCCACCGATCAGGATGACCCGGCCTCACACTATGAACAACCCTCCGCCATCAAAACCGCCACAACAATGCGAAATGGTGGATTGTCCCACCGATATTTGCTAAAAATAGAAGTGAGAAGAATCTGAACGGCTACATCAAGCCACTAGACATCAAAGAGATCGAAAAGGAGCTATCAAACCATGAAAACCAATTTGCCGAAACCATTTACATTTGAAGCGGGGAAACGTGCTGTCCTTCTGTTGCACGGATTCACTGGTAACTCATCGGATGTGCGTATGCTCGGACGATTCCTCGAGAAGAAGGGCTATACGTCTCATGCGCCTCACTATAAGGGACATGGTGTTCCGCCGGAGGAATTGGTGCATACAGGTCCTGAAGACTGGTGGAAGGATGTCATGGACGGGTATGAGCATCTGAAGAGCCTTGGGTATGAGGAAATCGCCGTTGCGGGCCTCTCGCTCGGAGGGGTATTTTCATTGAAATTAGGTTACACTGTACCTGTAAAGGGTATTGTCCCAATGTGTGCACCAATGTATATAAAAAGCGAAGAAGTCATGTATGACGGGGTAGTGGAATACGCCCGTGAATTTAAAAAATATGAAGGAAAACCCGAAGACCAGATTGAAAAGGAAATGGAAGAGTTCAAGAAGACGCCGATGGATACGTTGAAGGCCCTTCAGGAGCTCATCGCCGATGTGCGTGGGAATGTGGATATGATCTACTCGCCGACGTTTGTCGTGCAGGCACGGAACGACCATATGATCAACACGGATTCTGCGAATATCATCTATGACAGCGTTGAGTCTGATGATAAAGAGATCAAATGGTACGAAGAGTCTGGGCACGTCATTACGCTCGATAAAGAGAAAGAGCAGCTTCACGAGGATGTGTACAACTTCCTGGAGAAACTGGACTGGACGGTATAATCACGATCAGGAGGGAATGTCATGGACGAAAATATTAAAGGGCATGTGGATAAGCTCCTTTCTTACATGAAGGAAGAAGCCTACAAGCCATTGACGGTACAAGAGCTGGAGGAAGCATTCGGAATCGAGGGGTCAGGGAACTTCAAGGATTTCGTCAAGGCGCTTGTCGTCATGGAAGAGAAGGGATTGGTGGTGCGTACAAGAAGCAACCGCTACGGTCTTCCTGAAAAAATGAATCTGGTAAGAGGGAAAGTATCGGCACATGCCAAGGGCTTCGCCTTTGTCATCCCGGAAGAGCAGGGGATGGATGATATCTTCATCCCGCCGAATGAAACAAGCAATGCGATGCACGGGGATATCGTCCTCGTACGGGTATCGGCTGCTTCATCGGGCTCAAGACGCGAAGGGACCATCGTCCGCATCGTCGAGCGCGGTGTCGATCAGATTGTCGGGACATTCACCGAAAGCAAACATTTCGGCTTTGTCATCCCTGATGATAAGAAGTTCGCAAGTGACATCTTCATCCCGAAATCCGCCCAGAAGGGTGCGACGGAAGGACATAAGGTCGTCGTGAAGCTGACGGCTTATCCGGAAGGACGCAAGAGCGCAGAAGGGGAAGTCATTGAAATACTCGGTCATAAAAATGATCCGGGCGTCGATATCCTTTCCATCATCCATAAGCATGGCATCACCGTCGAGTTCCCTGAAGAAGTCATGGAGCAGACGAATCAAGTGCCTGAT
Source organism: Rossellomorea marisflavi (assembly GCF_009806575.1). NCBI lineage: Bacteria > Bacillati > Bacillota > Bacilli > Caryophanales > Bacillaceae > Rossellomorea > Rossellomorea marisflavi. The sequence continues at coordinate 3,568,055 of NZ_CP047095.1, read as the reverse complement.
GAAATCAACCCATCCGAGCTTGAGAACCGCCGCGATTTGCGCGATCAAACGATCGTCACCATTGACGGGGCCGACGCAAAGGACCTCGATGATGCCGTCACGGTCACGAAGCTCGACAACGGAAACTACAAGCTCGGCGTACATATCGCCGATGTTACCTACTATGTGAAAGAAAGCTCACCGATCGATGAGGAAGCATTCGATCGTGGTACATCCGTCTACCTCGTGGACCGGGTTATCCCGATGATCCCTCACCGACTGTCGAACGGTATCTGTTCACTGAACCCGAAAGTCGACCGCCTGACGCTTTCATGTGATATGGAGATCACACCTAGCGGGGAAGTCGTGAAGCATGAGATCTTCCAGAGTGTGATCAAGACTGCTGAGCGGATGACCTACTCAGACGTCAACAAGATCCTTGTGGACAAAGATGAAGAGCTGAGAAGCAAGTACGAGCCACTCGTCCCGATGTTTGAGGACATGGAGAAACTTGCTCAGATCCTTCGCACGAAGCGTGAGAAGCGCGGTGCCATCGACTTCGATTTCAAAGAAGCGAAGGTGCTCGTGAACGAAGAAGGCGAGCCGACGGAAGTCGTCATGCGCGAGCGTTCCGTTGCCGAAAAGCTCATCGAGGAATTCATGCTGGCAGCGAATGAAACTGTCGCAGAACACTTCCACTGGATGGAAGTACCGTTCATCTATCGTATCCATGAAGATCCGAAGGAAGATAAGCTTATGCGTTTCTTCGAGTTCATCACGAACTTCGGACTCATCGTGAAAGGCTCGGCGAACTCGATCCATCCTCGTGCCCTCCAGGAAATCATCGATGATGTCCAGGGGAAAGCGGAGGAGATGGTCGTCTCCACGATGATGCTGCGCTCCATGCAACAGGCGAAGTACGATCCGGAAAGCCTTGGTCACTTCGGGCTGGCAACGGAGTTCTATACCCACTTTACCTCGCCGATCCGCCGTTATCCGGATCTGATCGTCCACCGATTGATCAGGACATACTTGATTGAAGGAAAGGTCGACCAAGCGACGCGCGACAAATGGGGAGCACAGATGGGGAACATCGCCCAGCATACCTCCAGCCGCGAACGCCGTGCCGTCGATGCTGAGCGTGAGACGGATGAGCTGAAGAAAGCAGAGTACATGGAAGACAAGGTCGGGGAAGAGTACGACGGGATCATCAGCTCCGTTACCAACTTCGGACTGTTCGTCGAGCTTCCGAATACAATCGAGGGTCTTGTTCACGTGAGCTACATGACCGACGACTATTACCGGTTCGACGAGCGTCAGCTGGCCATGATCGGAGAGCGTACGGCAAACGTCTACCGCATCGGTGACGAGATCACCGTCCGCGTCGTGAACGTCAACAAGGACGAACGCGCCATTGACTTCGAGATCGTCGGCATGAAAGGGACCCGTCGCCGCGACGACAAAGCCCGCTCATTCCGACCGGAACGTAAAGGCAAACCGACAAGCAAGCCAGGCAAAAAGCCTGCTGATAAAGACAAAAAAGAAGGCGGCGAATGGTCCACACGCCCGCCGAAGAATAATAAGAAGAAAAAGAAGAACAAAAAGTTCTTCGATAATGCTCCAAAAAGCAAACGCAAAAAGAAAAAGTAAGCATAAGGAGCATGGGAATCCTCCCGTGCTCCTGTTTCATCCTACCCATACAGGTGTATTTATGAGATAATGGCACCACAGAAAGAGAGAGAGGGATTCACATGCCAAAGGGAGAAGGCAAGCTCATTGCCCAGAATAAAAAAGCCCGCCATGACTTCGCTGTCGAAGAGACCTTCGAAGCAGGCATCGTCCTCCAGGGGACGGAAATCAAATCGATCCGCGGCGGCCGCGTCAACTTGAAGGATTCCTTCGCCCGTATCCGAAACGGAGAAGTATACGTCTACAACATGCACGTATCACCGTACGAGCAAGGAAACCGGTACAATCATGATCCGCTCCGTACGAGGAAGCTCCTCCTGCACCGCAGGCAGATCAATAAGCTCATCGGTGAAACAAAAGAAGCAGGATATTCACTCGTCCCGTTGAAGCTGTACATCAAAAACGGCGTCGCCAAGCTCCTCATCGGCCTTGCACGCGGTAAGAAGAAATATGACAAACGTGAAGATCTGAAGCGCAAGGAAGCCAACCGCTCGATCCAGCGCGAGCTCGCCCAAAGGCAAAAAGGGAATTACTGATCCTTCCAGTTGCATTTGGCGCTCAGTTTGTTATAATAAATAGTGTCGCAGGGCAAACTGACTGCGATAAGAACAATTGAATAAGTAACCAGTGAGAACTTATTCTTTCCCGTTCTTCCTCATATGGGGACGTTACGGATTCGACAGGGATAGTTCGAGCTTGGGTTGCGAGCCGTAGGGATCGTCTACGTTAAAACGTCAAAGCCAATAATAACTGGCAAAACTAACAATAACCTAGCTCTAGCTGCGTAATAGCGCTTTAGCTGTTCCTCCCTCCATTGCCTATGTGGTAGGGTAAGGGACTCACTCTTAGTAGGCTACGCCGGAGTCCACCGTCTGAGGACAAAGGAAGAGATTAACCAGACTAGCTGCACGGACGCCAGTCGGTAGGCATAAGCTGCAGCGAAACCGCGAATATATCGACTACGCTCGTAGACGCACAAGTGCCGTTATTTCTGGACGAGGGTTCGACTCCCTCCGTCTCCACCAAATACATATTTGGTGGTTTTTATTTTGTCTAAATAAATGATACAAGCCATCCCGGTTTCTTTCAGGGGTGGCTTTTTTTAGTATTTAGAGATTATCCGTATTGATGCGAGGGGTACGTGGTTCGAGTTCGGCTCTGGCCTTGGCATTTTCATTGTTCCGGTCGTGTTGGTCTTGTCTTGCCTTATCCACTGCAGACCGGTTTTCTGATTTGTTCTTTTCATCCTTCACTCTATCACCCCCTCTTGCTAATATGCACCAAGAATGAGGGCTTGAAACATACAAAAAAGGACTTGCCGAAACAAGTCCTCAATATACCTGGGTCGTATTAGAAATATTGAAGATGAGCTACTAGGGTATTGGTGAGCTCTATTGTATGTAATAATATGTAAAAGTGGTGATGGGGGTTTATTACACAGAAAAAATCAATCCATCCATCCATCCATATTAAGCAACATATCGGGTGAAGGAGGACATATGAATTCCACATTTTTTTTACTCTCGGGAAAGCCGAGAATAGGCAAATCAACGTTGATCAAACAAATCATTCATGAAATCGGCGTCGATCGTTGTGGAGGCTTCTATACAGAAGAAGTGACCAACTTCGATGATCGGATAGGTTTCCGGTGTGTATCGATGGATGGAGAAAGTGTAGATATTGCCAACGTAGAAAGTCGCAGCGCAACCAGGGTTGGAAGGTATGGTGTTAATGTAAAGGAGTTTGATCTGTTTGCCGAAGATATTTTACAAGTGGCGCTTCGTACCAAGGACATCATCGTGATTGATGAGATCGGGTATATGCAGATGTTCTCTCATTCATTTAAGAAAAACGTTCAAGACATTTTTTCAGGAAACAAGGTGGTACTTGGGACGATTCCTTTAAACCGTCATCCTGAAATGAATATCATAAACAATCTTCAAGAAGCAAACATCATAACAGTAGATGAACTCAATCGGGACAAGATCGCAGAATGGTTAGTAAGAGAAGTGTTGAACGTTATAGATTGAAATGATTACGAAGAGCTGACGCACGCCAAGATCGGTGCCATGCAGGTCAGGAGTCTTTAGCAAAACGATGCAGAACAGTATAGGGGAGATCGTAAATGGTTAAAGGGATTATAAGCGACCCACAATTGAAAAAGTACGCAGAACTTGCTGTAAGAGCCGGTGTGAATCTCCAAAAGGATCAGTTATTGATTATTTATAGTGATATCCAACATGCTGGGTTTGCTCGTCTGATCCAAACGGCAGCCTACGAGGCAGGTGCCTCGAATGTAGTGATTGATTGGAAGGATGAACAGTCTACCAAAGAGTTTTACATACATGCAGCAGATCGTTTCATCGATCACATTCCCGATTGGCAGGCTGCCCGTTTTAAAGAATGGGATGATGAAGGGGCTGCTTACATTCATATTATTTCTGAAAATGTCTTTGAAGACGTTTCTGCTGAAAGGATTCATCGTTTCCAAAAAGCGTCACGTACAAAATTGAAGGATTATTACAGCAAAGTCAGATCCCACAAGGTCCGGTGGTGTCTTATAGCTGTCCCGTACGTTGCTTGGGCAGCCAAAGTATTCCCCAACCTGAGTAAAGAAGAAGCTTTACAATCATTATGGGAATTGATTGTAAGTGGAGCTAGGGCAGACGGGGAGAGTCCCATTGATGATTGGAGAGAACACCACAGAGCCTTCGAGTCTCGAAAAAAATTCCTGAACGAGAGCCGATTTGAAGCGCTGCATTTTACAAATAAACGTGGAACTGATTTAGTAGTGGGTCTAGCCAAAAATCATGTTTTTATCGGTGGGGCTGTCACAGATGAACAAGGGATCCCTTTCTTTCCGAACATCCCTACAGAAGAAATATTTACTGCTCCACACAAAAATAGGGTGAATGGCAAACTGGTAGGGACTAAACCTCTTATCTATGGTGGGAATATCATAGAAGACTTTCATCTGATTTTTACAGAAGGCCGAATTACCGACTATTATGCCGCGAATGGACAAGAAGCGTTGCAACATCTCATCGAAACGGATGAAGGCTCACATTATCTAGGGGAAATTGCGTTGGTTTCGACTAAAGCACCTCTTGCTCAGGCTAATACGCTCTTTTACAAGACCTTGTTTGATGAAAATACGGCCTGTCATATTGGAATCGGGGATGCATCTCCCTCCACGATCATAGATGGCCTTCACAAATCTGAGCATGAATTAAAGGATGCGGGTCTGAATACTTCTCTCTTGTCCGTCAATGTAACCTTTGGTACTGACGATATGGAGGTAGTGGGAGTGAAAGAAGGAAGGGAAATCCCAGTAATGGAGGGTGGTAAGTTTAACTTCTAGATCCCTTACAACTTTAAAATATAATGTTGAAAAAGGAGGCATTTAATGAAAAGAAAGATCCCTAAAGTAATTGCGATTGCTGCGGTATCAGGCGGGGGAAAATCAACAATAGCCTCTTGCTTAAAGGAGAGGCTAGGAAATAGTATAGCGCTTCATTTCGATGACTATGACTTCAAAGGTCCAGAAGACATGATTGAATGGATTGAGAATGGTTGCGATCCGAATGAGTGGGATCTAACACCTCTTATTTGTGAGATACAATCGTTGCAAACTGAACCGTTGGATACCATCATATTGGATTTTCCATTTGCATATCTACATGATGAAAGTAGCAACCTGATTGATTTCACCGTGTTTATTGATACACCGTTAGATCTTGCGTTGGCGCGTAGAATAAGCAGAGATTTTAAACATGCTTCATTTGAAGATATATTAGGGGATCTAGATCACTACATTTCAAGAGGAAGGCAAGGGTATCTTGCTATGTTACATACAGTTAAACCAAATTCCGACCTGGTTGTAGATGGTACACTTTTTATCTCTGAGATTGCAGATATTATCGCAGAACATATTGGTGAATAATGAGTTAGGCTGACCGAAACCAGGAACTCTGTCAAGGGATATGGTAGTATAAAGAAAAACACGTGAGGAGGTCAACCATGGCCAAATACCCCAACCTGAAAGTATTCTCCCGTTAGCAGCAAAGGCTGCCGGGAGATGGAAATGATAAATGAGCAGTCTTTGCCTTTCTTATTCCAATTCTAATAAGGAAGCAGGGGCGAAAATGAGCCATAAGCGGGCAAAGGATGTTTTACCGGATGAATTGATTGCCATCATTCAGGGCTATGTGGATGGTGAGTATGTATACATCCCGAGAAAAAGCGGCAGCGAGCGATCCTGGGGAGAGCAGAGCGGAGCCAGGAAGACTCTGGATGAGAGAAATAAGGAAATCTGTGAGAGGTTTAAGTGTGGGTGGAAGAAGGAGCAGCTTGCTGCTGCCTACCATCTTTCCCTGAAAAGCATTGAACGGATTGTTTATAAACGAGAATAGTCTTTATGAAGCGTCTGATGGTTTTTACCGGAGGACGCTTTTTATTTTTCCTCTAATATTTTATGTAGTCGTTTACGAGGGAGAATGAGCGTGTGCTTGCCTTTACACTATAGGTATAAGAAAGGGTGATACGTTTGAGCTATACGTTAAGAAAAAGGACAGACCAAGACATCCAAGAGTTCATCACGTGGAGGTATGAAGGCAACTATTCGTTCTATGATAATCCGATTCAAGAGGAGAAGGTGAACGGATTTCTTGAGAGCGGTAATCGGGAAGGATTTTATTCGGTCATTGACCGGGAGGGGAGATTGGCAGGGAACTGTGAGTTTTTCCAGGTCGGAGATGAAACGGAGGATATCATGGGAGTTGGGATACAGATGAAACCGGCACTGACAGGGAAGGGTGAGGGGAGGAGGTTTTTCCATTCCATCATCGAAGAGGGAAGAAGGAAACTCGGTTATAACCATCTGGAGTTGGCTGTGGTGGACTTTAATACCCGTGCCATCAGGGTGTATGAACGTGCGGGATTTGTACAAAAAGATGAATTTCAGAACAACATTAGAGGGGAGGAGTATAGGTTCATCATCATGGAAAAAGATTGGTGAAATAATTTTCAATGGTACAACCCCCGACAAACCCCGCCACCCATCAACATCCTTCCCCATTTCCTGATATTCCTCCAATTAACAGTATATTGAATTGAGCGAATGTTTCCATTAAGATGGAGAGGAGTATAACTTCATAGGTGCATATTGGTTCAGCCTCAGGTTTGGGGCTGATTAAAAGGGAATCAGGTGTGAATCCTGAGCGGTCCGGCCACTGTAAGTGATGAGCGATCTTTCGGAAATGCCACTGGATGTTAGAGTCCGGGAAGGCGGAAGGGAGCGATGAATCATGAGTCAGGAGACCTGCCTGTATGTGTAGTGGTGGAGCCTTCCGGTAAAAGGTGAAGCGAGGTGGATCAGTATGCATGGGGTTAGTATGTGCACGTGGATTTCAAAGCCTTGTTCTTCTTTCGGGAAGAGCAGGGCTTTTTTATATACATATTATTTATCTAGTACAGGGGATAAGGGACACGGGAGGATATGTGAGTGAGAATACTTCAAGCAATGTTGGCAAGTGTATTGAGCGTTGTGTTGTTTTTGGGTGTGCCGGTTGCGGGGATTCCGTCTGGACACGCAGAGGCAGCGACAAGTACGGATGTTTCGCTGGCTGAGATCAATAAAACCATTGAAGGTGCTGCGAATCACATTCTGGACAACGGAGTAAGTAGTGAGTGGGAAGCCATAGGACTTGCGGCAGCGGGATATCCAGTGCCGGATGCCTATTTTCAGAATCATTTCAGTCAATCGGTGGATAGCCAGGTCATCAACCCATCGAGATACGCTAAGATTACGGATATTGAACGCCACGTGATTGCGGCGGCGGCCATCGGTTTGGATCCATTGTCTGTCAACGGGACGGACTTGATTGAAAAGATCTACAACAGTCATGATGTGTCACCAGGGAATGACACGATGACCCTTCAAGGGAATAACGGACCGATCTTCGCCTTGATCGCGTTGGACAGCCAACAGTTCGAGGTGCCATCAGATGCCAAGTGGACACGTCAAAAGCTGATTGATGAGCTTTTGAAGCAGCAGAATGAGGATGGAAGCTGGTCCCTCAGTGCATACATGTCGGGCCCGAGCTATGATATCACGGCCATGGCCTTGATTGCCTTGGCACCCTATACATCCCAGGGGAATGTGAAGAAAGCGGTAGATGGTGCGCTCTCATTTCTATCTGCAGAACAGCAATCAAGCGGAGGATTCGACGATCCATTTGTCGGGGGGACTTCAAGTGAAGCCACTTCCCAGGTGATCATTGCCCTGACGTCGAACGGGATTGATCCGACGTCAAAGGCATTCACGAAAGGATCCAATAATCTCGTCACCCACCTTCTGAGCTTCAAGTCGGAGGATGGCGGATTTATGCATGTCAGTCCAGGCAATTCCAACGGGATGGCGACCGAGCAAGCCCTGCAGGCCCTCGTCGCGTATCAGAAATTCTTAAAGGGGGAGGGGAAGCTTTATTCATTCCCTAAACCATTGGAGCCGGAACCACCGACGGCCATGCCTGATCCGACCCTCACGATAAAAGGGGTAGAAGATGGCCAGATTGTCACAACGCCAGAAATGACGGTCACGGCTGAGGCAAAGGATGGAGAAGGAAACGCCTTGGTAGTCGACGCGAAGTTGAATGATCAAGCCCTTGAAGGTAACAAATCGGGCGAGTTCGTCCTTTCGTTAAAAGAGGGGAAGAATGTTCTCATTGTCAGCGCACAAGATCAGAATGAAAAAGTGGTGTCAAAGAAAGTGACGATACAGTACAAAAAAGAAGCCAAAGATGAGGATCCGCCAAAGCTGCTGGACCAGGTGACCCTAAAGCCTGTATGGAAAGATGGAAAAGGCACGATCGAGATGGATAGTATCAGCAACCTGAAGGCAGGGGGAGATATCATCATCGAGATCCCGGACGATTCGGTTACCATCGTCTTCCCGGATGAAAGCATGAGTGTGATGGTCAATAAAGAGGCGACGCTTCACTTGGAATCATCTCAAGTGAAAATGAAGACTGAATTGAAAGGGTTCTCAAAAAAAGAAGCTGAATTCTCCATCCAGCGCATGGAAGGCATGAAGGAAGCTCTTAGTAACGTGTACGACTTTACCATCAAACAGGATGGGGAAAGCATTCATGATGTGAAAGATGCCGTAGAACTGTCCTTCGCCGTCAAGGAAGAAGAGGTGGACAGCACATCTACCGCCGTTTACTTCTATAATTCAGATACGGAAAAGTGGGACCATGTCGGAGGGGACTATGCCGATGGGTGGTTCAATGTACAACCTGATCACCTGAGCACATTTGCTGTGTTCAACTCCGCACCAACGGGAACGGAAGAGGAAGAGAAAACAAATGAACCAGAAAAAACACAGGATGAGGGAAAAACGGGCTCGTCTCCAAAGGAAAACAAGAAAGACGATACTGTTGTACCGGCAGCCAACCCTTCTTCGGGGAAAAAGCTCCCCAATACTGGCGTGAACGAATGGTATCTTCCAGTCGCGGGAGGGCTCCTTCTACTCACGGGCCTCTCGATCTATTTCTGGGGTGCACGGAAGAAGAGGAAGATGGAGATAAAAGGTTAGGAGGAGTTCGATGAAGAAGCAACGTAAGCTCATACTGTCGATCCTGACGGTGTTCTTCCTTACTCTTGGAGTAATCGGGGTCACCTATGGTTTCTCCGGCGAAGAAGAAAAGGCACCAACAAGTAAGCAAGTGGCGGGTAGCGAAAACTCAGTCGCTTCCGTGACCGGGGTTAAAGAAAAACAAAAAGATCCAAACGCTATCTCTGATGAACATTCCAAGACCGAGAAACAGGAAGAAAAAAAAGAGGAAAAAGAAAAAAACGAGAAATCGGACAGCACAACCGCTAAAAGCACAAAAGAGGACGGCAAGGCTGATCCTCAGCAACAAGAAGAAAGAAACGGAACAACGGAACGTCTTGAATCTGAAGGAAAGCCAGACAAACAAGGATCATCGGCATCAAGGAAAGAAGCAAAGACAGAGTCAAACCAAAAAACAGAGAGCCCAAAAGAATCCAAAGCTCCTTCCGACTCTGAACGTGCCGGATCAACACAACCAGAAAGCAAGGCACCGGCGCCTCAGCCTTCCAAAAAGCCTGCACCCGCTCCAAAACCTGAAAAGGAAGAAAAGCAGGCAGCAACGTCGACAGTCACCTATTCCATTGTGGCAGATAGTCAAATGGGTACGGTGCTCCCTCCGACTTCAGTCGAAATCGAGGATGGGGATACGGTCCTTGATGTACTCATCGAGGTGACACGTTCTCAAGGAATCCCCATGTCGTTCCGCGGTGGTACAGGGGCGAATGCCTATGTAGAAGGAATCAACAACCTATTTGAGTTTGACCGGGGATCCGGCAGTGGTTGGATGTACCGGGTGAATGGGATCTTCCCTAACAGAGGGGCAGGAGTGGTTCCCCTCCAGGACGGAGATCGCATTGAGTGGCTTTACACCATCGACCTCGGGAAAGATCTCGGAGCGGAGCTCAAGCCGTTCCGCTAGAAGAAAGGGGTACGCAACGTGACAATCAGATTGAAAGAACTTCACCCCTTTGTAAGCTTTCTCTACTACGTTTGTGCGGGTGTGTGCATGATGATGTTCACCCATCCGTTGTTCCTGTCTGTATCCATCTTGATCCTGGTCGGGGTGAATATCCTTCAAGGAACCTGGGGGAAACTGATCCGATCTATGCCTGCGATCGCTTGCATGGGGCTCATCATCATCGTCATGAATCCCCTTTTCGTCCGAAGGGGAGCCACCGTGCTGTTCTATTTCCGTCATAATCCCGTGACATTGGAAGGAGTGGCATACGGGATGATCATGGCCATGAGTCTATGGGGGATCTTCATCCTGTTCATTTCATTCAATGATGTGATCCACGGGCGGAAATTCTTATTTCTCTTTTCAAAAGTGTGGCCACAGCTCGCCCTCCTGCTGATGATTACGGTGCGTTTCGTACCGCTGCTCATTACCCGGTGGAAGGAGCTGTATCACACGCAAAAGCTCAGGGGACACGATATGTTCAACGGAAGCGTGAAGAAGCGGAGCAGGACGGGCATGCTCTATATGCAAAAGCTCCTCACGTGGTCGTTGGAGGAGGCGCTTCAAACGGCTGAATCCATGAATGCAAGAGGGTTCGGGGAGCGGAAGAGGTCGCATTATCAGCTGTTCCCATTCCGCTATTCCGATTGGGGAGCGTCCATCGTCTTAGCAGGGATAGCCGGCGTGTGTGTGTATTCTGCACAGAACGGAATCGGGACACTCAATGTGTATCCCCAGCTTGAGACACTCTCATTTTCCCCTTCGGACTGGCTGATCTTGATCCTGTTCATTTGTCTGATGGCATTCCCCATTTTACTTGAAGGAGGCAGTCAACTTCGATGGCATGTATTGAACTCGACAAACTAAGCTTTCACTATCCAGAGGAAGAACAAGCAGCCATCCGCTCCCTTTCCCTTACCGTGGATAAAGGGGATTTCATTGTGATCGGAGGTCCTTCAGGCTGTGGGAAGACAACCCTTCTGAAGCTGTTGAAAAAGGAACTCACACCGGTAGGAAGGATGATGGGACAGATCAGGATGTCAGATATGGGAGTAGGATTCGTGTTTCAGGACCCGGAAAATCAGATTGTCATGGATAACGTCCTTAGTGAACTTGTATTCGGCATGGAAAACGAGCAATTGGGGACGGGGGAGATGCGGCAGCGCGTGGCGGAAATGGTTCATTTCTTCGGTATGGAAGACCTCCTCGATCAGGATACAAGACATCTCTCAGGCGGGCAGAAACAGCTGATGAACGTGGCGAGCGTCCTCCTGCAAAAGCCGGACCTGTTGTTATTGGATGAACCGACGTCCCAACTAGACCCGGTCCAGGCAAAAGCACTGATTCAATTTGTCCACCGTCTGAACGAAGAATTCGGGATGACGATCATCATGGTCGAGCACCGATTGGAAGAGCTCTATCCCATCGCGGATCGGGTGATCCTCATGGAGAAAGGAAGCGTGGCCTATGAAGGGACGGCAAGGACAGTTGTTTCCACTGTGTGGAAGAACCAGGACAACACGTTTCTTCCATTCCTTCCAGCCATTGCGAAGCTATACTATACCTTTGCCGACCTGTCTTACGATACGCGGGTGCCCCTGTCTGTCAAAGAGGCCCAGCGCTGGCTATCGGATCTATCCATCGGGATGGTGGAGCACAAGCGAGAAGTCTCTTCTGGGCAGGCGTTACCCCTTCTCGAAATGTACCATGTAAGCTTCAAGTATGAAAAGCGTGCACCCATGATCCTGAAGGATATCAGCTTAGAGGTGAGGAAAGGGGATTTTCTTACTGTGGTGGGAGGAAACGCCTCAGGAAAGACAACCCTCCTGAAAATCATTGCGTCGATTCTGAAGCCGTATAGCGGAAAGGTAAGGCTGAATGGGAAGCAGGTTTCAAAAAAGTCATCCTTCAGAATGGGCTATCTTCCTCAAAACCCGTTGCTTTGCTTTATGTGTGAAACGCTACAGGAAGAAATCCTGGAGCTTGCCGTCCGTTACGACATCCCGCTTCCGGAAGAACGAATGAGGTCCATCGCGAACCGTCTCGGCATTGAGTCGATCCTGGAAAAGCATATCCATGATTGCAGTGGGGGAGAACAGCAGAAGGCGGCACTTGCCACCCTGTTATTCATTGAACCAGATCTACTCTTGATCGATGAACCGACGAAGGGAATGGATGCGGTATCCAAAGATCAGTTCTCGGTCATGTTGGACGACCTTCATCAAGATGGCATGACCATCCTGATGGTGACCCACGACATCGAATTTGCGGCCAGGCATGCTTCACGATGCGCTTGGTTGTTTGACGGTCGCATCACGGCAGACGGAACGGTGAGGGAGGTGTTGGATCATCACTACTTCTATACCACGACGATCAACCGCTTGAGTCAGAATGCCGATGTTCCAACGGTCCTGACGGTAGAGGAGGCATATGAGACATGGAATCTTCACGTGCGGTCCTGATCACCTCCTCTGTCATCACGTTGATTCTCTTATTTGTTTCGGCCATTCTGTTTGACGATAAGCCTTATATGATGATCTGCATCGCCATCATGATTGTAACGGTCATCCCGTTGTTTGCGAGATTCGAACTCCGTGCGATCGGGAGTAAGGAAATCGTCTTGCTGGCGGTACTTGCGGCCATTGCGGCCATGAGCAGGGTACCGTTTGCTCCGCTGCCGAGTGTACAGCCGACTACCTTCGTGATCATTGTGAGCGCCATCGTTCTGGGACCGGAAGCGGGTTTTCTAATAGGAGCGATGGCGGCCATCGTCTCCAATATCTTCTTGGGTCAAGGTCCATGGACCCCTTGGCAAATGTATGCCTGGGGGATGGCCGGCATGATGGCCGGATTTCTTCGCAACACCGTGATCATCAATACCAAATGGGGGTTGATGGGATATGGATTTGTCGTAGGCTTTTTGTTCGGGTGGTTCATGAATTTGTGGTTCCTCCTTGGCTTCCTTGGTGATGCCTCTTGGGAAGTGTTCGTCTCGGCCTATATCGCTAGCTTTTACTTTGATCTTGCACATGCGTTATCAAACGTATTTTTTCTCGGGCTTTTCAGTGTGGGGTGGATTCGGATCCTGGAACGTTTCAAACGGAAATACGGCATCCTGACGCCAGACTTGCCAAAAGAGGAGGTCTATAAATGAAGAAAGTGATTGGCATCTTGATCATTCTGATGTCCCTTCCCCTTTTGTTTCATAGCCAAATCAAGGGTGGAGTCTATAAAGGGTTCAACGAAAAACTTCTCGTCGCAGCGAGTGAAGGGAAGGGGGAAGTGAAAAAAACCATGCTTGAGAAGCTATACTTGAGTGATTCCACGGATGTAGAGACCTCTGACATCAAGGCGGTCCTCCGGATTCCATCCATTGAATTAGAGGAGCCCATCTTCAAGGGGGCAAGTGAATCCCATCTCAAGAATGGAGTCGCGACCATCGAGGAGGACACTCCCTTTTCCGCAACGAATATTTCCATTGCGGGACATAAAATGAATGCATACGGTGTTCTCTTCAATCGGCTTCATGAGCTGACTGAAGGGGATGTGATGGCAATGGATGTCAGCGGGAAAACCACTACGTACAAAGTGACGGAACAAAGGATGGTATCACCTGATGATTTGACGGTCCTGGAGGATACTGAGGATCAGACGATCACGCTGATCACGTGTGAAACCTATAACTGGAGCACGAATGAATTTGAAGAGCGATTGGTCGTGCGTGGGGAAAAGGTAGGGGAATGAGAATAGCTTCACCTAACAGGCAAGCCCATATTCTTGAGGGCTTGCCTTCCTTTTGCGAACGTTGACAGTTGAAAACAATTGAATTAATATATGAATATATAGTCATATATAAGTTTTTGAGGTTGCATAAATAGGAAAAGGGGTAACGTAAGAAGGACTAACTAGGTTAGACAACATAGCCGAAGAGGAGGAATATACCCATGGCACATGATCACAGTGATCACACTCATCACGCCAATACGAAAACCATGCTGATCTCATTTATCATCATAACCGTTTATATGGTGGTGGAAGCCATCGGAGGGTACGTGACCAACAGCTTGGCCCTACTCTCAGATGCTGGCCATATGCTCAGTGACTCCCTATCCCTGGGGATTGCCCTGATCGCATTTAAGCTCGGGGAAAAGGCAGCTACATATTGCAATACATTCGGCTACAAGCGGTTTGAGATCATCGCAGCCACATTGAACGGCCTTACCTTGATCGGTATCGCACTCTTCATCTTTTATGAAGCCATCAAGCGTTTTACCCATCCGCCTGAGGTTGCTACAAGCGGCATGCTCATCATCTCCATCATCGGTCTTCTCGTCAACGTCCTGGTGGCGTGGATCATGATGCGTGGAGGCGATACGGATGAGAATCTGAATATGAGGGGTGCCTTCCTTCACGTCATCAGTGATATGCTCGGTTCGGTTGGAGCGGTGATCGCAGCCCTTCTCATCATGTTCTTCGGCTGGGGCTGGGCCGATCCACTGGCAAGCGTCATCGTCGCGGTCCTTGTCTTGAACAGCGGATACAGGGTCGTAAAAAAATCCCTTCATATCCTCTTGGAAGGTACACCGGAACAGATCGATGTCGAAGAGGTGATCGATGTGATCAAACGGGAAGATGGAATCGACGACATCCATGACCTCCATATCTGGACGATCACAAGTGGATTCATCGCCATGTCTTGTCATGCGGTAGTAGCTGAAGACCTTACCGTCAAAGGAACAGAGCAAGTCCTGAGACGCTTGGAACCCCGTCTGCAGCACTTCGGCATCAAACATATCACGATGCAATTCGAAACCGAAAACAATCCCCATGATTCCGCGATTCTTTGTGATATGGAGCATGGCCATGAACACTAATGGGAAAATCCGCTGCCTGGGAACGGGTAGCGGATTTTTTGTGTAAATGCTTGTGTGATGAATGGATTTTATGCAAAATGTTTACATATAAACAAAGGTTTCTCAGTGTCATTCAATTTTCCATGCTGGGATTCTTTTAAACCATGTAGCTGGGAGTCTGTTTATTTTGATGAAACGTTTCTTTCTTTTATCCTCTATTTCAGCAGGAATCACTCCGTTATTACACACAGCCGGAAAAGCGTGGCTTGGAATATGGTTGACCTTCCTCTTTTTTATTCTTGCCCTCTTCTTTAGCAAGCCGAGGTCATTTAAAAGGAAGCGTGAACACAACGGGTTGTAATGAGGTTTCTGATTTTAAATATATGAAGACGTCGTCTGGGGGTGAGGTTATGGTGAAGAGTACAATCGTATTATTTACCATGTACATTATTGTGGCACATGGATTATTGGATATGTTTGATGGTGTCCATATTGTTTTCCGGCTATTGAATCTTAGCTTTGTCCTGGCGCTTATTGTATTTTTTCAGATTCTGAAAAAAAGGCAGGAAGCTTCAGAGCAAAGGTAAAAGGAAGTTTATATGTGAATGCTGAAACGAAAACGACCCTTGAGAAAGGGTCGTTTTCTGATAGAATGTTTTTTATCAAACTGATTTAGTTCTGTTGCTGAGTACCGCCATGGTTAAAAAGACTAGTAGGTGCAGTCCCCATAGGCTGATCATGAGGATGTAAGCCCATTGGCGCATGGAAGATAAGTAACTCCAATGCTGAAAAGAACGTAGCTGACTGAATAAAATGAGCAGAATACTAATCGAAATAATCATTTGGCTAATCAATTGTTTTTTCAAAGGAATCTCCTATCCTATACAAACTTCTTTCATCTATCTGTGCAAAACTTACTCTATATTTCACATCAACATTGGAATTTCGTGATGGGGAGAAGGCTTAGACAAATAGGGCTCTTACTAGTTGATACCATAAAAAGTTAATCGCTTTTTGTTATACTCACATGCAACAATCTTTACGGGAAATTTCTTTAAAAGGAAAATCGATTCTTTCATTGAATAGATTAGGTAGCTGCCAGGATTTTAGGATAAAGTACTAAAAATCTTAAATTAGATGAGGGATATTCCCATGAATGATCTGAAGTTGATTGAGACATACAAAGGATTTGTACAGAAGTATTCCCTAGAGCAATTGAACGATATACCAGAGCAAGGTGTGTGGTCGATCGGTCAAATGTATAACCACCTAATTTGCGTGGCCCATGAGTACTTGGATAGTGCAGAAGCTTGTGCCACAGGCAAAGGAGAACAAGAAAAAGGAAAAACCGAATTTGGAGAATATCTATTTAATATCGGCTGCTTTCCTCCCATAAAGATTCAATTACCACCCGAACTCAATGCAACGCCCGACAATCCGACATCCAAAGAAGATCTGATGCGAGAGCTTGATCACTTGATGACGAGAATGGAGAGGTTGGAGAGGAAGCTGAAGGATGTAAATTCGAATAACAAAGAAGCACATGGAGGTTTTGGTTGGTTAAACGCACAGGAATGGTATGAACTTGTGGGGATGCATTTCCGTCATCATCTTCGTCAAAAGTATGAACTGGATCAAAGACTAGGACTGTAGGATTTGAAGGGTGTTCACTAATGAATGCAGTGCCCTACATCTCAAACTTCATTTTCCTTCATTATCATTATTGATTGAAAAAATCCTTATTTTTGTGTATTTTCTAGTAAATGGAACTTTTAAGGGGAGAACCAAATGAAAGCAACTTACTATGGCACAACAGCTAAAGACCTGAAAACAAACGGGTTGATAGATAAAATTAGTGGTACGATCCATCCAAAGTATAGATTCCCTCATACCGGAAGCATTGAACTGACGGAGGACACACTCAGATTGGATGGATGGGAAGACCTGGCGCTGGGAGAGATCGAGCGCGTGGCCTGCGAGTATGATGAGGCGTTTAGTCGGTTCACTGTGAATTCAAGTGACCGCCTCGGGTTCTTTGGGAAAGGGGAGCCACTGGTCGTGACTCATGGTGACCGTAAGATGTATCTGCTGATTGATTGGAACTTTTTCACGGGGTTTACTGATAATCGTGGTTGGTGTGAGGCGATTAATGAAAAGAGAGAGAAGTCCATCAGCCTCTAGACGTAGGAAAAGATACTCCTCCGTTTCCATTTCTTATTGAGGACCACTTGGTAAGATGAAATCATCTTACAGCGGAGGACAAAATCATGAAGAAAAAGAGAAGACGGGGATGGGTGTACGTGAGGAAAGGACTAGCGATCCTCGTCATCCTGTGCATCGGGTGGTCGGTGTTCAGCACGATCATGACGGCATATGAGCAGGGGACTTATCATCCGCCGGGTGAACGGGTGGAAGTGGACGGGAAGAAGATGCATGTGTATTCAAAGGGGACAGGGGAGGAAACGATCGTCCTCATGAGCGGATTGGGGACGGCTGCGCCTGTCCTGGATTTCGCCCCTCTGATTGATGAACTTTCCAAGAAGCATCGAGTCGTGGTCGTGGAGCCATTCGGGTACGGATGGAGCGACCTGGCCGAGACGGATCGCACGGTGGAAAACATTGTACGGGAGATGAGGGCGGCACTGAGCAAGGCGGATATCCAGGGACCTTACATTCTCATGCCTCATTCTGTGTCAGGCATCTATAGCATGTATTATGCGGATCAATACCCGGAGGAAGTGAAGGCGGTGATCGGGATTGACCCGACGCTGCCGGGGGCACTGGACTATTTCAATGAATCACCGCCATCCATGCCGGGATTCTTGAAGTATGTAGCGCCGTCTGGAATCGGAAGGCTGGCACTGATGATCGATTCCCGAAACTTTTTACCAGAGGCCGGTGAAGGGACATATTCAAAAGAAAACCTCGACCAGACCAAGGCGATCTCAGCCTGGAAGGGATATAACCGCAATGTCGTAGCCGAGGCCAACGCGATCAAGAAGAACATCGATCAGACAAAGGATATGGCCTTCCCTGCAGACATGCCGGTATTATTCTTTACGAAGGAAGCGGGCAAGACGACTGCTGACGGGAAGAACAATGTCACATTCCTTGAAACGCAGCTGACGAGTGCCCCTACAAGTAGGGTGGTGCCTCTAGATGGCCATCACTATCTCCACTGGACCCGTTCGATGGAAATGAGTCGGGAAGTCGACCGGTTCGTAAAATCTTTCAGATGAAAACAAACAAGACAGCCATCTGCTGTCTTGTTTTAGTGTAAGGGGATCTTTAACTCCCCCATTAGTAAATAATCGCCGTCAATAAGATACTCCTTGTTATAAACAATGCTGGTCATGTCAGCTGCCTGATTCGTTTTGTTTATATACTCTCCCATCTGCTTGAACATGAATGGTGTGACCTGAGTACTCTTTTCCCGATTTGGTAAAAGAGTAATAGGTGATGGCATATTGCTCTGACGCTTGTTCATCGTCGATGACGGTGTACTCTTTTGCTGCCGTAAAACGAGGGAGCAGTGTGACCCATCAAAAGGACAAATAAGCACCCGCACAGCCCATAGAGTATCGTTTTGTGCTTATCATATAAAAAAGCGCCAAGGAACAAGAATCCCAAAAAGAAGAAATCAGGCAGGATCGTGCCTGTGATGAACTCTTTCCCATCGGCAGTCATGAGGTCGTATCCCAAAAACATAAGGAATATGGAAATGATCCTCACCCCCGCATAAAGCCTGTAATCATGAGCAGTGTGAAAATGAAAATGATAGAATAAATTAGTATTATTTCTATAATTTGTAGATTGGTAGCCCTTATTTTCAATTAAGGGTGGAGGCAATCCAGCGCACATGATGAGCGAAAGGAGAACGGATATGAATCCGATATTAAAAGAGGTCCCATTATCATTTGAAACGGAAAGGCTGACGTTGCGGGCACCTCTTCCGCAGGGAGATGGAAGAGTGGTGAATGAAGCCATTAACCGTTCCCTGAACGAACTGAAGCCTTGGCTCGGGTTTGCCCAGGTTGCTCCCACCGTGGAAGAGACAGAAATCAATCTCCGGGAGGCGTATGTCCGCTTCCGGAAACGGGAAGCGTTCCGTTACCTGATTTTTCATAAGGAATCCGGCGAACTGATCGGGTCCACCGGGTTTCATAATGTGGACTGGGAGGTGCCAAAGGGTGAAATCGGCTATTGGGTTGACACAAAGCATGGTGGTGCCGGATACATAACGGAAGCGGTAAAAGGATTGACGGAACTTGCCCTCAGCCATATCGGCTTCAGGAGGGTGGAGATCCGCTGTGAGTCGATGAACGTTAAGAGCAGGGCGATTCCGGAGAAGCTTGGCTACGAGTTGGAAGGGATCCTCAGGAGTGAGTCGCCGTCTGTTGACGGCACAAAGCTGACGGATACATGCATTTATTCTACTGTCAGGTAAGAGAAGGAGGAGACCGCATCGGGTCTCCTCTTTTCTTCATTCGGTAATAGAATCCATGATAGTGTCGAAGTCTTGCACTTTCTTGGTCTTAAGATCCACGACGTATCGTCCGTTGGTTGAAGAATGACCTGATACGAGGGTTGAGTAGCGGACGATGACATAGGTATCGAACGTTCCGTCATATTGGACGAAGTGATCCTTGTCCTCCACCAGTTCCCCTTTTTCCTTCAGATAATCGGTGACGATGGCCACCGCTTTGTCTTTTTCGTCCTGGGTGGCATTGTCCTCGATCGTCTGAGGAGTCGAAGTTGCTTCTTCTTCGTTTTCTTGATCCTCTAGATCAACGGTCTCTTCCTCTTCGTCAGAAGGCTCGGCAGGTGTTTCTTCGTTAACCTCCTCCTCACGATCATCCTCCGTGACAGCATAATCGGACTCGTTTTCCTCACTCGTGCTTTCTTCCGATACGGTCTCTTCGTTTGAACTGTCATCATCAGCAGGTTTTGCTCCTTTTTCATCAGATGAACATCCCCCGATCAGCAGGAGGGTAATTGTGAGTAAGATTCCCACCCAAAAATGCTTTTTCATCTTTTTCACCTCACTGCTACTAATATATGGAACCTCATGTCCATGATAGAGGTTTATGAAATAAATGTAAACGTATAGGGGGAGGAATTGCACGGTGGAAAGGGGAATGTATAGAGATGAATACAGAACGTGGAGGGGAAACCATGATAAGTAAAGACTTATTGATCAGGATGCTCGACCATACGTACGATCTGGAAAGCTGGTATGCGCCGTTCAAGGATACCGTGAGCGGGGTGACGGTGTCCATGGCCGTCTGGAAGCCGGAGGGAAGTGCCATGAACTCCATCTGGGAAAATGTAAACCATCTGACGTATTATAAAGAGCGGCATGCGGCCAAGCTGCTCGGTGAACCGTGGGAGAACCCGCTAGATGGGCATGATACGTTCCAGCTGACGGAGCCCCGGGAGGATGAAGCGGCCTGGAAGGCACTCGTCGACCGGGCGGAGAGGGCCCAAGGCAGATTGAAGGCAATCCTTCAGGGAATGTCAGAGGAAGAGATGAAAGAAAACGAAGTGGCCGAGTACTTGTATCATATCCTGATCCACGATGCGTATCATACGGGTCAGATCATGCAGTCCAGGAAGATGCAGGGAGGATGGCCGGCTACTAGATAGAAGAAAGAAGACTGCGGATGGGATGCCCGCAGTCTTCTTTAGGTTTTAAAGGGGAGGCAAGTCGATCTTCCCTTCCTCAAACAACTCCTTGATCATATGCTTCGTATACCCTGCTGCCTGGGAGAACTGGATCTTGGCCGGCATCGGAGCTTCTTCCGGATCCACAAGGACATCGATGATGCAGGCCTTGCGGTTCTGGACGGCCTGCTGGATGGCAGGAAGCAGCTGCTCAGGTCGTTCCACCCGGTACCCGTCCCCACCGCATGCTTCTGCGTAGCGGGCGAAGTCAGGATTTTGGAGATTGGTCCCAAATTCAATATTTCCCATGACCTCCTGCTCGAATTTGATCATGGCAATCTTATGGTTGTTCAGGACGATGACCACGATCGGCAGCTCATATTTCACTGCTGTGACGAAGTCGGCCATGGTCATGGCGAACCCTCCATCCCCGCACACGGCGAACACCTGTTTATCGGGGTGGGCAATCTGGCCGGCAAGGGCGCCAGGAAGACCGCAACCGAGTGTTGCGAGCCAGCTCGAGATCACAAAGGATTGATGGGTGATATGGAAGTGCCTCGCCATCCAGACGGTGACGTTCCCGACGTCCACAGATAGGACGGCATCATCGGCCGCCACTTCCTGGAGGGCATGGATGACCCGCTGGGGCTTCAAGGGGACGGACTCGTCTTCTTCCTGATGATCAAGCTTTGCCAGCCAGTGTTTCATCCTCTCCTGGCTTTTTTCCAGGAAAGAGCAATCTTCTTTCGTTGCCAGATGATCCGTCAGCCAGGAGAGGGTTGCACCGGCATCTCCAGCAAGACCCACATCGACGGGATAACGCTTCCCAATCTGGGCAGGATCGATATCGAGATGGATCGTCTTCGCGTGCTCCGGTAGAAACGCCGTGAACGGGAAGGAGGTGCCGATCATGATGAGGGTGTCGGCTTCCTGCATGGCTTCATATGACGGCTTGGTCCCGATCAGGCCGAGTCCCCCGATGCAGTACGGATGCTTGTCGGGGATGACTCCTTTTCCGGGCAGGGTAAGCACGACCGGGGCTCCGATCTTCTCGGCGAATGAGAGGAGGGTATCACGGTGTCCATGGGCACCACGACCGGCGAGGATGACCGGTTTCACAGCCTCTTCAAGGATCTTCTTCGCGTTGAGGAGATCCTCCTTCATCGGGAGTACCACCTGTTTAGCCGTGAACTGGGCGGTGACCCTTGCTTCCTTCCCGACTTCGAACCGCGGGATGTCGTCCGGAATCGTTAGGACCGATACCCCTTTCTTGGCATAGGCGGTCCGGATTGCCTGATTCACGACGGCGGGCAGCTGCTCGGCCGACATGATCCGTTGATTATAAACGGCCACATCATCAAACATCCGCTCCAGATTCACCTCCTGGAAGGAATCCGTCCCGATCAGGTCGGACTCCACCTGACCTGTGATGGCAAGGACCGGCGCACTGTCAAGCTTTGCATCGTACAGGCCGTTCAAGAGGTGGATGGCACCCGGGCCTGCGATGGCCATACATACCCCGAGTTTCCCGGTGAGCTTGGCATAGGCGGCGGCAGCAAGGGCACCCGCTTCCTCATGCCTGACCTGGATGAATTTGATTTTATCCTGTGCTTTCCGAAGGGGTTCGATGAGGGAGTTGATGGAATCTCCCGGCATGCCGTAAATATGATCGACGCCCCATTCAATGAGCATATCGATGAGCTTTTCCCCGGCCGTTTGTTTGAACATGATCCTATCTCCTTTCAATTCCAAGTTTCCCTTAGTGTGGGATTTATTAGGTCAAATTACTCCATAATTCTTTCTCAATAGGTGTATACTGTAAAAAAAACGTGGGTGATGACAATGAAGAAAATCGTATTCATTCGGCACGGAGAAAGTCAGTACAATCTCGAGAACCGTTTCACGGGCTGGATCGACGTGGATCTGACGGACGACGGGTACGCAGAAGCAAGAAAAGCGGGGGCCATCCTGAAAAAGCACGGGATCGGGTTCGATGTCGCGCACACCTCCGTATTGAAACGGGCGATCCGGACGCTGTGGATCATGCTTCATGAGATGGACCTCGTCTGGATACCGGTGTATAAATCCTGGAAGCTCAATGAGCGCCACTATGGTAGGCTTCAGGGGTTGAATAAGGATGAGATCACGGAGAAGTTCGGGGAAGAGCAGGTGACGGAGTGGAGGCGGTCCGCCGATGTAAGGCCGCCTGCCGTGACGGATGACGCACACCAAAAGGATCGTGACGATCCCAAGTATGCGTCGGTTAGCGACGAAGACCTCCCCATGACAGAGAGTTTAATTGATACGGAAAAGCGTGCCCTTCAGTATTGGAAGGATGAGATTGTTCCGTGCCTTCGGGAAAACGAGCGCGTCATCCTGTCCGCTCATGGGAATACACTGAGGGCCCTCGTGAAATATCTCGACGGGATACCGGATGACGGAGTGGCCGGGCTCAATATCCCGAACGGCATTCCACTTGTCTATGAACTGGATGATGATCTCACCCCTCTCCGCCACTATTACCTAGGGGAAGAAGGCGAAATGGAACACAAGGACATCCCGCAGCACATACATGAAGACGATCATTGGATCGGGTGATGGGGATGCCTACTACATAGACAAAAGGAGGAAAAGGGATGGAGAACCTATCGATACGATTGCTGCAAGAAGGAGACGAAGGGAGCCTGTTGGCATTCGAGGAGGAGAATCGGACGTTCTTCCAAGAATTCAGTGTCCATCGACCGGATGACTTTTATACGCTGGAAGGGCAGCGGGAAATGCTGAAAACAAGACTGGAGAAGAGTGAAGAGGATCAGGACTATCATTTTGGTATCTTCCTTGATGGGGGTGAACTGATCGGCACGATCGGTTTGTTCCGCATCGAAAGGGGGCCAAGGCAGATGGCCATCATCGGCTACAGCCTGAGCCAGAAACATAACGGCAAAGGATATGCGACCGAGGCCGTCCGGCAACTGGTCCGCTATGGGTTCGACGTCCTCGGACTTCACCGGATTGAAGCCGGAGTGATGCCGAAGAATGGAGGTTCCATCAGGGTGTTGGAGAAAGCCGGGTTTGAGAAGGAAGGCATTTCGCGAAAGTCCGTTAAGATTAATGGGGAGTGGGAGGATCATCTGATATTGGCAGTCATTAATGAAGACTGATAAAGGCGCAGTTCCGCTTAAAGCGGTTTCTGCGCCTTTTGTTTACGATAGAGCCTTTTTAAGTTGTCTATTGGTCTTCAGCAGTGCAATCCTGCTCATGACGATTCCTACAAACGTAAGTAATAGGAAAGCAAGTGCCATCACCACCCCACCTAAGGAGGTCCCGATCATTAGTCCAAGCGCCCCCATCATCTTAGCGACTTGAACAACGAGACCGTTCATTGCCATGTAGGCACCTCGCTTTGAGTCATCGACGATTTCTGCCAGCATGGACTGGCGTGTTGGGACATAGAGTAACTCCCCGACCGATAGGATGACAACCGCTAAAAATAGAACGGGAATGGATGTGCTGAAGGCAAGGATGGAAAATCCTATCCCAAAAAGGGTGAAACCGGCATACATAATCGGTTCTTCCCTCTTCTCTCTAATCCATTTTGCAGCAATACCTGTGAAGAGGATAATCATGAGGGTATTGATGACGGTCAGCAGGCTCAGAAGCTTAATTCCATCGAGGTCGAATGAAAATACATTGAAGAAGTGAACGGTCCTAGGGATGATTTCGTCCTTCAATCGTACGGAGATAAAATTATTCCTCTGGAATTCAAGAGCCAGAATAGCGACTCCTCCAAGGGAAAAAGCCATGAAGGTCCAATCCTTCATTACAATTTCATAGCTTTTGATCAGTGGCTTCACCCCATATTGACCGCTCGTTCCCTTTACTTGGACCTGATAGGTATCTTTAATGAAGAATGCCGTCATACATAGAGTCAAGAGGCCCATCCCTATCAACACACCGATCAACTGGAAAAAGTGATGTTCAAAAAACCATCCCCCCGCAATGAATCCGATCATGACAGAGAGGTTGACCGCCCAATAATTGATAGAGTACATGAATGCCCTTGTCTCTTTTGTGCTTACATCGATCAGCATCGCTTCAGCAGCGGGGCTGATCAAGCCGGAAGCGACGTTGGTCAATAACATCATAAGGAATGTGATAGTCGGAGAGATGAAGAGAGGAGAGTTCACAGCGAACATGCCTATGAACCCTGCCACTTTCATGAATTCACCTACCACCATGATTTTTTTCCTGCCAAGCAGATCTGCCAAATATCCACCGTACAGACCTGCCGGAAACTGGGCAATTATTTGAATAAGGACCAGAATTCCAGCTACTGAGGCGTTAAACTCCCTCGTGAAGTAAATGGCCATGAATGGAAAGACAGTGGACCCACCTATTTTGCTTAAGAATGTAGTATAAATTCTAATTCGAATGTTGGGATGTAGTGTACGTAACATGCTAAACGCCTCCTTGCTCCCTATTATGCTATTGGTGAAAAGGGGTAAAAAGGGTACAATAATGGATAAAGTTTCCCCTTTTAGGAGGATGATTAAATGGACGAGCGCTACTTTTCGATGCGAGCACAGTTTTTTGAGCGAGAAATAGAACGAGCATGTACGTTTAAACTGCAAGAGCTGGAGGAGCTGTGGTTCTGTTCACGGAAGAATGTAAAACGGATTCTCCATCAGTTCGAAGATCGTGGCAAACTTATGTACCTTCCTGGCGAGGGGAGAGGGAATTCTTCTCGTCTCCTATTTTCAAATGATTTTCAAAGTGAGGTAGAGGAGGTCATAAAAGACTGCGTGCAAAAGGGACAGCTGGATGCCACTGCTCATCTGTTGCGTTTACCCATTCCTAAACTATGGATTATGAAGGCATCTTCAGATATAAGGGAGATATTTGGGTATCAGAGTGGGAATGAGTCCAAGGACATCCTTCATGGATTCATTGAGCGGGACCTGACTACACTGAATCCCGTCAATGTCTCTATTACATTTGAATCCCATTTGATTGAATACCTTGGTGACACACTGGTTAAGTATGATGTGGGAGAAGATCGAATTCTACCCCATCTTGCTCACCATTTCAAAGTGGATGATGAGCAACGTCGGTTTACGTTCTATCTTAGAAAAGGAGTATTATTCCATAGCCATGATAAGTTGACGAGTAGGGATGTAGAATCAACGGTTAGCCGAATCAAGGATGCGAGAGGATCGGCGAGTCAGTGGCTGGCAGACGATATTCAAGAGGTAGAATGCGAGGGTCCGTATAAGGTCACGATTGTTCTCCGTAATCCCAATCCATTCTTCCTTAGATATATCGCATCTCCCCATTTTTCAATTCTTCCGGCTTCCATGATATTTAATGAGTACGAGTGGATAGGCAGTGGTCCATTTGCAATAAAAGAAAGGACGACAAGCAAGCTTGTTCTGGAGGCATTTGATCATTATTTTCTGGAGAGACCGCTCTTGGACGAACTGCATTTTTATGGAGTTACTAAAGAAGCTGCTTCCATTGTCAATTACAATTTGGACGATTCACAACCTGATCAGGTGAAGAGCAAGCAAGCCATTGAATCGGGTTTCCGCTTTCTTTTGTGTAATGGTAAGAGAGATTCGATTATTAAAGAACATTCATTTAGAAAAGCGTTGTATCATCTAGTGGATATCAATGAAATGGGGAATGATCTAGGGTGGGGAGAATGGGTTGAGGCGAGTAGTTTTGTACCATCCAGGTCATGTCGACAAGAAAAACGGTCAGAAAAAATCTATCCATTACTAAAGGAGTCTGGTTATAGTGGTAAAGCGATACAGTTGTATCACCTCGACTACGGTAAAGGCATTCAAACTGCAGAATGGCTGAAGATGAGAGGTGCCCAGTTTGGTATCTTATTTGAATTACATCCTTTTTCTTACAAGGACTTTTATGAGTCAAACATTGATCAGATGGCAGACGTCGTTTTAATTGGAGAAGTATCATCGCTCGATTCACATCTCTCTTTTCTGGGTGCATTCAAGAATGATTTCCTATACTTCAGAAAAATGTTTCCCATTGATTCAATTGAATGGATTGACAAGGAACTTGAAAAGTTCAAGAAGGAGGATTGGCCAGGCAGGGAAGCCATCATGGAAAGAATTGAAGAACACATTAGACATAAAAATCTTCTAATCTTCCTTTATCATCCGATTAAAAAGAGAACCTTCCACCCGATGATTAAAGACGTAACATTTCATTCTTTCAGTCACATCGATTTTTCTAAGCTGTGGATACCCCACTAAAAAGTCTTTTTTTGAAAAATTGATGTGGTATAATGACAAAAAAAGGCATTGGAGGATTAATTTTGAATGTAATGAAGCGATTCGCCTGGTTGCTCGAGCCGGTTTTGATCATTGCAGGAATTCTACTGGTCAGTGCCGGGTCCGGCCTGTTTGAAACCCAATCCCTCTCCTTCGCATCGTACGGACAAACCTTCCTGGGTATGTGGGGGGATCTCTCTCATCCGTTTGATCTCGTATATACCATAACGCAAACGGAGAGACCGCTGTTCCCAGTCATCCTGCTGGCACTATGGAGCAGTATGCGGATCCTTTTTCTGGCGATTGCCATATCCCTCGGTGCTTCTCTTATTCTCTTAATCATCTATACGGTGTCCGGGCGAATCGTGAAAAATGCAATCAAATCCATCGCCGCCGTTCTCGAGTCTGTGCCGGATATCTTTGTCATTGCCACACTGCAGCTCTTCATCATCTGGTTTTTCAAGAAGACGGGGATCCTTCTCGGTGATGTGGCCTCCCTTGATCCAAATGAAATCATCTTCCTTCCGGCCGTCACCCTGAGCGTACTGCCGACCTTCTTCTTCCTCGGTCTGATGATTTCATTCGTGAAAGAAGAGGAAGATCTGCCATATGTCGAGCTTGCCCGGAGCAAAGGACTGACAAAATACCGGATCCTGTTCATCCATATGATCCGGAACATCCTGGTCAGCCTGACGTACCACGGCAAGCAGATTGTGTGGATGATGCTGTCGAACCTGTTGATCCTCGAGTATCTGTATAATGTCTTCGGTGTCACGTCGTTCTTGTTCACCTATAATACGCCGGCGATCTTTGCCATCACGTCTATTCTGCTCTTTCTCCCGATCTATGGGGTGCTGAAAGCGATGCAGTTCACGGTGAAGCACCGGATCGGGAAGGAGATGAGTTTATGACGACGTTGAAAAATTGGCTACTGATAGGATTTGGAGCAGGGTTCATCCTTTTGATGCTGGGGTGGAGCATCCTTTTCCATTCCCAAGGATCCAAGATTCCTAAGACCGTCATGACAAACGGAGATGAGGGGTTCGCTGCAGCTCCGTTCAGCCCGTCATCACAGATCCTGTTCGGGACCGACCGGGACGGCTATCATATGTTCTATAAGGTGCTGGACGGAGCGGTATATACCCTCGGTGCAGCGATTGCCATTTCCCTAGTCGCCTTCCTTTTGGCGTTTCTTGTCGGTGTCCTCATGGGATTCTGGAAGCCGGCAGTCAGGCGCTACTCGGATAAG
Organism: Rossellomorea marisflavi; assembly: GCF_009806575.1. Lineage (NCBI taxonomy): Bacteria > Bacillati > Bacillota > Bacilli > Caryophanales > Bacillaceae > Rossellomorea > Rossellomorea marisflavi. Next base: position 3,539,752 of record NZ_CP047095.1, on the reverse strand, counting down.
GTGCTCATGGGCTTTTATTTCATCCCGCAGTCCATCATCGCGTACAACGTCCTGTACCCGTTGCTGTGGGAGACGGAGGATGGCTTTACCACCACCTTGAATGAGCGGATTATCTGGACAATTCTGGTGCTGGCCTTCATCATGCTGCCCACGACGGCCATCCTGATTTCCAACGAAACAAAAGAAATCCTCGGCAAGGAATTCATTGCAGGTGCGCGGGTCCTCGGCGGCAGCCGGTTCTTCCTATTCTGGAAGCATGTGCTCCCCCATCTGAAGGGGCGGCTGTTCATTCTCTTCCCGAAGCTCGTCATCCAGGCACTCCTGATCATCGCCCATCTCGGATTCTTCACGATTTACTTCGGGGGAACGGACGTATGCTATGATCCGGCCGGATGTGATCCACCTAAACCGTTCGTCCAGGAGTGGGCAAGCATCATGGGGACGAACTACAGTGAAATCTATAATGCATGGTGGATCTTCATGACACCGATGCTGTTCTTCTCGTTGGCCATCATTGCCTTGACCGCAACAACGAAAGGACTGGAAGGACTCCTTGATCCTTCAGTCAAACCGCGAAAGAAAAAAGTCATTTCCTCCCATTCTCACGCTTCATCTGCTGTAACAGCGGAATCTTTCCATCGGGTCGGGAAGGAAGTTTCATCTTGAACCGAGAAGGTTATAGAGTGATAGAAGGGATACATAGAAGGAGGAAGCAGGATGAACTTGAATCTGAATGGAAAAGTGGCCTTGGTGGTGGCATCAAGCCAGGGGCTCGGCAAGGCCATTGCGACCCAATTTGTCAAAGAAGGCATGCGGGTCATGCTCACGAGCAGGAATGAGGGGACTCTGAAAGAGGTCAAGGAGGAGCTGAGTGCCCATGGAACAGTGGAGTATTGTCCGGCAGATATTACAAAGCCGGAAGAAATCACCCGCCTTGTGGAACAGACGGTGGACGTGTACGGGGGGATCAATGTCCTTATCAACAATGCGGGTGGTCCTCCTGCAGGGAGCTTCGAGCAGTTCAGCGATGAAGACTGGATCAATGCCTTCCAGCTCAATCTATTGAGCTATGTCCGTCTCATCCGGGAGGCCTTGCCTCATCTGAAAAAGGATGGAGGGCGCATCATCAATATCGCTTCTTCTTCCATCAAGGTGCCGATCCCGGGACTGATCCTCTCCAATACGTTCCGTACGGGGATGATCGGCATGGCGAAGACCCTTGCCGATGAGTTCGCAGAGTACGGCATCCTGATCAATACCGTAGCCCCAGGAAGGATCGCCACCGACCGCGTCGCCCATCTCGATTCGGTCAATGCGGAAAAGCATGGGAAGAGCGTGGAAGAGGTGGAGGAAGAGTCGAAGGCGAAGATCCCGTTGAAACGCTACGGGACACCGGAAGAGTTCTCCAACGTCGTCACCTTCCTTGTATCAGACGCCAACACCTATATGACCGGAAGCTCCTTCCTCGTGGATGGAGGCATGGTGAAGTCGATCTAATAACAACGGTCCCTAGGACTGAAAAAAGCACCCTATAGAACAGACCTGAGTCTGCCTATAGGGTGCTTTTTTGTGTAGTACCAGGAACTACTCGGTAGATCTGCTCATGTTTACCTTCTAATGATGAAACCTATTATCATACTTCGTATCATGTGGCATAGGTGCGTCCAGTGTATCGAGAAAAGCAACGGCCTGTTTGAGGTTCACCAAAAATAAATGGGCAAGGTCCATGGAGAAACCATTCCGGACCACCACCCGCATTATCGTCACCGTTGCCATGTCAGGAGGCAATGGATAGGCGGGGACCTGCCAGCCGAACACACGCATTTGTCTGGATAAATCAAATAGCGTCCAATGGGATGTGGCATCATCTCTCAGTCGCCAAGCGAAGACGGGTATATCGGAACCATCGGATAAAAGTTCAAACGGTCCCATGTTCTGAATCTCCTTGCTCAGGAAGAGGGCAACGTTCTGTGAAGCCTTTTGGACCTCATAGTACCCTTCTTTCCCCAGACGCAGGTAATTATAATATTGCAGCAGCACTTGGGCGCCGGGTCGGGAAAAATTCAAGGCGAAAGTCGGCATATTCCCGCCCAGATAGGAGACGCGGAAGATGAGTTCCTCAGGGAGGTCCTTGGCTTCCCTCCAGATGATCCAACCCAATCCCGGGTAGACCAATCCATACTTATGTCCGGATACATTGATGGACTTCACCCTTGGCAGTTGGAAATCCCAAACCAGGTCAGGTTGAAGGAACGGTGCGATAAATCCCCCTGACGCGGCATCCACATGCATCGGAATATTGAGGCCGGATTTCTCCTGCAGATCGTCCAATGCTTTCGCAATCGCGACTATTGGTTCATATAGGCCGGTATACGTTTCGCCAAGAATGGCGACTACCCCAATCGTATTTTCGTCCACTGCAGCGAGGACTCCCTCAGGATTCAATTTGGGATGCTCCGGGGTGACCTTTACGTAGCGTGGTTCCACCTCCCAATAGTTCGCGAATTTTTCCCAAACGACCTGAACAGCAGAACTAAACACGATATTGGGGCGATCTACTGGTTTCCCTTCCTTTTTGCGTGCGTTTTGCCAGCGCCTTTTCAACGCCAGCCCTCCAAGCATACAGGCTTCCGACGACCCCGTTGTGGAAACCCCCATCGTCTTCAAAGGCTCGGGTGAATGCCAGAGATCGGCTAAAATGCGGACGCATCTCTCCTCGATTTGGGCTGTCTGCGGATATTCATCCTTGTCTATCATGTTTTTGTCGAATGATTCGGCATACAAGCGCTCTGCGGCCGGCTCCATCCACGTGCTGACGAATGTAGCGAGGTTCAAGCGTGCATTGCCATCAAGGGTGATTTCATCATGGACGATCTGATAGGCTGTTTCTGGTAGCATTCCCCCATCTGCCAGATGAAAGCGGGGAATGGTGGATTCACCTTCGCGGGCAAACAGAGGGTTAATGGAGAGTTCGTGTGGAAGCTCCATTTCCATGTGATGCGGTAATCGTTGTTGCTGATAGGGCTTGATTTCTTTTCCTCCGTATGTATCGCTTTGAGTGTCTGCTTTTCGATCCTGTGGCATATAAATCCCCCTTATGAACTGGTTAGCCACTCTATTATTTGCTGAAAATATTGGAATTAACCAAGCGTTTAAAGGATCATTCAAAAAATCAGCTACTCATTGCCGATATGCAATCAAAAAAGATGATCCCTGTATTGTACAGCGATCATCTTTTCCATGGACCTAGCTTTTTTGTAAATGTCCTCTACAAAAATACACGATTCCTTCATTCATGGCCCGGTGCCACATTGGATCATGTAAGTGCCATCCTGTTTGGGTGCATAACAGACAGAGGAAGTATCTCCGGTCGGACTATTAAAATCGAACCATTTCACATCATAGAGCTGCCCTAATTCAGCATCAACGTAGTCGTTCTCGTTGATCCATGCGAAAAAGCTTTGGTACGGATGGCCTTCTTGATAGATGTGTGCCCTCAAAGCAGATTCAGGCGAGCTTTGGCCGTGTACAACGGGCGCAAGGAAGGGTGGCAGGGCGATCAAGACCGCTACAGAAAGGAACACTAACAACAGGATTTTTTTCTTTTTGCGCATTGGTTTCTCCTTTTTACATTATTTGATTAAGCGTGATTCTTAAATATTCGACAGTAATAGATATTTTCCTTTTTTTGGTTTTATCACATGTGTGCTCAGCGGACCTTCTTTTTGTGCCTTGCATACGATAACACAGCAGAAATATCTTCTTATGTTGGGAGCGTTCCATATGAAAGGCATCATATTAGCAGGGGGGCGCGGTACGCGCTTGTATCCATTGACGAAATCAATCTCGAAACATCTCCTTCCCCTTTACGATAAGCCGATGATTTACTACCCCATCTGTACGTTGATGGAAGCAGGAATCCGTGAAATCTTGATCATTTCGACGGAGCAGGATCTCGGTCGATACGGGCAGCTTCTCGGTGATGGGAGTACGCTCGGGATCTCAATCCAGTATGCACTGCAACCGAAACCGGAGGGCATCGCTCAGGCTTTTATCATAGGGGAAGCCTTCATAGGAGAAGAGCGTACGGCGTTAATTCTTGGAGACAATGTGTTTTATGGGCCGGGGTTTCAGGATCCCGTGTGGCACGGGGATGATGCTCTTGTCTTTGGTGCTTATGTAGTAGATCCGGAGCGTTTCGGGGTGGTGGGCTTTTCAAGCGAAGGGCAAGTGGAGTCAATCGAGGAAAAGCCGGCCTGCCCGAAGTCCAACTATGCTGTCGCAGGGTTATATGTGTACGACAGCGATGTCGTGGCAGTTGCCAAAAGCCTGCGGCCATCCGTGCGTGGAGAGCTTGAGATTACGGATATCAACCGTATCTACCTGCAATCGGGGAAACTTTCGGTCCGTCTCCTCGGGGAACATGATGCCTGGATGGATGCAGGTACCCATGAGTCCCTATTCAAGGCATCGCAGTTTATCAAGACGATGGAAGAGACGAAAAACGTCAAAATCGGATGTATGGAAGAAGTAGCCTTCCGAAAGGGGTGGATTACTTCAGAAGAGCTGATGAAGCTCGGTCATCAGTTCCATAATAATCCATATGGACAGTATCTCAAGAGGGTGGCAGCAAGGGGGAGTAAAAGATGAAGGTCATAGAGACAAATCTCCATGGCGTGGTGGTGCTGGAACCACAAGTACTCGGGGATCATCGGGGATATTTTTTCGAAAGCTACAACGAACGGAGGGCAGGCATCCACGGATTGATGGCCAGGTTCGTCCAGGATAACGAATCGTTTTCAGAGAAGGCGGGCGTGCTGAGGGGCCTGCACTATCAGATCGGGGAACATGCCCAGACGAAGCTGGTGAGGGTGGCTTCGGGATCGATCTTTGATGTGGCGGTGGACATACGGAAGGGATCGAGTACGTTCGGACGTTGGTTCGGGACGGTCCTCAGTGCACAGAATAAACGGCAGCTCTATATTCCAAAGGGCATGGCCCATGGCTTTTGCACGTTGGAGGAAGGGACGACCGTCCTTTATAAGGCGGACTCCTATTACCACGCCGCGTCCGACCGGGGAATCCGCTGGGATGACCCCCATCTTGCCATCGACTGGCCGGTGGATGTGCCGATTCTTTCTGGAAAAGATGAAAGCCTGCCAGGTTGGGAGGATGCCGATTTTGAATGAGTATAGCATCCTTGTAACGGGGGGAGCGGGATTCATCGGTCATCACTTCATCCATCATAGATTGAGAGGGACGGAGGACAGGATCGTGAATCTTGATGCGCTCACCTATGCAGGAGACCTTGAGTCGTTGAAAGAGCTGGAGAATAGCCCACGCTACACATTCGTGGAGGGGGATATCAACAATGGGGAGCTCGTCGATGATCTGATCAGGCAGTTCAACATCAATTTGATCGTCCATTTTGCGGCCGAGTCCCATGTGGACCGGAGCATTGCCTCGGCGTCATCCTTCATCCATACAAATGTAGCCGGCACCCAGGTGCTTCTGGACGTGGCAAGGGAGCACGGCGTACGCTTCATTCATATTTCCACCGATGAAGTATACGGAAGCCTTGGGGAAACAGGAAGCTTCACAGAAGAATCCCCGTTAGCACCACGAAGCCCGTATGCTGCGAGCAAGGCGGCGTCCGATTGCCTCGTCCTCGCCTGTCACCATACATTCGGCCTGCCCGTCAATGTTACGCGCTGTACAAACAATTACGGACCGCGGCAGTTCCCGGAGAAGTTCATCCCGAAGATGATCATCCAGGCACTGAGAGGGCATTCTCTTTCACTCTATGGAACAGGACAGAACGTCAGGGATTGGATCCACGTGCACGACCATTGTACGGCCATCGACGCTGTAATTGAAAAAGGGATTGCAGGGGAAGTCTACAACATCGGTTCTTCCAATGAGCGGAAAAACCTCGAAATCGCGAGGTTCATCCTGGAGGAGCTCGAATTGGATGAAAACCGGATCACCTATGTTGATGACCGCCCCGGACATGATTACCGCTACGCACTCGATTCGGATAAGATCAGGAATGAATTGGGCTGGGCCCCCCGATATGAATTTGAGCCGGCTTTGAAAAAGGCGATCCGATGGTACAAGGAGCATCGCCCATGGTGGGAATATGTGTTGAAAAGGGGCGTGGGACTGTGACCATTATGATCACGGGTGGATCAGGCCAGCTCGGCAGTGAAATCATCCGGCAGCTGAGGGATGCGGGCAGGCCATTCCTGGCACCGCACAGGGCCGAACTCGATGTGACGGATGTGGATCAGACCAAGGGCTTCATTTACCGGTCCTCCCCCGACATCATCATCCACTGTGCGGCCTTCACGGATGTGGAGCTGGCGGAAGAAGAGGAAGCACGGGCTTTCCTTGTGAATGAAGAGGGAACCAGTTATATAGCGGAAGCAGCAAGTGCAGTCGGAGCTGTGTTGGTTTATATCAGCACGGACTATGTCTTCGATGGGAAGAAGAAGGCCCCGTATGAAGAGGGGGATCATCCGGCTCCCCTCAATGCCTATGGAAGGTCGAAGCTTGCCGGGGAAGAGGCGGTGAGGAAGGCGGCTCCCCGGCACTATATTGTGCGGACGTCCTGGGTGTTCGGGGGAGGGGGGCCGAATTTCATCAAGAAGATCTTGACTTTATCGGAAACGAACGACACCCTGAAGGTCGTGGACGACGTCCTTGGCAGTCCGACGTATACCGTGGATCTCGCCGGGGCCATTATCCGGCTGGTTGAAACTCATCGATTCGGCACATTCCATCTTGCTAATGCCGGGGCATGCTCGTGGAGGGAGCTGGCTGATGAATCCATCCGGCTTTCAGGTAAAAAGACAATCATCCTACCCTGCCCTTCAAAGGAATACCCAAGCAAGGCAGCCAGACCCCGATACTCCGTGCTCGCGAACCAAAAAGCGCCACCCCTTCCCCCGTGGAAAGATGCGGTCAAACGCTACCTCGATTCCATTCGGGTTTAAGATATAATGAACGTTTTTTCACATACCTTGTAAGGAGGTATGTGTTTTTTTGTGAGAGGAGGAGGGAGATGAAAGGCTGGGATTATCGCCATGCGACATTTGCCGTTGACGAAGCGGAGGAACTGCCTGCAGGTGCCATCCGATATGGCCCATGGTCAGGTCATCGCAGGTTTGCTTATGACCTTGTACGCTACCTTGCTCCTGAATGCATCGTTGAGCTGGGTACTCAATATGGAACGTCATTTTTCAGCTTTTGCCAGGCAGTGAAGGATGGGGGACTGTCATCCACATGTCACGCAGTGGATACGTGGGAAGGTGATCCCCACGCAGGCTATTATGGTGACGATGTATATGAAGGCGTCAAAGCTGTGACGGAAAGGGAGTTCCCCGGGATCGGCAAGCTGCTGAGGAAAACCTTCGATGAAGCACTGAAGGAGTTCGAAGACGGATCCATCGACCTTCTTCATATTGACGGATACCACACATATGAAGCCGTCAGCCATGATTACACCACGTGGTTGCCGAAGCTGTCGGAGAACGGGGTCGTCCTGTTCCATGACACGTATGTGAGGGGAAGGGACTTTGGAGTATATAAATTCTGGGCGGAACGACAAGGGGATCCTCACATCGATTTCACCCACAGCAACGGGCTGGGTGTCCTGTTTCCCAAAGGGACCAATGCCCAGCAAGAGCATATGCTCATCCGGAAAGGAGAAATGGAAGAGGTCTACAGGGGGACGGATCGGATTGGACGCCTGAGGCGGAACAACGAGGAGGGGGGAGCGGAGTCCTCCATGTTCACGGCCTATCTCTATATCTCTGATTCTTATACGGATCACTATCTTCACATCATCTTCAATCGCCTGATGGAAAAGGGAATTGATATCGTTCTGTGTGATGCCGATGCGTCACAGCCGGAGATCGATCCAAAACATCCACGTGTGTATGTATCCATAGGGGATGATTGGAAGGAATTCAAAGGGTTGAACGGCCTGCCCCTTGAGGAGCGCAGGCGATGGATCCATGTCAAGTCGGGAGAGGAAATTGAGGCGGATCACCTCTTTCACTGCTGGTTGAAGCGGACGGATCCCCTGCCTGAAGGTGAGGAGATTTCCATTCCTTCCACCATCAGCGACCGGCCCCTCGTGTCAGTCTTCACGGCAGCCTACCGGTCGGGAAACAAAATCAGGCGGCCCTATGAATCTCTCTTGAAGCAGACCTATACGAACTGGGAATGGGTCATCGTGGATGACTCCGGTGACGAAGATGAGACGTACCAAACGGATCTGATGGGGCTGGATGATTCAAGAGTCAGGCGCTACCGACCAGACGGATCGTCCGGCTATATCGGAGCGGTGAAACGGTATGCGGCAAGTCTATGCACCGGGGAAATCCTGGTGGAGGTTGATCATGATGACGAGCTCACGGAGGATTGTCTGGAGAAAATCGTGTCGGCCTTCCAGGAGAATCCCGACTGCGGTTTTGCCTATGGAGATTGTACGGAGGTCCATGCCGATAATCTCCACGCCCATTGGTACGGCTGGGACAGCGGCTACGGCTATAACCTGTACTACCGGGTGTGGATCCACAAGATGAAGCGCTGGCAGAATGTGAATAAGCACACGGCCCTTAATGGAACGACCATCAGGCATCTCGTCGGCCTTCCGAACCACCCCCGTGCATGGAGGCGGGACTGCTACCATCTCATCGGAGGACACAGGGAGGAACTGCTCGTGGCAGATGACTATGACCTTCTCGTCCGGACGTTCCTGTCAACCCGTGTCGTGGCCATCCCGGACCTTCTCTATATCCAATACCGGAACACAGGTGGGAGCAATACGACGTTTACAAGGAACAAGCAGATTCAGCTTCTTGTGCAGCAGCTTTACAACTATTATGGGAACCGGATCGGGGAGAGGCTCGAGTCCCTTGAACTGCCCCGTAAGATTCCCTATGACCGGATCTGGAAGCGGAAAACGGATGATGCCGGTGTGAAGACGGCTCATCTCATCCATGAGAGGGAGGATCGTCGCTCATTGTTATTCCCCATCCCTCATGAAGAAGAAGAGTATGATCACACTCTTCTTCTTGAAGCACTCAGGGAAGGCCTGGAAACCGGATTCTCAGATCATGAGATCGTCATCGCCGGAAGGATACCGCATCTTGTGGAAACCTACGCGGCCAATGCGCCGATGGGGGCAATCAGGTGGTGGCCGATGGAAGTGGAAGATGATTGGGAAACCTGTCTACGGTACGCTACCTACATGGCTTCGTGTAAGGAAAAGGTGGTTGTGGGGAGGAGCCTGACATAAGGGGAAGGGGTAGTATGATGGTTTGTAAGAGGATGGATGGGCCCCAAGATGGTTCTTACACTTTTGGTGTCATATGAGCCATGTATTTCAATGAAAGAGTGGTGCAGGTGAGACATGCGTGAGGGTATGTCTCACTGTCCCGCTGGGAATATAAATTGGCCTCTGTGTAAACATGAATCCGAAGGGATGTACATATACGGTTTAAATGGTATAATGTAGAAAAATATTCCAGAGGGGGTGTTGACATGGGCGGAGGAGATAGTGTATTCATGGTGTCATTGTTGATCTTGTGTGCAGGACTGGTGTTTGTCACAGCCGTCGCGGTGAGGTTGGTCAACAATGGAAAACAGAAGACGGATTTAAAAGAGGAACGACTTGCGGCGGTTGAAGATAAACTAGATAAGATATTGATCGCCATGAAGGAAAAAAGTCCTGAATGAGCCGTTGTGTAAAGAGATTCCAACGCATTTTTAGACCCGGTGTACAACTCACCTTGCTGGTAGCGTTCATTTCTGCTCTTTCCGCGTGTTCCAGTCCATCTGAAAAGCTCTTGGAGCAGTTCACGGAATACCGGGTGGAACATGGCTTGGATCTGTATCGCCAGACCGTACCCCAGGACGGGGAAAGCTCCCTGGTCGCCGTCTATGAGACTGTTGATGACCTGTTTGGGATCATGGAATTCGACGGCAAAGAGAATAACTATCAGGAAGTTGAAAAAAAGCAGAAGGTGACGACCGCTGTCCTGACAGGGGACGGTAAAACCACTCTCGCCATCCTTCACCCCGATCAGAAAATGGGGAACGTGAAAGTGAATGCGGACGGTCAATCGGAAGAATTCGCTCTTGATAGCCAAGAGCCCATTACGGTGCATACGCTGAAGGATTCCTATGATGATGTGAAGATAGAAGTTTTTGATGAGCAAGGAAATCTGATTGAGCAAGACGAATAAAACCGGACGCGCCAACATGGGCGGACCGGTTTTTGGTTTATTGAATAAGCTTATTCTCCTTTAAATACTCTTCGGCCACTTCTCTTGCCGAGCGGTCCTCGACGGAAACCTGATAGTTCATTTCCCTCATCTCGTCATCCGTGATCTTGCCGGACAATTTGTTGAGGATGTCCTCAAGCTCTGGATATTCTTCAAGGAGCTCCTCTTTCATGATCGGGGCACCTTGATACGGAGGGAAGAGTCCCTTATCATCTTCGAGTACTTTCAGATTGTATTTCTCGATTTCAGGATCAGTGGAGTAGGCGTCGGCCAGATTGATCTTGCCTGAATCAATCGCTGTGTACCGCAGTTCGGGCTGCATGACCTTTACGGATGGGAACTCGATGCCGTAACGATTCTGGATGCCAGGGTAGCCGTCGTCCCGCTCAGGGAATTCCGGTGTGAATCCGGCCTTGATGCTGCCCTGGATGGCCTTCAGATCGGAAATGGTCTTCAGGTCGTACTGCTGTGCCAGCTCCTCGGGAACGGCAAGGGCATAGGTATTGTTGTACTTCATCGGCTCAAGTAACGCAAAGCCGAGTTTATCCTTTGCACCTTCTTTCGCCTGCGTATAGACCTCTTTCTCATCGGTGCTCTCAGGTGATTCCTTCAGGAGATCGGCAATGACAGTCCCTGTGAATTCAGGGTAGATGTCGATATCCCCCGACCTCAGTGCATTGAACATGAAGGTGGTCGGCCCCATATTCGGCTTCACCTCAACTGTGATGTTGGTTTCATCTTCAATCAGGAGTTTATACATATTCATGAGGATCTCCGGCTCAGGTCCAAGCTTCCCGCCGATGACAAGATCGGCTTCCTTTGGTTTTAAGAAGGCGGAACCTCCGATGATCAAGAAGGCGATGACGATGACAGATGCAACCGATATCAGGGATTTCTTGAATGGTAGCCTTCCAATGATCCGCAATAGGAAATCGAAGAAAAGCGCTAGCAGGGCAGCGGGGATGGCACCGAGAAGGATCAGGTCGGTATCGTTCCGGCTGATCCCGACGGTGATGAGATCCCCGAGCCCACCGGCTCCAATCAAGGCGGCGATCGTCGTCGTGCCGATGATGAGGACCATCGACGTCCGGATCCCGGCCATGATGACAGGCATGGCAAGTGGCAGCTCGACTTTGATCAGGCGCCTCCAGCTGTTCATCCCGAGTCCCTTTGCCGCTTCTGTCAAGGCGGGATCCACTTCATTGATACCCGTATACACATTCCTCAGAATCGGGAGGAGCGCATAGGCGACAAGGGCGATAATGGAAGGGACGGTTCCGATACCCACTAGAGGAATCAAGAGTCCGAGGAGGGCCAGCGACGGAATCGTCTGGAATACGGCCGTGATGCCGATGATCGCCTCCGCCACCTTCTGTTTCCTGGTCAGATAAATGCCCAGCGGAATGGATATGATGAGTGCGAAGAACAGGGCAATGAAGGAGATTTCGATATGCTGTAAGAGATCGTTAAGCAATTCGCCTTTCCGGTTATTGAACGTTTCCATCAATCCATTCATCCTGTTTCACCTGCTTTCACTCCTGCAAGATGCCGGATGATGGTTTCCCTTGAAACGTATCCGACGGGGGTCCCGTCTTTTTTCACGATTGCGATCTCTTCCTGTGCAAGGGCTGAAAGGGTTTCGTCAATCGTGCTGTCGATCGGGATAGATGCCCGGTCCACATCCATCGGTTCTTCAATCGGTGAGAGGAGATCGGCCAGGTTGAAGTCATTCTCAAGGGAATGTCCTTTCCCTCCGATGAAATCCCGGACAAATTCATTGGCAGGATGATGGATCAACTCTTCGGGTGTCCCTACCTGGGCGACTTCGCCGTCCTTCATGAGGCAGATGCGATCTCCGAGCTTCAGGGCCTCCTGCATATCATGGGTGACAAACACGATGGTTTTCTTGATCTCCTTCTGGAGGGACAGAATATCATCCTGGAGCTTTTCCCTCGTGATGGGGTCGAGGGCGCTGAACGGTTCATCCATCAGGATGAATTCCGGGTCTGCCGCAAGGGCGCGCGCGACTCCGATCCGCTGCTGCTGACCACCCGATAATTCACCGGGCTTACGGTCTTTATAGTCAGCGGGTTTAAGACCCACCATCCGTAAAAGCTCATCCACACGCTTGCTTGTCTTTTCTTTCGGCCACTTCTTCATCTCAGGGACGATGGTGATATTCTCCTCGATGGTCATATGTGGGAACAGTCCGATATTCTGTAGCACATACCCGATGTTCCATCTCAGCTCGTGCACATTGTATGTACTGACTTTCTCATCATTGATATAAATCGTCCCATCAGATAACTCAATGAGCCGGTTGATCATTTTGAGCGTCGTTGTCTTTCCGCATCCACTCGGACCGATCAGCACGAAGATTTCCCCATTTGGAATCGTGAAACTGACTGAGTCCACGGCCTTCTTATTTCCGTCAAATACTTTTGAAACATTCTCAAATCGGATCATTTCTTACCTCCTTCTTATACCGTAAGTAACGTACTCCTTAAAATGGAGCCTACCTAATAAGATTCCTTTTATTCATACAAGATAAACGCTTTTTCCAAGTAAATAAGGAGCAAACATTCAAGAAAATATCTCGAATTAAAAGTTTTTTCTCCCAAACCATTGACATCGAAAGAGCATCCATCATATAATTATCTCGAATTAAAGATATTTTAATTCAAAGCAAAAGAAGGAATACAGAAGCAAATATTGAAAATAGTATAAATACCACGAAGACCGTTCCTTTCCGCTGCAGGCACTTGCTTTCCACGGGGAGGAAGTCGAGCCTCCTCATTCTTGCGGGGTCTCGAACATCCCTCTATTCCCGTAGGAGTCAAGTACCTTCCGCTCCAATGCACTCTGGGTATCATCTCAGTTGCGAAAGAGTGGAAGGAATGAGCAGGATCATTTCAGAAAAGAAATCAGAAATCGTTTTTGAATGAGTTACACCCATCAAGGTCTGTTAGGAACACTCACTTTAAATCATCGAAAAGTGAGTGGTAGCGGAGGGGTGCCGACTCCTGCGGAAAAGGAGGGAAGGTTGAGACCCTGCAGGCGATAGCCGAAGCGGCTCAACTCCCTCCCCGCGGAAAGCGGCACCCCGCAGCGAACACGAACGGACTCGAATCTATCCACCATGAACACAAAAAGAATCATCCATATAAACCATTCCGAACCAAAGGGGAGATCCACCATGCAAAAACGAACAGCTGGAATCCACCACATCACCGCCATCGTCGGCCATCCACAGGAAAACATCGACTTCTATGCAGGCGTCCTCGGACTCCGCCTCGTCAAACAAACCGTCAACTTCGACGACCCGGGTACCTATCATCTTTACTTCGGAGACGAAGGCGGAAGTCCAGGAACCATCATCACCTTCTTCCCATGGGCAGGAGCACGCCAAGGAGCGATCGGCGATGGGCAAGTGGGTGTCACCACCTATGCCGTACCAGCAGGAAGCCTGGCATTTTGGGAAGAGCGCCTGAAGACGTTCAACATTGAGGCAAAAGAATCACAGCGTTTCGGCGAAACGTATCTGACGTTCGATGATCCACACGGCCTTCATCTGGAAATCGTGGAGCGAGAAGGCGGGGAGAACAACGGCTGGTCGTTCGGAGGGGTATCTTCCGACGTCGCCATCAAAGGGTTCGGTGGAGCCATCCTTCTATCTGCACGCCCTGAAAAAACGGCTGAATTGCTGGAGCAGGTGATGGGTCTTGAGAAGGTAGGCGAGGAAGGAGACTATATCCGCTTCCGATCTACGGCTGACATCGGAAACCTCATCGATGTGAAGAAAACCTCCGTCGGCCGGGGACGCTCTGGAGTGGGGACGGTCCACCATATCGCATGGCGGGCGGAAGATGACCAAGACCAGCTCCAATGGCAGCGCCTTGTCGGCGAAAGCGGCTATGGCGTCACTGAAGTGAAGGACCGAAACTACTTCAACGCGATCTACTTCCGTGAGCATGGAGAAATCCTCTTTGAGATCGCGACGGACCCACCAGGGTTTGCGCATGATGAAACGGTGGAAACAATGGGAGAGAAGCTCATGCTGCCGGAGCAGTATGAGGGACATCGGGATAGGATCGAGCAGGCCCTGATCCCGATCGAAGTGAAAGAGCTAGACTAATCGGGGAGTGATTTCATTGATTTCCATTGATCCATCGCAGCTATCGGCCAAGGATAACTACAAGTTCCTCATCGGAAGCATCATCCCGAGGCCGATTGCATTCGTGACATCCCAGTCGCCGTCGGGAACGGTGAACGGAGCACCATTTTCCTTCTTCAATGTCGTTTCGGCGGACCCGCCGATGGTTTCCATTGCCGTCCAACGCAAAGCGGGTGAACAGAAGGATACATCAAGGAATATCGCACAAACAAAGGAATTTGTCGTCCACATCGTGGATGAAGGCAACGTAAGCAAGATCAATGAAACGGCCGCCAGCTTGAAGCCGGATGAGAGTGAAGTGGAGCTTGCCGGATTAACCCCGATCCAGAGTGAGGTGGTGGGGGTACCGGGTGTAGAGGAAGCGAAAGTACGGATGGAATGCGTGCTGGAGCAGATCGTCACTGCCGGGGGAGCCGATCTTGTCATCGGTCGGATCGTGAAGTTCCATATCCGTGAGGACCTGTATGAAAACGGCCGTATCGATAAGGAGAAGCTCCAGGCCGTCAGCCGTCTGGCGGGGAATGACTATGCCAAGGTCGGTGAGACCTTCACAATCAAACGGCCGGACTGAAGGAAGCACATCTAGAGTCAGAGGAGAATGAACATGGGATTTTTCAGTAAACTATTCGGAACACAACAAAAGGAGGAAACAACGATGGAAAACGTAAAAGTAGCAGTGATTTATTATAGTTCAACAGGTACCAACTACAAGATGGCCCAATGGGCAGAAGAAGGGGCAAAGGAAGCCGGCGCAGAAGTGAAAGTACTGAAGGTGCCTGAAACAGCGCCACAAGGTGCCATTGAATCCAATCCAGCTTGGAAAGCACATGTGGAGGCAACGAAAGATGTTCCGGAAGTGACGCTTGCCGATCTTGAATGGGCCGACGCCATCATCTTCAGCATCCCGACCCGCTTCGGAAACGTGCCTGGACAGGTGAAACAGTTCATCGATACAACAGGCGGACTTTGGTTCAACGGCAAGCTTGCCAACAAAGTGGTCAGTGCTATGACTTCAGCCCAGAATCCACACGGAGGCCAGGAGCAAACCATCCTGTCTCTATACACGACGATGCACCACTGGGGAGCGATCGTGGCATCACCTGGATACACAGATCCTGTTCTCTTTACAACAGGAGGAAACCCATACGGAACGAGTGTGACCGTCGACCAGGAAGGCAATATGGTCGAAAACGTGGAGCCTGCCGTGAAGCATCAGGCAAAACGTACCGTCACCGTCGCTGGCTGGGTCAAGCAAGGTAACCAATAACGCAGAATCAGCCGCAGGGATGGGTCCCTGCGGCTTTTTTTATTGAATCAGTTCCTTCTCGAGATTCCGGTCAAGGACGAACACTTCGATCCTTTCACCGGACCTGGTGCTGATATCGCTATGACTGGTAAGGACGTGGCAGTTCGTCAGCTTTTCCACGACGGCTTCGAATTTTTCCCCGTACATCTCCCGGAGGATCTGCCTCATCTGCTTCACGAGCTTCCGTCCATTATCATGTTCCACCAGATGCTTTTCTTCTACGGTGAGGACGCCCTTGAACCGCGCGATCACCATATCTTCGACGATGTAGGTCCTCGTTTCCTGTGGTCCCCTCCCGATCAATTCCCTTTGGAGCTTGATGAAGGCTTCGCTCAGCTCGGCCTCTAATCGTTTTTTCGTTGCCATAAGATCCTCCTGAATTCCGCGTACGTCTTTTCAACGACAATCGTACGTCCATAAGGTAGGGGATGTCAATCCTATTTTTTTTGTTTTGAAATAATAGAAATAATGAGATTGATTGAGTAATGGAGAGTAAATTGAAGTTATTTATAATATTTTGATTGAATATGACTGTTTTATCGGGTTTTTCCTCGTTTACAACGGAATGAACTCGGAGTAATATCAATTTCATAAACAACAGCATCAACCGGCCTAATCTCGAATGAGAGCGGAGGAACCATTTTTTTGGGGTTAATTCTACTGTGTAGAAGGGATGAGAAAACTCTTTCGCCATCCTACCCGTCAGCTAACTTCGTCGGCTAAAGCGAAGGAGGTCCACAAGACCGCCTTAATCAGGGGGCATCTCTTGTTGCAGACATCTGTGACGTGAGGGGCAGCCTGTGTATGTAGGTCTTTTTATTATGCCTATACGAAAAAGAATACGTGGAAGACAGAATGCAAAGAAGGCATGAAGCCTGCTGGGCATTAAGTAGACCAATGTGTGCTTTTTCTCCAATTCTATGAAGATCATGTTCATGATTTTCACATGGGGAAGAAGTGTGCGTTGGTCTATTTTTTTCGGTCTGGGCCAAAAAGTAAAGGAGGAATCAAGATGGGGGATGTGTGGATGATGGTCATCACGGGCGTACTTACCTTGGCGATGGCAGGACTATTGAAATGGTCCGGGTCCATTGTGGAACCGGGAAAGGATGAAGAGAAATGATGATGTTGGCGATCGCTCTGATCCTGGTGTTCTATCTGTGTTATGTGTTGCTAAATCCAGAGAAATTTTGATATGGGGTGAAGGAAAGTGGTTTCCACGATTGGTTCAGTTGTACTTATCATGTTCATTGTCATTCTATTGGCAAAGCCTGTAGGGCTCTATCTAGCACAGGCATTCAATACGGAGCGGACGCGCCTTGACCGGGTATTCCTCCCGGCAGAGAACATCCTCTTCCGGCTCGGCGGTGTCCGGGCGATCAATCAGACTTGGAAGAGGTATGCTGCTTCCCTGCTTCTGACGAACGTATTCATGATCGCGCTCGTGTACCTGGTTTTCAGACTTCAGGGGGTACTTCCCCTGAATCCGGCAGGGATCAAAGGGATGGATGCGTCCCTTGCTTTCAATACGGCCATCAGCTTCATGACGAATACCAATCTTCAACACTACAGCGGTGAAACCGGTTTGTCGTATCTCGCCCAGATGGCGGGCGTTCTCTTCATGATGTTCGCTGCACCTGCAACCGCGTTGAGCGGGGTGATGGCCTTTATCCGGTTGTTAGCCGGAAAGGGGGCGGGGAATTTCTTCGTTGATTTCATCCGTTCCATCACCAGGGTGCTATTGCCCCTAGCGTTCATCACCGGCTTGATCTTCGTGGCCCTTGGGGTACCACAGACGCTTTCACCATCTGTTACCGTGCAGACCGTGGATGGTGGGAGTCAGGAGATTGCACGGGGTCCCGTAG
Source organism: Rossellomorea marisflavi (assembly GCF_009806575.1). Taxonomy (NCBI): domain Bacteria; kingdom Bacillati; phylum Bacillota; class Bacilli; order Caryophanales; family Bacillaceae; genus Rossellomorea; species Rossellomorea marisflavi. Next base: position 3,522,112 of record NZ_CP047095.1, on the reverse strand, counting down.
GCTCATTCTTATCGATCAAGGAGCTCGGGAACAACGGTGGTGGATTCTTTGGAGTCAACTCGGCTCATCCTTTTGAGAATCCGGGGTCGTTCAGCAATATGCTCCAGATCCTTTTGATGTTCCTTCTGCCTACGGCGATTCCCTTCGCGTATGGAAGGATGATCGGGAATGAGAAGCAAGGACGCCTCTTATTCGTCTCGATGATGATGATGTTCGTTGTCATGCTCTCCCTGTCAATGGTGGCGGAATCGCATGGAAACCCGGCATTGAATGCTCTCGGAATCAATGGGGCGAGCATGGAAGGGAAGGAAGTCCGGTTTGGTCCCGGGGAGTCGATCCTGTATGCCATGGTGACGACGGCTTCGGAAACGGGTGCGGTCAATACCATGCATGATACGCTTACGCCTTTGAGCGGGATGCTGGCTCTGTCCAATATGCTCCTCAATGCCGTATTCGGTGGTGTGGGTGCCGGGTTCCTCAATGTCATCATGTATGTCCTGATCGCCGTTTTCCTATCGGGATTGATGATAGGCAGGACTCCGGAGTTTCTTGGTAAGAAGATCGAAGCCCGCGAGATGAAGCTCATAGCCGTCACCATGCTGATCCAACCGCTCCTCATACTTGGTGCATCGGCCATCGCCCTTTATGTCCATGCAGGGACGGATGCCATCTCCAATCAAGGGTTCCACGGACTGACGCAAGTCATGTATGAATTCACGTCGTCTGCAGCCAACAATGGATCAGGGTTTGAAGGCCTGGGGGATGCCACGCCATTTTGGAACATTTCCACGGGGATCGTCATGTTCATCGGGCGGTACTTCGGAGTCATTACCATGCTCGCTGTCGCTGCATCCCTGGCCAAGAAGCGGCTTGTTCCGGAAAGCATCGGAACCTTCCGTACAGATTCTCCCCTATTCGGCACCATCTTCGTGGGGACGATCATGATCGTGGGAGCGCTGACGTTCTTCCCGGTCCTCGTGCTGGGACCTGTTGCAGAATATTTAACACTATAAGCTGGAGGGATAAGAAATGGGAAACCATTTGTTGAAGGATCAGGAGGAGGACATCATCTCACCGGTAAGAGAGGTGCCGTCGCCTTCTGTTGATAAGAATAGCAAGGACTCATCGTTACTATGGAACGCACTGAAAGAATCAATCATGAAGCTGGACCCTAGAAGGATGGTCAAGAATCCCATCATGTTCGTAGTGGAAATTGGGTTCTTCATTTCCTTCATCCAGGTGTTTTTACCACAAAGCCCAGGAGGGACGGGAACATGGTTCTCTCTCTCGGTCGCACTCATCCTGCTTTTTACGGTTTTGTTCGCCAACTTTGCCGAGGCGTTGGCCGAAGGGAGGGGGAAGGCCCAGGCCGGGGCATTGAAGAAGTCCAAGCAGGAGATGATCGCTAACGTCAGGATGAAGGACGGATCGATCCGCCACATGCCTTCTGACAAACTGAAAGTCGACGATATTGTCATTGTATCCCAAGGGGAATGGATACCTGGGGACGGAGAAGTGATCAAAGGCATCGCATCGGTGGATGAATCCGCCATTACCGGGGAGTCAGCTCCCGTGATGAAGGAAGCAGGCGGGGACTTCAACTCCGTAACGGGAGGAACGAGGGTCGTCAGTGATAGCATCACCATCCGGATTACGAGCAACCCGGGAGAATCCTTCCTGGACCGGATGATTTCCCTTGTAGAAGGGGCCGAGCGTCAAAAGACACCAAATGAAATTGCCTTGAATACCGTCCTGACCAGTTTGACATTGATCTTCCTGTTCGTGGTGATGACCCTCCCGTTCTTCACGAACTACCTTGGGTTCCAGATAGATACCGCAGTCCTCATTGCCCTGCTCGTATGCCTGATCCCGACGACGATCGGCGGGCTGTTATCGGCCATCGGAATCGCCGGGATGGACCGGGTCACACAGTTCAATGTGCTGGCCATGTCCGGAAAGGCGGTGGAAGCAGCCGGGGATATCAACACCATCATCCTTGATAAAACAGGGACGATCACATTCGGGAACCGGATGGCAAGTGATATCATTCCGACTGGGGAAGGGGAAGAAGAGCTTCCTTACTGGGCAGGAATGAGTTCCCTGAAAGATGAGACGCCAGAGGGACGGTCGGTGCTGGAGCTCTTGAAGGGAAGAGGAGTCGTCATCCCCGAGGTCACAGGTGGTACATTCATCGACTTCAAGGCTGAGACGAGGATGAGCGGGTTGGATCTTCCTGACGGCCGTAGGGTAAGAAAAGGAGCCGTCGATGCGGTGAAGGCCTGGGTGAAATCCCAAGGTGGATCCATCCCAGCCGATTTGGAGGCGAAATCGACAGCCATAGCCGGGGAAGGGGGGACTCCCCTTGCCGTTGCCATGGATGATCGGATTTACGGACTGATCTATTTGAAAGATACCGTGAAGCCTGGTATGAAGGAGCGATTCGAGCAGCTGAGGAAGATGGGGATCAAGACTGTGATGTGTACGGGGGATAACCCGCTGACGGCGGCAACGATCGCCAGGGAAGCGGGAGTGGATGAGTTCATTGCCGAGTGTAAACCGGAAGATAAGATCGAGGTGATCCGGTTTGAACAGTCACAGGGCAAGTTGGTCGCCATGACCGGGGACGGGACGAATGATGCGCCTGCCCTCGCCCAGGCCGATGTCGGACTCGCCATGAACAGCGGGACCACGGCGGCGAAAGAAGCGGCCAATATGGTGGATCTGGACTCTGACCCGACGAAGATCATCGAAGTGGTTTCCATCGGCAAACAGCTGCTCATGACAAGGGGAGCCTTGACGACCTTCAGCATCGCCAATGATGTGGCCAAATATTTTGCCATCATACCGGCCATGTTCATGACGGCCATCCCGGAGATGGAAGCACTGAATATCATGAAGCTATCGTCTCCCGTCACAGCCATCCTGTCAGCCCTGATCTTCAATGCCATCATCATTCCCCTTCTCGTGCCCTTGGCCATGAAAGGGGTGGCGTATAAGCCGGTGCGCTCGGATATCCTTTTAAGACGGAATCTGCTGATCTATGGAATCGGTGGGATGCTGGCCCCATTTGCCGGAATAAAAGTAATCGACTTGATGATGTCCCTCGTAATCTAATCTATTCGGAAGAAGGCGTGAAAAATGGTAGAACAACGATTGGCTGGCCCGATCATACGGGTCAGCATCATGACGATGATCCTTGGGGGGCTTCTCTATCCCCTTGCTACGACGGGGATTTCTAAACTCTTGATGCCTGAAAGGGCGAATGGAAGCCTGATTTATGAAAACGGCCACCCGGTGGGCTCTGCGCTCATCGGCCAAAACGTTCAAGATCCCGCATTGTTTCATGGCCGGGTATCGGCTATTGAATATGATGCAGCCGCATCGGGCTCCAACAACTATGCTCCTTCCAATCCGGAACTGATCAAGCGGGTAGAGGGGACCCTGCAAGAATGGAAAAAGGAAAATCCAGGCGTGCCGCTCAATCAGGTCCCGATGGATCTTATGACCGATTCCGGATCGGGCCTTGACCCCCATATCAGTCCGGAAGCGGCCCTGGCCCAGGTTGATCGTATCGCGGAAGCTACATCCATATCCAAAAGCAGGCTTAAAGAGCTGATAGATGATCACACAGAAGGAAAAGAGTGGGGGTTCCTGGGAGAGAGGAGGGTGAACGTGCTCTTGTTGAACCTGGCACTGAAAAAGGAATGACCATCCTGATGGAGGGAAGCGTATGAATCCATATTTCAGGAAGAAGAGACCGGAGGAATTCCTTGAGGAGATCCACCGCTCCACCCTGGGAAGATTGAAGCTTTATGTGGGAGCCGCACCCGGTGTGGGGAAGACGTTCAAGATGCTCCAGGATGCTGCCCAGTGGAGGCATGACGGAAGGGATGTAGTCATCGGCCTTATCGAAACCCATGGCCGCAAGGAAACGGCTGACGTCATCGGGGGCCTGGAGCAGGTACCGCTTAAGCAAGTACATTATAAAGGGAAAGTGTTCCACGAACTGGACGTCACCCGGATCAAGGAGCGTAAGCCGGAAATCGTCCTCATCGATGAGTTGGCTCATTCGAACGTCCCGGGTGCGAGGCATGTGAAACGGTATCAGGATGTGGAAGAAATCCTTCAGGCAGGGATCGATGTATGGTCCGCCATGAACATTCAGCATCTTGAAAGTGTGAACGACATCGTTCAGAGAATCACAGGCATCACGGTCCGGGAGAGGGTGCCGGACACCTTCATTCAGCAGGCGGCGGAAATCCAGCTCATCGATATCACGCCTGAGACGCTCAGGAAGCGCATGAAGGAAGGCAGGATCTATCCCCCGCAGAAAATCGAACAAAGCCTGTCGAACTTCTTTACTTCTTCTAATCTATCAGCACTGAGAGAACTGTCTCTTCGAGAGCTTGCAGATGATGTAGACGGAAGGATGAAAGGGGGGAGCGCTCCGACCGGCGTCCATGAACGGATCCTGGTCTGCGTTCACTATGGTCCGACAGCAGAAAAACTCATCAGAAGGGGCTGGAGAATGGCGGATCGTTTAAAGGCAGAATTGGTCATCCTCACAGTCGTTGAAGCCAGTACCCTCTCGCCACAACAGAAAAAGAAAATCGAGGAGTGGCATACCCTTGCCAATCAATTCGGAGCCATCATGATCGTGGAAGATGGAGGGAAACGACACGCAGCGACCGTCATTATAGATGTAGCCTTCCGACACAACGTCACCCAGATCCTGCTAGGCCAATCCGCACGGTCGCGTTGGGAGGAAATCCGCAAAGGGTCCATCATCAATCGCATCATGAGGGAGTCCTCCAACATGGATATTCACATCGTGGCAGATGGAAGATAATGTTTCCGAGGCGGTACCATTATGTTACAATGGGATAAATATCCATAATTAAGGGGATGGTTGTGATCGAATCAACTAAGTGGAGAATGGATAAGAAATGGGGATTGGTCCTTTCCATGGGTATCTTCTTTTTCATGGGAAATGCCTTTTTCCACAGTTATACGGTCCATAAGGAAATAGATGCCTTCGCCGATGCTTGTTACAGCAGCGACAAATTACCGAGTATTGAAAAAGAAGGCGGATGGTTTGGCGAGTGGAGTGGTGAGTGTAAAGAATGAGCATGGGTCCCCCATGCTTTTTTAAATCGAAATGTTACAACTTCATGAGCAATTCCGAAAACCGACATTATATTTAAAAGAAAACCATAGTCATAATCTTTCGATAGAAGTAAAATAAAGTTAATCTCTACCCTCTTGTACAGAGGGAATCGAGGCCTGCTTTCAACTTGGGATTGAAAGCGCTTTTAAGTAAAGCGGCGTGCCGTCTTTGTGAAATTTGAATAGGGAGAACGATGATCATGCACACAAAGGAAATAGGGGTTAAAGAACAGACGATCTTCCCTCATGTAGGGAATAAGATCGTAACAGAAGACAGAGAGATTTCCATTATTGCCAGAGTAGAAGAGCCGCTTGTCGTCATCCTCGGGAACGTCCTGAGCCATGAAGAATGCGATGAACTCATCAACGTATCGAAGGACCGGATGGACAGGTCCAAGATCGGGAAGGTCCGTGAAGTGGATCAAATCCGCACGAGCAGCAGTACGTTCCTTGAAGAAGGGGAGAATGAAGTGGTCTCACGGGTGTCAAGACGCGTGTCCCAGATCATGAACATCCCTGAAAGCCACGGAGAAGGATTACAGATCCTCAATTATCAAATCGGCCAGGAATACAAGGCCCACTTTGACTTTTTCTCTTCATCAAGACCGGTGAAGAACCCTCGGATCAGTACCCTTGTGATGTATTTGAACGATGTGGAACAAGGGGGAGAAACGTATTTTCCTAAACTGAACCTTTCCGTGTCTCCGCAAAAAGGGATGGCGGTCTACTTCGAGTACTTCTATGATAACCAGGAGCTCAATGACATGACCCTTCACGGTGGGGGCCCCGTCATCATCGGTGACAAATGGGCCGCTACCCAGTGGATGAGAAGGCAGCGGATCGATTGATCGTATAGAAGAATAAAAGGCTGTGCACCCATGGGTGCGCAGCCTTATTCGTGCTCCAGCTTGCCGAATAGAAGTGAATCCCGCCATCCGTCATTCATCTTAAGATGATCCCTTATTCTGCCCTCACGTGTCATTCCGCATTTCTCCAACACCCTCAAGGAGCCGGCATTGGTCGGATCACAGGTTGCTTGAATTCGGTGCAGACCATGTTCGTGGAAGCCGATGTTCAATAGCTTCTTGGCCAGGAGGGTCGCAATCCCTTTCCCCCAGTGCTCGGGTGGAGGATGTAGCCGATTTCCCCAGTAAGGTTGGAGCGGTCACAAATGGTAAGCTCCCCGCATCCGATCAGCTCACCTTCCAGAATGACGGCAAAGGTAAAACGCGTCCGGTCTTTCTTCGCTGCATCCCGCAGAACCTCATCCACATACTGCCGGGTCTCTTCCTCGCTGTTCGGTCCCCAAGGCTGATGCCGACTGACGATTTCCATGGAAGCGTACCGGTGCACCGCCTGCCAGTCTGTTTCCCGAAGTTCCCTTAATTCAATGGTTTCCATCATCGGTCCCCTTTCTATACATCCATGCGCTTAAAGTCGCTTTTGTGTAGGCTGGTTTCCTTGAGTTTAGCAGATTCATAGCGGTCCTTGAATCTCTTTTTGTAATATGAATACCCTGATGTAGCGCGCACATATCCCTCCATCATGAGGGAAACGGCCAGGATGACGCTCGCAAAGAACAGGATGGGCGTAAGGGGGATCCACGGTGCAGTGTAGAGGAAACGGAAGGAATCCCCGATGAGCCCGGACCATTCCAAGGTGACGGAAGATGGTGGATCAGGCACCATGGAATAGTCTACGAACGTGCCTCCCAGGAATAATGTCAACAAACCAAGATGGATGAACAGAATCAGGGTTTGCTGAATCTGCTGTCCGAAGATGAGAACAAGTTTGGCTTTCATCAGAGGCAGGATATGCTTCACCATGATCCTGAACTTTCCTGCCCCTAGCACCGTGGCGCTGAGGATGAATTCTTCCCGGTGGATCTTCGCTATTTCATTCCCCAATAACGAAGAAAGGATTGGGACGATCAAGAGGGTAAGAATGAGCACCTCAATCGCCAAACGTTCATAAAGGGAAGTGGAGAACCCTTCAAACGGCATCCAAAGAATCGGATGAAGGAAATAATACGCAAGGATTGCCAAGGGGATGTAATGAAACGAGTCGATCACCCCGTTGATAGAGCGTTTAAATGGCTTGAAATAGACGGCGATGATGAACCCGATCGGCAGGGAAATCGCGACCCTTAAAGCCGCAATAACGATGGCAGCCAGGATGGTGTACTTTGCCCCGATCAGGATTTTCCCCAGCATGTCGAGTCCGAGGGCGTCGGTCCCGAACGGGTAGGACCACATGGGTGGGAGCGGGGCTCCTGCCATGCTCCCATCTTCCATAGTGATAAAATACAGACTCCGGATTTCATTATCCCAAATTAGATAATAAGAAAAACTCGCCAAAATCAGGACGGCCAGATAGAGGAAACCTGTAAGGAAAAAGGGATCTTTCCATAATGAACGGTTCATAGTGCTTCCCCCTTATTGGCATGGCGGGACAGAAGATATTCCCCGGCATTGTAGAAGATGAATAGGGGAACGAAGATGCTGAAGAGGGCCAAGGTGAATAGGCGAGGATCCAGTGTGGACATCAGGAAACGCGTGATGCCCGGGATATTGAAAAGAAGCTCGACAACATACAGATTCGACAGCATGAACCACATCGTTTTCTTTGATTGAAAGAAGACCGAGATGATGGCATTGCGGAGAATATGGACGGCCAGGACGAAAAAGGGGCCGTGACCGATCGATCGTGCCAAGAGCACATAGTCCTTCCGTTCCTCCTGTTCAAAGATCAGCATGCATAAGCGGAACAGGTGGATAGTGGGAAGGATCGCGAGGATCACGATGGGAAGCAGATATACCTTGCTCTCATCGGTCGCTGCTATCCCGATGGGAATGGTTCCGAATTGATGGTAGAAGGCGATCATGGTGAATTGTGCGCACAGGATGATGAGCAGATCGGGAAGCGTTTCGAGAAGGTAGAAGGTGAATTTGATCCGCATTCGTATGCGCTCGTTACAGAGCATCGTCATGTTGGTGAGACAAAGGGCAACCAGGATGGCGAGTGCAAAGGCCACAAACAGGATCGTAAGCGAGTACTGGATCGGTTCCCACAGATAGGGGAAGAGATCACGTTCCTTCTGTCCGCCGATGATTGTGTATTTCAGCTGAGAAGGATGGGTGAAAGCCGATAAGATATCAAGGATGGTAGTCCAATATTCTTTCCACCGGAACGAGCCGACAGATAGGCCGGCGAGAAGGACGGGAAGTCCGCCGATCAGCCAGATTCCTGCAATGGAGATGAAGAAGTTTTTTAGGATCTGGAACAAACGCAAAAAACCTCCACCCCTTTCAATTTTAGTTAAATTATACCAAAATTGAGAAAGGAATGAAGGTTTTATTTTGTATACGCTATTAAGAGCCTGACGTGACCTCGATTTCCTCGGCTACGGTCGCTTTCGGATCAGACCCGAGCATCTCCTGATAGCGGATCTTCACGTGTGAGCCAGAAGGGAGATCCTCAAGCTTCACTGGTTCTTTAATCGTGACATACCATAGATCATACTTTTTCTTCAGTTCCTTTAATGGAAGGTCCAAATCGTTTTCATCAAATGATTCATCCACGATGAGGGCTTTTTTCTCTTTCGGGTTTTCATAGAACAGTACCCCTTCGGCTTCCTGAAGCTCCTGCTCTACAATCGGTTCCGCCGGTTCTTCCCCTTCTTTGAAGATGCCGCAGCCTCCGGTGAAGAGGAGGGAGGCAAGGGGAAGGGTGATAAGTAGTGCTCTCACGTTTCATCGCTCCTATTTAGATAGTGTATGTCCAATCTATCACGTTTTCCTGGGGGTGGAAAATGCTATGTTTCTGGAAACAATCAAGCCTCTGCACCGGGGCATACCCACATCTTGGAGAAGTCCACATACCCGAAATGCCGGATGTGGATATTCATAAGATCCGTCGAAAAAGGGATCGCCCGCTTCACATGGTAGAGTGGGATCATGAGGGAATCTTCCATGAGCTTCCTCTCGTTCTCTTCATGAAGGGCCCTCCATTCCGTGAAAGGGGTTTGGCGGTATAAGTCCAATCTCTCCTTCCATTCTTCAAGAGGCTTTAGAACAGGATGGAGTGGGGAGTATCCATTGATAAGAAAATGATAGAAAGAAAGATCCTCATTTTCTTCGAAGATCTCACCGTGGATAAAAAGATCCGACTCCAATGCCCGTGGATGATTGGTCACCACCTCGTCAAAAGTGAACCAGCGAACCTCATAGGGTACTCCTTCCTCATCGAATACCTGCTGAAGCCAGCGGGTGGAGTCTGTTGTATAGCCTGTTGCCCTGATGATCAGAGGAGATTTGAAATCAGGACGTGGAACTTGTGGTAGATCAGGATTCACTTCGTGTCCTTTCAGACAGCCGCCTCGAATCGGCGTAATCCTGGGATGGAAATCCACGATCCGGTCACGATGCCTCGCCAATATGTGATGAAGGTAGGTCCTGACATCCTTGTGGTGGATGGGGGAATCCCTGTAAGCGTTCATGACAACGATGCCAAAGCCGGAATCACTCTCGACTTCAATGGATGCAGGATCCTCCGTTTGAGACTGGTAGTGGACAGGGAAGTCCGGCTCCACCTTGACGAATTCCACAGAGTCGAGGAGCGGCCGTTCCCTGAAATGATCCCTGAAAGCAAGAAGAACGGTCTTATCCAACGTATCTTCACCGAGATAAAAACATCCAGTCCCGACAGGTCCCTCTGCGGTCTCCTTATAGATGCTTGCGCACATCATGCTCAGCATCTGCAACACATAGGAGCATCCTGCGGGATGGTGGATATCGATGATGAGAGGTCCGGGAATCGTGATATCTTCCACAGGAATCCATAATTCCCGGTAGATAGGATGCTTGCCCATTTTTTCGAGGCAGCGCTGGACATCCTCTGCTTTCATAGTCGATCCATCATGGAATCGTACGTCCTTCCTCAGATAAAGACGAAGTCTATCCGGAAGCTTATCCCAACTGTGTGCGAGCTCTGGTAGGCATTCTCCCATTTCTGTAATGGATACGAGACGGTTATAGAGATTGGCGACGAGATGCGCACTTTGGGCATCGGCGGCCTCCAGGGGATGGAAGGAACGGAACAGATGCCTCCTTGGGATGATAAGCTTGTCGCGCCCTTCCCGGCTATACCCGAATCTTGCCGCGAATAGATCCATGAGGCGGTGCCTTGTATCCGGTGACCAGTCGTACGCGAAGTATGCCGATAAGCTTTCCATCGGTTCATGCTCCATTCGATTCATGGCTTCCTTTTCAAAGCTCTCTTCCACATTCACTTTCCACTCGATTTTTGAAAGATGTCCACGTCCTTTACCCGGAGAAAACGTCAGGAAACCGTCTTCTTCCCATTTTTTCATCTTCCTCGTCGTTTGCTTGCGGCTAAGTTCGAGAATATCTGCTACTTTTTCTACGCGGACTTCCCCCGTGGGGCAGGCCCTCCATAGCTTCAATAAGAGCTGATTCATCGGTTTCCTCCTTAAAAGGGGACATGTGGGTAGAAAACTGTCCGTTTTTAATTTTTCTTGTCTTGTTTACTATACAAGAAAGAAGAGGAGGGGACAATATGGGTTGGAAGGAATATCCACATAATATTAAGGTACGGATGATTGCCTCGTTTTTCAATCGTGCCGTTTCATCGGCCGTCATGCCGTTCATGGCTCTATTTTTCGCTACAGAAATGAGTAAAGTATGGGCAGGGATGTTTCTCATCTCCACCGTCATCATCGGCTTCATCGTCAATCTGATCGGTGGATACGTGTCTGACCGCTTCCCGCGTAAACGTGTGCTCCTCGTGACATCGTGGCTGAATGCAGCCTGCTTCCTGCTTATGACCGTCAGCCTCTTCCCTGAAGAGAAGTGGATCATCGTATTCGCAGGAGCCTACATCTTATTCATCATCACGAGCAGTCTCGGAAGGCCCGCCATGCATGCCATCATCATCGATTCAACGACTCCTGAAAACCGGAAGGCGGTCTATGCACTCGACTACTGGCTCATCAACCTATCCATGGCAATCGGCGCCGCCCTTGGAGGCCTGCTATACCTTCATCATAAGCAGGAACTGTTCATCATGCTGACCGTCACTTCAACCATCATCCCCATCGCTTATGGCATCTGGCTGAAGGACGAGTTCAAAGGGTTCTTGGAAAAAAAGCACAAGAATGTCCTGGTCGACCTCATCAACAATTATCGGATTGCGTTCAAAGATTCTGCGTTCGTAAAAGTGGTCGCAGGCACCACCTTCATCTTGGCTGCAGAGTTTTCACTGAACAGCTATATCGGCATCCGTCTTGCTGAAGAGTTCAGGAGCGTCACGGTCGGCGGGTTCGAAATTGCAGGGGTGAGGATGCTCAGTTTCCTGAATATCGAGAACATGCTCCTTGTTGTCTGCTTGACTTTCTTCATCAACCGTTGGACGGATAAGGTTTCGAAGCAGAAGGGTATTCTGATCGGTCTTCTGATTTACGGATTGGGTTATGCAGTGGTCACATCTGCAAACACATGGTATGTCCTGATCCTGTTCAATCTGATTGCGACAATCGGAGAGCTGATTAATCACCGATCCGGAATGCCGAGCAGGCGAATATGATTCCTGAAGATAAGCGTGGCTCTTACTCCGCTTTCTCGAACCTGTCATTCAGCGGAGCCGACCTTATCGCCCGCTCCACCATCATACTTGGTGCCTTCCTGATCCCGACGATGATGTCGGTCTACATGGGTGCGCTTGTCATGATCGGTACGGCCTTGGTTTATACGGGACTCTTCGGTATTAAAACCAAAAAGCAAGTGAGTGGTTCGGTGTTGAGTTAAATGGGATAGATTGGTATAATTTTTCTAAATAATCTTTGTATTGGAGTATTAGTGAAATATTGAGACGTTTCGTTCCGCTGCGGGAGGCCGCTTTCCGGCGGGGAGGGAGTTGAGCCGCTTCGGCTGCGCCTCCAGGGTCTCAACCTTCCCTCTATTCCCGCAGGAGTCGGCCTCCCTCCGCTGCACTACACTTGTGCAGAAGATGAGGCTAGGTTTCTTATTGCGTAGATAATATCCACTTTTCTACCTAGTAATGGGAGAGTCAAAGAATGGGGCGTTTTGATTTTTGTATCCACTGTACTAACCGATAGTTGACGGACTTAATCAATTCCACTACCAAAATATAAATGTAATGAAGGAGCTACCAATATGCCGAATCAGTACGAGCCATAACAACGCTGTTTATGGATCAGAGGACCTCCAAGGCCGGGGAATGAACCGGAATAAATAAAAAAATGGAGGGAATCTGATATGAAAATGGAACAATGGATGAAACAGGACGAGGCCTTTGAAGGCTGGGATTTTTCTTATATAACCGAAACGGGACGAATGAAGAGTGACGGGCTTTCCTGGTCATATGGGAGCTTGGTGCTTCCCCTGATGCGGGAGGCTTCGGCCATGCTTGATATGGGGACCGGCGGAGGAGAGTTCCTCTCTATGCTCAAGCCATTCCCAACCAGGATTTGTGCAACGGAAGGCTATCCGCCGAACGTACCTGTGGCGAAAGCGAGACTTGAACCGCTCGGAGTGGACGTGCGTGCTTACGATTCTGATGATGATCTTCCGTTTGACGCAGGAGAGTTTGACTTGATTATCAATCAACATGAATCCTTTTCTGCACGTGAAGTGAGAAGGGTGATCCGGACCGGAGGCACTTTCCTTACCCAGCAGGTTGGAGGCTGCGACTGCTTTGAACTGAACGATGCATTCGCGGTGCCGTTGAATCCGGAATTTTCCGGGTGGAATCTGGAGCAGGCTGTAAGAGAGCTGGAATCCAACGGCTTCAAGGTGATCTGGAAGCGGGAAGAAACCGCCGGCCAGCGATTTTATGATATCGGTGCCCTTCAGTATTATTTGAAGGCGATCCCGTGGCAGGTCCCGGGATTTACAGTAGAGGGATTTCAGGATAAACTGGAGGAAATCCATCGTACGATTAGGAAAGATGGATATTTCCATGCCAGTCAGCATCGCTTCGTCATCAAAGCGGAAGCGATTTAGGAAAGGGGGCCTTTCGCTTTGCGGAGGGCTTCCTTTTTCATGATGTGAGCACAGAAGGAGTATCATATGGACAAGAAGATGATGCGGGGGACATTTTTCCTGACCTCTGCCACCTTTATCTCAAAAATCATCGGGTTTCTATTCATCATCCCATTCACCCTGCTGGTAGGGGATACGGGATATGCCCTGTACAAATACGCATACGGACCGTATACGATCCTGCTCAGCCTGTCGACGGTCGGCTTGCCCCTTGCTGTTTCCAAGTTCGTGGCGAAATACAACGAAAGGGGTAACTACCTCGCAGGGCTGAACCTGCTCCGTTATGGCCTGATTGCCATGATCATCAGCGGAATCGTTTCGTTTCTACTATTATACTTCTCTGCCCCATGGGTAGTGGTGGCGTTCGGAGAAGGGGGAAGTGGGAACTCACGGGAAGACATGATCTACGTTGTCCGGCTGGTCAGTTTTGCCTTGCTCGTCGTGCCCCCCATGAGCTTGCTGAGGGGGTACTTCCAGGGGAGTGATTCCATGGGGCCATCGGCCATGAGTACGGTCATGGAGCAGGTGGTCCGAATCGTCTTCATCCTTGCCGGGGGCTATCTCATCCTCAACGTGTTGAATGGGACGATAAAAGCGGCCGTTGGCATTGCAACGTTTGCCGCCTTCATCGGGGGACTGGCCTCCCTTGTCCTTCTTTTATGGGTTTTCTGGAAAAGACGCCGCCTGATCCGCAAGCAAATGGATGAAAGTGTGGGCAATGCGAAGATTGCGGTGTTTCCTATGTTCAAGGAGCTGACGCGATATGCCATCCCCTTTGTCATCACGGGCTTGACGATCCCGATTTATCAGAACATCGATACGTTCACGATCAATCGCCTGTTCATGAACATTGGATATGCCTTTTCAAAAGTCGAGGTCATCAATGGGAACATCGGGATCGCCCAGATCCTCGTCCTTGTTCCCGTCTCACTGGCCACTGCTTTTGGCATGACCTTGATCCCGAGGATCACATCATCATTTGAAAGCGGGAGGATCCAAGAAGTAAGGGATAGCATCGATCAGACATTCCAGCTGGTCCTGTTCTTTACCTTCCCTGCTGCCATCGGACTCAGTGCGGTGGGGACTCATCTCTTCAGACTGATGTTTCCTTCCTCATCCGATGCTGAACTCGGGGTATCATTCTAGAATGGTATGCGCCGGCGGCCATCATCATTGCCCTGTTTACCGTGACGACTGCGACCATGCAGGGAATCAATGAGCAAAAGAAAGTCGTGTGGGCCATTGCCGTCGGAATCGCTGTGAAAGTCGTACTGAACATCCTTCTTGTGCCGCCGTTCAAAGAAATAGGACCGATCCTGGCGACCTATGCGGGGATGGGCGTATCCGTCTTATATACTCTTCTTCACATCAAGAAGGCAGTCGGCTTTTCAATCAGGAAGTTGATCCGGTCGTTGATTCCCATTGCCATCGTCACAGCCATAATGGCTGCGGTTGTTCTGGCAGTGGAGAAGGGTGTGGAAGCCGCTGTGCCTTCCTCAATGGGTGATAAGGGAGTCGATTTGATTGTCACATCTGCAGGGATTATCGCAGGGATGGTCGTTTTCATAGCGGGAAGCTGGCGTTTGCCCGTCGTCCAAGGGATTTTATCTGCAAGGAAACAGCGCTAAAGGAGGGGAAGGTATGGCGTTCATGACGCGTGAACTGGCTCAGGAAATCGTCAACAGGACGATGGCCATCCTTGATTGGAACATCAACGTGATGAATGAAGAAGGCATTATCATCGGTTCGGGTGATGCGAATAGGATCGGGGATGTCCACGAGGGCGCAATCCTTGTCCTTCGGCACAAAAAGAAGATCGAAGTAAGGGAAGAGAGGGAAGGGATGAAGCCGGGAATCAATTTTCCTATTTTCTTTTACGAACAGATTGTCGGAGTAGTCGGCATCACCGGGGATCCGCGAGAAGTTCAAGCCTTCGCAGAGCTGATCAAGATGTCGGCGGAACTCGTTCTCGAGCAATCCTTCCTTCTCGAACAGTTTCAATGGAAGCAAAGAATCCAAAATGATCTCGTAAATCAACTGATAACAGGGACTGGCGGGGCCGCTGTTGTGGAGAAGGCCGGCTCACTGGGAATCAACCTTGACCTTCCTCGTGTCGCCTTGGTCCTGGAAGGCGGTACGGAACCCGATGAACAGAACCTGCTTCGTTCCATCGAGTTTGAACTGGACAAAGGAGATGTTCTCGGAGTTACCCCTTCCAATGAAATCATCCTATTCAAAGTCGTGGGAAAAGGTCTGAAGATCCCGCGACGTTTCAGGTCGGGACCAGTCGGTGTCGGAGGTGTGACAGAAAGCTCACGTGATTGGCGGAACTCGTATGAGCAGGGGAAACTTGCCCTTGCAATCGGCCGGAGGATGCGACCGGGTTTGCCGGTCTATTCCTATGAAGAGTACCGGATTGAGGCCCTTTTATTGCGGATGATTGAACAGGATCCGGATATAGAGCGGTTTGCCTATTATCTTCCCCTCCTTGAACATGCAGAGGGAGTAGAAACACTAGATGCCTACCTACAGGAAAACGGGGAACTGAACCGGACAGCGGATCGCCTGTTTATTCATCGGAACACGCTTCGCTACCGGTTGGATAAGATCTTTCAGTGGACGGGGAAGGATCCGCGTAAGATCAGGGATCTGATGGAACTATATGTAGCGAAACTTTTTCATGAATCACATTAGTTGTGCATTTGCCCAAAAATCCGCGCTGGAGATTTGGGTTTTTTTATTCAATTGCCCAATGAACAGAAATTAGAAAACGCTTACAATGAGTGCATAGAGAAAACTCGTCTGAGGGGGAGCAGAAATGGATGTAACTGTAAGCGCTTTAGGGGCAGTGAGTGCCCTTGTCATCGCTATCGTATTAATATTGAAAAAAG
This sequence comes from Rossellomorea marisflavi, assembly GCF_009806575.1. Classification (NCBI taxonomy): domain Bacteria; kingdom Bacillati; phylum Bacillota; class Bacilli; order Caryophanales; family Bacillaceae; genus Rossellomorea; species Rossellomorea marisflavi. Next base: position 3,505,974 of record NZ_CP047095.1, on the reverse strand, counting down.
TCCCACCCGCTTATGGGATGGTGGCCGGTGCGTTGATCGGCGGTCTCATCGGCGGAGTGGATATTGCCAATACCGTCAATCTTATGATGGAAGGAGCGAAAGGGATCATTCCCGCCGTCCTCCGGATCATGGCCGCAGGCGTTCTCGCAGGTGTTCTGATCGAGTCAGGTGCTGCCCTTTCCATTGCCGAGACGATCGTGAAGAAGCTTGGTGAGTCAAAGGCGCTTCTGGCCCTTGCCCTCGCCACCATGATCCTGACAGCAGTCGGAGTGTTCGTGGATGTAGCCGTCATCACGGTGTCACCGATTGCCCTTGCCATCGCAAAACGGGCAAAGCTGTCCAGGATGGCCATTCTCCTTGCCATGATCGGAGGAGGGAAGGCAGGGAACATCATGTCACCGAATCCGAATGCCATTGCTGCATCCGACGCGTTCGGTGTTCCCCTCACTTCCATCATGATGGCAGGAATCATCCCGGCCTTATTCGGTCTCGCAGTCACCTATCTGGTGGCCAAGAAACTTGCCCGTAAAGGAACCTTTATTCAAGAAGAAAGCGCAGTGGTCGACACTTCTACCATGCCTCTTTTCATTACAGCACTTGTAGCACCACTTGTAGCCATCCTCTTATTGGCCTTGCGTCCTTTGTTCGATATCAATATCGATCCGATGGTGGCCTTGCCGATCGGCGGGATCATCGGGGCCATCGCCATGAAGAAGACAAGAAAGATCAACGAATACGCTGTATCCGGATTAGGTAAAATGTCCGGAGTGGCAATCATGCTTCTCGGAACGGGAACGCTTGCCGGTATCATTGCCAACTCGACTCTGAAGGACGTCATCATCAATGGCCTCAGTGCATCCGGTCTGCCAGCGTACCTGCTTGCACCGGCATCTGGGATCTTCATGTCGGCAGCAACGGCATCGACGACGGCCGGTACTGCAGTTGCAAGCAGCGTATTCAGCGGCACCATCCTTGAAATGGGTGTGTCTGCATTGGCCGGAGCAGCCATGATTCATGCGGGAGCCACCGTACTTGATCATTTGCCGCACGGGAGCTTTTTCCACGCAACCGCGGGAGCGTCAATATGAGTATGAAAGAACGCTTGAAACTCATGCCGTATGAATCCCTGGTGGGACTGACGCTGGCCATTCTGTCGACGTTAGTGTTCGGCGTGTTCAAGATTTTTGGATAATCTGAGAGGAGAGAAAACGATGAAGATCGTCATCGCACCTGATTCATTTAAAGAGAGTATGACCGCTCTGGAAGCGGCGCAATCCATTGAAAAAGGGATGAAAGCTGTATTCCCGGACGCGGAATATCATCTCCTCCCCATGGCCGACGGCGGGGAAGGGACCGTGCAATCCCTTGTAGACGCCACTGGTGGCGCCCTGATCGAACGTTCTGTCACAGGTCCGCTTGGAGAGGAGGTACCTGCCTTTTTCGGACTACTGGGTGATGGCAAAACAGCTGTCATTGAGATGGCAGCAGCGTCAGGCCTCCATCTTGTGGAACCGGCGAAACGCAACCCACTCATCACTACATCCAGGGGGACGGGCGAGCTGATCCATGCAGCTCTCGATGAAGGCGTCAGCCATATCATCGTGGGGATCGGCGGCAGTGCCACAAACGATGGCGGTGTGGGAATGGTACAGGCGCTCGGAGGCAGGTTCTTGAACGAAGATGGGGAAGAAATCGGTCCGGGTGGAGGCACGCTCTCTACTATAAAATCCATTGACTTGAGCAAGCTCGATTCCAGGCTGGCCTCCGTGAAACTGGAAGTGGCATGCGATGTCACCAATCCCCTTACAGGTCCCACCGGTGCCTCTGCGATCTTCGGTCCGCAAAAGGGTGCTGATCCGGAAATGGTTGATACCCTTGATCAAAACCTTGCCCATCTGGCTTCCATTGTGCCGGGTGGTCAAGTCATTGCGAGTCGAGCAGGCACCGGTGCTGCTGGAGGACTCGGTTTCGCCCTTCTTGCTTTCCTGAATGCTGAATTGAACCGAGGAATCGATATCGTTTTGGAGGCCGTGAACTTCAGTGAGCACATTAAGGATGCATCACTTGTCATAACAGGAGAAGGGCGGATCGATGGCCAGACCATTTACGGGAAAACACCGATCGGGGTCGCCAAGGCTTCAAAGAAGTACGGTATTCCTGTGATCGGTATTGCCGGTTCCCTCACGGAAGACAGTGTGATCGTCTATGATCACGGTATAGATGCCCTGTTTTCAATCGTACCCGGAATCATGGGACTGTCCGATGCCTTCAGCCAGGCTCCTCATCTTCTGGAGCGTGCATCCAGGGACGCGGCTGCGGTCCTGAAAATGGGTATGACGTTCAGTAAGTAATGCAGGAAAAACCGTCTGAAAAAAGCATTGTTTTACGTGTAAAATCATCCTGTACATCAAAAAATTTCAATTTTTCCATTCCGACGACCTTCTGAAAAGGGTCGTTTTTTTGTATGGATTGATCAATTTGTGACAGAATGGAACGCTTACATCCTGCGCTTTTTCTGAGGGATGCAGACCCAAAAAATCCTCTGAAAACCGCGCCATTTCAAGGAAAACGGTTACTTTAAGAAGTCAGAGTATTACGTGTATTATCACATTTATGTAAGTAAATGGAATCACCGTTTTTTCTGACAAATCCTGAATTACTTAGCATGACAAGGTTTGTTGCGTACGCTCAACATTTCACAAATGAAAGGGTTTATATTTACGAAAATGGGTAAGAAAAAAAAGGAGCTCAATCGATTGACTATTTTTTTCTACCTAGTTACTATTAGTAACATTGAGTGAACAAATAGTCGCTCACAAATACATCAACAGTTTAGGAAAGAAGGTTCACATTCATGGATATTTTCTTAGCCATCCTTCCTGCGATATTCTGGGGGAGCATTGTACTTTTCAATGTGAAACTCGGTGGAGGCGCTTATAGCCAGACACTAGGAACAACAATCGGTGCGCTGATCTTCTCAGCTGTCATCTTCTTGGTTGTTCATCCGGTTCTAACACCAACCATCTTTATCGTCGGAATCGTTTCGGGTCTATTCTGGGCCGTAGGTCAAAGTAACCAGCTCAAAACGATCGAATATATCGGTGTTTCAAAAACAATGCCGATTTCAACCGGTATGCAGCTTGTTTCAACTGCATTGTTCGGTGTCATTGTATTTAATGAGTGGTCCACAGCGGTCACTGTCATATTAGGAATCATTGCCCTTATCTGTATCATCGTCGGTATCGTGCTGACATCACTGGAGAGCAAGGAACAAAAGAACGAAGAGAATTCAAAACAATTCAAGAAAGCGATCATCACGCTTATCGTTTCAACCATTGGTTACCTTGTATATGTTGTCGTTGCACGTCTATTCGACGTTGATGGCTGGACAGCCCTATTCCCACAAGCAATCGGGATGTTCATCGGAGGAATCATTCTTACTTACAGACATAAGCCATTCAACAAATATGCAATTAAAAACATCATTCCAGGATTGATCTGGGCTGCGGGGAATATGTTCCTCTTCATCTCACAACCGAAAGTCGGAGTCGCAACAAGCTTCTCCCTCTCTCAAATGGGTATCGTTATTTCAACACTCGGAGGAATCTTCCTTCTAGGTGAGAAGAAAACCAAACGTCAAATGGTCGGAATCATCTTCGGTATCATCCTGATCATCATCGGCGGTGTACTTCTCGGAATCACGAAAAGCCAATAATCATCCATAGGTACAGCAACAACACAATCTAAGGAGGAATTTATTATGTATGAAGATTTAAAAGGTAAAGTAGTAGCCATCACAGGCGGATCCACTGGTCTTGGACGTGCAATGGCTGTCCGTTTCGGTCAAGAACAAGCGAAAGTAGTCATCAACTACTATGTAAATGAAGAAGAAGCAATCGAAGCGAAAAATGAAGTAGAAGCAGCCGGTGGGGAAGCGATCATCGTTCAAGGTGATGTAACAGTAGAAGCAGACGTCATCAACCTTGTTGAAACAGCTGTAAAAGAATTCGGTACACTTGACGTCATGGTCAACAATGCCGGTATCGAAAACCCTGTTCCATCTCACGAGCTTTCTCTTGATAACTGGAACAAAGTCATCAACACAAACTTGACTGGTGCCTTCCTTGGTAGCCGTGAAGCAATCAAATACTGGGTAGAAAACGACATCAAAGGGAACGTTATCAATATGTCTTCTGTCCACGAAATGATTCCTTGGCCGCTATTCGTTCACTATGCAGCAAGTAAAGGCGGAATCAAATTGATGACCGAAACACTTGCTCTTGAATATGCACCTAAAGGCATCCGCGTGAACAATATCGGACCTGGTGCGATGTATACACCGATCAACGCTGAGAAATTCGACGATCCAGAACAACGCGCTGACGTTGAAAGCATGATCCCAATGGGTTACATCGGTAAACCGGAAGAAGTAGCATCCGTTGCTGCATTCCTTGCTTCTAAAGAAGCTAGCTATGTAACTGGTATCACACTGTTCGCAGATGGTGGTATGACGAAATATCCTTCTTTCCAAGCAGGAAGAGGTTAATAGAAAAAACGAAAACGGGGGCATTTTGCCTCCCGTTTTTTTGTGGATTTTTTTGTTTCAGTACCAGCTGTCACGGGAATGGTCGGGGTGGTCCCATCAAGGAAACCATCAAGAAAAAACACCCAATCCGGGTGTCTTTGTCCATTAAAACGTTTGAGCTTTCTCATGAGCCTCTGCCATCGCCCTGGCCTTGATTTCTTCCGTTCTTTCAGGATATTTCATCTGGCCTTCAATGATGATGCTCTCAAAGGAAGCGACTCCGAAAAATTCCATCATGACTTCCATGTAGCGATGCCCAAGCTCACGCGGTTCTTCCGGCCCTTCGGAGTATATATCTCCCCGTGACTGGATATGGATGGCCTTTTTGCCTGCAAGCATTCCCTGGATTCCGTCCTTTGTGTAGATGAACGTCTTACCGGATACGGTGACGGCATCGATGTAGGCCTTCATGATGGCGGGAATAGAGAAGTTCCACATGGGAGTGACGAAGATATATTTATCTGCCATCAGGAACTGACCGCCAAGTTCGGCAAGGCGTCCGACTTTAAGGCGCTCTGCGGTGGTAAGGTCTGTAAGCGAAGCCTCTGACCTGAGTTTCTCCCATCCGTCGAAGACATCCCTGTCGAGGAACGGGATGTCACTTTGATACAGATCCAGGTGAACGATTTCATCTTCGGGGTGAGATCGTTTGTATGTATCGAAAAATTCTTTTCCAACAGCCATGCTGAGGGATTCAGTTTCACTGAGTGGATGAGCGGTGATATAGAGAACGTTGGTCATGATGTCAACCCTTTCTATTAGAGGTTAGTCATGGACCCAGCTTTCTGCCCATTTGCTGATAGGTCCGAGGATGTTGCCCAGTTCGATCCCCTTTTGTGTGAGTGAATATTCCGATCGTATCGGCCGATCCGCTATGACTTCCCTGATGACAATCCCGTGTTCTTCCAGTTCTTTGACGCGCTCGGTCAATAATCGTCTACTCAGGGCGGGGATGGCTTCGCTCAATTCGCTGAAGCGCTTTGGTCCACTCATTAAAACATAGATGATCAAACCGGTCCATTTTTTTCCGATCAGTTCGAAGCTTTTCTCTACTTTAGGGTGAAGTTCTTGTCGGTCCTCCACTATATGTAACCCCTTTCAAACGGTTGGATAAAAAAATAACTTATGTACTTATTGTAACAGAAAATGGTGATGGCTGGCGAATTTTGTCCATTCAATCGGATGGGGTTGTTCCGCTTAGTATGTGCTGGAATCGGGTATTTAAGTGAGTTTGCATATTTTTTAATAAGTGTAAAGGGTGGAAGGGACCTCCGTTCAGATCCGGCAGATGCTTTCTGTAAGGAGGATTCATGCAAGAAGGGTCTCAGCCAGGAACCCCGGCCACTTTTTAATGGTGAGAAGGAGTGAGAGGATCGTTGCGTTTCGCTGCGGTCGTCCGCTTTCCTCGGGGAGTAAGTTGAGCCGCTTCGGCTGCAGGGTCTCAACCTTGCCTCTATTCCCGAAGGAGTCGGCCGTCCTTCGCTGCACTTCACTATGAAGGTTGGGAAGAGGGGGATGGTAATCCGCTTATGGGATAATCATTCATTTATTGATGGGGGCCCCTCTTATTTCTTTGGAAGTTGTCGACTTTCGCTATACTTCACTACTGGAAGGGGGAGTATGGTTCCTTCTGCTCTCTTTCTGATGAGGGTTCATATCAGGTCGAAATCAGCACCGGGTTGCCATCCCTACGTGAAGGGAAGTAGACCAACAAAACAAAACACAGCGATCATGCGAATCGCTGTGCTTCTGTCTTATTTATAAAATTTCACGCGTTCATCAAGCGGCTGGAATTGCTTTTCACCCGGCTCTGCTGTCGGATTGCCGAATGGCATTTGGGCGATGAGCTTCCAACTTTGCGGGAGGCTCCATTCGTTTTTCACGTCTTCATCGATCAGCGGGTTGTAATGCTGAAGGGAGGCGCCGAGGCCTTCTGATTCAAGGGCGGTCCAGACAACGAGCTGATGCATCCCGGAGGATTGGTGGGACCAGATCGGGAAGTTATCGGCATAGAGGGCGAATTGTTCCTGAAGGGACTTGACGATGCTTTCCTCTTCGAAGAACAAAACCGTGCCGTAGCCTGCTTTGAAGGAATCCATCTTCTGCTGGGTTCCAGTGAAATCTCCGTCTCCTACTGCTTTTTTCAGGGCGGAAGTGGTTAGATCCCATAGCTTGTCATGAGCGTCTCCTGTAAGGACGACAACACGTGCAGTCTGTGAATTGAACGCAGAAGGCGTGTGTTTTACTGCAAACTCAACGATTTCTTTAACCCGTTCGTCTGATACAGTTACCTGCTTATCGATACCATAATACGTACGGCGGGACTTCAGGCTTTCATAAAAATCAACAGCCATATTTTTTCCTCCTCAAATTATCTCGAATTAAAACATTTTAAACATAGGGTAATTATAATCTTCTCAACACACGAAGTCAAACAATTATTTGAAAATTAATAAAGTTTAATCAAAACATCACAAAGGCGGAAAAAATGAGCGTAGAATGGTTACACTATGAGGAATGAGGAGGCGGGATCCATGCCAAAGTTGACAGTGATCGGTTACGGGAAATATACGGTTGAAAAGGGTACGAAGCTGGTTCTGGCCCTGGAGGACAACGGAGTGGACATCCTGCATCGATGTGGCGGCAACGCACGCTGTACCACGTGCAGGGTCGAAATTCATGACGGAGATTTCTGTGAGGTGTCGTCGGGTGAGACAGAGATGACGTATGAGGATCGCCTTCGCTTGTCCTGCCAGATCAGAGTCGAAGGTGATGCCACTGTCCTTCCGGTCCTGACAGTGGAATCGACTGGGAAAAAGCCTGGTCCAAGACCGGCCGATTAAGCATGAATTTGCGAGCCTATCAGTATGAACTGGTAGGTGTTTTTTATTCTTCAGACTATTGAATCTGAGTGGAATCGATATGTTAAAATAAGGATGGCACGCACGTGGAGGGAGCAAATGCAATGAAAAAGAAAACCATGGCCATGATCTTGTTTTTAGCCATCGTCGGAATCGATATTCTTCTTATCTTTTTATACAAGTACAATTATTACGTGAGTTTTTTAAAGCCGACAGGGCTTTTGGTGCCGTGGTTCCTTACGATCGTGGCGTTATACATCGTAGCCTGGGCGTATAAGATCAATAGGTATGTGATGATTACTGTGTCGGTTATATTCCTTGTTTTTTCAGTGGTGGTCATCTTCCTACATCTCCTTTTAAAGCATTCCTATCATGATATCCAATCCCCAGATGGAGGGGCGACGGTCATGATCGAATATAGGAATGCTACACATGGTGAAACATCTCATTTTTATACGTTTTACCGGTCGACCAGCATTCCAATGGTGGTGCAAAAACAAAAAGGAGACTCAGTGTCGATCATGACCAGGCATACCGATGGACTTGAAGACGATCTGACCGTTCTGGGGATCAACGATGTTGAATGGATCGGCGACCATAAGGTGATCTTTCATTCCCCTTATAAGGATGAAGCGATTGAAGTGACATTCTGAAGGTACCATTTACATACAAACATCATCAGTATCAATTCTATATACCACTCATGATTTCCGTGCAAGACTACGCTTTCCGGGGGTAGCTCGTGAGCCTCCTCGGCAGACCTTCTCACATCAGCTACTCTTCTCGTAGGAGTCTTCGTCTTGCACTCCAATCAACCGCTATAAACTTGGTCATGAAACAAACTAAAAACCCGAATTCATTTGCCATATCGCAGGCAAATGAATTCGGGTTTTACCATGATTAAAACAATCTATCCCAGATTTTTTTGTGGGAATTCGGAGATTTGGTCACTCATACTCTTTCTGGATATCCCTCGTGCTCCTGACCGTATCGATCGGTCTGACGAGCGCTTCAATCTGTTCGCGCTTCGGCTCGAGGAATGGAGGCAGGGATAACTTCTCACCGAGGGTTTCGTATGGCTCGTCACCCATGAATCCCGGTCCATCCGTTGCAAATTCGAATAGGATCTGTGGTGCCACAGGGGCATAGAGTGATTCGAAGAAGTGGCGGTTCACATACCCGGACGTACGGAATCCGAACTCTTCCATGCGTTTGGTCCATTCATCAAGAACAGCACGGTCCTCGACGCGGAAGGCCACGTGGTGGACGGTACCAAAGCCTTGTTGGGCGCTCGGAAGGACGGTATTGTGCTCCACGACGACCTGCGCCCCGTTTCCGCCTTCCCCGACCTCGAACAGGTGGAAGCTTCCTTCATGACCGATTTCCTTAAATTGAAGGACCATTTCCATCAGTTTTTTGAAATAGTCGAGGTCCTGGATGCGGATGAAGATCGGTCCTAGACCTGTGATGGCATATTCCAATGGAACCGGTCCATCCTGCCATGGGGTGCCTGCAGGGACTCCTTCGTTCTTCTCATCTGAGATCAATTGGTACTGCTGATCATCGAAGTCGGTGAAAGAAAGGGTCTTTTTCCCGAAGCGTGTCGTGATGCCACTGTGGTCGATCTTCAAGCGATCGAAGCGTTTGACCCAGTAGTCAAGGGCTTCGTCACTCGGTACGCGGAAGGATGTTTTCGTGATTTCATTCGTTCCGTGTACCCCACGTGGAATGTTAGGGAAGTCAAAGAACGTCATATCGGTTCCGGCACTTCCTTTGTCATCGGCAAAGAAAAGATGGTACGTCTGGATATCATCCTGATTGACGGTCTTTTTCACAAGGCGCATCCCGAGGACGTAGGTGAAAAATTCATAATTCTTTTCCGCACTGCTCGTGATGGCGGTCACGTGATGGATTCCTTTTAGATGGTTCAAGGCAGATCTCTCCTTTTTCCTTCTTATTGAATGCGGCTGGGCCGCATGCTTGACGGTTTTTAAGTTTAGTACTAAACTGATAATACATAATCACAAGAAAAGATGCAAGTAAGAAACATTCAGGGAGGACGCATCATGGAACTCAAAGGAATCCATCATATCTCATCACTTACAGCCAATGCGGCAGTGAACCTGCCTTTTTATCGGGACATCCTCGGCATGCGCCTCGTAAAGACGACGGTGAACCAGGACAACCCCTTTTATTATCATCTATTCTATGGGGATGAAACGGGAAGTCCGGGCTCGGAGCTGACCTTTTTTGAAATCCCCAACCTGGCTAAGAATCATGCTGGAACGGACAGCATCTCCCTCGTGTCATTACTAGTGCCGTCAGAAGAAATTCTGGACTATTGGCGAAGCCGGTTCCAGGAATTCGGGGTTGAGCATGACGGGATTTCCAACCGGTATGGATATAGCGTCCTCGGGTTCAGGGACCGCGAAGGTCACCGGATGCAGCTGATGGCGGATTCGGGTGCTGAGAGAAATGCGTGGTCAGGGAGTACGGTTCCTCAGGCGTATGCCATCAGTGGCCTCGGTCCTGTGCAGTTAACGGTAAAGGATACGGGAGCGACTGAACGCTTCCTGGAAGAGATACTAGGGTTTGTGAAAAAGGACAGCGGGGATGAAGGGAAGGTTCGGATGTTCACAACAGGATCCGGCGGGAGAGGATCTGAGGTGCATCTTCTCGAACAAGATGGACCGAAAGAACGCCAAGGGCGCGGTGGCGTCCATCATGTCGCATTCCGGGTGAACGATGAGGCAGAGCTCGATAAGTGGATCGATCATCTGGAGAGTCATGGGGTCAAAACGTCGGGATTGATTGATCGACATTACTTCAGATCCACCTATTTTCATGATCCAAGCGGCATCTTGTTTGAACTGGCCACTGACGGACCGGGGTTCGAAACCGATGAGACCCGTGACCGTCTCGGCAGGAACCTTTCCCTGCCGCCGTTCCTCGAAGGAAGAAGAGGGGAAATCGAATCAAAGATCAAGCGCCTTCCAGAGGCACGAGGGGGGGAAGGAAAATGAGCAAATCATTTTCCATGAAGGAAAAGCGCCTTGGCCTGATGCTATGGTTCCGTCTCTCACGGGTATACAATCACAGCATCAAGGAAAACAATGATCACCTCAAGAAATGGGGACTCACCAGTGCACAGTTCGACTGCCTGACCCAGGTGGGGGTGCACGGGAAGCTTACACAGAAGGAGCTCGGTGAGAAATTGTTCGTCACCAAAGGCAATATTACGCAGCTCATCACGAAGATGGAGAAACTGGGATACGTGCAACGTGAACAGCAGTGGAAGACGAAAACCATCACCCTTACAGCAAGCGGGCGGGAGCTCTACGACGAAGTGGTGCCGCAGCAGGAGCAGGTCCAAGCCACCCAGTTTCATGGTCTCGATCGCGAGGAGCAGCATCAGCTGCTGGGGTTACTGAAGAAAGTGCAGAAGAATATGGAGTCATCATGAAGAAAAGCGTCCAGGGCAGGACGCTTTTTCTTATGAAGAGCTCTTCTGAAGGGTGACGGGGCGGAGGGCATTCATCTTTTTCATATTCAATGTATGGCCGATGATCCCGGCGATGATCAACAGGATCCCGACGGCTGCAATGCCGGTCGGAAGCGGGCTCGACAGGAAGATGGCTTCACCGGCCATGACGAACAGGACCTGGGTCGACTGCGTGGCTTCGACTGAGGCGAGCTTCCCTTGATGATGACGGACCCGGTTCGTGGCAATAAAGAACAGGGTAGTGGCAATCACGCCTGAGCACACTGCTACAACAAAGGATTGAGTCACTTGCCCGCCACTCGGGAAGCCCGCTTTCCATATGGCGAGTGCGCTCAGGATCAGCCAGAAGGGAAGGCTTGCAATCGTCATGCCGAGGATCCGCTGGAACGTATCCAGCCGTCCGTTGCATAAGCTCATCATTTTACGGTTACCGAGTGGATAGGCAAAGGTCGCTATGAGAACCGGCAGGATGCCCATCAACATCTGGATGGGTGTCAGCTCGGCAGCTTGCTGCTGCTGGATGAAGATCACACCTGTAAGGATGAGAAGGGAAATGATCAGTGCTTTCTTTTGGATGCGATGACGCTGTTTGCTTCCGTCTGGCCCAGTGGTGAAAAAGAGAGGTGCGAGCAGGATCCCCGCTACGATCGTGAACTGCCATGTGCCCGCTACGAGCCAGCCCGGTCCATAGGTGGCGGCGTAGGTCAATGGGGCATAGAACAGGACGAAACCGAAAAAGCTCCAAAGCAGCCACGCACCAGGATTCGATTTGAGTTCAAGAAATACTTGTTTCATATTCTTCCTTGCAAGTACAATGAGAAGGAAAAACGGAAGCATGAACAGGAAACGGAGGGACGCACTCCACATCCAGCTCCCCCCGGACAGCTCCATGGAACGATTCAAAATGAATGTAACGGCAAAGAACATGGACGAGACAATGCCAAGAAGAAGTTCTTTCATGAGTCAGTCACCCTTTGGTTAAGTATAGTAGACTATATGATAACTATAATATACCAATTACAAACCGACAACCAGCTGGTTGATGAAATTTTCCGACAATGGAAGGAGAGATGAGTATGAACACATGGGAAGATCCCGAATCGCTTGCCAAGCATATCGGAACCATCCTGAGAGACGTGCGCGGGGAACAGAATTTAAGTTTGCAGGCCCTTGCCGATTTGACCGGCGTCAGCAAACTGACCCTTGGGAACATCGAGCGTGGGGAGGCCAATCCCTCACTGACGATCATCTGGAAGATCGCCAATGGCCTGTCGATCCCGATTTCCTCTTTACTGATGGAAAAGCAGCAGGTAAAGGTGTCCAGGAAGAATGAAGGGAGCAAGGTGTTGAGTGCCGATGGTTCCCTGACCCTTGAGCCGATGTTTTCCACCTCCCACTATGGATCGCTTGAAACCCACAGGGCCTTCCTGAAGCCGCACAGTCATTATATGGCCGATGCCCATCAGACGGGAGTGAAGGAATATGTAACCGTGATGGAAGGAAGGGTGGAGGTGAGGGTGGGTGACCGGATTTATTCCCTTGAACAATACGATTCCATCCAATTCCCTGCTGATCAACCCCATGGCTATTCGAACCTGGAAGAAACCGAAGCCGTCCTGCATTTCGTGATGATCTATTCGTGAAATAGGGTGAAGAATCGTCATAAACTTGTAAAGAAAAACAGGATACAAATCCCAATGAGGTTGTTATATAATGGTATAGGTACAGGATCAAAGTCGTGTTTTGTCGATAAAAATCGAATTGTGACAGGGTTCAGGGTATAATTTAGTTTGATAAATTGTTACATAGAAGGAGGAACATAAGATGGGATGGATAATCGCCATTTTGTTTGGTGCGGCTGTTGTGCTGCTCATTTTATCGTTTGTTAAGACGAGCCAGTCGAAATATCAGCTCGAACAACAGGTTGAGCACATGTCGATTTCGGTGATGAATGAGGTGCACGAATTGGAAAAGCAGATGCGCGCCATGCAGCTGGACGCGGAAATTACCGCACAGCAGGCAGGTGCAGTACCGGCAACATCCGATGAACGCCGCGTGCTCCGAGAAATGTTAGATCTTCATAAGCGTGGATACTCCATTGAAAGCATCGCATCAGAGCAGCAGCTCCCGACCGTAGAAGTCGAACGCATGCTTACACCATATATGACAAAAAAGGCTGAAAGGAGCATGGTTGCCCAATGAGACCAAATACATTGCGCAGTTTTGCCTCAGGCCTTCTTGTCGCCGCAACCGTGACCGGCGGAGTCTACCTTTTCACCGATCAACCGGAAGCGAAAACGACGACAGCCAAACCCGAGACCAAGACCGTCAAGGAACAGATGACGGATGACGAAATGATCCAGCATCTTACGTCAAAAGGATTCGCCATCCATAAGGGTGATGAGGATAAACAGGAAGCAGAAAAAGCGGACGATCAGCCTGCAAAAGAAAAGATCGTATATAAAACCGTCCTTACTGTGTCTGACGGAATGACCAGCATCGATGTAGGGAACGCACTGGAAAAAGCCAATATCATCAAAGACGGTCTCGATTTCTACAAGCGCGTCGAAAAGCGTAAACTCGAGAACAATCTTCGTCCAGGAACGTTCGAAGTCGAGAGCGGCATGACGACGGATGAGATCATTGATAAGGTGTTCAAGAAATAATCAGCAAGGTGAGAAGGGAGCCGTTTTAGCGGACTCCCTTTTTTATATGGGAGGAATAGTTGAGAGAATGGGCGAAGCTTGGGTTTTCTGATAAAATAAGGGAAGAAAGATTCTTTCAGTAAGGAAAAGAGGGAATGAAAAGATCATGGAAAAGAAAGATCAGTCATTCAAATACATGGAAGTATCGATACATGAGACGGATATTGGGGCTAAGCTTAAGGGATTCATCGATGGGATGGAGGAGATGGCAGGGCTTCGCTTACCGCAAAAAGCGTATCACATCATGCGGATGGCGATCCGTGAACTCCTTCTTCCTCCTGGAAGCGCTGTATTGGAAAGGGAACTGGCAGAGGTGTTGGAAATGAGCCGGACACCTGTAAGGGAAGCTCTAGTGAGATTAGAGACAGACGGGATGGTCAAGATTATTCCAAGGAGAGGTTTCATCGTTGAACCAATTGTGCGGGAGGATCTTGAAGAGATTTATGAAATCGCCGAAAGCCTCGACGGGCTGGCAGCAGAGAAGGCGACAGGCACAGTGGCTGAGCCCGATTTAGAGCAGTTGGAGCTGCTGGTAAGGGAACAGGAGCAGGCCATTGAGGAAGATGATCTCATGAAATGGGCCAAACTGGATGACGAATTTCATAGCCTGATCATAAAGCTTGCCCAGCATCAACGTCTGAATGTTGTCGTCGATATCCACTCAGATCATTTATACCGGGCAAGGCTATTTACCATACATAATCGTCCGGCACCTGAACGGTCCATCCTTGAGCACAAGGCAATCATCGCCTGTATGAGGGCAAGGGATGGTGAGGCTGCCAGAAAAGTGATGCAATCACATCGTCAGCGGGCCAGGAAAGAAATCATCGGAGTCATGAGTACGATTGACCAATAGCATCCTGATCATAACCAAGCCGAGGATCCTGACACTAAGGATTCCAGGCTTGGTTATTTTTGTGATCTTACGGAATCATCCCGCTGAAAATGGCCGGAGCCAGTGTGGTCATAATCAAAAGGGAGAAGAGAAGACAAAGCAGGTTTAACCAAATACCGGTCTTTGCCATTGAACTCATTTTAATGTATCCAGTTGCGAACGCAATGGCATTTGGCGGGGCGGCTACCGGGAACATAAAAGCAAATGTAGCCCCCATGCATCCCGCTACCATTAATAGAATAGGATCTGCGTTCAAGGCAGTTGCCGCGGCGGCTACGATCGGATAGACCATCGTGGCCGTGGCCGTGTTTGATGTGAACTCAGTTAGCGCTGTGATGGTACTGATGATGAGAAGCAGTGTGAGCCACACGGGTACTTCCGTGAAATTGACCAGAAGCCCCCCGATCCATTGAGCAAGTCCGGAGCTGGTGATGCCGGCTGCAATCGCCAGTCCCCCACCGAATAGCCACAAGATCCCCCATGGCAGTTTCTTCGCAGTCTCCCAGTCCATGATACTTCCCGATTGAGTCTTCGCAGGAATGATAAACAGCGCAAACGCCGCGATGAGTGCGATGACGGTGTCGTCTATCCCGGGGATGAATGTCGAGAGAAAAAAGCTGCGTGTGATCCAGGCAAGGGCGGTGAGGGTGAAGATGGTGAGTACCACCTTTTCTTCATACCCCATGCGTCCTAATGATTGTTGCTCATTCTTGATGACTTCTTTACCACCGGACAGCTGTTTGATCCTGATCGGGTAGGCAATCTTTGTGAGATAAAACCACACGAGTGGAATGAGCACTACGACCAATGGAATACCGAAAAGCATCCATTGTGCAAAGGAGATCTCAACATCATATAGTTTTTTCACAGTGGCAGCGAGAATCGTATTGGCGGGGGCCCCGATCAATGTACCGAATCCTCCGAGAGTCGCTGCATAGGCAGTTCCGAGCATGAGGGAATGACCGAAATTAAACTCGGCATTCTCTTGGTCCAATTGGTTCTGGGACTGTTTTAATGAATGGCTGAGCTGCTTCATCACGGCAAGGGCCATCGGGATCATCAGCATCGTCGTTGCCGTATTGGAGATCCACATAGAAAGGAACCCGGTAGCAGTCATGAACCCGAGGATGATCATTCCCGGATTGGTACCGATGAACCCGATGATGCTCAGTGCAATGCGTTTATGAAGATTCCACTTTTCCATGGACAGGGCGATCATGAAACTGCCGGCAAATAAAAAGATCAGTGAATCACCGTATGAAGCAGAGACAGATCCTGTGTCCATGATGCCCAGCAGTGGGAAAAGAATCAGCGGAAGTAATGAAGTAAGAGGGATCGGTAAAGCTTCTGTCACCCACCATGTGGCGACCCATGCGACAATCCCGAGCATAGTGGAAGCCTGATCGGGGATGCTCCCGAACGTAAAGAAAAAATGGATCAGTGCAAAAAGGACGGGTCCTGTGATCAATCCTGCACGTTGAGTATTCGTATAGTTCCGCTTGTTTTCCGGTGACGGATCAGCAGGAAGTTCCCGCCCTGCCCCTGTTTGCTTGACTCTCTCTGCCCCGCCCAATCCAGTGAGATACAGGACCTGATCTTTGATCTGGTCGTTCCACCTCCATAATTGACTCCATGCACCATGAAAGGATGTCATTTCAACCATTCCCCCTTTAATTGATAACGCTTTCAATTTTTGTCAATCTATACGTCTAACTATTCTGAATATTAAACTAATGTATACGTTGATGTCAATAAAGATAGATAAAAACTTATTTTTCGTAATTTATTGACAATAATGTATTCGTTAATTATGATTGGAAGCAATAACATCTGTTGAAGATGGAGGGGGAGGAAACATGGTGGATCAAACAAATGTGTTCAAGATCGCAGTAATCCCGGGAGACGGGATCGGTGGGGAAGTTGTGGAGCAGGGGCTGAGGGTGATGAATCATCTGGCAGAGAATTCGGATGGGCGCTTCAGCTTTCAAACAGACTACTTTCCATGGGGATGTGAGTACTATCTGAAGACGGGGAAGATGATGGATGAGGATGGTGTGGATACACTCCGGGAATATGATGCCATCTATTTCGGAGCAGTCGGATTCCCTGGTGTGCCCGATCACGTCAGTCTTTGGGGCCTGAGGCTCGCCATCTGTCAAGGGATGGATCAATGGGCGAACATCAGACCGATTGAATTTTTGCCCGGGGTACCACGCAGGCTCAATCATCCCAGTGTGGATACCCTGAACTGGATACTGATCCGTGAGAATTCCGAAGGGGAATATTCAGGCATCGGCGGCCGGAATTTTTCAGGCAGGGGACCGGGGAAGGAAGTAGCCGTCCAGTCAGCGCTTTTCACGGAGCATGGGTGTGAGAGAATTATCCGTTTTGCCTTCGACCTTGCAAGGACCAGAAAGCGGAAGAAGGTCACAAGTGTCACGAAAAGCAATGCCCAGCAGTACGGTATGGTCCTATGGGATGAAGTATTTGCCCGGGTGAGTCTAGATTATCCGGATGTGGAGACGGATCAGTGGCTGGTGGATGCCATGGCAGCCAATTTCGTCCTCCGACCTGAAGAATTGGAAGTCGTCGTTGCCTCCAATCTGTTTGCCGATATTCTATCCGATCTGGGAAGTGCCCTGGCAGGAAGCCTCGGTCTGGCGGCAAGTGCCAATCTCAATCCAGAGAAAAAGAGCCCAAGTATGTTCGAGTCCGTTCATGGATCTGCCCCTGATATTGCAGGCAAGGGCATTTCAAATCCGATCGGGGCCATCGGGAGTGCAGCACTGATGCTTGATCATCTGGGGTTAAAGAAGGAAGCGGAGCAAATCCATCAGGCCATTGCCGAAACAACACGCCAAGGTATCTTGACAAGGGATATCGGGGGGCATTACGATACTGAAGAAATCACAGATGCCATTCTAAAAAACTTGGAAACCATCAATGCAAACGTATAAAGTCCAGAGTGTCCAAAAGGTCCTTCCTTTTGGGCACTTTTTTGGTAAAATAAAATAGAAAAAAATGCCATTGGAGGTACAAGATGAGAGATTATTGGATAGACAATGCCATTCATATCACGGAATGGGGGCAACAAGATCGACCTGTGATTTTCTGCCTGCACGGCCTGGGCAGTACGGCTCTCAGTTTCATTGAAATTGCTGAGGAATTAAAAGATGAATTCAGGATCATCGCCGTTGATGCACCCGGTCATGGCCGGACTGCCCCTTTTGCAAATCCGGAAGACTATGAAATGCCAAGGATGGCTGAGTGGCTGGAGGGGGTCATCCAAGCACTGAAACTGGAAGACTTCTATTTTCTCTCCCACTCCTGGGGAAGTTTCGCCCATTTATTCTATCTGTTGGAGAACCGTGACAAGGTAAGGGGCTCCATCCTGATTGACGGAGGCTACCAGGCGAAGAGCCTTGGAAGTATTAGTGAAGCCGATGAAGCCGCGTATTACCGCAAGGATTTTGAAGATTCTTGGAGTACATGGGAAGAGTTCCTGAATGAAGCGGTATACAGCGGAACCAGGAGGTCAGAAGCTCTGGACCGCGCAGGAGAAGATCTTGCTTTGATGAAGGATGGGCGATATTATTGGCACGCACGGGGGGAAACGGGTGCAGGATACGTCATGGCCATGCACCGGCATGAAGTCCTTGAGCATTATGATCGATTGCCACGGGGGATCGTCCTTTTGCGTGCAACACTGCCGCCTCATCGTGAGGAAAACCGGATTCATATGGCTACGTTGTTTAAAGATGGTGCCAAGGCGATTGTGAAGGATATCCCTCAGGCATCCCATTTGATTCATTGGGACCGACCGGATGTCATCGTGAACGAAATCAGGGAAAGCTGGGGTAAGAAAGATGATGAGAACTGAGAGATGTTCAATCGAGCGTATGACGGATAAGGATATCCCGTCCATCAGGAGGTTATATGCAGACGAAGAGGTCAGGCGATATCTTGGCGGAGTCAGGACCGATCTGGATTTTGAAGGGTTGATGGCAGTGATGGGACAGCAGCTCCACTGGGCTGTTCGCGATTTGAAGGACGGTACATTTCATGGAGGAGTATCCCTTTCGACCCATCATAATGGCCAGGATACGGAGGTGTCCTATCAGTTTTTACCGGAGTACTGGGGGAAGGGATACGCCAAGGAAGCCGTGGCTGCAGTGTTGACTCATGGCTTTCAGAAGCTGGAGCTCCATCGCATCGTGGCTGAAACCCAAGTGTTGAATGAACGATCATGCAGGCTATTGGAAAATCTCGGGATGAGAGTGGAAGAAGAAGTGGAGCGATTCGGGGCGAGGCAGGCGATTTATGCATTGACCAGGGAAGAATGGCTGTTGTCTTCTTGATTCTGAATTTTTGAAAATAGGCATTGACGATGGAAATGTTTGGGTGTATATTATTGATTGATCAATCAATCAATTTTAAGGGAGATACGCCATGAAACCATCGATGGAGGAAAAGAAGAGGCTTAAACGCGACCGGATCTTTCGTGCTGCAAGCAAAATCTTCAGCGAAAAGGGCTATTTCGAGACGACTGTAGCGGATATCGCAAAGGAAGCAGGTGTAAGCTTCGGAACGGTCTTCACTTATTTCGAGACGAAGGAAATGCTCTATGAGACCGTGATTCTGGAACAGCTTGAGGAAATCAAACCACATTTCCTCGACATCCAGGGGACGTTTACCGGTGACCCTATGGAAATCATTACGGCCATGGTCGACCGTCATGTCACGATTTTTTCAGAAAAAAGTGAATTCCTCCGCCTTGTCCAGCAGGTGTTGGCTAGGCTCGATCGCTATCCGGCCTTGTTCGAGGAGCTGGACGGCTTTGTGTCCGATTTTATTGAATCGGTGAGTCCCGTACTGGAGGAGGGACAGAAGATGGGGGTGTTCTATCCCGACCCGCATGACCTTCTGGCCCACTCCTATATGTCGACTTTGAATGGAATGCGCCTCACCTACATAGACGACCCAAGTAATCTCAGACTCTGGGAAGCGTTGAAGATACAAGCCATACGCCTCTTCGGTCCGTATCATCACCCCGGCGGTGCGAGGAAATGGTGAAACTGAAGGAAATCCATCCCAACGTCAAATTCCGGCTGGTGATGCAGTTTTTCGGCGGACTTGTCTCCATGGCCGTCATGCCGTTCCTGGCAATCTATTTTGCCGGTAAGCTCGGGGCCGCAATCACGGGTATCGTCCTGGTGGTCGTGATCCTGAGTGGCATTGCCGGCGGTTTCCTCGGGGGTACCTTGTCCGATAAATGGGGGAGGAAGAAGATCATGGTGTACGGGGAGCTCGGGCTCCTGGTCTCCTATGTCTTCATCACCCTGTGTAACTCACCATGGTTCGATCTTCCCTATGTAACAGCCTTTCTCTTCATCTTCAATATGTTCTTTGGTGGTCTGTTCAGTCCCGCAGCACAAGCTATGATCATCGACGTTACAGACTCCGCTTCTCGGAAAACCGTCTTCACCATCAGCTATTGGCTTGCCAATCTTGCCAATGCCATCGGAGGTGTCGTCGGGGCATTTCTCTTCAAAGACTACTTGTTCCAGCTCTTCATCGGCGTCACGTCCATCACGTTTATTTCTTTACTGGTCACGATCCTGTTCATCTCGGAAAGCTATTCACCTCAGGATTCCCATGAAGATGTACCTCCTGTATCCATCAGTTACAGCAGCGTGCTGAAAGATAAGCTGTTCATGTATTTCATCGTCGGGGGCATTTTGATCCTTACGTTGGAACAGTCCCTCACAAACTACATCGGCATCCGTTTTGAGCGGGATATTCCGCAGCAGACAGGAAGCGTATTCGGTTTAAGCTTTGAACTCGACGGGACCCGGCTCCTTGGATTTCTACGGACGGAAAATACACTCCTGGTCGTGGCACTATCAGCCCTCGTTCTGCTCGTGTTCAGGAAGTGGAAGGACCGGACCACCCTGCTTACTGGCCTTATTGTTTTTACAATCTGTTTCAGTGCTTTTGCGGTCACCAACAATATCCTGTTCCTCTTCATCCTCATGTTCTTCGGTACCGTGGGAGAGCTGATGTATGTACCGATCAAACAGGCGATGATTGGTGACTTGGCCCCCGAGAACGGGAGGAGTACCTACATGGCCTTCTATAGCCTCACTGGTTACGGAGCCATGATCATTGCTTCCCTTCTCATCGTCGTCGGCGAGTGGCTGTCACCGGTCTACATGGGCGGCCTCTTGCTCCTGATCGGCCTTGGTGGATCACTGTGTTATGGCATCCTCACCGCCAGGATGTCAGGAGCTGCATCGAAAGAAGTCATACTGAAAACGGAGGAAATGTAACCATGACAAAAACATGGAATGGTTCGGCAGGTGTCTGCTTCAATGATAAGTTTGAAGTCCTTCTCGTAAGAGGATTCAACTCCAACGAGTGGGCAATCCCATCAGGCGGCATCGAAGAAGACGAAACGCCTGAAGCCTGTTGCGTAAGGGAAATGATGGAGGAGACGGGATACCCCGTGAAGATCCTGAAGAAACTGAAGATCAAAACGACCGTCGTCAAAGGCTACGACGTCTGCGTTCATTACTTCCTTGTAGCGGTGAATGGCAGCCCGAAGCCCCTGAACGACCCCGATCAGTTAGTGGAAGAAGCCGCCTGGTTTTCGTTTGATGAGCTCAGCATACTCGATCACCAGTATCCCGAAGATCTTCCATTCCTTACGAGTTTATATGATGAGATCGAGAAGTCATCCCTTTAAAATGCATTAAGCTACTGAAGCGGGAATTTGGACTTCCGCAGTTCGTGCTAAAAAGAGCTTCCTTATAGATGCCAGGCACAAAAAGAGGAAAAGGTGCCAGGCACAAAAGAGGCGAAAGGTGCCAGGCACAAAAGAGACGAAAGGTGCCAGGCACAAACCCTACCCATTTAAAAGGAGTGATCTATCATGCACTGGATCTATCTCATCGCGGCCATATTGTTCGAGGTCGCGGGGACGTCGAGCATGAAGGCGTCGGAGGGCTTTACGAGAGTGGGACCGAGTATCTTATTGATGGTTTTCTATATAGCGAGTTTGTCATTTTTGACGCTTGCCTTGAAGGGACTGGATGTATCCCTTGCATATGCGGTGTGGTCGGGGATGGGCATTGTGATCATCACTTTCATCGGGGTGTTTTACTTCGGTGAGACCATCACCTGGCTGAAGGCGGTGGCGATCATCTTGATCATTGCCGGTGTGGTGATCCTGAATGTGGCAGGTGGTCACAGTACGGCAGATGCTCCGCAGATTGGGGAGGAAACGAACAGTTGAGGGTCATGAAAGGATTTTTCCTCATCACAGACATCGGGTTCATCATCTATTGGCTCGTGACATTCATGGGGTGGATTCCGCAGGAATGGGCGTTCAAGGATTATGATGATCCCCATATCGTGGCATGGAACTGGTCGTTCCTCCCACTGGATCTTCTGATTTCCACAACCGGATTAACCAGTCTCTATCTACTGAAGAGAGGCAATCCATCTTGGAAGGGCCTTGCCCTGATTTCCCTTGTGCTCACAAGCTGTTCCGGTCTGCAGGCGGTTGCCTTCTGGGCATGGATGAAGGACTTTGATGCGGCGTGGTGGGGATTCAATCTGTATCTACTACTCTACCCCTTCCTGTTCATCCCCGGACTCATAAAAACAAAGAAAGATATCCGAATAGTATGATAATATAGAAGGGATAAGCATGCCATACATAAAGGGGAAGATGAGTTGAAACAAACATTATTAATCATCGATTGTCAGCAAGATCTCATGGACGGTAGCGAAGTCGAGGTGCCGGTCTGGGAAAAGGAGCGGGTCATCTCCACAATCAATCGGGTGATTGCCAAAGCGCACGAGGAACAGGTTGATATGGTCTTCATCCGCGATGTGGATGTGGCGGAAGGAAAGGGTCCTGGATTTGAGATCCACAAGGAGATCCATGTACCGGAGAACGCTGTGATTTTTGATAAAGCAGCGACGAATTCTTTTCACGGTACCCCGCTTCTCGCCCATTTGAAGGATGCCGGCATCGGTCACCTTGTGGTGATGGGTTGCAAGACGGAGTACTGCATTGATACGGCGGTCCGGACAGCGACGGTCAACGGATTTGACGTGACACTTGTTGGAGATGGTCACACCACTTCTGACTCGAAAGCACTCCCTGCGGATAAGATCATTGCGCATCATAATGCGACGCTTCACGGCCATTATAACGTCGAGCATTTTGCCATGGTCAGGAAATCGGAAGAGGATCTGTTCATCCCGGCGCATGATCAGTACAGATAATCCGGGCACACAGTAAATAAGTGACTCCTCCTTTATGGGAAGGGAGTCGCTTTTTTTATGGAAACCGATGGGTATTTCTGTAATAATGAATAAGAATATATTTCCAAAAGAAGTGAAAGAGGGTAGAGAGCGTGTCTGCACTGCTTACGGCTGTGAATATCTCAAAAAAGTATAAACATCACCAAGTATTAAGAGAGATATCGTTCTCTTTGTACAGCAATCAAATCGTCATGCTCCGGGGAGACAATGGGGCAGGTAAGAGTACATTATTGAAATTGATAGCTGGCATGAGCAAGGTGGACGATGGAACCATCTATCATGACGTGATGCCTCTGACTATTAGTTATGTGCCGGAAATCACGCCCGGGAGCATTCCATTCACTCCGGTAGAATACTTGACTCATATGGGGAAGATCCGCGGGATGGAAGATGGATTGCTTCAAATGCGGATAACCGGGCTCCTGGAAGATTTCCGGCTGGAGTCCGTCAAAAATCAGCGTATCTCCACCTTTTCCAAAGGGATGAAGCAAAAGGTCCTCATCATGCAGGCCATGTTGGAAGAGCCGCATCTCCTTATCATGGATGAGCCCCTGTCCGGACTTGATGCCCGTGCACAGCAGGAGTTAGAGGAATTGTTTGGGCAGTTGAAAGGAACCGGGGTGGGCATCGTCTTCACCTGTCATGAATCCAGAAGGCTGAGCAGGCTTGCCGATCAGATCTTTGTTATAAAAGACAAGGGACTGGTGAAAGAGGAGCGTTTACTCAGGGGAAAATTCAGGATTGTCTTTGATATCCATTCAACAAAACTGGATCATGTAACTCCTCTTCTTGAAATGAAAAAATCACTCGAACTAACCGATGACCGGTTGCGCATGGAAGCGATGCTGGGTGAGGATGAAATGGACGGGGTGCTCCTGGCACTTCTGCAAAGAGGAGCGTCCATCAAAGAAGTAGGAGTCGACGCTTCAATGATCGAGGGAAGAGGGGTGGTTCAGTCATGATGGCGCTGTTCCGCTATTCCTTCCTTGTTCATCTGCGTACCTTTAAATCTATACCGCCCTTATTCGTATACCTATTCGTCCTGATGCTGAATTACACATATACCCCCAATCCCATTTTGGACAGCTATTCCTTTACGTCCATCGCCCTGTTCTTCATCATGGGGTGGATCACGATCACCATCTTCCATGCGGAGGACAAGGGTCAAAAAGAAGTGACGCTCATGCATGCGAGGCCGGTATGGCGCTATCATGCATCCCTTTATACTATTGCCCTGCTTAATGGCTTCGTCCTCAGCATCCTGTCGGTCGGGTATCCCTTGGTCATCGGAGGGTTCGGGGAAGGGGTGAATCAATATCATGTCATAATGGGGGTGCTTGCCCATTTCTCACTGAGCGTCTTGTCCATCTCCTTGTCGGCCCTCTTCACAAGGGAATGGATGAGGAATCCGTTAAACACATGGTGGGGGACGCTCTCGGTGCTCATCCTCACCCTGGCGTTGGCATCCATGGGGAAATGGATTGCCCCAGTGGTGATGTGGTTCCTTCCTCCCCTCTATCGCTCGCTGGATATCATGGGTATGGGCGACGATCTGTCTTCCATATCGGCGTCTGTTTACGCAAACTATGGGTGGATCCTTTTATATAGCGTCATCCTCATATGTATTTACTTTATCCTGCTGTACCGGAAACAGAAATGAAGCAATTAAAGAGCCTGCCGGATCTCGTCCGGCAGGCTCTTTCCGATTACTTATTCTCTTGATATTTCTTCAGGAATTCCTTCACTTTATCACTGTCGGCCTTCAGCTCGTTGCCAGTGTCGACAAGGGGGCTGACGGTGGAGACGGCTTTGATTTTGTTGCCTTGGTAGTAGTCGATGAACTCATCTTGGTTGATGGAGTACAGGACGGCTTTTCTTAGGTCTTCGCTTTTGGAAACGTCACGGCCTTTGGAATTGAAGAGCAGGTACGATACGCCGTTGCTTTCGATCCGCTGCAGCTTCAGTTTGTCGTCTTTTTCGACGGTTTCGTATTTCGTTTCAGGGACTCCGTAGTAGAAATGGATTTCCCCGTTACGCAGGGCGGACAGGGCGCTGTCGGCTTCTGCAATGAAGCGGACATTGATGTTGCTGATCTTCGCTTCGTTTTCAGTGCCTTTCATGTAGGCAGGGTTCTTCTGGAAGACGGCTTCATAATCGTTTTTGTACGTCATGATGTATGGTCCGCTTGCGTAAAGGCTGTTATCGTATTTATCGCCTTCCGTGACGGTGTTTTGGTCACCGTACGGGATGTCTTTCTTCACGTCGAAGGATGCGACATCATAGGTGTTGATGCTCTCCACTTGTTTCTTCGATACGATCCCTGCTGATTGGTGGGCAAGGTAGTTCAATACTTGAGGGAATGGTTCAGTCGTCGTCATTTTAACGACCTGGTATTTTCCGCTTCCGTTATCTGCGTCGTTTTTATCGTCTACAAGACTTGAGATTTTTTGATCAAGGCCATTCTCCAGGCTTTCACGGATCTTTTTTCCGTCATTGGTCTTCCCGTCGAGTTCCTTCAGGTCGGTCACGACTTCTGCATCCTTGATATGCTCATGGAGGGTGTACGTACGGTGATCAGGAACGGAATCCTTATCCTTTGCACGGTTCAGGGAGAAGATGACATCGTCGGCACCGACGCGCTCACCAGAATCGACGGCCTTTTTGTCTGTCACTTGGGCAAAATTGATATCATCGCGAAGTAGGAAATAGTACTCTGAATTTCCTTCGCCGATCGTGTAGTTGCGGGAGAGGGAACCGTCAGCGGTGACATTGTCATCATCGGTCAGATTCACAAGCCTTACATACATATTCGTGTTGATCGTATTGATGGAACCATCATTCCCTTTGATCGGGTCAAGGGACGTCAGGGTCGGGATGCTTTGCTGCATGATCAGTGGATCGTTAGCGCGTTTCGCTTCGTCATTGAAGTCGATTGTTTCCCACGCAAGGGCACGGGATTTGGAGAGGCGGACGGTATCGGTGTTCAGCACATCCTTGTTGATTCCCTGTGCTTTGTATGAGATATAGAGCGGTGCGATGTACGCTTTTTCGAATACAAGGCGGTCTTCCAGTGCTTTGTACGTTTTGGTGAATTCTTCAGGCGTTTGCGTACTTGCTTCATCAATCAGTTTGTCGACCTTCTCATCGGCGATGGTGCTGTAATCTCCGCCGGATTTGAAGACGGAGCGAACGGCATAGTCAGGGTTACCTGTCACCGTCGTCCAACTGGAGAGGGCGACGTCATAGTTTCCTGCATCCTGCTGTGATTTGAAGCTTCCGTAGTCCGGTTGAACATTCAGCTTCACATCGAAGCCGTTTTTCACAAGCTGGTCGCGAAGGATATTGATATCGGACTCGCTTGAACTCATGCCGAGGATTTCAATGGTCGGCTTCTTCCCATCGTTCTTGCTGTCTTCTGCTACATCTGATTTTGTGTTCACGCAGCCTGCAGCAAACAGGACAAGCGCAAGGAACACGGCGAAAATGGATTTCTTCAAAATGAATGACCTCCTAAGGTGTTGGTTTTAGTCTAACTTCGGATCAAGGG
The DNA here is from genome assembly GCF_009806575.1 of Rossellomorea marisflavi. Taxonomy (NCBI): domain Bacteria; kingdom Bacillati; phylum Bacillota; class Bacilli; order Caryophanales; family Bacillaceae; genus Rossellomorea; species Rossellomorea marisflavi. The sequence continues at coordinate 3,479,545 of NZ_CP047095.1, read as the reverse complement.
CATCCCGCAGGCCGTCTCCAAGGAAATTGAAGGAGAGGACTAGGAGGATGATGGCAAGACCCGGGTAGATGGCGAGATAGGAATGTGTTTCAAGATACGTGCTGCCGATTTTCAGGATGTTTCCCCACTCGGGTATATGAGGCTCGATACCGAGTCCGAGATAGCTCAGACTGCTGGTGGCGATCACTGCCCCCCGATGGTGAGGGTCGATTTGACGATCATCGGTGCCAGTGAGTTCGGCACCACATGCCGGAAGATGATTTCGAAATTCCCTGTGCCCAGTGCGCGGGCGGAATCGACATATTCATAGTTTGATACCATGAGCACATTGGCTCTCATTGTCCTGGCATAGGTCGGGATCGATCCGACACTCAGTGCGAGGACAAGGGTCGTTGTGTTGGACCCGAATGCTGCGATGATGACGATGGCGAGGAGGATTCCTGGAATTGCGTAGAGCACATCCAGTAGCCTCATGATGATATTGTCGGTCCGCTGACCGTAATAGCCCGAAATCGCCCCGAGGATGCCGCCGATGATGAACGGGATCAACGTTGAGAGGAACCCGACGATGAGGGAAATCCGTGCTCCGAAGATGATCCGGGAGAATAGGTCCCGCCCGTAATCATCGGTTCCGAGGGGGTAGGCAGGGTTCGGCGTCTGCAGGATCGCCGAGTAATTATTCTCTACGGCGAGGGCATAATCGAACGTCAGGTAGCTGCAAACGGAAATCGAGAACAGGAAGACAATGAAGAACAATCCGAGCATGGATGTCATATTGCCGGTCACCTTATCCCACACCCGGTACCATGTGCCGGTGACGGGATGATGTTCTCCCCGTGACTTCATGAGGAGGTTCCACCCGAGGAATATGGCGAAAAGATTGCCCGTCAATCCCGTGAGCATCAATAGAACCGCCACAATGCCGGTCCATTTCGGCAGGCGTTCACCGAACGTGATCACCATCCATAGAACGGCGAGGTGGAACATCGTGATGGCGAGGAGCAGGAAAATCCCCAGCAGGAACGTATCCGATACGTACGGTTTGAATAGATTAAGAGCGGATACGGCAATGACGAAGATCTGCGTCAGAATCATATAAACCGAGAATGTGTATTCGGGCGTTTTCTTTTCTTTGATCAGTAGAAAGGCGGCACTGACGGTGAAGACATTGGCCGTCAACAGGCTGAGAAGTTGAAGATAGCCAAGGCGCCTCGTGCTCTTTCGGATGACCCCGTCCCTGTTCAGGTCCCGTTTGATCAGCCGCGTGATCACCAGCTGTACGATGGTGAAGAATGCATAGGCCGCGAAGAACGTGAATGCACCCGGCTTCATGGACCCATCCGACAGGTCGAAACTGTTGAATAGGAAGATGAGCGTGATGGCCAGGGACAGCACCCATGTGAAGGTGGACTGTGTATATTCAGATGATATTTTCAGTGCGAATTTCTTTTTGTAATGCGGTACTTCCACGTTGGTTGTCATACATGCACCTGCTTTAATATTGTTTCATCTTGGAGCGGATCCTCGGATCGAAGAACGCATACAGGATATCGATCAATAGATTGACGAGGGAGATCGTGATGGCAATATAGACGACCCCTCCCATGATGGCGGGAATATCAGGGATGAACTGCTTATCGACGATGTAGCTTCCGATCCCGCTGATGTTGAATACTTTCTCCGTCACGGCGGCGCCTCCGAGCATTCCGCCGAAAAGGAGGCCGATGACCGTGATGACGGGGATCATGGCGTTACTCACTGCGTGCTTCCAGAGCACCTGCCGCTTGTTCAATCCTTTCGCCTTGGCCGTCAGGATATAGTCCTCATTGATCACTTCCAGGGTGGATGATCTCATCATCCGGGCAATCGATGCAGTCAAAGCGGTTCCGAGGACGACGGCCGGCATCACGATCGACAGCCAGTTGCCCGGGGAGTAGGTTGCCGGGAACCATTTCAACTTGATCGAGAAGTTCAGGATGAAGATCAGCCCCTGCCAGAAGTTCGGGATGGACAGGCCGATCAGAGCCACGAACATAAACGTATAGTCAAAGAATGACCTTGGCTTCGTGGCAGAAACGATGCCGATCGGGATGGCGATCACAATCGCCATGACCAGTGAAATGATGGCCAGTGTCAGGGTGATGGGGAACTTCCTCCCGATGCTTGATGCGACTTCTTCATTTCCCGTAAAGGAAGAGCCGAGGTCAAAGGTGGCAATCCCTTTGATCGTATTCCAAAGCTGGACGAGATAAGGCTGATCCAAACCGTGAATGGCATTGAATGCAGCGATCTGATCCTTTGTCGCTGTCTCCCCGAGTATGTTCGCTGCCGGATTGAACGGGGATAGATACAGGATGGTGAAGACAAGGAATGCGACCCCTACGATGACGAATAAGCTCATGACGAGGCGTTCGAATATGTATTTTACAAAATGATTGCTGTATAAGAGCAGTAGTAGATACATAGGGAGACCAGGCAGAGCGGATAGGACCAAGAACGTCGGGTTCTGCAGGAGAGACCCGAAGGTTTCTTTGTACGTGATCTTCCGTTCATCCTTCAGGGTGAGCTGTTTGAGCGTTCGCTCCTCCGCTGTTTCGTTCAATCTTTCCTGAGCAAGTCGTTCGGCCTTTGCCTTGATGCTTGAAGGAGATGCCTGTTGATTGAAGAACATATTCTTTCTTTGAAGTTCTTCTTCTGCTCGTTTTAAATAAGTGGCTTTTAATCCCTCCTTGACTAGTCCCTGTTTCATGTCATGAAGGAGCCTCTGATACGGGTCGTTCTTCTTTCTGTGAAGGTAGATGAAAAAGACGACGAGATGGACCGGTAATCCCAGAATCAGAATGAAGAAGTGATATAGATTCCGTCGTTGCATCTTTTGATAGGTATCTTGGAACATCGGGGTTGGTGCATAGGTGCCAGTAGCTTTCGCCGTTTCCATGTGAAGCGTTGCCCTCCTTTATAAAAATTCAAATTGCATAATTCCGATCTGTTTAGTATATTTTAAATACACATTCTTGAAAAATCAATGTAAACTTTAGAAAATTTAACAAATCGTCCTGGCAGGTGGAAATAGTGGAATCAATTCTTAAAGTAGACAATTTGCATATCTCGTTCCAATCAAAGGAAGAGGAATTCGATGCTGTACGCGGTGTGAGTTTTGAAGTGAAAAAAGGCGAGACCCTTGGCATCGTAGGGGAATCGGGCAGCGGGAAAAGCGTGACGGCACGATCGATCATGCGTCTGCTGCCATCCCCACCCTCGTATATGAAGGAAGGGGAGATCACGTTCCTCGGGGAGAATCTCGCGGAGAAGACCGAGAAGGAGATGGAGTCCATACGCGGGCGGGACATCGGAATGATCTTCCAGGATCCCATGACGTCCCTGAATCCGACGATCCGGATCGGGAATCAGATTGCCGAGAGCCTCATGAAACATCAGGATCTCAGCCGGGAACAGGCGAAGAAAGAAGCCATCGATATTCTGAAACAGGTGGGCATACGCAATAGCGAGGAACGTTATAGTCAATATCCCCATGAGTTCTCCGGGGGGATGCGCCAACGTGTGATGATTGCCATCGCCCTTGCCTGCAGACCGACCCTCCTGATTGCCGACGAGCCGACGACAGCACTGGATGTCACGATCCAGAAACAAATCCTGAATGTCATGAAGCACATGCAGGAGCGGTTCGGTACGTCCATCATCCTCATTACCCACGATCTTGGGGTGGTGGCCGGCATGTGTGACTCTGTCGTGGTCATGAAGGAAGGGGAGATTGTGGAACGGGGGACGACAGAGGAAATCTTCGCATCACCAAGGCACCCGTATACGAAGAAGCTTCTGAATGCCCTGCCGCGTCTCGATGAACCGAAAAAATCCAAAAAGGATCCCTCACCTGATAAGCCGCCACTTCTGGACGTATCGTCTCTCCGGCAGCATTTCGACCTTGGGAAAGGCCATACCTTGAAGGCGGTGGATGATATCTCATTCTTCATCCGTGAAGGAGAGACATTGGGGCTTGTGGGGGAATCGGGTTCAGGCAAGTCGACGACAGGACGGGCGATCCTGCGGTTGAACGAGCCGACAGGTGGCGTCGTCACCTACGAAGGAATGTCGGTCAACGGCATGACGAAGCGTGAAATGAAAGCGATGAGGCGCCATATGCAGATGATCTTCCAGGACCCCTATGCGTCACTCAATCCCCGTTTCAAAGTAATGGATATCATCGGTCAGGCCCTTGATATCCACGGGCTGTGCAAAACGAAGCAGGACCGGAAGCGGCGTGTGGAGGAACTGCTTGAAATGGTGGGGCTTCAGGCTTCCCATGCGAAGCGCTATCCCCATGAGTTCTCCGGTGGACAGCGACAGCGGATCGGAATCGCGCGTGCCCTGGCGGTGGAACCGAAGTTCATCGTGTGCGATGAGCCTCTATCAGCCCTTGATGTGTCGATTCAGGCACAGATCGTGGAGCTTCTTCAGGACCTTCAGAAGCGTCTGGGCTTAACGTATCTCTTCATCGCCCATGATCTGTCCATGGTGAAGCATATCAGTGACCGGGTCGCCGTGATGTATGCCGGGAAAATCGTGGAGCTTGCCGAAAGCGAAGAGCTTTATGCTAACCCTCAACATCCGTATACGAAGTCTCTCCTCTCCGCCATCCCGATTCCGGACCCGGCGATCGAGAAGAAGAAGGAGCGCGTCCTTCTGGAGGAGCAGACCGATGAAGATCGCTATGGGCTGCAAACATCCGAGCTTGTCGAAGTGTCGAGTGGTCACTGGGTGGCAGTACCGGTGGAAGCAGGCGCATAATCAAAGAAAGGGTGTCCCGACATTTCGGGACACCCTTTCTGCATGGATGTTAGTTTCTTGTTCTTGATGCGTATGGGTAGATCGGATCACGAAGCAGGAACTCATAGGTTTCACCATTCACGATTCCAACAACATGATTCCCATCATACAGGTCAAGGAGGAATTGTGCCATTTCCTTCGCAGTATGGTATTTGGGCAGTGCTTTTTCATAGTCAAACTGATCGGAATCAATGGATCGTTGGGCGAATTCCGTTTCCGTAGCGGCAGGGGCAAGAACCTTCGCTGTCATCTTCGCACCGGATTCGGAAAGCTCTCTCGCAAGTCCTTCCGTGAAGGCACTCACATAGAATTTGGTCGCACAGTAGGTGACCGCATCGGCAACGATCGTGTAGCCGCCGCCTGAGGAAATATTGATGAGCTGCGTTCCTTCGACTTGTGAGAAATCGCGCACGTATAGGGTGGAGAGGATCGTGAGGGCTTCGATATTGAGTCTCATCATCTGTTCGATCTTGTCCAGATTTTGCTCGCCGACGGGATCGAAATTGCCGAAACCGGCATTGTTCACAAACGTCTCCAGATCAAACGACTTGATTTCTTCATAGAAAGAATGAACGTTGGCCGTGACTGACAGGTCGGTAGAGTAGAGTTTCACATCAAGGTCGGGATGGGACTTCAGGACCCGGTCCTTCAACTCCTCCAGGTTCTCTTGCCTTCTGGCAGCAAGAATCAGATTCTTCCCACGCGCTGCGAATGCCAAGGCAGCTTCATAGCCGATTCCGGAGCTTGCTCCAGTAATGACTGTATATTTCATGATAGTTCCTCCTCGGATAGGTTATAAAATAATTGTAAGGCATAGGGTGCACGTTGAGCCAATGTTTATACTCAGACTGTCTGTTTTGATGATGCCGGCGAGAGAATGACCTTCCCCTGTGGCTGAGAGTTGTCCGGCCATCCTGTTTCTGAAATAATGGGAGTATGAGGAAAAAAGAGGAAGGGGAGAAGGCGATGAACGTGCCTGGCTGGAAACTGTTAACCGCGTTGATTCCCATCATGTTGGTGATGGGTGCATGCGGACAATCCCCACGAAATACGGCTCCGGTGGAAACGGAGGCAACGGATGCTACAGAAGCGGCAACGGAAGAGGCCATCCCGGAACAGCCTGATGAAGCATCCGATCAAGTAATACTGGAAGAAGATCAAGAAGCAGGGGAACCTTCTGACGACGATCAGGAAACGGACGAGCCTGAAGAGGACGACGGATCCTCAGCGCGTGCGGAACCCCAACGATCAGGTGAGGAACCCGGGACCACGGCAGGCATTACGGATGCGGCGACTGCCATTGAGTTTTTAAAAGATGAGCTGAACGTGGCATCTGAAGGAGATATCCAAATCGATGATGGTGATGGAAAGCCTAAGACCGATGAAAAAGGGACCTATTATATCCTCCACCTGATATCAAAAACCCTCAAAGAAGAAGGAGGGACAGGGGAAGTAGGGTCGTTCAGGATTTATGAAGACGGGAGATATGAAATGGAAGACTGACTTCTCGAAAAAAAAGGACCGAAGGCAGTTGATGCGCCTTCGGTCGATATGGATCATTGGGGGTAAAGATGTTGAGCCAATCTTACAGTGTTAAACCCAACCTGTCAAGTGGGGATTTGGTTTTAATTCATAGTATTGCTGTAGGATTTATGGTTGACAAAGAGTGAATTGTAAGATAATTTAGTCTATACTACCTTATAAAGAGTCGGGGAAGGAATCTGGTCCAACGATCCCGCAGCAACCTCCAAGTGGAAGGTGCTCATTCCAGCAGGCTTCACCGCCTGGCAGATAAGGAGAGAGAGTGACGTGCATCTCCTTATGGGAGATTTTTTTTGTATATAAACCCGATTAAAACGATTGGATTAATCAGTCATACCGCAGTGACTACTTTTAAATGTCAGGATAAAGGAGGGAGCGTCCGTGTTAAGTAGTTTGGTAAGGAATCAGGTACAGGATCTTTGCACACGGGAATCAGACCTTGAGGGTACGACAAAGCGTAGGAAAAAACCATACCAAGGAAGAAGGAGAGGGTAAGATGAGTTGGTATACATCCATTCCATGGGAGGGTAGCCACCTTCCAGCAGCCATACAGTATCCCGCCACGCGCCTCGGCATCCACCCTGCCGTCATCATCTGTCATGGTTTCGTCGGTTCAAAGGAGGGGGTGGATCGATTATTCGTGAAGGCGGCGAATGAACTCAGCGCAAGCATCGTCGTTCGTTTTGATTACGATGGCTGCGGAGAAAGCATGGGGGAGTACGGCTTGAATACAAAGGATCGCTTCATTGCACAAACGAAGGCAGTCATCGGATTTGTGAAACGGTTGAAAGGGGTGGACCCTGAAAGCATTGCCTTGATCGGACACAGCCTCGGGGGTGCAGTAGCCCTTGAAGCAGCCATCGAAGAAGAGGTTCGCCACCTCGCCCTCTGGTCGGCGGTCGGATCTCCGCGAAAGGATCTCGGGCGCATTATCGGCGACGAAGTGGAAGCAGCCGTTTTGCAGGATGGGAAGGCAGATTATTTGGGATATGAGCTGAGGCGTGATTTCCTCACGACCCTTCAAGGATGGGACCCGATACGACGAGCAGGGGACTATAAGGGCAATGTCTTTCTCGCCCATGGTGACGGTGATGAAGAAATCCCCGTTGACTATTGTTCCCTTTATCATTCAGGCTTTTCCAACCGGCCGTCAGGTAAGGTGGAAAAGATCATCATTCCGAATGGTACCCATACCTATTCTTCTTCACATGCTTTTCAAGCACTGCTTGATTCCACCCGGAGATGGCTCTTACAGGTGCAAGATGTAGGATATGATCGTGCGACCGGTCTATAAATAGTAGTTTTCTACCGGTTATTCCTACTCTTTCAATTAATGACAAAATATTGGTATTATTCTATTAAATTAGCAGAGGAGGAAACCGTTTGAAAAAATCTGTCGTATCCATTGCACTTGCAACGACCCTGTCATTTGGCGCTATCGGACTTCAACCAGCCATTGCAGGGGCACCTGAATCAGGAAGGGAACTCTTGCAAAATCCGCATGAGCGGAACTTGATCAAGAAAATTGATTCGGAGCGAATCTATCAGACGATCGACCATCTTCAACAAACCCCCAGGGTGGCCGGGACAGAATCCGAGGCAAATGCCATCAGGTTTGTAAAACGACAATTTGAATCGTACGGGTATGATGTGACCCTTCAACCCTTTACCTTTATAGGGTACACGGCACCTACTGCAATCGAACTTTCAGGGGTGGAAGGCGAGTGGGCTCCGACTGCATTCACCTACTCGGTCAGTGGCGATGTGTCAGGCGAGCTCATACCTGCAGGACTTGGAAGAGAAGCAGACTTTGATGGATTGGATGTAAATGGGAAAATCGTTCTTGTCCAGAGAGGGGAAATCACATTTGCACAGAAGATCATCAACGCTTCCGAAGCAGGAGCGGCAGGGGTCATCATCTATAACAATACGGATGGAGAACTGAGCGGGACTTTGGGAGAACCGGATGATCGCTACATACCGGCCATCACCCTTTCCAAGGCTGAAGGAGAAGAACTGACCAGGCATATCGGAGAGACCGTCCGGCTGACGATCGAGGGGGCTGAAACATCTGAGCGTACCTCTCATAATGTGATTGCTAAAAAGGCACCGGTCAATAAGAAAAAAGCCACGGATGATGTGCTCATCATCGGAGCCCATCATGATTCAGTAGAAGGTGCTCCGGGCGCGAACGATGATGCCTCGGGAACAGCTGTCACCTTGGAACTGGCCAAGGTGTTCAAAAATGTACCGACAGATACAGAAATCCGCTTCATCACATTCGGAGCTGAAGAATTGGGTCTGCTTGGGTCTTATCACTATGTAGACTCCCTCCCGCAAAAAGAACGTGACAGGATTATCGGGTACTTCAATCTCGACATGGTGGGAAGCAGGGATGCGGGTGATCTGGTCCTTCGCACACTCGACGGGAGTCCGAACCTCGTAACGGAGCTATCACAGGCAGCGAGCGAACGTTTGAATGGATTCCCGACGCCGATCGGTGAAGGCGGAAGGAGTGATCATGTTCCGTTTGCTGAAGCGGGAATCCCTGCGGGAGCCTTCATCCACAGTCCGTTTGAGCCATGGTATCATACTCCAGAGGACACCATTGATAAAATCAGCAAAGCGAAGCTGCAGGATGTGGCTGAAATTGTAGGTGCTGCGGTATATGAACAGGCCCGTCCTGATCACCAGGGTCCAAAGCCGAAGCCATCTTCTAAAGTGAAAGCATCAAAAGATTCCGTCCATGAAAAGAATATAAGATAATCAAATAGCCTGCTGGCCGATCGGCCAGCAGGCTTCTATCATTCTTCGTAGTTGAACTGCCACTGGATGCCGAACTTGTCTGTGACCTGGCCGTAGAGGGGGCTCCAGAACGTTTCCTGCAGTGGCATATCAACCTTGCCATGCTCTTTAAGGCGATCGAAGAGTGCGGTGAGCACTTCTTTATCGTCTTTGACAATGGCTAAAGTGATGTTATTTCCTTCAATGAAGGGTGTGCCGGGGAAAGTGTCTGAAAACATGATCTTTTCGCCGTCGATGACGATATTGGCATGGAGGATCAGTTCCTTTGCTTCTTCCGGGAGGGGGAAATCAGGGCTTGGCGGGGCTTCCTTGAAGGTCATGATGTGCGGGGGTTCTGTGCGGAAGACATCTGCATAGAAAAGGACGGCTTCGCGGCAGTTTCCATTAAAGTTGAGATAAATGTTGATCGACATGTAAACACTCCTCATTGTATAGGGTAGATAACGCTTACAAAAGTGATTATACCATGGCGGGTGTGGAGTGGATATGAAAAGAAGAGCCTGGGACAAAAGTGTTTTTGTCATAGTAAAACCCGAATTCATTTGCTTAGGATCTGGCAAATGAATTCGGGTTTTTCGTTTGTTTCATGACCATTACGATTTCATCGTTTCCAGCGAATGCACGGAAATCATGAGCGGTATTAAGAACCTATACTGATCGTGTTCGTCAGTAAATGGACCCTTTTCGTTTTGTGCCATTTTTCATTGTTTCGGTACATCAAATGACAGTTCGTTTTTCAACAGGTCTTTTCCATCTTGATTGGTGAGGTGAGTCAGTCGGAAGGTGAAATCCTTCGCTTCTCCGTAGTCGCTCTTTTCCTTCATGAGGTAAACGAGGTACTTCTCACCGGTTTCCCCAGGTTTGATGCTTCCCGTATCAAAAGCAAGGGAACCTTCATCAAGGTATTGCACCTTGTCGGTAGATAGGAACGTGCTGAACTGGTCAAGGGTAATGTCAGCATCTGTGTTGTTTTTCACTGTGACTTTAACAGTGGCAGCCACGATGTTTTCGTCACCGAATCCTGTGAAGGCATCCTGGTAGCTTTCCGTCGGCGTCAGCTTCGTGAATTGCACGCCATCGAGTGTGACGTCCACCTTTTCACCTGTTTCGGTTTTGCCTATGGATTCATTTTCGGCGAGCATCTCTTTTTCTGCTACATTGTCTTTCAGGATGCTGTCAGGGTAGAATTCCTTGGAAACAGCCGATTGCTTTTCAGCATTTTCTCCCGAAAGGGGAAGGTCAAAGACTTTTTCATCGCTGACTTTCTTCGAGAAATCCTTATCGGCAGAGCTTTGGGCGACACGAAGCTTCACATTGGCATCCTTAAGTGTCTCGTATTCCTCTTTCGTCAATATGTATTCAAGTACGCCTTCTTGCTTTTCGCCTTTTTTGTAGTGAGCGGGGTCATCCACGGTGCCGTCCATCTCAGGGCGAAGCCTGACTTCCCTTGAGTAGTCCAGTTTCATCATATGGGTATCGAACTGATCCGTGCCGAGAATATCCGGGTTGTTGAAATAGAGATCTCCATCGGTCTGATTGTCGATGCTTCCATTCATGGATACGATATACGCTTCATCTCCATCGAATTCACCAGCAGGAGCATTGGTGACGTGAACCACTTGATAACGGTCGACCATGAAGGACATTTTATTCGATTTCAATTCTATGCCTGGCTCTTCATTTTCATAGACGACATCCAGGGTGGCGTCTGGAAGATTTGCTTCGAGATCAGGATTGATCAAGCCTGATTGTGATTGGTTTGAAGAAGAATCCTTCTTCTCCAATTTTGCTCCTGAAGTCTCTTTCTCTGTTTCTTCCTTCTTTTCTGCTTTTTGTTCGGATTTTTTATCATCATCTGTTTTCTTTGCTGCCGTGTCGCTGTTTCCACATGCTGTGGTCAGTGCGAGCATACCGGCGATCGTTCCTGCCAATATCCATTTCTTCTGCATGCTATGACTTCCTTTCTAGTTTGAACCTCTAACAGTATAAGGGAAATCTCCAAAATCTATCAATCATCATTATTCAACCGTTCTCCATTCCACAAGGGAGAAATAGGTAAAACCACCTTGAAGTCAATCAGGAAAAAAGTCCCTATCATAAAACTTAAGTGGTAACTGCTATTATGGTAGAACGCTGGAAATCAATAAGGACAGCGATTTCCATATAAACCCTTATACTGGAATAATTGTGATAGTAAAGATGATTTCCCTTTTACTGCCTATACCTGGTTCTTTCGATCTGTTTTTTCCCATTTCTTACATTTTATAAACCTAGGTTGGTAGATTTGAAGAGAATTTGAACTCATATGGATTTTAATGGTAAAGTAGAGGGAGTCAAAAGGGGGAGAGGAAATGTCTAACGCATATGTAGAAACCCATGATATGAGAGATACAGAAACGATGAAAACGAGATTCGAAGAGTTTCTGGCTGCTCCGTTCCATACGGTGCAAGAGGTGGAAGATTGGTTGAAACAGGTGTCGGATTATCAGGATGAACTCCGGGAAGCCATCGATGGCCATTACATCGATTTCCAGACGCACAATCAGGACAAAGAGGTTCAGGAAACGTATCAGTTCGATCAAGAGCATGTGCTTCCCCTCCTTAAGAGGTATGAGGCACAACTGGATCAAAAGTTGTTATCGAGTCCACATGCATTGGACAACAACGTGTATGGGCGCCTGATCAGAAGTAAACAAACGGCTGCAGAGCTTTACAGGGAGAAGAATATCGATCTTGAAGTGAAGGAGGATCGGCTCGCCACTCGATACTTTGAACTGACGGGTGCTCTGACGGCAGAGTGGGAAGGAGAGCAACTGACGCTTCCCCAGCTGTTTCCACTGCTCGAAGATCCGGATCGAACCAAACGGAAAAAGGTCTACGATCAACTATTCGGTGCCCTAAGAGGGGTAGAAGAGGAACTGCAGGCAATCATGGATGAGCTCATGGTGATCCGCGAGCAGAAGGCTGCCAATAGCGGGCTGGCGAACTACCGGGATTATATGTTCAAGAAATACAATCGTTTCGACTATACACCAGAAGATTGTAAGGAACTGGCGGATTCAATCCGTGAGCATGTTGTTCCGGCAATCGGAAGGATCTTGTCCAAGAAAGCAGAAGAGTTGGGTGTGGAATCCATCCGTCCTTATGACCACAGGGCCGTTCCCCTGGATAAAGAGCCACTGCGGCCATTCAAGACGGGTGACGAACTGGTGGAGAAGACCGGACGCGTATTGGGCGAGATTTCCCCTCGATTTTCTGAACTTATCCACCTGATGGATACAAAAGGGCTGTTGGATCTTGAGACCAGGAAGAATAAGTCCCCGGGAGGATTTTGTGAGTCGCTTCCTGTTTCCGGCCTGTCGTTCATTTTCATGAATGCTTCGGGCACCCATGGGGATGTGACGACCTTGATCCATGAAATGGGGCACTGCATCCACAATGATTTCAAGCGGACGCTTCCACTCGCTTTTGACCGGGCCACTCCGATGGAATCGGCTGAGCTTGCGAGCATGGGGATGGAGTTATTGTCCATGGATCACTGGGATCATTTTTATTCCGATGAGCAGGTGCGTCAGGCCAAGCTTGATATGCTGAGGGACATCATCCAATTCTTCCCGTCAGGAATCAGGGTCGATGAGTTCCAGCACTGGATGTACGAGAACCCTGGTCATTCCAAGGAGGAGCGATCAGAGGCGTACGGAAGGATCGTAGACAGCTATCTGTCGTCGGAAGAGGATTGGAGTGGGTATGAAGAGGTGAAGAAGAAGCAATGGCTCTTTGTCCTTCATATCTTTGAGGTCCCTTTCTATTACATCGAATATGTCATTGCCCAGCTTGGGGCTTTGCAGCTCTACAGGATTTACAAAGAGGACCCGGATCGGGCAATCGAAGGATACAAGGAAGCGCTCCGCCTCGGGAATACGACCTCCCTATCCGACGTGTATGAAGCGGCAGGACTCTCATTTGATTTTTCCGCTGATATGATCAAGGGGCTTGTGGCGTTCGTGGAAGAAGAGATTGCCGAGCTTGAAGGTTCAACCGTGAAAAATTCATGACATGATAAAAGAACCAATTGGATGCGGATTTACAGTTTCCAATTGGTTCTTTTTGTATGCGTACACGAAGCTCCGGTTAAACGTTCCGATTGGCATCGGGATAGAATTTTTGGTGGATGTGTCGGTACTCTTCCATATGACCGGTGATCTTGGCAAGGATTTTCAGTTCGGTGAGCAAGAAGGTTTTATCAAGTTCATAGATGACGGCTTCTTCTATATGATCGATGGTGTTGGCGGCGAAATCCCATAGGCATTGATGCCGTTCGCGCGGCAAGGTTTCTGAAAGGCGGGAAAGTGCTTTGACGATATCCGTGATGATCAGATGGTTACCTCTGGCATAATGCCGTACGTATCCGAATCCTCGATACAGGTAATAATCAAAGTCTTCAATCTCGAGAATGACCCGGACATCATCATCATCGTCAATCAAATAAGGGGAGAACGATAGGTGATGATTGATGGTGAGCATCAGGTCTGTAATCTGATGGATCGTATTGGACGCCGTTTTCGGATCGTCATTGCCGAGAGATTTGATAGCCACTTCTGCCAGTTTATGCATCCCCATTTGAAGATCCTGTATTTCTGTTTCCTTGTGGCCGATTTCGATGAGGGCCAGGTATTGTTCCTGGTCGACCTTTTCTTCATCCGCTCCGTACAGGCAGATAAGGTCGTTGCCGCAGAGGACGAAATCGCCGATCTTGAAGTGCAGGCGGACGATGATCCCGTCCTCCCGGGCTTTCTCGATCATGGAGTGGAAGTCGATGAGCTGTACGTAGCCCGATGCTTTTGCTTTGACATTCAGGCACTTGCTTTCATCCAGTTCGAACCGGGGATGATCATCTTTTGTCCGGTGGCACTCCAGATCTTTTTTGAGTGTTTGATTGATCATGACTTCGGATACCTTCTTCATGTTGTAGGTGATATTATGTACCTGCATCCACGTGGAGGCGTGATTGATGAAGAAGATGAAGGTGATGGCTGCGATGAAGGCGACAATGACGGTCAAGACGGGTGCGGCGGTGAACATTTCTTTCTTTGAACTTCCGATGAAGAGGAAGATGAAGAGTACAAAGACAAAGCTTCCATTGAAGATGCCGAGCGCGTGCTGGGTCTTTTTATCGGAAATGAAGTTCAGCAGCATGCGGGGCGAGAACTGTCCGCTGAACGTCGTAAGGACGACGAGGAGGGAGTTCAGTGTAAAGGCGCTCAGCGTGAGCACCCCGCCGATCAGGGTGCTGACAAGCGTCCTGGTCACCGATGCATCCATGCTGAAGAGCTTGGGAACATACTGGGACAGCTCCACCTTCAGGTCAAGGAACAAGGTGCACGCCACAAGCAGCAGGGACAGGCAGATGTAAAGGAAGGGCATGAACCAGATGGTGAGCTGGATTTCGTGAGCCCGCTGTCTTTTGGACATGAGCAGGTACTTTTGTACGTCGTTTGGAAGGAATTTCTTGAACATGATGTAATCCGATCCTTTCTGAATGATGTTGAGTAGTCATCTGTTTCCCTACATGTCCGGGTTAAAACATCCAATTAGGTATTTAAAATAAATCTTTTTCTCCCTGTATCAAAAGGGGCGAAAAAGGGTCTAATTATCAGAAAAGATAAAAAATCTATTGACGTGAAGACCGGATTCCCTATATAATCCTACTCATACTTATTGACTGAACAATTCAGAAAAACACACACTCTTATCTAGAGCGGCGGAGGGAATAGGCCCGATGAAGCCCGGCAACCTGCAATGATGAAAGGTGCCAATTCCTACAGATCGATGGTGATCTGGAAGATAAGGGGAGGAGCCTGCCTGATAAGCCCTCTTCTTAACCATAAGAAGGGGGCTTTTTTGTATCCCCTGCCATCGTTCAACCAAGTCATTCAACCCTTTAGGAGGAAGAACCATGTCAGAACTGCATGTAGCACTACTCGGATTCGGAACCGTCGGCCAGGGGGTGTACGAAGCCCTGGACACACATCGAGAAAGGATCAAGGAGATCACAGGAAAAGAGGTGCGGATCCGTGCCATCTTGATCAAAGACCCCTCAAAGGAAAGACAAATCGATCCAAGCATCAAGGTTACGACGGACTTTGACGAAATCCTTGAAGAAGAAGGGATCAATGTGGTCTTCGAGGCGATTGTCGGCGAAGAGCCTGGATACACCTATCTCAAGAAGGCCATCGAAAGGGGAATCCATGTAGTGACTGCCAATAAGGCGATGTTTTCCTCCAAGGGTGAGGATCTCTTGAGGCGTGCGCGTGAACGGGGAGTAACAGTGGGATATGAAGCGACTACGGCAGGAGGGCTTCCCATTATCGGGGCCATCAGGCAACTATTGAATGTGAATGAAATCACACATATCCAAGGCATATTGAACGGAACCTCCAATTTCATCCTTTCCCAAATGAGGAAAGAAGGCGTGTCCTTTGAGCGTGCCCTCTCCACTGCACAGGAAAAGGGATACGCAGAGGCAGATCCCACAAGTGATGTGGAAGGGCAGGATGCTTTCTATAAACTGATGATCCTAAGCCGCGCTGCCTTTGGTAGTCAACCTGATTGGGAAGCGGTCCCGAGAAAGGGCATCACGGATCTGACAAGTGATTGGCTGCAGGCTGCCGAATCCTTCTCCCTCCGGTTCAAGCATATCGGGTCGATTCAAAGGGAAGGAGAAGACATCTGTGGAGCAGTGGAGCCGGTATTGGTGAAGGAGTCCCATCCTTTCTACGGAGTGGAGGATGTTGAAAACGTCGTGTCTGTAAAAGGGAGCCTGGTCGGAAGGGTGACCCTGTCCGGACCGGGAGCGGGCAAATTACCGACGGGAAGTGCCATGGTGGAGGATTTTCTATCCTTGATCGAAGGGAGATACGCATCATCTGGAGCACATGCCAGGGTAGGAGTCGAAGCCCTAACCGGCCGGGATGGCGAATGGGTGGTGAGGACTCCGGATGAAGCATTACCGGAATGGGTGGCACGATTCGATCTATTGGATCGAATCAAGCTCAACGGCCACCTGTATCTCTTCATCAGAGGAAGTGAAGAAGCGTGGGATGCGGTGAAGCATGCGGATGAAACGCTGCAGCCCTATCCTGTGTTGAAAGAACTTCCCCTCGAGTCGAGTCTGAGAAGGGAAGCATCGGTGCGTTAACCATTTACTAAATGAAAGAAGGGGACATGGTGGAGATCATCGTACAGAAATTCGGAGGCACTTCAGTGGGATCGGTGGAAAGAATCAAGCGGATGGCCCAACATGTCATCCGTGAGAAGCAAAAGGGGAAAGAGGTGGCGGTCGTCGTGTCTGCCATGGGTGACACGACCGACCATTTGACGAAGCTCGCGAGGGAGATCACGGCCCATCCCCCAAAACGGGAGATGGATCTCCTGTTATCCACAGGTGAACAGATCACCATTGCCCTCTTGACCCTGTCGATTCAAGAGGCGGGATTCAAAGCCGTCTCCCTTACTGGGCGGCAAGCGGGGATCAGAACTGATGGCGTCCATGGGAAGGCCAGGATAAAAGGTATTGACCCATCCCGGGTGAGGGAAGAGCTCCGTAGAGGAAGCATCCCCGTTGTGGCAGGATTTCAGGGAATCACCGATACGGGGGAAATCACGACCCTTGGAAGGGGAGGGTCCGATACAACGGCGACGGCACTTGCTGCAGCACTTGGTGCGGAGCGCTGTGATATCTATACGGATGTAGATGGAATCTATACGACCGATCCCCGGGTTGTCCCCGCTGCGACGAGAATCCCACATCTTACCTACCGTGAGGTTCTCTGTCTCGCCGATTCCGGGGCAGCCGTCATCCATCCGAGGGCCGTCTTTCATTCAAAAAAGAGCAGGATCCCGTTCCGCATCCTTCCGGGCTTGATCAAAGGAGAAGGGACACTCGTAGATGACCACATCCATATCGCTGATCGGGGCCATGCCGTCGGTGTTGCGTTCAAAGATGAGGTCGTGTCCATCAGCATGGAGGATGCTGCTTACGGGTTGGAATCCCTTCTCAAGGAATCCCTGGAAGTCATCCACGTAAAACCAGATTTGCAATGGAAGGGGCAGGATCTGACCTTGACGGTTGATGCGTCTGACCGCAGCGACGTTGAGCATCTGTTGCGCGATCTTGGCCAGGGATACTCGAAGAAGATGGAGCAGGCAAAAGTGACCATCGTGAAATCTCCCGGTTCAGACATACTGAGGTTCGGGGTGAGATCCACTCTTGATGATTCCGGAATCGATGTATTCTCCATCCATGAAGATCCGGAGAAGGTAACGGCCCTTATCGGATCGGAGGATATTTATAGAGCTGCTGACGTGCTCCACACGTTTGCCGGTCTCGATGCTTCTGGGGCCAAAAGGGTCGTGAGGTGATCAAGGGGTAATCATCACGGGTGTCCCGACCGGTATGGTCCCTGCCAGCTCCTCCACGTCCTTATTCTGCATCCGGATGCATCCAGCCGACACCGCTTTTCCAATCGAGCTTGGATCGTTGGTTCCGTGGATGCCATAACCTTGCTTCGACAAGCTCATCCACATCGTCCCGTATGGACCACCTGGATTGGGAGATTTGTTAATCACGATGAATTCACCGATCGGGGTTTCATGGAGCATCCTTCCTACGGCTATAGGATATTGCTTGACCAGTGCCCCGTTTTTATAAAGGCGGAGCCACCGTTTATTCACTGAAACCTCGATCCTGTATGGGATGGTATGGGTATTCGGGATGCCCGGAATGACGATGGGCTGACCGGGGTAGATCGCTCCCGGGCTCACACCGGGATTGGCATCGATGATGGTCTTAAGGGGCTTACGGAAATCGGTGGCAATCTGATACAGCGTTTCTCCTGTTTTGACAATATGGATCAACGAAATACACCTCCATGCCTTTTTATCAACCATCCTATGTCCGGATGGGTGGGCATGTGAAAAAAATCCCGTCCTCGATCAGCAGGACGGGATTTTTTGATCAATGTTTTGTTTGACTGGCAGGGCCATAGCTTTGAAGCATAAGGGCCATGTCCTGAGCCTGTAGCTGGGGCACCTGGTAGTACCCATGTTTATTCTGATAAAGGAAGATCTCATAGCTCATCTCGATGAAGTTCGGCACACTGTCGGCCACCACTCTTCTCAGAACAGGATTGGTCATTTCAAGGGCCGTCATCGCAAGGAGCGAGGCAAGGGACTTGGTCTGACCGAGCATGTAGGCGGATAATCCATTATCCGATAGATCCTGTACGGATGCGTTCGGCTTTTTAGGAGCTCCTGCCTTGATTCCATATACTGTCTGATGGTCTTGAGTCATCTCGTATACCTGTGTCGGAACCGGAGGCTTACTCCCTGTTGAGAAGCTTTCGACAATGGTGTTATACAGGGTTGTTACAAATGCGGACTGACGATGAAGGATGTCCTTCAGGGCAGGATCCTGGATATGGGGCTCATACATTTGGTACTGATCAAGCATGGAGATGATGCCTGCGATCACTTCGTGGGCGTCAAATAGTTCATGCCCCCCATGATTCGGTGGTGTCTGCGTGTGTGGCTGATTGAAGGACTGTTGGTCCATTGTGTATCCCTCCTGGTAAAATGTCATTCGCATATTAGTATGTACAGAGCCCGGTGAGCCATACCAAGCAGATCCCTCCCAATATCCACGACTATTTCGAGACAAGCTTGAATACAATGGAAGAAAGACGTGATAAAGGTGGGCATTCATGAGTATTTTCTTCAGTTATATCTTCCTCGGATTATCGTTGTCTGCGCCGATGGGGCCGATCAATGCGGCTCAGCTGGACAAGGGGATACGCTATGGGTTTTGGCATTCATGGCTCGTAGGCGTCGGAGGCATGGGAGCCGACGCCATCTTTATGCTTGCCATTTACTTTGGACTTGCACCGTTCATCGACACGCCGGTCATCCAGTTGATCCTGTGGATGTCGGGAGCATTCATCCTGATCTTCACCGGTATTGAAAGTATTGCGAAATCCCATGAGCTCACTCAACCGCAGCAGGGGGAGGAGGGGGAATCCAAGAAAAAATCACTGTGGACAGGATTCATCATGGCTCTCTCCAATCCTCTCAGCATCATCTTCTGGCTTGGGATATATGGCTCGATCCTTGCCCAGACCACTACTTCATATGGGACAGGGCATCTCCTCTTATATAGCTTGGGGATCTTTATCGGTATCACGATTTGGGATATCACCATGGCCTTCATTGCAACGGGCGCTAGGAAATACGTACATCCCGGTGCCCTTCGCTTCATCTCGATTCTCTCTGGGGTCGTCATGTTCGGTTTCGGCATTTATTTTGCGATTCGGGCAGCGGCTGTATTGTTCGCCTAGACAGACACCCAGTTCCTGAACGTTACATATCATGTGGTGTATTTCCGAGGGGGGACACCGATGATTGTGACAAGAGAGTGGATCGAAGGAAACAGGGACTCCATGAAGGGATGGGAGCAGGGGGCGTTCGACTATTTCAGGGCAATGATGGAAGACCGGAATCAGCCATACCCTTGCGTTCCGGGAATTCAAGGATTTCAGAAAGATATGTTAAGGTATGGATTCGCTTCCGGTGAACCGGAAACGGCAGGGGGAGAGCTCGCTTCCATGTTGTCAGAGTATACCCGCACCTCGAGATCAGCCGGGAACTACACCTCCCTCGTCGTATTTTTCGAATGGCAGGAAGGGACTGTGGATGGATTCAGGGATCGGTTCTGGGCGCTGTTGAATCAGCTTTATGCAGATGACCCCATCCCATGGCCGGAAGGCATTTCAGAAGACCCCGCCCACCATTCATGGGAATTCTGCCATCACGGAGAATCGTACTTTGCATTCTGCGCGACACCTGCTCATGAGAAGCGGAAGAGCAGGCATTTCCCCTATTTCATGATGGCCTTTCAGCCTCGATGGGTGTTCGAGGATATTAATTCCGGAACACCCCTCGGTCAAAAAATGAAAAAAGTCATCAGGGATCGCCTTGAGAAGTACGATGAGGTGGCGGTGCATCCCAGTTTGAAGTGGTACGGTCAGGAAGATAATTTTGAATGGCAGCAATATTACTTGGGGGATGACGATACTTCACTTGGTAAATGTCCGTTTTTGAATAGCTTGAAAGCCGCGAAGAGATGAGGATGCCTTGTCTCTTTTTTTGTATGGGCAGCTCACACAAAGGGGAATCTAATGAGCATATGAAGTGATGGAGGCAAAGACATGGATAACATACAGCCAAGATGTGAGAATGAATTCGGGGAATTGAAGGCCGTACTGGTTTGTTCGCCGTCCGTCCTGGACGTTCCCGACCAAAAAACAGCGGATTATGTACAGTGGGAGAAACCCGTAGACCATGACATCGCGTTGGAGAACTTCCTTGCAATGAAGGGAGCGATGGAATCCGAGGGTGTCAAGGTCATTGATTACGCGGACTATCTGAAGGAGGAAGAGGCCGCTCTCAGTCGTCAGCTGATCAACCGCATCTTTGTGCGGGATCTTGCCTGCGTGTTTCGTGACCGAATAATACCGGGAGATGCCGGGACATCGATGAGGGCACCCGAATATATCCATTCCCATCGTCTCTTCAGTGAGTGGTTCGAACCGAAGACCTTCCGGATCGAGGATAACAATGAACTGAAGGCATTGGAGTACGGAGACCTCATGCTGCTTAATAAAGACGCAATCCTTGTCAATACCGGTCTAAGGACGAGTATCGAAAGCATTGAAGCCGTGCAGGGGAAGATGTTTGCCGCAGGCTATAGCGAAATCGCCATCATCGATCTCCCGCGGAGAGGTGATACCCTTCATCTGGATATGAACCTCAATGCGGCCGGTGAAGGGGTGATCGTGGCCAAGGGGTATATGCGCTTCCTGCCAGTTCAGGTCGTCCATGAGGGGGGATCCCATTACTATATGCTGGGGGATTATCTGACCCGGCACGGTTATGACATCCTTTGGACCGATGACGTGTCCCATACTGTAGCGGATATCAATTTCCTGAATCTGAATCCTGAAACCTTGCTTGTCTCGACGAAAATGAACAGGCATATCCTGAAGGACCACCCGAAGCGAAAGAAATTACGCATCATCGAGGTGGATGTGAATGAATTGGAAAAAGGTGGCGGGGGAATCCGCTGCATGACTCTTCCTTTCGTACGCCTGTAAGTTCTACAGCATTCAACATGTTTCCCGGGAAATAGACGTTGAATGCTGTCATTTATTCAGACCTGGGATCACGGCTGTTTTCCCATGAAATCATACGTAGTCCAGCAGCGGTTCATGTTGATGCCCTTCTCCTCCGCATAGTCATCTCCCCATCTGCACATTTCAAAAAGGGTTTTCTGAAGTTTTTTTCCGAGGTCGGTCGTAGCATATTCCACTCGGGGAGGGACTTCCTGGAATACGGTCCTGGATACAAGTCCGTGGGCCTCCAGCTCCCGTAATTGCTGGGTGAGCATTTTCTGGGTGATGTCGGGGATGGATCGCCTCAACTCATTGAATCGTTTGTCCCCTTCGTTCAGATTCCACAAAATCAATACTTTCCATTTCCCTCCGATCAACTCAATGACCATGTCGATGGCACAGTGGTAGTCCTGCTGAAGTTCTTTCATGGTGTTTTTCCTCCCTGTATGGTTTCCATTCGGTAACTGGGGCACGGAATAGTGCCTACTTGCCGTCTGGTTGGACAGTATATATTATATACCTAGAAGCACTCAGTTCATAGCATGAAAATGAAGGAGGAATTATAGATGAAAGCACTGCTGTTAAAAGGGAAGAATCAATGGGAAGAGATGAAGGTGGAAGAAGTGGATCGTCCCTCACCAGGAAAAGGAGAAATCCTTGTGGAAATCCATGCGGCAGGATTGAATCCGGTGGATTACAAAACGGGTACCAATGGAAACGCCGCCTGGAGCTATCCTCATATCCTCGGTCTTGACGGGGCGGGGGTTGTGGTTGAACTTGGGGAAGGCGTTGAGCATTTGAAGATAGGGGACCGCGTCCTTTATCACGGAGACTGGACCAAGAAAGGTGCATTTGCTGAATTCAGCACGGTGAAAGCGCACACGGTATCCATTATTCCGGATTCGGTTTCATTCGAAGAAGCAGCCGCATTGCCGACTGCCGGATACACAGCCTACCAGGCCCTTCACCGGAAATTGCCACTGGATCAAATCCAGACGATCCTGATCCACGGAGGAGCAGGTGGCGTCGGTGGATTCGGCGTCCAGCTTGCGAAGCTTCAAGGAAAAACGATCATCTCCACGGCGTCTGAACATAACTATGAATATGTGAAATCCCTTGGAGCGGATTACGTCGTCGACTACAAAAAGGAAGATGTCGTGAAGAAGGTGAGGGAACTGACCGATGGACGCGGAGTTGACGCAGTAGTGGACGCCGTCAGCAGGCAAAGTGCCACGGAATCATTGGACATGCTTGCCTATATGGGGCATATCGCTTACATCGCCGGGGCCCCCGACCTTTCTGGCGTGTCCTCATTTTCCATCGTGCCATCGGTGCATGAAATTGCCCTGCAGGCAGGTCATCATGCGGGAGATCTTCACGCCGAAAAAGATTTTGCAGTGATCGGCGATGCACTTCTAGACCTTGTGGCAAGCGGCAAGATCGATCCCATGCTGGCGGAAACCGTAGGCTTGGAAGAAGTACCAGGCGCCCTTAAACGTCTTTCCGAGCGTCATGTAAAAGGGAAGATCGTGGCATTGATCAAGTAAGTTGCACGAGAGCTACCCCGGCCCCTGCGGCCGGGGTCTTTTTTATGTGGGCCTGTCCGCAACAAAAAAAGAACCCTGCCGCGATGCAGCAGAATTCTTTTTTGTTACGTTAATCCGATTTGTATTAAATAGTCCATGCTCTTCCTTACGCTTTCGATCGGGCTCGTCTTCGAGGCATCCTGTTCGACGATCCACCATTGGATGTCAGCGCTCTCTCCGGAAGCGAAGACGGAATCCAGGTCAACGCCGCCTGTCCCGAGTTCTGCGAAGAAGCGTTCACCATCCGTTGTCATATCCTTCAAGTGGACGAGGGGAGGATTGTAGCGCTCGATCCATTCAGAAGGACGTTCCCCGGCATATGTCAGCCAGTAAATATCAAGCTCCGGCTCTACCTGCGTTTCTTCCAATATGGAAGAAAGGGCCGGGCGTCCTTTATATTCTGCCCGCAATTCAAAATCGTGATGGTGATAGCATAGAGTAAGGCCCGCTTCATGACATCGTTTGCCGATGGCATTCAGGTCTGAGATTAAAAGAGCATAGTCCCGCTCCTCCTCAGTCAGATAAGGGCATACAATAAACGTCACACCGAGCTCCAGTTGCTCCTCCAAGGTCTTCTCCAGATCATTCCGCAGATCTGCGAGGGGCACATGGCTGGAAACGGCCTGTAGTCCACAGGATTGAAGTGCCTCCTTGACCTCCAGGATACCCAGCCCGCCGTGACCTGCAAGCTCGACTCCGTCGAACCCCATCTCAGCCACTTTTCTCAATGTACCTTTGAAATCCTTCTCCACTTCCTCCCTCAGCGTATACAGCTGCAGGGCAACAGGTATTTTCCTCAAGGTTCTGCCTCCTTCTTCAGTCCGTCCTGTCCCTCATATTCTGATTGATGAGTTGAAGGACTTCCTTATACACTTCTAACTTCTCTTCGGGAATCCCTTTCAAAATCTGATTTTCAAATACATCTTCAATGAATGGGGTGAGTTCTTGCTGGACGTTCTTCCCTTTTTCCGTGATGTGGATGAGGAATGAGCGGCGATCGTCGACGTTCTTTTTCTTTGAAATCAGATTTTTGCGCTCAAGGATATCGAGGATTCTTGTGACGGTAGGCTGATCTTTGTCGGCAAGCTCTGCTAGTGTTTTCTGACTGATACCGTCATTGGCTGCCAGGCGTTTCAGTACGGTCCACTGCTCCGGCGTAAGATCAAATTCCTTCAAATGGACGGTAAGATACCGGATGACGTTGCGAATGGTATGACTCGTATTCAAACCGATGGATTCATCAAAAGTCGTGTTCATTTTTCATCACCTGCTAGTAGTAGATTCTTGCCTCTATCATAACGTAAAAGTGAATGAGGAAGGGTAATTTTATCATAGACGTAAGTAGTTGTCATGGCAATTATGTTTACAAATTCATAAATGCGCGTTATAATTAGTATGACATTAATTAAGTATATTAAATAATAGTAAGGAGAAATGTTATGAATAAGCCAATCTGGACGCGGCCATTCATCATGACCGTCATTAATAACTTCTTTATGTTCCTCGTCTTTTATTCGTTGCTGACCATACTGCCGGTATATGTACTGGATGATCTTCATGGAAATGAAGGCCAGGCAGGACTCGTGACAACGATTTTCTTGATTGCAGCCATCATCGTCCGTTTATTTGCAGGTAAGATCCTTGAGGTGTTCGGTAAGAGAAAAGTACTTCTCGCCGGCATTTTTTTATTTTGTATCTTTACGTTCGTTTACCCATTCGTCAATAGCTTCTTCCTATTGATGGTGTTGCGTTTTGTACACGGGATCTTTTTCGCCCTGTGTTCGACCGTCCTCATGACGCTTGCAGCGGATATGGTACCGGCGGAGCGCAAAGGGGAAGGGCTCGGCTATTTCGCCATGTCCATGAACCTGGCCGTAGTTGTAGGACCATTCCTATCACTGGCCCTGCTTCAGATCCTTCCGTTTAAAATGATCTTCCTCGGTCTTGCGGCCGTATTGCTGATCGGCTTCGCCTGTTCGTTCGGGATCGAAGTGGTGGAAGAAGAGAAAACGAAGGTATCGCCGAAAGGTCGCATGACCCTCGAAGATATCTTTGAATTCAAGGCATTACCGATCGCATTCGTAGGATTCTTGACGTCCCTCGCCTATTCAGGGATCATGTCGTTCATCTCGGTTTACGCGAAATCCCTTGGCCTGTTTGAATCAGTCAGTTTGTTCTTCGTTGTGTTTGCAGCAATCATGCTGCTCTCAAGACCGTTCACTGGCCGACTATTCGACCGTTCAGGTCCAAGTGCCGTCATCTACCCGTCCCTTGTGATCTTTGCCATCGGGCTGTTCATGCTCAGCGTGACGCATACCACTGGCCTGCTGCTGGTTTCCGCCGGATTGATCGGTCTTGGATATGGGGCACTTCTCCCAAGTTATCAGACCATGGCGATCCAGAAAGCACCTAAAGAACGGACCGGGCATGCCACGTCTACATTCTTTATCATGTACGATCTTGGAATTGCCATCGGTTCATTCGCTCTCGGAATCGTCTCATCCCATCTCGGTTATTCTTCCCTTTATGTGGTATGCGGAAGCATCATCATCATTACGATTGCTGCGTACGCATTTGTCTCGAAGAAACGCCGTGGACGTCAGCTGGAAACATCTGAAGCTTCATAAGAAACAAGAAAGACTGGAGCCCCCGCAGAGGAGGCCCCAGTCTTTTTTTTATGCTTCGATTTCTTGTGTCTTTCCCTCTTGCAGTGCCTTGAATCTCACGTAGAAGATCGTGGTCATGATCAGGGAGAATCCTCCGAACAGGACGGTCATGACCGGCAGCCCGACAAGATCGAGGAGCAGCCCCGTCATCAATAGGACAACCTGGAAGGCCATCCGGTCGAGCATGTTCCGGAACGAGAAGAACCTTCCGTGATAGTCCTTCGGGATCCGGGTCTGGAAGATGGTGGCCGCCGTCGGGAAGAAGCAGCCGACGGCAAAACCGAAGATGATGAACGACAGCACCGAAAGTACCGGGTTCCCGGCAAAGTACAGAACCAACTGGGCAATCCCGATGATGAATGAGAAGGTGAACAGGATCCTGTAAGGGGAGATCTTTTCCCCGATTCGCTTCACGGCAAAGGCGCCGATCATGAACGAGAGGCCCTCAGCCGTATAGATCCATCCCTTGATGGCAGTACTGTCCTGGATTTCGCTGATGTTGATGACCATCAGATTGAATCCCCCGATGAAAAGGAGGGGGATGAGGGTCATGATGAGCGTCATGGAGACGATGGGAAGGTTCTTCAGCACCGGGAAGACTTCTTTAAATCCACCTGCTTTCCCTTTTGCCATCGTTGATGTCTCTTCTTCCTGGAATGAAAGGAACCAGGTAAGGCCGAATAGGATGGCATACGCCAGGAGGGAAAGGATATAGAGCATATAGAGGGGCATGATGACGAGGAGCACGCCCCCAAGAGCCGTCCCGAGAATCCTTGAGAGGGTGGACACATTCATGTGGACCCCGTTCATCTGCAGCAGCTCTTTTCCCTTTACGACCATGGGGATCGCTGCCTGAAGCGCAGGGAAATAGAAAGCCGCCGACAGCTGGATAACCATGAGGAAAACGACCATCCACAGGACGGACCCGGTCTGGATGGCGATCAGCATGAACACTACGCTCACCACCCGGATGAAACCTGCAGCCAGCATGACCGTTTTTTTCTTCATCCTGTCAATCAGCTTCCCAGCATAGGGGCCGACGGCGAGACCGGCAAGCAATCCCGAAGCAAGAATCAGTGATTTCATGAAATCTGACGGTACTTTTTCCTGCATGAACTCGAGGTTCCCGATGATCCCGAGCCACAGCCCGAGTCCTGCGATGAACTCACCGCTCAGCAGGATCCATACGTTTTTGTTTTTCCACATACGCAACCTCCTTCCGTTATTTCGCTCCTCTAAATATACACTGGAAGGGCTATGTTTGGAACAAGTATTTTCATGTTTATGAACCTTATGACAAACAAAGAGACATGGAGCCCCTGCCTCTTTTTATAGGTCGATCCAGTCCTGGGACCATTTCTCGATCCCCTTCATGAGGGGTTCAAGGGAATACCCTTTTTCCGTCAGGGAGTATTCGATCCTTACGGGTGTCTCGGGGTATACGGTTCGTTTGATGATTCCTTCTTCCTCAAGATCCTTCAGTCTTTCCGAGAGCAGTCTGCCGCTTATCCCGATGGCATCTTTGATGGCACTGTTCCGCTGAGGACCGTTCAATAGCTGATAGATGATCAAGGTCGTCCATCTTTGACTGAGGATACCGATCGCTTTCTCAAATCGAGGACAAATTTCTGATTGTTTCACAGCCTTGCGCCTCCTTCTATATGCCTAGTATAACACATTTGAAGTTTTTTAGTAATTTATTTACTTGACATAACTTAGTTATTTAAGTAAAGTAAGTTACATAAAGTAACCTTATGGTTTATTACAACAAGGAGGAACAGATCTTTATGCACTCAATCGCTTCATTCATTTTACGTATCGTTCTTGGATTTACATTTTTTGTCCACGGGCTGGATAAATTTCAGGGAGGGCTCTCCAATACTGCGGACTTCTTCTCGAGTATGGGAATCCCGGGATTCATGGCCTATATCGTAGCAGTCATCGAGCTAGTGGGAGGCGTGGCCATGATCCTCGGGCTTGGAACAAGAATCATCGCCGTCCTATTTACCTTGGTTATGCTCGGTGCCATCGTGACGGTTAAATTTTCTGCCGGTTTTGTGGGAGGCTATGAATTGGATGTGGCCCTGCTGGCCATGTCGGTTTACTTCATTTTATCAAGTCAATCTGCTTTTGCATTAGATAATCGCTGGAAGAAAGCATAGAGGAGGAACAGCGCAATGGGATTTCATGAATCTCCGAATACGTATGTTGGGAATGTGACAATCAAGGTGACAGATCTGGAGCGCTCGCTCTCGTTTTACAAAGAGGTCATCGGTTTTGATGTTTTGGAACACGGCGGCCATAAGGTGGTCCTGACCGCTGATGGGAAGGTGCCCCTTCTCACGATCATCCAGCCGGAAGGAGTGCAGGCAAAACAGGGGAGAACGACAGGGCTCTATCATTTTGCCATCCTGTTGCCTTCACGGAAGGAACTGGGCAAGAGTCTCCATCATCTTCTCGCGTCCAACATCCAACTCGGATCAGGGGATCATGAAGTCAGCGAAGCCCTGTATCTTTCTGACCCGGACGGCAACGGAATCGAAATCTATCGCGACCGCCCATCATCCGATTGGGTATGGAACGGCGATCAGGTCAGGATGGGTACCGAGCCTGTGGATGCACGAGCCGTCCTTGCTGAATCAAATGACGAGCCGTGGACGGGTCTTCCTGCCGAAACGGTCATGGGACATATCCATCTCCATGTAGACGACCTGAAGGCAGCCGAGGCGTTCTACCATGACGGACTCGGATTCGATGTCGTCACCCGCTACGGTGGCCAGGCGATCTTCATGTCGACAGGGCGCTATCACCATCATATCGGACTGAACACGTGGAACGGGACAGGGGCGCCGCGTCCGGCAGAGAACCAGGTTGGCCTGGATGCCTATACGCTCATATATCCATCTCAGTCCGCGCTCGATGAAGCGGCAGCGAACCTCCGGGCAATCGGAGCGAAGGCAGACGTATCTGAAGATGGGTTCCTGACCGAAGACCCGGCAGGTAATAAAATCAAGTTGATCACCATCTAAGAAGAAGGGTCTCCCGCACTGTACGGGAGCCCTTTTTTTGGTTGAACTGATATGAGCAATTCCGTGTTAAACCACTCATGAAAGTGGGATAATGATACAACAAGAAAGGGGCGTGACTCATGAAATTAAGCGTATTGGATCAAACGGTCCGGACCGTAGGAGAAGAGGCGGGGGAGGCGTTCAAACAGACAGGGGAGCTTGCGCGGCTGGCAGAAGAATGGGGCTATACAAGGTTCTGGGTGGCCGAGCATCATAATACAAACGGCATGGCTGGGACTGCTCCACAGGTGCTTATCTCACATCTTGCTTCCATTACAGAGAAGATCCGGATCGGTTCTGGAGGCGTCCTCCTGCCTCAGTACAGCCCGCTGAAGATCGCGGAAGATTTCAAGGTTCTCGAAACGCTTTTTCCCGGCCGAATCGACCTTGGAATCGGTCGGTCACCGGGTGGGTCGTATGAGACCAGGATCGCCCTTACTGATGGGGTGAAAAAGAGCATGAACGAATTCCCTCATCAAGTAGAGGCCCTTAAATCCTACTTGTGGAACCTGGAAGAAACCAAGGTCCGGGCATTCCCCATGACAGAAGGACGTGTGCTTCCGTGGATCCTCGGCATCACCCACAGGGGAGCAAGGCTTGCGGCGGAGCTCGGGACAGCGTTCACCTTCGGTCATTTCATCTCACCGGCCAACGGGAAGAGGGCGATGGATCTTTATCATGAACAGTTCCGGCCATCAGCAGGACTTCAGGATCCAAAGAGCAACGTGTGCATATTCGTCGTCTGTGCCCCGACACAGGAAGAAGCCGAGCGCCTTGCCATGACGCAGGATCATTGGCTGCTTGAAGTTGAAAGGGGCATCGATACCCGCATCCCCACACAGGCATCGTCGGAAAGCAGGATTCTACGCCCTTCGGAAATAGAGAAGGTCAAAGAAAACCGAAAGCGGATGCTTATCGGAACTCCCCAGAAGGTGAAAGAAGAGCTGGATATGCTCAGTGAAGTATACAGGACGGACGAGTTCATGATCATCACGAACATAGCCGACTTTGAGGCGAAGAAAAGGTCGTATGAACTGTTGGCAGAAGCCGTTCTATAAAAAAGCATAAGGAGGCGCCTCCTTATGCTTTCCACCAGTAGGGTGTACCTCTCTCTCTTTTTTCCATTATCAGTCGTTCCCCGACTTTGGGGGTGAGGAGGGGGATATCCAATTGTTGTGCAGCGGCCGATACCCGTTCGATCGGATCGGTCCATGAATGGAATGAAAGGACGAATGCACCCCAGTGGACCGGAAGCATGAGGTCACCGCCCACATCAAGGTGGGCCTGGGCCGTTTCTTCCGGCATCATGTGGACGTCCTTCCAGCGGGGATCATATTGGCCGCACTCCATGATGGTCAGGTTGAACGGTCCGTAGTGCTCCCCGATCTTCTTGAAATGAGACCCGTAACCGCCATCGCCTGAATAAAACACCTTTTTCGATTTTCCCAGTATGCACCAGGAACCCCAAAGCGTAGCGTTCCGATCATTCAGGCTCCGTCCAGAAAAATGTCTCGACGGCGTAAAGGCAAGCTTGAGCCCTTTCCAATCCTCTTCATCCCACCAGTCTGCTTCGGTGATTCGTTCTGCCTTGACTCCCCAATGCTCTAAATGACTTCCGACCCCGATCGGGACAAAGAATTGAGGGATGTGATCTTTCAATCGTTTGATGGTGCCGTAATCCAGGTGATCGTAATGATCATGTGTGAAAAGGACGGCATCGATGGGCAAAAGATCCTCGGTGGAGAACGGAAGGCCTTTGCTGAACCGGTTTCCGGCAAGCCACGGAAATGGAGTGGGAGCTTTTCCGAACATGGGATCCAAGAGAAGTCGTTTTCCTTCTAGTTCAAGTAGGGTGGCTGAATGGCCGAACCACGTGATGGCTGTCTCATGTATATGGGTTCCCGGCTTGACATGGACCATGGGAATGGCCTCTGCAGGCTTCCGCTCCGTGTCTTTTTTCATGAAGTCTTTGAACATTCCGACGCTGGAGGAGAAGCTGGTGCCCATGTTGATTTCTTCTTTATTTTTAAATGATCCATCCTTGAATGCTGTGGAAGATTCCACGCGGGTTTTGGAAGGCTTTCTTCCCAGGGGTGGGTAGAAGCTCAGGATGGCAATGGTTGAGATGAGCAGGATGAGGACGATGGTGATGATGGCAGTCATGGCGTCGTTCCTTTCGAGAGTGGTTTAGATAGGAAAAGTATAGCTTGATTGGTGTTATTCTGTCCAAGATGGGGGATAGTCAGAAGTGGTGTTGGTTATTTTGTACTAAGAACTGTGAGTGGAGTCTGTATTAGTAGACCGTTCCATTTCGCTGCGGCGGCTGCTTTCCGGCGGGGAGGTAGCCTGAGCCGTTTCGGCTGGCGCCTCCAGGGTCTCAACCTTGCCTCTGATCCACGCAGGAGTCAGCCGCCTCCGCTTCATTGCACTCTTCAGTGGTTGAAGGGAAGTTGTTGCTTCATTCACAATCGAGTTAATTTCTTGCTGTTGAAGTGGGGAGTAGTAATACTAAGACCGTTCCATTTCGCTGCGGCGGCTGCTTTCCGGCGGGGAGGCATTTGAGCCGCTTCGGCTGGCGCCTCCAGGGTCTCAATCTTGCCTCTGATCCACGCAGGAGTCAGCCGCCTCCGCTTCATTGCACTCTTCAGTGGTTGAAGGGAAGTTGTTGCTTCATTCACAATCGAGTTAATTTCTTGCTGTTGAAGTGGGGAGTAGTAATACTAAGACCGTTCCATTTCGCTGCGGCGGCTGCTTTCCGGCGGGGAGGTAGCCTGAGCCGTTTCGGTTGACGCCTCCGGGGTCTCAACCTTGCCTCTGATTCACGCAGGAGTCAGCCGCCACCACTTCATTGCAGAAAGGGAAAGTTACTGTTTCCTTACAAATCATGATTGATTTTGTGCTGTTGAGGTAGATAGTAGTAGTATTAAGACCGTTCCATTACGCTTCGGCGGCTGCTTTCCGGCGGGGAGGTAGCCTGAGCCGCTTCGGCTGGAGCCTCCGGGGTCTCAACCTTGGCTCTGATCCACCGCAGGAGTCGGCCGCAACATCCTTCATACACGGAATAAGAAAGGAAGGTGGCCCTTCTTTCTTTGCTTGGAGTCAATCAAATCGTATAAAAAGAAAACCCGAGCCGAATCTCATAACGAGAATCGGCTCGGGTTCTTATGTGCTTGGTATGAATCAGAAGCTTTCTGTTTTCAATTCCACGTCGATGTTGCCGCGTGTTGCTTTGGAGTAAGGGCAAGCTTGGTGGGCTTTTTCGATCAGGTCTTTTGCTTCGCTTTCGTCAACGCCGTTGATGGCAGCTGTCAGGACGACTGCCAGTTTGAAGCCGCCGTCGGTGTCTTTACCGATAGAGACTTCTGCTGTTACGCGCGAGTCGATTTTTTTGCGTTCTTGGCGTGCGACCATGTTGAGGGCGCTATCGAAACATGCTGCGTAACCCGCTGAGAATAATTGTTCCGGGTTGGTGGAATCAATGTCTCCAGATCCGCCGAGAGACTTAGGCATCGCCAAATCGAAATCGATCAATCCGTCGCTGCTTACCACCTTACCAGTACGTCCGCCATCTGCTGTTGATTTTGCTGTGTATAATGCTTCCATGTTCATTCACTCCTTGAGGTTTTTTATTTTAATTAGGTTGTGCACAATTAATTACTACAAAACCTATGATACATCCGTTTGTTTGAGTTGTCAACAATTTAATTGTGTGCAATTAAATTTGATGATTTTGTTTTTATTCTGTATGATATCGATAATGAGTTCTAATAAGAAAGGACATGAAATCCATGAAGGAATTATTGCTTCTTGAAAATCAAATCTGTTTTAAAATCTACTCTGCCGAGCGGGAGATTACGAAATTATATAGAGAACTTTTGGATGAGATCGGCCTCACATATCCTCAGTATCTGGCCATGCTGGTTCTTTGGGAGAAGGGGACGGTGACCGTCAAAGAGCTCGGGACACATCTTTTCCTTGATTCCGGTACGCTGACTCCGATGCTGAAAAGGATGGAGGCGAACGGGTTGGTGGAACGCCGGCGTTCTGTTGAAGATGAACGTAGTGTATGTATTACCCTCACACAGGAAGGGGAAAACATGAGGGAAAAAGCTGAATGTGTGCCGACCCGCCTTCTTGAGAACCTGGATATGAACCCTGAGGAATTGATGCAGCTTGATGGCACGCTATCAACGATCTTGAAGAAGCTGCGGCATCAGGAATAAGGTTATTCGGCTGTTTCCTTCATCCCCCTGTAAGTCAGGAAAGACGTCTTCATGGATGCGAAGCTGCCGATGGCTGCATATCCATAAAAGAAGCCCATGAAGATCCCGGTGGCAAGATGACCTTTGTGGCTGACGAATATTGAGAGGAGAAGTCCGAGGATGGTGGCAATCGTCGGTACCCAGAATGGGCGTGGTTTGATGGTGATCTTGATCAACTGGGTCAGGACGATGATGATGGGAATGGCCGTGACGGCATCCCAGAAATTCGTATGGATCGTCGGAAAGTCCATGCTGTCTCCACCTCTTCAACTGAATTAGTAGTAGTATAACCGGGTTCCCATGGCTTATTCTTTTGTAAACGTGGAGCACAACGTAAAAAGCCAGGCATTGACCATGCCTGGCTTTTTGAAATGGTGTTTATATCGGTTACTTGAATGCTTCATTCCAGCGTGCTGCTTTAAGAAGGGATGCTTCATCATTCAGGATTTCGCCCGGTTTGACACCGGCACCTATGATATAGTCGACAAATTCCATGTTTACGAATTCGCAAATGTAATTGAATTGCTGTACAAGGGGGAGCCCCTTCACTTTGGCGCTGGTACCACCTGTGATGATAACGTAGGCTTTCTTTTTCTTCAGTTCTTCCTTCAGGTTGAAACGGTCATCGCGAAGATACTGGCTCCAGCGATCGAAGAAGTCCTTCATCGGTCCGCTCATTCCGTACCAATACAGAGGGGTGGCGAATAATAGGACATCATGCTCTTCCATGAGGGTGACGAGTTTTTCGTAATCATCATCCACCGGTGAGAATCCTTCAGGCGTGTGCCTGAGGTCGGTGATGGCTTCAATGGTAAGGTCTGCCAGGGTGACGATGGTGTGATCGGTCCCTTCCACTGCTTTACGGGCAAGGGTTTCTGAATTCCCATTTTTTCTCGTACTACCTAGCAAAGTCAAAATCTTCAATCGAAGTCACTCCTTTTGTGAAATAGGCGATAGTATATTTAGTATGTCAACACACTTTGGTAGGTGTCACTTTCTTTTCTTACTTCCGGCGCTTGAAGCCTTCTTCCCGGAGATAATGGGCAGCGTCTTCATATCCGCCGAAACTGTCTTCGAGATTTTCCCCTGAATAAATATTCCAGCGATCATCTTCTTCAGTGAGCAAGAGGGTGTGTCCCTCTGCGTCGATCCAGGTCTGTTCTTCAGGCGGAAGGATTTCTTCTTCCGTACTTAGGAAGGAGATTGAATCTGCGATGATTGTGCGTAATTGCTCTTCATCAAAGTCCCTTACATTCACAAGTCCTTTGGCATTTGGCGAATAACCCGGAAGATTGCCTGTATAGACGAAGCCGTTCCCATTCGGGTGAAGGTGATAAACGACGGTCGTTTTTTCGTACAGGCTGTCTTCGAAGTGATAGTTCACCCGGCCGAGGGATACGTCCTTGCGGGTCAGCTCCTCGAACCCTTCTATGATCGTGCATTTTTGTTCAAACGTCAGCATGTTTCATCCTCATTTCTGTTTTCGATTGTCCCATTATAGCATAGAGCCTATGTATCTTGGTTCGTTCCATGTATAATGGACCAAGAGGTGACAGTATGAATGAGTTTAAAGAGTTAGGCATTGATCAACAGTATATCCAGGCATTGGAAGGGCAGTCCATCACGGAGCCGACCCCGATCCAGAAAGAGACGATCCCCTTGCTCATGGCAGGAAAGGACGTCATCGGGCAAGCCCAGACGGGGACAGGGAAGACCTTGGCCTTCCTGCTTCCGATGCTTCATTCCATAGATAGTAACAAGGACACGATCCAATCACTGATCGTGACTCCGACGCGCGAATTGGCGATCCAAGTCACAGCAGAGTTGAAGCAGCTTCTTGCTGCAACCGAGGAAGACATCAATGTCCTCGCCGTATATGGTGGTCAGGATGTTGAAAAGCAGATCCACAGGCTGAAAAATCAAGCCATCCATGTGGTGATCGGGACTCCTGGGCGGATCCTTGATCACGTTCGGAGGGGAACGATCGAATTCATCGATGTCTCGTTCCTTGTACTCGATGAAGCAGATCAGATGCTTCATATCGGATTCTTTGATGAAGTGGAATCCATCATCAGGGAGACGCCATTCACAAGACAGACGGCTTTATTCTCGGCAACCATGTCCAAGGATATCCGCAAGATCGGGAAGCGCTACATGAAGTCCCCAAGCAATGTGGAGATCAGGACAAAGGAGCGGATCGTCGAAGAGATCCGTCAGGAAGTCGTCGAGACAACAGACAGGAAAAAGCTCGATGCCCTCTCCAAGGTGATCAAAGAAGAGCAACCATTCCTTGGCATCATCTTCTGCAGGACGAAAAGAAGGGTATCAAAGCTTTACGGAGAGCTCAAGGCACGTGGCTTCCTCGTGGACGAACTCCACGGAGACCTTTCCCAGGCTAAACGTGAAGGCGTGATGAAACGGTTCAGGGAAGTGAAGCTCCAGTACCTGATCGCAACCGACGTAGCCGCCCGAGGTCTCGATATCGATGGCGTCACCCATGTCTTCAATTACGATATTCCTCAGGATGTGGAAAGCTACATCCACCGGATCGGTCGTACGGGAAGGGCGGGGAAAGACGGCCTTGCCATCACATTCGTGGCGCTTAAGGACAAGCAGGATCTCCAGACGATTGAAAAAGGACTGGGATTGAATCTTCCGCGCAGGATCGTGGAAGTAGCGTTATCCCAGCCGACTCCAAAGGTGTCAGGTGGGGAGTCCACCAAAGATCGCAGGGAAAAGAACATCCGCGAAAGCAGGGACCGCAACAGGGGGAACCGCTCGAAGGAAAGACCGAGAGCGGGGAAATCTCAAGGGTCTGGTTCATCCCGCCGTGGTGGTGAGCGAAAGAGAAGCACGGATCAAAGAAGAAGTCGATAATGTGAACGGGGGCCACTGCCTCCGTTTTTTTATTCCAGGGAGAAACAAATGTAATCGGCCGCCTGTTTAAAAGGGAGACACTGGTCCTTTATTATGGAACTAAATGATTGAAAATTCACAAAAATTACCTTATAAATGAATCAAGGACAAATGAAGGGGTGGAGTTCATGCATGTACCATTGGTTTTAACGGATTTTTTGGACAGGGCTGTTGAATTGTACGGTGATAAGGTCGCGGTCATCGATGAGGAAAGAACGTTTACTTATAGTGATTTGAATCGACGGGTGAATCGTCTGGCACGGGGATTGAAGAACGCCGGTGTGGAGAAAGGGGATAAGGTTGCATACCTCGCTCCGAATTCGGTGGAAATGCTTGAAGGGTTTTACGGTGTATTCAGTGTCGGCGGCATCATGACTCCGTTGAATACCCGTCTGAAACCGGAAGAATACCGGTTCATCCTCACTCACAGTGAAAGCAGGGTGCTTCTTGTTGATCGCGAGCTCCTTCATTTGGTCGAGCCGATCCTTGATGGGGTGCCTACACTGGAGAAGGTAGTGGTACATGGAGAGTATAGGGGGGAGTATGCCAATTATGAAGAATGGATTGCTTCTTTCGGAGGGGACCCTTTCAATCGGGAGCCGCTTGAGGAGACGGATATTGCCTCCCTTCTGTACACGAGCGGAACGACTGGAGATCCGAAGGGCGTCCTGTTGACGCACCGTACCAACTTCTTGCACGCCATGTCTGCCATGCACCATTTACGTGTATCCGACAGGGATACGCTTTTGCATGTCCTCCCCATGTTCCATGTGAACGGCTGGGGCTCGCCTTTCTACTATACGGCAAATGGTGCCACACAGGTGATGCTGAGGAAGGTGGACCCGAAAAACATCTTCCGGCTTCTTAACGAGCACAAGGTAACGGTCATGCATATGGCACCGACGGTCCTTACGATGATATTCGATGAGTTCGAAGCATCGAATCCCACCCTGAACCAAAATGTAAGGGTTATCATTGCTGGTTCTGCCCCTCCTCCTGCTTTTGTGAGGAAAGTGGAGGAGGACCTTGGATGGGAGTTCGTCCAAGTATACGGAATGACCGAAATCGCTCCCCTCATCACCACCTCAGTGATCCGCTCAGCCGGAAAGGAAATCGAACGGGAGGACCAATACCGGTTGAAGGCGAAAGCCGGTTATGCCATGATTGGATCCCGCGTGAAGGTTGTGGATGAACGCGGAAGGGAGGTTCCTCATGACGGGTTGACGACAGGAGAGATTGTCACCCGGACCAACACGGTGATGGAAGGGTACTTTAAGAATCCGGATGCAACCTCTGCTGCGATCCGGGATGGGTGGCTCCACACGGGAGATATGGCGACGGTGGATGCCGACGGCTACATTGATATCGTTGACCGTAAGAAGGATGTCATCATCAGTGGAGGGGAAAACATCTCTTCTATTGAGGTGGAGGGGATGCTTTATGAGCATCCGGGTGTGTTGGAAGCTGCGGTCGTCGCCGTACCCCATGAGCGGTGGGGGGAAGTCCCCCATGCAGTGGTCGTGGTGAGGGGAGGGGTGGACGTCACGGAAGAAGAATTGATCGATTTCTGCCGGGACAGGATGGCGCACTTCAAGGCACCTAAAGGGATCACCTTCACGGATGAGCTGCCAAAGACTGCATCGGGTAAGATCCAGAAGGTCGTCATCCGGAATGCATTTTGGAAAGACCGGGACCGGTTGGTGCAATAACGAACGCTTTGTCAGACACCCTGCTCAACTCCTTTATATGGAAAGTCCATTGAGATATGCTGGGCTGAAAGGATCCATTGGTTTAATTAGACGTTTTGGATTCATACTAAAAGGGAAAAGGTTCAGACAGAGAATCTTTATTGAAGGGGTGTCACTATGAGTTTACATTTCCCGGTGATGGGGGATGCCATCCATTGCCCGAATGAATATGATCCACTAAAAAAAGTGGTGGTCGTTTCACCAGAGTACATGCACATAGAAGAAATCATCAATGAAACCCAAAAGCATTTCCTGAAAGAGAATATCGATACGGAGAAAGCCGTCAGGCAGCACCGTGAGTTCGTCAGGGTCCTTGAAAGCAACGGTTCCGAGGTCATCCATCTCGATCCTTCCAAAGAACTGAACGAGCAGGTGTTCACTAGGGATATCGGAATCTCCATCCATAACCGGTTCTTCGTTTCCGCCATGAACACGGAGATTCGTCAGAATGAAGTCATCACGTTGAAAAAATGGCTTGACGAGGAGGATATTCCGTATCACGAACTGCGGCATTCCATTGAGGGTGGGGATGTCCTTGTTGACGGGGAGCATGTCTGGGTAGGCATCAGCGGACGCACGAATGACCTCGCGGCTCAGCATTTGAGGAAACAGCTGCCGGATCTCAAGGTCCATACGCTGCCTCTGAAAGAAGGCATCCTCCACCTCGACTGTGTGTTCACGATCATATCAAGTGAATGGGCCCTCGTTTATCCGCCGGCATTCACTGAATCCGATTATGAAGAAATCAGGAAGCATTACAACGTCATCACGGTTTCTGAAGAAGAGCAGTTCAGGATGGGACCCAATGTCCTTTCCATCGGGGACGGCAAGATCATCAGCCTTCCACAGAATAAAGAGTTGAACCGACGCATTGCAGCTGAAGGGTTTACCGTAAAGGAAGTGGATCTGTCTGAAATCATCAAATCTGGTGGATCTTTCAGATGCTGTACGCTTCCGTTAATCAGACAATGATGATGAGACCGATTGAAAAGACCGCATCCGTGGTAAAGGATGCGGTCTTTTCAATACGGATTAAATCAATGGTCCTTATTTGTTTTATTCTGCTGATCTTTATTATGTTTATTTCCCTTGCTGTTATCGCCACTTGTGATTTCTTTGGCGAATTCAGTTGTTCCGCGCTTTGGTGAATTTTGATTCTTGCTTCCCTCATTCGGTGATCTGGTCATGATCAAATCCTCCTTGATAAATTTAGATTCATAAGTAGGATTTCCGCATACAGAAAACTTATTCGGGACCCGAGGACGAAAAAAGCCGGCCAGATCCACATGGGACCTGACCGGCCGTTGAGCATTTATAAGCTGCCGAGGAATTCGGTTACTTGCTCTGGTGTTTTGGCATTTGCACTGTGAAGATGGGCGATCTTCTCGCCATCCTTATAAACAAGCAGGCTTGGAATCCCCATGACGTCGTATTTTTCAGCCAGTGCCGGAAGCTCGTCCTTATTCACATCGTACCACTTGAACTGATTGTACTCAGCCATGATGTCGTCGATGAACATATCCATCCGGCGGCAGTCAGGGCACCAGTCCGCATGAAACTTAACGATGACCGGATCACCAGAGTTGATGAATTCATAAAAGGTTTCTTCGTTTTTAATGGATTGCATGATGTATTACCCCCTTATGCCCATTTATTATACCGGATAATGAGAGATTGTAAATCGGTTCTACTCGACTGTACCGGCTTCAAGGATTTTCACCTTGGCTTTCACCTTGATGTCGGCTTTCGGATAGACCTCTTTTTTCCATTCTTTGAGATCGAATCCGCGGACCCCGTGCTTTTGATATTGCCCGATCCCCAATGGATCGATCCCAAGCTCCTGGAATGATTTTACCATGGCATTGCACTTATTCTCGATATCCGCCTTCATCCGGTTCTCAACTTCCGCCATCTGTTTGGCACCGAGGGTATCCCCCGTATATTCTTTGATGATGCCTCTGATGCTGATCTCCACGTCCACTTTCACGGGATCTGCCTTCCGATTCATGATGATCTTCTGTTTAGAGTGAAGGCTGGTGACGGACGCTTCAATATTTTTCTCGGGTTTTTTCGGATTCTTGCCCATCTTGATGACATGACTGCCTTCAGCGATCCTGTCGACCATGATCTTGAAGAAGAACATGTCTTCATCGGGAATTTTTCCTACAACCTTATCGTAGCTTAGAAGGGCGATTCCAGTTATGGCCACGTTGTTATCAGGTGTCTTCTTAATGATAGGCAGATAAGAGGATTGCCCCTTTTGATAATAATCGTAAAGGAACATATGGAGATTTGTCTCAGGCAACTCTCTTTTGGAAATATTGTGTTCAATAAGATTGTAGATATAGATCCCGTTCCCGCGATTCCCATATGTACCCTGGATCACATCGCTCGCATCCCCCTCCGTGATAATCAGGAAAACGCGCGCTCCGACACTCGCATCGCGCTGAAGGGAGTCAGCGATGTCGATGATC
The DNA here is from genome assembly GCF_009806575.1 of Rossellomorea marisflavi. Taxonomy (NCBI): domain Bacteria; kingdom Bacillati; phylum Bacillota; class Bacilli; order Caryophanales; family Bacillaceae; genus Rossellomorea; species Rossellomorea marisflavi. The sequence goes on along the minus strand of NZ_CP047095.1, from coordinate 3,439,409 downwards.
CCTTTTTCACTCAGTTTCTCCCCTATCAGTACGACATCCAGGGCACCGCGCACAAGGGGCTGCTGCGCACGCCGCTCGATCTTTTCGATGACTTCTTGTGTGGAGGAAGCTTCCTCAGATAAGAAGCCGTTCTCGATGCTCTTGTCGGGCATATAGATCGGGAAGACGGCTGTGCCCCGGATCCGATTTTCCGATACATAATCGTAGGCTTTACCGGTTTCGAGATAGAGGTCATCCAGAATCTCTTTTTCTACGCATCCGGAAAGGAGCACGCTTGCCATAAAAATCAGAAGGACATGACGCTTCATTGTTTTTTCACCTTCTTCGCGATATACACTAATACAAAAAGCAGCGGGATATAGAGAAAGTTGAAATAAAACCCGGTTTGTCCCGAAATGGTGTTCAATACATTGACCTGATCACGTTTATCAATGAATGTAAGGGCACATAGGCACAGGACTGCTATAAGGATCAGTGTATGGCGGTGCTTGATGGGGGTCATCCGTTTGACCACTCTGCTTGCACACCAAAGGGTGATGCACACATTGGGCAGGATGATCAGGCACCAGTTCGCAATGCCGATATATTCAAATCTTTCCACAAACGGCATCTCGACAATTTTCCACATGGATAAGGTTGCCCAGATGGTCTTATCAAGCTGGGCAGGTGCAAAGAATCCGAAGGAAATGATAGCGATGACGGTATAGATGGACGTAGTCAAAAACAGTCCCCACTGCGCGAACTTCTGGGATCGTTCAGGGTCCTTTATGAATGGGTAGAGCATCAGGATCGATTCGTAACCAAGATAGGTTAATGACATATCCCTCGTCGACAGGAGGATATCCATTACGCTGTGATCAAACACCGGGAGTAGGTTCCTGAAGTCAGCATATTTAAAGGTGAACACGAAGGTCAGAACCAGATAGCTTGGAAGCAGAGTGCCGAGATAGGATACCCCTGCTATCGTCCTGACACCCCCGCTTATAATGTAGTATGCAAGCAATAGGAAGAACAGGGAGAACAGGAAGGTGCTGAGGCGCGGATACATCCAAACCTGCACGACTTCTACATAGGAGCGGATGATCGTAATCACCAGCAAGCTGAAATACAGGGCGTAAAGAAATGAAAAGAAGTGACCGATCCATTTACCGAACACGTAGGTGTGGATCGACACCAAATCACCCTTCACCGTACCCAGCATTTTGTACATCAAGAACATGATGACATGGGTCAGCATCCCGGCAAGGATGACCGACATCCATCCATCATATCCCGCATGCATGGAAATGATTCGCTGAAAACCAAGCACTCCTGTCCCCACCTGAATCGAGTGGACAAGGAAGAAGACTAGGCCAGGCGATATTTTTCGATTCTCCGGTACGGGCTGCATGCGGTATCACCTCCTGAAATCACTCGTCTATATCCTTCTTCTTTTTGCTTCCTTCCGTTTCACGGAAACGGAAGGGCTTTTGTGTTCGTAAGAATTGAGGGCGCTCTGTCTGGGTGCTGAACGGAAATCTGATCAAGGAATCCCTTAAATCCTTTAGCCTTGGAGGATAAATCGGCGCAAGGATCGGTCTGCCCATGGATGTTAACTGAAGGAGGTGTCCCATCAGGAGGCAGAAGCAGAATACGATTCCGAGCAGTCCCCACAGTTGTGCAAATAGTAGAAAAGGGAATCGTAGGATCCTGATTGTATTGCTCATCCGGTATACGGGCGTAGTAAAGGATGCCAGTGCGGCAAGGGCAACAAGTATGAGCAGGACGTTACTCGTGATCCCCGCCTCTACGGATGCTGTCCCGATCACGATACCGCCTACGATACCAATGGTCTGCCCAACCTTGGTCGGGAGCCGAGCCCCTGCTTCCCGGAGGAGTTCGATGGTTAGTTCGAGGAAAAGCGCCTCTAGGATCGGCGGAAGAGGCACTTCCTGTCTTGATGTGACGAGAGTGGCCGTCAGGTCTTTTGGAATCAGCTCATAATGATAAGTGAGTGCAGCCACATAGATGGGAGTGATCAGAACCGAGAACGCAACGGCAAAGACGCGGATCAGCCTGAAGAATGAGGCTATAGAGAAGTTAAGGAAGTAATCCTCATAGGCATTGAAAAATTCAACCAAGGTTGTGGGGCCGATCAATACTTGCGGGGAACCATCGACCATGATGCCGATTTTCCCTTCAGAAAGCACTGACGCCACACGGTCAGGACGTTCGGAATCAAGGAGCTGGGGGAAGGGAGAATAGTTGTTGTCTGCAATGATCTGCTCGATAAAGGAGCTATCCATGATTTGATCGAAGTCGATTGCCTGCAGTCGTTTCTTCACAATCTCCACATTTGCTACGTCAGCCAGCCCATCAAGATAAATCATGGCCACCCGTGTGTGGGTCATGGAACCTACGTTCATTTCATCGACCACCAACTCTTTGATAGGGAGTCTTCTCCTCACAAGGTTGATGTTATCACTCAGATTCTCCACGAACGCTTCCTTCGGTCCGACGACACTGAACTCGACCTCAGGTTGCGACACTTCCCGTCCCATTTCATTTTTCGTGGCGATGAAGGCGAATTTGTGACTGCCCTTCATTTTCAGAAGGGTGTAGCCGTTATACAATTTCTGCTCGATGTCTTCTTCTTTTTTCGAAATCTGAATATCGAGGATCGGGACCAAGGTGACGAGATCATCAATGGAATGGAATTCCTTGGATAACAAGGAAGGAAGGACGTCTTCCTGAAGAATCTTCGGATCGATCATGGTCGTCACGAAATACAGGCTGAAATCTTTACCAGTGAACGGATTCCGGTAGTGGGATTCCTTGAAATCCGCAGACTTCCCGGCAATCTTTGCTACGGTTTCAAAGGTTTCTTTTTTGTTTTTCGAATCCGGTTTTTTCTTTTTTTTAGAATTGAAAAATGGAAACATGTTGATCCCTCTTATCGATGTTTGTCTAAAGAGTAGTGTTTCCGAACTTAGAAGAAATATGAATGAATGGTTCAAGACAGGAAGGAACGCAAAAAAAGCCCAAAAGGCCTGGAGCCTTCTGGGCAGGAATTCACTGTTTTTAGAGGAAAATCTTTTCAATATCATCCAGCATCTTGTTCGCTGCAAGCACGCCGCCTGCTGTATTCCAGATGGCATCGCTCACTTCATACACCTGGTCTTCTTTTGAGACGTTCAGGTTTTTGAAGAGGGGGTCGTTCAGCCAGTCTTCAGCCAGTTTGTTGGCTTCGCCGTCCCCGGTTTCGTAAGTGAAGTAGAAGAGGACGTCCCCATCCATGGCAGGGATCCGTTCCTTCGTCACGCCTTGCTCGGCGAGGTCATCGACTTCCTGTGATTCAGGACGTGCGAATCCGAGCTGGTCGAGGATCACACCGGAGAAGGAGTCCTTATGATAGATGCGGACATCGCCAGAGATGAAGCGCACCATGGACACTTCTTTCTTCAGCTGATCGCCCAGCTCCCCTTTCAAGTCTTCCACACGCTGATCATAATCGGCGATGACCTTCTTGCCCTCTTCTTCTTTATTCACGGCTTTAGAGTATAGCTCAAAGTTTTCTTTCCAGTTGCCTCGAAGGGTCTCGGCCATGACGGTCGGAGCGATCTCCTTCAATTGGTTATATTGCTCTTCCTGTCTCATCTTGTTCCCGATGATGAGATCCGGCTTGAGCTTGACGATGGCTTCGAGATTCAGTTCGCTTTCGGTCCCGACGACTTCAACATCCTTCATATCATCGGCGATATGATCATACCAAGGGTCACCGGTCCATGATTGAACGGCTCCTACCGGCTTCACACCAAGAGCGAGAAGGGCTTCGGTTCCTTCATTCGTCAAGATCACGACCCGTTTCGGAGTTCCTTTGACGGTTGCAGTCCCCATGGCATGCTCGACTTTATAGCTGTCTTCCTTGCCGCCTGAAGAGTCTTCCTTCTCTTCATTGTTGCCGCAGGCAGCGAGCAAGAGTATGGAAGAAATGAATAATAGCGTCAGTAAACTTTTCCATTTCATATGTACGTATCCTCCTGAGTGATAATCGTTATCAATTACAAATTTTATAATAATTGAGAAGGGTTTCATTGTCAATCCTTAATTGATAATGATTTTCAAAGTCATTGACGCAACCTTCAAACTTCTTTAAAATAGATAGAGATAAAAAGAGAACGGGCGGGCGTAAAGATCGGTCTCGGGTCTGCGTCCGGATCCTGGTTAATGGAAAGGGAAACAGATGATGAAACCGAAGAATCAGCTGCTTCTATTCGCAGGGACGGTCGTAGTGCTGATCGCATTCATTGCACTGAGCATCGTGTATGGATACACGGATACGTCCTGGAAGGCAGCGTTCGATACATTTATGGAACCAGATGGCTCGACTGAACACCTGGTGATCCAAAATATCCGGCTTCCCCGTGCGCTCATTGCTGCGGCAGTCGGGGCTTCCCTGGCCATTTCAGGGGTGCTTATGCAAACCTTGACGAAGAATCCCCTTGCTTCACCCGGAATCTTCGGGATCAATGCGGGAGGAGGATTCATGGTCGTCATGGCCGTGACCCTTTTCGGCGTCACAAGCCTTCAATCCTTCGCATGGCTCTCATTCCTCGGTGCGGCCATCGCTGCTGTCGGAGTCTTCATCATCGGTGGCGCATCGGGTTCCAACGGATTGACGCCCATGAAGCTGACGCTTGCCGGCGCAGCCATCACCGCTATGTTTTCATCCTTCACCCAGGGACTTCTTGTTCTGAACGAAGCGGCACTCGAACAGGTGTTGTTCTGGTTGGCCGGTTCGGTCCAGGGAAGGAGCCTTGAAATCCTTGCAGGGGTGTTTCCTTATATCCTCGCAGGGTGGATCCTTGCCCTCATGATAGCCGGTAAGATGAATATACTTGCCATGGGGGAAGACGTCGCCAAAGGACTGGGCGTCAAGACGAATATCCTGAAGGTGATCTCCCTCGTTGCAGTGGTCCTTTTGGCAGGAGGATCCGTGGCGGTGGCAGGGCCGATCGGCTTCATCGGGATCGTGATCCCCCACATCGCCCGGAAGATGATCGGAGTGGATCACCGCTGGCTCATCCCGTATTCCGGCCTGCTTGGTGCCATCCTTCTATTGGCAGCAGATATCGGGGCCCGCTATATCATCATGCCGCAGGAAGTGCCTGTCGGCGTGATGACGGCTGTCATCGGGGCACCATTCTTCGTGTATGTGGCCAGGAGGGGGTACTGAGCAATGAGTCGTTTTACAGGGAAAAGATGGTTGAAAGAACGGGTATCCGTTCTTATGGATACATCAGCTTTAAAGAAAATCGTTCTGCTGATGGTACTCACAATGCTTGCCGTGATCATCAGCACCGGCATCGGTGATATGCAGATTGCGCCGTGGAAGGTGGTATCCGTCTTCTTCGGGGGCGGTTCGAGCATCGATCAGCTAGTGGTCACATCCTTCAGGCTTCCAAGGATCCTCATCGCGCTTCTGGCAGGGATGGCCCTTGCCGTTGCAGGTGGGATCCTTCAGGGCATGATCCGCAACCCCCTTGCTTCCCCGGATATCATCGGGGTGACAGGTGGTGCAGGGGCAGCCGTCGTCGCTTTTCTGACGATTTTCAGCAACAAGGATAATACATTGATGGTCAGCATCAAATGGCTCCCGGTGGCAGCTTTCATCGGTGCGGCGATCATCGCTTTCCTCGTCTATTTCCTGGCGTGGAAGAAGGGTGTTTCCCCCGTAAGGCTCGTCCTCATCGGAATCGGGATCTCTGCCCTTACCCAGGCATGCACGACGCTTTTGATGATCATGGGTCCGATCTACCGGGCAAGTCAGGCAAACATATGGATCACCGGCACGGTGAATGGATCAGACTGGCAGGACGTATGGATCCTGCTTCCGTGGAGCATCATCTTCATCTTCCTGAGCTTCATGATCACCCGTCAGCTGAACATTCAGGAGCTTGGTGAGGAAGTGGCGACAAGTGCAGGTGCCAACGTCCAGCGACAAAGATTCATCCTGCTCCTCATGTCCACGGCATTGGTCGGGGGAGCGGTCGCTTTCGCAGGTGGGATCGGGTTCGTCGGATTGATGGCCCCCCATATGGCGCGGCGACTCGTGGGCTCGTCATTCGGGGCACTGCTTCCCGTGGCGGCACTGATCGGCGGACTGCTTGTGATGCTCGCAGACCTGATCGGAAGGACACTGTTCCTTCCCCTGGAAGTACCGGCTGGCGTGTTCACCGCCGCGATCGGAGCCCCTTACTTCATCTATCTATTATTCAAAACCAGACATTCTTAAAGGAGTTGGCCAGAATGAGCAAGTGTCTTCAAACGAAGGATCTGACATTGGCATATGGAGAAAGAACGATCATCGATCAGATGGACCTCGACATCCCCAAGGGTGAAATCACGGTTTTCATCGGAGGGAATGGCTGTGGGAAATCGACGCTGCTGCGCTCTATCGCCCGCTTATTGAAACCGAAGGAGGGGTCCGTCCTTCTTGATGGTGAATCCATTTCCCGTTTGTCGACGAAGGAAGTTGCCCGGAAAATGGCCATTCTCCCGCAAACTCCGGTATCACCTGAAGGATTGACAGTCCTTCAACTTGTGAAGCAGGGAAGGTATCCCCACCAGTCATGGCTCAAGCAGTGGTCCCGAAAGGATGAAGAAATCGTTGAAGATGCGCTTCGTGCAACGGGAATGGAGGAATTCCGCGATCGTAAAGTGGATGAACTATCCGGCGGTCAGCGTCAGCGTGCATGGATTGCCCTGACCCTCGCACAAGATACGGATATCATCCTCCTGGATGAGCCGACGACCTATCTCGACATGACCCACCAGATCGAAATCCTCGATCTCCTGTTTGAGTTGAATGAAAGGGAGGGCCGCACGATCGTCATGGTCCTTCATGACATCAACCTTGCATGTCGATATGCTCACAATATCGTGGCCATTCGTGACCGGGAAGTCTATGCACAAGGTAAGCCGGAGGATGTCATCAGCTGTGAATTGGTGAAGAATGTATTCGGCATGGACTGTCAGGTTTCAAGTGATCCATTATTCGGCACTCCGCTCTGCATTCCGTTCGGGAAAGGGCGCTGCATCCTCAAACCTGTCGGTGTCACGGGATGACGGTAGCCGGTCTGAGCAGGGACCAATGGCGCATACTGGAGAAATATCGTTTCACGGTGCACGATGGTGAAGACGGTACCGATGTGGCATCTTTACTCGATCCTGCCGAATTGGACGTGTACATCTCAAACAGGCTCCATTTAATCGGGACGGAAGACCGTACGGCAGCCTCATCAATCTTTATGAAACGATACGCTTTCACCGCTGCCATGGCGCTCATGGCAATGACCTGCTGGAATCGTAAGGTGGACGTGAACCCCAAGAACATGGTTCTAGTCGATCACATGAAAAGTGGACTGTGGCTCCCCCATGTGCATTTGAAAAACGCAGATATGGAAACGTTCCATTCTACAGAAGAGAAAAGGACATATACTCAAGCCCTCTTTAACGAAACGATTGTTCCAGTGATCAAGGCCGCGAAATCTTCATTCAACGTGCCAGAGATGATTCTTTGGGAAAATGTCGCAGTCTATATCTATTGGATCTATGAGACGGACGATTTTTTTACCGGTGAAAGGAATGGAGCTGACAGGGATGAGGACTTCCGGATGCTTCTGTCTGAAGAACATGCCCACTGGTTCGGGACCTGCAGGAAAAATCCCCTCAACCGCTTTTTTGGAGAGAAATCTCCAGTCGATGGGGAATTGGTGAGAGTGAGAAAGACGTGTTGCTTTTCATACCGGGTCGGAGGAGTCGCCGGTAAATGTATAACCTGTCCCCTTCATGACGGGAACAGAAAGGAGAGTTGAACCATGAGTGAATTTGACGATCAGTTTGATGCCTTGATTGAGAAATACACGGAGCTGCTCCTTGGTGAGAGCACATCTGAAAAGAAAGAGATGGTCACCCGCTATGCGCTGTATTCCTTCATTGCCAAAAATATGCCTGCCCTCGTCAAGCATTGGAACTCCCTATATCCAGAAGGAAAAGCGGATATGAAAGAGATGGTGGAGCAGATCAAGGAGTGGAACAGGATCCACCGCGAGCAAACGAAAGGCCAGGATGATTCATAAGAGCCATTCCCAAACGGGGCGCAGAATGCGGACCGTTTCGGGTGGCTCTTTTTGTATCTGTGTATGGCTCCATGTTTTATAGGGAGGGAGAAGGGAAAACAATCTATATATTCAACGAAAAGGTGGTGCCAATCTATGAAAGGATATTATGCCGGAGCGGCGTTTTTCTTGGCAGGATTCCTTGCTTTGTCAGCGTGCAGCCAGGAAAGTAGTGCTTCTGCTGACGGGGATCAAAAGGCTGCCTCCCAGGAACAAACCGACCAGTCCGATGACGTGAAGTCTGATGAAATGGAAGAGGCTCAAGGGACTTCCGAATCCGACAAAGATGAAATGGATGATAGTAGTGAAGAGAAGGATGAGCAGACGTCAGGAGAACAACCCGAGGAAAATCAGCTGAAGGTTGAAGAAGAGAAGTTTGAAACGGCTGAAAAAGCAGCGGGATCTATCAAGAATTATTCGACAGTGGAACAGACCAATGCCGATTTGGGGCACGGTCTCAAAGCGCTTCAAGAAGGGGCGGCAGGGCATGAATATGTCTCGTGGAATGAGGGGAATTGGCTGATCAGGGTCGATTTTCCCACTGACGAACAATATGCCATTGACGGCTATGACGGAGGCCTTGATATGGCCAAGGAAGTCGTAGCATACCTGGAAGAACATACTCTTCCTGCACCGCATGACCGGGGAATCATCACCATCAATGGATTCAAGGAGCATCCCGGTACGGAAGTGAAGTGGCAGGATGGAAAAACAGTCTATACCATTGATTCAGAAGACAAGAATCCTTTCAATGCCATTCAGCGTGCCGTTGATGAAAACTAAGATTGAGGGCTCTTTCTGATGAGTGATTTAGTGAGGGATGCAGATAAACGCCTTCCTACAAATGAATTACAATAAAAGCCCGTCCCAGTGAGTGGTGCCACTCGCCGGGATGGGCTTTTATCGGTGCGCATGAATCAGCACCTGTATTGTACATCCGGTTCAGTCAGATTGTAATAAGTGGTCCTGACCTCCGCCGTCCAGAAGGCAAAGACCTCTCTCCAAGATACGCTCTCGAAGAATTCATCCACGGTTTGGTTCTCTGAATCCCATTCGATCAACGTGTTGAGTGGTGGGATTCCTCCTAGCCATAGACCGTTCGTCAAATCTGTTCCTTTCTCCCTGACCAGAAGGATCGGGATGCCTCGCTGGAAGGCCATCGCGGGCTCGATCTGAGCAAAGCTGGATCCCTGCCAAAATGGTTCAGGAGAAGGTGTCCCTCCTACGTTGGTATCCACCACTTCTACTAGAAAGCGGCGGAAGTTCATTGCCAGCATGCCGTAGCTTGATGAAACCAGTCTTCGGACGTTGGTTAATATGGTTTCAGGGTAGTTTTCGGTAATAGGGCCGGTTCGTGGAAAGAGAAGGGCTTCTTCCATCTCGGCGATCAGCCGATTAAGGAAGCGCTGCTGACGGGGATTGAGGGTGTTGGTAGTACTTAAGAAAACAGGAAGACGGAATGCCCTGTCCATACACTCCTTGTGAACCATGCACGTTTCGTCATGATCTGAAGAAGCAGGAGGACCTTCCCCTCTTTGATGTCTTCGGTTTCTTGCCATGTCATCACCTCCGTTTCTAGTAATAGTGTATGAAAATGATAGAGAAGTGTTCGGACTATTTCTGTGGAATTTAGAAGAGTAGATTTCCGAGTATCGCCCCTTACCGATCGGCGATTCCCCTCTATGAAAAAAACGCCCTGATAAAAGGGCGTGGGTAGTGAGTGTGCAGAAGTAATTGTCCGAGCGAGTCCTAAGTGAATTGGCCATTTTTCCTCAGGAGAATGCAAAAAAAGTAGGAGTGAACGATGTCCACTCTGTGATGGTAATGGGTGGTGTATGTGTGAAAAGGTGGATTGCCAGAAAGCGATCACCCCTCCAGATGCAGAGAGTGCAGTGCAGCGGAGGTTACCCGACTCAGCTGGACCGCACACCCATGGTAAGCGGGTGGCCGCAGCGGAACGGAACGGACTCCTGTCCCATCCCTTTTCAAGCTTCCTATCTGATAGCACTCACCGATGAACGATGCCTTCTGCTAGGGTTCATAAAGAGGGATTCTCTGTAAGAATAGAAACGCCCCAGTCCTTACAATTGATCCAGATAGACAAAAACATCCTCTTTATCCATGCTTGAAGAGGCCTTCAATACTTTCCATCCCTTCAGCCTGCTTCCACACTGGAAGGATTGCTTTTCGCCTTCTGATAGACGGAAGGGGATTTCTTTGCTTTTGCACCAGTCGATCTGCAGCTGTATGACGTGTTCTCCTGGAGGAACGGGTATCTCTTCAGTGCCTCCATTTTTAATTTCACCTATTTTTTCCCCATCCACGTAGATATCATAACTGCGCATTTTGTTCATGAATTGTGATTCTCTTGAAATTGTAATCGTACCCATTCTTTCCTCTCCTTTCACCTTTTTGATAATCATACCATGCCGGACGGTCAGGAGCAGAAAAAAAGCAGACAGGAATGTTCGCCTGTCTGCTGTATCGTTATTGAATGGGTCCGTTCTCCTTATAAGGGAACTGAGCTGCGGTCTGCTGGTGTTGCTTGAGGGACTGCTGCAGCGTTTGGTTATCCGCAGCTTCCAGTGAATACCAGCCTTTTCGGAACATTTCGTTGTAGATGTCCCGTTGGGCGTTCTGGGTTTCCGTGAACACGGAGAGGATATCCTGGTACAATCCATCGTGGCTCGCTTCATTCAACGCGGTCCCATAGGAAGCGGTCATATGCTTCTCCAGTGTCAAGATGTCGGTCATGAAATCCCGATCATTCATCTGAGGGGTATCAGGTACTTGGGTCTTGGGGTTTTGAATCTTGGATTGATCCATGTAAATTCCTCCTTATTGTTGCATCGTATGCTTCTGAAGATGATTCATCAATTGTTCGTAATGACGCTGATGCATTTGACCGCATCGATCCAGCAGGGAGCGGATGGATGGATCCTGTGTGTGGGCAGCGGCAAAATGGCATTTTTTCATGGCATTGAGGTTCCACGCCAGCATATCGTTTATATAAAGGGAATCCTTTGTTGTGATCACTTGCGGCGGTTGTTGATAGACGTTGCCTTGGGAAATATTCATTGGTTGTTCCAAAATGGGTTCCTCCTTTACTTAATGGGCGAACAGGTCTTATTGTGCCTCCATACCCATCAAGTATTCAGCTTGAACGTTCTCCTGATAAAGTAATCAAAGGCTATATTCAAAATCGACAAAAGGTGATAGAATGTTGGTAAATATGATAATTGTTTGAACATTTTATTTTTTGGCATTAAAGAAAACGTTTTCCGGATAAAGATAATTGTTCTACAGGGGGCATAACAACATGGAACAGGCAATGCGTAATTTCTTTCTATTCCTTTCAAAAAATAAATCAATGACGAAGCTCGCCAAAAAGTATGGTTTGCGATTCGGTGCCGCACGTTTCGTGGCAGGATCATCGATCGTCCAGGCAACAGAGGTCATACGGGAGCTCAACAAACAGAATCTTGCCGTCACCATCGATTACCTTGGTGAATTTGTGGATAACGAAGAAGAGGCGAATGCCATGGCGAAGGAGTGCGTAGAGGCGATCCGCGCCATCGGGAAAGAACATCTGAACTCCCAGTTGTCCTTGAAGATGACGTCCATGGGGCTGGATATCTCAGAAGAAGTGGTCATGAAGAACATGAGGATGATCCTCGATGAGGCCACAAGACAAAATGTATTCGTCACCATCGACATGGAGGATTACGGACGATGCGGCCAGACCATCGATATTTTCAAGAGGCTCAAATCCGAATATGACAACATCGGTACGGTCATTCAAGCCTATCTATATAGAACGGAAAAGGATATCGACGATCTTAATCACTATTCACCCAATCTGCGATTGGTGAAGGGGGCATACAAAGAATCCCCTGAAGTGGCATTTCCGGATAAAAAGGACGTAGATGAGAGCTTCAAGCGCATCATCAAGACCCACCTCCTTAACGGAAATTATACCGCCATCGCGACTCATGACGATGCCATGATCGAATACACGAAACAGCTCGTTGAAGAATATAACATCCCTTATGATCAATTCGAATTCCAGATGCTGTTCGGGATCAGGGTGGAGCGTCAGCATGAACTCGTGAAGGAAGGATACAAAATGCGGGTCTATGTTCCGTATGGTACCGACTGGTATGGATACTTCATGAGGAGGCTCGCTGAAAGACCGGCAAACGTCGCGTTTGTTCTAAAAGGGGTCATGAAGAAATAAGAATGTCAAGGACCCCTCAAATGGGGTCTTTTTGGTTGGAGAGAATGGAGGGGTGGGATGGAGTTTATACCGATGGAGATCCGCAGTCCTTATTTTCCAAGGATGGTGAGGTTGTACAGCAGACTTTTTAACGTGGAACGCATACCGATGGAGATCCAGTTCAGAAAACATGCGAAATACCCGGGGCATGAAGGGTATCTTGTGGTGGAGAATGGGGCTGTCATCGGATACATTTATGGTTACACGTCACTTGCCGGCCAATATTATCACGATCTTCTCGCCCGGCATCTGCTGCCTGATAAAGAATGGGTGAGGCATGCCATGGAACTAGTGGAGCTGGGAGTGGCTCCTGAACATAGAGGGAAGGGGATTGCAGGGAGACTCATGGATGCCCTCCTTGAAGGAAGAAGGGAAGAGAAGGCGCTCCTGACCGTCAGGAAGGAAAATACAGGTGCGATCCGATTTTACGAAAGAAAAGGCTGGGTGGTCGTAAAGGAAGGATTCTACCCCCATGTGCCGGAAGAATATTTCATCATGGGCAAAAGACTTACGTAAACAGGCGTTCCCTTTAGGAAACGCCTCTCGCATTACGGTTGTTTTTTGTATTGGTTGTTCTGGCTATTGCGCTTGCCGCCAGGTTCAGTACCAGGACCGGCATCACCTTTGATGCTGGCTGCGCTGACCCCGCCTTTTGATGGATCCTTCTTATGTTTGGCCACGTTTCTCACCTCCATCCTTAGCGTGCCCGCAGGCGGAGAGGGAGATGTACCGTTAACAAAAAATAGAATTTTTAAACGTTTAAATATTGCGATAGTTTTGATTTTCGTTTATATTATAGGTAACAGAAACTCATTCGGGTCTTTTTTTTCGACATAAAATGAATGAGTATTCATTCAAAACCTTCAAAGGGGGAAAATAGATTGGTACGTAGAATTCAGAAAGCGGCAGTATTGGGATCGGGTGTCATGGGTTCCGGCATCGCTGCACACCTTGCAAATATCGGGATCCCCACCATGCTTCTCGACATCGTCCCTAAAAACCTCTCCGACAAAGACGCAGCAAAAGGATGGACAATGGAGCATCCTTCTTTTAGGAACCAATTTAGTGAAAACGCTTTAAAGAAGCTATTGAAACAAAAACCGGCACCACTCACGGTGAAAGGGAATCTCAGCTTGATCACTCCAGGAAACCTGGAAGACGATCTTGAATCATTGAAAGACTGTGATTGGATCATTGAAGTGGTCGTTGAGAACTTGGATGTGAAAAAACAGGTGTTCGAGAAGATCGAGCCGTTCAGAAAAGAGGGGAGCATCATCAGCTCCAATACGTCCGGTATTTCCATCGAAGCGATGAAGGAAGGGCGATCTGAGGACTTCCGCAAGCACTTCCTCGGCACCCACTTCTTCAATCCTCCCCGCTACCTGAAGCTGCTGGAGGTCATCCCGACGGGCGAAACCGATCCTGAGGTCCTGTCATTCATGAAGGAATTCGGCGAAGATGTGCTTGGGAAGGGCGTCGTCCTTGCGAAAGATACGCCGAACTTCATCGCCAACCGTATCGGGACGTACGGCCTCCTCGTCACAGTACAGGAAATGCTCAAAGGCGGATACAGCGTCGGCGAGGTGGACTCCATTACGGGTCCTGCCATCGGACGGCCGAAGAGTGCGACATTCCGGACCCTTGACGTTGTGGGGCTCGATACATTCGCCCATGTGGCGAAAAACGTGTACGACCAGGTGGACGGAGATGAGAAAAACGTATTCGAGATCCCGGCCTTCATCCAGACCATGCTTGAAAAAGGGTGGTATGGAAGCAAGAGCGGTCAGGGTTTTTACTTGAAGCAGGGTAAAGAGATCCTTGAGCTTGATCCGGAAACACTTGAATATGGCCCGAGGAAAAAATTGAAAACGGCCTCAACAGAGCTGAGCCGTAATGAAAAAGGCTTGAACAATAAGATGAAAGCATTGGTCTATGCCAAGGATCGTGCTGGTTCCTTACTATGGAATATATTATCTCCGGTCCTTCTCTATTCCGCAGAGCTCCACGGTGAAATTGCCGACGATATCGTTGCCATCGACCAGGCGATGAAATGGGGCTTCGGCTGGGAAAAGGGACCGTTTGAAACATGGGATGCCATCGGGGTGGAGCGTTCCGTCTCTTTAATGAAGGAAGAAGGGCTGAACGTCCCTGTTTGGGTAGACCAAATGCTTGAAGCAGGATTCACGACGTTCTACAGCGAAGATGAATCGGGCCAGCGCTCCTTCTACCACGAAGGAAGCTACAGAGCGGAAGAGAAAAATCCCAAGCATATCAGTTTGAAACAGCTGAAGAAGCAAGGGAAAGTCATCAAGAAAAACACGGGTGCCAGCCTGATCGATATCGGCGATGGCGTAGCACTCCTAGAGTTCCATTCTCAGAACAATGCCATCGGCCTCGACATCCTTCAGATGATCAACTCATCTGTTGACGAAGTGGAGAAGAATTACAAAGGCTTGGTGATCGGGAACCAGGGCAAGAACTTCTGCGTCGGGGCAAACCTCGCCATGATCCTCATGGAAGCGCAGGATGACGTGTACGAATTGGATATGGTCGTCCGTCATTTCCAATCGGCGATGATGAAGATCAAATATTCATCCAAACCGGTTGTGGCTGCACCATTCGGTATGACTCTCGGAGGTGGAAGCGAAGTTTGCCTGCCGGCAGCCCGCATCCAGGCAACCATGGAAACGTATATGGGACTTGTTGAAGCCGGAGTCGGATTGATCCCTGGTGGGGGAGGCAATAAGGAGCTTTATATGAAGCACCTGCAGGACCTTCCGAACGGAGTGGACTTCGACCTTCAGAAGGTAGCGAATAAAGTATTCGAAACAATCGCCATGGCAAAGGTGTCCACGTCGGGTGATGAAGCGAGGGAAAACAACTTCCTCAATAAGCGTGACGGAGTGAGTGTCAATCAGGATCACCAGCTCTATGATGCAAAGCAGGCAGTCCTTGCCCTCCATCAGACCGGGTACCGTGCCCCGCAACGCAAAAAAGTGCCGGTGGTAGGCGAAACAGGCTACGGGACATTATTGCTCGGAGCACAGGCCATGCTTCATTCCGGGTATATCTCGGAGCACGACCTGAAGATCGCCAAGAAGCTTGCCTACGTAATTGCAGGCGGGAAAGTTCCATTCGGTACGGAAGTGGATGAACAATACCTTCTGGACCTTGAACGGGAAGCGTTCCTCAGTCTTGTAGCAGAACCGAAATCACAGCAGCGGATGCAGCATATGCTCGTTAAAGGAAAACCATTGCGCAACTAATCGAAGGAAGCGGGGGAATCATCATGCGTGAAGCAGTCATTGTCGCCGGTGCTCGTACACCGGTGGGGAAATCAAGGAAAGGTTCGCTTGCCGGGGTGAGACCGGACGATCTTGGAGCACTGGTCGTCAAGGAAACGTTGAAACGTGCAGGCGGATATGAAGGGAACATCGATGATCTCATCATCGGCTGTGCCATGCCCGAAGCTGAGCAGGGGTTGAATATGGCCCGTAACATCGGAGGTCTTGCGGGACTCCCGGACACGGTACCTGCCATAACCATCAACCGTTATTGTTCTTCCGGTTTACAATCCATTGCCTACGCGGCGGAGAAAATCATGCTTGGCCATTCAGACACAGCCATCGCAGGCGGTGCAGAAAGCATGAGCATGGTCCCGATGATGGGGCATGTGGCGAGACCGAATCCAACCTTGGCTGAAACGGCTCCTGAATACTATATGAGCATGGGCCACACAGCCGAAGAAGTGGCCAGGAAATTCGGCATTTCACGTGAAGATCAAGACGCCTTTGCAGTTAAAAGCCACCAAAAAGCGGCCAGGGCCATCGCTGAAGGGAAATTCAACGACGAAATCGTTCCTGTCGATGTCGTGAGACGCTCCGTGTCAGACGCCAACAAACTTGTGGAAAAATCCTTCTCATTCGCTACGGATGAGGGGGTTCGGGAAGGAACGAGTGCCGACGTACTGGCAAAACTTCGTCCGGCATTCAACGTAAGGGGATCGGTCACCGCCGGGAATTCATCCCAAACGAGTGACGGGGCAGCTGCGGTCATGGTCATGGATCGCGAAAAAGCAGGCTCTCTTGGACTTCAGCAATTGGTGAAATTCAGAAGCTTTGCCGTTGCAGGTGTTCCACCTGAAATCATGGGGATCGGTCCTGTTGAGGCGATTCCAAAGGCACTCAAGATGGCTGGGCTTGAGCTCTCAGACATCGGTCTGTTCGAATTGAATGAAGCATTCGCCTCCCAGTCCCTCCAGGTGATCCGTCATCTTGGTCTGGATGAAGAGAAGGTGAACGTGAACGGAGGGGCCATCGCCCTCGGGCACCCACTTGGATGCACGGGATCGAAGCTGACCCTCACCCTGATGCACGAGATGAAAAGACGCAACGAACAGTTCGGGATCGTCACGATGTGTATCGGTGGCGGAATGGGCGCCGCGGGAGTCTTTGAACTGATCGGCTGATGCGTATCAGCCAATGAAGAATCACACTATTCTATGAAACCAGAGAAATTGGAGGAGACCAAAATGGCAAATCAAACAGATAAATTGATCAAAGGCGGAAGCTTCCTGATTGAAGATGTTACGTATGAGCAGGTGTTCACGCCTGAAGACTACAGCGATGAGCACAAAATGATCGCCAAGACGACGGAGGACTACGTACTGAACGAAGTCGTTCCTGTCATCGAGAATCTTGAAAACCACGAGTTCGATCACTCCGTGCGTTTGTTGAAAGAAGCGGGTGAACTGGGACTACTCGGTGCCGATGTACCAGAGGAGTATGGCGGACTCGGCCTCGATAAAGTAAGTTCAGCCCTGATTGCAGAGCGTATGTCCAGAGCAGGAGGATTCTCGATTTCCCACGGTGCCCACGTCGGGATCGGTTCTCTTCCAATCGTCCTCTTCGGGAATGAAGATCAGAAAACAAAGTATCTGCCGCCTCTTTCCACGGGAGAAAAACTTGCAGCGTACGCCCTGACAGAGCCTGGATCCGGATCTGATGCACTGGGGGCCAAAACGACGGCCAAGCTGAACGAAGCCGGGACTCATTACGTATTGAACGGAGAGAAACAGTGGATCACAAACTCAGCGTTTGCCGATGTCTTCATCGTATACGCCAAGATCGATGGGGAGCAATTCTCTGCCTTCATCGTAGAGAAAGATTTCCCTGGCGTATCCACAGGGCCGGAAGAGAAGAAGATGGGAATTAAGAGTTCCTCCACCCGTACGCTGATCCTTGAAGATGCAGAAGTACCGGTTGAAAACCTTCTTGGTCAGGCAGGGAAAGGGCACATCATCGCATTCAACATCCTCAACATCGGCCGTTATAAGCTTGGGGTGGGGGCAGTCGGAGCGAGCAAGCGTGCGCTTGAAGTAACGGTTGCCTATACGAATCAGCGTCAGCAGTTCAAGACGCCAATCTCCTCTTTCAACCTGACAAAAGAAAAGCTTTCAACGATGGCATCCAAGCTATATGCCGCAGAAAGCTCCGTCTACCGTACGGTCGGTCTCTTCGAGGACCGGATGAGCAAGCTCTCTGATGAAGAAGTCAAAAACGGGTCTGAAGTGGCCAAATCCATTGCGGAATATGCGATCGAATGCTCACTCAATAAATTCTTCGGTACGGAAGTGCTGGACTACATCGTGGATGAAGGCGTCCAGCTTCACGGTGGTTACGGGTTCATGCAGGAATATGAAATCGAGCGACTCTACAGGGATTCCCGCATCAACCGGATCTTCGAGGGGACGAACGAGATCAATCGCCTCCTTGTACCAGGCACCTATTTGCGAAAAGCCATGAAAGGTGAACTTCCACTCCTTCAAAAAGCACAGGCCCTGCAGGAAGAACTGATGATGCTTATGCCTGAAGAAGTGAGCGACGAGCCTCTTGCACAAGAAAAGTATCTTGTACGCAATGCGAAAAAGATCGGCCTGATGCTTGCGGGACTTGCAGCACAAAAATTCGGTAAGGACCTGGAGAAAGAGCAGGAGGTCCTTGTGAATATCGCCGACATCGTCTCAGAAGCATATGCAATGGAATCCGTGGTACTGAGAACCGAAAAAGCAATTGCATCGGCCGGTTTGGAGAAAGCCAAGCAGAAGCATCTTTACACGCAGATCTTCTGTCAGGAGGCTTTCAATAAAATCGAGCAGCATGCAAAAGAAACGTTGGTGGCGACGGAATCAGGGGACACGCTCCGCATCATGCTGTCGGCCTTGAAAAAATTCACCCGCCACACGCCGGTCAACGTCATCGCCCTCAAACGCGATGCATCCGTGAAACTGATCGACGCCGAAAAATATATCGTGTAAGGAGAAGAGGGCTGCCTGTATGCAGCCCCTTTTTCATGGAGGCATATAGAGTGTGAAAATCGAGAAAGAGCCCGGTATGCAGAACAGAATGTCACTTCATGCAGAGCATGTTCAACCATCACCCCATTTCGCCCCAATGTGATAACTGCGGGAGAGACACTCCAGGCGGGAACGTGTGCAGGTTGCGCAATAACAGGATAGCTGAGGAAGGAAAATCTCTCATTAAATGTAACAGACCATAATGGCCGGTCATTTCTCTACAACATTCGACAGCCGGTATTGTTCGCCAAGGACAAAAACGGATATAATGAAGAGGAAAGCACTCAAACGAAAGGTGGTGAAAACAATGGCAATCACATTCTATTCCTACCCTAAATGCGGGACATGCCGCAAGGCGAAAAAATGGCTTGAACAAGAAGATGTTGACTTCAACGAAATACATATTGTCGAGGAGCCACCGTCTAAGGAAACGCTGAAAGAACTTTATGAAAAAAGCGGACTGCCCCTGAAAAAATTCTTCAATACAAGCGGCATGAAATACAGGGAATTAGGCTTGAAAGACAAGATAAATACCGCCTCAGACGACGAACTCCTCGAACTACTGGCTTCAGATGGGATGCTGATCAAGCGCCCCCTCACGACCAATGGTCAAAAGGTGACCCTCGGCTTCAAGGAAGAAACGTTTGAAGATGCTTGGAAGTAATGGAAGCAACAGAATATTTGTGCAAGACTTCCTTGCTTTTCTCTTAAAGAATGTGTCAATATTAGTTTGTATAACTAGCATGTGGAGGGATAAAGATGAGCACACCGAAAGAACTGCGTTATTCAGAAGAACATGAATGGGTAAAGTCCGAAGGCGGTAACGTCCGAATCGGAATCACAGCATTCGCACAATCAGAACTTGGTGACATCGTCTTTGTCGAGCTGCCGGAAGTCGGCGATGAAGTCAAAGCGAACGAGCCTTTCGGAAGCGTTGAATCGGTCAAGACCGTTTCTGAACTTTACGCTCCTGTATCAGGAAAAGTGGTCGAAGTGAACGAAGACCTGTCTGACAGCCCTGAATTCGTCAACGAATCTCCATACGAGAAAGCATGGATGGTTGTTGTGGAACCTTCAGACGCTGGTGAAGTGGACAAACTGATGACATCTGAAGAATACGATAAAATGATCAACGAAGGCTAAAACAGGAACACCTTGGGATAAATTCTCAAGGTGTTTTTTTATCCGGAGGGGCAAGATAAATTCAACCTTTAAGGAAAGGATGATGGTCATGCTTACACCCAAACAGGCCGATGTGACCGATCGTGTCATTGGAAAAGTGAAGGATGGCTCCATTGAGCTGTTCCTCGATAACCAGTCAATCGGGAAAGTCCCCCTTTCGTTGGAGGGGATCAGCATGCAGCCGAATTTCGAGGCGAAAGAAAACAAAATCTACCAGAGCTATACCTCATCAGAAGGGCATGATGCCCGCTATACGGATTGCGATGAAGGTGGATGGTGTTAGAATGACATCGGGGGATCACCCCCGGTGTTCTTTTGGATCAAATCCTTTGCAAAATCCCACTGACATGAGAAAATAGAGATAATAAGTGGATCCATCAAATCTTTTACTACTTCACTGAAAGTCAAGGTGATTGTCATGGAAGTCGTGGATGAAAAAGTTCTGATCGTAGAAGGGACATCCGACAAACGAAAGGTTAAAGATATCATCAGTGAGCCCGTAGAAATCATCTGTACCAATGGTACGATCAGTCTGACCAAAATGGACGAACTAATCGATTCATTATTCGACAGGGATGTATACATCTTGGTGGATGCCGATGAAGCCGGTGAGAAACTCCGCAAGCAATTCAAGCGGGAGTTCCCCGAAGCGGGTCACCTGTATATCGACAGGATGTACAAGGAAGTGGCGGCTGCCCCTGAATATCACCTCGCTTCCGTCTTGATCGGAGCCAACATTGATGTCCACAAACAATATCTTGGAAAAAGGATGAATTAGCTTTGAAAGAGTTGAACAGCCAGGAAGCGCTGCACACGATACGGGAGAATGAAAGACTGCTTGCGCTCTATCTGTACACCCCCATGTGCGGCACCTGCCAGGTTGCAGGTAGGATGATTGATATTGTAGAGAAACTGCCTCAACCATTCGTTTTTGCAAAGGCAAATCTGAATTACCTGGCAGGATTTGCAACAGAGCATGCGGTCGAAAGCGTTCCTTGCCTCCTGCTATTCAAAGATGGAGTCGAGGTGGAACGGATCTATGCGTTTCAATCTGTACCGTTTTTGTATGAAGCTTTGAATAAGGTAGCATAAAGGGCCGAAAAGGCCTTTTTTTTGTTCGAATGGTAATAGAAACTGAAAGATTCTCACGGAAACTACTGCGACTTTTCTACATACCGGGACATATTTCTCGGGAAATGAAGCGAACCCGCCAACTTATTGTCTGTTGGGTCCTTCCTTCGACAGTGCGTCCACAATCTGTCGAGAAAGTACAGGAGGATAAACTATCCAATAGTGGAATTAGTTAAGTATCCGAGATACTGGAGGGGTTGCATGAGAGAGTATTTAGAGAAAGTCGTAGATCAATGCGAGACCAGGTATCACTTACAATTGTTATTTCCAGACACCCCGTTCGTCCTACATTTCCAATGCGGCACTAGCGGCCACAGTCTGTCCATTTCTAATAAGGGCTGCAACGTACTTCCCGATCCTCACCCAGATCCCAACCTGACGATAACGGCTGGAGATGTCCGGCGGTTGATTGCTTTACTTGAAGGGAATGAACGATTGACTTCCCTTGTCGATAAAAAGGAAATCGAAGTCCGTGGAGGTTACCGGCATCTGTTGTTTGCTGAATCGGTGCTTTGGTTGACCCGATTTCACATGGTCGAACCAGTGAGCGTATAATGTGCAAAAAAGAATTGACACCTTGTTTATTCGGTGATAGTATCTGTTTAGTAACAAATTTCTGAGTATTTAGTATGAATAATTGAATAACGTTTATCTCTTATTTAGAGTGGTGGAGGGAAGTGCCCGATGAAACCCGGCAACCGTCAATTAAAATTGAAATGGTGCCAATTCACTCGAAGCGAAGGCTTCGACAGATGAGGGAAAGTCAACTATTGAAATAGTATGCCTTTCTGCTTATCGCAGGGAGGCATTTTTGTTTTTCAAAAAATGAGGTTGGATGTTTTAACAATAATGACGTATTTGGATATAATTCCTAGTAAACAGGTGGTTTTACTGATGACGAGGTGGATACAACATGATTACGATTTCTGATGTAAAAAAAATCTTTCAAACCAAAAATGGTACGGTGTCAGCTGTCGATGGGGTGGATATGACCATCAAGGATGGGGAAATCTTCGGTGTCATCGGGTACAGCGGTGCAGGAAAGAGCACGTTGATCCGGATGCTGAATGGGCTCGAGCTACCCACTGATGGATCTGTGGATGTGAACGGTCAAGTGATATCAAAGGCGAAGGGACGTAAACTCCGTGAAGCCCGGCAGTCCATGGGGATGATCTTTCAACATTTCAATCTCCTTTGGTCCCGTACGGTACTTGAAAACATCCAGTTCCCACTCGAGATAGCCGGAGTGCCAAGAGGAGAACGGATCAGGAAGGCGAATGAACTTCTCCATCTGGTAGGACTTGAAGGCAGGGGGGATGCTTATCCGGCGCAACTCAGTGGAGGTCAGAAGCAGCGCGTCGGGATTGCAAGGGCACTTGCGAATGATCCGAAGGTGCTCCTATGTGATGAAGCTACGTCCGCACTGGATCCCCAAACCACGGACAGCATCCTGGATCTTCTTGTTGATATCAATGAGCGTCTTGGGCTCACCATCGTCCTCATCACCCACGAAATGCACGTCATCCGTAAAATCTGTCACAGGGTGGCGGTCATGGAAGCGGGAAAAGTGGTCGAAGAGGGGGATGTCCTAGAGGTATTCCGTAATCCGCGTCAGGAAGTGACGAAGCGCTTCGTGAAAGAGGTCGCACAGCAGCAGGAGTCGGATGACATCCTCGATCAGTATCCGGATGGGAAAGTGTTGAAGCTTACATTCGTTGGAAGCGGTACGGATCAGCCTCTCATCACCTCACTGATCCGAAGGTTCGATCTTGAGGTGAACATCCTTCAGGGCCAGATTTCGCAAACTCAAAAAGGAGCATTCGGCACGCTGTTCATCCATCTGAAGGGTGAACGTGAAATCCTCGATCAGGCGGTCGCCTTCGCTGAAGAACAATCGGTGAAAGTGGAGGTGATGGAGCGATGATCGAGAAAATCTTTCCGAACGTCGATTGGGAAAAGATGTGGGAAGCCACTCTTGAGACCCTGTATATGACTGGTATGTCGGTGATCGTAACATTTGTCCTCGGGCTCGCACTAGGGATTTTATTGTTCCTCACATCAAAAGGGAACATCTGGGAAAATAAGGTGGCCTATTCCATCACCAACGCTGTGGTCAATGTCTTCCGGTCGATCCCCTTCATCATCCTGATCGTCCTGTTGATCCCCTTCACCAAAGTGTTGATTGGTACGATCCGAGGGGCGAACGCAGCGTTGCCTGCTTTGATCATCGGGGCTGCCCCGTTCTATGCCCGCATGGTCGAGATCGCCCTGCGCGAAGTCAATAAAGGGGTCATCGAGGCGGCAAAAGCGATGGGAGCAAAAACGAGCACCATCATCATGAAGGTCCTTCTTCCTGAATCCATGCCTGCCCTCATCTCCGGAATCACAGTGACGGCCATCGCATTAGTCGGTTACACCGCAATGGCGGGCGTCATCGGTGCAGGGGGACTGGGAAACCTTGCTTTCCTGGACGGATTCCAGCGCAGCAGGACCGATGTCACCCTGGCGGCGACCATCTTGATCCTGGTTCTTGTATTCATCATTCAGCTTGTCGGTGATTATTTCACCAATAAAATAGATAAACGATAAAAAGGAGAGAAATCAGATGAAAAAATGGTTAGTGGGCACGATTGCAGCAGCAAGTATTGTAGGATTGGCAGCATGCGGAACCAGCGGGAGCAACGGTAGCTCAGGCGATTCAAAGGAACTCGTGGTCGGAGCATCTAACGTCCCTCATGCTGAGATTCTGGAAGAAGCAAAACCGATCCTTGAAAAAGAAGGGATCGACCTGAAGATCGAGACGTATCAGGATTACGTACTTCCGAATAAAGATCTGGACAGCGGGGACCTGGATGCGAACTACTTCCAGCACATTCCTTACCTTGAGGGGCAAAAGAAAGAACACGGATATGATTTCGTCAGTGCCGGCGGAATTCACATTGAACCGATGGCTGTCTACTCGAAGAAGCATAAATCCCTTAAAGATATCCCGGAAGGCGGAACCATTCTATTCAGTAACTCCGTGGCAGAACACGGAAGGATCCTTACCCTGCTTGAAGCAAACGGGCTGATCAAACTGAAGGATGGAATCGATAAAACCCAAGCAACACTGGATGATATCGCCGAAAATCCTAAAAAGCTGAAATTTGACTACGAATATGAGCCGGCGCTTCTTACTCAGCTTTACAATAACGAGGAAGGCGATGCCGTCGTCATCAACTCCAACTATGCCATCGATAGCGGACTGGATCCGGTCAAGGATTCCATTGCCATCGAAGACAAGGATTCACCGTATGTGAACATCATTGCAGTCAAAAAAGGTGATGAAAACAAAAAAGAGATCAAGGAGCTTGTCAAGGTGCTCCAGTCTGATGAGATCCAGGACTTCATCAATAAAGAGTGGAAAGGGTCCGTCGTTCCGGTCAAAGAATAAATACCAAACATAATCTTTTTGCAATAAGCTCATACTATTTTCGATCACTCGAATTAGAATGGAGCTGAAAGTGAATGCAGGTAGAGCCTAGAAATACAACGGAAGCGGCCCTGCTCGATTACAAGACGGGGCTCGGGATCTTCACTGAAAAAATGCCGGAGCTGGCGCAACAATACAATGCTTTCACGGAGCATTGTTTCCGTGAAGGAGTACTATCGAAGAAAGAGAAGCAGCTGATCGCCCTTGGCATCAGTTTGTATTCTCAAGATGAGTACTGCATCATCTACCATACAAAGGGCTGTCTCGATCAAGGGTGTACGGAAGAAGAAATCCTTGAAGCCGTGGGTGTGACCGCTGCATTCGGCGGCGGTGCAGCCATGAGCCAGGCTGTCACGCTTGTACAACAATCCATGCACGATCTCAATGAACTGAAGCATTAAACGGAAAGGAGGGTCTTCGGACTCTCTTTTTTCGCTTTTCAAAGAGGATGAACTCCTTTCAGGAGGATACAGGCGGAAACGTGTAAGAAAGTCTGACAATTTAGTGCAGAACAGGAGTGAAGGATGATTTTCTCAAAAAATCACCCCACACACGTTTTGGCAAAAGAATGGCAGGGTAGTATCCTTAATGAGTAACACAAAAACCTGAAAGGAATGATTCACTATCGACTCTCTTGACAGTATGTCGTACACAAGCGAAATGGAAAAGGCCATGCATGGAGCCCACGGAGTAGGGTACGAGGTGTACAAACGAAAGCATGAAGTTCGGATGCAAGTAGAGAAGCAGAGAGAGAAGGATTATAGGGAAAGCCGCAGGATGATTGCTGCACTCGATCGAAAAGTGCATGCTAATATATAGAAGAATGACGGAGGAGCCGGTGATGGATGAATCACTGGTTTTTCTTATGTATAGAGGTTTAAATGGTCATCCATCCGTGATAAGGTAGGGGATGTGGGAACATGATTCGGTCAAAGGGCGAATCATGTATGCAGAAGGGCGTTTGGGCCAACAATAGAAGGGTATTTTTTCCCGTTTCCATGCCGTCCCCTTTTGTCTGAAAAAGTTGATTATAGCTTTTATTTGTTATAAGATTGTAATGATAATAAATTGAGAATGGATAAAGAATCCCTTTATTTCATTTATAAAGTCACGGAGGTAATATACATGGCAGGTTCTACTTTAACAATCAAAGATCTTCATGTTGAGATCGAAGGTAAAGAAATCCTCAAGGGTGTCAACCTTGAAATCAAAGGTGGAGAAATTCACGCGGTCATGGGACCGAATGGTACTGGTAAATCCACTCTTTCATCTGCAATCATGGGTCACCCGAAATACGAAGTGACAAAAGGAAGCATCACGTTCGACGGTGAAGATGTCCTTGAAATGGAAGTGGACGAACGCGCACGCGTAGGTCTTTTCCTGGCTATGCAATATCCAAGTGAAATCAGCGGTGTGACGAATGCCGACTTCCTTCGTTCTGCCATCAACAGCCGACGCGAAGAAGGGGAAGAAATCTCCCTTATGAAGTTCATCCGCAAAATGGATTCCGAAATGGAATACCTTGAAATGGATCCGGATATGGCACAGCGTTACTTGAACGAAGGATTCTCCGGTGGGGAGAAGAAACGTAACGAAATCCTTCAGTTGATGATGCTTCAGCCTAAGATCGCCATCCTTGATGAGATCGATTCAGGACTTGATATCGATGCCCTTAAAGTCGTTTCAAAAGGAATCAACAAAATGCGCGGAGAAGACTTCGGCTGCCTCATCATCACTCACTATCAACGTCTGTTGAACTACATCACACCTGATCACGTTCACGTGATGATGCAAGGACGCGTTGTGAAGTCCGGCGGTAAAGAACTTGCTCAACGCCTTGAAGCAGAAGGCTATGACTGGATCAAAGAAGAACTGGGAATCAAAGACGAAACTGTCGGCCAAGAAGCGTAAGAGTTAGGAGGATGAATATGACTGTAGAAACGAAACTACCAGTAGATCAAGACTATGTCAGCTCCTACTCAAAACAACTCGGAGAACCAGAATGGATGACGGCCCTGCGTACAGACGCATTCGCCAAAGTCTCACACCTGAACCTCCCTGTTGCGGATAAAACGAAGATCACCAACTGGAACTTCACTCAATTCCAGAAGCATACAGTCGAAAGTGCTGCGTTTTCATCCATGAGCGAGCTGCCCGAAGAAATTAAAGCACTAGTAGAATCTGAAAGTGAATCAGGGAGCCTGTATATCCAGCGCAATAATACTCCTGCCCACTTGAAGATCACGGATGAACTGAAGGACAACGGCGTCATCTTCACCGATATCTTCACTGCTGTGAAAGAGCACAGTGACCTTGTCCAAAAATACTTCATGACCGATGGTGTGAAAGTGGATGAGAACAAGCTTACCGCTCTTCATGCGGCCCTTATGAACGGAGGTACGTTCCTCTACGTTCCTAAAAATGTGGAGCTGACTGAACCTGTTCAGGCCGTATTCATCCATGATGATGCGGAAGTAGCCATGTTCAACCACGTACTTGTTGTGGCAGAAGACAATAGTTCTGTCACTTATGTGGAAAACTATCTTTCTACAGTGGACGTGGAGAATGGCGTGTTCAACATCGTATCAGAAGTCGTGGCTAAGGATAATGCCAAGGTCGCTTACGGTGCCGTGGATACCCTTAACAGCGGAGTGACGACATACGTCAACCGACGCGGTGTGGCATCACGTGATGCGCGCATCGAGTGGGCACTAGGCCTGATGAACGACGGAGATACGGTTTCTGAAAACGTGACGAACCTGATCGGTGACGGTTCTTACGGCGATACGAAATCAGTCGTTGTCGGTCGCGGTAAACAAAAGCAGAATTTCACCACCAAGGTTGTTCATTTCGGTAAAAATTCCGAAGGCTACATCCTTAAACATGGTGTGATGAAAGATGAAGCTTCTTCCATCTTCAATGGAATCGGAAAGATCGAGCACGGTGCTTCGAAATCGAATGCCGAGCAGGAATCACGCGTCCTCATGCTGAGTGAAAAAGCGCGCGGAGATGCAAATCCGATCCTATTGATCGATGAAGACGATGTAACTGCAGGACATGCTGCCTCTGTAGGGCGCGTTGATCCGCTTCAACTTTACTACCTCATGAGCCGCGGGATCCCTCAGAAAGAAGCTGAACGTCTCGTGATTCACGGATTCCTGGCGCCGGTTGTCAACCAGCTGCCGATCGAGGGCGTGAAGAAACAGCTTGTCGAGGTAATCGAAAGGAAAGTCAACTAATGGATATTCAAGAGATTCGTAAACATTTTCCGATTCTCGACCAGGAAGTGAACGGCCATCCATTGGTGTATCTGGATAGTGCAGCCACCTCTCAAAAACCGATTTCGGTCATCGAGGCTGTGAGCGACTACTATAAAGGCTATAATTCGAACGTCCACCGCGGGGTCCATACCCTCGGTACAAGGGCGACGGATGGATATGAAGGAGCACGTGAAAAGGTACGCTACTTCATCAATGCGGCGACTACGGAAGAAGTGATCTTCACCCGTGGGACGACGACATCCATCAACACCGTCGCAGCAAGCTACGGCCGCGCCAATGTGGAAGAAGGCGACGAAATCGTCATCACCCACATGGAGCACCATAGCAACATCATTCCATGGCAGCAGCTTGCCAAGGAAAAAGGGGCCGTCCTGAAGTACGTTCCCCTGCAGGAAGATGGAACCATCACCCTGGAGGATGTCCGTGCAACGATCACGTCCAAGACGAAAATCGTGGCCATCATGATGGTCTCAAACGTACTCGGTACGATGAATCCGATCAAGGAGATCACGAAAATCGCCCATGAAAACGGAGCGGTCATGATGGTGGACGGTGCCCAGGCTGCCCCGCATATGAAGATCGACGTGCAGGATCTCGACTGTGATTTCTTTGCCTTCTCAGGCCATAAGATGGTCGGACCTACTGGAATCGGTGTTCTGTACGGGAAGAAGAAGCACCTGGAAGCGATGGAGCCGGTAGAGTTCGGCGGCGAAATGATTGATTTCGTCGGGCTTTACGACTCTACCTGGAAAGAGCTCCCGTGGAAGTTCGAAGGGGGCACCCCGATCATCGCTGGTGCGATCGGTCTTGGGGCCGCCATCGACTTCCTCGAAGATATCGGTCTTTCCAACATTGAAGCCCATGAACATAAGCTTGCCGCTTATGCCCTTGAAAAAATGAGTGCTGTGGAAGGCATGAAGATCTTCGGACCACAGGATCCTGCACAGCGTGCCGGACTCGTGACGTTCAACATCGATGACGTCCATCCACACGATGTCGCTACCGTCCTTGACTCGGAAGGCATAGCCGTCCGTGCCGGCCATCACTGTGCACAGCCGCTGATGAAATGGCTCAATGTATCAGCAACAGCCCGCGCCAGCTTCTATCTGTACAACACAGAAGAAGAAATCGACAGATTGGTCGCGGGGCTAGTGAAGACGAAGGAGTTTTTCAGCGATGTCTTTTAATAACTTAGATCAGCTCTATCGGCAGGTCATCATGGATCATTACAAGAATCCACGGAATAAGGGTTCTCTCGATGATGGCAGCTTTACCATCGATATGAACAACCCGACGTGCGGTGACCGCATCCACCTTACACTGAAAGTGGAAGACGGGATCGTCCAGGATGCGAAGTTCGACGGAGAAGGATGTTCCATCTCCATGGCTTCGGCATCCATGATGACCCAAGCGGTCAAAGGCAAGGAGATCGACGAAGCACTCAAGCTTTCGAAGATCTTCTCGGATATGATGCAAGGAAATGACTATGACGATGATGTCGATCTTGGAGATATAGAAGCATTACAAGGAGTCGCCAAGTTCCCGGCCCGCATCAAGTGTGCGACGCTCGCGTGGAAGGCGATGGAAAAAGGAGTGCGTGAAGAAGAGCAGAACTAAGCTTTTCTTCTTGCTCCATTAACGAATGGAGGAATCAACATGGCGAAGAAGATGCCTGAGATCGGAGATTACAAATACGGTTTTAGCGATAAAGACGTATCGATTTTCCGTTCAAAACGCGGTTTGACGCGGGAAATCGTTGAAGAGATCTCCCGTATGAAAGATGAACCGAAATGGATGCTTGATTTCCGCTTGAAATCATTGGATCATTTCTATAATATGGCGATGCCTCAGTGGGGAGGAAATCTTCAGGAACTGAATTTCGATGATATCACGTACTACGTGAAGCCATCTGAGAAGTCCGAGCGCAGCTGGGATGAAGTTCCGGAAGAAATCAAGCAGACGTTCGATAAGCTTGGAATCCCTGAAGCAGAGCAAAAATACCTTGCCGGTGTATCGGCTCAGTACGAGTCCGAAGTGGTTTACCACAACATGCAGGAAGACCTCGAGGAAATGGGGATCGTCTTCAAGGACACAGATTCTGCTCTTAAAGAAAATGAAGAGCTGTTCCGTGAGCATTGGGCGAAAGTCATCCCGCCTACAGACAACAAGTTCGCAGCATTGAACTCGGCTGTATGGTCAGGTGGATCCTTCATCTATGTACCGAAGGGCATCAAAGTGGATACGCCACTTCAAGCCTACTTCCGTATCAACTCGGAGAATATGGGTCAGTTCGAGCGTACGCTCATCATCGTTGATGAAGATGCGAGCGTTCATTACGTAGAGGGATGTACAGCACCTGTCTACACAACGAACTCCCTCCACTCGGCTGTCGTCGAGATCATCATCAAGAAAAATGCGTACTGCCGTTATACAACGATCCAAAACTGGGCGAACAACGTTTACAACCTTGTAACGAAGCGTGCAGTATGTGAAGAGAACGCAACGATGGAATGGGTCGATGGAAACATCGGTTCAAAACTGACGATGAAATACCCTGCTGTCATCCTTAAAGGGGAAGGCGCCCGTGGTATGACGCTTTCTATCGCACTTGCGGGTAAAGGGCAGCATCAGGATGCCGGTGCCAAAATGATCCACCTTGCACCGAACACGTCCTCTACGATCGTTTCCAAATCCATCTCGAAACACGGTGGGAAAGTAACGTATCGCGGAATCGTGCATTTTGGACGCAAAGCGGAAGGCGCACGCTCGAACATCGAGTGTGACACGCTGATCATGGATAACCAATCCACTTCTGATACGATCCCTTACAACGAAATCCTGAACGATAACATTTCCCTTGAGCACGAAGCGAAAGTATCGAAGGTTTCTGAAGAGCAGCTCTTCTACTTGATGAGCCGTGGAATCTCAGAAGAAGAAGCAACGGAAATGATCGTAATGGGCTTCATCGAGCCGTTCACGAAAGAACTTCCAATGGAATATGCCGTTGAAATGAACCGTCTGATCAAGTTTGAGATGGAAGGTTCAATCGGATAATAATCAACGCAGATGATAAGACGGAGCCCATTTCGGCTCCGTCTTTTTTATCTTCTTAAGGAAGAAAATTTCCTGTTGGTGGTCCGTTCACAGGGTCCTATACCGCCGGAGCTAACTTCTTATGCCCTTTTCGATTTTGCCGCTGTTTCTTCACATAAGGCATTACCCACCGATCCAGTCCACACCGGCCGGCATTCGCTCCTGCGACAAGCAGGAAGATCGTGAGGATGACCATCTGTGGGTTGGTGCTGGTGGTTCCGCTGAGAAGGAAGCTGAAGTTCATCGTGATGCCGCCGAGGGCTGCAAGATTCGTGAACAGTCCGAGGATCAAGCCGATTCCGACGAGAACCTCTCCCCACATGACGAGTGTGGCGAACAACTCATGGTTAGGGAGTGCGACCTGTTCAAGGAAGGTTGCCCACCACGTCTGTACAGCCGGATGATCACCTGTCGCCTTGCCAATTGCTCCCTGGAGGAACCCGGTGACTTCGAATCCACCGGTGATCTTCCCAATGCCGGAAGTCAGCCAGAAGTACCCCAGATACAGCCTGATAATCGTCAATACGCCTGCCACTGCTTTATTGTTACGTAAAAATGCGTTTACCATCACCATTCACTCCCTGATTCCGTTTTAAGAGGGCTAGCTCCTCTACACTTTCAGTATAAGCAAGTAAGAGAAAAAAGACGATAAGTTTGTTCAGTATTTCACAAACTAGACATTTCTTCATGACAAACTTGTTAACTTTTGGATGAAAGGGTTAAAAGGGATCATGAGGTCATTTTAATAAGCAATTCCGACACCTCCAAACGGAAATCGAATGGGTTGTGTGATAGAATGAATTCACATAAAAGGCAGGTGCTGAACGATGATCTATGTTGGCGTGACTGGGTGGGGGGACCATGACACCCTTTATGAAAACGTCCCGGCAAGGGATAAGCTGAAGGAGTACGGCGCCCACTTCCCGGTGGTGGAAGTGGATGCATCCTTTTATGCCGTACAGCCGGTGAAGAATGTAAGGAAATGGGTGGATGAAACACCTGATGCGTTCCGATTCATCGTGAAGGCCTATCAGGGGATGACGGGGCATCAGCGCGGTGAGATCCCGTTTGAATCAAAGGATGCCATGTTTGAGGCATTCAAGGAATCCCTCGTTCCATTCCTAGAGAGCGGTAAGCTTGCCATGGTCCTATTCCAATTCCCGCCATGGTTCGACTGTACAAAAGATAATGTGAACTATATCAGATATTGTAGGGAACAGATGCAGGGGATCCCGGTGTCTCTTGAGTTTCGTCACCAAAGCTGGTATTCACCTGATTTCCGCCAGGGGACGCTCGGTTTCATGAAGGATGAAGACTGGATCCATTCGATCTGTGATGAGCCTCAGGCTGGAGAGGGATCTGTCCCAAGAGTGGTCGAAGCGACGAATGGAGATGCCACCCTCATCCGGTTCCACGGACGGAATGTGTATGGCTGGAATCACACGGGTCAGGAAAACTGGCGTGAGGTCCGTTATCTCTACCGGTATAATCAGGCCGAGCTTGAGGAGTGGATTCCCCATATCAGGAAGCTTGAGCAAGAATCGAAGGATCTGTATATCCTTTTCAATAATAATTCAGGCGGTGACGCAGCGGATAATGCCAAACAGATGATCGAACTGCTTGGAATACAGTACAGCGGCCTTGCACCGAAGCAGCTGGATCTGTTCTGATGCACATGTAGAAAAAGGCAAAGCCTTACAGGAGTGAACTTAATTGAAAGAAACGATCCATATTTATCACACCAATGATTTGCATAGTCATTTTGAGCACTGGTCGAGGATAAGGGACCTCATGAAGGACCGGAGACTGCTGCATGAGAGCGAAGGAGAAGAGGTCTTCGTATTTGATGTAGGAGATCATGTCGATCGCTCCCATCCTCTCACAGAGGCCACCCTCGGAAAGGGTAACATCAAGTTCCTGAACGAAGCAGGGTACGACGGAGTCACGATCGGGAACAACGAGGGCATCACCCTTGATCATGAAGAATTGAATCACCTGTATGATGAAGCGGCATTCCCGATCATCCTTGGGAACCTCTTCGACGAATCCATGGCGATGCCGGATTGGGTCACCCCTTATCAGATCTACCGGACGAAAGGGGACGTGAAGATCGGGGTCCTTGGTTTAACGGCGCCTTTCTATCCTTTTTATCAGGCGCTGGGCTGGACCGTCACCGAGCCGATCGCTGAGCTGAGGAAGCTGTTGGACGAACTGAGGCCGAAAGTGGACGTGCTCATCCTTTTATCCCATCTGGGCATCCGTGATGATGAATGGATCGGGGAGGAGTTCCCCGAAGTGGACGTCATCCTCGGAGCCCACACCCATCACATCCTTCAGGAAGGGAAGGAGGTCAACGGCACCCTTCTCGGTGCAGCGGGCAAGTACGGGAATTTTGTCGGTCATATGGTGATCGAAGTGGATTCTTCAAGCAAGAAAATCCTCACGAGGAAAGCCGGGCTCTATGCGTATGAAGATCTTCCTGAGACCGGGGTTGAGCCGGATGAAAAACGAAGGTGGGTACTGGAGGGTCAAGCATTACTGGAGGAAGAAATTGCTGATCTGAAAACAGGGCTCTCCGTCGACTGGTATGCTCCGTCGCCGCTACCACTCCTTCTCAGTGAAGCGCTCATGGAGTGGACAGATGCCGATTGTTCGTTCGTGAATGCGGGACTCCTCATGGAAGGCCTGCAAACAGGGGCCGTCACAAAGAGGGACCTGCATCACATCCTGCCACACCCGATTAATCCGTGTCTGATCACGCTCACGGGAGAAGAGCTGAAGGAGATCATCACGCTCACCTTAAATGAATCGTGGCCAGCTCTTGAAGTGAAAGGTCTGGGATTCAGGGGTAAGGTCCTCGGGCAATTCGTTTACACCAATATCAGCTTTACTGAAGGTGATCTGTTGGTGGAAGGAGAGCGTCTTGATCCTCATGAGAGCTACAAGGTGGCACTGCCGGATATGTTTACATTCGGTCACTTCTTCCCTTCTCTAAAAACAAAACCGAAAAAGTATTTCATGCCTGAGTTCTTGCGGGATGTCCTTGGGTGGAAACTCGGCAAAATGAATAATTGAAGCAACAGGTTTTCCTTTCTTCTATGAATAATCCTTGCAATAGGTAATTATACCTTGCAGAATTACAGGTTTCCTTTATAATGGACATATTAGTAAATTTTGTCGAAAAATGAAGGGGATATATAGGAGATTAGTATGATGCTCATTTCTACAAGGTCCATCAGATCCGGCATGGTTCTAGGTTCACCGGTCTATAACATGAGAGGAAAGATGCTGATTCATGATCGCGTGCCGCTCACGGACCGCATGATTCAGCGGCTGTTAGAGTTGAATATTCAATATGTTTATATCGAAGATTCTCTTTCCCATGGAATCGAGGTCAAAGAGACCGTTTCAAAGAAAGTGAGACAGGAGACGATCAAAAGCATCGAGAAGGCATTCAGTCAGGTCAAGCAATCGGGCATCCCGAAAAGCGTGTTGTTTGAGGAGAGTGCTAGGCAAATGACTGGCATCATCGGAGTCGTCCTGCAGGAAGTCAAGGAGAACAATGACCTTCTGACGATCCTGACAGATGTTTTCTCCTATGATTCTTATATCTTCCATCATTCGTTCAATGTGACACTCTATACCCTTTCGATCGGCCTTAAGCTGAATCTTCCCCAAAAGCAGCTCGAACAGCTCGGGGTTGGAGCGATTCTTCATGATATCGGCAAAATGTGCATATCGGAGGAAATCCTCATGAAGCCGGGCAGACTGACGGAAGCGGAATTTGCTGAAATCAAACTCCATTCCGAGAGGGGATTCGAAATTCTCCGCGGTCTCCATTCGGTATCCATCCTGGTAGCGCACTGTGCGTATCAGCATCATGAGAGATTAGACGGATCCGGGTATCCAAGGGGAATCACAGAAGAAGATATCCATCCATTCGCCAAGATCATCGCGGTCGCTGACGTCTTTGATGCCATGACCTCCAACCGGGTATACCGGGATGCCATGCTTCCCCATCAGGCGCTCGAGATCCTTTATGCAGGAGCGGGGACCCTGTTCGACAGGGAGGTCATCGAAGCCTTCAGGCGCTCCGTGGCCATCTATCCGAATGGGATGATCATCGAGCTGAATGATGATCGGAAAGCCATCGTGGCCGAGCAGAATCAAGGGGTGACCGACCGTCCTGTTGTACGGATCGTCGAAGAGCTGGGAGAACGTCTGGAAACCCCTTATGAAATCGATTTGAGCAAGGAATTTGATATCATCATCACGGGCTTTGATCCGGATTTTGAAGTCGGGATCCCTTCCCGTACATGACCCCCCTCTATCGTGGGGTCTTTTTTGCGTTGAATGGTTTAAAATATTTCCATATAGGGAATATCCATTGTCAAAGACCCGGCAGTTTGATATAGTTGTATAGAAAATTTTATAAGCAACCACATCATCAATCCGATGGGGTAGAGGCGCAGGGTTCATTAGTAAGCTGTTTGAGGATGACAACTGAGAGAACAGATGAAAGGGAACTTTTGCCGAAGTAGCCATGTATGTCGAATGCATGGGTGCTGGGGTTATCTTGAAAAAGGATGACACTGTCATTATAGAGGTACTCTATAATGGGGAGCTACAGATCGTGATGGAGCACTTACGTTACTGACAAGGTAATGATAGTATCTCTATCATTGCCTTTTTTGTTTGCCTTCTATCATGTTTCAGCACTTCCCCCCTATCAATTCATAGGAGGAACTCATGGAAAACACCATTTACTCATTGATCCCGCCACTCTTGGCCATCTTGATGGTCGTACTGACGCGGAGGGTACTTTTATCCCTCGGTGTAGGGATTGTAGCATCAGCACTCTTAATAGCCAATTTTTCAATCGTAGAAACGATCTCCCTCGTATGGGATGGTTTCATCGGGAATCTATACGCAGATGGAGAATGGAATAAAGGGAATATCTTCATCATCCTTTTCCTGCTTCTGCTTGGTATCATCACGGCATTCATCAATATCACGGGCGGAAGCCGTGCCTTCGGTGAATGGGCCATCAAGCGAGTGAAGACCCGCAGGGGTGCACAACTCCTTGCAGCCGTACTCGGTATCATCATCTTCATCGACGATTATTTTAATGCACTTGCGGTCGGTCAGGTAGCACGTCCTGTCACGGACCGTCACAATATTTCAAGGGCAAAACTTGCCTATATCATTGATTCGACTTCAGCTCCCATTTGTGTGGTTTCACCGGTTTCAAGCTGGGGGGCGTACATCATCGGCATCATGGGGACGATCCTGGCTGCGCATAATGTGACCGACATTTCGGCATTTTCTGCCTTCGTGCAAGTTGTTCCGATGAACTTTTACGTTTGGGCCACGATCCTTTTCGTATTGTTGATTGCCATCAGGGGCATCGACTTTGGGAAAATGCGTGAGCATGAAGTGAAAGCGATCCAGACAGGTGAGCTGTATGATGCATCAAAAGAAATCCCAGGAGAACTTAAAAATGAGCTTCCCGTCAGCCCAAGGGGAACAGTCGGTGACCTTGTCTGGCCGATTGTTGCTCTCGTCGTCGGAACGGTCGGTGCCATGCTGTGGACCGGATACCGTGCGGTGGGATCCTTCGATCTTCTCAAAGTGTTCGAGAACACCGATGTAACACTTTCGCTGATTCTCGGAGGGGTTGTCGGATTTATCGTTTCCCTGCTCTTCTTCCTCAGACAGGTGAGTATGAAAGGCGTGGAAGGGAGTGCACTCGGTAAAGGGATCATCGAGGGGGTTAAGTCGATGTTGCCAGCCGTTTACATCCTGTTCTTCGCTTGGACGATCGTTACGCTGATCGGAGAATTGGAGACAGGGAAGTATCTTGCGGGTCTCGTTGAACAATCGAGCATACCTGTAGCGGCCCTGCCTTTCATCCTGTTCGTTGTGGCTGGATTCATGGCCTTTTCGACGGGAACTTCCTGGGGATCCTTCGGGTTGCTTCTCCCGATTGCAGGTGAGATCGCGGCCAATACGGATATCACGATCCTGCTTCCATCCATGGCGGCCGTCCTTGCCGGAGCGGTATTCGGAGACCACTGCTCTCCGATTTCGGATACTACCATCCTTTCCTCCACCGGAGCAGGGAGCAATCACATCGACCACGTCCTCACCCAGCTGCCATATGCCCTCATTGCAGCGGGTGCAGCGGCAGTCGGCTATCTTGTCCTCGGATTCACCGAGAACACGTGGCTCGGGCTGCTGACGGTCATCGTGCTTGTCGTGGGTGTGTCGTTCCTGATCGGGAAGAAATCAGAAACAGTGGCAGAACAGCATTAGCAGGAAGCCGGGAATTCATCCCGGCTTCTTTTTTTTGGGGGATGATGGGGAGTCAGCCGTTCTCCGCAGGTACATCTTCACATGGGGAAAGAGGCGTGGTGAATAAGTAATGCATTCTCTTGTAATGTGTCAGAATTATGAAAAATCTCTTTGACAATTGTCCTAGAACTAGCTATACTGTCTTTAGATTTAATGTTCAGAAAATATAAAAATTTCAATCGAATCCGATTGGAATGACACAGGGGGAAATAAGATGGAAAATCGCAGTCAGTTCGGCACCCGTGCAGGTTTTATCATGGCGGCTGTCGGATCCGCCATCGGACTAGGGAATATCTGGCGATTCCCGGCAGTCGCCTATGAGAACGGAGGAGGGGCATTCTTCATCCCGTATCTATTTGCCCTCTTAACGGCGGGGATTCCACTTTTGATCATGGAATTCACGATCGGGCATAAATATCGAGGGTCCGCTCCGCTCTCTTATTTCAGGATGAACCGCAAGCTTGAATGGCTTGGTTGGTGGCAGGTTGCCATTGCGTTTATTATCTCGACCTACTACTCGGTCATCATTGCATGGGCCATGTCTTACAGCGTATTCTCCTTCAATCTTGGATGGGGAGATGATACAGAAGGGTTTCTTTTCGGGAAATATTTGAATTTGTCAGCGGATGCCGGACAGACGGGAAGCATTGTACCTGGAGTGTTCATTCCATTGGTCATCGTTTGGGCGGTGGCGTTGGGGATTCTCTTCCGGGGAGTTAAGAAAGGAATTGAAGTAGCCAATAAGATTTTCATTCCTGCACTTGTTATTATCTTTTTAATCATTGTAATCAGAGCCGTCACTCTTCCTGGTGCAATGGAAGGTCTGGATGCATTCTTCAAACCTGATTTCTCAAAGATCGCTGATCCAAGCGTATGGGTAGCAGCATATGGACAGATTTTCTTCAGTTTATCCATTGCATTCGCCATCATGATTACGTACTCAAGTTATCTTCCGAAGAAGTCAGATATCACCAACAATGCGTTCATCACTGGATTTGGTAACTCCAGTTTTGAGTTGCTGGCCGGTATTGGGGTTTTTGCAGCACTAGGATTCATGGCTCAATCCCAAGGTCTTTCCGTCCAGGATGTCGTTAGTGGGGGCGTTGGTCTCGCCTTTGTAGTGTTTCCGCAGATCATCAATTCTTTTCCTGCACTCAATGGGTTATTCGGCTTCCTTTTCTTCGCATCTCTCGTCTTAGCCGGTTTGACCTCTCTTATTTCAATCACAGAGACATATGTCGCAGCGGTCTCAGAGAAATTTGGAATCTCCCGCAAGAAGGCTGTCTTGTTCGGCGGTGGACTTTCGGCAATTGTCTCTATTCTATTTGCGACTCAGAACGGGTTGCGCTTCCTCGATGTAGCTGACTACTTCATCAATCAATTCGGAGTGGCATTCGTCGGCTTGATCGAAGTCATCGTGGTCGTTTGGTTCTTGCGCAAGCTCAACCCGCTTCAAGCGCATGCCAATGAAATCTCTGATATCCGTCTCGGAGCCTGGTGGAAGGTTTGTCTAGGAGTCATCACACCGGTTGTCCTCGGTTTCATGATGTTTGGATTGTTCAAAATCAATCTTCTGAAACAATTTGACACTGAAAACGGAAACTATGAAGGGTATCCAGATATGTTCATCAACTTAAGCGGATGGGCTGTTGCAGCCTTTGCCCTTGTACTTGGATTCCTCTTTACCGTCAAGCGTTGGAGCTCCAAAACAGAAGCTGACACCACATACAAGGAGGTAAGCTAATGGGTACAGGAGCAATCATCAGCATGATCGTTGGTATCGTAATCATTTGGGGCGGACTTGTAGCGAGCATAGCCAATGCCGTCATCAGTTCGAAAAAGCAGAAGCAGGCATAAGGAAAAAGCAGACGATGGGATGACCTCCCTTGTCTGCTTTTTTTATTCTCCCTTGGCCCGATCCTTCCGCTCCCACATTTTCAGATGGGGATACGGGTCGAAGGACCACTCAGTGATTCCATTGTCTTTGTACATACCATAATGAAGGTGGGGCGGGAATTTTCCTGCCGTCCCCGGGGGCCGTATCCGGAACTTCCCACTCCTCCGATCACCGTGCCGGGCTTAACGACCTGTCCGATCTTCAGATCTTTGGAGAATCCGTTTAGATGTGCATAATAGTGATACGTATTATTGATATCACGTATTCCGATGCGCCATCCCCCATATCGATTCCATCCTTTCATTTCGACGATGCCGTATGAAGTCGACCGGACCGGTACCCCGTAATCGGCAAACAGGTCTGTGCCTTCATGCATCCGTTTACCGCCCCAACCCCGGGCATCACCCCATGTATTCCGGTAGCTGTAGTTATACCTCTGGGGGAGCGGGAATGCTTTCGCGTTGAGGTGGATCGTGTCGAACTTCTTGTACACCAGTGCTTTCCCCATGATGATGCTGACAGTCTTATCCCGCTTGTAATACTCCCATAGGGCAAGCTTCACATTATCGTGATCGATCCCGTAGCGGAGAATGAAGTGGGAAAGGGATGCAAGGCGATCCTCATCACTCAGCAGGCTGGCTTTCCCGTCAAGGTCTCCATCGCGACCGAACCCGTCGAATAGGGAGATGGTCAATGGATTGGCATCTTCCCGGTTGGGATTGAGGGCGCCGGTCCATGTTTCAGGGCTGATGTGAATGGAGATCGGCGAGGTGGGTTTTTCCCTGTCCTGCCTGGAGAAGCGTAAACTCCTCTCGTATTGATCGATGGCCGCCATATAATACCAGGGAATCTGGGTGAGGGCTTCATTTTTTTTGAAAAGCCCCATCCTTTTGTTATGGATCTGTTCCTCTGACATTTCCTTTGCGACGGTCAGTTGAACCGGATGGATGACAATGAAGAAGAACATGAGAGCAGCGAATATCACCTTTTTCAACAAGGGCAACCCTCCTAGGATTTCTATCTGTTTTTAGTTTGTTTCCAGAACGCATTTTCATTAACATCAATAAATGGTAATCATGGTCAGCATGCTTGTTTTCGCATTTTTAGTATGATAAAGTGACAAAAGAGACTTATTGATGATGGCTTTTTTACATAAGATGAACGAGCTGTATTTGCGTTTCACTCTTTGCCTAAGTCAACTATTTAGGATAGGAGATGTGGAGGATGAGTAAGAAAGAAGAACATATCAGAAAACCGGATTGGCTTAAAATTAAGCTGAATACGAATGATAATTATATGGGTCTTAAGAAAATGATGAGGGAAAAGAATCTTCACACAGTATGTGAAGAAGCCCGCTGTCCGAATATCCATGAATGCTGGGGAACACGCCGTACGGCTACATTCATGATCCTTGGTGACGTATGTACGCGTGCCTGCCGCTTCTGTGCGGTCAAAACAGGCCTTCCAAATGAACTTGATCTGGCAGAACCTGAACGCGTTGCGGATTCTGTGCAGCTCATGAACCTGAAACACGTGGTTGTCACAGCAGTTGCTCGTGATGATTTGAAAGATGGAGGATCCCAAGTATTTGCTGAAACGGTGCGTGCGATCCGCCGCAAGAGTCCTTTCACGTCTATTGAAGTACTACCATCCGATATGGGCGGAGTTTTCGAAAACATCAAAACATTGATGGATGCGAAACCGGATATCATGAACTATAACGTGGAAACGGTACGCCGTTTGACTCCAAGAGTTCGTGCCCGTGCAACGTACGACCGTACCCTTGAGTTCCTTCGCCGTGCCAAAGAACTCAACCCTGACATCCCGACGAAATCAAGCATCATGGTGGGGCTTGGTGAAACGAAGGAAGAGATCCTTGAAACAATGGACGACCTTCGTGCAAACCATGTGGATATCGTGACGCTCGGTCAATATCTGCAGCCTTCCAAGAAGCACCTCAAAGTACAAAAATACTACCACCCAGATGAGTTCGCAGAACTTCGTGAAGCCGCCATGGAAAAAGGCTTCAGCCACTGTGAAGCAGGCCCGCTTGTACGTTCTTCGTACCACGCGGACGAACAAGTCAATGCGGCAGCCAAAGCAAGACAGGCAGCTGGTGAACAAGAAATCCAAAACGCATAATACCCAAAAAGCATCCCGGAACCCGGGATGCTTTCTTGATGTTTGGGGACGGGAGGCTCAAGGCCATAAGTCAAGACAACCGAAAAGGCAAAGAACTCCTTTCCGGATGTCTCGCCTTATGCTTGTCGCCTCAGTGCGACCCGCCTCCGCTTTTCGTGATGTCCAGCTCCGGCGTGTTGAGGCTCGAGGTCATAAGTCAAAGCACTCAAAAAGGCAAAGGGCGCCTTTCCGAGTGCTTCGCCTTATGCTTGTCGCCTCAGTGCGACCCGCCTCCGCTTTTCGTGATGTCCAGCTCCGGCGTGTTGAGGCTCGAGGTCATAAGTCAAAGCACTCAAAAAGGCAAAGGGCGCCTTTCTGAGTGCTTCGCCTTATGCTTGTCGCCTCAGTGCGACCCGCCTCCGCTTTTCGTTAGTCCATGATATAGTCTTTTCTGATTTTATCCTGATTGATCTGGTGGACGTCGTCGTCTTGCATTTCGTAATCGGAGGACATTTCGCCGTTGGCGTTTTCACCGTTGTTTATTTCCCGGCCCTGGGGGGAATCCTGTAGCATGAGGCTGATGGTGTTATCGATGCTGTCGCTTACGTTCTCGCTATCGGTATCCATCTTGGCCAGATTTTCGACGTCCCTCATGAGGGCTTTATCATCGGTTACATATACGTGGTACCATCTTGGGATGACTGACATGGCGGTTTTTTTCACCTGATCGGCGACATTGAATCGTCCGTCTTTATCGGTTTTATCCGTTACATATGACACGAGGACCTCTTCGTCGGTAACGAGGGTCGCACAGTCTTTGACATGTGGGATGGCAACGCTCATTTTACTGATCGTATCAGCCACTTGTTCCCTGTTGATGCTGTACATATCCTTCATGGGCATGGCGTTGTTGCCGGGGTTCTTTTGGTGTCGCACGTATCCGAAGTCTTCCCCGCGTTGTGAGCCTTTTTTGGTCCAGCTGTCTTCGTTATAGAGATCTTCTCTGTCGTTGACATTGATCGTATTTCCGTTGTCATGGAACATTTCTTCATTCGACTTGTTGATGCCATTACAGCCGGCACTTGTCACAGTTAGGCCGAGAATGGCAAAGCTTACGAATGTTTTCTTCAATCAAAACACCCCCTATTTCTAGGGTGACCAACCTGAAATGCAATTTATCATAGTAATTAATGGACAATCCGTTATAATTTAAAGTAGAGAGAAAAAGGAAAGTAGGTGGGAGCATATGATCTGCATACAGAATGCATGCTATGAAATCATAGATGAGTATCGGGATGGATTCAATGAGGAAGCATTCAAGGAACGTTACAGTGATATCTTGAGTAAATATGATTACATCTTGGGGGACTGGGGGTACGGTCAGCTTCGGCTGAAGGGGTTCTTCGATGATCAGAACCAGAAGTCTTCCTTTGATACAAAGGTGAGCACCCATAAGGATTACCTGTACGAGTACTGTAACTTCGGTTGTGCATACTTTCTTGTGAAAAAAGTCAAGAAATGAACAAAAGGAACAACGCCTATGTTGTTCCTTTTGTTTTTACTCATTTTCAGTATAAGGCGGTTCTTCATTCCGGTCCGGATCCGCATGGGGAGGATGGGCACCCGGCATTTGCCGAGGAATATCCTGATGGAGCGATTTGTTTTCGTAGTTGAAGGCGCTATAATAGCGCTGTCCGTCTTTCCAGGGGGTGCTTTTGTTCTCAACGGGGGTCTTCTTCCCGATGGGCGAACCATACGGCCCTTCTGGAAGGGTCTCAGGGACGAGGAAGTTTCTACCCGTTTCTACATTGGAGAAGTCTGTATACGACTGATTCTCTTTATCCGGCATGGTATTCCCTCACTTTCGTTTGGGAATAGTATGTGAAAGGCGGGGAAGCTTCATTCATGATTACATGATGACTTCAGAGAGGAAATCCCTTAATTCGATGGCTTCTTCTTCTGTGAGCTTGAATGTGCTTTCCAGATAACCGGGTTCATCCAGGTCATCGCGCCCGATGATGGCGAAGCGGTTACCCTGCAGATCAAAAACCAGGGATTTCCCGTAGTAGCGTTCTGTCTGGGTGATGGCCAGGTCGTATCGCTGCTCTTCTCCCATGAAGCTGACAAAGCGGGTACGGGTCTGTTCAATGTCGTCATAAAGATAAAAACGTTCTTCCACTTGTATTCCCTCCATTTGTATATCGCTTCATTCATCATAACAAAATCAGGTTTATGTGCAACATCTGTCCTTAGTCGGTTACTGGAATCTGTGATAAAATGGGGACAGTACTGCGAGATGAGGTGGACATAATGTATTTTGTGGATAGGGAAAAGATTGAAGAAAGACTCGTATTCATGCAGCATCAACTGGTCCTCTATACTGAAGGCCAGGGATGGGACAAGCCCTACGGGAAGCTTGCCCTTGAGCGGATTGCCCATACCTTGATTGAATCGATCCTGGATGTAGGCAACAGCATGATCGATGGTTTCATCATGAGGGATCCAGGGAGTTATGATGATATCATTGATATCCTCCTCGATGAAAACGTGATCGACGAAGCGATGAGTGAAGACTTCAAGCGGTTCATTGCCAAACGGAAGGACCTTGTTCAGGATTATCCGTCTGTCGACATTCAGGAGATCCATGCCTTGCTGGAAGATATCAAGGCGAATCTGGAGCGGTTCCCTTATCAAATCAGGAGCTATCTTGAGAACGAGCTTGGACCGGTATCGGCATTTAAAAATTGATAACAAAACGCTTTCTGTACAGAAAGCGTTTTCTTGATGAGGTGAAGAAAATGAAGGATTATAAAGGGTATCTCATCGACTTGGATGGGACGATGTATAAAGGGTCGGAAAAGATTGAAGAAGCGGGTGATTTCATCCGCAGTCTCCAACACAAGGGAATTCCTTATCTGTTTGTGACGAATAACTCCTCCCGTAGACCGGAACAGGTGGCAGAAAAGCTGCGTGGATTTGATATCCCGGCGGAAGCCGCGCAAGTGTTTACGACGTCGATGGCGACCGCTCAATACGTACATGATCGTAAAGCCGGTGGCAGTGCCTATGTCATTGGTGAGGAAGGAATCCGCGATGCACTCGTGGATAAAGGAATCACCCTGAAAGATGAAGGTGTGGACTTCGTCATTGTTGGAATCGACAGGGAGATCAATTATGAAAAATTATCGCTTGCCTGCCTTGCGGTTCGGAACGGGGCAGAGTTTATCTCGACCAATGGAGACATCGCCATTCCCACTGAAAGGGGACTTCTCCCGGGGAACGGCTCGTTGACGGCAGTCGTGACCGTTTCGACGGGGACGGAGCCAGTATTTATCGGGAAACCCGAACCGATCATCATGGAACAGGCTCTTACGGTACTAGGTACCAGTAAAGAAGAGACCCTCATGGTAGGAGATAACTATGACACCGACATCATGGCTGGGATCCGTGCGGGAATCGATACCCTGATGGTGCACACGGGTGTGACACCGAAGGAGATGCTGAAGGAGAAAAAGGAACAGCCCACTTATTCTCTGGACCATCTTGGCCAATGGACGATATGATCTCTTGAGAGAA
The DNA here is from genome assembly GCF_009806575.1 of Rossellomorea marisflavi. Taxonomy (NCBI): domain Bacteria; kingdom Bacillati; phylum Bacillota; class Bacilli; order Caryophanales; family Bacillaceae; genus Rossellomorea; species Rossellomorea marisflavi. The sequence goes on along the minus strand of NZ_CP047095.1, from coordinate 3,394,512 downwards.
GCCTGCCCTCCTGAAGGAGGGCAGGCTTCTCTCATAATCAAGTGTGAATTTATTGGGATTTAAAAGGGAAATTCCATAAGAAATAACACATTTTCCGTGGACAACGTTGTCTTGTATAAGTAAAATAGAACTAGTGTTTAAGAAGCAAAAAAGACAGATCTCTGTTTGGAAAGCCTACAAACCCTATGATTGTGACATCCCTCATTCAACTTAGCGTATGAGCGTTCGTGGAATTTGCGTTTACTCCATCAGGATTTAACTACTCCCTCTAGCTAACTTTCCCAGTACCATCAATTTTGAACAGAAGGTCTTCTTCTTGCCAATACTGATAGAGTTTGAAAAGGTTTAAAAAAGCTACAATTTTTCTAATCTTTTCATGTGTTAAATGATATCTAATCGGGTAAATACAACAGACAAGATGAAAATTGGGGACTATTAGCATTGGTACCTTTTCAATTTCTAACTATTCTTTACGAAAAGTAAGGCAACTTTAAGAATGGAAGACATTGTTTCTTATTTGGACGCGAAACAACACACATCAATTCTAAAGAATTTTAAAAGGGTAGTGAGGTAATGAGTGTTACAGAACTTGTCGGGAAGAAAATCAGACATCATAGAAGGTCGAAAGAGATCACCATTCAGGAATTAAGTCGTGTATGCGGATTAACGGTCAATTACATCTCGTTAATTGAAAAAGGGGAGGCGAATCCATCGTTGAATAAACTCCATGCGATCATCAATGCATTGGAAGTTCATTGGTCGGATATCATGCCGACGAAGGATGAGCAAAAAGTCATTTGCGAGAAAGAACTATTGAGTTGATCCCAATTTTCTCTTCTTCAATTCCTCTTCGATTAATAGAATGAATTCAGAGCTGAGGTTTAATAACTTTGCTTTTTTATATGCATCTAAAAGGGCTTGATCACTTAATGTTTTCATGGAATCCACCTCTATTTCCGTTTTGGGTAGCGTGAAATTTGATTCGAATTCTGCGAAACGCATGAAGTGATCGCCTTGTTAGATGTATTTTGCCGTTCAATGCTTTAGTACCACTATAGTGATAATTATTACAACTATAATTGTAACTATATCCTAAGTATAGCACATAGTGCAACAGTAAGTTAGTAAAAAGGTTCTATTAATCGGTTATACGATGGTTGAATGAGGGAAATGTTTCCTTGGGAGAAAGGTCACTGGGCATCGCTTCTTAACACACTAAAAAATCAGACGGGGCCCCGTCTGATTTTTCTTTTATCCTTAGTCCTGATGCTTGGCCCGATGAGCAAGCCTGCTTGAAGCAGCTGCTGCGATGGCACCGACGATGTCATCTAAGAAAGTGTGGCACATACCAGTAGACTTATCGTTTAAGCGTTCCAGGATTCCCGGTTTTAATTTATCGATATATCCGTAATTGGTGAAACCGATCGACCCATAGACATTTACGATGGAAAATGCGAGGATTTCATCCACCCCGTATAACCCTTCGTCGACTTCAATGATCGCTTGCAGGGGTTCTTCAAGCATTTTCTTTTCCCCCAGCTTATCCAGCTGGATCCCGGTCAGGATTGCATTTTGGACTTCCCGTTTCGTCAGCACCCTCTCGACATTATGGATGCATTCCTTCATTTCAAGATCAGGATGATATTTCTTCTGCAGGAACATGACCAGTTCTGCAATATCTTCGATTGTCACGCCTCTTTCCAGAAGCCAATTACGTGCTGTTTTCTCTAATAAATCCATCGATTCTTTATCCTTCATCCTATTCACCTTTTCCTTGGAAGATAATAATAGCCCCTGTTTCGATTAGACGAAGCCCTGTTTTTTACTCATATGATGATGGCATGGAAAATAGACTTTACTAATAAGTCATTCATTTCATTCATGCCCTCGGCACGATGAGCGTATTCATATATATGATAACTATATGGGCCACTATTCTGGTTGTTAAGGAGAGAACGTGATGTCTTCAGAATTATTGATGAACCACTTTGGTTTGCGCCCAGAACGAACATTCTTTGATGGGACGATGAACCGTTACATGGCGGGGGGATCTTTATATAGTATTGTCGGCGTATCGAATACGGAACAGGAAACGCTGGTGGAGATCTACAAATTGTCGGAGCACCTCAGCGCTCAAGGGGATCGGTATACCTCCCGTTTCGTTCAGAGCAATGAGGGGAAATTCCTCGTGACGGAAGGGGAGAAGGATTTTGTAGTCCTCCGGAATGAACCGCTTCAGCCTCCTGATGGGAATGCACTCGGGAGGAAATTGGGCAAGTTTCACTTCAGGGGTAGGCTTTATGAAGAAAAGGTCGAAAAAATCAACCGCATGGGGCAGTGGAAGATGCTGTGGGAACGGAGGCTATCCCAGCTTGAGAAGGCGTATTATCAAGTGATCCAGGATCAACCTGTCGATGAATTCGAAGAGCGGTTCGTCGAAAGCTATCCCTATTACACCGCTCTCGCCGAGAATGCCATCCAGTATCTTGTGGATACGGAGCTTGATGAGGACCCCGATGTCGCCGATGCCGGGACGATCTGTCACGAACGGTTCGGTCAGCATACGTGGGGGACCGAGAACTGTATCCATTTCCCGTTTCAGTGGGTCTTCGATCACAGTACGCGGGATTTGGCCGAGTGGGTAAGGGAGAAGTATTTCGAGAAGAGTCAGACGTTCCACCCCGAGCTGCAGGAATTCATCCGGGAGTATGAAAAAATCAATCCCCTATCACCCTTTGCGTGGAGATTGATGTATTCCCGCCTCCTTTTCCCGCTCCATTATTTCGAGTGTATCGAAGAGTATTATATCTCTACATCTGAGCAGCAAAAAAAGCTCGTGGAGGACCAATTGAACGGTCATTTAAGGAATTCTGGTCAGTATGAATCATTTCTCGCAGACTTTTACCATATGTCCGAGGTCCCGGTGAAGAAATGGGGGATCCCTGTGATCGACTGGCTGTAAAAAGTAGATCCCCTGCTTTTATGCTACACTGGTAGTATAGTCGACTACCAACATGAAAGTGGGGAACAGCTGTTGAAACCGTTCATTTACATTACGCGTAAATTACCTGGAACATTGATTGAATCGCTTCAGGATCGGTATGAAGTGGAGATGTGGGAGCAGGATGATGTGCAAGTACCGAGGGAAATCCTGTTGGAGAAAGCAGGGAAGGCGTCCGCGCTCCTGACGATGCTTTCAGACCGGATCGATCGTGAACTGCTCGATCAAGCGGAGAACCTGAAGGTCGTTGCCAATCTGGCAGTGGGGTATGACAATATCGATGTGGAGTACGCCAAGGAAAATGGCATCGTGGTCTGCAATACCCCGGACGTCTTGACAGAAACGACGGCCGATCTTGCCTTCGGTTTGATGATGGCTACGGCCAGGAGGATTGTCGAAGGTGATCGGTACATAAGGGAAGGCGAATGGAAAAGCTGGTCGCCACTCCTCCTTGCGGGAGCGGATATCCATCACAAGACCCTGGGGATCGTCGGGATGGGCAGCATCGGGCAAGCGGTGGCGAGGAGAGCCAAAGGGTTCAGCATGGATGTCCTGTATCACAACCGGAACCGCAGGCCGGAAGCGGAAGAAGCCTTGGGAGCTGCTTTCAGGTCCCTTGATGATCTGTTGAAGGAGTCCGATTTCGTTGTGGTCCTTGCCCCTCTCACTGAGGAGACGAAAGGTTTGTTCCAGAAAGAGCAGTTTGCCCTGATGAAAAACAGCGCGATTTTCATCAATGCCGCCAGGGGACCCATTGTTAATGAGGATGCGCTGGTGGAAGCGATTCGTGAAGGGATGATTGCCGGAGCAGGACTGGATGTGTTCACCAAGGAGCCGATTGACATGGATCACCCCCTCCTTTCACTGGATAGGGTCGTGGTGCTCCCTCATATCGGGAGTTCATCCGTCGATACGAGGTATGATATGGTGAGGTTATGCACCGCAAACATACAGGCAGTGCTCGAAGGAAAGGAACCGAGAACGGCCCTATAAAAAAAAGAACAGCTTCGGGGTTCCGGAGCTGTTCTTCATGTCATTAAAAGACTTGTTCTACTTCGACGATTCCAGGCACTTCTTCAACCAGGGCACGCTCGATACCTGCTTTGAGGGTGATGGTTGAACTTGGGCAGCTTCCGCATGCACCCAATAGGCGAAGTTTGACGATCCCGTCTTCTACGTCGACGAGCTCACAGTCACCGCCATCGCGAAGGAGGAACGGACGCAATTTATCTAATACTTCCTGTACGGACGACATCATATCTGTTTGTTCAGTCATATTTGATCGACTCCTTTCCTTATCTCCTATTATAATGACATATCCACAAAAAATCTATCAACCTGAAAAGAATGGTGATTTTTTTCGTGGCATAGATCGACGATCCCGTCATCTCCACCCGCTGGTGGTTAATGGATTACTACCAAGATATGATAAAAACACCTCCAATGTCAAAATTGGAGTTCCAAATCAACCGGCATTTTTGTAAAATGGTCATAGAACCACGCCAAAGGGGAGTCTGTCATGAAACCGGTCGAGCTATGTGTGTATGGAGCAGAGATCACATGTCCAAGCTGTGTGAATCTGCCGTCATCAAAAGAAACGTACGAGTGGCTGGAGGCCGCAATCGGGAGGAAGTACCCCGAACAGCCATTCACCATCACGTATATCGATATCCATTCACCTCCTGAGAATGACGCCTTCAAGGAGTTTTCCGCACGTGTAATCGAAGAGGATCTCTTCTATCCCGTAGTGACGGTGGAAGGAACCATCGTGGGGGAAGGGAACCCACGCCTGAAGGATGTGTATTCAGAGCTGGAAAAGTACGGGTACAAGGCTATATGAACAAGAGCATTCCGATGATGGAATGCTTTTTTCAATAAAGAAAACGCCTGGGATCACCAGGCGCTTCCATCATCCATTATGGTATTTGTACATCCAGAGGACGCCGGACTTCAATAGTCGTGCGACACGCCCGGTAATGGAGCGCTCGTTCACCAGCCCGAAGCCATGCTTCTTGCCGAGGGAGCCGAGGATCCCTTTCAGCTTGATCTTGGGAAGCGTCTCCGGAAGGGGTTCATTGGCCCAGCGCTTCAGCAGGATCGTGACGATCTGTTCGGCCTGGCCTTCGGCGAGCTGTGCACTCGGTGCCTGTGGGAGGCTGGCGCAATCCCCGACGATGTATACATGTTCATCATTCGGAAGGTTATGGTACTTGCTGATGACGACACGCCCACTCGCGTCTGTCTCGACATCCATGTCGCGGACCACCTTGCTCGGTTGGATTCCCGCCGTCCATACGATGGCATCACAGTGAATCTGCTCTTCGTGATTGTGAAGGGTTGTCGGATCCACCTTCGTGATGTTGGAATTGTTCACGATCTCGACGTTGTTCTCATCGAACCAGCCATGCACATAGGAGCTGAGGCGTTCAGGGAACGCATTGAGAATACGTGGGCCACGGTCGAAGAGCTTGATCTTCAAATCGCTGCGACTCTCACGGAGTTCACTGGCGAGCTCGATCCCGCTTAATCCGGCTCCGACAATCCCGACGATGGAACCGGCAGGGAGGTTGTTCAACGTATGATACGTCTTCCTGGATTTCTCGATGGTCTGGATGCTGTACGAATTCTCTTCAGCACCAGGGACTCCGTGGAACTTGTCCTCACAGCCCAATCCGATGACGAGGTCATCGTATGGGACCGAATCCTGACCGGCGATATGGATCTGTTTGGCTTCCGTATCGACGCGTGTCACATCTCCATATATGTAGGAAAGGCGTTCATGCTCAGGGAAGGTGACCCTCACATGGTGATCGGAAATGGTTCCTGCCGCGAGGGCATAATATTCTGTCTTCAAGCAGTGATACGGATTGCGGTCGATCAGGGTGATGGATACATCTTCTGGTAGTTGATTCGGTAATAAGCGAAGGAGTACGCGCATATTGCCATATCCGCCGCCGAGCAGCACTAAATGTTTCATACAGATTTCCCCTTTTGCACTCTACAGTATGATAGCCACAGTAGCGTTGATTTTATCCCCAGAGAACAGGGTGCATAGAGACCCTTAAACAGGACCCTATAGAAGTAAGCACTTTCAATATGAGGACTAATTACATTTGAATAATATATTCGAATCCTTTTGTCACTAAAAGTATATCGAAATCACGCCTTTTTCACAACAGAAACAAGGTAAATTGTTCACAATCTGTTATACCAATTCAATCAATGAAGAATGATTGACGTTTAAAATAAAAAAAGGTAGCATAACAGCAGTGAGGTGATCGCGTTGAAACCAATAATCGAATTTTGTATAAGCAATCTTGCGAGTGGTGCGCAGGCAGCGCTTGAAATATTGGAGAGGGATCCGAATCTCGATGTCATCGAATATGGGTGCCTCGGGTACTGCGGGAAATGTGCCCAATCCATGTACGCCCTGGTCAACGGGGAAGTCGTGACCGGCGATACACCACAGGGATTGGTGGATGAAATCTATCAGTTCCTCGAAGAAAACCCGATGTTTTAATTCAATGCCTGCTTCCTTGGCGGAGCGGCATTTTCTTCTTTCTATATAGACGGAGTCAGAATGAGCCTTTTTTTGGCGCATCCACTTCGGTTGAGTAGTAAAATAGAAAGGAGTATACTATAGATACCATTAGGTGCTGGAGGTGTAAGTAATGAGTGAAATCGTCAACCTGACGGAAGCAGCCGCCGGTCAGATCAAGGATATGATGCGGGAACATGATGAGCTGGATGCCATGCTCCGTGTAGGAGTCAAAGGTGGTGGATGCAGCGGCCTGTCCTACGGTATGGGATTCGAACATGACGTGCAGGAAGGGGATACCCTCCTTGAACAGCACGGCATCAAGCTGGTCGTGGCAAAGGACGACGCTGCCATCCTGAACGGCACGAAGATAGACTACAAGCAGTCCATGATGGGCGGAGGCTTTACCATCGACAATCCGAATGCCATCGCGTCATGCGGGTGCGGATCATCGTTCGTGACGGCTAACAATAAAGGTACGCCTGAGGAATGCTAAGTTTATAAACAAACCTTTAAGGTTAGGAATATTTGTTTGGGGTTTTGAATTACAAGGTGATTTTGAGTGTACACAATCATGAAAATATATAATAACAACCCTAAATTCATCAAATCAAGGTTGTGAATTACATGCTTTCTCGATAGTTAATGTTTAAAACATTGCTATTTGAGGAGGCTTTTTTAATGTCTTGAAACAAACGAATAAGAAAAAAACCTGTTGGAAAAATGTCAAATCAGAAGGAATATCCAAAATTAACAATAGAACAAGTAATTGACCTTGTGATTGCTGGAAAGAGTGCAGAAGGTCTAAGAGAAAGAACCTTAAGAGATTACCGAAAAGATTGGAAATATTTCGTTACTGGGCTTGAAAAGAATTATGAAATCGAAACAGTGGATGAACTTTCACCACAGATTTTTAGAGATGATATTAACTATTTGAAATATGATGCACCTAAATACGATGGACATAAGTATATCCAAAGTGGGCAAGGCATCGGTTTATCTGATACAACAATAAACATTCGCCTTAGGGTGTATCGTGCTATGTTTAATTTTTTGCAGTGGGAAGATTTGATTGAAGTAAATCCAATGTCTGGTGTGAGATTATTAAAACAAGATATTGACCTAACAAACTGTTTCATAGATGATGAAGTTAAAGAGGTTCTAAGGGAACCAAATCAACGTGATTATGTTGGGTTTAGGGATTATGTAGCCATGGTATTGTTAGTAGATAGAGGGATCAGAGCAAATGAACTTTTAGGCTTACGAGCGGGCGATATCGATTTCCAAACTAGGTTCATTACCCGTGGAAAGAGTTGGTTAGTTGTAACAAAATAACAAATTTCTGGAGGATAATATGACTTTTGAAGAGTTAACTAAAAACAAACCAACTGTAGAATGGAAACAAAGAATGGATGAAGATGATGACCTATTTACCGAGGAAAATATAAATGCAACTAATGAGGTTCTTGATACATACATCAAAAGCCTAAAAGAACTGAGAAATAATCGGATTGAGGAAGAAATCTTGGAATGTGTTAAAACAGTAGTCATCAGTTTAAATGAACTAAATGATAATTATGATTACTTTATTGAAACAATGGAGAGAGAAGAACTGTGTGATTTTATTATTGAATCAGCAAATATAGCTGGGTTAGATATCGAAGAAGACATAACTGAAGAATGGAGAGAGTGGTAAAAGTAACTGCTTCTTCACAGATGTGTTTTAGTACGGTAAAACGATAAAATGTATAGTGAAAAACTGTGGTATTTTATTTCGATAGTGATAACCGATAACATAGGTGTACCCTATTAGAGTAATATCGAGGGTATGGGTATCCCTGCTTTTATCATATTGTTTCCATAAGCTATATGTAAATTTAGATCATAATTCAGTTGACGACATTAACAATCGAGTTGGCTTGCAATTTATTATCCTCAAAAACACAAGTAAACATTGATATATCAACATCCTTAAGCAATCCCTAATGGGCGGAGGCTTCACCATCGACAATCCGAATGCCATCGCGTCATGCGGGTGCGGATCATCGTTCGTGACGGCTAACAATAAAGGTACGCCTGAGGAATGCTTATGTATAAAAACAACAAAACTCCCTTGATCGATCTCCGGTCAGGGGAGTTTTTATGTGGAATCTTCCGAATCGTCTTCCTTTACGAGGTACCCGAACCGGCTGCATTCGGGTATGCCGATGGTACTGATCAGGGAAATGACGGCACCCGTCGCCTGGATCCAGCTGCCGACGACATCGAAGGTCCGGAAGCTTCCGTCATCATCGTCTCCGTCATCAGGATACTGAAGCTTCTTTTGGATCCTGCTTTTTTTCAGGTTCTCGATTCCGTTGATGGCCTGGAGGGAATTCCCGGTCACCTGGAGGATATTCCCGATGATCGACAGGCCATCGTTGAGATCGGGGTCGGGTTCACTGAATTCAGGTCCGAGGGCAGCGGTTCCTCCTAGTGCCTGGAACCAGTTCCCGGTGATGACAAGCTTTTGCTTCGTTTCATCGTCAAAGTTGATGATCAGCCCGGCGACGACGGTCGAGTTTCCGAGGGATTGAATTTCATTTCCGATCCGACCGAGGGAAAAAGGTTCTTGGGTGTCGGCTTCGATTCCATTTCCCACACCCTGCAACACATTTCCGATAACACTCAAATCCAGTCGGAACGGTTTGGAGAGGACGCGGAAAGGGGTGGCTCCCACTGCGGCGATGACGGTACCGACCGCGGTGACGGAAGCGCCGAAGATGGCTTTGGTTTCATTGCTCATGTCATCAACCCAATCAGTGGATGTAATGCTATATCGTATTCAATCGATCCCGCATGGGTACCTACCCAGCCATGCGTGAAAAAGCCGCCTTCATTATGAAGGCGGCCGTTAATCATATTGTCTTGAGTGCTTGCTCAACCGGTACGTCCCCACCGAGTATTTCAAATACTTTGTGATACGTTTCCTCTGTGGTGATCGATTCGACGATCACCTTTGCCACGTCTTCACGGGGGATATCATTGCTTTTGTCTGCGATGGAATCGGAAGCAGTGATCTTGCCTGTACCAGGATCAAAGCTCAATGCCCCGGGTCGGACGATCGTATAATTCAGCCCGCTCTCTTTGAGGTGTTCGTCGGCGATCCCTTTGGCTTCAAGATAGTATTGAAGGCCTTCAGGTCCGTTTGATGGGTTGTCGGCCCCCATGGAACTGAGCATCACGAACCGTTCGATGCCTTTCTCTTTCGCGAAGTCGATGGCTTTAATGGCGCCCTCCCGATCAACGGCGCGGGTCTTGTCATCTCCGGTGCTTCCGCCGCTTCCTGCTGCAAAGATGACGGCGTTCACGTTATCGAGGGCATAGGAGAAGTCCCCTTCAAGATCGGCGACAATCGGCCTTGCGCCGAGGTTCTCCATCTCTTCTGCCTGTTCGGTCTTGCGGATCATCGCCTTGACGAAGTGCTGCTCACTTTGAGCGAGTTCCTTTACGATGAGACGGCCGGTATGACCGTTGGCTCCAATCACTAATACATTCATTGATTGATCTCCCTTTCTAAATGGATTCATACATATTTTTTACCCGAAGGCGCCCCGATTAAACAAAAAAAGGGCAGCAGGGTGTTTCCCTGCTGCCCTTCCTAGGGTCAATCATTGAACATAGAGGTACTGTGAAGAGGCTGTACACGTGCCTTCGGATCCATGAAGGCCTTGGCATTGTTGACGGCAGTAGGCGCTTCGCCGAATCCGCTTGCGATCAGCTTGACCTTTCCGTCATACGTGCTGATATCACCAGCAGCATAAATTCCCGGGATATTCGTCTCCATGCGGGAGTTCACCACGATGGAATTTTTCTCAATATCCAGACCCCAGTCTTTGATCGGACCGAGGGATGAGACGAAACCGAAGTTCACGATTAATTCGTCGAAGTCGATCACTTCTTTTTCCTCGCTTTTCACCTTATCGAGAACAAGCTGGTTGATGCGTTCTCCATCTGCCACCAGATCGGATGGAACGAACGGGGTCTTGAGTTCGACGCTCGATTGTTCCAGAAGCTCGACACTGTGCTCGTGAGCGCGGAATTTGTCCCTGCGGTGGATGAGCTGTACCTTGCTTGCCACCGGCTCGAGCATGAGCGCCCAGTCGACTGCAGAGTCCCCGCCACCGCAGATGGCGACGTTTTTGCCGCGGAAGTATTCAAGATTATCCACGAAATAATGAAGGTTTTTCCCTTCGTATTCCAGTGCCCCTTCAAGCTCCAGGCGCCTCGGCTGGAACGCTCCGTTCCCGGCCGTGATGATGATGGTCCTTGAGTAATGGATTTCTTTATCTGTCGTCAGTTTGAAGCAGCCGTCGCCCTGCTTCTCGACTTGTTCGACCGCCTGTTCGAGGCAGATCGTCGTTTCGAACTTCGACATCTGTTCCTTCAGGTTGTTGACCAGGTCCTGTGCCTTTACCTTAGGAAATCCGGCAACATCATATATGTACTTTTCAGGATAAAGGGTGGCGAGTTGTCCGCCGAGCTGGGGCAGGCTTTCGATGATTTTGACGGATGCTTTCCTCATTCCGCCGTAGAAGGCCGTGAACAACCCTGTAGGACCTCCGCCGATGACCGTGATATCGTAAACTTTTTGATCTTCCTTCACTTGCGATCCCTCCGAAATTTCATTTATTATAACGTATTCTATCATACGCCATTCCATTCTTCCTATGATTTGAAATGGGGCAAGCGATAATTCAGACTTATGAATGAGAAAACCGTCGTTTTTCCAATATTCTTAAGTTTATTATTTAGCCTTAATATCTTGAAAAACCGCAGTAAAAAGCATATTATGTTATATGGACGTATTGTTAAGGATTTATGACAATTTTCGCGGCCTTATGTCCTAGTTCGTGAAAGATGTCACATACTTTCTTGTTCCTTTGTCTTTATATTATTCATTACCGTTTTAATAAAGGTGTTGTGCCGTTTGATTCCCATCTGTCCAGGGAAAAGAAGATGGATGAGACTGACGGGATAAAAACCTATCATGTGGAGGATTCTAATACCATCCGACACAAATCTAAATAAAAGGTGGATGTGATTCAGTTGAGAAAGCCAAGAGTTGTCGTTTTAGGTGCAGGTTACGCTGGATTGATGACGGTTACCCGTCTTCAAAAACAATTGGGTACGAATGACGCAGAAATTATCCTAGTGAATAAAAATGATTATCACTATGAAACAACATGGTTGCATGAAGCATCAGCTGGTACGCTGCATCATGATCGTGTACGCTACGATATCAAAGGTGTGGTCAATACAAGCAAGGTCAACTTCCTTCAAGCATCTGTTGAAGATATCAAAGTAGAAGAGAAGAAGGTCGTAACGGACCAAGGTGATGTCGAGTATGACTACCTTGTGATCGGACTTGGTGCAGAAGCTGAAACATTCGGTATCCAAGGTCTTCACGAGCATGCGTTCACGATCTCAAATGTGAATGGTGCACGTCAGATCCGTGACCATATCGATCTTCAATTCGCTACGTACAAAGCAGAAGGCGAAATTAACGATGAGCGCTTGACGATCGTCGTCGGTGGTGCCGGATTCACAGGAATCGAGTTCCTTGGTGAGCTTGGTAACCGTGTCCCTGAGCTCTGCAAAGAGTACGATATCGACCAGAAGAAAGTACGCATCGTCTGTGTGGAAGCTGCTCCGATGATCCTTCCTGGATTCGATCCGGAACTAGTGAAATACGCTCGTGCGGCACTTGAGAAGAAAGGCGTAGAATTCTCGATCGGAACTCCGCTTAAAGAAGCAAGAGAAGGCAGTGTCCTCATTGCGAAAAGCGAAGATGAAATCGAAGAACTGAAAGCCGGTACCATCGTATGGGCAGCAGGCGTACGCGGAAGCTCCCTCATTGAGAAATCAGGCATCGAGAACATGCGTGCCCGTGTCAAAGTCAACCTTGACCTTCGCGCACCTGGACATGACGATATCTTCGTCCTCGGAGACTGCTCACTCATGATCAACGAAGAAACAGAACGCCCTTATCCTCCGACTGCACAGATCGCCATGCAGCAAGGGGAAACATGTGCACGCAACATCGCAGCACTTGTTCACGGGAAAGATCAGCTGGAAAACTTCAAGCCGGACATCAAAGGTACCGTCTGCTCACTGGGTGAAGACGATGCCATCGGTGTGGTTTACGGTAAGAAACTGACTGGTGTGAAAGCTTCATTCATGAAAAAAGTGATCGATAACCGTTCACTATTCATGGTAGGCGGACCATCACTCGTATTCAAAAAAGGGAAATTCAAATTTTTCTAAGCCGATTGGCTGAAAAAGCGGAGCGCAGATGCTCCGCTTTTTTTTATGTAGAAACGCTCCTCATAACCATTTACGATCACTTGTCATAACGGTTTCGTCATTTCAACACGGAATGAAACGGAGTAAATTGGTAAGTGGAGGTGATTGACATGGGGATTGATTTCCATGACAGGAACTTGGAAGGATGCTATGCCAGAAGGGAAGTGCATGATTCTTGGCGTACTTTGATAAAAAGTCTCGTTCCGATCGAAAGGATTGGGAGTGCAGCAGATATCGGTTGCGGGGGAGGGATCTATTCGAGGGTGCTGGCCGGAATGGGGATACCTGAAGTGACCGGGGTCGATTTTTCAGAAGCCATGCTCAAAGGAGCAGTGGAGCATAGTGAGGGATATGAGAATCTGTCGTACCATCATGGCAGTGCTTACTCGACAGGGCTGAAGTCGGACAGCCAGGACCTGGTCCTCGAGAGAGCATTGATTCATCACGTGGATGATGTGGAAGCGTGTTTTGCCGAAGCCTTCAGGGTGCTGCAAAAGGGAGGGACGCTGATCGTCCAGGACCGTACCCGTGAAGACTGTTTTCAAGAGGGGAGTACCCATCATATTCGCGGATACATCATGGAGTTGTTTCCGAAGCTAAGGGAAAAGGAAGAAAGCCACCGGCCTCAGAGCAATCAGGTTATCGAGGCACTGAAGTCGGCTGGATTCAATACAATTGAAGAAATCGTTTTTTGGGAAACGAGGGCTCTGTATGAATCCAAGGAACCCTTGCTGGAGGATATAAGGAATCGAACAGGGAGAAGCATCTTATTTGATCTGGATGACAAGGAGTTGGAGCGGCTTGTCGGGATGCTGAACGAAAAGATATCCGTAAATGGACCACTGGAGGAAAAGGACAGATGGACGATCTGGAAGGCCGTGAAATAAAACGCTCCTAGTAAGGAAAGGTTTTTGTGAAAGAAGCTAACAAACTTTTTGAAATATTGAGATATTTAAAGTAAACATAAAATGTATTCGCTTTCTTCGGTGTACATCCCCTCATAGGAACCTTTTCATGAATCAGAAAAGATGATATATTATCAGAAAATTAAGAAATCAAAGGAGAGATTCGATGAGAGCTGGTACAACGAAGACAAAATCATGTGAATACTGTTCGGGAAAAGGGTATTTCCAGCTGGTATTGGGCGGATCTGAAACCTGTCCTTGCTGCAGTGGAAGCGGCAAGCAAAAATAGTCCACCAGTTGTGGTGATTTTGTGAATAATGTCGAAATTTTCCTTCGTCTTATTGACGCTTCCATCAACATTCAGTACACTTAACAATAGTGTTTGGCTCCTATATCAGGCGTGAAACGCCAAGGGAGCCAGTGTTAGATGGGGGTGGGGAAATGCCAATACACGTCATCTTGATTTCAATGCTTCTGTTTCTGGTCCTGTTCTTCGGAATCGGTTTTTTGCTCAATATGCTGCTTCGAATGACATGGATCATGACCATCATCTATCCGATCATCGTCATTTTCATCGTGGATGAAGTGCGTTTCATCGACTATTTCAGAAACGCGGGGGAAGCGTTCCCTGAACTAGGGAGAAGGATCAGTCATTTGGCTTCTGCCGATCTGCTGATTCTTGGAAGCGGTTTAGTAGGTGCGGTCCTTTCAGGGATCGTCATGAGGATATTGAGATCAAAGGGATATCGAATGTTTTAAGACAGTCCGTTCGTCTGGGAGAATTCCGGATGGCGGGCTTTTTTCATGTTTTTCGCTTCCAATTTTTGAGATAATTCGATTATTTTATCAATTTATGAATACATGCCCTCCAGGATGGGAAGGAATAAGGGTGGGAGGAGTGTATACATGATTAAGAATTGGAGCAAACGACTTTTGATGGTCCTATTGTTCATTTTTGCCCTTGAGACGACATTCCAATCGGTATCGGGCGTCAAGGCGGCAACCCTCAAAGCGTGGTGGGAGACCCAGATGGAGAATGCCGGACGGGGGGAACACGAGATCAATCAATTAGGCATGACTGCAAAGGTCCTTAAGAAAGTGAGCGGTACCAAAACCCAGATTTCATCGAGTAAACCTGTGAAAGACAAACCAGTCACCCTGAACGGGCTGAATTGGGATCAATATAAGAAGCATACTGTCGTCGCCACGGGCTATACGGCAGGGGTGGAGTCAACGGGGAAGAGTCCCGGCCACCCGGGCTATGGCATTACATACTCCGGCGTCAAGGTGAAGCGTGACCTTTATTCGACCATAGCGGCTGACACGACGGTCTTTCCGATCGGGACGGTGCTGTACATCCCTGACTATGGATTCGGGGTGGTCGCCGACACCGGGAGTGCCATCAAGGGAAACAAGCTCGACTTGTACTATGATACAGTCGCTGAGGTGTATGCAGAGTGGGGGAAGAAAACCCTTGATGTATACATCATCGAAGTCGGTTCAGGTAAGCTCACAGAAGAGCAGCTGACCAAGCTGAATGAAAATAAAACGATGCAGGTATTCAGGAATCAAATCCTTTCACCTGAGAAAGAATGACTAAAGACAAGACCGGCAGGGGCTCCTGCCGGTCTTGTCTTGTGCGGGAATGATGGATCCCTCTGCTTACATATGGGCGTATTCGTCAGGATGCAGGATTTTTGCAAGCTTGACGGCACCTTTTAAAAGGAGTGGGGATGGCCTGCAGTAGAAGGCTTCCTCCAGTACGAGGATCCGTTCATCCTGAACCGCCTTCAGGGAGGTCCAGCCGGGTCTCTTTTTGATCAGTTCCGGTTTTACTTTATCCTGCCGCACGCCCACCCACGCGAGGCATATATAATCAGGATCCCTTGCCAGGACATCTTCCCAGTCTGTCTGGACGCTCGCCAGTTCGACGTCACGGAAGAGGTTTACGGCCCCGCACATGTCACTCAGCTCCGTCAGCCAGTTTGTCCTGCCGGGCGTGAAGACCGGCTTTGGCCACCATTCCCAGTACAAGGAAGGGCGATTGGTGATGCCTTGACCGATGGCCTTCAATTCTTCGACTTTTTGAAGGAAGTGACCGCGCTTATTCAACACGTCGGATTCGTCCATTCCGCATGCGCGCCCGATGGAAAGGAGATCATCCGCTATATCCTTGAAGCTCTGGGGGTTCAGCGTAAGGTGGGGAATACCACGTCTCTCAAGCTCGTCGATATTCTTCTCCATTCCCGGTACGCTCAGCGATGCAAGGACAAGATCGGGTTGAAGGCTTTCGACCCGATCCATATCGATGGATAGATCGGGGCCGAGCCTTGGCAGGGATAAGACGGATTCCGGATGATCAGAGTAGTCATCAACCGCCACAAGGTGCGGGGTGAGGCCGAGTTCGTCGATCAACTCTGTATTGTTGGGGCATATGGATATGAGGCGCATTGATCATCCCTCCTATTGAAACATGAAAAAGTGGATCAGCAGGGTAAGGACGATCCCGGTGATCCCGCCGAAGAACACTTCGATCGGTTTATGACCGAGCAGCTCCTTCAGCTCTTTTCGCTTTTCCTGATCGGGTTTGTTTTGCCAGCCTTTGGCGTCGGTCATGAACTTCTGGAAATCGCCCATGAGCCGATTGAGGACGATGGCTTGTTCACCCGCCTGTCTTCTGACCCCTGTCGCATCGAACATGGTGATGATGGCAAACATGGCGGCTACGGCAAAGACCGGGGAAGCGACTCCGCTTTCGATTGCCACGCCGGTTGAAAGGGCAGTGACGGCGGCAGAGTGGGAGCTCGGCATCCCGCCGGTCGATGTGATGAGCGACCAATTCAGTTCCCTGGTGGCGATGAACTGGATGGGAACCTTGACGAATTGGGCAAACAAGATGGAAATCAATGAAGCCCAAAGGGGAAAATTATGAAAGATCTCCATGGTAATGAATCCCATCCTTTCTAATGTTTTGAATACTCTGAGTTGCCTTCATTATACCATACCCTTCTTCACCCAACCTTAACTTCAAAACGCTTTTGCTTAGATAGTCGAAATGTTCACTCACACGGGCTATAATGGGGGAGGAGGTGTTGAACAATGAATCATGTAGTCAACAATAAACGTTTAACAGAAACAACAGGGGGATGCCTCATCGTCGGGGTGTACAATCAACCTGAATTCGCAGGAGAACTGAAAGAGCTTGATCAAGCCATGGGAGGCCATCTTACCCAGCTTGCCAAAGAGGGGGATATCTCTTCTACCGCCAAAAAAATCACCGTTGTACATACGCTGGGACAACTCCCTGTGAAACGGATTGTGTTTGTCGGACTTGGAAAGGCCAAGGAAGCGGTCTTCAATGATATGAAAGAAGCGTTCGGTGCGGCAGCCAAGAAAATCAAACAATTGAAGCTCTCTTCGTTCGCAGTGGCAATCGATACATTTGCAACGGATGAAGTTCCGGCAGAAGATGTGGCACATGCATGGGCAGAGGCCTTCACCATGGCAACCTATGCCTTCCACGGGTATAAGCAATCATCGAATGAGCAAAGCTATGAAGCTTCTGATATCGAGTTCATCACAGGTTCGGATGAAAAGGAAGTCCAAACGGCTCTGCAGGTGGGTACCGCATTCGGGAACGGCGTCAACTCGGCAAGGACCCTTGTGAACACACCTGGAAATCTCCTTACATCCACAAAGCTTGCCGAATATGCCCTTGAGCTTGCAAAGCGATATGATTTTGAAGCGGAAATCCTAGACAAGGAAGAAATGGAGCATCTGGGCATGGGCGCTTTATTGGCCGTCAATCAGGGTTCAGTCGAGCCCCCGAAGATGATCGTCCTTAAATATGCAGGCAAAGAGCAATGGGAAGACGTCATCGGTCTTGTAGGAAAAGGGATTACCTTTGATACGGGGGGATATTCCCTTAAACCGAAGGACGGCATCGTCGGCATGAAAACCGATATGGGTGGCGCAGCAGCTGTCCTTGGTGCCATGGAAATCATCGGGGAGACGAGGCCTGAGCAGAATGTCATCGCTGTCATCCCTTCTACCGATAACATGGTGAGTGGTGCGGCATTCAAGCCGGATGACGTCATCACATCCATGAGCGGTAAGACAATCGAAGTGTTGAATACTGATGCAGAAGGACGTCTTGCACTTGCTGACGGCATGACCTATGCAAAGCATCATGGTGCAAATTATCTTGTCGATGTCGCGACGCTCACAGGAGGGGTCATCGTTGCATTGGGGGAAGATAAGACAGGTGCCCTTACCAATAACGAAGCTTTCTTTGAGCAAGTGCTGCTTGCCTCGGCTGAATCAGGTGAGTTCATCTGGCAGCTGCCGTACACGGAAGGGGATAAGAAGCGCGTGAGAAGCAGCAAGATCGCGGATCTGAACAACTCTCCGGGACGCGCTGGGCATGCCATCATGGGAGGCGGATTTGTAGGGGAATTCGCTGAAGGCACCCCATGGGTGCATCTGGATATCGCGGGGACGGCTACGACCAACAAAGCATACGACCTCGGGCCTTCCGGTGCCACGGGCGTGATGGTCCGCACCCTTGCCCTGATGGTGGAATCCTTTGAACCTGCGAAATAATGACAAGGAAAGGCCGACAATCGTCGGCCTTTTTTCTATGGGTAAATGTGAAGCGCCATTCCAATCAGAATCGTCCCCCGGCGACAGGTTCGAATCCCGAGAAAGAGGGAAGAATAAAGAAAGGAATAATCGTTGACAAACGTCCTTTATGTTGATAAAGTAGAAAACGTGTTTTATCACTCTACCAATTTAGCAGACTAAAGCAACATGAAGATAGATTCAAGGAGGACATTGTTATGAACGCAGTTGTCATTGCCGTACTCATCATGCTCATACTTAGTTTACTGCGTGTGAATGTAGTTTTCGCCCTCATTGCCGGGGCGCTTGCAGGAGGGGTCATCGGGGGACTAGGCTTGAATGAAACGGTCTCGATCTTCTCCGAAGGTATCAGCGGAGGAGCAAATATCGCCCTGAGCTATGCCCTTTTGGGAGGATTTGCTGTAGCCATTTCGTATACAGGCATCCCGAATCTGCTGGTTGACTTCGTCTTGAAGATGGTCGGCCGGAACGGAGATTCAAAAAAGAAGAAATTATCGAAGGCGCTGATCGTATTCGCCATCCTGATCATGGCGTGTTTCTCTCAGAACGTCATCCCTATTCACATCGCCTTCATCCCGATTTTGATTCCACCGCTCCTGAAGGTGATGACAGAGCTTGAAATCGACCGCCGGTTGATTGCCACGGTCATCACATTCGGACTGACGGCGCCCTATATCCTGCTTCCGGTCGGTTTCGGGCTTCAGTTCCACGAGGTCATTGCACAGAATATGGACAGGAGTGGAATGGCCATCGCCATGGGAGATATTCCGAAAGCCATGCTCATGCCAGTAGGAGGGATGGTTCTGGGACTTCTGTTCGCCGTCTTCTTCTCTTATCGCAAACCTCGCAGGTATGACGAGTCCAGGGAAGTGGTGGTAGAAGAAAAGGTCGAATACAGTAAGCAATCAATGATTCTCGCGGGGATTTCCATCATTGCGGCACTTGCGGTCCAGCTTCTGCTTGAATCCATGATTTTCGGTGCACTTGCGGGAATCGCCGTCCTGTATGTGTCGGGTGCTATCAAATGGAAGGAAGCGGACGGCCTTCTTAACGATGGTATGAAGATGATGGCCTTTATTGGATTCGTCATGATAGCCGCTTCCGGGTTTGCAGCTGTGTTGACGGAGACCGGTGATGTCGAATCCCTGGTAAAAGGTACAGCTGATGCCATCGGAGGAAATAAAGCCCTTGCTGCCCTTCTGATGCTCCTAGTCGGGCTGATTGTCACAATGGGGATCGGATCATCGTTCGCTACCATTCCAATCATTGCAGCGATCTTTGTTCCTCTCTGCATGGAGCTGGGATTCAGTGAGTTTGCGACAATCATTATTGTGGGAACGGCCGGGGCCCTCGGAGATGCCGGTTCACCTGCATCGGACAGTACACTGGGGCCGACCGCCGGTTTGAATGCCGACGGACAGCACAACCACATCTGGGATACATGTGTCCCTACATTCCTGCATTACAACATCCCTCTCGTGGCCTTCGGTTGGATTGCGGCCATGATCTTTTAAAGAGAATCTCTTCGGAGGTTCTTTTTTTCGCCTCTTTCTTCCGGTTAAGCGGACCTGGCAGGTGACGTCCCGATACGTTCATAAAAGGGAAATGCCGAAGGGAGCCGGACCCGCGGCCTCCTTCGGCATTTCAAAACTCATTCCATTTGATGGAGACAATCAAATGACAGCAATCCACCTGACCTAATTTTTCGTCAAATACGAATCTGATGCCATCAGGATTGAAAGATACAACAGGCTGTACGCGTGTCGGGATCGTCTGAAGCAATTTATGTACTTCAGGCAGATTGGATTGTTGAGCGGCAGTCATGAGCTTAGAGGCAAGATCCCTTGAGCTGTTGATGCGCCCGAGGACAAGTTTGGCATCGTCCATCAGGGTAAGGGTTTTTCCTGCTGAAGCCATCAGCGTGTCAGGTACAGCTGCAGGCAGCACCCGCTTGTCAATGTGCTGCCCCATATAGGATTGGGGAGCCGGTCTGTTTGCATGAAAGGGATGGAATCGGTACATCATGGAACACTCCTTTCTCTGACATCATCTACGTAAACGTATGAAAGAGGCACTGCATTTATTCGTTCATCTTCCTGATACCTTGTGATAGGCTGAATGTATGCTTGTAAAGCAGATAAAGGATTTTGACAGCCAGGGTCGAAGTGTATGGGGAAGGGGTGAAGAAGAATGAATTTGGATCACACATTGATCAGTGCACTGGGGATTGATTTCATCACGGTTGAGAAAGGGAAAATCGTGGCGACGATGCCCGTCAATGAACAGACGAGGCAGCCTTTTGGATTTCTGCACGGAGGAGCATCCGTCGCTCTTGCCGAAACCGTGGCAAGCGTAGGGGCTGTGGAACTGATCGATCTCGATAAGGAGATATGCTTTGGTCTCGAGATCAATGCCAATCACATCAAGGCAAAGAAAGACGGTGAAGTGACGGCGACGGCGACCGTCCTGCACCAGGGACGGACCACCATGGTATGGGACATCAAGATCACCGATGAGGCAAATGATTTAATCTGCGTGTCACGGTGTACCATGGCCGTGGTACCAAAAAAGAACGTTTAACCGTGACAGGTGGGGGAAAAGGTAATACAATCCCACTTACTACGGAGGTATGAATATGAGCTGGTCTAAACAAGATTATCCCGAGTCACTGAAGAATCTGCCCTCTGATGTCCGGAATAAAGCCATCGAGATAGGAAATGCGCTGCTTGATGAAGGATATGAAGAGGGCAGGGCGATCGCCATTGCCACAGATCGTGCCCACAAGTCCGAGGAAGGTACGCAAAGCGATAAGACAGAGTATCATGTCACAGTCCATGATGACGGCTGGCAGCTGAAAAAGGCTGACGGACAGCGGGCCATCATGGTGGAAGAGACGAAGGAAAAGCTGTTGGAGCGAGCAAAGCGATATGCAACAGATCATTCCGGCACCCTTGTGGTGTATAAAGAGGATGGATCGGTTGAAAATCATCTATACCAGCAATGAGGGAAGCTCCCGGAGACGGGGGCTTATTCTATGGATTGATTTGACAATATTCTGCCTATTCGGTATAGTTATCTTGAATTCAAGATAAATGAAGGAGTGGGAGCATGGCCGGTTTTACAGAACTGATGAAAGAACGTCGCTCGGCATCGAATTTTCTGCCTGATCATCCGATCCAAACAAACGAATTTAATGAAATTTTTGAGTTGGTCAAGCTTTCTCCATCCGCGTTCAACCTTCAACATACGCGGTATATCGTCGTGACAGATGAGAGAGTGAAAGAGCAGCTTCAGGGTGCAGCCATGGGGCAGCATAAAGTACGTTCTGCTTCAGCGGTCGTCCTGCTCCTGGGGGATAAAAAAGCGTACGAATCAGCAGAAGAAATCTATCGGGGATTGAAGATGCTTAAAATCGTGAATGAAGAGGAATTCTCAGGTATGGTCGAGAATACCATCTCCTTCTATGAAGGGAAAGGTGTTGGATTCCAACGGGATGAAGCCATCCGTAATGCGTCTCTATCTTCCATGGTCTTCATGCTGGCTGCCAAGGAGAAGGGCTGGGACACGTGCCCGATGATCGGATTCGATCCGGATAAGGTCAAGGACATACTTGATGTAGAAGATCAGTACGAGGTCGTCATGATGATCTCCATGGGGAAGGAAAAGAGAGAAAGCCGCAAACCCCGGGGCTACCGGAAGCCCGTCAATGAGTTTGTTACATATATCGGAAAATGAAAAAGAGGGTGGGTCAAAACGAAAAAGGTACCATAGATGAAGAACACGGTCAGCATAGGTTCTTTATACCGCTCATGATTTCCGCTTTCCGCAGGTAGACCGTGAGCCTCCTCGGCAAGCATAAGCTACTCTTTCCGCAGGAGTCTTCGTCTAGCACTCCAATCAACCGCTTGGATACAATGACGGCCATAAAACAAATTAAAAACCCGAATTCATTTGCCTGATCCCAGGCAATGAATTCGGGTTTTACTATGACTGAAACACGTTTGTCCCAGCCTCTCTTTTATGGATGCTGTCGGTCGTATTTTTCCTTGTCCTTTAAGTCATCGCGTACGCTCTTATCCCAGAGTTTCGCTCCTGAATGGTAGGCTGCACGGGCGATGAGGTGACCACCGACCGGCGCAGTGACAAAGATGAACACGATGGCCAGCAGGACCTTGGAGTTGAAGATGCCGTGCACGATGTAGAAATAAAGGAATGTTCCGAGCAGGATGCACATGATTCCGAGCGTGGCACTTTTGGAAGCCGCGTGGTTCCGTGTATACACATCGGGTAGCCTGAGCACCCCGAAGGATGCCACGAGGCTCAGGAATCCGCCTGCAAGAAGGAAGAATCCGATGATATAGTTAACGATTTCGGTCACGTTCGATGATCGCTCCTTTCTCAAGGAATTTGGAGAATGACACCGTCCCGATGAAGGCAAGGATTCCAAGAAGCAGAATGACTTCAAGGAAGGCGTCAGAATCAATCAGCATGGAGACCAGTGCGACGATGGCAATCAGATTTACCCCTAGGGCGTCCAGCGCCACGACCCTGTCGGGGGTAGTAGGTCCCTTGATGACCCGGTAAATAAGTCCGAGCATGGAAAGGGACACACAGATCAAGGTGATACGGATGATGATCTCAAGCATCAGCGGCTCACCTCCATGATGGCTTTCTCGAAAGAGTTGCGGATATCATCGATGACCGCGTCTTTATCGGGAAGGTCGATGGCGTGCACATAGAGGATCTTCTTATCCATGGATACATCCATCACCAGCGTCCCCGGAGTCAGCGTGATCAGATTGGCCAGCAGGGTAACTTCCCAATCCTTTTTCAGCTTGGTTTCGTACGCAAAGATCCCCGGCTGAAAATCAAGTTTGGGCTTAAGGACCGTTTTCAGTACATCCACGTTCGCTTTGATCAATTCCTTCAGGAACAATAGTAGCAGGCTGATGGAAGCCACCACTCGCCATAGATAAAAGCGATCCGGGAAGAACCGTCTCATGGCAAGGATAATCAGCAAGCCGAGCAGATAACCGACAATGAATGAAGGAGCGGTAAAGGAGACGGATAGGAACATCCAGACAAATGCCAGGATGAAGTTCAATAAGATTTGAAAAGCCATGGTTACATCACTCCTTTAACACTGCGTCAATATAGATTTGCGGATCCACCAGTACTTCAGCCGCCTGGGAGAATAGAGGTCGTAGTGCATCTGCCCCCAAACCGTAGAACACCGAAAGGAGGACGAGTACGGCAGAAGTAGCCCACAGATAGCGAGCATGACCTTTGGAAATGCCTGTGTACTCTTTCGGGACGCCCCAGATTCCGGTCAGGAAGATCTTGATCACAGAGTAAAGGACGATCAGGCTGGAGGCGAGGATGACGAACGCCCCTACATAGAATTCCGAAGAGAAACTGCCCTTCAGGATCAATAATTTCCCGATGAAGCCGCTGAGTGGAGGAATTCCCGCCAGTGAGAACGCTGCTACGAGGAAGGTCCACCCAAGCCAAGGATACTCCTTGATCAGTCCCCCCATTTTCCGGACATCCGTCGTGCCCGTAATGGAAATCATAACGCCGATCAAAAGGAAGAGGGCGGCCTTGATGAGCATGTCATGAATGAGATAGTAGATGGAGCCTTCCATCGCTTCCCCGTTCATGGTGGAGATCCCGAATAGGATGACCCCGACGGCGATGACGATATTATAGATGATGATCTTCTTCACATCCCAGAACCCGATGGCCCCCACGCATCCGACAACGATGGTCAGGATTGCCAGTATGCCAAGCATTTCATGGGTGAACCCTGGATCATGATAGAAGAACAGGGTATAGGTCCTGATGATCGAATAGACGCCGACCTTGGTCAGTAACGCTCCGAATAAGGCCAGGATCGGTGTCGGAGGTGCGTAGTAGGAGCCCGGCAGCCAGAAGTAAAGCGGGAAGATGGCTCCTTTCAGACCGAACACAATCAAAAACAGGATGGCAATGGCTGTCAGGATGCCCGGTTGTTCCACGCTTGCAATCTTCTGGGAGATATCAGCCATGTTCAGGGTGCCGACGACTGAATACAGGTAGGCAACGGTGATGACGAACAGGGCGGACGAAATGACGTTCACGAGTATGTATTTGATCCCTTCGCGGAGCTGGACTTTTGTCCCGCCGAGGACGATGAGAACATAGGAACTCATGAGCATCACTTCAAAGAACACAAACAAGTTGAAGATATCTCCTGTGGTAAATGCTCCGTTTACCCCGACTAAAAGGAATTGGACCACAGGATAATAATAGAATCGTTCCCTGTCGCGTCCGATCGATTTAAAGGAGTAGAGGACCACCAGCAGGGTGATGATGCTCGTTGTGAGTACCAGAAGGGCAGAGAGCATATCGGATACAAGCGTGATTCCGAATGGTGCCGTCCAGCTCCCCAGGTTCAGGGTCTGGATTCCTTCCTTTGAAACCGTGATGACGAGGATGACGGATGCGATGACGGTCCCGATCGTGGAAACCGCTGCGATCGTCCGTTGCGTCTTCACCTGCTTGCTGAAGAACATGAGAATCGTTGCCGTGATAAGTGGTATGAGTATCGGTAGAATCAATAAATTAATCATTTCCTTCGTTTCCTCTCAACTGATCCATATTATCGGTACCGAGCTCCTGATAGGCCCTGTAGGCGAGGACCAGGAAAAAGGCCGTCACACCGAAACTGATGACGATCGCTGTCAGGATCAATGCCTGCGGTAACGGATCAACGTAGGATTCCGCATGCTGTCCGAGCAGCGGTGCTGCCCCCCTCTTCAGGCTGCTCACCGTCAAGATGAGGAGGTGGGCGCCATGGCTCAGGACAGCGGTGCCGATAATGATCCTAAGTAAACTTTTTGAAAGCATGAGATACACTGCACAGGTGAACAGGATCCCAATGACAATGGCCATTAATAATTCCATTAATCGCTCACCCCAATCGTTTGGATGATGGTCATCGTGACGCCGACGACGACGAGATACACCCCGGTATCGAACAGGACGGCCGTATGAAGGGACGTCTTGCCGAGGATCGGCAGGGTGAAATAGTCAAACGCGTGCGTCAGGAACGGTACATTGAACAATAGTGCCCCTGCTGCGGTACCGATGGCGAACAGAAGGCCGATCGCCGTTACGATCTTATAATCGATGGGCAGGATATTCGCAACCGTCTTCAAATCGAATGCCAGCAGCAGCAGGACGAGCGCCCCGGCTGTCATGAGTCCCCCGATGAAGCCTCCTCCCGGAGTATAGTGACCGGAGAAGAAGAGGCGCAGGGAGAACAGGATGATGATGAACACAGTCACTTTTGTTACGGTTTGGAGAATCACATCATTCGTCTTCATCCTTCATCCCTCCTTGTCAACCTCAGTTTGATCATGGCGAAGATTCCGAGGGATGCAATGGCAAGAACGCAAATTTCGAATAATGTATCGAATCCACGGAAGTCGACGAGGATGACATTGACCATGTTCTTACCAGCTGCTTCCTCGTAAACGTTTTTGATGTAATACTCTGAGATCGAATCAAATAGTTTTGTGCTGTAAGCCGAGATGGCAAACAGTGTCACGGTCACACCGACACCGAGGGCAATCAGTGCATTCCCGAGTTTGAAGCCCATGCGTTCTTCATGCCTGCTCAACTTTGGCAGGTGGTAGAAACAGAGCAGGAACAGGGCGACGGACACGGTTTCGATGACGAGCTGGGTCAGGGCAAGATCGGGCGCCCTGAACACCACGAAGAATAAGGATACCGTATAGCCGGTCGCTCCCAGCAGGATGATGGATGTCAGGCGTGACTTTGCGAAAAGGATCATGACAGTACTGACCACTAGGAGCAGCGCGACGGCCACTTCATAAATCCCGATCGGGGCCATTTCGTCCATCTCCAGCGAGAAGGCATTGTTATACCAAAGGCTGAAGAGGGAGATCCCGACGAAGAACGTAAAGATATAAACAAGATAGGTGCGAATAAACCCTGTCATATGTCCGTTCATGAAACCGTATGCGCCTCGTTCACTCCCTCGCAATCCCCCATCATATAAAGAATTAAGGGAAAGCTTTTGCGGGAATACACGATAGATCTTCTCCCATTTTGAAAGGGTGAGATATAAGATCACCCCGAAGGCAATGACGCCGATTGTCATGAACAGCTCCGGACTGAAGCCGTGCCAGAAGGAGATTTCCGTTTTCACGGTCTGTCCGTCGGCAATCAGACTTGGTACGATGGCTTCCACTGCAGGAGCCAGGATCCGATCCGATAGAATATTCGGGAAGAAACCGAATATCACGACAAGGGAAGCAAGGATGATCGGAGAAATCAGCATCCCGATCGGCGCTTCATGTGGTTTCTTTTCGAGCTTCTCAGGCTGGTACTTCCCTGTGAACGTCTTGAAGACGAGGATCATGCTGTAGACGAAGGTGAAGATGCTTCCCACCCAGGCCAGCACAGGGAAAAGCGCACCGAACGTTTCAAAGTTGAAGATATCAAGGCTGAGGACATTGATCATCCCCGTAAAGAACATTTCCTTACTAAGGAAGCCGTTAAATGGCGGTAGCCCCGCCATGGAGAATGCCCCGATGATGGCAATGGTGAAGGTGATGGGCATGAAGCTCATCAGTCCGCCTAGTTTACGGATATCCCTTGTCCCGGTTTCATGATCGACAATCCCGGCCACCATGAACAGGCTTCCTTTGAACGTCGCGTGATTGATCAAATGGAAAACGGCGGCAAGTGTTGCAGCCATATAAATGTTTTCATCGAGTTGATTGTAATGAAGCGCGGCTCCTCCAATGCCCAATAAGGACATGATCATCCCCAGTTGACTGATCGTGGAGAAGGCGAGGATTCCTTTCAGATCCTTTTGGCGGACCGCATTGAAAGAACCCCAGAACACGGTGAATAATCCAATTCCGCCAACGAGCCAGATCCACACACCTGAAGTGGCAAAGATCGGGCTCATCCTGGCAACGAGGTAGATCCCCGCTTTGACCATCGTTGCTGAGTGAAGGTAGGCACTGACAGGAGTCGGTGCTTCCATGGCATCAGGCAGCCAGATGTGGAAGGGGAACTGTGCTGATTTCGTGAATGCCCCCAGCAGGATCAGGATCAATGCCCCCATGAACAGCGGGTCCGTTACCAACTGATCGCTCATCCCCACAAGTTCCCTGATGCTGAATGTACCGCCCATGAGATAGAGAAGTATGATACCCCCAAGCATGGACAGGCCACCGAATACGGTGATGAGCATCGATTTTAGTGCCCCATATCTCGAACGCTCCCTCTGATACCAATATCCGATCAGCAAGAAAGATGAAATGGACGTGAACTCCCAGAACATATAAAGGGTGATCAGGTTATCCGAAAGCACGACCCCGAGCATGGCCCCCATGAACATGAGTAAATAGACATAGAAGTTATGTAGCTGTTCTTTCGCCTTGTCCAGGTAGTAGATCGAGTACAGGACGACAAGCGCCCCGATTCCTGTGATGAGCATGGCGAACAGGAGGCCGAGACCGTCCACATATGCGGTGAATTGAATACCAAAGGAAGGCATCCAATTGACGGTTTCCGTCACCGTTTCCCCGTTCTTCGTCAATGAAATGAAACGGAAGAAATAGACGAACAGGACCACTGGCAGTACAAGGACGAACCAACCGGTGTGAACCTTTCGGAACGCCTTATACAGGAACGGAATCAGTATGGCGAATAAAAAAGGCGATAAAATTGCCCAGTGTAGCAGTGTCAAAAAAAACCCCCCTTGAATACATCAGATTATGTAGGTAATTGCTGAATTAAAATAGTCACTAGAGCATTCTGCGACCGAACAGTGCACCTATTGAGCATTATAACGTAAAAAAAAGCACCTTGCATTAGTCGGCCGCCCATCATATAAGGGTTTTCACCCTTGTTATTAAATATGTAGAGAAACGGAAAATAACGTCGAAAAAAAAAGCACATTCCGTGCCGGAGATCATGTTTTCGAATAGTTTCTCACCAATGTGAGCATCCTATTCAAGAGGTGATATCCATGAAGCAAAAGTTGCTGATCGCCGGTGCCATTTTCACAGGATTGCTCATGATGGCAGTCGTGGTGGATTCAAGGGATCAAATCGATCTTGAATCGGTCGAAAGCGGGGAAGGGACGGACTATGTTCCGATCGGGTACGACCGGGGAGGCAATGCTGCGCCGGTTGAATTCAAGCCGCGTCAATACATTAAAGTAATCGATAGGGACAGTCATCTGATCCAATCGGACCTGCTGCACGACGAGTGAAGTCAACTTCTTGACAGTAGGGACTTTCGACCCGTACACTTGGTACCTTTACCCTTTTCAATCTGCTCATAAACGATTATGATGGGAATGCACAGATTGATCACGGGAGAGGTACTTTTTGAAGAATACATATTTAACAAGCTATCTGCCTATTTTGTCCATCCTTTTGTTCAGCCTGACGTTTTCGGTTTATGGGGTGGGTGTCTTCGAGACACTGTCCAAAAAGATCGGCGTCTATGCGGGAATGAGCGAATTCCTATCCGAGATGCAGCTGAAGCTGGCCATCCTAATCCTGCTTATGATGATCTTCTTTATGATCCTAGCTGCCCTGAAGCTCATCGCAGAGACAATCAACGGCATTTCCATGCTGTTCTTCTCGATTGACTCAGAGGGTGAACTTTATAATAAAGTCCGTCCGGGTTCGATGATTTATTTTATAGGAGGACTGGTTTCCGTCCTCAGCTTGCAATCATTCAAGGGATTGATCGGGATCTTCGTTTTGACCTCTGTGGTTTACTTTTTTTATTTTGTGAATAAAATCAGCTCTTCCCTTACCAAAGCTGGTATCCTCGGTGTCGTGAGCATGCAGCTTTTCTCATGGGCAGCCCTCATCCTGACCATTTTCTTTGTCCTCATTAAACTTTATAACGGCCTGATGGCGAGCCTTCCGATCATATCGGAGGTCAAGCTGTGAGCTAGAATGAAAAAACGGATATCCACCACACAGGGGATATCCGTTTTTATTTATTGCATGATCTGCTTCCAGATCCTGTGTCCGGGACGCAATGATTCAATGCTGCTCATATTTTCAGGTGTATCATGGCCGACCCAGACCCCTGTGGTGTAGCGATCGGTGAGACCCATGACCCAAAAGTCATGATACTGGTTCGTGGTCCCTGTCTTGATTCCCACATAGGATTTGGAGACATAGGCAGGCTTTCCGGTCCCTGTGACGGCTCCTTGATGAAGCAGGGATCTCATTTGTGAAGTGGTGGACTTCGACCATACTTCCGTGGCTTTATCCTTCCATTGATATAGGATGTTTCCTTCGGAATCCGTCACCCCGGTAATGGCCCTGGCCGGTGTATACTCCCCGTCGATGAAGGAAGTGTAGGCATCCGTCATCTCGAGGGGGCTCATCCCATAGGTGAATCCTCCGACGGAAGCGGCAAAGGTCTCATCCTCCTTGCTGACCTTTTGGAAATGGAACGGGCGGATGAACCCGAAGGCCTGATCGACGCCAACCTTTTCCATCATGCGAAGAGCCGGACCATTATATGATTGGGCGAAAGCCTGACTGATCGTCACCATGCCGGGACTCGCATTCCCGTAGTTCACGGGGCAGTATCCCTTGATGCAGTATCGATTTCCATCAATCGTTTGCTGCAGGGAGGGGTGCAGCTTCTCCATATAGGGACCATAGACCAGGAGCGGTTTGATGGCGGACCCGGGCTGCCTGAACGCCTGAAAGGCATGGTGGAAATTATATTCCTTATAGTTTTTGCCGCCTGTGATGGCAACGATCTTACGGGTCTTATTATCGATGGAAGCACTCGCTCCCTCAAGTTCCATTGATTCCAGCGTATCATTCAGTGCTTTCGTGCTTTTTTTCTGCATGGCGGGGTCCAGGGCGGTGTTGATGATGACGCCGGAAGAGATCACGGCATGGAACCGTTCATCCCATTCCTTCAGAATACCGTTTCGCTCTTCCTCAGATCCGGCATCTGCAAGCTCGGTGGCGAACCCTTCTTCTTCTCCGATCAATTCCTTCAGTTCGTGTTCAACAAAAAAGGCATAGTCCGGATACTCTTCGACGGCTTTTTTTACCTTCAAATGGATCGGGGTCTTTTTGATCTTCACGGCCTCTTTTTCCGTGAGCTTGTCCGATGTGACCAGCAGCTCGAGCAACCGCTCCTGACGCTTTTTCGTTTCATCGAAGTGCTTGATCGGATCATATTTTCCCGGATTATTCGGGATGGAGGCGAGGAAGGAGATTTCCCCCTGGTTTAGTTCGGTCACGGGCTTGCTGAAATAATACTGGGAAGCCGTTCCGATGCCGTACACGCCATTGCTGAAGTAAATCACATTCAAGTACATTTCCATGATTTCATCCTTGGTCAGATTTTTCTCGATCTGACCGGCGTAGAAGAGCTCGGTCAGCTTCCGGTTATATGTCTTTTCCTGACCCAGGTACATATTTCGAGCAAGCTGCTGGGTGATGGTGCTTCCTCCCTGCTTGATATGGGTGAAGACAAGGTTTTTCACCACGGCCCGGAGGATTGCTCCAGCATCGAATCCGACGTGTTCATAAAAATTCTGATCTTCACTCGTGATGATGATCTCCTTCGCGAAGTCCGGGATATCTTCGTCCTCCGTGTACAGGCGGAATGGACGGTTGATCTCGGAAAACACCCGTCCGTCCGCATCCTTCATCAGGGACGTACGGTTTACGTTCATCTGTTCCTTATTGACCTTTGATTCCAGTGCCTCTTGGAACTCACCGGCTTTCTTCACTTCCCCTGCTGAAAAAAACAAGGTAGTGAAAAAGATGGAAACGATACAACTGATGGCGATATATCCTGCAAAAGTTCTCATGAAACCCTCTACTTTTCTCGTAATCTTATTCTCCCATGATAATCCAATGGAACCAATTAATAAAGAAGCATTTCCCGGGAGTGGGTGGTTCTTTATACCCTGATCGCTTCATGAGTAAAGTTTCGGGGAGGGGCAAGGAAATAGTCATAATTCAGGAAATAAACATGATATAATAAAAGAATACACCATCAGGGGTCCCGCACAGGGATGGGATAACGGGATACAAACAAACAAGGAGGGGTTTCAATGGGAAGTGAGGGACAGCTTGTTTTCATTGATTTTGAGTTTTCAATGCCCGAGCGGCATAAGGTCCCGAAGGATTTTCATCCGGAAATCATTGAGGCCGGTGTGGTCGTGGTGAACGGAGGCAAAGTCATCGACACCTTTTCCTGCTATATCAAGCCGGTTTCCTTCCCAAGGCTTACAAATCGATGCAAGAGATTCTTATCCATCACTCAGGCCGATGTAGACGGGGGACGTACGTTTAATGAGATGCATGATTATTTCACGTCATTGGATCAATCCGGCGTGAAGGAAGTGGTCACATGGGGGAATATGGATATGAAGGTGCTCAGGGACAGTTGTGCACGCCTCGGGATGGCATTCCCTTTCCATGCACGATTCGTCGATCTTTCCATGGAATATAAACGATTCTTCGGTGACCAGAATCAGACGGGGCTGTGGAAGGCCGTACAGGAATACGGACGTGAGGGTGTTGGCAAGCATCACAAAGCTCTTGATGACGCCATGACGACCCAGCATATCTATCATCTGGTGGAAAAGGATAAGAAGTACCTCGAAAAAGCCGAGCCCACCACGATCGGGGACAGGATCGACCTTTCGAAATTCTATAACCAGCTTGCATGATGAAGGACCTGACCGCCGATGTGCGTTCAGGTCCTTTGTATTAGAATTCGATTCCGTACATCAAGGCATATTCCTTCTGGATTTCGGCCAGTGCTTCGAGGCTTTTTGCATCATGGGGCGTCGGATCGGCGGAGAGCTTCGCCTTAAGTTCCTTGAAAGCAGCAAGGAGTGATTCATTGTAATCAGGAATCGTCCCTTCATAGGGCTTGACCATTTTGTCCGGTATGTTGGACTGCTCACGGTAAGCTAGTGCTTTTCGCTCATGGAAAAGGGGAACGTCGATTTTCCCGGGGTTGTGAAGATCTCCCTGGCGCGGATGCTTCACAACGGCCAGTACCTTCACCACATAACTCCCCGGGCGTTCCCCGGTCACCTCTCCGATATAGGTGCCTGTCTTATAAAAGGCCGTGACATAATCACCAATTTGGATATTTTTCATAAAACCCCTCCTAACAGAAGATGAACTCGATTATAATAATAGGTGGAAATGTTTGAGAATACGCTATATACAATGTAACACGTGGAGGTACATATATGAAGAAGTGGTTTTTGGTCTTACTGGTGGGCCTGGCCCTCGTGCTGGCAGCCTGTGGACAAGGTAACGACAAAAGTTCAGAAAGCAAGAAAGAGTCCAAGAAGGAACAGGCGTCGGATGGGAACATTACTTATCCGCAGCTCACAAAGGAAGTGAAGGGGAATGAAAAGCTTGTGGAGATGAAAACCTCCATGGGAACGATCAAGATCAAGCTCTTCCCCGATCAAGCACCGAAAGCCGTCGAGAACTTCGTGACCCACAGCGAGAAAGGGTACTATGACGGACTCAAGTTTCACCGGGTCATCAATGATTTCATGATTCAGGGGGGAGACCCTGAGGGGAATGGAACCGGTGGTGAAAGCATCTGGGGGAAACCGTTCGAGGATGAGTTCTCAGAGAATCTTTTGAATCTGCGAGGTGCCCTCTCAATGGCCAACTCCGGTCCAAATTCGAACGGCAGCCAATTCTTCATCGTTCAAAACAAAAACCTGAATCCGGACTATGAAGAGCAGATGAAATCCGAAGGAGCACCAGAAAAAGTCCTGAAGATGTATCAGGAAAATGGGGGAACGCCTTGGCTTGATCAGGCGCACACCGTCTTCGGTCAGGTGATCGAAGGCATGGACGTCGTTGATAACATCGCTTCGGTAGAAGTCGGAGAGCAGGATGCTCCGAAAAAAGACGTGATCATCGAAAGCATCAAAGTCGTGAAGTGACAGGGCCCGGAGAAATCCGGGTCTTTCTTATGCGGCGTTCAAGGGATTGTGACATTCCTTCCCAATCTGGCATGGTGAAGGGGAGGGAAGATTGCTATAATAAACATGACTGTAATCGCTTTAATTGGAAAGGAGCGTTTCCGTGATCTCATTTTTTGTCCTTAATCTATTCTTGTATTTTCCTGAAGATAAAAGTGAATATATCCCTGCGGGCATTACGATGTTCATTTTCATGATTGCCGCTGTCCTCACGTTCCGGCTGATCATCCGCATCTCGAAGCGTGAAGAGCTGAAGACGAAGAAGATGGAAGAGGAGGCAAGGGCATCCCGTCATCAAGAAGACTGACAAAAACGATCCATCTGCGAATACTTTTCTCCTGACTCGTCAACAATGATGAGGAGTATGAACGTGGAGGAACGGCAGATGAAACTATTCTTGATCGGAATCACGGCGCTTCTTTTGTCAGGATGCGTCCTGGAGGAACCGACGAAAGTGACTGTAGATATGAAGAACGGGGTCGGGGACTCCATCGGCACAGCGATCCTCGAGGAAACAGCAGATGGCGTGGAGATTGCCCTTGACCTTGAGGGGCTTCCGCCGGGGGACCTTGCCATCCATATCCATGAAAAAAGTGCATGTAAACGACCTGATTTTGTTTCGGCGGGAAATCATTTCAACCCCTTGGAAAAGAAACATGGACTTCTTCATCCTCAAGGTCCCCACGCAGGGGATCTACCCAATCTGATCGTCGGGGATGATGGGAGCGTGAAGGCAACGATCATGGCTCCTCAGGTGACCCTTTCAAAAGGCAAGACGTCCCTCATGACCAAGGACGGGACCTCGCTGGTCATTGACGAAAGCGCCGATGACGGCATGACCCAGCCATCGGGAGATTCCGGGGAGCGCATTGCCTGCGGGTCCATCGGGAAAAAATAAAAAAAGACTGCCATTCATGGCAGTCTTTTTTATTTGATCATGTGAGGGCCGTTCTCAGGCGGTCGAGTCCCTCAAGGAGCGTTTCTTTCGGGCATGCGATATTCATCCGCACGAACCCTTCTCCTCCTTGCCCGTATTTCGTTCCCTCTTCTAAGGCAAGCTTCCCCTTTCTCAGTAGACGGTCCTTCAGGTCTTCGTCCGAGAGTCCCGTTTCCCGGCAATCGATCCAGAGCAGATAGGTTCCTTCAGGTTCGACAAGATGCAAGGACGGAAGGTGTTCCTTCAGATAGGTTCTTGTTGTAGAAATGTTTTCCTCTAGATAAGCTAAGACGTCTTCCAGCCATTCCTCTCCGTGACGGTAAGCGGCTTCCATGGCACTGATTCCGAGGGCATTCAACGTAAAGAATCCCTGTTTGGCATGAATGCCAGCAATCTTATTCCGAAGCTCTTCATTTTTGGTGATCATGGCTGAAGCCTGCAGACCGGCCAGATTGAACGTCTTGCTCGGGGCGATGCACGTAATGATCGCATCCGGATCGCCTTCTTGAAGGGACGCAATCGGGATATGGCGGTGTGGGCGATAGATCAGGTCGGAGTGGATTTCATCCGAAGCGATGATAACGCCGTATTGCTTGCAGAGTGAAGCGATCCGGGTCAGCTCTTCCTTATTCCAGACCCGTCCCCCGGGATTATGCGGATTGCATAACAGGAACAACTTCACCCCATTTTGAAGGGCTTTTTCGAAAGCGGTGAAATCGATGGAGTACTCCCCGTTGCGATACACGAGCTGGGCGTTTTCCACCACCCGTCCATTTTCCTTCACCAGGTTGAAGAATGGCGGATAAACAGGTGATTGGATGAGTACTTTGTCACCAGGTTCTGTAAGGGCCTGGATGATCGTGGCCAGGGCGGGAACCACCCCGGGGCTGTACTGCACCCATGATGATTGGATCTCCCACCCATGCCTCTTGGCCATCCAATCCTTGATGGATCCGGCAGTGGATGCTCCTGCGTATGTATAGCCGAAAATCGGGTGTTCCATCCTTTTCTTCAAGGCTTCAATTACAGGTTCAGGAGGCGCGAAGTCCATGTCGGCCACCCACATGGGCAGCACATCCCCGTATCCGAAGACTTCTTTCGTCCTGTCCCATTTGACCGATGAGGAACCTCTGCGATCAATGACGTTTTCAAATGAACTCAAGTGAACTCCCCCTTACGAAATGTCGCTTTACTCTTCCATCATAAAAGCTCAGTGGAAAAGATGAAAATAATATGATTCAGCAGTCCCCCCACCTTTATATATGGGAGGGGGAGAGGCCGAATTCGAACTCCGAAGTATTTGCTTCCGGAAGACCCTCTTCCACGAAGGACCGGATATGGGTCATGACCACATCGGGCTTTTCCTCTGGAACGAGATGCCCTGTGTCTTTCAGCACAATCAGGGAGGAAAGGGGAAGATCTTCATTTAATCGCCTCCCTGTCGCCACAGGCACCACCCTGTCATGCTCCCCCCATATGAGCAGGCAGGGAGTCCGGATAGCGGAGAGATCTTCTCTGGACAGGTCCCCTTCGCGGTCGCGGATCATCTTCGTGAGGGCTTTGAAGATATCATCCTGTAGAAAGGGCTTCATATACCCATCCATCATTTCCTCATCAATCATGGCGTGATCATATACGACATTTTCGAGATTTTTCCGGACTCCTGTCTTTGCGAGCCATTTTTTGATGTACAAATGAAAGTAAGGAGTACGGCTCAGGGTAAGCACGGGCCATGTGAACCGTTTCAAATAACCTGAACTGCAGAGCAGGATCCCTTTTTTAACGAGGGAAGGGGCCTTTTTCATGATATTCAAGGCGATCTGCCCACCCATGGAATGACCGGTGAGGTACACCTGTTGTATCCCCAACTGCCCGAGGAGATCGATGACGGTTTTGGCCAGGTTGTCGTATGAATAAATGAATCCCTTTGTCTTACTGCTTTTGCCGAAGGGAGGAAGGTCGATGGAGAGAACATTATAGGATGCCTTCAAGAGCGGATGAAGCTGCCTGAAGCTGAAGGTCGATGAAAGAAATCCATGAATAAGGACGAAGGTTTCGGAAGAATGCGGATGTTTATCGTATTCATAATAGATCTCGGCCCCGTTCAATCGGGCAAATTGTGCACGGTCGCTCATGATCGCCACTCCTTTACGTTGTTCCAATTATTTTACCCGCTCCTTTCGTTTTAACACTCAGACTTTTAGGAGAAATGTGCTTGAGCTTCTGATATAATGAAACCATTTACAGGTGATGAGGAGGAAAAGTCATGCAGCTTAGAGATTGGGAACTGGATCTGTTACGGGTCCTTCAAAAGGATTCAAGGCTGACGTATGAGGATTTAAGCAAGATGCTTCAGGTGACAAAGGAAGAAGTGGAAGAGACGGTCACAAGGATGGAAAAAGACCATATCCTCGTCCGCTACAATTCAGTGGTCGACTGGTCCAAAGTAGAAGGACATGAAGGTGTGACGGCCATGATCGACGTAAAAGTGGCGCCAAAAAGGGGTGTAGGCTTTGACGAAGTCGCCCAGCGCATCTATCGGTATAAAGAAGTCAAAAGCGTCTATCTCATGTCTGGAGCATACGATCTATCGGTGACGGTGGAGGGGCGCACGATGAATGAGGTGGCAAACTTCGTATCGGATAAATTGTCCACGATTGATTCCGTGCTTTCGACCACGACCCACTTTCAATTGAAAAAATACAAGCATGACGGCACCATCTTCGGGGATTATGAAGAAGATAAACGGATCGTGGTATCCCCATGACGACAAAAACGAGCTATGTATCCAAGTCTGTTGAGAAACTGAAACCGTCCGGGATCCGAAAGTTCTTCGATCTGGCCGCAGGGATGGAAGGCGTCATCTCCCTCGGTGTCGGTGAGCCTGATTTCGTTACTTCCTGGACCGTAAGGGAAGCGGCCATCCTGTCCCTTGAACAGGGCTATACTTCCTATACGGCGAATGCGGGGCTGTTCGATCTCCGGAAAAGGATTGCGGACTACATGAATTCCCGTTACCAACTTACCTATGACCCCGCGCATGAGATCATCGTCACGGTCGGGGCAAGTCAGGCCCTTGACATCAGCCTGCGCGCCCTTGTCGATCAAGGGGATGAGGTCATCATCGTCGAACCGGGGTTTGTTTCCTATGTTCCCCTGGTGGAACTCGCCGGTGGTGTAGCCGTGACAGTCAAGACGAAACCGGAAAACGGATTCAACCTGACTGCTGAAGAGCTTGAAGCGGCGATCACCGATAAGACGAAGGCGGTCCTGTTGTGCTCCCCCAATAATCCAACGGGAAGCGTGTTGGAGAAGGATGATCTCATCGAGCTCGCTGAGGTGATCAAGCGCCATGATCTTGCCGTCTTGTCCGATGAGATCTATTCCGAGCTTGCCTACGATGCCGATCATGTGTCCATCGCATCCCTTGAAGGGATGAGGGATCGAACCATCGTCATCAACGGATTCTCCAAAGGATTCGCCATGACCGGCTGGCGCCTTGGATACATCTGTGCTCCTGTTGAGATTGCGCAGGCACTCCTGAAGATCCATCAATATGCGATGATGTGCGCCTCCACGCCTGCGCAGTTCGCAGCCATCGAGGCGCTGGATAAAGGGATGGAGGATGTGACGGAGATGAAAAGGAGCTATCGCCACAGGAGGCATTATTTCGTCGACTCCCTGAATGAGATCGGCCTGGAATGCCATACCCCCGGCGGTGCGTTCTATGCTTTTCCTTCCATCCGGAAGACGGGACTATCCTCTGAGGAGTTTGCCGAGAAACTGCTCCTTGAAGAGAAAGTCGCCGTCGTGCCCGGAAATGTATTCGGGAAAGGCGGGGAAGGGTTTATCCGGTGCTCCTATGCCTCGAGCATGGAACAGCTCCAGGAGGCCGTGAAGCGCCTGAAACGATTCGTTGAAAACCATTCAAACTAAAGAAAGGCCGTACCGTGTAGGGTACGGCCTTTTGCATGCAAAAAAAAGGGACGCCTCAAAGGCGTCCATCAAAATGAAAACAAAAGGGGGAATACTTAGAAAGCTTATTTTCAGTATGACCAGGTTTTCACGGATCTATACCTTGCGTGGAAAAATGTTTCAGGAAGCAGGGGTCCTGTCTTCCAGGAGTGTAGAAGCAGGGACATCCAGGACCGTTGAAAATTTCAGGACAGTGGGAGTGTCGGGGATCTTTTCCCCCTCTTCGTATTTCATCAGTGAATTCGTCCCGATCCTTGCCTTCACCGCAAGTTCCTGCAGAGTCATTTGGCGTTCTTCGCGGATCCTCTTGATATTCTTACCGAAATGGGACATGGCGTCCTCCTCCTTTATATGAAAGCGGTTGATATCCTATATATTCAGTATACCATCATATGGAAAAAACGCGCACGTCCATGCTTGAACAATCTGTTACGGAATCTGATGAATGCGGAGGAACTTCAGAGGGAGTGTGCCAGGCACCGAATGTAGGAATTGTGCCAGGCACCGAATGGCGAATTTGTGCCAGGCACCGAACGTCGGAATTGTGCCAGGCACCGAACGGCGAATTTGTGCCAGGCACCGAATGTAGGAATTGTGCCAGGCACCGAATGTCGGAATTGTGCCAGGCACCAAACGGCGAAATTGTGCCTGGCACCGAACGGCAAAATTGTACCTGGCACCGGACGGCGAAATTGTACCTGGCACCAAACGGCGAAATTGTACCAGGCACCGAACCTCGAAATGGTACCAGGTACAATCCTATAATCTACCCCCATGACCCAATGCATAAAAAAACCCCGGGAAACCGCATTAAAAGCAGTCCCAAGGGGTTGGAAAATCAATTGGTAATGAGGATCAATATGATCGCAATGGGGACGAGAATGCGGATCAGGAGCATCCAGGCGTTGAACACGCCCCGTGAAATACCTGAACCCAACCTTACTTCGTCCCACACATCTTCCTTCTTCAGTCGATAGCCGATGAAGATACTGATCAGGAGTGCTCCGATCGGAAGACCGAAGTTCGAGGTGATGTTGTCTGCGAAGTCGAAGAAGTTCAGACCTGCAATTTTGATATCACCCAATACCCCGAAGGAAAGGGCGCTCGGAATCCCTGCTACAAAAGCGAGGATCCCCACCATCCACGAAAATTTCACCCGTTTTGTGGATGCTCCTTTTGATAAGCCAGCCACACCGATCTCCAGGATGGAGAATGCGGAGGTCAATGTCGCGAACAGGAGCAGGACCAGGAAGATCGTGAAGAACAGTCCGCCGAAGGCCATTTCATTGAAAACGGCTGGAAGTACGACGAAGGCGATCCCTGGACCCTGGTCGGGTTGGAACCCGAGGGCATAAACAGCCGGGAAGATCACAAGGCCCGCAAGCAGTGAAATCAGGATATTCAATCCCGATACGCTGAGGGCCGATTTGGGCATGCTGTCATTCTTCGGCAGGTAGGAAGCGTAGGTGACCATGACCGATAGTCCGACTGTGAGAGCGAAAAAGGCCTGTCCCATGGCAAGGAGGACCGTCTTTCCAGTAAGCTGGCTCCAGTCAGGAAGAAGAAGGAAGCGAACTCCTTCCATGGCACCGTCCAGCGTCAGGGCCCGGATGACGAGAACGAAGAATAAAATGAATAATGATGGCATCATATACCGGCTCGCCCGTTCGATCCCTTTCTGTACGCCTCCCTGTACGACCATAATGGTCATGATCATGAAGACGCCCTGTGCAATCAGCACCTCCCATGGATTCGATATGACACTTTCAAAGAGCGCCGAATATCCTTCCTGGGTTTTCCCGCTCAAAGAGCCCGTTACACTTCTCCAAAGGTAGGATAAAATCCAGCCTCCGACGACACTATAAAAAGATAGGATGATGAAGGAAACGATGGTTCCTAAGTATCCTATGAGATGCCAGTATGAATTGGGAGCAAGTTTTTTATAGGAAGTAATCGCATCTGCACCAGCTTTGCGTCCGATGATGAATTCCGCCAGCAGGATCGGTGCCCCGATCAGGACGGTGAAGAGGATGAAGAGAAGGAAGAAGACACCTCCACCATTTGCCCCGGCCATATAGGGGAATTTCCAGATGGCGCCCAGTCCGATTGCGGAACCTGCGGCAGCCAGGATGAAGCCAAGTTTAGAAGTCCATTGTTGTTTTGCAGCCAATTACAGCTCCTCCTTTCAAAAAAATAAGATTTTTCAATCGTACTATGTTTTCATACCCATGTACACTGGATTTTGAAATTTTCAATTTATAAGTGATCTGGGTTTAACTGACAGAAAAGTGGATAAAATATGGGTGTGATTCCACTTATTATGCGTGAAAACGGTTCACCTTATTACTTTTTCACTAAATTATTGAAAATTTTAAAAAAATCAGCTTTTGGGGTGGAAATTTTATCTGTTTGTAGTATACTAATTGTAACAAAACGTTCACAAATTAGACTCTTTTTCGACAAAATTGAAAGCGTTTCCTTATAATATGAATGGAGGTTATCAAAATGGATGTATTCATGGTTTATCTATTTATTGCAACCGCCACGCCTCTTTTTCTCTGGATAGAACACCGCAAGTGGGCAGTGGCCCATATCCCGTTCGTCATCGCCCTATGGGGTGCATTCATCTATTACGTCGTTGTTCCTGAACTCGGTGGCTGGGGACATGTGACGCTGTGGAGCTTGCTCGTTGCGAACTTTGCCTTTGCCCATCTGGCTGCATTTTATCTGTACGCGACACCTTATCTTCGGAAACAACGTGAGAAAAGGCTCATCAAATCATAATGTGCAAAACCCGCCCGCGGCCACTGGCCCGGGTTTTTTTCTGCTCTCTCATCCGTGGGAATTCATACTCTCCATTCGCACGAAGAATAAAGATTGATAAAATGGGTATTATTTGTTGTTCGGTATGGGAAACCTACATAAGGAGAGTGCAATTGTAGGCTGATCTGCAATGGACCGGTGAAATTAGCTTTGCGGAAATCAAAGAACTGTGATATAATCTACAATTGCGTGTAAAAGAGAAAATAATATATATACTAGGAGTGTTACCATGACTACAAAATTCGAAACAGGATCTGTTGTAACTGGTAAAGTTACAGGAATCCAGCCTTACGGTGCGTTTGTTGCTTTAGATGAAGAAACACAAGGACTTGTCCACATTTCAGAAATCACTCACGGATTCGTTAAAGACGTGAATGAGCACCTTTCTGTTGGTGATGAAGTACAAGTGAAAGTTCTTTCTGTTGACGAAGCGAAAGGGAAAATCAGCCTTTCAATCCGCGCAACTCAAGAAGCTCCTGCAGAACAACCTGCAGCAGCAAAGAAACCACGTCGTCAAGGAAGTGTGAAACCGGCAGCAGCTGAAGAAACAACTCCTGCAGGCTTCAATACTCTTAAAGACAAACTTGAAGAGTGGATTGAGCAATCAAAACGCGAAGATCTAATCAAAAAGTAAGACGAAAGAAGCGGCTAAGGCCGCTTTTTTATTTGTCTTGATTTATTTGAAAATATAGAATAATGAGTCAATATGCTTGTAGGAAGAATAAGATCTCTAGTATACTCGATATGTAAGCGCTTTATTTAGTAGGAATATACATAAATAAAGGAGGATGTCGAATGCTGTATCAGAACCCGAATACAGAAGGCTCATTGGTGTCGTTCAAGGATCAGTATGAAAACTTTATCGGAGGGGAATTCGTACCGCCTGTAAGCGGTGAATACTTTGATAATGTATCGCCGGTGACAGGGAAGGTCTTCACACGGATTGCACGATCCAATCAGGAGGATGTGGAAAAGGCTCTTGATGCCGCCCATGCTGCAAAGGACGCCTGGGGAAAAACGACTGTTGCCGAAAGGGCGTCCGTCCTGAATAAGATTGCCGACCGGATGGAAGAAAACCTGGAAATGCTGGCAGTGGCAGAGACCTGGGATA
This sequence comes from Rossellomorea marisflavi, assembly GCF_009806575.1. NCBI lineage: Bacteria > Bacillati > Bacillota > Bacilli > Caryophanales > Bacillaceae > Rossellomorea > Rossellomorea marisflavi. Next base: position 3,352,187 of record NZ_CP047095.1, on the reverse strand, counting down.
ATGGGAAGCCTGTGCGGGAGACGCTGGCAGCGGATCTTCCCCTTGCCATCGATCACTTCAGGTATTTTGCAGGGTGTATCAGGGGGCAGGAAGGTACGATCGGTGAAATCGATGAAGATACTGTATCCTACCACTTCCACGAGCCGATCGGTGTCGTCGCCCAGATCATCCCGTGGAACTTCCCTCTCCTCATGGCCACATGGAAGATCGCGCCGGCATTGGCCGCCGGGAACTGCATCGTCCTTAAACCGGCCGAGCAGACGCCTGCTTCCATCATGGTCCTGATGGATCTCATCAAGGACATCCTTCCGAAAGGCGTCCTGAATGTGGTTCAAGGTTTTGGGCTTGAAGCGGGAAAACCACTGGCCCAAAGCAAGCGGGTCGGCAAAGTGGCCTTCACTGGTGAGACGACGACGGGGAGGCTGATCATGCAGTATGCTTCTCAGAACCTCATCCCTGTCACGCTTGAACTGGGTGGAAAATCCCCGAACATATTCTTCGAGGATGTGATGGACCAGGATGACGACTTCCTTGATAAAGCGGTGGAAGGCTTTGTCATGTTCGCGCTGAATCAGGGGGAGGTTTGTACCTGTCCTTCAAGGGCCCTGGTCCAGGAGTCCATTTATGATAAATTCATAGAGCGCGCCATCGAACGGGTCAAGCAGATCAAGCAGGGGAATCCCCTTGATACGGATACAATGCTCGGGGCGCAGGCTTCCCAGGAGCAGCTCGATAAAATCCTTTCTTATATTCAAATCGGAAAAGATGAAGGTGCCGAGGTGTTGATCGGTGGTGAACAGAACCAGCTTGACGGCGATCATGGCACAGGTTTCTATGTCAAACCGACGATCTTCAAAGGAACAAACGATATGAGGGTCTTCCAAGAAGAAATCTTTGGCCCGGTCGTTTCCGTGACGACGTTCAAAACGAAAGAAGAGGCGCTGGACATCGCCAATGATACACTTTATGGACTTGGGGCAGGCGTATGGTCGAGGGATATGAATACGGCCTACCGCTTCGGCAGGGATATCCAGGCGGGACGCGTATGGACGAACTGTTACCACCAGTACCCTGCGCATGCCGCTTTCGGTGGATATAAAATGTCCGGAATCGGGCGCGAGACCCATAAGATGATGCTCTCCCACTATCAGCAGACGAAGAATCTTCTTGTCAGCTACAGTCCAAAGAAACTGGGATTCTTCTAACATGTCAGTCTCTGCAACTGACGCAGCGGATGGCGTGATCAAGAGGCTGTGGGAAAAGCATGGTCCCCTCATCTTTCACCAATCCGGTGGATGCTGTGATGGCAGCGCCCCGATCTGCCTGGAAGAGGGAGACCTCCTGATCGGTGACGGGGACGTCCTTGTGGGTACCGTGTCTCAGACGCCGTTCTATATGAGTCGGGAGCAATATGAGTACTGGAAAGCCTTCGACATCCTTTTGGATGTGAAAGAGGGGAGAGGTGGCATGTTTTCCCTGGAATCTTCGCTCGGGGTCAGATTTGTCACCACCTCCTCTCTGAAAAAATAATGCGTTCTATTTCATAGTGCGTGAGAATACAGTGTAAGAGACAACGGACGATGTTGTCTCTTTTTTTGCTAATTTTAAAAGTTATTACTTTATAATTATTATAATTAATGTTGACAAAACCCCGGAAATAGGTAAAATAAAACTATACTTTAATAATAATTATTATAAATAAAAGAGGTGTTCATATGAAGAATCAAAAACTGACAACGAATCAAGGAGCCCCGATCGGAGACAATCAAAACTCTTTGACGGCTGGAAGCAATGGGCCAACTCTTCTCGAAGATTATCAGCTAATTGAGAAATTGGCGCATTTCGACCGGGAACGGGTTCCGGAGCGGGTGGTCCATGCGAGGGGTGCGGGGGCTCACGGGGTCTTCATCACGAAGAATAGTATGAAGAAGTATACAAAAGCTGCATTCCTTCAGGAGGAAGGGAAGGAAACGCCGGTTTTTGCCCGTTTTTCGACCGTGATCCATGGTCAACATTCTCCGGAAACGCTTCGCGATCCCCGTGGATTTTCAGTCAAGTTCTATACCGAGGAAGGAAACTGGGATTTTGTCGGCAATAATCTGCCTGTCTTCTTCATCCGCGATGCGATGAAGTTCCCGGATATGGTTCATGCCCTCAAACCGAATCCACAGACGAATATACAGGAACCGGAGCGCTACTGGGACTTCATGACCCTGTCACCGGAGTCGACGAACATGCTCCTGCATCTGTACACGGATGAAGGGATTCCTGCAAACTATCGTCATATGCGGGGGTCGAGCGTGCATGCATTCAAGTGGGTGAATGCAGCAGGCAATATGGTTTATGTGAAGTTGAAGTGGAAGCCGAAGGAGGGAATCCGGAATCTTTCTGCAGAAGAAGCAGCTGAGATCCAGGGGAAGGACTTCAACCATGCAAGCAGGGACCTATATGAGGCCATCGAGGAAGGGAATTATCCTGAATGGGATCTGTACGTCCAGATCCTTGATCCGATGGACCTTGATTCGTTCTCATACGATCCTCTGGATGCCACAAAGGACTGGCCGGAAGAGGATATTCCTGCCCACTTTGTCGGGACGATGATCCTCAACCGGAATCCTGAAAATGTGTTCGCGGAGACTGAGTCCGTTGGGTTCAATCCTGGTGTATTGGTCAATGGGATGCTCCCTTCTGAAGATAAACTGCTGCAGGGGAGATTATTCTCTTATTCCGATACACAGCGCTACCGGATCGGGGCCAATTATCTTCAGCTCCCGATCAACTGCCCGTTCGCCCAGGTAGCCAATCAGCAGCGGGACGGCGGGATGCCGTTCAAGCAGCAGAAGAGTCCGGTGAACTATGAACCGAACAGCTTTTCAGGTGAGCCGGAGGAAGTGCCGGGGTATGAAGAGGTTCATCAACCGGTCACTGGTGAAAGAGGAAGGATCAAGATCCGTAAAACCGATGATTTTGGTCAGGCCGGCGACATTTACAGGAGCTACCCCGATGAGGTCAAAGCCCAAGTGGTCAAAAACATTTCAAATGAACTGGCCGGGATCGATACGCGCATCGCATTGCGTGCAGTCTGTAACTTCTTCCGTGCCGATGTGGAGTTGGGGAAAGAACTTTCAAAAGAAATCGGAGTCGATCTCACCCCGTACCTTCAACATATGCAATAGGCAAAACGAGGGTGGGACAAAAAACGAAAAAGGGTGACCAACACGATCAGTGTAGGTTCATTATACCGCTCATGATTTCCGTGCAAGACTCCGCTTTACGCGGGTAGCCCATGAGCCTCCTCTTCAGGTCTGCGGGGTCTCACATCAGCTACTCTTCCCGCAGGAGCTATTCCTGTGGGGAAAGTATGGACCTATTGCACAAAAAAAGATCCTCCTTTATGATGCAGGTGCGAAGCCACACACAAAAAGGAGGATCTTTAACATGCATGATAATCGAAATGAACGCATTAATCAAATTTCTGAGGACACATTGGTGATTGGCGTCGACATCGCCAAGTGTGTACATTATGCCTGCGCAGTGGATGAACGAGGTAGGGAGGTCAAGAAAAGCTTCTCATTCCGTCAGTCCAGACAAGGCTTTGAAACCTTTTACGCTACCATCCTAAAGGTGATGGAATCTCATCAAAAGAAGAATGTAGTCGTTGGATTTGAACCTACCGGTCATTACTGGATGAATTTATCCTCGTACCTTACGGATCGGGGCATTCGCTTTGTTCTCGTCAACCCTCTCCATGTGAAGCAAACCAAAGAATTGGATGACAACCTACAGAGTAAAAACGATCCGAAAGACGCTCGTGTCATTGCCAAGATGATACCGCAAGGCTATTACAGTATTCCTCGTGACATGACTCCTATTGAAGCAGAGTTGCGTCATGGATCGGCATTTAGGGCTCGTCTGAAAAAACAAGGAGCGTCGACTCAAAACCGGATCAAGCGATGGATTGATCTATACTTCCCTGAGTTTATTTCGGTTTATAAGTCCATTGGAATGAACGCCTCCACTGTTCTTTCTTCTTATCCTCTTCCGGAAGACCTTGTGAGAGAAGATCCTGAGAAGCTCTTGGAAAACCTCAGGAACCTGGGGGGGAAGCATTTCTCGGTTAAAAACCTTACTAAGCTTCTTGATGTCGCGGCCACATCTATTGGCTATCAGGAGAGTCCTGAAATGGCACGGGCAGAGATCCAAATTCTATTGACACAGATGAAGCTGCTTGAAGAACAACTGGTAAGCATAGAAAAGCAGTTAGTGACGTTGGCGAAACAGATGACAGATTTCGATCTGTTCCTTTCGGTCCCTGGTATTGGAGAAAACACCGTAGTAGAGATCCTTTCAGAAATAGGAGCCTTTTCACACTATAAGAGTCCACGCCAAATCCTAAAATTAGCGGGTCTTACGTTAGTCACCAATTCCTCGGGAAAAAAAGAAGGGAACAAGCGATTGTCTAAACGCGGGCGGAAACGGCTACGCTCCTTGATATATAAGGCGATTTTCCCGATTTTACACGCCATACCAGCGTTTCGGTCCCTGTACAATTACTATAGTGAACATCGCGAACACCCCGTCGCTAAGAAAGAAGCGTTGTTAATCCTATGTCGGAAATTGATTCAAGTCCTTCATGGTTTAAGCAAAAGGGGCGAAACATTCAATGAAGAGCGTATGGTAGCTGATATCTCCTTCTTTGGTAATCAAGAAGCTGCGTAACATCTACGCTCGCTTAATTAAAACAACCTAGACACTGAGAAGCCGGCACACACAAGACTTTCGACGATCATCTTAGATCAGTCCATGCAGGAGCATAAGCTGGCCTCTGCGTTAAGGCGAGACCCAACGAAGGAATGTGAGCACATAGATGCCAGGAGATATGGGAGGGTGAGTCCCCTTAACAAGCAGAGATCAAAGGTGCCCATAAGAATTAAAAAGGGGGGATTTATCCAATCTCCTGACGCAACGCGTAGGCTCGATCCCCTTTATTTTGAATAAATGATAAATGAAGGAATGAAGAAAATCCGAAAGGATATTCAAAAAAATTTTTCACCTAAGAAAAGTGTTGGGAACACCCGTCATAATAACTTTTTCCGAGGGAGTCTTCGTCTTGCACTCCAATCAACCGTTTGAAACGATGATCGTCATGAACCAAAGTAAAAACCCGAATGCATTTGTCGTAGGCAAATGCATTCGGGTTTTACTATGTCTAAAATATGTTGTCCCAGCCTCGTATTTTTTACGTGAGGAGTCAAAATCCCCCGCGCTCGATGCCGTATTTGCGGATTCTGTACTGAAGATTCTGCCTGCTCATCCCAAGTGCCTTGGCGGTCTTGGTGATATTGAATTGGTGGTGCTTCATGGCCTTTTGAATATAGTACGTCTCGGCTTCTTCCATGAAGACCTCAAGGGGTTTAGGCTCACTCCCTGACTGATGGAGGAAGTCGGAGTCGCCCTGGTGGTCATCAGCGACGGGAGAATGATGGATCCGCTGCCTGAACCCGAATGGAAGATGATTAAAACCGATTACCTTATGGGAACCGATGAGCTGATACGCTCCTTCAAGCACGTGCTCGAGCTCCCTCACGTTCCCGGGCCAGTCATATTTACGGAACGTCCCCTCCACCTCTGTGGAAATGCCCGTGACATTCCTGGCGTAGTGATGATTGAATCGATCAAGGAAGCTCGATACAAGGTCGTGCAGATCCTCCAGCCTGTTCCGGAGGGGAGGGATGAAAAAGGAGGCGGAGCTGAACCGATAATATAGCGCCTTCAACAGCCTGCCGTCTGCCACTGCGTCGATCGGATCTTCATTGACCGTGGCCATGAGGCGGACATCAGGGAATGAGCTGCTGTCCATCAGGTCGAGTAATTGTTCCTGAACGTGGAGGGGCATGGCATTCAGTTCATCGAATAGGATCGATCCGCCTGAGGCTTCTTTCATCACCCCGCCTTTGGAACCGGTACCAAAAAGGATCATCGTAAGATCTTCGCCAGGCATGGACGCACAATCCTGTTTGATGAACGGGGCATCCTTCCGTACGCCATCACAGTGGATGGAGCGGGCCAACATTTCCTTACCCGTACCGATTTCGCCACAAATGAGGATGGGAGTCGTGGATAGAGCGGCTTTCTTCCCGGCGGAGAGTGCTTCCTGAATGCGCGGATGGGACCCGACGATCCGGTGAAACGAAGGGGGAGCCGGCTGTTTGTGAACATGGTCCTTCATCATTTTTTCCAGGCTTGTCACATCCCGTGCAATTTCAACGGCACCGATGATGTAATCATCAAAGTGAATCGGATACGTGTCGTTGATGGTGGTGATTTCCACGCCATTGCTATTGAAATAGGTTTGCTTTACGTTCAGCGTCGGTGTCCCTGTGTGGAGTACCTGAAGAAGGGTGCTTTCTTCTTCTGAGTGAAATTGAAAGACATCGAGGAGATTTTTATCCAATACATCCTCGACCTCCATACCTTCGATTTCCTTCATTTTATCGTTATAGATCACGGTCCGGCCGGTTGAATCGATGACGTGGACCCCTGACTCGAGGTGATGGGCCACGACTTCATACATATATAGGCGTTTCTCACGTTCGAGCAAGATGAATCCCCCTCTGCGATTGGTGCTCTCTTATCTTCTAAGCCGCGCCGTCGACTTTGAAAATAAAAATTTTTCAAAAAACTCTTGAAAAAAGCAACCATCTTTTGCATTATTATAAGTGTAAGGGTTTTCTGAATGCAAATATTTTTTGCGGTTCATACCGGAAATACTCTGAGATCACATTAAAATCTTTGTTTAAAAGGGGGCAACACCCATATGATTCCTTACAAGCATGAACCATTCACAGACTTCTCGAACAAAGAAAACCAAAAAGCGTATAAAGAAGGCTTGAAAACAGTTGAAGCCTATCTTGGACAAGACTATCCCCTGATTATCGGCGGGGAGCGAGTGACTACTGATGCAAAATTGGTGTCAGTCAATCCTGCAGACCATAAAGAACTGATCGGAAACGTATCTAAAGCTGATCAGGAACTCGCAGAAAAAGCAATGAACGTAGCATATGATACATTCCAGACCTGGCGAAAGGTGAAACCGGAAACGCGTGCAGATATCTTGTTCCGTGCTTCTGCCATCGTACGCCGACGCAAGCACGAATTTTCAGCCCTGCTGACAAAAGAAGCGGGCAAACCATGGAATGAGGCGGATGCCGATACGGCCGAAGCAATCGACTTCATGGAGTATTATGCACGCCAGATGCTGCGCCTGAAAGATGGTTTCCCTGTAGAAAGCCGTCCTGGCGAATACAACCAGTTCAACTATATCCCTCTTGGAGTGGGCGTTGTCATCTCTCCTTGGAACTTCGCGTTTGCCATCATGGCCGGTACGGCTGTTGCGGCCATCGTGACAGGAAATACGGTGCTCTTGAAGCCTGCATCCACGACAGCCGTCGTTGCGGCTAAATTCATCGAAGTCCTTGAAGAAGCCGGTCTTCCAAAAGGCGTTATCAACTATATCCCTGGAAGCGGTGCTGAAGTCGGGGATTACCTCGTAGATCACCCGAAAACACGTTTCATCTCCTTCACTGGATCACGTGATGTCGGGATCCGCATCTACGAAAGGGCTGCAAAAGTCCATCCTGGTCAGAAATGGCTGAAGCGCGTGATCGCTGAAATGGGAGGGAAAGATACGATCGTCGTCGATTCAGAAGGCGATATCGAACTTGCAGCTAAATCCATCGTGGCATCTGCCTTTGGCTTCTCCGGTCAAAAATGCTCGGCTTGTTCACGTGCCGTCGTCGTGGAAGATGTATACGACCAGGTGCTCGAGCGTGCAGTTGAATTGACGAAGGAACTCACAGTCGGAAACCCTGTCGACCAGGATAACTTCATGGGACCGGTCATCGATCAAGCTTCATTCGATAAGATCATGAGCTACATCGAAATCGGGAAGGAAGAAGGAAAACTCATGGTTGGCGGTGAAGGAGACAGCTCGAAAGGCTACTTCGTCAAACCGACGATCTTTGCCGACCTTGCTCCTGATGCACGACTCATGCAGGAAGAAATCTTCGGACCGGTCGTTGCCTTCTCCAAGGCGAAGGATTTCGATCATGCCCTTGAGATCGCCAACAACACGGATTACGGATTGACTGGAGCAGTCATCACGAATAACCGTGCGAAAATCGAGCAGGCGCGGGAGGACTTCCACGTCGGAAACCTTTACTTCAACCGCGGCTGTACAGGTGCCATCGTTGGATACCAGCCGTTCGGAGGATTCAATATGTCCGGGACGGATTCCAAAGCAGGCGGACCTGATTATCTGTTGCTTCACCTTCAAGCGAAAACAACTTCGGAAACTCTATAAGGAAAAACGGAAGGAGCTCTTGTCTGACAGGGGCTCCATCCTTATATAAACCGGTAATACCGGTGAATTTAAAGGAGGAATATGCATGGCGAGTTCACAGGCGATCATCGATCAAACAGATAAATACGGAGCAAGGAATTATCATCCCCTGCCGATTGTCATTTCGGAAGCAGAAGGGGTATGGGTGACCGATCCCGAAGGCAACCGCTACATGGATATGCTCAGTGCGTATTCTGCCGTCAACCAGGGCCATCGCCATCCGAAGATCATCCAGGCGCTGAAGGATCAGGCAGACCGCGTGACGCTTACATCACGTGCCTTCCATAACGATCAGTTGGCACCGTGGTACGAGAAAATCTGTCAGCTGACAGGCAAGGATATGGCCCTGCCGATGAACACGGGAGCAGAAGCAGTCGAAACGGCCATCAAAACGGCCAGGCGCTGGGCGTATGATGTGAAAGGTGTCGAGGAAAACCGTGCTGAAATCATCGCGTGCAATGGGAACTTCCACGGCAGGACGATGACGGCTGTTTCTCTATCGTCAGAAGAAGAATATAAGCGTGGATTCGGCCCGATGCTGCCAGGCATCAATCTCATTCCATATGGCGATCTTGACGCGTTGAAAGAGGCGATCACACCGAATACGGCAGCCTTCCTCATCGAGCCGATCCAGGGAGAGGCCGGGATTGTGTTCCCTCCTGAAGGCTTCCTGAAAGCAGCTGCCGATCTTTGCAAGGAACAGAATGTGCTCTTCATCGCAGATGAGATCCAGGCGGGGCTTGCCCGTTCCGGTAAAATGTTTGCGTGTGAGTGGGCTAGGGTCAATCCGGATATGTATATTCTCGGTAAAGCACTCGGCGGAGGCGTGTTCCCGATTTCATGCGTAGTGGCGGACGAAGCGGTCCTTGGTGTGTTCAATCCGGGCTCACATGGTTCCACATTCGGAGGAAACCCGATGGCATGTGCCGTTTCCATCGCCTCCCTCGATGTGCTCATCGATGAAAACCTTGCAGATCGCTCCCTGGAGATGGGCGAGTACTTCATGGGTAAACTCAAGGAGATCAAGAACCCCCTCATCAAGGAAGTGCGGGGAAGCGGCCTCTTCATCGGAGTCGAGCTTCATGAACCGGCACGTGCGTATTGTGAAAAGCTCAAGGATGAAGGTCTCCTTTGCAAAGAAACCCATGATACCGTCATCCGTTTCGCTCCACCCCTTGTGATTTCTCAGGAAGATCTGGACTGGGCAATCGAGCGGATCAAGAAAGTGCTTTCTTGAAAGCGTGGGCAAGAGACGGAATCTTTTCGAAATTTTGTAGATGCTGATGGTTTAGGTAACGGTTATATGTTACAATTACAACGTTTCAGATCACATAATAAAGAGGCGAATGTTAACAATGGGAGAAAACCTTAATCTGTTTACTTCTACACAACATGTCATCAATGATGCTTTGTCCAAACTGGGCTATTCCGAAGAAATGTTCGAGCTTCTAAAAGAACCGATCCGCATGCTCACCGTCCGCATCCCTGTCAGGATGGACGACGGAAGCATCAAGGTTTTCACGGGTTACCGCGCGCAGCATAACGACGCCGTCGGTCCTACAAAGGGGGGCGTGCGCTTCCATCCTGAGGTCGATGAGGAAGAAGTGAAGGCGCTTTCCATGTGGATGAGCCTGAAATGCGGGATCGTCGACCTTCCGTACGGCGGAGGGAAAGGCGGGATCATCTGCGATCCCCGCACCATGTCCTTCACCGAGCTTGAAAAGCTCAGCCGTGGATATGTAAGGGCGATCAGCCAGATCGTCGGGCCGACAAAGGATATTCCGGCACCTGACGTGTACACCAACTCGCAGATCATGGCCTGGATGATGGATGAATACAGCCGTTTACGGGAAAATGATTCGCCTGGTTTCATCACGGGGAAACCGATCGTCCTCGGAGGATCCCAGGGACGTGAAAAAGCGACCGCTCAGGGTGTGACCATCTGCATCGATGAAGCGGCCAAAAAACGCGGGATCGATATCAAGGGAGCACGTGTCGTGATCCAAGGATTCGGGAATGCAGGAAGCTTCCTTGCGAAGTTCATGCATGATGCCGGAGCCAAGGTCATCGCGATCTCGGATGCCCACGGAGCGCTCCATGATCCGGACGGACTCGATATCGATTATCTCCTGGACCGCCGCGACAGTTTCGGAACCGTCACGACGCTCTTTGAGAATACGCTTACGAACAAAGAACTCCTTGAGCTGGATTGTGATATTCTGGTGCCTGCTGCCATCTCGAATCAGATTACAGAGCAGAATGCCCATGATATCAAAGCGTCGATCGTCGTGGAAGCGGCGAATGGACCTACAACATTGGAAGCTACAAGGATCCTGTCTGAGCGTGGCATCCTCCTCGTACCGGACGTCCTTGCCAGTGCAGGCGGTGTAACGGTATCCTACTTCGAATGGGTACAGAACAACCAAGGCTATTACTGGACAGAAGAAGAAGTAAACGAGAAGCTTCAGATCAAGCTTGTCGAAGCGTTCAATAATGTCTATGAAACATCACAGAATCGCAGAGTCAATATGCGTCTTGCCGCCTACATGGTGGGAGCGCGCAAAATGGCTGAAGCCTCAAGATTCAGAGGTTGGGTCTAACCATCGCATACCATGGCGCATCATCCTTCGGGGTGATGCGCTTTTTTGTTCCTGCACCTTATAAAATTGACATTCATCTGTTCCATTCGTACGATTGAAGGTAGAACAGCTAAAGCGGATACATAGGATATCGGAGGTCATGAAGATGAATATTGAGGAAACGTCCCTACAAACCGTAAAACAGGCCATACAGAATCAAAAGTCTTTTTTTAAGAACGGACATACCAGACCAATTTCCAGTAGGAAAGAAACCCTTCAAACGCTCTATCGTATGATCAAAGATCATGAAGAAGATATCATCCACGCCCTGCAGATGGATCTGAATAAGTCCGAAATGGAAACCTATGCAACGGAAATCGGCATCCTTCTCGAAGAAATACGCTTCGTGCTCAAACAGATCGATGAGTGGGCAGAACCGAAAAAAGTAAAGGTAGCCAAGACCCATATCGGATCTAAAAGTTACTCGGTGCCGGAACCCTATGGGGTCACGCTGATCATCTCCCCATGGAATTACCCGTTCCAGCTTGCCCTGGCCCCGGTGATCGGTGCCATTGCGGCGGGGAACACGGCCATCATCAAGCCTTCAGAGCTTACGGTCCATACATCACGTCTTCTTGAGCGGATCATCTCCGCCCGCTTTGACGGACATGTGCTGAAAGTGATCGAAGGAGGAGTGGAAACAACGGGGCATCTCCTTGACCAACCGTTTGACTACATCTTCTTCACAGGCAGTGTACCCGTCGGGAAGGTCGTCATGGAAGCGGCAAGCAAACGGTTGATCCCCGTCACCCTCGAACTTGGAGGGAAAAGCCCGTGCATCGTGGACCAGACGGCGGATATCGCCCTGGCAGCCAAGCGAATCGCCTTTGGGAAGGTCACGAATGCAGGACAGACATGCATCGCCCCGGATTACCTCTTCCTTCACAAAAGCATCAAGGAGCAATTCATCACGGAGTTCAAGAATGCCGTCGTGACATTTTATGGTCCGGAGCCCCTTAAGAATGATAAGTACGGGCGCATCATCAATGAACGGCATTTCGACAGGATTGCCTCTTATCTCGATGACGGGGAAATCCTCCTAGGGGGGAAACTCGATCGTACGTTCCTGAAGATGGAGCCGACCCTGATGACACCGAGGGATCACTCTGTCCCGGTCATGCAGGAAGAAATCTTCGGTCCCGTATTCCCGGTGCTCGAGTACGAAAACCTAGAAGAAGTCATTGACTATGTAACGGAAAGGCCGAAGCCCCTGGCACTGTATCTGTTCACGAACAATGAAGCAACCGAAGCCGCCATCACCGGAAATATCTCGTATGGCGGGGGCTGTATCAATGATACCCTGATGCATATCGTGACGCCCTATCTTCCATTCGGCGGCGTAGGGGAAAGTGGCATGGGGAGCTATCACGGTGAGTCCAGCTTCTCCACATTCTCCCACTATAAAAGCGTCATGAAACAGACCAATAAATTCGATATGAGCTTCCGGTACCCAAATGGGAAATTCGGGATGCAGCTCATCAAAAAACTGCTGAAATAAAGAAGAAGGCGTCCCGTCTAGTGGGGACGCCTTCTTTCATTTTATTTATCGTGTAGGTTCTGTACGGTGATCCCGTTCCAGTTCCTCTGTCGGTTTGAACAGTAATCCAAGATTGATCAGTCCTGAAATTCCGACCAGACCATAGATGATCCGGGAAAGTCCGGCACCTTGTCCTCCGAAAATGGCGGCGACGAGGTCGAATTGGAAAAATCCGATCAGCCCCCAGTTCACGGCACCGATGATGGTGAGAACCAATGCAATACGTTGTAAAGCACTCATGTTTGTTTCCTCCTTATTGTATGGTTCACTATTACTATGCCCCGATCGTCAATGGTTATGTGCTGGCCTTTTTAAATTTTTGGGCAAGTTCTTTGCATTTTACGCCGGGTCTCATCCATAATAAAAAAGGTGAACACGAACATATACTCTTTAGGAGGTATTTATAATGAATGAATTTACGTTTTATAATCCGACGAAATTGATCTTTGGTAAAGGTCAAGTCGAGCAGCTGAAGGACCTTGTCCCTCAATACGGTAAAAAAGTGCTTCTCGTATACGGTGGCGGAAGCATCAAGAAAAGCGGCCTTTATGACCAAGTGACGGCTGTCTTGAACGACATCGATGCCGAAGTATTCGAACTTGCCGGTGTTGAACCCAATCCACGTTTGACCACGGTAAGACGCGGTGTGGATATCTGTAAAGAAGAAGGCATCGAGTTCCTGCTTGCCGTAGGTGGAGGAAGCGTCATCGACTGTACCAAAGCAATCGCTGCCGGTGCGAAATATGATGGAGATGCATGGGATCTTGTCACGAAGAAAGCTTTTGCTTCAGAAGCCCTTCCATTCGGTACCGTGTTGACCCTTGCTGCGACCGGTTCTGAAATGAATGCAGGATCCGTTATCACAAACTGGGAAACCAATGAAAAATACGGTTGGGGAAGCCCGGTTACATTCCCTCAATTCTCAATCCTTGATCCGGAAAACACATTCACTGTTCCTAAAAACCACACGATCTACGGAATGGTCGACATGATGTCCCACGTGTTCGAGCAGTACTTCCATAATGCTACGAATACACCGCTTCAGGACCGCATGTGTGAATCCGTACTGAAAGTGGTTATTGAAACAGCTCCTAAGCTGATCAACGACCTTGAGAACTACGAGCTTCGCGAAACCATCCTATACTCTGGAACCATTGCCCTCAACGGCATGCTTCAAATGGGTTACCGCGGAGACTGGGGAAGCCATAACATCGAGCACGCTGTGTCTGCCGTGTACGATATCCCGCATGCAGGCGGTCTGGCGATCCTGTTCCCTAACTGGATGAAGCACAACCTGAACGTGAACCCTGCCCGTTTTGCACAGCTGGCTGAGCGCGTATGGAATGTCGATCCTGAAGGCAAGACACAGGAAGAAGTAGCGCTTGAAGGAATCGAGAAGCTTCGTGAATTCTGGTCCAGCATCGGTGCCCCTTCCCGCCTTGCTGACTACGACATCGACGACAGCAAGCTTGACCTCATTGCTGATAAAGCAATGGCTAACGGCGCATTCGGTAACTTCAACAATCATCAATTGAACAAAGAGGACACGCTCAGCATCCTGCGTGCATCTCTATAAGACTCATGGCCGGTCCGATATTGGACCGGCTATTTTAAGAAATACGATGATCGTGTAAAAACTTTTGAATGAATGCGTTTTCAATCATCTGCGTTTCTTGATTATGAAGGGCGGATTCGATAAAGTGAGATAGAAGCAAAATAAAACAATCGGAGGATGGTTATGACACACATTCGTTTTGATTATTCAAACGCGTTATCCTTTTTTGGTGAACATGAAATTACATATCTACGTGATGCCGTAAAGGCAGCACACACCTCCCTGCACGAAAAAACGGGTGCAGGAAGCGACTTCCTAGGGTGGATCGATCTTCCTGTCGATTATGATAAAGAAGAATTTGCCCGCATCCAAAAAGCGTCAGAAAAAATCAACAAAGACTCCGATATCCTGCTCGTTATCGGAATCGGAGGATCTTACCTTGGTGCAAGAGCGGCCATTGAAATGCTCAATCACAGCTTCTTTAATACCGTTTCAAAAGAAAAGCGTTCAGCACCACAGGTCCTTTTCCTTGGACAAAACATCAGCTCTACCTACATGAAGGACCTGATGGATCTTCTTGAAGGCAAAGACTTCTCGATCAATGTCATCTCGAAATCCGGTACAACAACCGAGCCGGCAATCGCCTTCCGTATCTTCCGCAAAATGCTTGAGGAGAAATACGGAGTGGAAGAAGCCCGCAAACGCATCTATGCGACAACGGATAAGTCAAAAGGAGCGCTTAAGACCCTTGCAAACGACGAAGGCTACGAAACATTCGTTGTGCCTGATGATGTCGGCGGTCGTTATTCTGTCCTGACGGCTGTAGGTCTCCTGCCGATTGCCGTAAGCGGTGTGGATATCGAAGCGATGATGGACGGAGCAGCAAAGGCAAGGGAAGACTTCGGTCAGTCCGAGCTTTCCGAGAATCCGGCCTACCAATACGCAGCCGTGCGTAACGTTCTGTATAACAAAGGCAAAACGATCGAAATGCTCATCAACTACGAGCCGGGTCTTCAATACTTCGCTGAGTGGTGGAAACAGCTCTTCGGTGAAAGCGAAGGAAAAGACCAAAAAGGGATCTATCCTTCATCTGCAAACTTCTCGACCGACCTTCACTCACTTGGTCAATATGTACAAGAAGGCCGCCGCGATATCTTTGAAACCGTCGTGAAGGTTCAGGAATCGCGCCATGAACTTGTGATCGAAGAAGCTGACAGCGATCTTGACGGCCTGAACTACCTTGCTGGCCAAACCATCGATTTCGTCAACAACAAAGCTTTCGAAGGAACCTTGCTCGCCCATACAGATGGAGGCGTTCCGAATCTGATCGTCGAAATCCCTGCCATGGATGCGTATACGTTCGGATACCTTGTGTATTTCTTCGAGAAGGCATGTGCCGTGAGCGGTTATCTCCTTGGCGTCAATCCATTTGATCAGCCTGGGGTAGAGGCGTACAAAGTGAATATGTTCGCCCTCCTTGGTAAACCTGGATTCGAAGAAAAGAAAGCTGAACTTGAAAAACGATTGAAATAATAGAGGAATAGACTGGGACAAACCCGTTTCAGTCAAAAGAATATCCGAACGAATTCGACAAAGATCGAGTTCGTTCGGATTTTTTGCATCATCCATTTGGTAAGTCCGACTGTTGATTGGAGTGCACGTGATTACATTCTTTCACCATTAGAGGGAGCCCTGAAGTTGCTCCCTCTTTTTAATTCCCTTAAAAATCATTCGTGTCCCGTAAAGTTATTTACCTTAAGTTGTAAGAAATCCATGTCTTTTTGAAGCGTGGGTCAGCATGACTGCCGTCACATATCTTTAGGATAATGATGGAAGCCTCCATAGACCATGGATGCCATTTCGTTAAAACGGAATATCTTTCTTTGACGGAGCTGAAGGGGAGGGTTTACCATCTTGGTAGACCGAGCGATCGGTTTAACATTGGAGAAAGAAGGCGTATAGAAATGTGTGGAATAGCAGGCTGGATTGATTGGAGTAAAGACTTACGAGAACAACAGCATATTTTAAAATCCATGACCGATGCCATTGAACATAGGGGGCCGGATGCAGAGGGTGCCTGGGTGAGCGAACATGCAGCCCTTGGACACCGTAGACTCATCGTCATCGACCCGAATGGCGGGAAACAGCCGATGATTTATCAAAACAACCATCATCAAATCGCACTCACTTATAATGGTGAGCTTTATAACTATCTTGAGCTTAAAGAAGAATTGACGGAGAAAGGCCACACCTTCAATACCAGCTCGGATACGGAAGTTCTGCTTCACTCTTATCTTGAGTGGGGGGAAGATTGCGTTCGTCACTTTAACGGGATCTTCGCATTCGGAATCTGGGATGAAGAAAAGAACCAACTCATGCTTGGTCGCGACCACCTTGGTGTGAAACCACTGTTCTTAACTGAAGAAGGAGATGGACTTCTATTCGGTTCCGAAATCAAAGCGCTCCTTGCCCATCCGGATGTAGACGCAGAAATCGATCAAACGGGTCTTTCTGAGTTATTCGGAATGGGGCCGATGAGAACACCGGGACAAGCCATCTTCAAGAACATCCAAGAAGTCCGTGCCGGACATTATATGATCTACAATGAGCAAGGAAAGAAAGACGTCCAATATTGGACACTTGAAAGCAAGAAGCATACGGATGATATGGATACGACCGTAAATACGATCAAAGAGATTCTTGAAGATACGGTCAAGCGTCAGCTCATTGCCGATAAGCCGCTTACCACCATGCTGTCGGGAGGACTCGACTCAAGCGGATTGACCGCTATTGCGGGGCGTGAATACGGTGAAAAGACGCTCTCCTCTTATTCCATCGACTTTGTAAATAATGAAGCGGACTTCGAGGAAGACTTCCTCCGCAGGGATCTTGATGAGCCGTGGGTGAAACGTGTGTCCGAACACGTAGGGACGGATCATACGTCCATCGTGTTTGATGCCAAGAAGCTCGTCGACAACCTATTGGTTCCCATGAAAGCAAGAGATCTCCCTGGTGTCGGTGAAATCGAGACGTCCCTTTACCTCTTGTTCACGGAAATGAAAAAGACCGCAACTGTCGCCCTCTCAGGAGAATCAGCGGACGAAGTATTCTCAGGCTATCCTTGGTTCCATCAGGAAGAATACCTTGATGCAGGTGTGTTCCCATGGCTCTTGAACATCGGTGGTATCGCCGACGTCATGAAGGATCATCTCCTGGATCGACTCCATATCGAGGACTATCGAAAGCAGCGCTATCAGGAAGCACTGAAGGAGCTCCCGGTCCTTGAAGGAGAGTCCGATATCGAAGCGAAGCAAAGAAGGATGTCCTTCATGTTCATCACTCGTTTCCTTCCGTTCATGCTCGACCGGAAAGACCGTGCCAGCATGATGACAGGCTTTGAAGTGCGTGTGCCATTCTGTGATTATCGCCTTGTGGAGTATCTTTGGAATATCCCATTTGAAATGAAAAATGTGGATGATATCGAAAAAGGGATCCTGCGTCGTGCACTGAAGGATTATCTTCCGGACGATGTGCGCAATCGCAGGAAGAGTGCTTATCCGAGTACGAAGGATGAGGCCTACTATGAAGGCGTGAAGGACTGGATGCTGTCGATCTTGAATGATCCAGCTTCCCCGATCCTGAATCTGATCGATGCGGATAAAGTGCGTGCCATGATCGATGATAAAGAACAATCCACCACCATGGTGAAGTCGTTATTCGATTACTTGATCCAAGTGAATGAATGGCTGAAGGAATATGATGTTTCAGTCAAGCTGTAAGACCTACATGTTTTCCCGCTAAAAGGAGAAACTATCCCTAAAATGAAAGGGGATGGATGATGTGATCGAGATTTCATCAAGCCTTGAAGGGAAGCATTATCAACTTTACAAATTGGAACAGGAATTGAAGCCACTGGGGTATTCCATCGGGGGAAACTGGGATTATGACCATGGATATTTCGATTATAAAATCGATGATGAGGTGGGGTATCAGTTCCTCAGACTGCCGTTCACCTCGGTGGACGGGCAGTTGGACTCAAGGGGGGCGACGGTCAAGTTCGGGAAGCCATTCCTCCTGTCCCATAAATATCAGATAGGGCTGGATGATCATGCCTCGACCGGGAATCTTTCAGGATCCTTCAATCAGTTCTCGGAGCCACAGGATTCAGATGCCAGCTTTCCTGAGGAATACATTGAAGTAGGCAGGGAGCTCGTGAAGGAACTCGAGCAGACCCTGCTTCATTAATTGGATATGACAAGCAGTTCGTCTGTGGTTTCGACCACAACGTCCATGGGGGGATTCACTAACGTGTTTTCCCCCTTTTTGATGCCTAAAAGGATGACCCTTTCCTTCAGCAGCAGGGCACTGAGGGATTGGAAGGTAGACCCGGCGTGCTCATCCATGACGGGAATCAGCTTCAGGTTATTGCCTTTCAGATGATTCAAGAGCTTCAGGATCGTTTTCGACATTCCTTGGGAGATGATGCTGTTCATCATGACGAGGCTGGTCTGCATATTCGTCTGGATGACTTCATCTGCGCCTGCCCGCTTCGCATTTTCGACCTGATCCTTCTGAAGGACTTCCACCACAGTATGGAGGGACGGTTGGTTTCCTTTAATGGCAAGCAGGGTCAGGATCGTGTTCATATCCGACGTCATCTCATCCTTATTCTGATCTGATGTGACCAAGGCGATCTTCGCTTCCCGGAGATTGGCCTTTTGAAGGATGGTGTCCTTGAAAGGGGAACCTTTGACGAAATGGACATGGTTGTTACGATAAGGGTTCTTCTGAAGGGAATCATCAATGAGGATTACATCGCAGCTTGATTGCAGGGATGTGAGCTGATGGATGATTTCACGGGTGCGTTCGTTCCACCCGATGATGATGACCTGTCCTTTTCCTTTATAAGCGGTCTTCCCCTCCATATATCCGTTTTGGGTGGTCACGGTTTCCGTTGCCAGCATGACGAAATAGGTGGAGAGAAACCCTGCCCCTACCAGGATGAGGAGGATACCCAGGGTTTTCCCTTCAGCGGTCTTGGGGACGAAATCTCCGTATCCTACAGTCGAAGTCGTGATGACCGCCCACCAGATCCCGTCAAAAAATGAGGGGAAGGTGTCCGGTTCGAGATAGTGGATCATGACGCCGCAGGTGCTCATGACGGCGAGGGCCATGATCAAGATCCGGATGACAAGCGGCCAGCGCAAAAAGCCGTGGATGAGTTGTTGCATGGGTACCAGCTCCTTTTTATCTGCACTGACCATTATTGCCGAATCGGGGTTAACTCATAACTCCTTCTGCCATTCTTTCTTCAGCATGCTGTAGCTGTTAACATCATGCGACTGCTGATTCTGCATGATGTAGTCACGGAGCAGCCCTTCCCTTGTGAATCCAAGCTTCTCCACGACGCGTGAAGACCCCGCGTTCTCCGGGATGATGACCGCCCCGACCCTGACGACGCCTTTTTCACGGAACAGATAGTCGATGACGGGCTGCAAGGCTTCCGTCATGTACCCTTTCCCCCAGTGGGAGGGCATGAGGTCATAGCCGATTTCACAGCGTTTGTGGGGCACGGAGGTTGCGTGAAATCCGCATGTGCCAATGAGGTTGTCCCCCTGATCGGCGATGGCCCATCGCATAGGGGCGAGTCCTTCGGCTTCCTGTCTCGCTTCGATGATCCCTTCGGCTTTGGTGATGGAATCGAGGGGCTCCATGCCGAAGTAGGTCAGCACCTCCGGTGAAGTGTAAAGGGTGAAGAGGGCCTGAGCGTCTTTTGGGTGGAGCTGCCTGAGCTTAAGTCTCGGTGTGGTGAATGTCGGATAGGTGGTCATGGTGGGATTCCTCCTTTATGTATGAAAGGATTATACCATGATTATCCAGTTCGGGGTGCGGGATTTTTCAACGGATCCCCTTGTCCAGGTTATATTGGAAATGAAAAAAGTGCCGCTTGAACGGCACTTCCGGGGTCAGTCTCTGAACTTTTTCTCGATCTCATCCACTTTTTTCTTCATGTCATCGGACGTCTCTTTGATTTCGTCCTTTTTCTCTGATTCCAGACCGCTCATGTAATCCTTGATTTTCTGGTTTCGTTCATCCAGGATCGCGAGGATTTCCTGTTTCTTGTCCAGGTCGATCAATTCATCGTTTACAAGGGCATTGACTGCATCAAGGAAGCGGTCATTCTCGAGGCTCCTCATAGTAAGGTAAGAACTGTAGAGTTCCCGCAGATTATTATAATGGTCGACGGATGTCCAGATATTGTCGCTGAAGTTACCTGATTTCCACCAGATCCACGTCCCTTCACTGATGCTGTCCTTCCAGGAGGTTTCAATGTCTTTGAGCTCTTGTTTCGTTTTGACGGAGGTGTACTCACCGCCTCCTGCCCGGGCGACGTTTTTAAGCTGGTCGTCGGCTTTGGAGTCGACGTCGAAGCCGATGATGTTGACCTGGACGTCGGTATTGTCTTCCTTCACTTTCTTCGCGGCTTCGACGGGGTCTCCGTCACAGGTTTCGATCCCGTCGCTTACCACGTAGATGAAGTTCTGGGCATCCTTCGGGAACTGGTCATTGGCAAGGAGGATGCTTGAAGCGAGTGGGGTCCATCCTTTAGGGTCGAACCCGTCCAAGGCGCTTGCGAATTTCCCTTTGTCATATTCCTCCATCGGATAAAAGGATTCAACGGCTTTACAGCTCATTTCCTTATCGCTGTCCGATCCGGTCCCTTTATGGCCGAAGGCGATCAAGGAGACATTTGCCCCTTCGGGAAGTTCACCGGCAAAGTTTTCTAGGCTTTCCTTTGCCAGTTCCATCTTGCTTTCACCGTCCACTTCCGCTTTCATGCTGCCACTGGAGTCGATGAGGAGGGCGATATTGATTTCCTTTTGTTCTTCCGTCAGTTCTTCAAGCTCGACGTCCTGAAGGAGACGTCCATCGGGAAGCTTGATTTCATCAAATACCACATCATAGTTTTCAAGCTCTCCTGCTTTTTCCTTATAGCCGGTCCTGAGATTCTCGGTGATGGAGGCCGCCCATCGTTCCGCATCCCAGTCCTCGGTATCTTCTTTTTTGATGTGTTCAAGGTACTCATCTGCTGCATCCTCTGAAGCGGATCTGGCTGCGTTTTGGTTGTCATCTGGTGAAATATGCTTCTCATAGATCTCGCCGTTCGTTTGGTCAATCAGTTCTTCCGTTGTTTGGGAGGACACCTTTTCCACTTTGGTCTCCTGGGGGGGTGCGGCTTTTTCTTTCTTCCCGGTCGGTTGTTTTTCGCTCTGGCATCCAGAGAGAATGAACACTAGAATAAGGGGGAATAACCATCTTTTCTTCATTTTTTCATCTCCTTTGGGTGGATCTTGTATGTAGGGATTCCGTGGACAAGGTTATCCAATAATTTACTGTAAATCCAGTACCCAATGACCCATGACGATAAACCTAATGGTGGAATGTGATGGAAGACGGGACAAACACCCCTTCGGATCGAGGAGCTCCTTCATACGATACCAGTAAGGAATGAAAGAAGGGGGACTAGCGTTGACTAAAAAGACGTTACAGTGGAGCGGATATGAGTGGATGGTGAAGAGCGGTGCCAGGAAGACCGGACCTGGACCGAATTACTTTGCCGGGGAAAATGCATGGGTGGACCGGGATGGGCGTCTCCATTTGAGGATCACGAAACACAAGAATAAATGGAGATGTGCCGAGGTGACATTGAGCGAGACACTAGGGTATGGGACGTACCGGTTTTGGCTTGAAGGAAGACCGGACAGGATGGACCTGAACGGCGTACTTGGATTATTCACCTATGATGGAAGCTCACCTGAGCATCACCATCGTGAGATCGACATAGAGTTTGCCAGATGGGGAAATCCCGGAGGGCACAACGCGCAGTATGTGGTACAGCCCTATTCAATACCGGGACATCTCCACTCGTTCCCTATGAAATTGAACGGAAACTGCTCGACCCACACGTTCAAGTGGACGCCCGGTAGCATACGGTTCATGTCCCTGCACGGGCATTACACGGACCTGCCGTCGCCGCTTGAGTGGTTCAAGATCCAGGACTGGGAATACACTGGGGACATCCCGGACAGCAAGGAAGAAAAAGTGGGCATCAATCTGTGGCTCATGGACGGGAAAGCTCCTGCTGAAGGAATGGAGATCGTCGTGGACCGGTTTGAATTTCAGCCGCTTACCTGACAGGTGGGGATCTATATAAGGAAATAGAAAAGGAGAATGGGGGATGGCCTCCATTCTCCTTTTCTAGTAGGTTTCAGTTCATGAGGATACTAGGTATCAAAGGAAAGCTAATCCGCATTCCCCTCACGATCGGCTTCTTCCCGGATCTTTTTATCCTCATCCGTGACGTAGCCGTTATGTAAGACCTCTTCAATCAGATTGCGGTTGAAAAACACGTTGTAGTCAGCAGATATATTGCCTTCGGGATATGGAACCCCGATGTAATCAAACTGCTTTTTTGTACTAACTTGAATTTGATTGTAGCCGTAGATCATCACCAATTTATCCATATTCGAAAGCTTGACCACCGTTCCGATGGGAAGCAGCTTGGTAGGGTCAAGGCTGACTTCTTTTGCTTCTTCTTATTTGCCTTCTTCGGTTGTTTGCTGACTGCATCCGACTACCATCAATATGGTGAGGATAACCACCAGGATCCGTTTATGAGTCATCAGCTTCCTCCTTATTCCAATTTGTGAATCGATGTGATTTAACCTTTCCTTAGTGCTACAGCCTCTTGATGGAAATAGAGTGTCAATCAGATGCCTTCCTGATCTTCAGGATATCTCTCATCTTTCTTGAGAAGAAGGCGCGGATGAAGAGGGAGATGAGGCAGGGGATATAAATGACAATAGCAATAAGAATGATGGCAGGAAGTTGGGATAGAAGGTCTTCGGGGGGGGGATTAACCATGTTACAAGTACAACTAGGGTGATGGTACCCATGGTACCTATGAAAATTGGGAATAATAGCAAAATAAATCTAAATAATTTTTTGGGCTTTTCTTTGGTGAATGTCATAACATTCTCCTTCATAGCTTTCCTTACTATCATGTTGACAGTTGGTAGAGTGTGGTCCTCCGTTGTCAAGATGAATGTCATCCATAGGATATTGAATGGATAAGCGATCGCTCTTGAAACAAGAAGAGTTAATGTTTACCATATACCCAAATAGTGGGTTTGTAATCCTCTTTGATCTAGTGTCAGAAGTGGTATAGACGAAGCCGAGTTTCAACTAACTTGGGCATGGAGGCAGACGAATGCATCCATGCTTTGTGCGTGGATGCATAAAAAATCCGGACGCGTTCCCTGTCATGGCATGACAGTGGAATTCCAGTCCGGATTTTGTGATCACTTCGTTTTCTTACCTTTGGATTGGTTTTATTCGAACCTCAACTTCTTGACCTCGACTTTATCATAGTAGACGGTTCCCACGGAGTAGGAGGTAATGAAGCAGATCACTCTGGCTGATGAGGCATGTTCCGGTGCTTCAGTGGTCACGTATACCCTTTGCCATTTGTTCAGATCTTTGTCTGTGTGGACCGGCGTGGAAGAGAGTTCTTTCCCATTCTTATCGAAGTATCGGATCATGAAGCTTCCTGTCCCTTCTCTGATGAAGAGGTTTGTGGAGGCTTCGATGGTATCCCCTCCTTTGACCGGGATGGGGTCACTCATCAGTGCAACGGATTTATTCCGTGCTTTGTCTGTCAGTTTCAGGCTCTTTCTACCGTGGGAATGTTCCTCTCCTGATTGTTGATACTTCACATCACCTGAGGTCTGGAACATGGAGGTCCACCCCGGTATGGCATCTTTTTTAAGCGGCTGTTCGAACTGATGATTCGTGACCTTGAGGTCGTCTTTCCCCTGCAGCGACTTGACTTCCATTTTGTGAAGCATCGTCCGGTTTTCCCTGGATGCGTAATAGATGTTGCCATCTGGAGCAATGGTGTAGGCATAGACCCTGGCAATCTGTTTATGCTGAAGGCTGGTCGGGTCGATGGCAGTGAGGTTCCCGCTGAAGTCGGCATACAGGAGACCCTCGGACCATTGGAGCTTGATTTTGTTCCAGGCACTGAGTGGTGGAGAATCGTAGAGTTTCTTGCTTTTCACCACTTCCAGGGTGTCCGGATCCAGGGCGAATACCGTTCCGATGGCAGCTCCCCATAGGAGTCCGTCTGGACCGAATGACAGATCCCCGATCGATTCGGGTTTATCCAGGCCATCGATATCCAATGAGACTTCCCGGATCTTTTCTGCTTTTGCCACGTCCCATACAAAGATCTTCGCTTCCTCGGCCGTCGGGTCAGCCCCCAGTCCACCATTGATCGTCGTGGTTCCGTATACCTTCCCATCTCTGTATGCAAGACTGTTCACGCTCTGGTCCTGCACGACATTCCTATAGACCGTATAAGGGTCATCTTCCTTATCGGGATCATAGACGGTCAGTGCACCTCCGAGCTCCCCGTAAAACGGGATGCTTCCAATGAAGGCTTTTCCGTCACCTTCTACAATGGAGCTGACACGATTTTGGCCCTCTCCCAATGTGAAGAGCTTTTCCGGATTGGTAGATGAAGGTTCAAGGGACGTATCATATTCCCTCACATCACCGGCAGGATAAACACCGAACAGGACATTCTTCCCGAAGGATGCAATGGCATCTCCCTGCCCCATATCGAACACCTTCTTGGTTTTCCCGATGGGGTCATAGATGGCCCCTTTCCCTGTCTGTACCCCGCTTATATAGAGGTTCCCATCGGGTCCTGTATGGATCTTGTTGATGACATTGGCCGTTCCCTGAGCGAGGGGAGGGGTCCGGACCGTTTCCCCCTTTTCGAAATTGAGAATGGAAACGTATCCCGAGAAATTGATCGTCACAAGGCTTTTTCCCGGAAGGTCGGGCGTCCCGAACTCGACCCAATCCACACCCCGGAATCCACTCTCATATTGAATACCCGAGTCTTCGATTGCCAGGGTGTCTAAGTTCAGCGTTTGAAGTTTGTTTTCTGTATTCATGAAATAGATCTTACCTTCATGCGACGTTTCGGGAACATGGAGACCGCGTGCCTTTGGAATGACGACATCCAGCCATTTTTTCTCCTGTGTATCATAAACATACGCGTTGCTTGAAAGCTCGTAGCGTGCGAACAGGTAACGGTCATCCACTTTATCTAGATCATAGATGTGGCCCGGCTCCCCGATGGAAGCAGCGATGTCTTCTTTCTCGCCGGTTGCGCGGTCATAATGGATGATTTTCCCGTGACCCGTACCGGAATAGGCATCATCCCCGATCACGGCAAGGGAGCGTATGTACTCCTGTGAGGACTCCCCGATCATCCTTCCGTAATCATCCACCTTACCGGTATCGGGTTCATACTGATACACTTTTCCGTTAGGATACGTTCCGACATACACGTTCCCCTGATCAGATGTGATGGCAAAGGGGAAGCTCTCACCCGGGAAGGTGGCGACCACTTCCGCTTGATCGGAACCAGGGGTGTATTTCCACAGCTTGGCGCCACCGCCGATCGTGGCGATGTAGAGATCTCCATTCGGCAATACTTCATGTGCCCATGTGTTCTCGGCTCCTTCAAGGGGAATGACGCGCAGCAGCTTCTCCGACTGGATGTCAATGACATTCAACTGTGCCGGAAGCCCCTTGGTCGTGGTATACATGACGGGTTTCCCGTTTTCTGTTCCGACAGCCCCGTTGAAGATACTGATTGCATCCGTCAGAGGAGTGAGCAGTTCCTCAGGTGCACCGTAATGGGTCATATCAAGTTTACTTGGCGCGGCGCCCGCCGTCATCGGTGTAGCAGACAGAATCAACAAAAAGATTACAAAACGTATCATGACTTTTTTCATCCTGTTCGCCTCCTGTTTATAGGATCCTTCTCCTTCATGGTAGAGGCGATGGAAGAGAAAACCAATATTATAGTAGGAATGTAAAGGCCCTTCTGCCTTCAATCCTTGTCTAGTAAAGGAGGGGAGGGACTTGACGAAAAAAGGACCGATAGTCCTTGAATTGATCACAAAGGAGACGGCAGGTCCAATGGTCCTGTCATCAACTGGGTCAAGAGCATTAGAAGGAACCCATTTATACGCTAGAAGTCGGGATAAAGGATGGGTATGCAACCTATGGACTAAAGAGGAGAAGAAAAAATCCTTATATCAGCATAATGAGAGCTCATTCTAATTGATCAGCAGCTTTCTTAATCCATACGTTTAACCGTCTTTTAAAAGACGTTAATGATCAGGAAAACAATGATCGATTATGCTCATGAACTCCAACGCTAGAGGAGAAGGGGCTTTTCCCTTCCTTGTAATGTAACCGATGTTCCTTACCAATTGCGGTTCAAGGGATGCATAGCAGAGATCCATCGATTCCTCAGGAAGTGCAAGATTGGGCATGATGCTAATGCCAAGGTTCTTGGACACCATTGAAATGACGGTCTGATTGTCCTTGATATCATACGAGATGGATGGGGAGACACCATGTTGTTTAAATGCTTCCTCGATAAGTGTTTCGCATCCCGAGCGTAGCATAATGAACGATTGGCCGGTCATATCTTCTACATGGACTGTGCCTCTACCAAAAAAGGAATGTCCTTTAGGGATCACTACATAAAGGGGGTCTTCCAGCAAGGGGATGAAATCCACTTTTTGAACAGGAAGGGCGGTGAATCCGATGTCGACCGTTCCATCTTGGACCCACTTGCGGATGTCTTCATATCCTCCTTCATAAAGGTGGACATCAATTGTTGGAAACTGTTCCTTGAATAGCGCAAGCAATGTAGGAATATACCGTGCAGAAAAACTGGGAAAGCTCCCGATTGACAGTCTCCCAATGGTCAATCCATTCAGGGCAGCCACTTTCTGTTCAATCTGTTCCATGTGGCCAGCAATTTCCCGCATATGGGCAATAACAGTTTGCCCCTCTGCCGTCAATGAAGATCCAGTACGAGCTCTGTGTAATAACGCGATGCCCAGTTCGTTCTCCAGCGCTGTGATGATATGGCTGACGCCGGACTGGGTTAAACCAATCTGGTCCCCTGTCCTGGTGAAGCTTCCGCTATCTATTACTTGTAATAGCACCTTGAGTTGAAATGAATTCAAGTGAGCACGCTCCTTATAATGTTATGCATGAGAATCTCTAATGGTAAAGATAATTAACATTCATTTCCCTTATGTTAAATAGAAGAATACACTATTAATAGAACAAAAACCAGATAGGAGATGGATGAAATTGAACAATCAGTATCTTGAATTGACGACACCATATGTACTTTCACCCAATGCGATCCTTAAGAACAGGCTTGTGATCGCTCCCATGACGACCTATTCAGGGTGTGAGGATGGCAGAGTGTCAGAAGAAGAGTTTGCTTATTACGGTAGAAGGGCTGGGGGGGCAGGGATGTTCATCACGGCTGCAGCCACCATTTCCCCCGTCGCCACAAGCTTTCCCCGACAGATGAAAGCATATGGGGAGGAAGCAATCGATGGTCTAACGAAGCTTTCTACCATCATCAAGGAGAAGGGAGCTAAGGCGATCCTTCAATTACATCACGGTGGGAGTGAAAGTCTTCCGGGGTATACTCATGGGGAGCGCCTCGTCAGCCCAAGCGGTGTAACAGCAACAGTGTATGAAAGATGTGGATGGGAATATCATCCCAGAGAGATGACGCATGAGGAAATCCTGGAGACGATCAGGGATTTTGGACAAGCTGCTCATATCGCCATCCGAGCTGGTTTCGACGGAGTGGAAATCCATGGAGCCAACGGATATTTGATTCAGCAGTTCTTCTCCCCATTTTCCAATCATCGAACCGATCACTGGGGTGGGACACGATTGAAGCGGATGAGGTTTGCAGAAGCAGTCATCGATGAAATCAAGCGGGTACGTGACCTGTATGCAAGGGAAGGATTCATTATCGGGTACCGTTTCTCCCCGGAAGAACCGGAGAAATCGGGACTGAAAATGGACGATACGGTCGAACTTGTCGATGCATTGGCAGATAAAGGGTTATCTTACCTTCATCTTTCCGTAAAGAATGTATGGTCCATGCCGAGAAGCGGATCGAACTTGAACATGACACGGACCGAGATTTTCCGTGATGTTATTGGAGTAAGGACAAGCTTTCTCACCCTCGGGTCCATCCATACACCTGATGAAGCCATTGCCGTCATTAAAAAAGGAGTGCCCCTGTTTGGATTGGGGAGGGAAATCCTGATGGAGCCTGACTGGATGGAAAAGGTGCAAAGTGGACGTCAGAGTGATATCAATACGTTTCTCCCCAGGAATAGTCGGCATAGACTTGTCATCCCTGAGCATATGTGGAACAACATTTTGAAAAGGGATGGGCTACCGGCACATCCGTAGAAAAGAGGAAGCCAGAATGCATCAAGCTTCATTGCTCCGTTTCGCTTTGGCGATGGCCTTATTTGGATCCGTCGGTTTTTTCTCGAAACTCACCGGATTGCCATACATAGAATTGATTGCCGTCCGCCTTCTGTGTGCAGCCCTGCTCCTGTTTGTTGTTTGGCTTGTTAAGCGAGAGGGTGGAATGGATAAGTTGGACCGGAGAGAAGTGGGCATGATCTTATTATGCGCCGTGGCAAATCTATTAAACTGGATCTGCCTGTACGCATCTTTTGAAAAAACATCCGTAACGATTGCGATCTCCCTGTATCATCTTGCTCCCATATTCGTCCTGATTGCAGGGAGGTTCTTATTCAGGGAGAAGTGGACCACGCGGACGCTCCTTGCCCTCTCCCTTTGTTTCATCGGTACAATCTCCATCATGGGACTGAAAGCCGGCGGCCATCCCGTCTTGGGCGGGGAAGGGATTGCCTGGGGTGTGATGGCTGCTTTCTTCTATGCCGCCACCATGTTGCTAGGGAAAAGTGTGACGAAATCAAGCCTGTATTTGGTCACCTTCCTCCAGATGGTGATAGGACTCCTTATCCTGTTGCCCTTCGTTGATTACACAGTTTTTTTTTCTCTAAGTAGAGAGCAATGGATGTATTCAATTTTCACAGGGGTGGTGCACACCGGTTTTGTGTACCTGTTATTCTTTCAAAGTCTACGCCATTTGACAGCCAAGACCATTTCCTTCATGGTTTTCATTGATCCCGCTGTCGCCATTTTACTTGATATCCTACTGTCAGGATTCCGCCCAGATCGATTTCAATGGGCAGGTATCATCCTGATTTTTTCCGGGATGCTTGCCACGATCTCCCCACGGGAGCGTAAAACCCGAAGAATGATAAGCTGATTTCATGATAATAAAACCCTCACTGATTCAAGTGAGGGTTTAAAGATGTATTGAAAGCCTTTTATTTTCCCGTTGTCGGGGAGTGAAGGATGACGTAAGATAGATAGGCATAAACGACTGAAAGGAGGGGGGACATGATCCACCTCATTCCACTGATGATCGAGCGAGTAGGCATCGTCCTCATTGCCGCCTTCTTGTTCTCGCAAGTGAAATCATTCAGGAAGCTCATTGAACAACATCAAGGGGGAAGGGATAAAGTATTGTTGGTCCTGATCTTCGGCCTCCTCGGCGTTGTGAGCAATTATACCGGCATTAAGATTTTCCCGGAAACCATTACGGGCAATACATGGCTGATGGAAGTGGAGCCGGATAGCGCCATCGCCAACACACGGATCATGGGGATAACGATCGGGGGTCTCCTCGGAGGTCCCGTCGTGGGGATCGGAGTTGGTCTCATATCGGGGATCCACCGCTACTTCCTTGGGGGATTCACCGCCACTGCCTGTGCCGTCTCGGCGGTACTGGCAGGGGGCGCGGCAGGCTATCTTGGCCTTTGGAGGAAAAAACGAAAATCCATTACGGCCGGTTACGCAGTTGGCGTGGGGGTATCGATGGAAGCGGTTCAGATGCTTCTGATCCTTGCCTTAACAGATCCATTCAGCCGGGCTTTCCGACTGGTCGAAGTCATCGCATTCCCGATGATCGTCGTGAATGGACTCGGGATGCTCCTGTTCATGCTGATCATCCAAAATATCGTACGGGAGCAGGAGAAGACGAGGGCCTTGCAGACAACGAAAGCGTTTACGATTGCTGACCGGACGCTCCCGTATTTTCGTAAGGGATTGAACGGAGAATCCTGTCAGGAAGTTGCCAGGATCATGCTGGACCTGACCGAGGCCGATGCGATTGCCATCACAGATTCAGAAGGGGTCCTGGCCCATGTAGGGTCTGCCGAGGATCACCACAAGCCAACGAAGGGGTTCGCCACCGAACTGACGAAAAAAGTATTGAAGCAAGGGGAGGTCCTCATGGCGAAGAGCAGGGAGGAAATCCTGTGCCGGAATGAAGACTGCCCCCTTTTGGCTGCCGTTGTCCTTCCGTTGAAAGTGCACGGGGAAACGGTGGGAACGTTGAAACTGTACTTCCATGATCCCGCATCCCTGACGGAAGTGCAGCAGCAGCTCGCAGAAGGGTTGGCCAAGCTGTTCTCGACGCAGCTTGAGCATGCGGATGCCGAAGAGCAGCTGAAGCTCCTGAAGGACGCTGAAATAAAGGCCCTTCAGGCGCAGATCCACCCGCATTTCCTATTCAACTCGATCAACACGATTTCCGTCCTCTGCCGGACACAGCCGGAAAAGGCGAGGGAGCTGCTGCAGGAGCTCAGTCACTTCTTCCGCAGCAATCTGCAGGGAGCCCGGAATCTGGTCATTCCCCTTGAGAAGGAAATCGAGCATGTGAAAGCCTACCTTTCCCTTGAGCAGGCGAGATTTCCCGATCGATATGAGGTTTCATGGGAAGTGGAGCGGGGACTTGAAGCAAGGCTCGTGCCCCCGTTTGTCCTCCAGCCTCTCGTCGAGAACAGCATCCGTCACGCCTTCACCCGCAGAAGGGAGAAGGGGGAGGTCCTCGTGAGGATCACGATCGAGGGGAGCGACCTCCACATAAGGGTCTCGGACAACGGGAATGGGATTCCCGAAGAAAAGCGCATGATCCTCGGGAACGAAACCGTCCCGTCCAAGCACGGGACAGGGACGGCGCTCGTGAACATAAAGGAAAGGTTGGATGGCATCTACAGTCACCGCGCACGATTTACCATCACGAGTAAAGTAGGGACGGGTACGGAGATATCCATCCGGATTCCCTATGAGAGTACAGGAGGTTTGCAATCATGAAGCTGAATGCATTTATAGTAGACGATGAGCCACTCGCAAGGGATGAGCTCGCCTACCTATTGAAGCGCACCCATGAAGTGGAAGTCATGGGACAAGCAGGGGACGTGGAAGATGCCCTGGAACAGATCCGCTCACAGAGGCCCGACATCCTGTTCCTGGACATCGAGCTGTCCGAGGAAAGCGGCCTTATGTTGGCGACGGAGATCAACAAGATGGATCAGCCTCCTTTTATCATCTTTGCAACGGCGTATGATGAGTTTGCACTGGAAGCTTTTGAACTGAATGCAGTGGACTATCTGTTGAAGCCGTTCGGGGAGGGGCGCGTGCGTCAGACGATTGCCAAGGTGCGGTCGATGATGCAGCGGTCGATACCCGTCGAAGAAAAGAAAAGCAGGCCGAACCTCGATACAGGGAAGTTCGCCATCGCGACGGATGAGAGGATCTTCCTGATCGATAAAGACGCCATCGTGTATATCGGTACGTCAGAAGGGAGAACCGAACTGAAGACAGTGGACTCGGTCTATCAGATACCGGAGCCCTTATCCGTGGTGGAGAAACGGTTGGACTCCCCTGCTTTCCTCAGGGTGCACAGAAGCTATATCATCCAGCTGACATGCATTGAAGAGATACAGCCCTGGTTCAATTCAACGTACAACCTGATCATGAAAGACGGCTCCAAAGTACCCGTGAGCAGGACCTATGTGAAAGAACTGAAGCAGCTGATCGGCTTCTGATGCATTTCAACCCTCGAATTCTGCAGGTCAATCCGATTTGCAGGCCCCTCATAATGAAAACGCTATCAGTAAGCGTTTTATTTGATATAGTGAACCTACTTAATCGTCAACGGGAGGTTTGAGAGATGAATGCCATTACGATGGTGATCGGTTCGATTTGTATTCTGATGATTGCGTACCGGCTTTACGGTACATTCATGGCTGTGAAAGTCTTGAAATTAGAAGAGATGGAGAAAAAGAGAAAGACCCCGGCCCATGAGCTGGAGGATGGAAAGGATTATGTCCCGACCAGTAAATGGGTGACATTCGGCCACCATTTCGCCGCCATCGCTGCTGCTGGTCCCTTGGTCGGACCGATCCTGGCCGCCCAGTTCGGATACTTGCCCGGCCTGCTTTGGCTTTTGATCGGTGCCGTGATTGGAGGGGCCGTCCATGATGCCGTCGTCCTATTCGCCTCCATGCGTCAAAACGGTGAATCCCTTGCTGAAGTCGCAAAAAAGGAGCTTGGACCGGTAGCGGGATTCTGTACCGGACTTGCCATGTTGTTCATCATCACCATCACGATGGCGGGTCTATCCATGGTCGTCCTGCATGCACTGGAGCGGAATCCTTGGGGTACATTTGCTGTCGGGATCACGATCCCGATTGCCATGGGTGTCGGTCTATATCATCGCAAGACAGGTAACCTGAAGGGGGCTTCCATCGTCGGGTTCCTGCTGATCATGCTGGCTGTCTTCGTGGGTCCTTACATCCAGGATACCAAGCTTGGGGATCTGCTCACACTTGATGTGAAGACGCTATCCATCATTCTGCCAGTCTATGCATTCTTCGCAGCGGCTCTGCCGGTCTGGCTGCTTCTGGCACCCCGGGATTATCTGAGCAGCTTCATGAAAATCGGGGTGTTCGTGGCCCTCATTGCCGGAGTTTTCGTCGTGAATCCTTCCATTCAGATGCCGGCCTTTACAGAATTCATCCACGGAGGAGGTCCTGTCCTGAATGGTCCTGTGTGGCCGTTCATTTCGATTACCATTGCCTGTGGTGCCATTTCCGGGTTCCATGCATTCGTCGGATCAGGTACGACACCGAAGATGCTCGATCGCTGGCGTGATATCAAGTCGGTCGGCTTCGGTGCCATGCTGGTGGAATGTGTGGTGGCAATCATGGCATTGGTTGCGGCCACTGCCCTTCATCCGGGTGACTACTTCGCCATCAACGCCACTCCGGAAGTTTTCAAGACGCTCGGGATGTCCACGGTCGACCTTCCGAAGCTGAGTGAAGAGATCGGGCTCAATCTTGAAGGAAGAACGGGCGGTGCGGTCACGCTCGCGGTCGGGATGACCTATATCTTCACCGACATTGCCTGGTTCGATAAACTGGCTTCGTTCTTCTTCCAATTCGTCATCATGTTTGAAGCCCTGTTCATCTTGACGGCGATTGATTCCGGTACACGGGTGGCACGCTACTTGATCCAAGACTTTGGAGGTGCATTCTACAAACCGCTGAAGCGTGTGGACTGGATACCAGGGAACATCTTTGCGAGTGCCCTTGCCTGCCTCCTGTGGGGATATCTGCTCTTCTCGGGTGATATCGGTTCCGTCTGGGCCCTCTTCGGGGTATCCAATCAGCTCATGGCCTCGATCGGACTGATCATCGGAGCGACCATCATCCTCAAGGTCGCGGACAAGAGAAGATACATGCTCACCTGTTTGATTCCGCTTGCCTATCTGTATGTGACCGTCAACTATGCCGGTTACTGGATGGTCAAGAACGTATATCTGAATCAGGCAGCGTCTGGATACAATGTGCTCAACGGGATTCTTTCCATCGTGATGCTCATACTCGGACTGATCATCATCCTCACGGCCATTAAAAATTGGATCCAGAATTGGAACAACCCGGCCCTTGCCATGCAGCGCAGGTCGGCGTAAAAGGTACGAAACGTCCCGGAAGCATATCCGGGACGTTTTTTTATCGGAAAAATTTAAACATCATGTTCCGATAGGAGTAGAATCCGTCCATCCATCCGTTTGATAAAGTAGTTTTGTAAGCGCTTTATTAATAGGAAGGGAGAATGAGAGTGAAGAATATTTTCAGGTGGATGGGGGTTATCTTGATGCTCGGGTCATTATGGACACTATCTGGTACAAGCGGCTCTGCTGCAAAGGGGGATGATGCGATTTTCGGCTATGTCCCATTATCGGGGGATTGGAAGCAGGGGAAGAAAGGGAACGTCGATGGAGAAGCAAGGAAAAAGGCCCCTGCCCTTATGGTGTCGGCGGATAAGAAGGGGGGATATGCAGAGTATGAAACAGCGATCACCGCGGACAAATCGGCCTCGTTCATCCTCGGTGCAGATGAACGGGGAGAAGGGGGAGTGGAGATCCAGTTCAACGTGAAGAAAGATAGCGTCATCCTCATGTCACGGAGTGATGGGGAAGTTTTGAAAAAAATAAAGCATGCGCTCCGGTCCAAAAAGGAAGTATCGATCAAGGTGAGAACCGATGGGACAACTGCAAGCCTTTGGTTGGATGGGGATCAGGTGATGCAAGGGGTGGAGACCGGCCCCGTCCACGGACATCATGGATTCCTTGTGGAAAAAGGCAAGGCCCATTTCCGTCAGACAACCGTAAGCGAGTGGCGTGCCAACCTTGATGGGGTGAAGATCGGGAGCAAGGGTTGGGCGCTTACCCCGGGCGGTCTGAAATCAGTGAAAACGAACCAACAACTCCTATCGGATACAAAGGCGGAGGATTTCTCTTTCGAGACCCGGCTTTACCTGACAGAACCTGACTCTTCGGCATCCCTGATCTTCGGGATTGATGCTACAGGGGAGGGAGGATGGCAAGTGGAAGTCGACGAAAAGCGGGACCTGATCCGTTTAGTGGACCTGAAAGGAGGAAAGACCCTGCAGTCGGTTTCAACCGGGATACAAGAAGATATCCTGTATCATGTGAAGATCGTGGCAGAGAGCGGCAAGGTCCACGTTTTCTGGGGGGAAGACCCAGGCCCGCTCCTGACCGATGAGGAGGTGGGTACGACTGAAGGATATCTGGGGTTCGCGGCTGAAAAAGGAGCCGTCTTCCAGGATGCGAGGGTGAGCGGGTTCGAAGGGAACCTTGAAGGGTGGACCCCTGACAGGGGAGAGTGGCTCCCCCATTTGCAAGGGGTGATGGGTACCAGTGATGGTGAAGACAACGCATTCCGCATGGCCACCACTGTTGGGAATGATTTTATCCTGGAGGGCGATGTGACTATCCAAGATGATTCTTCCTACGGGACGGCCGGTTTGATCTTCAGGTCCGATGGGGCATCCGGATATATGCTTCAAGTCGATCCGAACCTTGATCGGATTCGGCTCCTGGATCTGAAGGGGGATCGGACAATCGGGGAATCCAAACGGGAACTTTCCCCGGGACAGACCCACCATGTCGAACTCCACGTCGTGGGGCATCGATCAAGGTATATGTGGACGGATATGAAGAACCTGCAATCGATGTTGTCGATCCCGCTTATTCCGAAGGGAGATTCGGGTTGAATGTGTATAACGGCAGTGCCATCTTCCAGCATGTGTATGCGACGCCGCACGAGGAGTATTACAGTGAACTATACCGTCCTCAATATCACTATACCCAGGCAAGGGGATATGCGAGCGATCCGAATGGACTTGTCTATTACAAAGGGGAATATCATCTCTTTCATCAGGACGGCGGTAAGTGGGCACATGCTGTCAGTACCGATCTCGTCCATTGGAAGAGGCTGCCCATCGCCATTCCCTGGAATGAGA
Source organism: Rossellomorea marisflavi (assembly GCF_009806575.1). Classification (NCBI taxonomy): domain Bacteria; kingdom Bacillati; phylum Bacillota; class Bacilli; order Caryophanales; family Bacillaceae; genus Rossellomorea; species Rossellomorea marisflavi. The sequence continues at coordinate 3,316,362 of NZ_CP047095.1, read as the reverse complement.
TGGGGCACGCCTGGAGCGGGTCTGCCGTCATCGACCACGATAATTCTTCTGGCCTCTTCCCGGAGCAAGGTTCCGGGATGATCGCGTACTACACCTCCTTCAACCCATCAAAACCGAATGGGGATCAAAAAGTGGGGCTGGCCTACAGCAAGGATGAAGGACGATCATGGCAGTTCCATGAAGGGAATCCGATCATTCCGAATATCGGTGAGTTTTATGATAGCGGTGGATGGGACTTCCGGGATCCCAAAGTCGTCCGTGATGAGGAAAGGGATCAATGGGTCATGGTCATCTCCGGAGGCGATCACATCCGGTTCTTCACCTCCAAGAACCTCATCGATTGGGAAATGATCGACTCATTCGGATATGGAGACTATGTCAGGGGCGGAGTATGGGAATGCCCTGATTTCTTCCCGCTAGCTGTTGATGGGGATGAAGGCAATCAAAAATGGGTCCTATCCATCAGCATGGGAGCGAATCCCAAAACAGACGGATCCGATACCGAATATTTCATCGGATCATTTGATGGAAAGAAATTCGTCAGTGATCATCCTGCGGGGACCGTACTGAAGAATGAATACGGAAAAGAAATGTATGCAACGATGTCCTTTTCGGATATTCCAAAAGAGGACGGTCGCCGGATCTCACTCGGATGGATGAGCAACTGGGACTACCCATTTGCTTATCCGACGTCCCCCTGGAACGGTCAGATGAGCATACCGAGGGAGTGGGAGCTGAAAACGTTGGCTGACGGAGAGGTCCGAATGGTCCAACGTCCCATTGGGGAATTGAAGGGAATCCGCGGGAACAAAACATCCTTCGGAGTGATCTCGCTCTCCCCGGATTCAAAGAACCCCCTGGCCGGAACTACAGGTATCGCTTATGAAATCGAGGCGGATATAGAGCTGCTGGAGGATGATTCAGGATTTGAAATCGGGCTGAGAGAGTCAGGGGACCAGGAGACCCTCGTCGGATTCGAAGGGGCGGGACAGACGATGTATGTTGATCGCTCCAGGTCGGGAGAGGTCGATTTCTCCGAGAAATTCTCCACGAGGCATGAAGCAGGAATGGATCCAGCCGACAGGCGAGTGAAGCTGCGCATCTTTGTTGACGGGTCTTCTGTGGAGGTTTTTGCAGGGGATGGAGAGATCGCTTTCTCAAATCTCATTTTTCCGGACGGGGCGAGTGACGGTATGAGCCTGACGTCCACCGTTGGAAACATTAAGGTCCACCAGTTCGATGTGTATCCCCTGGACACGGTATGGAAGGAAGCCAATGGGGAACGCCTTCAAATGGATCATGATCGGTTGAGCCTGAAGAAGGGCGAGAGTCATACCCTCTCCGTCAGGTCCGACTCATCCTCTGCCATCCACTGGTCGTCCTCCAACCCCGAAGCGGTCGAAGTCCGGGATAAGGGGACCGGGGAAGCAGACATCACGATGAAAGGAAGCGGCCGCAGCATCATCACGGCGAAAACCAAAGGTGGAAAGCTGAAGGGGGAGACCGTGGTCGACAGCAGGGAGGCGTACACGATATCAAGAGGGGTTCAAGGCCTTGCACTGGAATCACCGGTGGAAAACGGCTCCACCGTGTTGATGGGAGATCCCGTTCAGCGATGGGAATTCTCCCTTCGTCCAGGAGGCGGCTACAGCGTGACGGCTATTGACAGTGGGAAGGTACTCGACGCCTCGGGAAGTATGCGCGGGGATGCGCTTCAAGTATGGGACGATCTTGGCTATCGAAACCAACAGTGGGAGGTGACCCCTCTGGGAGATGGTACCTTCGCTTTCAATGTCCTGAATAGCGGGCGCTCTCTTGGAGCAGTGGATGAGGCACATGGGGGCGGGGTCGTACTCCATGAGGTAGGTATGGAAAAAAGGAGAGGGTGGAGAATCATCGGCAAAGAGTAAGGAGGGGCCGTCCAGATACACTGGGCGGTCCTTTTCAATCCAGCAACTTCCTGGCATCTTCTGCCGAATCAATACCCTCCAACTGCCGGAAATTGAATGTCCTGGTATTTTTCGTAGAAATGACATCGGACTGATGTTCATAAAGGGCGGGATAGTCAGAGAGTTCATTGACTTCCACAATGGTGAGTTCAAAACCGGTCTTGGTGAGCTCGTCTTTGATGGTTGTTAGGGAAGAGGCCGCTCCTGCCAATGCTTCGGCATCGGATTCCTCCAAAGGCATCTTCCTGTACAGAAAGAGTGCTGTTTCAAGGTCATGCAGATCCCATGTATCCCCGTCCCTGTAGTAGTTGGTCAAATGGGGATGCTCAAATCCGAGTGTTTTCAACGTTGCAGCTTCCGGGGAGTCCTCGAGCCACTTATTGAATTCCAGGAGGAGCCCGGCTTCACCATAATTATCATAGAGGACCTTGGATGAGAATGTTTTTTCTTCCATTTCCATCAGGAAAACGACTTCCGGTTGGTCCGTCCTCTTGACGATGAAGATGGTCGGATGCTCATGTTTCGTGCTCATGATGGTGACATTGAATCCGTACTTCTCTTTTGTATAGTGATTGAGCACCTTCTCGACTCCAGACTCCCGGGAAAGTAGCCAAGCGAAAAGGAGGATGAAAATGATGGCGGCTGCCAAGATGATCCATGTGTTCTTTTTCATTGCATCACCTCCTTCTCATTCTACCTCATTATGAAGCAGGAGATGGGTCCTGTTTATTCCATGACCTGTCTTTTCATGGCGTATAAAGACAGGAGGAAATAGCCTTCCGATTGTATGATGAAGAAGAAAGAAAGGGGTATCGCAGATGAGAATACAGTACATTACTATCTTACTGCCGGAACATAATGAGTGGGTCGATGCCTTGATCGGGTTCATACGCCCTCTTCAAAATCCCTCTTTGCAGGGAATCGCCAAGCCTGAAGTGAGGTTGATGCGCTCCTCCGTCAAGCATCCGGAAATCTGCTTGGAAGGAGGGGATGAAGACGCCCGTCTCATCTTGGAAGGGATGACCGTTTCACCTTCACCGATGGGACAAGGGGAGATCCCTCAACTGCCGGAATGCACCTGGGGCGTCATCAGCATAGAGGAGTGCGCAGATTTACTTCAGGATCTCATTGAAGGCGTGGACCATGTCGGCCTGAATATCCCCACGCGGCAGGTGGGGGAGAGGGAGTGGCAAACCTTCAGAACGTCCTTGAGTAAAGGAACATCCCTTTACCGGTATCCAGGGGAGGAATGGCCCTTCACCATTCCTTCAACAGACGAAGAATTTCATGATGACATACGGACTTTTTCATATGATAGGGCCCCGAAGTTTGAGTGGGTATATGATGAGTACGCTGATCTGCCGTATTTGCAGTTTGCCCTTTATACAAAAGCGACGCGCAGCGAATTGGAGAAGCTTCTTCCATCGCCGGTTGCCTTTTCCATCCAGGGACTAGAGGGTCATTTTCGATCGCTTTTCATAAAGAGCCCCTGGCCGGGATTGGGGATCCGGTTGGATCTATACTACAGTGAAAAGGAAGATAGGCAGTGGAGGACCGGTGAGTGGCTGGTGCGGGAGGGAAGACGGATTGGATCTGCAGGATAATACTATAGAAGAAAAGCGGTATGACATTCAATGAAGAGACAAAAAAGAACGGCTTCCGTGGAAGCCGTTCTTTTTCTGTGTCGTATGTATGGAGCATAGGGGGCTCGAACCCCTGACCTCTACGCTGCCAGCGTAGCGCTCTCCCAGCTGAGCTAATGCCCCATGAAGAATATGTATGGCGTATTCCCTCACTGAGGATACTTTTATATTATAACGTCAGAGTGGGAGAATTGCAATACAAAAACGATAATTTTTTATGTTTGGCACAAAATGAATAGTCCATTCATTACGCGACCATTTATTGAATAATTATTCTATTATTGGTATGTTTTATGTATAAAATATCAAGGAGTAGAGGGATGAGAGAGCTTGCAATCGAAGAAGTGGAACGCCACGCTGCAGCATCATGGCCGAGTGTTCAATCAGAGTCCTTAGGAGATTGGAAGTTGCGTGCTACATACGGAGTGACGAAGAGGGCGAACAGCGTCCTGACAATCGGGGAGCCTTCCCCCGGATGGATCGAAACAACTGAGCATTTCTATCAAAAGCTCGGACTTTCTGCTATTTTTATGATTAGTGCTAGTTCCCCAAGTGGAATCGACGAAGAGCTTGAGCGGAACGGGTATGAAAAGATCGATGAATGTTACACCATGGTGAAAGAGGCTGGCATCCTGTCACCTCCGGATTTGCATGAAGGGGATATACTCCTGGTTGACGAAGCTGACGATGCCTGGCTTCATTCTTTTCTATCGTTGGAAGGTTTTCCAAATGAAAGGGCGTCTGCCTATCAAGCGATCTTTTCACGCATTAATGGAAAAAAAGCATTTGCTGTCTATCGGGAAGCCGGTCTCACCCTTGCCGTAGGTACAGCAGTCTGTGAAGGAGATTTGTGTTGTATAAGCAATATCGTCGTGGGTGAAAAGAGCAGGGGGAAGGGGATCGCTAAGAAGCTTGTCTCCAGTCTATTGGAATGGGGAAGAGCCCTTGGTGCCGGTTACAGCTACCTGCAAGTGGTCAAAAGCAATGCACCAGCCATCGGGTTGTATGAGAAGTTGGGATTCACCCCGCTTTCGTCCCACCATTACCGCATCAAAAGTGAATAAGAAAGAGGCATCCGTCGACCAGGATGCCTCTTTTTCATTTTTGACCGATTGTTTTCAGCTGATGGACCAACTCGAGGGCTTCTTCATCTGCAATGACCGTAACGTGCGGGTGTTGATTGAGGATGGATGCGGGAAAGTCCTCCGTGATTTCTCCTTCGAACAATCGTTTCATCGCTTCCTGCTTCGCCTTGCCTGAAACCAGAAGCACGATCTCCCGGCTTTTCATGATCGTGGCGATCCCCATCGTGATGGCGCGTTTAGGCACTTCCGCGAGGGAGTCGAAATAACGGGCATTGGCCTCCCTGGTAGAGGGTGCAAGGTCCACGATATGCGTCCCCGAAGCAAATGACGTTCCTGGTTCATTAAACCCGATATGCCCGTTTTCCCCGATGCCAAGAAGCTGGAGGTCGATTCCACCGGTCTTCTCGATCATGGCGTCATAGTCCATGCATTCTTCTTCAAGATCTTCCCTCGTACCGGACGGCAAATGAACGGCATCTTCCGGGATATCGATATGATTGAACAGATTCGAGTCCATGTAGTGATAATAGCTGTTCGGATCCTCTTTAGGCAGGCCGATATATTCATCAAGATTGAAACTGGTCACATCCCCATAGCTTGTTCCGTTCTGTTCATGATCATGGATCAGGGCTTCATACAGTCCTTTCGGCGTCCCGCCGGTTGCCAGACCAAGTACGGGCTTTTTGATCGATTGGATCTTTCCGATGATAAGGTCAGCTGCGCGCTGGCTCATTTCGTCGTAATCCTTCACTTCAATCAGTTTCATGGGAATCCTCCTTCCTCTCATATGCGAGCGTTCCGTTGCAGTATGTCGCCATGATCTTCTGTGCTGCATCCATAATCACGATGTCTGCATCTTTGCCGGCCTTCAGGCTTCCTTTGCGGTCGAAGACACCAAGCTGCCTTGCCGGATTCTCAGAGGCCATTCTGATGGCATTTTCCATACCGGCGCCGGTGAAGTCCTGAACGTTCGTGAAGGCGTGATTCATTTTCAGGACGCTTCCTGCCAGGGTATCTGGATCGAGCAAGGCCACTCCATCTTTTACTGTGACCATCTGTCCACCAAGGTCGTATTGTCCATTTTTCAGACATTTTGCTCTCATGGAGTCTGTAATGAGGATGAAGCGCTCATCCGTCACCTGTCGGTAAGCAATGTTGACGACTTCGGGTTTTACGTGTACACCGTCGGCAATCAGTTCGACCATCAGTTCCGGGCGGGCAAAAGCGGCTCCGACGACACCGGGTTCCCGGTGGTGCAGCCCGCTCATCTGATTGAAGAGGTGAGTCACGTGGGAGAGACCCGCATCGATGGCATTCTCCATTTGTTCATAGGTTGCACTCGTATGTCCCGCCGAGGCGACGATCCCCTTGCTGCGCAGGTAGGAAATCAGGGCGTGGTCTCCATCGAGTTCAGGAGCAAGTGTGACGAGCTTGATGGTCCCCCCGGACAATTGCTCCCATTTCATGAATGCTTCAAGGTCCGGTTTCAAGATGCTCTGTACGGGTTGGGCACCTGCGCGCCCGGGGTTGATGAACGGACCTTCCAGATGGATGCCGAGGATCTCTGCCTGTCCCGCATGCTGATGCCGCTCCATATAGTCACGGACATTTTTCAGGGCATCCTCGATGACTGCTCTCTTCTCTGTGATCGTGGTGGCCAGGAAGCTGGTCGTCCCTTCCGCTGGAAGGATGGCTGTCATGACATCGAGGCTTTCCTTTGTAGCGTCCATCGTATCGGACCCATTTGCTCCGTGAATGTGTACATCGATCAGTCCCGGTATGATGGAATACTCCGTCGGCACTTGGACCACTTCGCAGCCTTCCATCGAATGAAGTTCTTGTTTGCTGCCCATGGAGGAGATCGATCCGTCTTCGATTTTCATGTAGCCCTCCTGAATGACCCCGTCTTCCCCATAAATGGTGCCGCCAAGAAGAATGATGGGTTTGCTGTTCATACGTATCCGCTCCTTTGTTGCGTTGTTACTCTTATTATACAATAAAAAGTATAGATGTCTATACCAGTTTGGTTTTGCGGAAGACATTGAATATCTGCAGCAATAAGAAGAAGTGGTCTATACATGCTGAATGTGCTACGATAGGGGAAACGAATGGAACGGAAGGAGAAGATCGATGATCAATAAACAATCGCCTCTTCCTTTATATTACCAACTCGAGGAATACCTTAAACAACAGATTGAATCCGGGGAATGGAAGCCCGGTGATATCATGCCCTCCGAGAGGGAGCTTTCAGAAGAGTTCAAAATCAGCAGGATGACGGTGCGGCAAGCCCTGACCAATCTGGTGAACCAGAACATCCTCTTCAGGGAAAAGGGGCGAGGGACGTTTGTTTCCCACCGTAAGTTTGAACAAAACCTCCAAGGGTTGACGAGCTTCAGCGAAGACATGGAGCGGCGCGGATTGGCTTCGGGAAGCAAGCTTCTTTACTTCGAACAGGTGAAGGCCGGGGAGCAAGTGGCTGAGGCGCTCGCCATTTCGCCGGGGGACCCCGTCTATAAGTTGAAGCGGATCCGTCTTGCCGATCAAGAGCCGCTTGCGGTTGAGACAAGTTATAACCCAGTGAGCCTTTTCCCGGAGCTTGATCAAAAGATCTTCGAAAAATCGTTATATCATTATATAGAAGAAAATCGACAGATGAGGATCAGCCACGGGACACAAACCGTGGAAGCGGCCCTCGTGACAGATGAGGATGCCCAACATCTCATGATGGAAGAGGGGCAGCCGGTCCTCTTGATTCAGCGGGTGACCCATCTCGAGGATGGAAGGCCGTTCGAGCTCGTCTGGTCGATCTACCGAGGGGACAGCTACAAATACCGGATCGAAATGAATCGGCGCTGAGGGTGTCTTCTCAACATTCATGAATCGTGTTACACTACTACAATCTTTAGCAACATGTGAAAGGAAGTTCATCATATGACCTATAAAATGATCGTTCTCGACCTGGATGACACCCTATTGAGGGACGACCAGTCCATCTCTCCTCGAACCAAAGAAGCGCTACTGCAGGCACAACAAGAAGGCGTGAAGGTGGTCCTTGCTTCAGGGCGCCCTACTTATGGAATGAAGTGGGTGGCGGAAGAACTTGAGCTGGCCCGTTATGGCAGCTATATTCTTTCATTTAACGGATCCAAGGTCATCAACTGCGAAACAGGGGAAGAACTCTACAGCAGGACCCTCTCAAAAGAATCGCTTCACCGCCTGTATGATATCAGCAAAAGGGAAGATGTGGGCATCCTTACGTACGTGGATGACGCCATCATCGTCGAAGAGGAAAATGAATTTGCCGATATTGAAGCCAAGCTTACCGGACTCTCAGTGAAGGTCGTCCCAAGCTTCAAGGAGGCGGTCGACCGCCCTGCCGTCAAGGCCCTCATGCTGAAGGATGCAGAGAGGTTGGCGGAAGTGGAGAAGCAATTGCAGGAGGAGCTTGACGGAGAGCTCAGCGCCATGAGATCCAAGCCGTTCTTCTTAGAACTGACCGAGCCGGGAGTAACAAAAGGGGCGAGCTTGGATATGCTGATCAAAACGATGGGGATCACAGCTGAAGAGGTGATCGCGGTCGGGGACAGCTATAATGATCTGACAATGCTGGAGTTTGCCGGTCTAGGTGTCGCCATGGGCAATGCACCTGCCGACATTAAAGAGATAGCCGATTATGTGGCCCCATCGAATATGGAGGACGGGGTCGCAGAAGTTGTCGAGAAATTCTTATTGAAGCAATTCACGCAGGTATAAAGGGGAGATGGGGCCAAGCAGGGCCTCATCTCTTTCTGATTTGTCCTATTATGATCCAGGGCACATATAATGAGTTTGGTATATTTTTCTCATGTAAAAATTGTTTGGGGTTTGTAAAATGGGGGAAATACCTTCTCTGATGACACATCGCCTATGGATATTTGTAGCAGATCTAGTACATTGTTGCAGCCTGATAAGCACCGTCCATTTTGCAGATAGTAAAGAAGTGTATCATCACAAGCTTTCCCCTTCAAATGTGACAAATTGTCGAATCCCCTTGAAACATTTTTGAGACGAATTACATTAAATTGTTATACAAAGGAAAATGATTTTTGTTATAATACATTCTGTTGATTCAATTGGTCTTTACATTCATGAAACACTCTTCATAAATCCAATCGGTCTTGAACCGAAAAATACAAGTCCAACCCAGGTTGACTTGAAAAAGGTGATGAAATATGAACTTCGTTAAAAATTTCTTTAAAACACAGTTTGAGGATCTCCGCACAGGTAAGCTTACGTTCTTTTTCATTGTCGTAGGATTATTCTGGGTCAAGACCTATGCCGTATATGTTTCAGAGTTCGAGTTGGGCATCCAGAATGCGATGCAGCATTTCCTGCTGTTCCTCAATCCGTTGAGTTCGGCGCTCCTGTTCTTCGCGATCGCGCTCTTCTGGAAAGGAAAAGGACGCAACGCGGCGTTCCTCGTCATCAATTTCCTGATGTCGTTCCTGCTTTATGCAAACGTCGTTTACTACCGATTCTTCAATGACTTCATTACAGTGCCGGTTCTTCTTCAAGCGAAGACGAATAACGGACTTGGAAGCTCGGCCCTTGAGCTTCTCAGACCATGGGATATCCTTTACTTCCTGGATTTCTTCATTATCATCGGCCTTATGCTCTTCAAGAAAGTGAAAGTACAGGAAAAACTGCGTTTCCGCTCCGTCATGGCACTCATGACATCAGCGGTTCTGATCTTCCTGTTGAACCTTGGTCTTGCCAATATCGACCGTCCTGAGCTTTTGACTAGAAGCTTCGACCGTAACTATTTGGTGAAATACCTCGGTATGAACAACTTTACGATCTATGACGTCATCCAAAACTCCAAGACCTCTGCAAAACGCGCGCTGGCAGACAGCAACGAAGTGTCCGAGGTCGAGAACTATGTGAAGGCGAACAAAGCTGAGCCGAACCCGGAATATTTCGGTAAAGCAAAAGGTAAAAACGTCATCTACATCTCCATGGAGTCCCTGCAATCCTTCGTGATCGGCAGAGACCTTAACGGAGAAGAAATCACACCGTTCCTTAATTCCCTCATTGATGACAAAGAGGCCATCTACTTCGATAACCTCTTCCATCAAACGGGTCAAGGGAAAACGTCAGATGCGGAATTCATCATGGAAAACTCCCTATACCCACTTCCGCAAGGGGCCGTATTCATGACGCATGCGAACAATACGTATCAGTCATCACCGGCCATCCTTAAAGGGGAAGGATACTCATCAGCGGTCTTCCACGGGAACTACAAAACGTTCTGGAACCGTTCTGAAATGTATCGCTCAATGGGATATGATCAATTCTTTGATGCCACTTATTACGATATGAGCAAACCGGAAGAACAACTTCCATATGGATTGAAGGATAAACCGTTCTTCGAAGAGTCCATCCCGTTGCTCAAGTCAATGAAACAGCCGTTCTACAGTAAGTTCATCTCACTATCGAACCATTTCCCGTTCGACCGTCATGAAGAGGATACCGATTTCGGTCAGGGTGATACAAAAGATGGTGTCGTGAACCGATACTTCCAAACGGCCCACTATATGGATGAAGCGCTGGAAGACTTCGTCAACGACCTGAAGGAAAATGGTCTCTATGACGACACCATGATCGTCCTTTACGGTGATCACTATGGTATCTCAGAGAACCATAACAAAGCCATGGCTGAAGTCCTTGGCAAAGAAGAAATCACCGATTTTGATAACGCACAGCTGCAACGTGTACCACTTCTGATCCTGAACTCTGGAGCTGAAGGCGGGGTCGACCATACGTACAGCGGACAAATCGACGTACGTCCGACCGTATTCCATCTTCTTGGAATCGACACAACGGATTATATGAGCTTCGGTCAGGATATGCTGTCCAAAGAGCACAAACAAATCGTACCGTTCCGTAACGGTGATGTGATCACGGATAAGTACTCCGACATCAAAGGTGTATGCTACAACAATGAAACGGGTGAACCAGTCGATGAGGCAGATGCCAAAGCCTGTGACGACGCAAGTAAAGAAGCGAATAAGCGCCTGGAACTCTCAGATAAAGTGGTCTATGAAGACCTCTTGAGATTCTATACGCCGGAAGGCTTCAAGCCAATCAACCGTTCAGACTATAACTACAACAATCCGAATCCGAAAAGCACCCAAGAATCAGACTCGGCTCAAACAGAACAATAACCAAAGAACTGCCTGGAAGATCCTTTAGGATCACCAGGCAGTTTTTTGTATTCCGATTGTGTTTAAACAAGAAAATATGAGATGAAAAAGAGAACCAATCATATAAACCTGATTCTTCCGTGGTGATAAGAATGTAGACTGTCACCAGTGAAATACTACAGAGTGGAATGAAGCGAAGGAAATTCGACTCTTCGGAAAAGCGTGCAGTAAGGTTCTTGCAGGCAGCGCCGAGCGACCTGCAAACACTCGTTCAGTAGAAAAATTGATCATACCAAGAGAAACATGATCACCCCAACCAACGAAGAGGTGCACTTCACCCATCAAATAACCACAGAGTGAAATGAAGCGAAGGGAGCTCGACTCCTGCGGAAAGGCGTGCAGGTAAGACCCTGCAGGCAACGCCGAAGCGGCTTACCGCACGCCCCGCGGAAAGCGAGCTCCCGCAGCGAAATGAAACGAACCACTCCCATTTATACCTCCATTAAATTCTAAAACATGATTTTTGATGATAAACGATGATTGTTTTTGAAAGAATGTGCTCATTTATGAAAGAAAATGATTGATTTCTGTAAACGTTGTCATTATAATAAGGTATGCAAAGTGATTAGAAAGTAGGAGAAAACATGTTGACCGACGAAAGGCACCGCATCATCCTTGACCTGTTAAAAGATAAGGAAACGATCAAAATCCACGAAATCGTCGATATGACAGACGCTTCTGAATCTACCATCCGTCGTGATCTGACGCAGCTTGAACAGGAGAAATTCCTCAAGCGAGTACACGGTGGTGCATCCAGACTTCAAGGCAAACTGAAAGAACTGAGTGTATCTGAAAAATCTTCCAAAAACCTTCATGAGAAACGACTGATCGGTCAATACGCCGCGAGCCTCATAGAAGATGGAGATTGTATCTTCCTGGATGCCGGAACCTCTACGCTAAGCCTGATTGACTATCTTCCGCAGATGGATATCGTGGTTGTCACCAACGGATTGACCCACGTCGATCTTCTTTTGCAAAAGGGATTCAAAACCTATCTCATAGGAGGAATGGTCAAGCAGACCACCAAGGCGATGATCGGGAGCGGGGCTGTCGAATCCTTAAAGCATTATCGGTTCGACAAAGCCTTCATGGGGGCAAACGGTATCCATGCTCAATATGGGTTTACAACCCCCGATCCGGAAGAAGCACAGGTGAAACGGGTGGCGATTGAACTATCAAGGGAAGCCATGTTCCTCACCGATGATTCCAAATTCGGAGAAATTTCATTCAGTAAAATCGTTGATATAGATAAAGCAATGGTCATCACGAATGCTCTTGATGAAGAGCAAGATACCGCCATTATGAAACAAACTACGATAAAGGTTGTGACAACATGATCTATACACTGACATTAAACCCTTCGGTTGACTACATTATGGAGGTTGTCGATTTTACAAAAGGCGGCTTGAACAGGAGCGAAACCGAAGCAGCACTGCCGGGCGGGAAGGGGATCAATGTATCCCGTGTCCTTCATACGCTTGGCGTTGAAAGCGCCGCTTTGGGCTTTGCATCCGGTTTTACGGGAGAATATATCAAGCAATTCCTGCAGCGAGAAGACGTCCGTACCGATTTCGTTGAGGTGGGCGGGATTTCCCGGATCAACGTAAAAGTGAAATCGGACGATGAAACGGAAATCAACGGAAGCGGACCGGAAATCAGCGAGGAACATCTGGATGAGCTTCTCGGGAAAATTTCTTCCCTGACAGATGAAGATGTCCTGGTGCTGGCAGGCAGCATCCCATCTTCCGTGCCGAAGACGTTCTATCATCAGATTGCTTCTCAGTGCCGTGAACAGGGTACCAAGGTAGTGATCGACGCTGAAAAGAACCTGATCGAACCAGTCCTGCCGCTTGCTCCTTATCTCATCAAGCCGAATCATCATGAACTTGGTGAAATGTTCAATGTGGAGATCCAATCTGAAGACGATGCGATTCACTACGGACGGAAACTCCTTGAAAAAGGTGCGAGGAACGTCATTGTATCGATGGCGGAAAAAGGTGCTTTGCTTCTTACCGGAGATCGTGTATTCGTCTCTTCTGTTCCGAATGGTGAGCTGAAGAGCTCGGTAGGAGCAGGGGACTCCACTGTGGCGGGCTTCCTTGCAGGGTTGAAAAAAGGGTACAGCATCGAGGATGCCTTCCGTCTTGGAACATCTTCAGGATCTGCCACTGCCTATTCCATCGGGCTATGCAGTGCAGAAAAAGTGGAGTCACTCTATAACGACATTACGATTACGGAGAAATAGGAGGTAAGGACATGAGGATTACAGAACTACTCACAAAAGAAACCATTCAGTTGAATATTTCTTCTGATTCAAAATCAGGCGTCATTAATGAATTGGTTACGGTTCTAGATAAAGCAGGTAAACTACAGGATGTACAGGAATTTAAAAAAGCCATTCTCAATCGTGAAGCTCAAAGCACGACGGGGATCGGAGAAGGAATTGCCATTCCCCATGCCAAAACGGCAGCGGTGAAATCACCGGCCATTGCATTCGGGAAGTCGGTAGAGGGGCTCGACTATGAGTCCCTTGATGGTACACCTGCACACTTATTCTTCATGATTGCGGCGACAGACGGTGCCAACCAGACGCATTTGGAGGCCCTGAGCCGTCTTTCTTCCCTCCTGATGGATCCGGAAGTGCGCCAGGCGTTGCTTTCTGCAAAGTCTGAAGATGAAGTGATTACGATCATCAATACGCATGATCAAGAGGACGAGGAAGAAGCGGTAGAAGAATCTTCTTCCTCTTCGAATAAAATTCTTGCGGTGACAGCTTGTCCGACAGGTATCGCTCATACCTATATGGCCGCTGATGCCCTCAAAGCGAAGGCGAAAGAGCTCGGTCTTGACGTGAAGGTCGAGACAAATGGCTCAGGCGGTGCGAAAAACATCCTTACCGCGGACGAAATTGAAAACGCTCCAGCGATCATCGTGGCGGCCGATACAAAGGTTGAGATGGAACGCTTCAAAGGGAAACGCGTCATCCAGGTACCGGTGGCTGAAGCCATCAGGAAACCGGCGGATCTCCTCTCCCGTGCAGAAAAGCAGGATGCACCCGTATACAGCGGTGGCGGTAATAAAGAAGAAGATACGTCCAAGGAAAGCAAAGGGAAATCAGGATTCTATAAGCATTTGATGAATGGTGTATCCAATATGCTCCCGTTCGTTGTCGGCGGTGGGATCCTCATTGCGATCTCCTTCTTATTTGGTCCTGATTCAGCCGATCCTGATTCTTCTGAATATAATCAATTTGCAGCGATCATCAACACGATCGGTGGAAGCAATGCGTTCTTCCTTATGATCCCTGTCCTTGCCGGGTTCATCGCTTCCAGTATCGCAGACCGTCCCGGTTTTGCCCCTGGTATGGTCGGTGGTCTGATTGCAGCAACCGGTGACAGTGGATTCCTTGGTGGTCTTATCGCCGGTTTCCTTGCCGGGTATGTCACTCTTGGTATCAAACGCGTCACAAAGAACTTCCCGCAGGCATTGGAAGGGATCAAACCTGTTCTGATCTATCCAGTGTTCGCTATTTTCATCACGGGCTTCATTATGCTTCAATTCCTTGTGGAACCACTGAGTGCAGTCAACACTTGGCTGCAGAGCTGGCTTGAGGGTCTTGGTACAGGAAACCTTATCTTCCTCGGACTTCTCCTTGGTGGTATGATGGCAATCGATATGGGTGGACCGATCAACAAAGCGGCCTTCGCATTCGGTATTGCCACAATCGAAGGTGGAAATCTTGCTCCCCATGCAGCCATCATGGCTGGCGGGATGGTACCTCCCCTTGGTCTCGCTCTTGCGACAACCTTCTTTAAAAGCAAGTTCAATGAAAATGAACGGAAAGCAGGAATTCCGGCATACTTCATGGGTGCTTCGTTCATTACAGAAGGAGCGATCCCGTTTGCGGCAGCAGATCCCCTCAGGGTCATCCCGTCGGCTGTTGTCGGTTCGGCCGTTGCCGGTGCTTTGACGATGGTATTCCACATCGGGCTTCCTGCCCCTCACGGAGGAATCTTCGTCTTCCCGGTCGTCGAAGGGAATGCGTTCCTTTACCTGCTGGCCGTCCTGATCGGTTCGGTGATCACAGCAATCATGGTAGGGCTCCTGAAGAAACCGGTGAAATAAAACGAAAGAACCAGGCGTTGGTGAGCCTGGTTCTTTTTATTTTGGTTGATGCCTTGTTTTAGAATTTCACTTGTTGGTTAAAGGTATAAAGAAGAAATCTTCAGGAAGGGGGGAGTCAGATGGAGCATTTAGGTCTTCCGCCATTGTCTCCGGAATTTATGATCGTCATCAAGCGGATCCTCCTCATCGTACTGTTGAGCGGGTTGATCGGATTGGAGCGGGAATCGAAGAATCATCCCGCCGGTCTCAGGACCCATATTCTTGTGGGGGTCGGCTCCTGTTTACTCATGCTTCTCTCCATCTATGGGTTTCAGCCTTTCCTGGACGAGCATCCCGAGCTTAATGGATTCGATCCGAGCAGGATTCCATCCTATGTGATTTCAGGAATCGGTTTTCTCGGTGCAGGAACGATCCTCGTACACCGAGGTGTGACAGTCAGGGGGCTCACGACGGCAGCCAGCATATGGGTTGTTGCCGGTCTCGGCCTTGTTGTGGGGATCGGGATGCACTATGAAGCCATTTTTACGACGGCCATCATCGTACTTACCCTGCTCTTCCTCACGAGGGCAGAACAGTACTATAGGGGAAAGCTCAGGAAGAAACGGTGGTACACGCTGGTCATCCGGATGCAGGCAGGTGAATTATCGGCTGTCAGCGCCTCCATGCAAAAACATGGCCTCGAAGTCGCCGAACTGGATGTTGAGCAAGGGGCCGGGCTAATCTTCTGCTCATTCATGGTCTACTCGATCGGAGAGGATCCCATCCATACTGTCATGGAGGAATTGATATCCTGGAATGGTATTGAACTGGTGCGACTGATGAAAAAATGATTCACAGACTTTCGATTTCTACATCGATGATGCCCGGGATCTCCGAAATCGTATAATATATGTCCACGGTCTTTTTTCGGAAATCGACGATGATCTTCAACTCGAGGAGATGGAGATCATTTTTTAAATCCTTGATCCGAATGTTTTCGATCGTGATTTCTTCCGATTTGATCTGTTCGATGATTGACTTGATTTCCTTCTTTTGTTCTATGGTTGCTTTCAGGGAAAGCTCTTTTTCCCTGAGTCTCCTTGGCCCCAGATACGTGATGATGACCGGTATCACTTCCACTGAAAAAATCAATAAAATGACTCCAACGGTCGCTTCCCAGTAAAAACCTGCTCCGACGGCGATTCCGATTCCAGCGGCTCCCCAGATCATGGCGGCTGTCGTGAGACCGGAAATGCTGTCATTCCCTTTCCTGAGAATGACGCCTGCGCCTAGGAATCCGATACCTGATACAATTTGGGCTGCAAGACGTAGGGGATCCATGGTGATATTCACATGATCGGATTTTGGGGATACATAGGCAGCCTCGATGGAAACAATCGTCAAAAGGCAGCTGACGATGCAGATGACGAGTGATGTCTTCAATCCTACAGGCTTCCGCTTCAGTTCCCTTTCAAGTCCGATGATCAATCCGAGTATCGCAGAGATGCCCAATTTTAAAAGCAGGGTGGTGTCAATCGGCGTCATCGTTCCCCCTCCATTTGATAAAAAGATATAGTTTTTTCATGAACGAAGTAATAAAATGAGGAAAATATCGTTTTCACGTTCAGGGGTGCTCTAACTCATGTCAGAAGCAAAAATCAATCCATATCTACTACTGGCGATCGGTGTCATTTCCGTATCCACATCCGCCATCATCGTCAAGTTTTCGGCAGCTCCTGCTGGAGTGCTGGCATTTTATCGCCTTTTCTTCACGGTCCTGCTCATGACACCGTTTTTTCTCCTAAACTATGTAAAAGAACTGAAACTTATTACCGTTAAGGACTGGGGTCTCTGCCTTCTCGCAGGCGGCTTCCTCGCTTTTCATTTCATCCTATGGTTTGAATCCCTCAACTATACGTCTGTGGCGAGTTCCACCGTCCTGGTGACTCTCCAGCCGCTTTTCGCCTTCATGGGCGCATATCTCTTTTTCGGTGAAAAGCTTACGGGTAAATCGGTGGTGTCCGCCATACTTGCAGTATCCGGCAGTTTTGTGATCAGTTGGGGAGATTTCAAGATCAGCGGGACGGCATTGTGGGGGATCTTCTTGCACTGGTGGCATGTGCCCTGGTGACGGGGTATCTTCTGTTCGGCCAAACCATTAGGAAACGCCTTTCGCTCATGACGTATACCTATATCGTATATGCCATGAGTGCTGCTGTCCTATTCATCTATTCGGTGGTCAAGGGTGATTCATTTTACCCGTATGCAGGTGAAGAATGGGTGTACTTCCTGCTGTTGGCTGTCATTCCTACGCTCCTGGGTCATACCTTGTTCAACTGGTCGCTGAAGTGGCTCAGTACTTCGACCATTTCCATGGCGATCTTATTTGAACCGGTCGGTGCAGCGATTCTGGCCTATTGGCTCTTATCCGAGAAGATTTTACTCACTCAAGTCATCGGTGCAGGAATCATTCTGCTCGGAGTGACGATTTTCCTTATGGAAGAACGGAAACTGAAGAAAGCAGTGAAAGAGTTGAGAAAGGTGGAGGGAAGAAGTGGAGTTCCGTTATAGAAAGGCGTGCCTGGCTGATGCGGGTGGGATTGCCGCCGTACATGTTGGAAGTTGGCAATCTACCTACAGGGGGATCGTATCAGACCGGTATCTGGATTCCTTGTCAGTGGAAGAGAAGAAGGTGAAGTGGGAGGGGATCCTGTCGGATGATCATCACACCCTTGTATGCACAACGAAAGACGGTTTAGTTGTAGGTTTTGCATCCGTCGGAAGAGAGAGAAGTGGTGAGTACGAAGGGGAGCTGTATGCTATCTATCTATTAAGGGAGTACCAGGGGAGGGGGATCGGCAGGGAGTTATTCTCTCGGAGCATCTCCTCCCTCAAGGCTCTTGGGTTTCAGGATATGTTCATTTGGGTATTGAGGGAGAATTCATCCAAAACGTTCTACTATTCCTATCAGACTGAAATGGTTAAAGAAGAGCCGATCATCATAGGAGATGAAGAGCATGTAGAAGAAGGTCTTCTACTAACCTTTTGACTGTGATGCTTTATGAAAAGGTATAAGTCAGTCCGGAAAAGATGACTGCCATCGTGGAGGAGAAGATGAATGTAAGCGCGGAACCAAGTTTGATGCCTGCGCTTTCGCTTATCTTCAGTGCTTGTATATAAGAATACGAAAACAGGTAGACAGCCATGATGAAGGATATGGCTTGTCCGATCGGCAGTAGTAGCATAAGTGAAGCAGCCCCTTTCAATGCAGTATGGAATCATGTATATGAAGGGCCTTTTAAAAAAAGAACTCTTTTATAAAAAAAGTTTAAAAATATATTGCAATAATAATTATAGCGTGATATATTAATACATGTCGC
Source organism: Rossellomorea marisflavi (assembly GCF_009806575.1). NCBI lineage: Bacteria > Bacillati > Bacillota > Bacilli > Caryophanales > Bacillaceae > Rossellomorea > Rossellomorea marisflavi. Next base: position 3,297,959 of record NZ_CP047095.1, on the reverse strand, counting down.
TGACGCGCAACGGATTTTACATAAAAAGAAGTTGACACGAATCGACGATATATGGTATATTTAGTTGGTCGCTTCAGAGAGAAACGAAGCGCTTACAATCCACTTGAACCTTGAAAACTGAACAAAACAAGACAAATACGTCAACGTTAATTCTAGATTTATTTTTAAAAGAGCTATTCAAACTTTTTATGGAGAGTTTGATCCTGGCTCAGGACGAACGCTGGCGGCGTGCCTAATACATGCAAGTCGAGCGGATCGATGGGAGCTTGCTCCCTGAGATCAGCGGCGGACGGGTGAGTAACACGTGGGTAACCTGCCTGTAAGACTGGGATAACTCCGGGAAACCGGGGCTAATACCGGATAACACCTACCCCCGCATGGGGGAAGGTTGAAAGGTGGCTTCGGCTATCACTTACAGATGGACCCGCGGCGCATTAGCTAGTTGGTGAGGTAACGGCTCACCAAGGCGACGATGCGTAGCCGACCTGAGAGGGTGATCGGCCACACTGGGACTGAGACACGGCCCAGACTCCTACGGGAGGCAGCAGTAGGGAATCTTCCGCAATGGACGAAAGTCTGACGGAGCAACGCCGCGTGAGTGAAGAAGGTTTTCGGATCGTAAAACTCTGTTGTTAGGGAAGAACAAGTGCCGTTCAAATAGGGCGGCACCTTGACGGTACCTAACCAGAAAGCCACGGCTAACTACGTGCCAGCAGCCGCGGTAATACGTAGGTGGCAAGCGTTGTCCGGAATTATTGGGCGTAAAGCGCGCGCAGGTGGTTTCTTAAGTCTGATGTGAAAGCCCACGGCTCAACCGTGGAGGGTCATTGGAAACTGGGGAACTTGAGTGCAGAAGAGGAAAGTGGAATTCCAAGTGTAGCGGTGAAATGCGTAGATATTTGGAGGAACACCAGTGGCGAAGGCGACTTTCTGGTCTGTAACTGACACTGAGGCGCGAAAGCGTGGGGAGCAAACAGGATTAGATACCCTGGTAGTCCACGCCGTAAACGATGAGTGCTAAGTGTTAGAGGGTTTCCGCCCTTTAGTGCTGCAGCTAACGCATTAAGCACTCCGCCTGGGGAGTACGGTCGCAAGACTGAAACTCAAAGGAATTGACGGGGGCCCGCACAAGCGGTGGAGCATGTGGTTTAATTCGAAGCAACGCGAAGAACCTTACCAGGTCTTGACATCCTCTGACAACCCTAGAGATAGGGCTTTCCCCTTCGGGGACAGAGTGACAGGTGGTGCATGGTTGTCGTCAGCTCGTGTCGTGAGATGTTGGGTTAAGTCCCGCAACGAGCGCAACCCTTGATCTTAGTTGCCAGCATTCAGTTGGGCACTCTAAGATGACTGCCGGTGACAAACCGGAGGAAGGTGGGGATGACGTCAAATCATCATGCCCCTTATGACCTGGGCTACACACGTGCTACAATGGACGGTACAAAGGGCTGCAAGACCGCGAGGTTTAGCCAATCCCATAAAACCGTTCTCAGTTCGGATTGTAGGCTGCAACTCGCCTACATGAAGCTGGAATCGCTAGTAATCGCGGATCAGCATGCCGCGGTGAATACGTTCCCGGGCCTTGTACACACCGCCCGTCACACCACGAGAGTTTGTAACACCCGAAGTCGGTGAGGTAACCTTTTGGAGCCAGCCGCCTAAGGTGGGACAGATGATTGGGGTGAAGTCGTAACAAGGTAGCCGTATCGGAAGGTGCGGCTGGATCACCTCCTTTCTAAGGAAGATTTACTAAAACGTTTGACGACGTCGAAGTTTTGTTCAGTTTTGATGGTTTAAGTTTTTTACGAAGCGCAAGCGGAGTAAAATAAACTTCCATCTTCTATATTGTTCTTTGAAAACTAGATAAAGTTTTATTGATAGTCAAGAAATTACCGAGTATCGCCATTTTAGGTTTTTAACCAATTCGGTTAAGTTAATAAGGGCGCACGGTGGATGCCTTGGCACTAGGAGCCGATGAAGGACGGGACTAACACCGATATGCTTCGGGGAGCTGTAAGTGAGCTGATCCGAAGATTTCCGAATGGGGGAACCCACTGTTCGTAATGGAACAGTATCCTTGCTTGAATACATAGAGCTTGGAAGGCAGACCCAGGGAACTGAAACATCTAAGTACCTGGAGGAAGAGAAAGCAAATGCGATTCCCTGAGTAGCGGCGAGCGAAACGGGATTAGCCCAAACCAAGAGGCTTGCCTCTTGGGGTTGTAGGACACTCTATACGGAGTTACAAAGGAACGGGGTAGACGAAGAAGTCTGGAAAGGCTCGTCAAAGAAGGTAACAACCCTGTAGTCGAAACTTCGTTCCCTCTTGAGTGGATCCTGAGTACGGCGGGACACGTGAAATCCCGTCGGAAGCTGGGAGGACCATCTCCCAAGGCTAAATACTCCCTAGTGACCGATAGTGAACCAGTACCGTGAGGGAAAGGTGAAAAGCACCCCGGAAGGGGAGTGAAATAGAACCTGAAACCGTGTGCCTACAAGTAGTCAGAGCCCGTTAACGGGTGATGGCGTGCCTTTTGTAGAATGAACCGGCGAGTTACGATCCCATGCAAGGTTAAGTCGAGAAGACGGAGCCGCAGCGAAAGCGAGTCTGAATAGGGCGAATGAGTATGTGGTCGTAGACCCGAAACCAGGTGATCTACCCATGTCCAGGATGAAGTCCAGGTAACACTGGATGGAGGTCCGAACCCACGCACGTTGAAAAGTGCGGGGATGAGGTGTGGGTAGCGGAGAAATTCCAATCGAACCTGGAGATAGCTGGTTCTCTCCGAAATAGCTTTAGGGCTAGCCTCATGTTGTAAGAGTCTTGGAGGTAGAGCACTGTTTGGACTAGGGGCCCTCATCGGGTTACCGAATTCAGACAAACTCCGAATGCCAAAGACTTATCCATGGGAGTCAGACTGCGAGTGATAAGATCCGTAGTCGAAAGGGAAACAGCCCAGACCACCAGCTAAGGTCCCAAAGTATACGTTAAGTGGAAAAGGATGTGGAGTTGCTTAGACAACCAGGATGTTGGCTTAGAAGCAGCCACCATTTAAAGAGTGCGTAATAGCTCACTGGTCGAGTGACTCTGCGCCGAAAATGTACCGGGGCTAAACGTATCACCGAAGCTGTGGATTGACACCGTTTGGTGTCAGTGGTAGGAGAGCGTTCTAAGGACTGCGAAGCTAGACCGTAAGGACTGGTGGAGTGCTTAGAAGTGAGAATGCCGGTATGAGTAGCGAAAGATGGGTGAGAATCCCATCCACCGAATGCCTAAGGTTTCCTGAGGAAGGCTCGTCCGCTCAGGGTTAGTCGGGACCTAAGTCGAGGCCGATAGGCGTAGACGATGGACAACAGGTTGATATTCCTGTACCACCTTTCTTCCATTTGAGCAATGGGGGGACGCAGGAGGATAGGGTAAGCGCACTGCTGGATATGTGCGTCTAAGCAGTTAGGCTGATGATGAGGCAAATCCCATCATCGTGAAGGCTGAGCTGTGATAGCGAGCGAATTATAGTAGCGAAGTTCCTGATTCCACACTGCCAAGAAAAGCCTCTAGCGAGGAAGATGGTGCCCGTACCGCAAACCGACACAGGTAGGCGAGGAGAGAATCCTAAGGTGAGCGAGAGAACTCTCGTTAAGGAACTCGGCAAAATGACCCCGTAACTTCGGGAGAAGGGGTGCTCTGGTAGGGTGCAAGCCCGAGAGAGCCGCAGTGAATAGGCCCAGGCGACTGTTTAGCAAAAACACAGGTCTCTGCGAAGCCGTAAGGCGAAGTATAGGGGCTGACGCCTGCCCGGTGCTGGAAGGTTAAGAGGAGTGCTTAGCGCAAGCGAAGGTGCGAATCGAAGCCCCAGTAAACGGCGGCCGTAACTATAACGGTCCTAAGGTAGCGAAATTCCTTGTCGGGTAAGTTCCGACCCGCACGAAAGGCGTAACGATCTGGGCACTGTCTCAACGAGAGACTCGGTGAAATTATAGTACCTGTGAAGATGCAGGTTACCCGCGACAGGACGGAAAGACCCCGTGGAGCTTTACTGTAGCCTGATATTGAATTTTGGCACAGCTTGTACAGGATAGGTAGGAGCCTTGGAAGCCGGAGCGCTAGCTTCGGTGGAGGCGTCGGTGGGATACTACCCTGGCTGTGTTGACATTCTAACCCGCGCCCCTTATCGGGGTGGGAGACAGTGTCAGGTGGGCAGTTTGACTGGGGCGGTCGCCTCCTAAAGAGTAACGGAGGCGCCCAAAGGTTCCCTCAGAATGGTTGGAAATCATTCGCAGAGTGTAAAGGCACAAGGGAGCTTGACTGCGAGACCTACAAGTCGAGCAGGGACGAAAGTCGGGCTTAGTGATCCGGTGGTTCCGCATGGAAGGGCCATCGCTCAACGGATAAAAGCTACCCCGGGGATAACAGGCTTATCTCCCCCAAGAGTCCACATCGACGGGGAGGTTTGGCACCTCGATGTCGGCTCATCGCATCCTGGGGCTGTAGTCGGTCCCAAGGGTTGGGCTGTTCGCCCATTAAAGCGGTACGCGAGCTGGGTTCAGAACGTCGTGAGACAGTTCGGTCCCTATCCGTCGTGGGCGCAGGAAATTTGAGAGGAGCTGTCCTTAGTACGAGAGGACCGGGATGGACGCACCGCTGGTGTACCAGTTGTCTTGCCAAAGGCATCGCTGGGTAGCTATGTGCGGAAGGGATAAGTGCTGAAAGCATCTAAGCATGAAGCCCCCCTCGAGATGAGATTTCCCATCACTTTATGTGAGTAAGATCCCTGAAAGATGATCAGGTAGATAGGTCAGAGGTGGAAGTGTGGCGACACATGGAGCTGACTGATACTAATCGATCGAGGACTTAACCAAATGTAATGCAGGCGCTTTGCGCCTGACAGACTGGCTGATACGCCGGTAATGATTGACTATCAACCTTTATCTAGTTTTGAAAGAACAATTCTTTCAATGGAATACCTGTCTGGTGACATTGGCGAAGAGGTCACACCCGTTCCCATGCCGAACACGGAAGTTAAGCTCTTCAGCGCCGATGGTAGTTGGGGGATCTCCCCCTGTGAGAGTAGGACGTCGCCAGGCGGTACATATGGAGGATTAGCTCAGCTGGGAGAGCATCTGCCTTACAAGCAGAGGGTCGGCGGTTCGATCCCGTCATCCTCCACCATAGTTTTTTCACGCAGCGCAAGCGGAGTGAAAAAAACTTACCATAAAGCTCTTGACCTGTGCCTCATAGCTAAGGCAAATCAAAAAGAATACACTATACACCTTGCCGGTGTAGCTCAACTGGTAGAGCAACTGACTTGTAATCAGTAGGTTGGGGGTTCAAGTCCTCTTGCCGGCACCACTTTTTTTATGTTTATTTGTATTTTCTTTGGGGCATAACCCCATAAGAAGATCAGCACGAGCCATTAGCTCAGTTGGTAGAGCATCTGACTTTTAATCAGAGGGTCGAAGGTTCGAATCCTTCATGGCTCACCATTTTTATCATGCGGGTGTGGCGGAATTGGCAGACGCACCAGACTTAGGATCTGGCGCCGCAAGGCGTGGGGGTTCAAGTCCCTTCACCCGCACCATATGCGGAAGTAGTTCAGTGGTAGAACACCACCTTGCCAAGGTGGGGGTCGCGGGTTCGAATCCCGTCTTCCGCTCCATAATTGCCCTAGCCGGGGTGGCGGAACTGGCAGACGCACAGGACTTAAAATCCTGCGGTAGGTGACTACCGTACCGGTTCGATTCCGGTCCTCGGCACCAGTAAAAATGATATATGCGCCCGTAGCTCAATTGGATAGAGCGTTTGACTACGGATCAAAAGGTTAGGGGTTCGACTCCTCTCGGGCGCGCCATAATCGGGAAGTAGCTCAGCTTGGTAGAGCACTTGGTTTGGGACCAAGGGGTCGCAGGTTCGAATCCTGTCTTCCCGACCACTTTCTTTTGGGGCCTTAGCTCAGCTGGGAGAGCGCCTGCTTTGCACGCAGGAGGTCAGCGGTTCGATCCCGCTAGGCTCCACCATATTTCAATTATGAGAACCAGGATATACTCGTTATACGAGGCGGTGTAGCTCAGCTGGCTAGAGCGTACGGTTCATACCCGTGAGGTCGGGGGTTCGATCCCCTCCGCCGCTACCACTAGGGACCTTTAGCTCAGTTGGTTAGAGCAGACGGCTCATAACCGTCCGGTCGTAGGTTCGAGTCCTACAAGGTCCACCATAGTTCTCACCATACGGAGGAATACCCAAGTCCGGCTGAAGGGATCGGTCTTGAAAACCGACAGGGGTGTCAAAGCCCGCGGGGGTTCGAATCCCCCTTCCTCCTCCATATTTCTTTTTCTCTTTTATCGTCGCGGGGTGGAGCAGTTCGGTAGCTCGTCGGGCTCATAACCCGAAGGTCGCAGGTTCAAATCCTGTCCCCGCAATACCATGTTGATCTGTAAGGATCAGGATGTAGTGATTGCAATACATAGGTAATGATCTTTATTTTCGCTAACGCGAAATATGAATGATAGCTATTCTGCTATCGCAGCACATTGATCTTTATTTTCGCTAACGCGAGATATTAATGATAGCTATTTTGCTATCGCAAAAAGCTTTGGTCCGGTAGTTCAGTTGGTTAGAATGCCTGCCTGTCACGCAGGAGGTCGCGGGTTCGAGTCCCGTCCGGACCGCCATTTATTTTTTTACGAAACGGCTCAGTAGCTCAGTTGGTAGAGCAATGGACTGAAAATCCATGTGTCGGCAGTTCGATTCTGTCCTGAGCCACCATGGCGATTGTGGCGAAGTGGTTAACGCACCGGATTGTGGTTCCGGCATTCGTGGGTTCGATTCCCATCAGTCGCCCCATTTTTTTGCGGGTGTAGTTTAATGGTAAAACCTCAGCCTTCCAAGCTGATGTCGTGGGTTCGATTCCCATCACCCGCTCCATTTATTTGTGGGCCTATAGCTCAGCTGGTTAGAGCGCACGCCTGATAAGCGTGAGGTCGGTGGTTCGAGTCCACTTAGGCCCACCATATTCTTTATTCCGCAGTAGCTCAGTGGTAGAGCTATCGGCTGTTAACCGATCGGTCGCAAGTTCGAATCTTGCCTGCGGAGCCAATATGGGGAAGTACTCAAGTGGCTGAAGAGGCGCCCCTGCTAAGGGTGTAGGTCGGGCAACCGGCGCGAGGGTTCAAATCCCTCCTTCTCCGCCATAAAGCGGCCCGTTGGTCAAGCGGTTAAGACACCGCCCTTTCACGGCGGTAACACGGGTTCGAATCCCGTACGGGTCATAAAATAAAAAAGATGTGTCGAAGGGTCCTTCGACACATCTTTTTTTGTATCATCTGGAAGGATTCTCTTTATCTGACACGGTTTCAGGTAGTGGTGCACTAAAAGTTTTTAAAATATTTCGACAAATAGCGACAAATATAAGGATATATATGGGATGAAAGCCTTGTCATTCGAGGTTTTCATCCTTTTTTTGGTGTTTTCCGATGGGTGCTAACAAATATTGTCGCAAATGGGAGATGATGAAATGAAGGAATTCTTATATGATGAAAGAAATAAGTAAGGAGATTGATGATGGTAGGTGAAGAAATGGACACGTTGTCCCTAACAGATTATGACGTTTTTTTGTTCCATGAAGGGAATATGCAGCATGCCTATCGTTTTATGGGGTGTCATGTGAAAGCGGACATTTCAACTGATTTTTGTGTTTGGGCCCCGGAGGCAAAAGCGGTTTCAGTGGTTGGTTCGTTCAACAATTGGGACGGCAGGGGATATGAACTTGAGAGGATCAATAAGGAAGGTGTATGGGTGATCCGGATTGATGGCGATTTGACCGGCTCAACCTATAAATACGAGATTGTGACTTCTTCAGGGGAACGAAGGATGAAAGCTGATCCATATGGATTCTCCTCTGAAGTCAGGCCGCGTACTGCGAGCGTAGTGTACGACCTTGAAGGGTTCAAGTGGAGCGACCGTGATTGGATGAGGAAAAAAGAAAAGCTAAATCGCTTTGATCAGCCGATGTTCATATATGAAGTGCACCTTGGAACGTGGAAAAAGAAAACGGATGGCTCTTTTCTTACCTATTCAGAGCTTGCAGATCAACTGATTCCATATGTAAAGGAGCATGGCTTCACCCATATTGAAATCATGCCGGTGACCGAGCACCCATTTGACCGTTCGTGGGGCTATCAGGGGACAGGCTATTATGCCCCTACAAGCAGATATGGTTCACCCCATGATTTCATGGCGTTTGTGAATGAATGCCATGCTCATCAAATCGGCGTCATCCTGGATTGGGTGCCCGGTCATTTTTGCAAAGATGCGCATGGACTGTATCAATTCGATGGGTCCTTTGCCTATGAATACGCACGGGATAGTGACCGGGAGAATCATACATGGGGGACGGTCAACTTTGATCTGGGGAAAGGCGAAGTAAGGAGCTTCCTCCTATCAAATGCCCGTTTCTGGATGGAGAAGTACCATATCGACGGCTTCAGGGTCGATGCCGTGGCGAATATCATTTATTGGGCGAATCAGGGTGAATCGGCCGCGAATGAAGGGGCACTGGAGTTCCTGAAACGATTGAATACATCTGTTTTTGAGTTTGACCCTTCCTTCTTGATGATGGCGGAGGATTCCACCGATTGGCCGCAGGTCACCTCACCGGTTCATTACGGGGGACTTGGCTTCAGCTATAAGTGGAACATGGGATGGATGAATGATGTGCTCACTTACATGGAAGCGACACCGGAAGAGAGAAGAGGGCTTCATTCCCTCATCACGTTCTCCATCCTCTATGCTTTCTCTGAAAACTATATCCTCCCTTTCTCACATGATGAGGTGGTCCATGGGAAGAAGTCATTGCTGGATAAGATGCCGGGGGATCATTGGCAAAAGTTTGCCCAGTACCGGCTGCTCCTTGCGTTCATGACAGGTCATCCGGGTAAAAAGCTTCTGTTCATGGGAAGTGAACTGGCTCCGTTTGCCGAATGGAAGGACCTGGAACAACTGGACTGGCATTTGATGAGTTACGATTTTCATCACAAATTCAACTCATATTTCAAAGAAGTATTGCATTTATATAGAGGTGCAACACCGCTTCACCAGTGGGACCATCGGAGTGACGGTTTTGAATGGATCGATGTCAATAATGCCGATCAGCAGATCTTCTCCTTCATCAGGCATTCAGAGGGAGAGCATCTGATCATCATCTGTAATTTCAGCAAGGATGCCTACCACCACTATAAGGTGGGCGTACCCCTTGTGAAAGCATATCAAGAGATCTTGAACAGCGATGAAGAACGCTTTGGAGGCTCACATCAAATCAATCCCCATCTCCTTCCTGTCACGAAAGGGTCGTATCACGGGAAAGAGGGATCGATCGAAATGACCATACCGCCTTATGGAGCTGTTTATTTAAAACCAATCATATGAGGGGAGATGCTAGCATGGGTAATGGGAAATGTGTGGCAATGTTGTTGGCAGGAGGCAAAGGGAGCAGGTTGAATTCATTGACGAAGAGCTTGGCGAAACCGGCGGTACCCTTTGGGGGCAAATACCGTATCATCGACTTCACATTGAGTAATTGTACGAATTCCGGCATTGATACAGTGGGGGTTTTGACTCAATATCAACCGCTGGTGCTGAATTCGTATATCGGGATTGGCAGCGCGTGGGATCTCGACCGTCGGAACGGGGGGGTCACGGTACTCCCTCCTTATGCAGAATCCTCCGAGATGCGCTGGTATACAGGGACTGCCAGTGCCATCTTCCAGAACGTGAACTACATCGAGCAATATGATCCTGAATATGTGCTGATTCTTTCAGGAGATCATATTTACAAGATGGATTACAGCAAGATGCTCGATTATCATATCGAAAAGAAAGCGGATGTCACGATTTCGGTCATTGAAGTCGGATGGGATGAGGCGAGCAGGTTCGGATTGATGAATACCGATGAAGCCATGAGGGTGACCGAGTTTGAGGAAAAACCGCAGTTCCCCAAGAGTAATCTGGCTTCCATGGGCATCTATATCTTCAACTGGTCACTCCTGAAAGAATACCTGGAGATGGATGACCGGAATCCACGCTCCACACATGATTTCGGAAAGGACGTCATTCCCCTTCTCCTTGATGAAAAGAAAAAGCTGATGGCCTATCCGTTCGAAGGCTACTGGAAGGATGTCGGCACGGTCCGGAGCCTGTGGGAGGCCAATATGGATCTCATCGATGAAAAAAATGAACTGAATCTTTTCGACCTGGACTGGAGGGTATATTCGGTCAATCCCAATGAACCGCCTCAATATATCTCGGAAGATGCCCATGTGGAAGGATCGTTGATCAATGAAGGATGCACGATCGAAGGGACCGTTGAAAAATCCGTGCTGTTCCAGGGAGCTTCCGTGAAGCGTGGAGCCCATGTCACCCGCTCCGTCGTCATGCCGGGGGCAGAAATCGGAGAGAATGCGTATATCGAGCAGGCGATCGTGCCTCCTGATGTGGTGGTGCCGAGTGGCATCGTCATCATGCCTGAGGAAGAGTCGGATGAAATCATACTGGTAACGGAATCGGTTCTATCGGCATTACTCGAACAGGAAGAAGTTTGATCATCTACTTAGAGGAGGAGTTCATATGAAAAACACCCTGTTAGGCGTCATTGATGCGACCAGTTATTACGATTCACTCGAAGACTTGCTACTGCACCGTTCGCTTGCGGCCCTTCCGATCGCCGGCCGCTATCGCCTGGTCGATTTCGTCCTTTCGAATATGGTGAATTCAGATATCGGATCCGTCGCCATCTTCCCTAAATACCAGTACCGTTCCCTCATGGATCATCTCGGATCGGGGAAAAACTGGGACCTGAACAGAAAGAGGGACGGTTTGTTCTTCTTTCCGGTTCCGGGACTTGAAAGGAACGATGAAACGATCGGATCGTTCAATCATTTTGCCCATCACATCGATTATTTCACCCGCAGCACACAGGAATATGCCCTCATCACCAACTGCTATACGGTGTGCAATATATCCTATCGTCCGGTCCTTGACCGCCACGTCCAGATCGGATGTGATATCACGGAAATCCGGCATGGGGGATCGTCCCTTCATATGTATCTGATCAAAAAAACCCTTCTTGTCGATCTGATCAAAACCCGCCATCAGACAGGGTATACGTGCATGAATGACGTGGTGGAAGATATGGAGAGCGGACTGAAGGTCTGTGGATACGAACATCAAGGCTTTGTCGAGAGAATCGACTCCATCGACAAATATTTTGAAACAAGCATGAATCTCCTGGAACTTGATCAGTGGAGGGAGCTGTTCAAGAAAGACCAGCCCATCTACACAAAGGTGAAAGATGAGCCGCCAACACGCTATACGAGCGAAGCAGGCGTAAAGCACAGCATCATCGCCAATGGCTGTTTCATAAAAGGCCATGTGGATCATTCCATGATCTTCAGGGCGGTCAAGGTAGGAGAAGGGACGACGATCAAGAACTCCATCATCATGCAAAAGAGCCAGATCGGCCGTGATTGTGTATTGGAGAATGTCATCCTTGATAAAGATGTGAAGATCGAAGATGGTGTTAGACTCATCGGGGACCCGGAACAACCCATCGTCGTCCGTAAAGGCATGGTCCAGGGAGCGCTGATGAACTCGTGAAGGTACTATTTGCAGTCTCTGAGTGCGTACCATTCATCAAATCGGGAGGGCTTGCAGATGTTGCCGGCGCCCTCCCGAAAGAGCTTCGTAAACTTGGAACCGACGTGAGGGTGATCCTCCCTAAATATGGGGGGATCTCCGCTCATTTTAAGGAGCGAATGAGGAAAGTCAAGGAGTTCACTGTTGCCGTGGGGTGGAGACAGCAGTACTGCGGGATAGAGGAATACAAGGAAAATGGCGTCACCTACTATTTCGTCGACAATGAATACTACTTTGACCGGGACCGATTATATGGATTCGACGATGAAGGGGAACGGTATTCCTACTTTACCCGGGCCGTATTGGAAGCCATCGGCGAACTGGAATTCTATCCGGACGTCATCCATTGCCATGACTGGCATACCGCGATGATTCCGTTCCTGCTGAGGACCGAATATCAGGATCGCAGTGGATATGCCTTCATCCGCACGGTCTTCACCATCCATAATCTGCAGTTCCAGGGAATCTACCCTTTCAGTGTGATGACGGATCTGTTGGGAATTCCCCAGCGGTATGCCCATCCTGATTACCTGGAATTCCATGGATGCATGAATTTTATGAAGGGAGCCCTCATCTCTGCCGATATCATCACGACTGTCAGTCCTACATATAAAGACGAAATCCTCCAGCCTTACTACGGGGAACGTCTCGATGGAGTCCTGAAGCTCAGGGAGCGGGAGCTGGTCGGGATCGTCAATGGGATCGATGACGGGGAATACGATCCCGGGGAGGGTGATCATCCATTTTTCAGTGGCAATCTTCAAGGCAAAAAAGCCAGTAAAGAGGAGCTGCAGGAGCAGTTGGGCCTGGAAAAACGTGATGTACCGGTCATCTCCATCATTTCAAGGCTGACTGCCCAGAAAGGACTCGATCTCATCAGGGCCGTGCTTCACGAAATGCTCGAAGAGGATGTCCAGTTCGTCGTCCTTGGTTCGGGCGACTGGGAGTATGAGCAGTTCTTCAGGGAAGCAGCCGCTGGGCATCCGGATAAGGTCAGGGTGCAGATCGGATTCGATGAAGGGTTGGCCAAACAAATTTACCGGGGCTCCGATTTATTCCTCATGCCTTCAAGGTTCGAGCCGTGCGGCCTTGGCCAAATGATCGCCATGAGATATGGTGCGCTGCCACTCGTCCGGGAGACGGGGGGATTAAATGATACGGTGCATTCGTATGATGAAGAATCGGGGAGCGGGAACGGCTTCTCGTTCGCGAATTTCAACGCCCACGATATGTTGTATACGTACCGCCGCGCCATCCGCCTCTATGGACAGGATGATGTGTGGGCAAGGATTGTGAAGAATGCGATGGAAACGGATAACAGCTGGGCCCAATCGGCATTCAAATACAATCAATTGTATTCAGATCTCACCTCGAGGAGTGAAAGTCATGTTTTCTAGCCAGGAGGAATTTAAGGAAGCTTATCTGAAGAAGTTGGAGATGACATCAGGTAAGGCATTCCCCGACACCACTCTTCAAGATCGTTATGATACGCTCGGGCAGCTGATCCGTGAGTACATCAGTATGAACTGGATCCAGACAAACGAGCAGTACCGGTATCAGAAACAAAAACAGGTGTATTATCTGTCCATTGAATTTTTACTCGGCCGCCTGTTGAGGCAGAATCTGATGAATCTCGGGATCTACGAGCTTGTGGAAGAGGGGCTTGGAGACTTGGGGATCGATTTGAAGGACATGGAGGATGTAGAGCAGGATGCCGCCCTCGGGAACGGGGGACTTGGACGACTGGCCGCATGCTTCCTTGATTCCATGGCCTCGATGGATCTTCCGGGTCACGGCTACGGCATACGCTACAAGCACGGGCTGTTTGAACAAAAAATCGTGAACGGTTATCAGATGGAGCTCCCCGAACAGTGGCTTCGTCATGGATATGTGTGGGAAGTACGGAAACCGGATCTTATGATGCAGATTCCGTTCTGGGGCCGGATTGAATCAACCGAGAAGGACGGGGTACCCTCATTCAGGCATGTAGATGCCGAAATCGTTGCAGCTGTCCCATATGATCTCCCCGTCGTGGGCTACGGGACGACAACGGTGAATACGCTGCGCTTATGGAATGCAGAGCCTTATGCCTATAAAGCCGGAAGGGACATGATGAAGTATAAGCGGGATACGGAAGCCATCACCGAATTCCTTTATCCAGATGATACCCAGGATGAAGGAAAGGTCCTCAGGTTGAAGCAGCAGTATTTTCTTGTGTCTGCAAGCATCCGGACGATACTCGAGTCCTATCTCTCCAGGCACGGAGACCTTATGAATCTTCATGAGCATGTGGCCATCCACATCAATGATACCCACCCGGTACTCGCCATACCTGAAATGATGAGAGTCCTGATCGATGAGTACGCCTTGGACTGGGATTCAGCTTGGGGTGTGACGACGAAGACGTTCGCCTATACGAACCATACGACCCTTTCTGAAGCATTGGAACGGTGGCCAGTGAGGATTTTTCAGCCTCTTTTACCGAGGATCTATATGATTGTCGATGAAATCAATGAGCGGTTTTGCCGTGACCTGTGGGATGCCTACCCGGGAGAGTGGGGCAGAATCGAAGGGATGGCCATCATTGCCCACGGGGAAGTGAAAATGGCCCACCTCGCCATAGCAGGAAGCCACAGTGTGAACGGGGTCGCGAAGATTCATACCGATATCTTGAAAGAACGGGAGATGAACCTGTTCTATCAGTATTTTCCCGGGAAGTTCAACAGCAAGACGAATGGGATCACCCATCGTCGCTGGCTGCTCAATAGCAACCCGCCCCTGGCGTCGCTCATCCAATCAGCGATAGGAGACGCCTGGATCAAGGATCCTTCAAGGCTTAGCGAGCTTGAGTCCTTTACAGCAGACCGGACATTCCTGGATGACCTTCATAAGGCGAAGCAGCTGAACAAAAAGAGACTGGCGGATCGCATCCTCGAGACCAATGGAATTGTGGTGGACCCTGATTCGATTTTTGATATTCAAGTGAAGAGGCTTCATGCGTATAAGAGGCAGCTTCTCAATATCCTCCACATCCTCCATCTTTTCAACAGATGTCAGGAAAACCCCGCTGCGGATATTCCGCCTCGGACCTTTATATTCGGAGCCAAGGCTTCACCGGGGTACTATTATGCGAAGAAGATCATCAAATTGATCCACTCGGTCGCAGATCTTGTGAACGATCACCCGGCTGTGAAAGGAAGGATCAAGGTCGTATTCCTTGAAAATTACCGTGTATCCCTGGCAGAGGAAATCATCCCGGCAGCGGATGTCTCCCAGCAGATTTCCACAGCGAGTAAAGAAGCCTCGGGGACAGGGAATATGAAATTCATGATGAATGGCGCCGTGACGCTCGGCACATTGGATGGAGCCAATATTGAAATCCTGGAGCAGGTCGGGGAAAAGAATATCTTCATCTTCGGTCTCAGGGCTGAAGAGGTGATGAAACAGCAGCAGGATGGAAGTTACTACTCCATGGAGTATTACCACCATGATGAGCGCATCAAGAAAATCCTCGATCAGCTCGTCGATGGCAGCCTTCCCGATGCGGGGGATCATTTTGAAACGATCTATGATTCGCTGCTTGCTGAGAATGATGAATTCTTTGTACTCCGGGACTTCGATTCATATGCCAAGGCACATGAAAAAGTAGCATCCGCCTACCGTGACCAGGCGTCGTGGCTCCGGATGAGCCTGATCAATATTGCACGCTCAGGATACTTCTCGAGTGACCGGACCATCGCCGAATATGCACGTGAGATCTGGAAGATCGGCGGGGTCGGCGTACGATGATCCCGCTGAATAATAAACGCCCGGATGCCAATGGCATTCCGGGCGTTTTGTTGTGGGGCCTTATGATTTCTTTTTATCTGATACGTAGCTGTCGCGTTCTTTATACGGGATGTCCCCGATGGTCGACTCCATGTCATTCTCATCGAGCATATCCTCATACTCTTCATGTGACTTGGATGGATAGGCCTTCGTGTTCTTCCCGTCCATATCGGTCCCGACGAAGGATTCCATATCTTCTGTGAACCCTTCCGTCTCGTCATCGTCTTCATAAAGATCGGAATAATCATCGTGATCGCCTTGGAAGTCCGATGGGGTTTCCGACGTACCGAATCGGCCGACCTCCTGGAAGCTATCCTCTGTATCACGCACCAGCTGTCCGGTTTCATGGCGGAATTCCCCATTTACAGGTGGCTGAAGAATATCTTCTTCTGCAGGTCGGTCATCGACGACCGACTGTGCGCTTGCATGGTCTTTGCAGTAAAGCGTCGTCGGTATGGCTTCAAGGCGTTCGAATGGAATTTCTTCACCGCATTCTTTGCATGTTCCGTAAGAGCCTTCATCCATCGCTTTCAGGGCATCGTTGATTTTATTCAGTTCTGATTTCGAGTGTTCATCCAGTGCAAAATCCTTTTCCCGCTCATATAGTTCAGAGCCCATATCCGCAGGGTGGTTATCATAGAGGGAAAGCTCCCCTCCATTTTCGTTATCACCCGTGTTTGCGGGATTTTCTTCCCTGTCATCCAACTGACCCTGGATGTGATTCTTCTGATCCATCAATTCATCCTTGAGCTGTTTCTTTTCCTTTGTCGAAAGCATATATGTCACGTCCTTCATAAAGTTCGATTTGTTCATCATCGTACTCATACTTTAACCGAAACACGGTCTGTTAAAACATGAATCCTTCATGTAGTGTGCGGGGAATAGGCCTTTTCTCCACCCATCATCAGGTTTTATAACGCTTTTGGTTTCTCAAAAGGGGAAAAAGGGTTTATTATATAATAGGGATAAATAATGATTCATATCCATGACTTCGTTGACACACCCTATACTCAGGTGTATCTTGTAATGGAATTGAAAACTGTAAGTGATTGTCTGGAGGAATTCAATTGGTTACAATCCAGAAGACCAATATAGATCAAGCATACGATGCAGCCTTATTGAAGGCTCAACAAATCAATCATCCCGTGCTGTTCAGTATGGTGGAAGAGACAGGGGCAATGGATCCACTTTCCTTCTATCATGCCGGCGGCAGGGTTTTTAAAGGAGAGCGCTTTTTATGGAAGGATCGCGATCAGACGATCTCCCTCATAGGGGCAGGCTCTTCATATGATATCTCGTCATCATTGAAAGAAGGAGAGCGCTTTTTTGCCATCGAGAAAGAGTGGAAGCGCTTCATATCCGACGCGGTCGTCGTATCGAGGGAAGAGTGGCCGGGAACTGGCCCCCTCGCATTCGGAGGCTTCCGTTTCGATTCCGCCAATCCTGCTTCTGCAGAATGGACGGGATTTGATGAAGGGACACTCCGCATCCCAAGATATATGATTACCAAGGCAGGAGAAGCTAACTATCTGACGGTCAATATCGTGTGCCGCCCGGATGGAAGCGGCCCATCCCTGCAGCATTGCCTCAAGGAAAAAGACCTGCTGCTGAAGATGGCGTCTGAGCCGGCGAGCCAGATGGATCCAGGGGACATGTCAGCAGAGGATATTCGTGCGCATGAATGGAAGCAGTCCGTCCGCAATGTGGTCGACCGCTTGAAGAATGGTGAGATGGAAAAGGTCGTCCTTGCAAGGAAAACCAAGGTGTCGTTCAGCGACGAGGTCACG
Source organism: Rossellomorea marisflavi (assembly GCF_009806575.1). Taxonomy (NCBI): domain Bacteria; kingdom Bacillati; phylum Bacillota; class Bacilli; order Caryophanales; family Bacillaceae; genus Rossellomorea; species Rossellomorea marisflavi. The sequence continues at coordinate 3,280,658 of NZ_CP047095.1, read as the reverse complement.
TCCGACTATGTGCTTGATAATCTTTGGAAGCAACAACCCGACAGCTTCATCTTCAGTTTTGAGCAGGAAGGAAGCTGTTTTATCGGAGCCACTCCGGAGCGTCTTGTGAAAAAGGACGGAGAAGAAATCCTCTCCACCTGTCTGGCAGGATCGATTGCAAGGGGGAGCGACCTTGAAGAAGACGAGCGTCTTGGAAGGGAACTCCTGGAGGACGATAAAAACCGGTATGAGCACCAGCTCGTGGTCGATACGATCCGTCAGGCACTGTCCTCCGACTGTGAACGGCTATCCATTCCAGATGAGCCTCAGCTCATGAAGCTGAAGGATATCCAACATCTGTACACCCCGGTCAAGGGAACGGCACCATCCGGTCTGTCGATCCTGACGCTAGTGGAGAAGCTGCACCCGACTCCGGCCCTTGGAGGTGTACCTCGTAAAGAAGCCATGCAGGTAATACGTGAAGAAGAGCAGATGGACAGGGGTCTCTATGCGGGTCCAATCGGATGGATGGATGCATACGGGAACGGTGAATACGCCGTCGCTCTGCGATCAGGACTCCTGAAGGGCGATCATGCATTCATTTATGCAGGCTGCGGGATCGTCGCCCATTCTGATCCAGACAGCGAATTTAAGGAAACACAAATGAAATTCCGTCCGATGCAACGGGCATTAGGAGGGAATCTGATATGAGTGAACATCAGCAGCACTTGACCGATTATCTGGCAGCATTCATAGACGAATTGTCCAGTAACGGAGTAGACGAAGCCGTCATCAGCCCCGGCTCCCGTTCTACTCCTTTGGCGTTATTGCTCACCCATCATCCGCGCATCAATACGTATGTGAACGTGGACGAGCGCTCCGCCGCATTCTTTGCCCTCGGCATCGCCAAGGCAAAGCGGAAGCCGGTCATCCTTGTCTGTACGTCTGGAACCGCAGCGGCGAATTATTATCCGGCCGTCATTGAAGCGCGGTATGCCAAGGTACCGCTCCTTGTCCTGACGGCAGACCGTCCTCATGAGCTGAGGGAGGTCGGAGCGCCTCAGGCGATCGACCAGCTGGACCTGTATGGAAAGCATGTCAAGTGGGCAGTCGATATGGCCCTCCCTGAGTCAGGGCAAGAGATTTTGCGGTATGCCCGCTCAGCGGCAGTCAGGGGACTCGGTATGTCCATCGGGGAACCGAACGGACCGGTGCATTTCAACTTCCCGCTCAGGGAGCCGCTCATTCCCGACCTGCGGGAGGATCTTTTTCAAGAAGGTACGGCAAAACGCGTCTATCAGGGTGAGCGGACGCTCGCTCCTGACCAGGCGGATGAGCTGGAGAAGATCTTGAGTGAACGGAGCCGAGGCATCATCATTTGCGGACCGGGTATGAGTCCGGACGGCATTCAGGCGGTCGCCGACTTTGGAAGAGCAAAGGGATTCCCGATCCTTGCCGACCCGCTATCGAATATGAGGAGCGGAAAACATGGGACAGACGGTATCATCGATGCGTATGACACGTTCCTGAAAGCCGGGGCGGTCGGGGAGGACTTGAAACCTGACCTGATCATCCGTTTCGGTGCCATGGCCGTGTCCAAGCCCCTCATGCTATTCTTGAAAGGGCTGGAGGAAGTGCCGCAATTCGTCATTACACGTGGAGAAGAGTGGCAGGATCCTACGGGCAGGGGCACCCACTATGTGTATGCCCATGAACGTCACTTCTGTCATCGTTTTGCAGGGGAATCAGGGACACGGGACTGGATGGAGAAGTGGATCAGTCTCAATGAAAGAACGAAGAACCTGATGCAAGATGTGATCGGGGAATGGGATGAAGGGAAGGCCGTCAAGTGCCTCCTGGAAACCATTCCGGAACAATCATCCGTTTTTGTCAGCAACAGCATGCCGATCCGGGATGTGGATACCTTCTTCTTTTCGAATGATCGTTCCATCTCCATCCACGCCAACAGGGGTGCCAATGGGATCGACGGTGTCGTCTCGACGGCCCTTGGCATGAGCACGCAGTCACCTTCTACCTATCTGCTCATCGGAGATCTTGCATTCTTCCATGATATGAACGGGTTGCTCGCTGGAAGAAAGTATGGATTGGATTTGACTGTGATCGTCATGAACAATAACGGCGGTGGCATCTTCTCCTACTTGCCTCAGGCAAAGGAAGGTGCTTATTTCGAAGAGCTCTTCGGTACACCTATGGATCTTGAGTTCTCCCATGTCGCTGCCATGTATGGAGCGGATTACTCCCTTGTGAAGACAGAATCCGACTTCCTTCAGGCGCTTCGGCAGGCAGAGGGGATGAAGGGTCTTAAGATCATTGAAGTGTTGGCGGACCGCCAGAAAAATGTAGAGAATCATCGTAAAATGTGGGAATTTGTTTCCCGGGAAATACAGGGCGGGCAACCTTCATGAAGGTGAATGAGATCGACTACTTTGTAAATATTAAAGGGGAAGGCCCTCCCGTTGTCTTCCTCCATGGATTCACAGGGGATACATCCTCGTGGAACGAAGTCGTAGATCGCCTGACACACCGCTTCACCTGTATATCGATCGACCTTATCGGGCATGGCAGGACGGATGCTCCTGAAGATGCTGAGAGGTATCAGATGGCGCATGCAGTGGAGGACGTCGAGGCCATACTTGCCCGGTGCGGGATCGGAGAGGCAACCTTTGTCGGTTATTCCATGGGAGGGAGGGTGGCCCTTCAACTTGCCATCACCCGCCCACACCTCGTATCGCATCTCATCCTCGAGAGTGCGTCGCCCGGGTTGTTGACTGAAGAGGAGCGGGACGCCAGACGGGTGAAGGATGAAGCCCTGGCTGAGCGGATCCTCGAGCACGGAATGGAAGAGTTCGTGAACTTTTGGGAAGAGATTCCGTTGTTCGAAACGCAAAAACGCCTGCCTGCCACCGTTCAGGCAGAAATCCGCCAGGGCCGACTCGGACAACGTCCCATCGGTATTGCCAACAGTCTGAGAGGGATGGGGACGGGGGCACAGCCAAGCTGGTGGGATCACTTGTCCGCCATGGAAATCCCCGTCGATCTTCTGGTAGGGGAGCTCGATGAGAAGTTCGTCGGCATCGCCAAGCGAATGAAAGAACGCAATCCCCGATTCACCATCACATCATTTTCGGGGTACGGGCATGCAATTCATGTGGAAGAACCGCAAAAGTTTGGTACAATGATAGAGGATTTACTACATAAAGGAGGAAATACAAATGGCTTTTGATTGGGTTTCAGAACGAAACTACGAAGATATTTTGTACGAAACGTATAATGGGATCGCGAAGATCACCATCAATCGTCCGGAAGTGCGCAATGCCTTCCGTCCGAAAACAGTAACTGAATTGATCGATGCATTTGCTTATGCTCGTGACGATTCCAAAGTAGGCGTGATTGTTCTTACGGGTGCAGGTGAAAAAGCATTCTGTTCAGGCGGAGATCAGCGCGTACGCGGACATGGTGGATATGTAGGCGAGGATGAAATCCCTCGTTTGAATGTCCTTGACCTTCAGCGTTTGATCCGAGTGATCCCGAAACCAGTCATCGCGATGGTTGCCGGTTATGCCATCGGAGGTGGACACGTTCTTCACGTGGTCTGTGATATCACGATTGCAGCGGACAATGCCATCTTCGGTCAAACAGGACCGAAAGTGGGAAGCTTCGATGCAGGCTACGGTGCCGGGTATCTTGCCCGCATCATCGGACACAAGAAAGCGAAGGAAATTTGGTTCCTATGCCGTCAATACAACGCTCAGGAAGCATTGGATATGGGCCTTGTGAACACAGTAGTACCTTATGAGAAATTGGAAGAGGAAACCGTGCAATGGGCTTCTGAAATGCTCGAAAAGAGCCCGACGGCCCTTCGCTTCCTGAAGGCATCATTCAATGCCGACACGGATGGGCTTGCAGGTCTTCAACAGCTGGCTGGAGATGCAACACTCCTTTATTACACAACGGATGAAGCGAAAGAAGGACGCGATGCGTTCAAGGAAAAACGCAATCCGGACTTCGGTCAATTCCCTCGTTTCCCTTAATGGGACTTGCCTGGCGGATCTTTGGATCTGTCAGGTTTTTTTCTTACTGAACAATCAACAGAATGGAGAATGTACCATGACCACAGAAATGCTGCCCAATTGGCTGAAGCAGCGGGCCTTTTTGACGCCGGACCGCACCGCCGTGAGCTCTGGTGAACGCAGCCTCACTTTCCGTGAGCTCGATCATGCGGCAGAGGAGGCGGCTCAGCGCCTGAATCGGTTGTTGGACGGCACGAAGCCTGCCTTCATCGGCCTCATGATCAAAAACCGCATTGAATCCATCATTGCGGTCCACGCCGTGCAGCAGCTCGGTATGGCTGCCGTGATGCTGAATCACCGGCTCGGCGCTGGAGAATTGACCTTCCAAGTACGGGATATGGCCCTCACACACGTCATCCATGACGAGGACTTTGCAGAGAAGGCGGGCACCCTCGAGGTGGAGGGCATCGGTCTTTCCTTCCTGTTTACGGGAGACAAGCGCCCCTATGCTCCGAGGGACCATACAAATCTTGATGACACCTGCACGGTGATGTATACATCGGGGACAACCGGTTCGCCAAAAGGGGTCCTGCAGACGTATGGGAACCACTGGTGGAGTGCCATCGGTTCCTCCTTGAATCTTGGCACCAGTGAGAAAGATGTATGGCTCTGTGCCGTCCCGCTCTTCCATATCAGCGGTTTCTCGATCCTCATGAGGAGCATCATCTATGGCATGGAGGTCAGACTTCACGCGTCATTCGACGAGGATGCCATCGACCTGGAACTGAAATCCGGCCGTGTGACGATTATCTCGGTCGTCACGAATATGCTCCAGCGCCTCATGGGAAGGATCGGGGAGGGGTATCATGAAAATCTCCGCTGCGTGCTCTTAGGAGGCGGCCCGGCTCCGCTTCCCCTTCTGCAGGCATGCAAGAACAAAGGAGTTCCGGTGTTCCAATCATACGGGATGACCGAAACCTCTTCTCAGATCGTCACCCTTTCACCGGAGTACAGCCTTTCAAAGCTTGGTTCTGCCGGAAAACCCCTTTTCCCGTCCCAGCTGAAGATCAAGGGAGCGTCAGCACCGCTGGAAGAGGGAGAAATCATGGTCAAGGGTCCGAATGTGACAATGGGGTATCATGAGCGCCCTGAAGCAAATGAAAAAAGCTTTGAAGATGGATGGCTCTTCACAGGGGATATCGGCTATGTGGATGAAGAGGGGTTCCTTTATGTTCTTGACAGAAGATCGGACCTGATCATTTCCGGTGGGGAGAATGTGTATCCGGCTGAAGTCGAGAGTGTCCTGCTGGGTATCCCGGGTGTCACGGAAGCAGGCGTCATCGGCATGGATGATCCAGTGTGGGGGCAGGTTCCATGTGCTTTCCTTGTGACGGACCGTCCCATGACTGAAGAGGAGGTCATGAAGGGATGCAAAGCTGCCCTCGCTTCCTATAAATGTCCAAAACGGATCGTATTTGTCGGGGAGCTGCCCCGCAATGCTTCCAATAAGCTCCTTAGAAGGGTGCTCAAAGAAAATATGCTGAAGGGGATCTACGATGAAGCTTAAATCCATTGCACTATCCGTTGTCAGCATGCCGCTTAAAAAGCCGTTTACGACCCATCTGCAGACGGTAGCAGAAAGAGAAGGGATCATCATCGAAGCAGTGGATTCAGAAGGGATTACAGGGCTTGGTGAATGCGTGGCCTTCTCGACCCCGTGGTATACGGAAGAAACGGTCAAGGGGGCCTATCATATCCTGAAGGATGTCCTGATCCCCCTCTTATTGAAAGCGGACCTACGCCATCCTGAAGAGTGCGGCCGGTTATTCAGCGGGGTCCGGGGAAATGCCATGGCAAAAGCATCCCTTGAAATGGCCATCTGGGACCTCTATGCCCGTCAGTCCGGACAGCCCCTCTGGGCCGTGATCGGAGGCACGAGGCAGGAAGTGCTCGCTGGAGCCGTTGTGCCTGCAGGGAACATGGGAGAGATGGTCCGTAGAACATCTGAGCTGATGGGGGAAGGATACGAAAGGATCAAGATCAAGGTCTCCCCGGGGAAAGACGAAGAGATCGTCAGGGAACTGCGCAGGACATTTCCGGCTCTTCCCCTCATGGCAGATGCCAATTCCGCCTACACCCTTGATGATCTTCCACGTTTGAAAAAGCTTGATCGTTACGGTCTCCTGATGATCGAACAGCCTCTTGGCGTCGATGACATCGTCGAGCATTCGATGCTTCAGAAGGAGCTTTCCACGCCCGTCTGCCTTGATGAAAGCATCGTCTCCCCGCACGATATGAGAAGCGCAATCGCTTTGCAGGCATGCGGCGTCGTGAACATCAAGCTTGGACGGGTAGGGGGATATTCCCAGGCACTTGATATTTATCATCAATGCCGTGATAGCGGGCTTTCCGTCTGGTGCGGAGGGATGATCGAGTTCGGCGTCTCCCGTGCCCACAACATCGTTTTGTCCACCCTTGAAGGGTTCAATCTGCCCGGCGATCTCTCCTCCTCGGCCACCTACTGGGAACAGGATCTGATTACAGAACCGATCACGGTGCAACACGGAAGGATCCCGCGGAAAAACGGGGCGGGCATCGGGGTGGAACTGGATCAGAGGCGGATGAAGGAAATCACGTTACACAATGAAATCATCATGGATTAAATGGGAAGAGGGATGGCAAAATGAGCATACGCAATTCAGCAAAAGCCCTGATCATGAAGGAAGGGGCGGTCCTGCTGACGAAAAATCGGGATGATGAAGGGTTCTTCTATCTATTCCCCGGTGGGGGACAGGAAAAAGGCGAAACACTGGAAGAAGCCGTCGTCCGCGAATGCCAAGAGGAGATCGGGAGCATCGTAAGGGTCGGTCCTTTGAAGCATGTGAGGGAATATATCGGAAAAAACCATGAGCATTCCTTCGACGCCGGATTTCAACAGGTTGAGTTCTACTTTGAATGTCATCTCCTCGGTGAAGAGGGGTACGAGCCGACGAATCCGGACAGCCATCAAGTGGGGATCGAATGGGTCAAGCTCGATGAGTGGGACGGTCTACGGATTTATCCAAAAGCGCTGGGAGAATACATAAAAGGCCATCGCTCCGGGGTGTATGTGGGCGATATCAATTGATGGGGAGCAGGTCAGCGATGATCTGCTTTTTTTGTGCAAAGGGAGATTCCTGTTTTTTACACCCGGAAGTGCGTCATTATGATAAAATGGACACCTGTCGTAATTTTCGGAAATTCAGGTAGATGAGAGGCGTCCGTGATCTCATACGCATCTGCTAGGGTAGTATTGAAAAGGAGGGGTAGATATGAAGGAATCATCATCGATTGCCCTCGTCACCGGGGTGAGCCGCGATAAAGGAATAGGGGCAGCCATCTGCCGGATCCTTGCCCGGGATGGAATGGACATCTTCTTTACGCATTGGGGTACATATGACGGAGAAGATGGATGCGGTAAAGAAGAGGGCTTCCCTTCTGTCTTTGCAAAGGAATTGGAGGGCCTTGGAGTCCGCACCGCTCATATGGAAGCGGATCTGAGCAGGCAGGATGCACCGGCGCTCATTTTGCAAACGGCCACACAGAGCCTGGGGTTGCCACGTGTGCTGATCAATAATGCGACCTATGAGTCGCCGACTGATTTCAGGACGATGAGGATGGAGACGCTAGACATGCATTATCAGGTGAACAACCGGGGGACGATCATGCTGTCGGTGGAGTTTGCCAGGCGTTTCGAAGAAGTCTATGCCGGAGCAGAGGACGGGCGCATCGTATTCATGGTGTCCAAAGGCCCGGACCCGCATAATCTTGCCTATACGGCTACCAAGGGGATGCTTACGGCCATAACGGAGCCCCTGGCTACAGCACTTGCCCCGGTGGGCATCACGGTGAACAGCGTTGATCCCGGTCCGACCGATTCAGGATGGATCACGGATGAGATCAGGGAGAATCTCCTCCCTCTCTTTCCGTCCGGCCGCATCGGTACACCGGAGGATGCTGCGCGCCTGATCCGCTTCCTTGCTTCCGAGGATTCCAGATGGGTGACAGGACAGGTCCTCCGCTCGGAAGGCGGATTTTTAGGGAAATAGAAAGGGGTGATTGGAGTATGGATGAAAGAAAATTCTTCATTGAAACGGTTGAACCGTTCGGGCCAGAGGTCGGCAGGCTGATTTCCATGATGGAATACACAAGGTACACTACGCTTCGGGAAGTGGAAGGTTTGACACTGCAGCAGCTCGATACAAAGGTCGAAGGCTGCGACAATTCCATCGGCATGCTCCTCTTGCACATGGCCAGTGTGGAAGAAGCCTTTCAGATCATGACGTTCGGTGAAAGGGATTTGACCGATGAAGAATGGAGCCGGCTGGAATCCGGGATTGATCTTATGGGAATCGACGGAAATGAGGCTGCTTTTTATGTGGATCGCCTGGCCGAAGTGCGGAAGCGGACGCTGGAATTATTTGCAGGGGTCGGGGATGAGTGGCTCGACAGGCAATCCCCATTCGGGTGGGATCACCCGGCCAATCACTATTTCAAGTGGTTCCACGTGTTCGAAGATGAGCTCAATCACCGGGGACAGATCCGTTTGATTGTCAAAGAGCTCAAGAAGAGGGAGTCCAACTGATGTACGCCGTCGTCGCCGTCTTCAATCCCGAACTGGAGAGAGCAATCATCGAGGTGTGGGATGAACTGAAGGAAAAGGGGATCAGTGCCTATGCCTCACAAGTAAAAAAACGGCGTCCCCATATCACGCTGGGAGACGTTCAACAGCTGGATCCGGTAAGATTCTCTGAGGATTTTGTTCGCTATTACAGGGATCATAAACCGATTGAGGTCAGGCTTGCGAGCATCGGCTCGTTCATCCGTACCGGGATCCTTTATTATTCTCCTGTACTTTCAGAAGAATTGACCGCTCTTCACCGCGACTTCCACAAACAATTCCTGCCCCCTGACGGGAATGAATCTTCCCTTTATCGCCCCGGGAGCTGGATCCCGCACTGTACGATTGCCAATCGCCTTTCAACCGAAGAGCAGCTGAAGGCATTCGAGCTCGTAAAGGATCGGGAAATCCCTCAAGGGTCGATCGGGGGCCTCTCCCTCCTTGATCTGAGGGTACCGGGTGAAGCACCGGAGATTGTCAGCGTATCCTTTGTTTGAAGTTAAGCATACAAACGTGTTTTACCCATAGTTAAACCCGAATTCATTTGCGTAGGATCAGGCAAATGAATACGGGTTTTTAAATTGTTTCATGGCCATTACGATTTCATTGTTCTCAGCGGTTGATTGGTGTGTAAGACGTAGACGCCTGCGGGAAGAGTGGCTCCCCGCAGGCGTGCCGAGGAGTACCCGCGGAAAGCGAAGTCTTGCACGGAAATCATGAGCGGTTTGAAAAACCTACACTGATCATGTTCGACATTAATAGGTACCTTTTTTGATTCAGTCTTCTTTTTGCTGCAAGTAACGCTTATCATTCATGAACAAGCTCCAGAAGTACACGAATCCAGGGAACAGGATGATGAATCCTGCGATGTAGGTGAAGAATACGGCCCTGAAGGAGTCGGGATCGGTGAAGCCTGACTGGACGGTCACTTCCGGATAGATGATATACGGAAGATGGGCCTTGCCGTAGACGTAGCTCGCGATGACATACTGGCAGATGACCGCAATAACGGCAACGCGTGGCATCCCCTTCATTCCTTCCTTGTTGGTGGGGAGGAATAAGGCGGCTCCTGCGATGACAAATCCAAGAAGGGAAATGAGGAGCAGATTACGGTCCTCGAGCATCCGGTCATAGAGCCATGTTGCTTCGGACTTCATGGTCCACATGATCAAAAAGGCCATGAGGACGGAGATCGGCCCGATGATCATGGCATCCCTGCGGTAGACCTTGAAGGCTTCATATTCCTTGGACGTTTTGGAGTAGTCGGCAAGAAGCAGGGATGAAAGGAACAGGGTACTGGCGACGGCAAAGCCGAAAAAGGCATATTCATGGGGGCTGGTGAAAAGTTTTCCTAAATCCAGCTCCTGGCCGTTGTCGAAGTCGATGTACGAGCCGTGGGAAATCGGCAGAACGCTGATGATCAGGCCCGGGATCAGGATCCCGGTGATCCCGGTGATATACGTCAGCGGTTTGTAATAGTCGTCCGCCACATGGGAGAACACCAGGAAGGCACTTCGTATGGCCAAGAGCAGGAGGATCAGGCTCCCAGGGACAAGCAGGACCGTCCCGAGGGAGTAGGCGGCACCCGGGAACATGCTGTAGACAGCCACGACCAGGGCGACGATGAATGTATTGGTCACTTCCCATGTCGGAGACAGATAGCGGTTTGCGATATTCGTCGCCTTCGTTTTTTCATTATTGATATAGAGCATCGACCAGAATCCGGCGCCGAAGTCCATCGTAGCCATGACGGCGTAGATGAAGACGAATCCCCAGAGAATGATGATGGCTATCAGTGATTGTGTCATGAGTGCACCTCCGATCAAGTGGATAATGGAATATCTTTATGTTTGCTCTCGGCTTTTTGGATATCCTTTTCAGGCGGATTCCGTTTGAAGTAGTAAAGGAGCACGAGCACAACGGACACGGCGAGGATCGCATAGATCGTGATGAATAGTCCGAACAGTACCGCAAGATTTCCCGTCGTCGTGACGGAGTCCTCGGTGCTCAGGATCCGGTAGATGGTCCAAGGCTGGCGTCCGGTACAGGCGAAGATCCAACCGAACTCGATGGCAAGGATCGATAGGGGACCTCCCGCCACGAATACCCACATCATCCATTTCGGGAAGCGGTCCTTCTTCAGCCATTTCTTCCAAGCAAAAGCTCCAAGGGCGATGACGATGAGAAGGGAACCGATTCCGACCATTGCGTTGAAAAGGGTGTGGACGAATAAAGGTGGCCAGTATTCTTCTGGAAAATCATTCAGTCCGATGACTTCGGTATCAAAACTGTTTCCGGCAAGGAAGCTCAGTGCCCACGGGATTTCGATCCCCCATTTCACTTCCTGGTTTTCACGATCGGTGAAGCCACCGATGGAAAGGGGGGCGTGATCCTGGGTTTCGAATAATCCTTCGGCTGCAGCCAGTTTCTCAGGCTGGTATTCATGGAGCTTTTGCGCCGATTCGTGGCCGTTCAATGCAGTAAGCAATGCGAAGATCCCCCCGACGGCCAGACAAATCATCAGAGATTTTTGGTGGAACTTATACACCCTGGATCCGAACGGGTTACGCAGCATTTTGAATGCCGATACGGAAGCGATGGTGAATGAGCCGACCACATAGGCGGATAGAGCGACATGGCCAGCTGTGACGAAGAAGCTTGGGTTGAAGAATGCTTTCCAAGGTTCAACGTTCTGGATCTCCCCATTGATCATCTCGAAGCCTGCAGGAGTCCCTTCGAACGCATGGACATTGGTGATCAGGACGGCGGAAGCGAGACCACCGACACAGACCAGGACAAGACTGACGATCCTCATCCAAGGCGCGATCCGGTTGGCTGCGTATACATAGATACTCATGAACAGTGCTTCAATGAAGAAAGCATAGATTTCAATCTGGAACGGCAGGGCCATGACCCGTCCGATGACTTCCATGAACCCGGGCCATAGTAAGGAAAGCTGGACCCCGGCAATGGTCCCGGTGGGGATCCCGACGCCCAGAAGGACGGCGAATGCCTTCGTCCACCTTTTGGCCATGATCTGATAATCAAGATCATTGGTCCGTTGGTACACGATTTCAGAGATGAGGATCATCAGCGGGATCCCGACGCCAAGTGTTGCAAAGATAATGTGAAAGGCCATGGTCGTTCCGAACATGGACCTTGCAATCACTAATTCATCCATATGTATGTCTCCCTTGCATGTTTTCCTTATTGTCCACGAAATGGAAACGGAATATGCATGGAAAAATCGGAGGCAGGCATAACAAAAAAAAGCGGCACGAGGCCGCTTTTGTCAGTACAATGCTTTTTTGAGTGTATCGATGTTCCGGTTCATCAATGAGAAATAGTCTTCTTTGTTCTTCTCATCTTCAGGGGTCAGAACGGCGAGATTGTGAAGCGTCAGGGCTTCGGCACCCAGCTCCTTCTGGACGACCTCTGTCAGGCGGGACGATACATTCTGTTCGAACATGATGTATTGGATATTTTCTTTCTTTCCTTGATCGATGATGGCCTTAAGCTCTTTCTGGGAAGGCTCATCCGAAGTGTTCAAGCCGGCGATCGATTTTTGATTCAGTCCATAGCGCTCGGCCCAGTAGTTATAGGCCGCATGTGAAACGAAGAAGGTCTTCTTCGGAGCGGCATCCGCCATTTCGTGGAAGTCTTCATCGAGCTTTTTCAAATCTGCGTCAAGGTCTTTGAGGTTCGCCTGGAATTCATCTTTATGCTCAGGCATTTCGTCAGAAAGGGTGTCTGCGATGTTTTGAGCGATCTGCTGGGCGTATACGGGATCGAGCCAGATATGTGGATCGGTATCCCCGTGGTCATGCCCTTCCTCTTCATGATCTTCTCCCTCTTCATGGGCGTCGTGATCGTGACCCTCATGGGATTCGAGGTCGATCCCTTCGCTTGTAGCCACGACTTTCACATCTTCGTTTTCAAGGATGGATTTCGATTTGTCCACGAAGCCTTCCAGTCCCAGTCCGATATAAAAGAACACATCCCCATCGGCCATGTCGATCATATCCTTTTGAGATGGTTCGTAGGAATGTTCATCAGATCCAGGTGGATAAACACTCTCTACTTTTACGTGATCACCACCGATCCGTTTGGTGAAGTCCTCAAGGGGATACACCGTGGTATGTACCTCCAGAACATCTTTTTTCTTCCCATCTCCATCCGAAGATGAAGCACCGCAAGCCGATAAGATCAGCACAAGGGCAATGAGCCAACTTTTACGAATATACTTCAAAAGAGAACCTCCTCTATAAACTGTAATGATTACGATTTAGCACATTGGTTATTTTACTATCGTTCTTCCAGAAGCGCAAGTATTATTTTCTACTCAGTATGCCCGCCTTTGCCGCCTCCTGATTCGGTTCAAGAAAAAAAGACCATGTCTAGTGGACGTGGTCCTTCTTCGGCGGCCATTCCGCGGGTACTTCATCGATGCCGCCCGGGTGGAAAGGGTGGCATTTCACGATGCGCCTCACGGTCAGGTATCCGCCCTTCAAGGCACCGAATCGACTCACGGCCGTGATGCCGTAGTGGGAGCAGGTCGGGTAAAAACGACAGGTGGGAGGCTTAAGTGGTGAGATGACTTTTTGATAGATCTTGAATAAGATGAGAAGTAATCGTTTCATCATGTGTGGTCCTTCCGCGTTCGTTTTCCTTTACTATAGCAGAAAGATCATCTCAGCCAAAAAAGTTTGTTTACGACGGACTGATCCGGGAAAACAAAGAATGACCGATGGTTAATTCGGATTAAGTTGATGAAATAACTTTGAATTTACGGTATACTGATGAAGAATCCAAAATAGGAGTGATGAATCAATGCCTTCAGTAGAAAGCTTTGAATTGGACCATAATGCAGTAAAAGCACCATATGTCCGCCACTGCGGAGTTCACAAAGTGGGGAGCGACGGACTGGTGAATAAGTTCGACATCCGTTTCTGTCAGCCGAATAAGCAGGCCATGAAGCCGGATACGATCCATACTCTTGAGCATCTTCTCGCCTTCACGATCCGTGAATATGCTGAGCCATATAAACATTTCGATATCATCGACATTTCCCCGATGGGATGCCAGACCGGCTATTACCTCGTAGTGAGCGGAGAGCCGACAGTCGAAGAGATCATTGATCTTCTTCATGCAACCATGGAAGACGCCATCACGATCGAGGAAATTCCTGCTGCCAATGAAAAACAGTGTGGCCAGGCGAAGCTTCATGATCTGGATGGAGCGAAGAAACTGATGAAATTCTGGTTGGGTCAAAGCAAGGAAGATCTGAAGCAGGTATTTGCGTAAAACAGGAAACCCCGGCGGATGCCGGGGTTTTTATATGGGGAGGAGCCTCATCGTTTCGGCTCTTCCTTCTTTTGATTCTCTTCCTTTTCCATATGCTCAAGATGCGGATTGTTTTCAATGGGATCCACGGTATGTTTGACGGATGTATAGGCCTTTGATGTCGTGAGGGCACTGATGAAGATCACGAGGATACAGATGGCGATGGAAATGATCAGCACTAAAGTCACTGACATAATGACACCCCTCCTTTTTCCGCTAGTGTATCATAGAAAGCGCTTCAATATAGATGGATTATCAACAACTTTATGACTATTTTTCCATTTTGCCTTTTTCAGGGAAAATGGATTTGGTATGCTTAACGTATGCAAAGGAGGCTTGATCATGAACTTATCATCCATCATGGCGCGTCAGGTAGCAGATCTGCAGCATACGGTGAGTCTGAGCCTTATGAAGACTCAGATGGCCACCCAGGCAGCACAGGCGGTCGTCATGCTTCAGGACATGAAAGAAGCATCACACCCTCATAAAGGCACCGTGATCGATCAGAAAGGGTAGGGAGCGTCTGGGTATCCAGGCGTTTTTTTGTTGTAGGCTGGAGGAAAGAGTGCATACTAACGGGTAAATCCACTGGAGATCGGAGGAACCCAGATTGTCAATCGACCTTTTATTCCTGCTCATCCTTATGATCCTGAATGCCTTTTTTGCCGCTTCTGAAATCGCCCTCATATCCATGAATGATACGAAGATCAAGCTGCTTGCGGAGCAGGGGGATAAAAAAGCGGGGCTGCTCGTGAACCTGCTTGCCGAGCCTAGCCGCTTCCTCGCCACCATCCAGGTGGGGATCACCCTGGCCGGTTTCCTGGCGAGCGCATTCGCCGCAGGGAGCTTTGCGGGAAGGATGGCAGATCTGCTTCATGACTGGGGTGTCCCCCTTTCACAGAGGATCCTCGAAACCGTGTCTGTCGTGGTCATCACGATCATCCTGTCCTACTTCACCCTTGTGATCGGTGAGCTTGTGCCGAAGCGCATCGCCATGCAGCGCCCGGAGCCGATCTCCATGTTCGTGGCCAGGCCGCTGTCAATCCTGTCTGCTTTGACGTATCCGTTTGTGAAGCTGCTTACGCTGTCAACGAACGCCATCCTTCGATTATTCGGAATCGACCCGGATGCACATGATGAAGAGGTCACCGAGGAAGAAATCCGCATGATGGTGGACGTCGGCAAGGAGCGGGGGACCATCCAGGATGCGGAGAAGACCATGATCAATAATATTTTTGAGTTTGATAATACGACCGTGTCCATGATCATGGTCCACCGCACCAACGTGACGGCCCTGTCGGTAGATGCAGGCTTTGAAGAGGTGGTCCACTTCGTGAATCAGGAGAAATATACGCGCTTTCCTGTTTATGAAGAAGATATCGATCATATTACGGGCGTGCTACACGTGAAGGACATCCTTCAGTATATGGAGACGGGAGTAAAGGAAGACTTCGATCTGAAGCAGGTGAGCCGTCCCCCTTATTTTGTACCGGAATCGAGGATGACCGATGAACTGTTCCGGGACCTGCAGCTGAACAAAGTCCATCTGGCCGTCGTGCTGGATGAATTCGGTGGAACGGCGGGGATTGTGACCCTGGAAGATCTGCTGGAGGAAATCGTCGGTGATATTTATGATGAGTATGATGATGAAGAAGAGGGGTATGAGCAGATCGATGAGCGGGTCTATGAATTCGACGGGACGACGAACTTGCATGATGCCGAACGGATCCTCGAAACCGATCTGCCGAGCGAAGAGTTTGATACAGTGAGCGGGTTCATCATCAGCGAGCTTGGCGATATCCCTGAACCCGGTGCGGCTGTGGAGTTTGAGCGGATCACCTTCAGAGTACTCGAAGCGGACGAAAAGAGAATCAAACGGGTGTTGATCACCCTGCCAGACGATGAATGAAAAGGCAAAGAAGCTGACCCCCGGGGTCAGCTTCTTTGCCTTTCACCTCAATGATAGCTCTTGTTCCCGGCAGGCTCGCGTCCTGCCCCTTTGGACCATCTTTCCTTCAAGGTTTCAAATATGTATAAACGGAAGAAGTATTCCAGTTCCCCGGTTTCCAGCTCATTCAGCATCTCAAGAAGTTCTTCCCGTGAGGTGTCTTCAAGGATGGTAAGGGCAATAAGATCCAAATCTTCATCGGTACCTTTGATCCTGCCGCGGTACATTTCATAAATCTCTTCGATCAGCTTCATGCGCTTCACCTCCCTTATGTTCATTCTATCACGAACCCTTCTCAATTACTCCACATATTATGTGGGGACAACTCTATTTTTGTCATTACCCACCCCCGATATAAACTAATCATTTTGCTCCATTCCCATGATCAATGGATATGAGCCGGAGTGCCGGTTCTTGATGCATATGGAAGCGAGGTTTACGGAAAGGAGATGCTTACATTTGGAAAGAGTATTATTGGTGGCAGGCTCGGGAATGGGGGCCTACATCATCCAGTTATTCGGTGAATGGAACCCCCTGTTGACCTTTCTGGTTGCCGTGGTCATCCTCGATTATTTCACCGGCGTCATCGCAGGTGCCATAGAAGGAAAACTCTCGAGCCGATTCGGTCTCAAGGGGATTGCCCGTAAGGTCCTGATTTTCGCCCTGGTGACTGTCGCGCACTTATTAGATACTATATTGTCAGATCAGT
Organism: Rossellomorea marisflavi; assembly: GCF_009806575.1. Taxonomy (NCBI): domain Bacteria; kingdom Bacillati; phylum Bacillota; class Bacilli; order Caryophanales; family Bacillaceae; genus Rossellomorea; species Rossellomorea marisflavi. The sequence goes on along the minus strand of NZ_CP047095.1, from coordinate 3,263,988 downwards.
ACTTTATTCGTAATGCGACCATCATTTTCTATATCTGCAACGAAATGATTTCCATCATCGAAAATGTCGGACGGGCAGGGGTGCCAGTCCCGGAATTTTTGAAGAAGGCCGTGGAAATCCTGAAAAAGAGAGGGAAATGAATAGAAAATGTGATATTGAGGAAAATGAGGATAGAAAGATGAAAAGGGGTGGACCGCTTGCAGGAAGAACGGAATGACTATTATATTGAAGTCGCGACCGGTGAGATCTCAAGGAGCTCGACGGATTCTCCGTGGAACTTCAAGATCTCCGCTACGGATGAAGAAATCATTGGACTGCGTGAGATCTTCGACTCAAACCATTCGGTGAGCTGGCAAAACTTTTACCGGGCCCACGTGCCCTTTGTCCAATATCACTTCGACCGGGAAAATGATGCGTACGATGAAAATCTTCATCGCGTCTACGAAACCCTTCACCGGTTGGGGGACGAAGAAGCACGCGCCTTTATCGAAAGCATGGGAATCCTCAAATCCTCCGATTGACCTTAACGGGAAACCGGTCCACCAGAGCTTTAATGGTGGACCGGTCCTTTTTATTTGTGGTTATAATGGTAGATAGAATGAGGTGAAGCATAATGGAACAATTCAAGGATGCGAACGGACTGGACGTCCACTTTTCATACAGGCGAGATGCCTTCTCCCCGGAATCCGGGCATGTCCTCGTCATTTGCCGGTACGGTGAAGACTGGGTGTTCACCCGTCATAAAAAGAGGGGCCTCGAATTCCCCGGGGGGAAGAGGGAAAAGGGTGAGTCCCTGGAGGAAGCGGCCATACGGGAGACGTATGAAGAAACGGGGGCCGTCATCACGGAACCGGCCTTCATCGGGGAATACAAGGTGCATGGCGACGCCCCGTTCGTGAAGACGATCTTTTTCGGAGAAGTGAAGGAGATCATCGACAAGGAGGACTATCTTGAAACGGATGGGATCTTCCTGTGGAACGGGGACTGGACCGGGATACAGGATGACCCATCGTTCAGCTTCATCATGAAGGACCGTGTCATCGAACTGGCACTGAAGAAGGTCACGAACGGATAAGCTTCTTCTCGATGATTTCCACGACCTTATACATGAGGGTGGCACAGACGGCGATCACGAGAAGGGACATGAGGACAAGGGTGAAGTTGAACACCTGGAATCCATAAATGATCATATAGCCAAGTCCCTTGGCCGATACGAGGAATTCCCCCACGATGACGCCCACCCATGAGAGCCCGACGTTCACCTTCAGGGTCGAGATGATGGTCGGGAACGAGGAAGGGAGGATCACTTCCTTGAACGTTCGGCTGCGCTTTGCGCCGAATGTGTGCATCACCTTCAGGTAATTGGGGTCGACTTCCCGGAAGGAAGTGTACACGACGATCGTCGTGATGATGACGGAAATGATCGTCCCCATGGCGATGATCGATGTGAAGCCCGGTCCGAGACCGACGATGAGGATCGGACCCAGTGCCACTTTCGGCATGGCGTTCAAGATGACAAGATACGGATCAAGAACCTTCGAGAGGAAGGGAGACCACCACAAGAGGGCTGCGAGGAGTGTCCCGAGCAGCGTGCCCAGTATGAAGCCGATCACCGTCTCCCCCAAGGTCACGGATAGATTGGTGACGAGAGTCCCGTCCGAGAGTTTCTCCATGAACAGATCCCATATTTTCGTCGGGGAGCTGAAGATGAGGGGATCGATCCAGGACTGCCGGCTCGCCGTCTCCCAAGCCCCGAAGAATACGATGAAGATCAACCCCTGGTAAAGCCATACCAGGCGTTTTTCTTTTTTCAGGCTCTGAATATACTCCTTGTGTTTTTGATGCGTGTCACGCGTCAAGGCTTTCAAGCTCCTTCCATATCATTTGGAAAAATGCAGGGTAATCATCGTGATTCCTGACATCAAACGGTGTTTGCCCGCGCAACCCGACCGGAACCTCGAAGGTCGCGTGGATCCGTCCGGGTTTGGCTGCGAACAGATAGATGCGGTCGCTCATGGCAATCGCCTCGCCGATGTCATGGGTCACGAGGATCGCGGTCTTCCCGAATGACTTCAATGTAGTGAACACAAGATCTTCAAGTTTCAGTTTCGTCTGGTAATCGAGGGCGGAGAAGGGCTCATCAAGGAGAAGGAGCCTCGGCTCGGTGATGAGCGTCCTGATCAGGGCTGCCCGCTGCCGCATCCCTCCCGACAGTTCCCTTGGATAAAGATTCTGTACCCCTTCAAGACCCATTTCCTTCAGAAGAGCCGAGGCTTCTTTTCTTTTCCCGGGCGTGACCGTCCCTTTAATGGACAGACCGATCAAAATATTCTCCTCGATCGTCTTCCAGGGGAACAGATAGTCCTGCTGAAGCATGTATCCGGTCAGGTCCCTTCTCTCGGAAATGGGACGCCCTTCAAGATTCACGGAACCTTCCGTCGGATCCATGAGACCCGCGATGATGGAAAGGAGGGTGGTTTTGCCGCACCCGCTCGGTCCGATGAACGATATGAACTCCCCTTCATCCACGTGAAGGGAAACATCGTCGATAGCGGCATTGGCCGCCTTCAAGGAAAAGTACGTATGGCTGATGGAATCCAACGATAAAAAACTCAACAGTGAACCCCTCCTATCTGATACGTAAGAAGGGCTGACTCATCCGTCAGCCCGATCTTAGCTATTCTTTGGATGCTTTCTCGGCAATCGATGTATTCACCAGCGTATCGTGATTGATTCTCTCAGGCAGTTCCCCGGCCTGATCCATGATGTTCTGGAGATTTTCCCACTCTTCCTGATCAAGGACCGGATCGGTGGCAAATGAGCCTTGAGACTTGTAGCGGTCCACGACGGTTTCCATGATGGCGGGATCTGTATCCTCGAAGTACGGTGCAATCACTTCGGCGATCTCTTTTGAACTGGCTTGATCGACCCATTGCTGGGCTTTGTAGAGCGCCCGGGTGAACTTATCCACGGTTTCATCATTCTTTTTCATGTAGCTTTCTTTTGCCATGAAGGTCGTATAAGGCACATGTCCGGACTCGGTGCCGAATGAGGCGACGATATGTCCTTTTCCTTCCTTCTCGAAGATGGAAGCGGTCGGTTCGAACAGCTGTACATAGTCACCTGTACCGGATGCGAAGGCATTCGCCACGTTTGCAAAATCGATGTTCTGGATCAAGTCGAGATCCTTGTGCGGATCGATGCCGTGCTCCTTCAGCACGAATTCGCCGACCATCTGCGGCATGCCGCCTTTACGCTGGCCGAGGAAGGTCGTTCCCTTCAACTGTTCCCATTCGAAGTTCTCCACCTTTTCCCTGGACACAAGGAAGGTACCGTCGGTCTGGGTGAGCTGGGCGAAGTTGATCACCGGGTCATCCGAGCCCTGGGCGTGGACATAAATGGACGTTTCCGATCCGACAAGGGCGATGTCGGCTCCGTTCGACAGGAGGGCCGTCATCGTCTTGTCTCCGCCCCAGGTGGTTTTCAGCTCGACGTTCAATCCTTCGTCTTCGAAGAACCCTTTCTCGATCGCTACATATTCCGGTGCATAGAAGATCGATCGGGTGACTTCTGCCACACGTACTTTCTCAAGTGGTTCTGCCTGTTTCCCGCAGCCTGAGGCCAATAAAGCAATCCCGGCGACTGCCATGCCGGTCCGTATCCACTTTTTCACAGCCGTTTCCTCCTTTGCTGCATGACTGACGTTTTACCTGTCACGCACGGTTTTCATTTGCTAAACCATTGTATGTTTGGGGTAAAATATGTGTGAATACCCATGGGAAAGGAAGAGATGATGAAAAACGGGACGATTATCCAAAAATATGAATTTCCTTCCCCGAACCCGGCGGTGAGGATGTTCGAGTTGACGTATATGTCTGGCGGTTTGAAGGTGAAGGGGATGCTTGCGGAGCCTGCAAACGGCAGCGGGTACCCGGGCTTCCTGTACTTAAGGGGAGGAATCAAGGGTGTGGGGAAAGTGAGGCCGGCAAGGATCGGCCAGTTTGCTTCCCACGGCTTCATCGTCTTTGCCCCCTATTACCGGGGAAACCTCGGCGGAGAGGGAAGCGAGGACTTTGCCGGGGATGATCGCGAGGATGCCGTATCGGGTGTGGACCTTCTGCGGGATCATCCCCGGGTGACAGGAGGGATCCATGTGTTCGGATTCTCCCGCGGCGGGGTGATGGCCCTCCTGACGGCCATCGAACGGCCAGATGTTGCTTCCGTCGTCTCCTGGGGAGGGGTAACAGATATGTTCCTTACATACGAAGAGAGGGTCGACCTGCGTCGCATGATGAAGCGTGTCATCGGCGGGACGCCGAAGAAAGTACCCGAGCGTTACGAGTGGAGGACACCGCTCTTCCAGCTCGATCGCCTGAAGGCACCAGTCCTGATCATTCACGGTGAACAGGATCAAAACGTCTCCATCGAACATGCGCGCCGCCTTGAAGAGGGGCTGAGGGAGATGGGGAAAAAGGTTGAGACACAGTATTATCAAGCCTACACGCATTATTTCCCGCCTCGGAAGAATCAGGAGATCGTCGCAGGGATGTGTGAGTGGATGAAAAAACACGAGGGGGAATGACCGATGGGCATGCCGATGGAACTGAACACCATGATTGTAACGAAGAACAACGAGGTAAGAGAAGAAGAGAATCTCTTCACACTCGTGAAAGAGGGGTACCGCCTTTATCCGATGGAGATCCCCATAGAAGTAAGGGTGACAAAACACAGCGAGCCAAACGCAATCGGCCGAATTGAGGAGCTGCGTTGGAAAGACGGGGAAACGTCGATCACCTACCGGTTGCTGTCATTGAACTCAACGAATTGATGTAGAGTGAGCGGAAGAGAGCAGGCAGATTCATCGATGACAGGCAGGAATCCTTTCTGTATGATGGAAAAAAGATGTTTTTTTCCAAGGAGGAGATGAATGTGGCACAATCGGTCAACCTGCAAGCGAAACTTGCCCCTTACCGCACGGCTCTTGATGGAACGGAGATTCCTTCTGTCCATCTGCATATAAAAGAGGGGAAAACCGGCCCTTATGATAGTAAGATTGCCGGGGATCCGTATTTCCCGAAGGCGGATGAGTACCCTGTGGACGGGGAGGGGCACCCGATGAAACTGTTGGCCCAGATCAATTTCGGTCAGCTTCCGAAGCTCGAAGATTATCCGGAATCAGGACTCCTGCAGATCTTCATTTCGGTCCATGATGACCTGTACGGAATGAATATCGACCAGAAGCAGGACCAAAAGGATTTCCGAATCAGATTTATAGAAGAGCCGTTCCTGCCGAAAGAAGAGCTCGTATCCGATTTTTCTTTCGTGAAAATCCCCGATGACGTGTATTTCCCTGTCACGAAGGAAGGCGCCGTCCTGGCGGAATTGACAAGTGAAACGATCAGCGCAGGCGACTATCGCTTCGAGAAGGTGTTCGGGAAGGAAAGCTGGGATCTGTTTGAATCCATGACCGATGATGGGGAAGAGGCAGACGCCCTCATGGATGAGTTCTATGAAACCCAAAGCGGCTTCGGACATAAGATCGGAGGATATCCGGGCTTCACACAGGAGGATCCGCGTCAGTATGAAGATCAGGACCATGCACTGCTGCTGCTTCAGATCGACTCGGATGATGAAGTGGACATGATGTGGGGCGACTGCGGCATTGCCAACTTCTTCATAAAGAAAGAAGATCTTAAGAAGAAACAATTCGGCAATGTGGTCTATAACTGGGATTGTTCATAAGACGAGCCGGCATAGCAAAACCCGAATTCATTTGCCTACGATCAGGCTAGTGAATTCGGGTTTTTAATTTTTTGGAACAAAAGAATTTCATTGATTCCAGCGGTTGATTGGAGTGCAAGACGTAGACTCCTGCGGGAGAGTAGCTAATGTGAGACCCCGCAGGCGTGCCGAGGAGGCTCACGGGCTACCCGTGGAAAGCGAAGTCTTGCACGGAAATCATGAGCGGCATAAAGAACCTACACTGATCGTGCTCGTCATTTTTCAATCTCTTCATAGAGGAGGTATCGTTCGTCAGAAGTCTTGGCGATGAGATAGGTGCTGTGGTCCTTTACATAATAAAGATCCGTCCCCTTCTTCAGATGATTCGCCGTGAAGTCTTTTTCAGGATGGAACTCATCCCCGATCTTCTCCTTGATCTCCCCTGCCTTCCCGTCGAGGGTGAGCGTCTTCTTGACAGGCAATAGCACATATCCCTTCCCGTTCAACACCAGCATATCCCCGTATCCACACAACTCGTAGCTTTTTTCTTCACTTCCGCACCCTGCCAGCAGCAGGGATATGAAGCTCAGTGGGATCAACCATTTCATGCCATCATCCCTTCTTGTTTGTTTGTCCTATTCATTCCTATTCAGATACGGACAGGTTCATGAAAGGGATTTGAAAAAATAGGGACACTCCATATGGGCTCACATGATATAATGGTCCTTAAGTGAATAGACCTTCGCAGAAATCAGGTGCGCTCGCGCATAAAGGGAATCCGGTGAAAAACCGGAGCTGTTTCCGCAACTGTAAGTGCTGACGAACCAAGGAAAAACCCACTGTTCCATCAATGAACGGGAAGGGCCTTGAAGTAGGATGATGCACAAGCCAGGATACCTGCCTGATTTCCATCGTATTATGCTCTTCGGAAGTTAAGGGGATGGTGCGGCTTGATGCATCTTTTATTTTGATGATGATTGCCGGCCGTTTGGCTGGTTTTTTTTATGCCCGTTTCCGGTACGATCGGTGATTCACTAAAAGAGAAGAAAGGGAGGATGAACGTGGGGAAAAAGGATTTCAGATACATCTGTTATCCGTATATGAGGGAGTCCCAGTCGACGGTCGATTTCGAGATCCGGACGGATTCCCTGGCAACGAGGATCGGTCAGGCTTCTTCATTGACAGAGGGGGCAGTCCGTGAAGATCTGCTTTATCTTTGCGAGATGGCTTATCACCTGAATGGTTCGGTGCGGGGGGAGATGGCCATCTCCCTCCAGGATCTGCAGCGATTGAGCGACCTGTATGACACGTACGTGAACGAAGTGGAAGAGGAAATCCGAACATTCCTGCTTCCTCAGGGATGCTACGCGGCTACGGTCCTTCATACGTGCAGGAGCGAAGCGAAGAAATCGGTCAGGGCCCTCCATAAGGTAAGCCTCGAACAGAAAGTGGACAATCTGCTGTTCAAATATGCCCATCTGCTGGCAAATGTCCTGTTCGTCATGGCCGTGTATGTGAATAAATGTGAAGGGGTGAAAGAAATCCCCTTTATCAGCAAGTCCTATGGACTATCAAAATCAGGCAAGGGAGAACAGTGAGATGAAAAAACATGCATGGATCGGATTGTTCATCAGCTTTGGTCTCATTCTATCAGGATGTGGGACCGGTGAAGAAACAGCATCAACAAAAAAAGAAGAAAAGTCAACTGTCTATAGCGTCAAGGATGACCGCGGGGAAGAAGTCACGTTCAAAAAGGTTCCGGAGACCGTCGTTTCCCTGCAACCGAGCAACACAGAGATCCTGTATGCCGTAGGGGCAGGGGATAAAGTGGTCGGGGTGACTGAATTCGATCATTATCCGAAGGAGGTGGAGGATCTCGAGGTCATCTCCGATTCCATGACCGTCAATGCGGAAAAAGTGATTTCCCTGGACCCAGACGTCGTGATCGCCTATACAACAGGTGATGATGCAGGGATCAAGCAGCTTGAAGATGCGGGCATTCCGGTTTTCGTCATCCAGTCTGCCCAAACCTTTGACGACGTTTACGGCGATATCGAACAGGTGGCAAAGGTAATGGGGGCCGAAGAGAAGGGGAACGAAGTGATTGAAGGGATGAAGAAACAAATCTCCGATGTCGGTGAAAAGGTCCAGGCACTTGACGAAAAAGAAAAGGTCTATTTTGAAATCAGCCCCGCTCCTGAGATCTATACGGCGGGTGGAACGACCTTCCAGCAGGAGATCCTCCAGGCTGCTGGTGTGGATAATGTATTTGCCGATCAGGAGGGCTGGCCGAAGCTCGGGGAAGAAGAAATCATCAAACGGAATCCTGCGACCATTCTGACAACGGTGAACTATGTGGAAAATCCCGTAGATGAAATCAAATCCAGGACCGGCTGGGACACGATCGACGCCGTAAAGGATGACCGGGTCATCTATCTTGATTCCGATGTCATGTCCCGACCGGGCCCGAGGATCGGTGAGGCAGTCGAAATCACGGCCAAGGCTGTTTATCCGGACCTTTTCTAGAATTCATTCAAAATAGTGTAAAAGAAAGCCTTTTCAAACTCGCTTTTAATATGTAAACTAACAATATAATTAAGTTTACATATTTCAAGGGGTGTATGAAAATGGATCGAGACAGGTTGAGAATGATTATTCAGTGCGGGGTGTTTGCAGCGATCACGGGAATCTTTGCGCAAATCGAAATTCCCCTGCCCCTCGTGCCGATCAGCGGGCAGACTTTGGCAGTGGGGCTGACGGCGACGATTCTTGGGAGCCGCTACGGGGCTTTTGCCCTCGTCGGATACACCGCCATTGGGGCAGCCGGACTCCCGGTGTTTGCAGGGATGAGCGGAGGAGCCCATGTCCTGGTCGGTCCGACGGGAGGGTACATCGTTGGATTCATCGCGGCGGCCTATGTGACAGGATTGATCTTGGAGAAAACCTCTTTCATCCTGCCCATGGCCATGGTGGCCAATCTGGTCGGGATGGTCGTGACCCTGATCCTGGGGACGATCCAGCTGAAGTTCGTGGCAGACCTTGGGTGGAGCCAGGCGATGGCAGCAGGGGTCTATCCGTTCCTTGTAGGAGGATTCATCAAGGCGGCCCTTGCCAGCTGGCTCGGGATCGTCGTACGCAATCGCTTGGTGCAGGCAAGATTGATCAAGCCGGCAGTCGCCTGAAGAGCGCTTTCGAACAAAAAAGGAAAATCCGGACGCATCTTCTGCGTCCGGATTTTTTAATAGCTGAACATCGACCAGTAGCCGATGTCACGAAATCCGATGCGTTTATAGATTTTGCCTGCATCTGGATTATCATAGAAGAGACAGAGCTCCTTTCCTTCCTCGAGCAGATCCCCCACAAGTTTGGACATGCACTTGCTTGCGTATCCTCTTTTCTTGTAATCGGCATGGGTGCAGACCCCGACGATCATGGCCGATTTCGAGTTCTCTGCGGTAGTGGAAGCGGAGGAAGCCAAACGGCCGTCCCCTTCAATATAATAGCTCCTGGCAGCACCGGCTTTCATGCTGTGTTCCTTGCTTTCGACCGTGATATTGGAGTGCTCGAATTCAGGGACCGTGAGAAGGAGTTCGACAAGGGCGGGGATGTCTTCGATTCCCGCTTCTTTCACCAAGGACAGGTCGCTTTGATCGAGTGATTCCCCCTGGGTGCATTTGGCATAGTGGAGATGTCTTTTCTGCTTCGCCTCCCGGGAAATGAACGGATCAAGCTTCGAAACGATATCCTTTAATCCCGAAATGTAGAGGAATTCCTCATCCTGATTGATGATGGAGGCAAATCCTTCTGCATCATACCCGCCAGGTGCGTATGGTATGTAGTTTTCCCTGTATCTCAGGAGTACACCGCGCAACACTCCTTCATCGGTGAAATCCCCCCAGACCTTTTGGAAATCCTGTTCGTACCCGAAGGCTTCAATATCCCCGATGATAAATAGATTCTCTGCAGGCGCCTGGGTGATAAGGTCCTGACAGATAGAGTCGTCTTCGATGGTCAGCTGTCTGATCATGTTTGGTCTCTCCCTGTAAATTTTTTCTTGTAATCATATCAAGAGAATGGGGGAGGAGTAAAGGGAAAATTCAAAAAAAAGATGCCATTTCTTTATACCGCTCATGATTTCCGTGCAAGACTACGCTTTCCGCGGGTAGCCCGTGAGCCTCCTCGGCGCGCCTGCGGGGTCTCACATCAGCTACTCTTTCCGCAAGAGTTTTCTTCCTGCACTCCAATCAACCGCTAGAAACTATAAAATACAAATCTTTATGAAACAAATTAAATACCCGAATTCAGTTGCCTTATCCTTGGCAACTGAATTCGGGTTTTACTATGACTGAAACATGTTGTCCCAGCCTTTTTATTTATCCCCTACCTGCTTGGAAGGAAGGATACTTGGTCATTCCGCCATCACAGAAGAGGGTGATTCCAGTCACATAGCTTGCTTGCGAGGAAGCGAGGAAGGCCGCTACGGATGCGACTTCTTCAGGTTTTCCGATATAACCCATTGGAATCATGCTTTCAACATCGGCACGCTGCACGGGGTCGGCAAATTTCTCTGCGTTGATCGGTGTGTTCATGGCGCCGGGACCGATGTTATTGACCCTGATCCCTTTCGGAGCATACTCGAGAGCGAGAGTTTCGGTCATCAGTTTGATTCCGCCTTTACTCGCCGCATAATGGACGAACAGAGGCCATGGAATGACTTCGTGGACACTCGACATGTTGATGATGTTCCCTTTGATCCCATTTTCAACGAAGTACTTGAGGGCCTCCCGGCAGCCGAGGAAGGCTCCGGTCAGGTTCGTGTTGACGACTTTATTCCAGTTGTCGAGGGTCATTTCGTGTGATGGGACGGGATTTTCGACTCCTGCGTTGTTGATCATGATGTCCAGTGTCCCGAATTTTTCGGTAGCGGCCTTTACGAGGTTGATGACATCGGCTTCGACCGTGACATCCCCTTGGACGATTTCTGCTTGTCCGCCGGCCTCTTCAACTTCTTTTTTCGCATCCAGTGCTTCTTTTTCATCCTTGAAGTAGTTGATGACGACCTTGGCTTTCTCCTGGCCGAATCTTACAGCCATGGAGCGTCCGAGCCCTGTGGATCCCCCCGTGATGACGACTACTTTGTCCTTTAAATCGTTGTACATGTTGTTTCCTCCTCAAATGACATTATTGTTTGGCAATCCCTAACAGGACGCCTCCGATGATGATCAAAATGATCCCGAATGAGATCAGGACAAGCTGTTTCTTCGTTTTCCTCTCACCGAGGATGAAGATTCCCCCCAATGTGGAGATGACGATTCCCATTTGGGAAAGGGAGAAACTCGTCGCTACTCCGACCCGTGGCTGGGAGATGAAGAGGAACATATTGCCCAGTGCCCAAATGAGTCCGGGAATGATATTCCGGATGGCGTATTTGTTGAACGGCTTATGTCTGAACGTCAGGATCACGGCACTGATGAACATCCCGATCGCCTGAGGGAACAAGGCCACCCAGCCATCGACGTTGAAGAGCCTCGCCACGACGACATAGATCAGATAACCGATCGTGGATACGATGAGGGTGAGGATGGCTTTCTTGAAGTTGCCCGATTCTTCTTCGTTTCCTTTTTTCTCTTCATAAGAGGTGAAGACGATCCCGACGACGATACAGATCAGGGCGATCACACCGAGGATGACGGTGGTTGTGGTGGACCATTCATGAAAGACGATGACACCGAACAGTGCGGTGGAAACGAGCTGCATACCGGTGGAAATCGGCATCGTTTTACTCACGCCGATATATTGGAACGTTTTTAATTGGTTGACCTGTCCGACGGTCCAGAATAGACCTGAAACGATTCCGACGATGATGATCGTTGAATTCAGTTCTGGCTGGATGAAAAGGTAAATCCCAAAGGAGAGGATAAGCGCCCCGATGGTGGTCCCAAGTACCTGGCTGTAGGGTCCGCCTCCCAGTTTTACATTGAATAACACGATGCTACCCCAGAATATTGCTGGGAGTATGGCTAAAAAGATATCCATAAGAAGCCTCTCTTTCTTGAATGCAATAGTCACAATTCTTCTTTGGATAGGTTTTGCCAGAGAATTTGATTGTATGTATCCAATTTCAATTGGGAGTGAAAAGAATGAGGGGGTGAGGTTTTAAAATTGCGAGCTTAGGGAATCGTAAGAATAAATAAGGAGGTGCAGCACATCATGATTTGGACGATTATCGGTATTTTATTGATTTTATGGCTTCTTGGTCTTATTTTCAAAATTGGGGGCGCGGTGATTCACGTATTGCTCGTGATTGCCATCGTCGTGTTCATCTTCAACCGCATTACAGGGCGTAAGAAAGGACTGTAGAGGGAATTCGATGTGTCGGAGTCCCTACATAAATAAAAGAGCCGGCATTCCTTGTTAAGGAGTGCCGGCCCTTTTTATATCCAGATCAGACGAGGGGTCCGCCCTTTGCTTCGATCTCACCTGTCATCATGCTGAACTTTTTGAAGTTCTCATTGAATTTGTAGGCCAGTTCTTTCGCTTTTGACTCGTACGCATCTTCATTCATCCAGGTTTTTTTCGGCTGGAGCACCTCATCAGGTACCCCAGGGACATGATGGGGGATATGCAGCCCGAAGATTTCATCGGTCTTGGTCTCCACGTGGGTGAGCTCCCCTTCAAGTGCCGCCTGGACCATGGAGCGCGTATAGGACAGCTTCATCCGGCTGCCGACGCCATATTCCCCGCCGGTCCATCCGGTGTTCACGAGGTATACCTGGGCATTATGTTCATCGATCTTCTTGCCGAGCATCTCCGCGTAGCGGATGGCAGGAAGAGGGAGGAACGGTGACCCGAAGCAGGTAGAGAAGGTTGCTTCAGGGGATGTGATGCCGCGTTCTGTGCCGGCAAGCTTGGACGTATAACCGCTCAAGAAGTGGTACATGGCCTGCTCCTTTGTAAGCTTGCTGATCGGAGGTAGCACACCGAATGCGTCCGCCGTCAGGAATACGATCGTGTTCGGATGACCGGCAACGCTTGGGTCGACGATATTTTCCATCGCTTGAAGGGGATAGGCTGCCCGCGTGTTTTCCGTCATGGATGCATCCTCATAATCAGAGGCACGGGTATCTTCATCGACTGCCACATTCTCCAGTACGGAACCGAAGCGGATCGCATCGAAGATCTGAGGCTCTTTTTCGCGGGTCAGGCCGATGCATTTTGCATAGCAGCCCCCCTCGATATTGAATACGCCGTTCGGTGACCAGCCATGCTCGTCATCACCGATGAGCCTGCGGTTGGGATCGGCAGAAAGGGTCGTTTTACCTGTACCTGACAGTCCGAAGAAGAGAGCGACATCACCTTCAAGGCCCACGTTGGCAGAGCAGTGCATGGAAAGGATATCGGACTCGGGGAGAACGTAGTTCATGACGGAGAAGATTGACTTCTTCATTTCACCCGCATACTCCGTGCCGCCGATAAGGACGATCCGTTTCTCGAACGAAACGATGATGAACGTTTCAGAATGGGTCCCATCCACAGCGGGATCTGCTTTGAAATGAGGGGCCGATACAATCGTGAATTCCGGTTCGTGACCGCTCAGCTCCCCGTCTTCGGGACGGATGAAGAGCTGATGAGCGAACAGATTATGCCACGCAAGCTCATTGATCACCTGGATTGGAAGGCGGTGCTTACGGTCGGCTCCCGCATACCCGTTGAACACGAACAGTTCTTCTTTTTGTTGAAGGTAATCAAGGACCTTTCCATACAGTCGGTCAAATGATTCTTCCGAGATCGGCTGATTGACCTTGCCCCACTCGATTTTATCTTTGGAGGAAGCTTCTTCCACAATGAATTTATCCTGAGGTGAGCGACCGGTGTATTTTCCGGTTTTGGCCCTGACGGCACCGGATGAGGTCAGGATCCCTTCGTTTCGCTGAAGGATTTTTTCCACCAGCTGCGGGACGGATAATTGTTGGTGTATGTTTTCGCCGTTCAGTAATTGCGTCAACTCATTTGATTTGCTCACAGTATTCATTCGAACCCTTCCTTTATGTGAATTTTAAGTAAGTTTACTTCTCGATGATTAGTATAACACATTAGAAATATTAGTCTATACTATATAATCTTTTTTCTGAAAAAGAATTAACATATCCTTGTTTTATGCTCGTATAATCCTATTTATATGCAATATATCGGATTAACGTTAACGTTTTGGGGGATTGTGATGTCTTAATGGAAAAGAAGGGGATGATGGTTAAACCTAGCAGGGGGAAAGTGTTGACACTCCGCCGTTGAACCGTTATTATTGTACCTTGAACGGATACTCTTATCCTGAGCTGGTGGAGGGAGCAGACCCTATGAAACCCAGCAACCTGCTATGAAATAGAGGGAAACAGAACGATTTTCCCAAGAGCGAAGGTGCTAAACTGAGGCAAGGTGCAAACCTTGAACGATAAGAGAGAAAAGGCGCGGCTAAAAGTTCAACCCTTTCCTCTGCATGCTTTCCAGAGGGAGGGTTTTTTATTTGACCTGCTACATGGCAATCCCCGGGTCCGATCCCGGCAGCGGGGCCGCCGTGTTTACTTCATACTACTTAGGGAAATGAGTACCGTATCTGCTTCGCTAAATTCGCCGGAAGCCACCGGCAAATGTGTTTAAGGAGGAACCTTGATGTCAACTAAACGTCGTCTGTTTACATCTGAGTCCGTAACGGAAGGACATCCAGATAAAATTTGTGACCAAATCTCTGATTCAATTCTTGATGCTATTCTTACGAATGATCCCAATGCGCGTGTAGCTTGTGAAACATCCGTTACTACTGGTCTCGTTCTTGTTGCCGGTGAAATCACAACCAACACGTATGTCGATATCCCGAAAATCGTCCGCGAAACCATCCGTGAGATCGGATATACGCGTGCAAAATACGGTTTCGATGCTGAAACATGTGCCGTCCTTACATCAATCGATGAGCAATCGGCCGATATCGCCCAAGGGGTGGATCAGGCCCTTGAAGCCCGTGAAGGACAAATGAGCGAAGAAGAGATCGACGCCATCGGTGCCGGTGACCAGGGACTCATGTTCGGATTCGCCTGCAATGAAACGAAGGAGCTTATGCCTCTTCCGATCTCCCTTTCTCATAAGATCTCCCGTCGCCTGACTGAAGTGCGTAAAGAAGAAATCCTTCCTTACCTTCGTCCGGATGGAAAAACGCAAGTGACGGTTGAATACGATGAGAACGACAAGCCTGTCCGCATCGACACGATTGTCATCTCTACTCAGCATCATCCTGAAGTGACGCTTGAGCAAATCCAGCGCAACCTGAAGGAATATGTGATCGATCCAGTCGTTCCGAAAGAATTGATCGACGAAAACACAAAATACTTCATCAACCCGACTGGTCGCTTCGTTATCGGTGGACCACAAGGAGATGCCGGTCTGACAGGCCGTAAGATCATCGTTGATACGTATGGTGGGTACGCGCGTCACGGCGGTGGTGCATTCTCTGGTAAGGATGCTACCAAGGTTGACCGCTCTGCGGCCTATGCTGCACGTTACGTTGCGAAGAACATCGTGGCTGCAGGACTAGCCGAGAAGTGTGAAGTTCAACTTGCATATGCCATCGGTGTGGCACAACCCGTATCGATCTCTGTCGACACATTCGGAACCGGACAAGTATCCGAAGATGTATTGGTGGACGTTGTCCGCAATAACTTCGATCTTCGCCCGGCAGGCATCATCAAGATGCTTGACCTACGTCGCCCGATCTACAAACAGACGGCTGCTTACGGTCACTTCGGACGTAATGACCTTGATCTTCCTTGGGAGCGTACAGATAAGGCAGACGCTCTTAAAGCAGAAGCGCTTGCTTGATCACCCCTATAAACAAAAAGAGGCTGGAACAAACGTGTTTTAGTCATAGTAAAACCCGAACTGCGATAAGGCAAAGCAGTTCGGGTTTTTTATTTGTTTCATGACCATTACGATTTCATTGTCTCCAACGGTTGAATGGAGTGGAAGACGAAGACTCCTGCGGAAAGAGTGGCTTATGTGAAACAGGCTTGCGGAGGCTCCTGGGCTACCCTTGGAAAGTGACGTCTTGCACGGAAATCATGAGCGGGATAAAGAACCTTTACGGATCGTGTCTGGTATCTTTTTAGTGTTGTCCCAACTTCTTTGGTTATTCCGGGCCTTTACAAACAATCCGAGTAATCTCCATCAAGTTGGGGTATCCCAAGTATAAGTGACTAGAGGGGCTTGGAGGCTTTATAATGTTGTGCTTTTTCCGCATACTCCCTTGAGATCCGCTCCATGTCGATGATATCGTCCTCATTCAGCTCCCTGACAACCTTTGCGGGTCTGCCGAATGCGAGGGTGTGGGGAGGGATGACCTTCCCCTGAGGGACCAGGCTCCCGGCACCGATGAAGGCGCCTTCACCGATCTCGGCATTATCCAGGATGATCGAACCCATTCCGATCAACGCCTTTTTTCGGATTTTGCAGCTGTGCAGGATGACCGAGTGACCTACGGTGACCTCATCCTCTATGATCAGGGGATTGTCCGGACTTTGGTGAAGCACGGAGTTGTCCTGGATATTGACCTTTTTCCCGATCTTGGTCGGGGCGACATCTCCCCGTATGACGGAATTGAACCAGACGCTCGACTCTTCCCCGATCTCGACATCCCCGGAGATTGTCACATAATCTGCAATATATGCGGACTCTGCAATGATCGGTTTTTTATTATAATATGGATAGAGCACTTTATACTAACCCCTTTCAGAAATATTTACTATAATAAATGGTAGCAGAATTTTTCGGAATTACCATATTTAAAGGAGGATTCGCCATGTGGAAATGGGAAACGGATCAAGAAGCGAAGGCAGTCATCGTAATCGTTCACGGAGCAATGGAGCATCACGGCCGTTATGGTTGGCTCATTGAAATGTGGCGCTCGGCAGGGTATCATGTCGTCATGGGCGACCTGCCCGGCCAGGGGATGACCTCCCGGAGCATGAGGGGCCATATTGAATCATTCGAAGAGTACCTGATCGAAGTGAAAGATTGGATCCAGGCAGCCTATCAGTTCGAGCTCCCTGTATTTGTGATCGGTCACAGCATGGGAGGGCTCGTCACGGTACGTCTGCTCCAGGAATCCCACGTGAATCTTGCAGGGGTCATTCTCTCCTCGCCCTGCCTCGGATTGATGAATTATCCGAACAAGTCGGTGGATCTGCTTTCCTATGGTCTGAATAAAGTCGCTCCATCGGTTAAATTCCCATCGGGATTATCCATCAATATGGCGACCAGGAACGCTGAAGTCCGTGAGATCGACAGCAACGATTCCCTCTATATCACGAAAGTCTCTGTCCGGTGGTATCGGGAATTGATCAATGCGATGAAGCATGCTCACCAGGAGCTGGATAAGATGCCTGACTATCCATTGCTCGTCATGCAGGCGGGGGATGATCAAATCGTAGATAAACGGGCTGTGAAAAAATGGTTTACAGAACTTTCCTTGTCCGAAATGCATTATAAAGAATGGTCAAAATGTTATCATGAACTTTACAATGAGCCGGAGAGGGAGGAAATTTTCGAGTACTCCAAGTCTTTCATTGAAAGCCGGCTGAAAACGCTGGGTTATATTGTGTAATGAAGTAAGGAAGAGGTGATAAGCGTGTCTATACCAAGCGATCCATTTTCATTAATGACAAAAGTATATCGAAATGTCTTTCCACACGTTCATCACGAGCTTGATCAGTGGAAAAAGCGGGCGGAAGCGATTCCGAATGAAGAATTGAGGCGACAGGCCCTCTCAAGCATCGAACATAAGACGTTTCACTGTGAAGGCGGAGGGATCATGTCCCTCCTTTCCCTCGATAAGAAAGTAGAAACGATCCGTTTCATCGTGGCCTATCAAACGATCAGCGATTATCTCGACAATCTGTGTGACCGGAGCGTATCCCTTGATCCGGATGATTTTGCACTCCTTCACCAGTCCATGAGGGATTCCCTCGATGTCGATGCCGAACCCGTGAACTATTACGCCCTCAGGGAAGATCAGGATGACGGCGGATACCTAGAAGCGCTGGTAAGGACGTGCCAGGGCGTCCTCAAGGATCTCCAGAACTATGATGCGATCAAGGAAGAGCTCGCGCAGCTTTGTGACTACTATTGCGATCTGCAGATACATAAGCATGTGAAACAGGAGGAGCGCGTCGAACGGCTGCAGGGCTGGTTCGAGTCCCATAGAGAGAACCTTCCCGACATGGACTGGTATGAATTCTCGGCTTGCTCCGGATCGACCCTCGGGATCTTCTGCCTCGTCTCGTATGCAAATCGGGCCGATTTCCATCCGTCCTATACGGATAAAATCAAGAGCGGCTACTTCCCTTATATACAGGGACTACATATCCTACTCGATTATTTCATTGATCAGGAAGAAGATAGGGAAGGGGGAGACCTCAACTTCTGCTTCTATTATGAAGATGAAGAGCACATGAAGGAACGGCTCCTTCACTTCCTCCGTAAAGCGGATGAACATACGGAAGGACTCCCACACGCCCATTTCCACCGATTGATCAACAAAGGGCTGATCGGCGTCTATCTGTCAGATGATAAAGCCAGGAAGCAGCGGAACGTTCATCACTTTTCAAAAGAATTCATCAATGAATCTGGCTGGATCACAAAATTCTTCTATTTCAACGGTAAAATGTATCGAAAATGGAGAAGCCGGAAAAAGACATCTTAAATCCCAAAACCTCGACATCGCTCGAGGTTTTCTTTTTGTTTTTATGAAAAAAATGGAATATATAAGGTTCTAAGGTTTCAGGTAAGAAAGTGAGTGCTGGGACCATATAACTGTTTTAATTCTGAAAATATTTACTTTTCAGAAAAAAGGAGTATATTTGGTAGAGAAAGTATTTACTAGAAACTTTAGGGGGAATGGAAATTGAAGTCTAGAAAGATCATGTCTGTTGCCATGGCCGCAGCGCTCAGTGCCGGTTTATTTGCCGTCCCTGCATCCGCCCATGACGCTACTCCGGTGAACGTCCTGAAGGACCCGGTGTCGAAGAAGGTACATAACCACGGGGAAGGACCGTTTGACCTTGCCATCGCCAATGAAGAGAAATTGATCGAGATGCTCAAGGAAAAAGGGGATATTTCGAAGAATGCATCAGCTTCTGAAGCTGAAAAAGGATTGCAGAAGTTCCTGAAGGAAAAATCCGATGGCTTGAAGGAGCTTGAAGATGATGGAGAGTTGAAGGAAGAGAAAGAGAAGCTCGAGAAGAAAATCACTCAGAACAAAAAGAAAGGGAAGGGTGACAACAACAAAAAGAAACATCGAAACCTCGATCCTGTCCAGGAAGAAGACTATGACGGGGACGTAAGGGAAGACAAAGTCCTTGTCGTATTGATGGAGTTCCCTGATTTCCCGCATAACTCCATCCAAGAAGATGAAACGGATATGTACTATGACGATTATGTGCAAAAGCACTATGAAGACATGGTATTCGGTGATAAAGGATACAAAGGGCCGAATGGAGAAAATTTGGTATCCATGAAGCAGTTCTATGAGCAGCAGACGAATGGTGCCTACACGGTCGATGGAAAAGTGACGAAGTGGTATATGGCGAAGCATCCGGCTGCCTACTACGGGGGGAACGGAGCGAATGGCAGTGACGCAAGGCCTAGGGAACTCGTCAAGGAAGCACTTGAAGCCGTTGCGGCAGATCCCGATGTAGATCTTAGTGAGTTCGATCAGGAAGACCGTTATGATCTGAATGGAAATGGAAATACCCGCGAGCCGGATGGCCTTGTCGATCACCTCATGGTCGTACACTCTGCTGTCGGTGAAGAAGCGGGCGGAGGAAGCCTTGGAGAAGACGCCATCTGGTCCCACCGTTGGAACCTTGGCAGCGTATTCCCAATCAAAGGAACGGAAACCGATGTTCCATACTGGAATGGCAACATGGCCGCGTATGACTACACGATCCAGCCGGCAGACGGAGCAGCAGGGGTGTTCGCCCATGAGTACGGGCATGACCTCGGACTTCCGGATGAATATGATACCCAGTATACGGGTACTGGTGAAGCCGTTGCCTACTGGTCCATCATGGCAAGCGGAAGCTGGGCAGGGAAGGTACCTGGCACAGAGCCGACCGGATTCAGTGCATGGTCCAAGGAATTCCTCCAGGCTGCCCATGGCGGCAACTGGCTGAAGTACGATGAGATCAGCCTCGATGAGCTGAACAAAAAAGGTGAAGAATTCTATCTAGATCAGGCAAATACGAAGGGCACGAATGCAGATGCGCTGAAGATTACCTTGCCGGATAAAGAAACACCGGTCAACAAACCGTTCAGCGGAAAATACAGCTACTTCAGTGGCAGTGGAAACGATCTTGATAATTCCGCAGTCGTCGATGTGAACCTTTCATCTGCCTCAAGTGCAGAATTCTCCTTCAAAGCATGGTATGACATCGAGCAGGATTGGGATTATGGATCTGTTCAAGTAAGCGAGGACGGGAAACAATGGACAACCATCCCGGGTAATATCACAACTGATGTGGACCCTAATAGCCAAAACCCTGGCAACGGAATCACCGGGAAATCCGATGGCTGGATCGATGCCAAGTTTGACCTGAGTGCCTATAAAGGGAAAAACGTTAAAGTGAAGATCAACTACTGGACGGATGTAGCGGCAGTGTACCCTGGTTTATATGTAGATGATATCAAGGTGACAGCAGATGGGAAACAAGTATTCTTCGATGATGCAGAGGGCACACCGAAAGTGAAGCTTGAAGGATTCGCGAAGGATACGGGTGTCAAAAAATCAGAGCATTACTACCTTCTTGAGTGGAGAAATCATCAAGGAGTCGATGAAGGACTGGCTCATATCAAGCGTGGGAACAGCCTCATGTCCTATGATCCGGGTCTTGTCATCTGGTACGCAGATGAATCATATGACGACAACTGGACTGGTATCCACCCTGGTGATGGCTATCTTGGAGTGGTCGATGCGGATCAAAAACCGCTTAAATGGAGTGATGGCTCCGTTGCTTCCACCCGCTACCAAATCCATGATGCCGCATTCAGCATGGATAATGCCAAAAAAATGTTCATCGATTATCGTGACCTTCTCGGGTTGACGCTGACTGACAAGGACACAAAGAAAAATCCTGAGTTCTATGACAAGAAAGACTACTCGAACAAAGCGATGCCGGATGCAGGACGGAATGTTCCTGAATATGGCCTGAAAGTCAAAGTGACGGGTCAAAGTAAAGACAAGTCTGTAGGACGCATCGAAGTATCAAAACATTAATCTTGAAGGGTGACCGCCGACCGGCGGTCACCCTTTAAGCATGTTAGTGGACATTTTTCATCATGGAATTGATAATAATACTCACATCACACAAAGGAGATGTAAGTATTGGCCATTAAATTAAGCATTCTCGATCAATCACCGATCGCAGAAGGAATGAGCCCCCAAGAGGCTCTTCAAAATACAGTAAAACTCGCACAGCATGCTGATCGATTGGGCTATGAGCGTTTCTGGGTTTCTGAACACCATGATTCCACCAGCCTCGCCGGTTCTTCACCGGAAGTATTGATCGCCCATCTTGCACAGAATACAGAGAGGATCAAAGTAGGCTCAGGCGGAGTGATGCTTCCCCACTACAGCTCATACAAAGTGGCTGAAAATTTCCGGTTGCTCGAGGGGCTGAATCCTGAACGCATCGATCTCGGTCTTGGAAGGGCTCCTGGCGGCATGCCTATGGCAACGATGGCCCTGCATGACGGGAAACCAAGGGACGTCGACCGCTATCCTGAGCAGATCGACGACCTCCTCGGCTATATGTCGGATAATCTGCCAGCTTCCCACCCTTACCAGGGACTCACGGCTGCTCCGCAAATCGCCACGATGCCTGAAGTGTGGCTACTCGGATCAAGCCCATCAAGTGCCATGCTGGCTGCTCAAAAAGGACTTCCGTACACGTTCGCCCAGTTCATCAATGGCGAGGGCGGTCCGCAATACACCGCAGCTTACCGCAATAACTTCGTGCCAAGCCCTTATCTTGATCAGCCGAAGAACATTGTCGCTGTCTTTGCGATCTGTGGCGAAACGGATGAAGAAGCTGAAAGGATCGCCTCGAGCATCGATCTTTCTATCCTCATGATCGAACAGGGGATGCGCTCGAACGGAACCCCAAGTCCCGAGAAAGCGGCCCAGTACCACTACAGCCCGTTCGAACTTCTCCGGATCAAGGAGAATCGGAAGCGGATGGTGGTCGGAAGCCCCGAAACCGTGAAGAATAAAATTCTCGCCCTGAGCGAGCAGTATCAAACAGACGAAGTCATGCTGGTGAGCATCACGTATGATTTCAACGATAAGCTGAAATCATTTGAATTGATTGCCAACGAACTGATGGACGCATAACAAAAAGGGACGGCCGCGGGCCGTCCCTTTTGTTTATCTTTTTTCCAGGGCCACGATGAAAGGCGGGTGGTTGAGCTGATTCATGAACTGATAGCGTAGGACGTGTACATAGTTCTGATCGAGCTTTTCGACATAGCGCAGGATGTAATCCCTCTCCACCGCGCCTTCCGGGTGCCCGTGGTAGATCACAAGGACAAGGATGCCTTCCGGTGCCATCATTTCAAGGATCTGATTGAGCGCGAGGATCGTTGTTTTCGGACGCGTCACGATTTCCTTATCCCCTCCGGGAAGGTAACCAAGATTGAAGATGGCACCTGTCACTTTCCCGTGATGGACGGGAGGAATGACATTCATCACGGTCTCATGCCCCTGATGGAACAGGGTGACTCGCTGGGCCAATTCGTGCGTATCAAGCTGCTCTTTCGTATTCTCGATGGCTTCTTCCTGGATGTCAAAGCCGTAGACCCTGCCGTTGTCGCCTACAAGCCTTGCGAGGAACAGCGTATCGTGACCATTTCCAAGGGTGGCATCGATCACGACATCCCCGGGGCTCACGGCACGATCGAGCAGCTGCCTTGCAAACGGTAGAATTCTGTCTAATTTCATGTTGTCACATCCACTTTATAATATTTTCCCTGCCAGCTTTCGCGGCGCTTCATTTCATCATCGATGGCGTTCAGCACGCTCCATTTATTCACGCTCCACATCGGGCCTACCATGAGATCGATGGGACCGTCTCCGGTGATCCTGTGCACCACCATTTCGGGAGGGATGATCTCGAGCTGATCACAAACCAATTGTATGTATCGATCAAAATCGAGGAACTCAAGGAGCCCCTTTTCGTATTGTTTCACCATAGGTGTGCCTTTCAGAAGATGCAGAAGATGGATTTTGATCCCCTGTACATCGAGTTTCGCCACCTCGGCTGCGGTCTCCAGCATCATATCGTCGGTTTCAAGGGGAAGGCCGTTGATAATATGGGAGCATACCCGGATCCCATGCTTCCTTAACTTCCTGACACCTTCTTTATAGCATTCATAATCATGGGCGCGGTTGATCAGACCTGCCGTCTTTTCGTGGACCGTCTGAAGCCCGAGCTCCACCCATAGATACGTCCTTTCGTTCAATTCAGCCAGATACTCCACTACGTCATCGGGGAGGCAGTCTGGCCGTGTAGCGATGGACAGGCCGATGACACCGTCCTGCTTCAACACGGATTCATAGCGTTCCCGTAGTACCTCAACGGGGGCGTGGGTATTGGTGAAGGCTTGGAAATAGGCAAGGTATTTGCCGTCCTTCCACTTATTGTGCATTTTATCCTTGATATCATGGAATTGTTTTTCCAACGATTCGGCCCTGTTGCCTGCAAAGTCACCCGACCCTGCCGCGCTGCAAAAGGTGCATCCACCAAATGCGGCCGTGCCGTCACGGTTCGGACAGTCGAATCCTCCATCCAGTGCTACTTTGAACACTTTATGGCCGAAGTGTCCGCGCAGATGATAATTCCAGGTATGGTAGCGTTTTTGATCGGCTGCATATGGAAATGGGTTTGTCTCGATGGCAAACACCTCCTGATTCGTCGTTTTCGGTGGTTCATCATAGAGATTTTAACATGAAAGAAGGGGAGATTGAATCCTCGGGGACTGAAAAGGCGAAGTTTACCACTTTTGAAATGGGTGAGCAGGCTCACACTAAGGGATGGGAAGTACTTCCCGAAAGCACTAAATAGGCAGGGGGATGTTCAGATGGCAACGAGGCAATCGATCGACGAGTGTATCCAGAAGTGTGAAGACGCCATCCGTGAAGGTCAAAAGCAGTATCAGGCCGGACTCGGACAGGAACATTACGGAGACAGTGAGTATACGCAAGCCATGCAGAAAATCGAGGAATCGGTCAATGACCTCGCACAGCTGTCTCAAAGCGCCAATGCCCAGCAGCGTGAACAGCTTCACAGGATGCGGCTTCAGGTGCAGCATCTTCAGAATGAAATGATCCTCCTTGAGCATGATCCTTCTACGGTAGGGGGACCCTTCATTGAAGAAACGATCCGACCAAAACAACCCGGAGCAGAGTGGACGGAACAAACCGATCGATACAGAGTTCGGTAAAGAGTACAATCCTGTTGAAGCCGTGAAAAAGCGGAATGAGCACAGGAGTCAACCCGTCCGGAGCGACCATCATAATAATAAATAGCACCTTCTGCCAGCCCTGGATTACAGGGCTGGCATTTTTTGTTCAAGTGCTTGAATCACCGCATCGAAGCAGCATTACATAACTGGTTTGAAACCGGTAAATAGTTCTTGCCCCTTTCATCGAAAAGGAGTAAAATCCTCTAGGGAATTGAAATATGTGTTAGAAAGGAAGAGGAAAAATGCCAAGATCTTTATGGCTCCTCATCATCGGAATGATGGTGAACGTTACCGGTTCTTCCTTCCTATGGCCTTTGAATACCATTTACCTTCATGATCACCTTGGAAAGACATTATCCATGGCCGGCATCGTCCTCATGCTCAACGCAGGGGCAAGCGTTGCCGGGAATCTGATCGGAGGGTTTCTTTTTGATAAATTGGGCGGGTACAGGTCCATCCTTTTAGGCATTCTCATCACTCTTACAGCACTTGGTGGAATGAACCTCTGGCACGGATGGCCACATTATGTCGTGTTCCTGACCATCGTAGGCTTCGGATCGGGGATCGTATTCCCATCCATGTACGCCATGGCAGGGTCTGTGTGGCCGGCAGGGGGAAGGAAGGCGTTCAATGCCGTCTACGTGGCCCAGAACATCGGGGTCGCCGTCGGGGCGTCACTCGGTGGCCTTGTTGCATCGTTTTCATTCAATTATATCTTCCTGGCGAATTTCGTGATGTACATCGTATTCTTCCTGATCGCCCTGTTCGGCTACAAGAAGATCTCCGCCCAAGTCGCGGGACATACATCTGTCATTCAGGAATCAAGGCCGATACGCGACCGTTCGAAGCTGACGGCATTGCTGCTTATTTGCGGGGCATACCTCCTATGCTGGGTCGGATATGTACAGTGGCAGTCCACAATCGCAAGCTATACCCAGGAAATCAACATTTCCCTTAAGCAGTACAGCTTCCTGTGGACAATCAACGGGGCGTTGATCGTCCTTGCTCAACCCCTGCTGTCCAAAGCCATCAAACGGTTCGAGCATAATTTGAAAATCCAGATCATGATCGGGACGGTCATCTTCATGCTTTCTTTCGCCGTTGCGGCATTTGCTGATCAATTCATGTGGTTTGTGGCGGCCATGATCATCCTGACCGTCGGGGAGATGCTCATCTGGCCGGCAGTTCCGACCATTGCCAATTCCCTTGCGCCCAAAGGGCGGGAGGGATTCTATCAGGGCATCGTCAACAGCACGGCGACGGGAGGCCGCATGATCGGTCCCCTTATCGGCGGATTGATGGTCGATATGTTCAGTATGCAGATCCTCTTTGTCGTCTTGATTGCTTTTTATATCGCTGCCATGGTCATATCCAGCATGTATGATCGTCCATTGAAGAAAAAAGAACCGGTAACCATTTCAGTCCATTAAAAAAAGCGTACGATGCATGCATCGTACGCTTTCTGTTTTTTCGTTTTCAAATTAAAAGGGCTTCCGTATCCTACGGAAGCCCACTTGCAAAAAAATTGAGGCGGATAATCCAGACGCCACATCGTCTGTTGTCACAAGGACGCGATTACCGACTTACACAATTCAGCTCATCGCTATATAAGAATAACATGGTCGCCGAAAAAAGGCAACCACCCTATGGCCGATTGTTTGGGATTCTCCAGTGACGGATCAGCGGGCCGGAATCCCCGAACACGGGATCACGGGATGGAAGGGGGACCGAAATGATGTCCAATCGCGAGCTCGTCCTGTCATCAGCCCTTCCTTCCTTTGTATTGTAGTCCCTTCCATCGGGATAGGCACCGGCAACCTTGAAATCATCACTCGCCGAGATCCGCTTGTGTCCGGTACCGGCAGGCAGGATAAGGACATCACCCTTTCGGAATCGGACTGTTTCCCCGAACTCGCCCCCGACCAGGACCTCGGCTTCCCCGTCGATGACCCCCAGCACTTCATGGGTATTACTGTGGAAATGGTGGTAATCAAATATTCCGTTCCTCCAGCTGTTGAACCAACCATTCCGTTCGAACACCATTTCGGGGCTGTCCGTTTCTCCGGAAAGGGCATCTCTGTATAATAACACCGGAAGATTCGGGTTATTGGGGATGATTCCATCATCCTCAAAATACAAAATCTTTAGTTCGGCGATTTCCATCCTTCATTCCTCCATTCGTTGTTAAGGAGATTCCCTCCGTATCAAGCCTTTAAACCGTTTTCCAAAAAGTGGTGAGGATTATTTTCCCTTGAGTCTGTAAATGGTATGCTAGGATATAGTTATCTGAAAATTTCGGGTTTGGGGAAGGGTCAATGAGTTCGTTACTGAAGTCTGTATCGGTTGAGATGATCGAGATTATTCTGGAGAACGCGTTTGAATGGCTTGTCGTCGTGGATGAGGGGGGGACGATCATCTATATGAACGACAGCTACTGCCAATTCCTCGAGGTGGAAAGGGAAAGGGCAGTCGGCAGTCATGTCACGGAAATCATTGAAAACACACGCATGCATATCGTAGCGGCCAGCGGCAAAGAAGAGGTGGCCGACCTTCAATATATCCGGGGGAACTACATGATTGCCAACCGGATCCCCATCGTGGTGGACGGTCAGGTGATCGGGGCTTTCGGCTCGGTCATCTTCCGGGATACGAGTGAATGGATGCAGATGAGTTCCCATGTGAAGAACATGATGTCAAAGATCCAGAGCTATATCCAGGATATCAACAGCGGGGTGCGTTATAACCTGAACGATATCATCGGTGATTCCGAAGTGATGCTCGAATTGAAAGAAAAGGTCCAAATGATCGCCCCGAGTGATATTTCCATTTTGATCAGGGGGGAGAGCGGAACGGGGAAAGAGCTTTTTGCCCACAGTATCCATCAGCTGAGTGAACGGAGCTCGCAGCCATTCATCAAGGTCAACTGCGCGGCCATACCTGAGCATCTCCTGGAATCGGAGCTGTTCGGATATGAAGAAGGGGCATTCACAGGAGCAAAAAAAGGGGGCAAGAAGGGGAAGTTCCAGCTTGCACACAAAGGGACGCTCTTCCTCGATGAAATCGGCGATATGCCTTTGAATATGCAGGCGAAGTTACTCAGGGCCCTTCAGGAAGGGGAGGTGGAGGCGGTCGGTTCGACAAAGATCCAGCAAGTGGACGTCCGGATCATCGCCGCCACGAACCGGCCGCTTGAAACGCTGATGGAAGAAAAGCGTTTCCGCAGCGACTTGTATTACAGGATCAATGTCATCCCTTTTCAACTTCCATCCCTAAGGGAAAGGAAGGGAGATCTTTCAAGGCTTGCCTCCTTCTTCTTGGAGAAATCGACCAAATCCTCAGGGAAACGGATCAGCGGATTTACAGATGATGTGCTTGAGATCTTCACATCACACAGCTGGCCGGGGAACTTGAGGGAGCTGGAAAATGTGATTCACGCCGCTACGTATCTGACGTCCGGGACCAAGATCAAGATCAACGCACTCCCCTCTTATTTAAAGGTGGGGAATTTATATAAAACAGGGTCGAAGTCATTGAAAGAAATGATGGAAGAAACGGAACGAGCCATATTGGAAGAAACGATCCGGACCTATCCCGACAAACGGAAAGCGGCACAGGTACTGGGGGTAGGAAAATCGAGCCTGTACGAAAAATTGAACAAATATCAGATTCAATGAAAAGGATTTCCGGAATATCGGACATGTGTCCGGAAATCCGGAAATAGGATGAAAGTGGTAGGTTTGTGTGTGCGAAAAAAGCATGGGGAAGAATCTGTCCGGAATTCCGGACGGATTTTTCAGGTTAATAGGGTACGACGGGGAGATGAGGTGAATCCATATTTTTAGTTTTTTTCCAAAAATGGGTCTAAAACGTGACAAGAAAGGGAAGGGAAACGCCGTACGGTCAAGAAATTCACACTAATTTTCCGAATAATAAAAAACTTGGCACGTTCCTTGCGAGTACATTATGTGAAAGGGGAACAAAACCCGTTTTATGGGTGCGAAAATATGTAAACGATTACAAATACAAAGGGGAGTAACAATGTTAAGTATGATCGGCCTTATTGGAGGACTCTTACTATTAATCTATTTAACGATGAAAGGCATGAATATCCTGGTTGTCGGTCCAGTGGCCGCCTTGTTTGTGGCTGTATTGAGCGGAATGCCTCTTTTCCCGCAGCTTGCTGCGGAAGGAGAAGCCGATCTTGTTACAAATTATATGGGTGGATTCACTGGATTCGTAGCTGCTTGGTATCTCATGTTCCTCCTCGGATCGGTATTCGGTAAGGTAATGGAAGACAGCGGGGCGGCCGATAGCGTATCCCGCTTTGTCGTTGATAAGATGGGGATGAAGTATGCAGTGCTTGCCGTCGTGGCATCCTGTGCGATCTTGACGTATGGCGGAGTCAGCCTGTTCGTCGTCGCTTTCTCTGTCTATCCTATGGCCCTCAGTCTGTTCAAACAGGCAGATCTTCCAAGGCGCTTCATCCCGGCTGCCTTGGCCCTCGGGTCTGTCACCTTCACGATGACGTCTGCCGGATCACCGGAAATACAGAACTGGATTCCGATTGAATATCTTGGAACAACTCCTTATGCCGGATGGGAAGTCAGTATCATCGTCGCGGTCTTCATGGCCACATTCGGCTACTGGTGGTTGAAACGCATGATCAAGAAAGCACTGGCCAAAGGAGAGCGTTTTGAAGCAAGAAAAGAAGATCCAATCATTGATGAAGGTCGACCACTGCCGAATCCGATCATGGGTCTGATCCCGCTCCTTGTCGTACTTGGACTATCCTTTGCCTTCCATGATTCGCTGAAGCAATCGGCGCTCATCATTGCCCTTCTTGGTGGGGTCATCACAACGTATCTTCTGAACAGGAAGTACTTCAAAGGCTTCTGGGGTGCGGTATCCGAAGGAACCGTCGGTGCACTGATCGCGATCGGGAACACGGCTGCCGTCGTAGGTTTCGGCGGGGTCGCCAAAGCGGTCCCTGCATTTGAAACAGCTGTGACGGCCATGACGAGCATTCCGGGATCTCCGTTGATCGGGGGAGCCATCGCCGTCAGCGTCATTGCGGGTATGACCGGATCATCCTCGGGGGTCAGGCGATCGCATTGCCGCTGCTCGCGCCTCACTACATGGATATGGGCGTGAATCCGGAAGCACTGCACAGGGTCGTATCGATATCATCAGGGGCATTGGATTCTCTCCCCCACAATGGATATGTCGTCACGACCATCCGCTCCATCTGTAATGAGACCCATGAGGCCGCTTATGGGGCCGTAGGAGCATTGACGGTCATCGTTCCGCTCATTGGCGTCATCATCGCCATCGTTCTATTCTCTCTAGGTTTCGGTATCTAAGAAAGGAGTTTCATCATGGTAGAAAATAAAGTCGTATTCATCACAGGAGCTGCACAAGGAATCGGGTATGAGATCGGCAGGGAGTTCGCGGTCAAGGGAGCGAAGGTCGTCCTGACCGATCTTGATGAAAAGAAAGTGGAAGAAGCTGCAAGCTCCCTCAGGAAAGAGGGCTTCGAGGCTAAAGGCATCAAATGCGACGTGACGTCCGAAGAGGATATCCGCGGAGCAGTAGACAGGACGGTGGAGGCATACGGCCGGGTCGATGTACTGATCAATAATGCAGGGCTCCAGCATGTTGCCCATATCGAGGAATTCCCGACCGAAAAGTTTGAGCTGCTCATCAAAGTGATGCTCACCGCACCCTTCATGGCCATCAAGGCGGTATTGCCCCATATGAGGCATCAGCAGTGGGGGCGGATCATCAATATGGCTTCCATCAATGGCCTCATCGGCTTTTCCGGTAAGGCTGCGTATAATTCGGCGAAGCACGGCGTCATCGGTTTGACGAAGGTTGCTGCACTTGAAACAGCAGATCAGGGGATCACGGTCAACTCCGTATGCCCGGGGTATGTCGATACCCCCCTCGTCCGGAATCAGCTCGCAGACCTTGCGTCCACAAGGGGAGTGGAGCTCGATAAGGTCGTGGAAGAAGTGATCTATCCCCTTGTTCCTCAGAAGCGGCTTCTCGATGTGAAGGAAATTGCGGATTACACGCTATTCCTCTGCAGTGACGCGGCAAAGGGCGTGACCGGTCAATCGGTCGTACTCGATGGGGGCTACACCGTCCAATAGAAGGTTGAAAGCGGCGTTCACCTGGCACACCGGGTGAACGCCGCTTTTCTCGTCATTTGGACCCCAAGAATAAAAAGGGCTTGCGTGAAGGTATACAATTGACTAAAATAGACCATATATATGATAGTACTATATGAGACGTTGATCAGGAGTAGTAATGATGAGTCCCGGAGCAGAGAGTTGACGGCTGGTGAAAGTCAATCGGAAGACCTCATGAACTCGCCTGTTGAGTCGCAGATCTGAATGGAGTAGGATCTGCCGTTTGCCGCGTTATGGTTGAATGAAGCTGAGTGCGCGTACACTAATGTGGGTGGTACCGCGGGAGTATAAACCAAACTCTCGTCCCAAATATCTTATTTGGGGCGGGAGTTTTTTGTATTTCAAGGCAATGGCCCCGATCTCCAGCTATCGAAGAAAGTAAAACCACTAAGGAGGTCTCACGATGAGTTTTAATCATAAGCAAGTCGAGACGAAATGGCAGAAACACTGGGAAGAAAACAAGACATTCAAAACGACGGAAGACCCTGGGAAGAAAAAATTCTATGCCCTTGATATGTTCCCATATCCGTCAGGAGCCGGGCTGCATGTAGGGCATCCAGAAGGCTTCACGGCCACGGATATCCTCTCAAGGATGAAGCGCATGCAGGGCTACAATGTCCTCCATCCGATGGGCTGGGACGCATTCGGCCTGCCGGCAGAACAATACGCACTGGATACGGGGAATGATCCTGCTGTCTTCACGGAGCAGAACATCAACAACTTCCGCAGACAGATCAAATCCCTCGGGTTCTCTTATGACTGGGACCGGGAAGTGAATACTACGGATCCTGATTATTATAAATGGACGCAGTGGATCTTCCTGAAGCTGTATGAAAAAGGTCTGGCATACGTGGATGAAGTAGCGGTGAACTGGTGCCCTGCTCTTGGTACGGTCCTTGCCAATGAAGAGGTCATCGACGGGAAGAGCGAACGCGGCGGCCACCCGGTCGAGCGCCGTCCGATGAGGCAGTGGATCCTTAAAATCACAGCCTATGCCGATCGTCTTCTCGAAGACCTGGACGATGTGGACTGGCCGGAGAGCATCAAGGATATGCAGCGCAACTGGATCGGACGTTCCGAAGGCGCGGAGGTTGTCTTCAACATCGATGGCCACGACGAATCGTTCGACGTATTCACTACCCGTCCCGATACGATCTTCGGCGCAACTTATGCAGTCCTTGCACCTGAGCATCCCCTTGTAGAGAAAATCACGACAGGGGAGCAAAAAGAGAAGGTAGAGGCGTATCTCGACAAAGTGAAAGCGAAGAGCGACCTTGAGCGTACGGATCTTGCCAAAGAAAAAACAGGTGTGTTCACCGGTGCCTACGCCATCAATCCGGCAAATGGCAAGCAAATGCCGATCTGGATCGCCGATTATGTTCTCATGAGCTACGGTTCAGGAGCCATCATGGCGGTACCTGCACATGATGAACGGGATTATGAGTTCGCAAAAGAATTCGGACTTCCGATCATCGAAGTCGTCTCAGGCGGTGATGTCGACAAGGAAGCCTACACAGGTGATGGAGATCATGTCAACTCTGAGTTCCTCGATGGAATGGGGAAAGAAGAAGCCATCACGAAGGCAATTGCGTGGCTTGAAGAGAAGAATATCGGAACGAAAAAAGTGACCTATCGCCTCCGCGACTGGCTGTTCAGCCGTCAACGTTATTGGGGTGAACCGATTCCGATCATCCACTGGGAAGATGGCACCGCTACAGGAGTACCTGAAAGCGAGTTGCCTCTGATCCTTCCGAAGACGACGGAAATCAAGCCTTCAGGCACAGGTGAGTCGCCTCTTGCCAACATCAGCGACTGGGTGAACGTCACGGATCCCGAAACAGGTAAGAAGGGCCGACGTGAAACGAATACGATGCCGCAATGGGCGGGAAGCTGCTGGTACTTCCTCCGCTACATCGATCCGCACAACAAAGAAGCCCTTGCAGATGCCGAAAAGATGAAGGAGTGGTTGCCGGTCGATACGTATATCGGAGGCGCCGAGCATGCAGTCCTTCACCTTCTATACGCAAGGTTCTGGCATAAATTCCTTTACGATATCGGTGTGGTGCCGACGAAGGAGCCGTTCCAGAAACTGTTCAACCAAGGGATGATCCTTGGGGAAAACAACGAGAAAATGAGTAAATCCAAAGGCAATGTCGTCAACCCGGATCAAATCGTCGAGTCACACGGGGCAGACACGCTCCGTTTGTACGAAATGTTCATGGGGCCGCTCGAAGCGTCTGTCGCATGGAGCACAAACGGTCTTGACGGGGCGCGTCGCTTCCTCGACCGCGTATGGCGTCTCCTTGTTGAAGAAGACGGGAAGCTCAGCGGAAAGGTCACGGGCCGTCCGAATGAGAAACTCGACAAAACGTATCATCAAACCGTTAAAAAAGTGACTGAGGATTATGAAGGCCTCCGCTTCAACACGGGTATCTCTCAGCTCATGGTCTTCATCAACGATGCATACAAAGCCGATGAACTTCCAAGGGAATACGTCGAAGGATTCGTTAAACTCCTGTCTCCGATCGCTCCTCATATGGCGGAAGAGCTTTGGAGCAAGCTTGGGCATGAGGAGACCATTTCCTATGAAGCATGGCCGACGTTCGATAAGTCGAAACTCATCGACAATGAAGTGGAAATCGTCCTCCAAGTGAACGGAAAGGTCCGGGCAAAAGTGATGATCCCGACAGACATGAACAAGGAAGACCTTGAACAGCTGGCGAAGGATCATGAGGAAATCAAAGCCCAGATCGAAGGGAAAACGGTCCGTAAGGTCATCGCCGTGCCAGGTAAGCTCGTCAACATCGTAGCGAACTAATTTGTTTCCGGCAGCAGCTTTGCTATAATCATGGTACGAACCGTGAAAGGAAGATGATGATGCACGAAATCAAAACCATTACAACAGATGAACTTCAAAAGAAACTCGAAAACGGAGAAACGCTTGAGCTCGTCGACGTACGGGAAGATGAAGAAGTGGCCGGCGGCATGATCCCGGGCGCGCGACACATCAAGATGGGCGATATCCCTGATTCACTCGATCAGTTCGATACAGACAAGGAATATTTCCTGATCTGCCGTTCCGGTAATCGAAGCGGAAATGTGGCTCACTACCTTCAGGACCAAGGATACAAGGTCGTCAACATGGAAGGCGGCATGCTGGACTGGTCAGGTAAGACAGAACCAAAAAAATAAGCTGTTGAGAGGGCGTCCATGCGGGCGTCCTCTTTTTCGGGATCATTTGTTTGAATAGTAAGAAAAATGTCCATACTGGTATCAAAAACGGGAGTGGTGAACGTGATACAGGTAAAAGTGTTCGATTATGAGCATGAAAAGGATCTGGAACAGGATATGAACGGATTTTTAAAGGAACTGGATGAGAAGAAGATCGTGGATATCAA
This sequence comes from Rossellomorea marisflavi, assembly GCF_009806575.1. Taxonomy (NCBI): domain Bacteria; kingdom Bacillati; phylum Bacillota; class Bacilli; order Caryophanales; family Bacillaceae; genus Rossellomorea; species Rossellomorea marisflavi. The sequence goes on along the minus strand of NZ_CP047095.1, from coordinate 3,230,117 downwards.
ATACCATGTAGCCGCCCTGCCGGAAGATGATGAAGAACAGATCTACTGCTTTTCTGCCATGGTGATTTACAAAAAATAAAACAGAAGAGGCTGGGACAAACGTGTTTCAATCATAGTAAAACCCGAATGTATTTGCTTGCGGAAAGGCAAATACATTCGGGTTATTGTAGTCATTCATGCTCATCTATATTTCATTGTTTCCAGCGGTTGATTGGAGTGCGAGACGAAGACCCTGCGGGTAGAGTAGCTGATGTGAGACCCCGCAGGCTTGCCGAGGAGTACCCGCGGAAAGCGAAGTCTTGCACGGAAATCATGAGCGGCATAAGGCACCTAGACTGATCGTATTCGTCATTACATGGCACCTTTTTCGTTTTGTGCCCACCTCTTTGCAGTTCATTTAGGACTGCGCAAGGGCTGCATTGGACCCTGCTAGACGGCCGGTGACGAGTGCGGAGGTGATATTATACCCACCGGTATAGCCGTGAATATCAAGCACCTCTCCACAGAAGAAGAGTCCATTCATCTTTTTGGATGCCATCGTCTTCGGTTCGATCTCCTTGATCGACACGCCACCACCTGTGACGAAGGCCTTATCGATGGATAGGGTCCCGTTCACGGTGAATGTGAAGTGCTTCAGCAACCGGGCGAATTGGCGGAGGTGATCGACTGCGAGGTGATCACCCTTCTCATCGAGGTCGATCCCGGACTTCTCCATTAGAAAATGAAGGTAGCGCTCTGGCACGAGGCCCTTGAACAGGTTTTTAGCCGACTTTTTCCCATCGGTCTTCACCTGCTTGTGGAGGCGCTGGAACAGCTGTTCTTCGTGCTCATCCGGGAAGGAATCCACTTCCATGGTGACATGGGTGAGGTTCCATTTCTTCATCGCCTTGACCACATACTGACTGCACCGGAGGACGGCGGGACCCGAGACCCCGAGATGGGTGAAGATCATATCCATGCGGTGGGTGATGATCTTTTTGCCTTTTGGATTCAATACGCTGAGCGCGACGGAGCGAAGGGATAGGCCCTGAAGCTCCTTGCGCTTGACGAAGGGTTCATCGGAAGTGAGGGGGACTTCCGTCGGGAAGAGGTCGGTGACGGTATGGCCTGCCTTCTCTGCCCACGGGTAACCGTCCCCGGTCGATCCGGTATGGGGAACGGATTTACCGCCTACGGCAACGACGACGGCAGCAGCGCCGAGTTCATCCCCGTCCTTCAGTCTTACGCCGACGGTTGCGCCGTCTTCATACAGGATCTCATCCACGGTCGTACTTGTACGGATCTGGACGTCGAGCCTTTTCATCTGATCGAGGAGGGCTTCGACGACATCCATGGCACGGTTGGAAACCGGGAACATCCGGCCGTGGTCCTCCTCCTTAAGGGCGATCCCGAGATTCTCGAAGAAGGAAATGATATCTTCATTGCTGAATTCAGAGAACGCGCTGTAGAGGAAGCGGCCGTTCCCCGGGATATGCTTGATGATTTCGTCCACGGGGAGCCGGTTCGTTACATTGCATCGCCCGCCGCCTGAAATGGCGAGCTTCCGGCCGAGCTTCGTCCCCTTGTCGATCAGGAGGACCCGGGAACCCTTTTCTGCAGCGGCGATACTTGCCATCAGACCGGAGGGACCCCCGCCGATGACGATGACATCATATGTTTTTTTCATTGATTACACCAACTTCTATTCTGATTAAGATTGTTTGTTTGAATGGAAAAAGACCCATTAAGGTTCTCTTTATTTTAAATGGGCTTGTTTTGAAAAACAACCATCCGAAAAAAATTGTCATTCGTTTCATACAGTAGTAAACTACTCATAGTGTGTAAATTTTAGAGTGTTTATTCCAAGTCTCTTTTTTGAGAATAAGTGCAACAAGGTAAATTGAGAGGGATACTATGTCATCAAAACTAATTCGCGGAACGTTTATTTTGACGCTCGGGACCTTTATTTCCAAGTTTTTGGGTCTTTTTTATGTTATACCGTTCGATCGTTTATTGAGGGGACATGAAGAAGGGGCCTCCCTTTATCAGTACGGCTATGTTCCTTACACTATATTTTTGACGGTGGCGACGGCCGGAGTGCCGCTTGCTGTGTCAAAGTTCGTATCAAAATATAATGCCATAGAGGAGTATGCGGTAGGAAGGCGGCTGTTCAAGTCGGGCCTTTTCCTCATGACTATCACGGGGATCGTCTCCTTCCTCATCATGTATGCCTTCGCACCGATCTTCGCCGAGATGACCATCAAGAGCGATGACCAGGTCATCACGGTCGCTCAGGTGACAACGGTCATCAGGGCCGTGAGCTTCGCCCTGATCATCATCCCGTTCATGAGTCTGATCCGGGGGTTCTTCCAGGGGTATCAATCCATGGGACCGACGGCGCTCTCCCAGGTCGTTGAACAGATCGTCCGGATCATCTTCCTCCTCGGAGGGATCTATGTCGTCTTGAATATCATGAACGGCACCGTGACGACGGCGATCAGCGTCGCCACATTCGCCGCCTTCATCGGAGGGATCGCAAGCCTGGTCGTCCTCATCTGGTACTGGTTCAAACGGAAGCCGCAGCTGGACGAGCTCATGCTCGAAGACAAAGGGCAGGTGCAGGTTTCCCTGCGCTCCATGTACAAAGAGATCATCGCGTACTCCGTCCCGTTCATCTTCGTCGGACTGGCGAACCCGCTCTTCCAGCTCGTGGATCAGATCACGTTCAATACCGCCATGGCGGATATCGGAAATGCCAGGGTTTCAGACCACGCATTCGCCGTCTTGAATTTCTACACGCATAAATTGGTCATCATACCGGTGTCGCTCGCGACGGCCTTTTCCATGACGCTGATCCCATTGATCACCTCATCTTATACGAGCGGTGACCGGAAGACGATGAGACGGAATATCGATCAGACATTCCAGATCCTCTTGTTCCTGACCGTGCCGGCAGCACTTGGCATTGCGCTCCTTGCCGAACCGACGTATACGATGTTCTATCACAGCGATGCCCTTGGTACATCCGTACTCCGGGCGTATGCACCGGTCGCCATCCTATTCTCTCTGTTTGCCGTCACGGCGGCGATCCTGCAGGGGATCGATGAGCAGAAATTCACGATTTTCAGCTTGCTTGTGGGGTTATTATTGAAGCTCAGCCTCAACATCCCCCTCATCAAACTGTTTGAAACGGAAGGGGCGGTCCTCGCCACCTCCATCGGCTATGCCGTGGCGATCCTGATCAATCTCTACGTGATCAAGAAATACGCTCGGTATCAGTTCAGGCTCATCATCAGGAGGACGGCTTTCATCGCCGCGATCAATATCGTCATGGCAATCGTCGTACTGGCCATCTACTGGCTGCTTGTGAAATTCCTGAACCCGGCTTCCGGATTCCAGTCGATCTTCATCGTCGCCATCTGCGGCGGTGTCGGCGGACTCGTGTACTTCTACATCAGCATGAGGAGCAGGCTCGCGGATAAGCTATTCGGAGAGCGCATTACCCGCTTGCGAAGCAAATTACGAATCGGATAAACCACAAAGGGGATGATCACTCATCCCCTTTTCAATTAGAAGGAGAGTGACGCATCATGCGTATAGATAAAATGCTGGCCAATATGGGCTACGGAAGCAGGAAAGAAGTCAAGAAGCTGCTGAAGGAAGGCGGACTTCAAGTAAACGGAGAAGTCGTCAAGGACGGGAAGAACCATGTGAATCCCGAAACCGACACCGTCGTCCTGTACGGAGAAGAAGTGCAGTATAGGGAGTTCATCTACCTCCTCATGCACAAGCCGCCAGGCGTCATTTCCGCAACGGAGGATCAGAACGACGAAACGGTCATCGATCTCCTTCAGATGGAAGACCAGATCTTTGAACCATTTCCAGTCGGCAGGCTTGATAAGGACACGGAGGGGCTGCTCCTTCTTACAAACGATGGACAGCTGTCCCACCAGCTTCTTTCACCGAAGCGGCACGTACCGAAAACCTACTATGCCCGCATCGAGGGCGAGGTGACGGAATCCGACGTGAAGGCCTTCGCCGCCGGCGTGACCCTCGATGATGGGTATGAAACCAAGCCCGGTAAACTGACGATCCTTGAATCCGCTCCTCAATCGGAAATCGAACTCGTGATCACCGAAGGCAAATTCCATCAGGTGAAAAGGATGTTCGAAGCTGTTGGGAAGAAAGTGACCTACTTGAAGCGCATCTCCATGGGACCGCTTGGACTCGGGGACCTCGAGCTCGGGGAGTACCGGGAACTGACGGAAGAAGAAGTGACGATGCTGAAAGAATATAAACCGGAATGAATGAAGGCGGCTCCTGATGGGGTCGCTTTTTTTTTTCGTGAGGGAGTGGATGCATGGCTGGTATACATGTAGAACGCAGGAGTTGATAAACGTGAAGTGAGAAACAAGTATGCCCGGCAAATTAGTGGCGAAGGAATGTGTGTGTTGGTCGTGCACGAACACGAAGCGTGGAGAGGACAGGGGAGTCGGGAGTATCGTACGTTCGTGCAGGTGAATGGTAGATTAAAGAACGGTTTCGTACGTAAGGGCGGTTAATCGCAAATAGAAAGGGCCCGGCAAAAGTCATTCGCAAATAAAATTTAAAATGCCACAAATAAATTCAGAAAAGTCGAAAATAAATCTTTTGAATTCGCAAGTAAGGTTGTTCTCAGGCTCTGAGTTTGGTGGGAAGGAAGAGAAAATCCTCAAAAAGTGAGTGCGAAGAAAGTCGTTTTATGTCGATTGGGGAATTTGACACCATTCGGCCTTTCATATTGCTTTAATAATGGGGAGGTTTACAAACAATCCACTACGATCGCCTGTAACAACAAAAAGTCGCAAATAAAGGATCGGATTGTACTTCTCGATATAAGCCAGAAATCCGACAAGGCAAAGGGCGCCTTCCCGGGATTTCTGTCTTATGCTTGTCGCCTCAGGGCGAAGCCCCTCCGCTTTTCTATGTGTCCAGCTCCGGCGGGTTGCCCCTCGAGGTCATAAGCCAAAACCCCCGAAAAGGCAAGGAACGCCTTTCCGGGGGTTTCGTCTTATGCTTGTCGGGTCAGATCGACCCGCCTCCGCTTTTCTATGTGTCCAGCTCCGGCGGGTTGCCCTTCGAGGTCATAAGCCAAAACCCCCGAAAAGGCAAGGAACGCCTTTCCGGGGGTTTCGTCTTATGCTTGTCGGGTCAGATCGACCCGCCTCCGCTTTTCTATATGTCCAGCTCCGGGGCTTTGAGGCTCGAGGTCATAAGCCAAAAATCCCGAAAAGGCAAAGGGCGCCTTCCCGGGATTTCTGTCTTATGCTTGTCACCTCAGGGCCAAGCCCCTCCGCTTTTCTATGTGTCCAGCTCCGGCGGGTTGCCCCTCGAGGTCATAAGCCAAAACCCCCGAAAAGGCAAGGAACGCCTTTCCGGGGGTTTCGTCTTATGCTTGTCGGGTCAGATCGACCCGCCTCCGCTTTTCTATAATCAACTTGTCATTTTTACTTTTTTGGTGGTTGTGGTCCAGTGCCCCCGGCTTGGGCTTTCGACCAGGTCGTTGTAGGCCAATACGTTGAGATCTCTTTGTATGGTGCGTGGAGTAATGCCAAATTCGTCTACAAGATCTTGAGTTGTTACTGTACCTTTCTTATTGATGTACATGTATACAGCCTTGATTCTAGTTAGCATACGATTGGTTGAAGGTTTCAAAAAACCACTCCCTCATCATTATTCCAAAGGCAAAGACTACAGTGTCAACTGTGCACCACACGTGCTACCTATGTACTAAGCGCTTTAGACAACCCCTTTTGTGTTGACCGCCGTTCCGGGTCATTTTTAAATTTGAAATGTCAGACAACTATATTGTAACGCTATTCCAGAAAAATATCTAGGGAATTGTTCGATTCCATCCATTTAAATGGATGGGATTGGTTCTAGAATATGTTTGTGTATGAAAAAACATGTATATTGCTGAGGATTTTCTTGTTGTTCCTGTTTGGTTTTAGAAGGCAAACAGTATAAAATGGGAGGGAACGAAACTATTACATATAGAGCAGGTGTTAGGATGACAATTAACTGGATGAATGAAGTGGAAAACCGGAAGGAAGATTTACTGAAGGATCTCCAGAAATTCTTGCAAATTAAAAGCGTCATGGATGAAGAAGATGCTACGGAAGAAGCTCCCCTTGGTAAAGGAGTGAAGGAAGCATTGGACTATATGCTTTCACTTGGGGAAAAGGATGGGTTTACACCGAAGAATGTCGGCAATCTTGCCGGGCATCTTGAGTTCGGGGAAGGGGAGGACCTTCTCGGGATCCTCTGCCACGTCGATGTGGTTCCTGAAGGGGATGGCTGGAGTGTCGATCCGTTCGGCGGCGAAATAAAAGACGGGAAAATCTTTGCACGTGGGGCCATCGATGACAAGGGACCGACCATGGCGGCGTATTATGCCATGAAGATCGTGAAGGAACTCGGCGTCCCGTTCAATAAGAGGATCCGCATGATCATCGGCACGGATGAAGAAAGCGATTGGAGATGTGTCGATCACTACTTCGAGAATGAAGAAATGCCGACGATGGGCTTTGCGCCTGATGCCGACTTCCCGATCATCTATGCTGAAAAAGGGATTGCAGATTATGATCTCGTTCAGGAGAAAACACGGGATGCAGAAGCCGAAGGAATCCGCGTGAAGCACTTCGAATCCGGCCGACGCTACAATATGGTGCCGGATCATGCAAAAGCTGTACTTCGCATGGATGAAGATCATACGAAATGGGTCCAATACTTTGATACCTTCACGAAGGATGAAGGCATCAAGGGTGACTGCTTCATGGAAAACGGGGAGCTTGTCATCACGATGGAAGGAGTATCGTCCCACGGGATGGAGCCTGATAATGGCAAGAACGCGGGCCTTTATCTGGCGGCGTTCCTCAGCAAGCTGCCCCTCGCTCCTTATGAGGCTGATTTCTTTGGATTCACGTCCAAGCATTTCTTTAAGGATTCACGTGGTGTCCAGCTTGGGGTGAGCTTCACGGATGATATCACCGGCGATTTGACCATCAATGTCGGCAAACTCCGCTTCTCTGAAGAAGATGGAGGCCGCACCGGGCTCAATATGCGCTATCCTGTCACATTCGATATGGATAAAGGCCGAAAGATCCTTGATTCAGTCGAAGGGTACAGCATTGAAAACTTTGATGACAGTGAACCTCATCATGTTTCGGCAGACGATGACTTCGTCCGGACCCTGCAAAAGGTCTATGAAGATCAAACGGGTGAGAAAGCGGAGCTCCTCAGCATCGGCGGAGGCACCTACGCAAGGAGCCTGGAAACCGGCGTGGCCTTCGGTGCCTTGTTCCCGGGACGCGAAGACATCGCTCACCAAAAAGATGAATATATGTATATTGAAGATTTGCTGAAAGCGACGGCGATCTATGCCCAGGCCATCTACGAATTGACATGTGAACAATCCTCCCGATGAGGAGCGCAATCTAACGACAGACTATAAAAAGGGGAGTGCAGGATGGAAACAGTATTTGTGAATGGTGTATTGATGGATCGGAAAGAAGCGAAAGTCGATATCGAAGACCGCGGATACCAGTTTGGCGATGGAATCTATGAAGTTGTCAGGGTCTATGGTGGGAAGACGTTCACCATGAAAGAGCATATGGAACGGTTCTATCAGAGCGCAGAGAAGATCAAGCTCCATATCCCCCATGAGATGGATGAGCTTACCGGATTAATCCACCGTTTGATCGAAGCCAATTCGATCCATGACGGGATTGTGTACCTACAGGCCACACGCGGGGTCGCTTCCCGTCAGCATCACTTCCCGGCATCTGACGTCAAAGGCAGTGTGGTCGCCTATACGAAGGAAGTGCCCGTACCACAATCTCAGATGGATCAGGGAGTTACGGTGAAGCTCGTAGAAGATATTCGCTGGTTGCGGTGTGACATCAAGAGCCTGAATCTTCTCGGCAACCTTCTGGCCAAGGAAGAAGCTGCTTCTGAAGGTCATTTCGAGGCGATCCTGCACAGGGGCGATCTTGTGACAGAAGGCTCTTCTTCCAATGCCTTCATCGTGAAAGACGGAGTAGTGAGGACCCATCCTGCCACAAACCTGATTTTGAACGGTATAACAAGAAGGGTGATCCGGGACCTTGCCGGCAAAGAAGGAATTCCATTCCAGGAAGACGCCTTCACCCTCGACGAGCTGTCGTCTGCAGATGAAGTCTTCATCGCAAGCACCACGTCCGAGGTGATGCCTGTCGTGAAGATCGGTGATTGCCTTGTAGGGGAGGGGCGTCCGGGGGCCGTCACGAGAAAGCTCCAGGAGGCTTTCAAAAAGCGGATCGGGCAAGAGGCTCCTGTGGTCCATTGATCGGGAGAATCCGATGAAAGCCATTTTTTCGCAGCCTTTCATGCAGACAGAACGCCGCATTGAGGAAGAGACGCAGAAAACGATCGAGACGGTCGGATACATCCATTTATACAAGGACCGAATCGAGACCCCTTCGAATGTATTCGTCATAGGCGATGTGTTCGATGTGACCAGCAGGTCGCTATCGGCAGGATACTGTTTCTTGTATCTCCACACCATCATCGGTGTGCGGACGTTCATCATCAAATCTTCACCCGAGCGCTTCATCCTTCACTACCGTTCATTGAAATGAGTGCACGAAAAAGGACCCTCCGTCTGCAGACGGAGGGTCCTTTCTTATTGGCAAGTTTGAGGTGGGGTCTATATATCAGGCACCGATCAGCCGATGATCCCTTTGATGGTCTCCTTAAATCAAAAACGGAACAAATCGCTGGAAAGGTAACGTTCTCCCGTATCGCATGCGATGCAAACGACGACCTGATCAGGAGAAAGCTTCTTCGCCACTTCGATGGCAGCATAGCAGGCCGCGCCTGAAGATGGACCGACAAGGATCCCTTCTTCGCTTGCCATCCTCCTGGCAATATCATAGGCTTGTTCATCTTCGATTCTGTGGATTTCATTGTAGATATCCGTATTCAGGATTTCGGGTACAAAGCCCGGGCTTGTACCAACGAGTTTATGCTTGCCCGGTTTCCCTCCTGAGAGGACGGGTGATCCTGCCGGTTCCACGACGTGGATGTCGAGGTCGGGGTAGTACGTCCTCAAGCCTTCCCCTGTTCCGGTGATCGTACCGCCCGTACCGGCAGTTGCTACAAATGCAGCAAGGGGCTTGCCGATTTGTTTCATGGCTTCTGCGATTTCGATGGCGGTCGATTGCCTGTGGGCGTCGGGATTGGCGTGATTCTCGAACTGCATGGGCATGAAGCTGTTCTCGATGGCTTCCGTCAGTTCCTTGGCTTTGGCGATTGCGCCAGGCATCTTCTCATCACCCGGGGTGAGAACCACTTCGGCTCCGTACGCCTTGAGAAGATTGATCCGTTCCTGCGTCATCGTATCGGGCATCACGAGGATCGCCCTGTACCCTCTTGCGGCTGCGTTCATGGCGAGGCCGATGCCGGTGTTGCCGCTCGTCGGTTCGATGATGGTGGCCCCTTCCTTCAATAATCCGGCTTTTTCCGCTTCTATGATCATATGGTAGGCGGCCCGGTCCTTCACACTCTTGCTCGGATTATAGAATTCCAGCTTGACGTATACATCCGCCCCTTCTGCAGGAGCCAATCGATTCAATTTCACAAGGGGGGTGTCCCCGATTAAATCAGCGATGTTTTGCACAACTTTCATGATGAACATCCTTTCCATCTGGTCTTATCGTTACTTTCTATCCTACTAAATCCTATAAATTCTATCAAATAAATCAGCTTTGCGGGTCATTTCCCGAGTATTTCCCCATGCACTGGTTCTCTAGGTTCTCACATTTTGCTATGATGGATATACATCAAGAAAGGACGGATGATATGCGACAGCCTCATTATTTCTTTGCCCTCCCCCTTCCGGAAGAAGAAAAGCTCCGTTTGGCGGATCAGGCAGAAGCATTTCCATTCAAAAAGCCGGTCCATCATCAGGACTTCCATTTAACACTGGCATTCCTTGGGGGTTCCGGGGAGGATGCCCTGGACCTGGTGAAGTCCAAGGTGAGGCAAGTGGCAAGGTTGCATGAACCTTTCACATTGACCTTCAGTGACTTTGACGTTTTCGGGCGCAGGGAAGCACCGCGCATCTTCTGGATGGGGGTGGCCCCTTCCGATGAGCTCACCCGTCTGAGGGCGGCCGTTTATGGGGCATGCCTGGAGGCGGGATACGAGTTGGATCCCCGACCGTTTGCTCCCCACATCACCGTGGCGCGTAAATGGGGGGGAGAGTATGCATTCGATGAGCGTTCTCCAGAAATCGAACCACTTCATACCGAATTTCCCGTAGAACAAGTTGTCCTGTACCGGACACGACTGGAACATATCCCAAAATACGAGCCGGTGGCGACGTTCCCATTGAAAGGGCTGACACCGGGAGAAAGAGGAGAACCTCATGGCACAGCTCATTAAACTGCAGGACTACATTTCCAGATATGAAATGGATCTTTACCGCTATCCTACCCAATTTGTCCGGCTGAAAAAACAGCAGTGGGAAAAAATGAAGGATCATTGGGAAAATGGTGACACCCATGAGGAGTCACATAGTGCGATGGAGGAGAAAGAAACCGTAAAAGATCGCTTGTTTTCCTTCTTTAAAAGAAGGGGGGATCAAGAAGAGATCGAGGATTTGACCATATATGCAGAAAGTGATGATGAAGAGGAGTTCGCCATTGATGCCGAAAGGGTGGAAGCTTCAACGGAAGACGAATTGAAGCAGGTGTTTCTCGAGAATATCATGGATTTCCAGCTGAAGTGGGCAAGTTCGACCATATCACATCGTTCGTATGTGGATAACAGCTATTACTATGATGAACGGTTGAAGTATCTTCTCCAGCGGTTCCCTGATAATATATTGGTGCTCTATCACCCGATTCTTAAGATCAAGAAAGCCCCCGTCGAATTCGAAACGATCTTCATCACTCCGACGGCCGTCTGGTGTCTCACTTTCCTGGAGTTTGAGGAGGGCACGGCGTACATCGGGGGCAAGGAGCATTTTTGGCTCAAGAAGTGGGGACAGCAGGAAGAGAAGGTGTTGAATCCCCTGATCACCCTGCAAAGGATGGAAACGATCATCGGTCAGATCCTCCGCTTTGCCGGTGTGGACCTTCCCATACTTAAAGGCGTCATCTGCCGCAATGGGTACATCGATTATCCACAGGCTCCCCACCATGTGCATCTTTTGGACAAACGGAAGCATGAAGGGTGGTTCGAATCTCAGCGTTCCATTTCTTCTCCCATCAAGGGCGTGCAGCTCAAGGCTGCCCAGGCCATTCTGGACTATGGCCATTCAACGTCCTTTAAACGGATCGGCATGGATGAGGATCGGTTCGTTGGGGAAGAGCAGTGAAGACCTTCTACCTCGTCAATCCCAAGGCGAAAAACCGGGGGAGTACAGAAGCATGGGAACGGTTCCGCATGGAAGAAGGGATCACCCATGAGTCCTTCGTCACCCGGCATCCATCTGAAGTGAAGCGGGTGGTCCGGGATCTTGTGGAGAGATATCCCGACGAAACCCTTCTCCTTGTCGGGGTGGGCGGTGACGGGACGATGAAATCCATCATCAGCGCGTCGATTGGTTTCCCTCAGGTGATCATCGGGTATATTCCTTCAGGAAGCGGGAATGATTTTGCAAGGGGGTACGATTGGCCGCGGAAGCCACGTGAGGCTGAAAACCGCATAAAATCCGGATCGGGCCACGCCTCCTTGATGGATGCAGGTGAATTTCAACTCCCTGCGGAGCCGAATGGGCACTTTGTGAATAATATAGGAATAGGATTCGATGCCCGGGTAGCGGGACGTGCCAATCATTCCCCATGGAAGAAACGGCTTAACCGGGTTTCCCTCGGGAAGCTGATCTATCCCATCATTCTGGTGAGGGAAGCCCTTACGTTCCAGCCCTTCTCCCTGCGGGTCCGGAGCGATAGGGAGGAAATGACGTACGATAAGGTCTGGTTCATGACAGTATCCAACCATCCGTATTTTGGAGGCGGCATGAAGATCGCCCCCGATGCCCATCCGGGTGACGGCATGCTGGATGTGACTGTCGTGGCCGGACTCGGCCGCCTTAAGCTCATTGCGGTCTTTCTTTCTGTGTTTGTGGGAAAACACACGGTGTTTAGAGAAGTTCATACATTCCGCACGGAGGAAATGGTCGTGCAGGCGGAGGGGGATCCCGAAGTCCATGCTGATGGAGAATCATGCGGGATCCTTGCATTGAATGGACGCATGGGCATCAGGGTGCTCCCGTCCAGTTGGAAAATGATGAATGGAAGAGGGTGAGCAGGTGTTCAATATCAGGCGTCAATACGAAGCGTTCATGGATACATTCAAGACCATCACACTCATCATCCCGCATGATCAAGCCGGTGGTGAGAGGGAATTCAGCGTTGTGAGGGGCGATACAACCATCCCCCTTGAGATAGAGGAAGAGATCCAGCTTGAGCACGCAATGAAAATCGTGACGTCTCTACCTGGAGAACTCGATCTGGAAAAGGCCTGCGAAGTGGTCGATGCGAACGGGATCAGGACCGACCTTCAAGTCGGGGCCGTCATCAGGACGGCTGCATTCGATGAGCGCTACTACTACGAAGGCGAAGACCTTGGGGTACGGAAAGTGGAAGGCGGGTTCCGGTTTAAACTATGGGCCCCTACGTCGTCAGCGGTCAAACTCAAGCTGATCTCAAAAAACGGTGAGGAAGCAGAACATGACATGACGCGGGAAGATAAAGGGGTGTGGACCCTGGAGATCCAAGAAGACGTGGAAGGATCCTTTTATTCCTATCTCACCTGCATCAATCTCGTCTGGAAGGAAGCTCTCGATCCCTATGTCGTTGCCGTGTCCTTCAACAGCCGCTGGGGTGTGGTCGCGACTGAACTCGGACCTCCGTGTACATCCCTTCCGCCAGTTGCCTCCCCCGTCGATGCCATCATCTATGAGCTCCATGTGCGGGACTTTTCCGCCGGTAGTGAAGGCGGCATGAAAGCAAGGGGGCGCTACGGTGCCTTTTCCGAGCGTGGAACAAAGACGCCGGGTGGATACTCAAGCGGAGTCGACTATCTCAAGGAGCTCGGCATCACGCATGTGGAGCTTCTACCTGTCAATGACTTCGGGGGCGTGCCGGATGATCCATCCGATGAAGAGTATAACTGGGGATACAACCCATTATTCTTCAACGTCCCGGAAGGCAGCTACAGCTCGGATCCCGGTGAGCCACTGGTTCGGATAAGGGAATTGAAAGAAGTGGTGAACAATCTCCATGATGAGGGAATCAGGGTCATCATGGATGTCGTATACAACCATGTGTTCATAAGGGAAGAATCCTCTTTTGAAAAAATCGTGCCGGGGTACTTTTTCCGCCATGGGGAAAATGGGTTGCCTTCGAATGGAACCGGGGTAGGGAACGATTTTGCTTCGGAGCGGCTCATGGCGAGGAAGTTCATCAAGGATTCCATCCGCTTTTGGATCAATGAATACGGGTTCGACGGCTTCCGGTTCGATCTCATGGGGATCCTGGATGTGACGACGATGAATGAGGTGTCGGATCTTGCGAGGGACTCGGGTCTCATCGTCATCGGGGAAGGGTGGGACCTGAATACCCCTATCCCCCAGGAAGAAAAGGCGAACCTCCGCAATGCACGGTCCATCCCGGATGTGGGACAGTTCAATGATTGGTTCAGGGATACCGTCAAGGGGAGCACCTTCAATCTCCATGATAAAGGATTCATCCTTGGGCATAGCGGCCTTGAGAAGCAGGTGGCCCAGGTCCTTTCGGGAAGCGTCGGCATCCAGAGCCGGGACCAGGGGATCTTCGATGGGCCCATCCAATCCGTCAACTACATCGAATCCCATGATAATCACACCCTATGGGATAAGATGAAGGCGTGCATGCATGAGAGCGAGGAGGAGCTGTTCAAGCGGCAGTCCCTCGGCACCGCGATGGTCCTCCTTTCACAGGGGATCCCGTTCATTCACGCCGGTCAGGAGTTTTACCGGACAAAGGGAGGGCATGAGAACAGCTACAATGCCCCGGTCCGGATCAATCAGCTTGATTGGACGCGCAGGGAAGAACATGAAAAAGCCATTGCGTATGTACGGGGGTTGATCGATATCCGGAAAGCTCACGGCGCCTTCAGGTTCCCGGAAGCACGGTTGATCAGGGAGCATGTGAGCGTCGTTTCGGCTGAACATCAATCCGTGGTCATCCGCTACTCGGAAGTCGGGGACTACGGTCCGTGGAGTGAGATGATTCTGGCCTTCAACGGCGGAACGGAACCGGCCTCTTTCGCACTTGGAGAAGGCGAGCGGTGGCGGTGCCTGGCAAAAGGGGATCGTGCGGATGCCGACGGTCTGTTCACCATCGAAGGAGACCAACTGGAGGTCGCCCCGCTGACGGTCTCGGTTGCGGTGATGCAGTCGATTCCAGGTAAGCTTGACGAATAGGGAATATGACGATAAAATTAAACATAGATGGCTATTGATCTTATTGCCCAATAGCTATCTTTTTTATTTTATTGAGATGAAATATGAACAATCATATAAACATGACAAAGGACCAATAGAAGGTGAATATATTGGAACACTTATTTGACCAAGATTGGGAGATCGTCCCTGCGGGCGGTGCCACGGGGGAAGCCTTCTTTGCCCAATACCAGGAACAGAGGCTATTCCTCAAGCGGAATTCATCACCGTTTTTGGCGGTTTTGTCCGCTGAAGGCATCACGCCTAAGCTTGTCTGGACGAAGCGTCTGGAAAACGGGGATGTCATCACGGCTCAGCACTGGTTGAATGGCAGAGAACTGAAACCCGCAGAAATGAAGAAAGACAGGGTTGCCCGTCTGCTGAAAAAAATCCATACATCAAAACCTCTCTTGACGATGCTTGAGCGCCTCGGCACAGAGCCTTTTCAGCCTGATCATATGTTGACGGAACTTGAGACCAGTCTTGAATTCGACCTTCTAACATTGCCCGATGTCAGGAAAGCGATGAGTTTCCTTCAGGAAGGCCTGGATGAAGTCCGTCAAGGTGAATATGTCGTCTGCCATGGCGACGTCAATCATAACAACTGGCTCCTTTCCGAACAGAACCAGCTTTACCTCATTGATTGGGACGGTGCCATGATTGCAGATCCCGCCTTTGATGTCGGTCTGCTCCTCTATTGGTATATCCCTGAAGATCAATGGGAGGACTGGCTCCTTCAATACGGAACGGAATTGACGGACAGCCTGAAGCTGCGCATGAAATGGTATGTGGTCGCCCAGACGATCCTGTTCATGCAATGGCATAAAGCCAAAGGGCGCTTTCACGAAATGAATCACTGGATCGAATATCTGCACGAAATCATCTGATCATGAGTATTGATTCATGTCCGACACCCACTGGGACAGATTGTCCTTGTTCGTGGTGATGTGATTGGCAAGGTCGGAAGACGAGATGCCGCTTTGGCTGTACCGGTAGATCTCTTCGAGGACGGGTTTGACGTTCTCGTGGATGTCTGCGTTGACCATGAGGGACTTGACCAGTCTCTCGAGCTGTTCGCATTCGGATACGGAGCCGCAGCAGTCCGTTTGATGGTTGCTTAGGATATCGGATAATAATTGCATTTGATTTTGAGCGTTGAGAGGCATGGAAGCCACCCTTTCTTTTAGGATTGAATTCAGGAAGAGAAGGAATTCACTGATAGTGTGTGGATTCCTTTTTTTATTATGCGCGGCTTCAATGGATTTCATCTTGCACAACCATGGTGGTCGTGGTATGTTTTTGTTCGAATGGCGTACCGGGGGACAAGCGTGAAGCTTGCCGGACCGGACGTGAAAAATGGAAAAAAGAGGTGTCTACATGCGTGTGCGTTACAAACCATGGGCAGCTGAAAAGCTCAGTGAACATTCCGGCATAGTAGTGGCGGAGCCCGATCAACTGAAAGGGAAATGGAATGAGTTCTTTGGGAACGACAACCCCATCCATATAGAGGTAGGAACAGGAAAAGGTCAATTCGTCACCGGTATGGGGAAACAAAACCCTGAGATCAACTATATCGGGATCGAACTCTACGAGAGTGTCCTCGTGACGGCCCTCGACCGGATCCTTGAGGAAAATGTCAGCAATGTGAAGCTATTGAATGTCGATGCAAGGGATCTGAAGGAATTCTTCGATGATGGTGAAGTAGGACGGGTGTATCTGAACTTCTCGGATCCTTGGCCAAAGGCCCGTCATGAGAAGCGCAGACTCACATATGAACATTTCCTCAAGCTGTATGAGGATATCCTGGTTGAGAACGGGGAAATCCATTTCAAGACCGATAACCAGGGGTTGTTCGAGTATTCCTTGAAAAGCTTTTCCTGGTACGGGCTCCGTCTGAACTACTTGAGCCTCGATCTCCATAACAGCGGGATGGAAGGGAATATCATGACGGAATACGAAGAAAAGTTCTCTGCAAAAGGGGACCGGATCTACCGGGTGGAAGCTCAATTCCAACACTCATGATCAGAAGGCTGCAGTCTGCCGTTTACCGGCTTCTGCAGCCTTTTTTTCATGTCTGCCGGATTCACGCAGCCTACTTATGCTACACTAATGGGGAACAATAAGGGAGGAATGAAGAAATGGAAAAACGGATGATTGGTGATACAACATTTCACTGGCTGAACGGCGGTGTGACCTTCATGGATGGGGGAGCCATGTTCGGGGTCGTGCCAAAGCCGCTTTGGTCCAAGAAGTATGCTGTGAATGAGCGCAATCAAATCGAGCTGAGAACGGATCCGATCTTTTTCCGTTGGAATGGCAAGAACGTATTGATCGAGTCTGGCATCGGAAAAGGCAAGTTGACAGACAAACAAAAGCGGAATTATGGGGTGGAAGAAGAATCTGCACTTGATTCCGATCTTCAGGCGCTCGGGGTATCGCCGGAAGAGATCGATGTGATCCTGATGACGCATATGCATTTTGACCATGCATGCGGGTTGACGAAACGAGACGGTGAGGGATATCGTTCGACCTTCCCGAACGCTGTCATCCATACATCACAGGTGGAATGGGATGAAATGAGGAATCCCAATATCCGTTCGAAGAATACATATTGGAAAGAAAACTGGGAGGCCGTGGAACATCAGGTGGTGCCCTTTGAGGGACAGAAGGAAGTACTGCCTGGCATCACGATGGTCCATACGGGGGGGCATAGTGACGGGCATGCCATCATCCTCCTTGAAACAGGTGGCGAAACGCTGATTCATATGGCCGACCTCATGCCGACACACGCCCATAAAAATCCACTATGGGTACTCGCGTATGATGATTATCCAATGACGTCGATCGGAGCCAAGGAAAAGTGGATCCATCAGGCGATCGAAGGGGGATACTGGTTCCTCTTTTATCATGATGCCGTGTATCGTGCCCTGAAGTGGGACGAAGCCGGGAAAGTGACGGAATCGGTGGAACGAGAGAGACGATGAAATGAGAAAGATCCAAAGCCGGATGGCTTTGGATCTTTTCAGTCATAAGGGGTAAACATCCAGAATGGTCCCATTCTTCACATCGGCGATGAATTCGAACTGCTCCAGTTCCCCGTCGACCCTGCGTGAAATGCCGCCTTTGAACACCTGTGTTTCAAATGTATGCTGCTTGAAGGTTTCGGGCTTCATGCTGATCCATGAGCCGTCGATCTTCCCGTCTAGTTTAAAGCGTTCTTTTACTTCCTTCAGTACCTTCTCCGGAGAAACGGTCTTATGATCCTTTGCGGCACTGCTGAGGACGATCCCCCCGACAGCTCCGACAGCCGCTCCGATTGCAAACGATTTCCAGTTCATCCACTCTTCCCTCCAAAAGCCCGGTAAAGACAAAGATGTCTTCCCTATATTTTCAACCTGCTAAGACCATTCTAACAAAGAACACGGAAAAAAGAGAATCATATTTGAATCCAATCGGTGGTAAGAGGTGAGAAAGTTCTGTAAAATGGATGTATACATAAAGATGTGAAAACGAAATGGGGTAAATGAAATGAATCAGGATACATTGGAACTATTCAAAACGCTGACAGAACTCCCGGGTGCTCCCGGTAATGAACATGCCGTGAGGGCTTTCATGAAAGAACAGCTCTCCGCCTATTCGGATGAGCTCGTACAGGATCGGTTGGGTGGCGTATTCGGAGTGAGGAAGGGGGACGGCAATGGTCCGGTTGTCATGGTGGCCGGACATATGGATGAAGTGGGCTTCATGGTGACCTCCATCACGGAGAACGGGATGCTGCGCTTTCAGACCCTCGGCGGCTGGTGGAGCCAGGTCCTCCTCGCCCAGCGCGTCCAGATCATCACAGACAACGGACCGATCACCGGTGTAATCGGAAGCATCCCCCGCATCTCCTGGGAGAAGCTCAGCGTTCGAAGCCGATGGATATCAAGAACATGCTCATTGATATCGGGGCCGATGACAAAGAGGATGCCCTCCGGATCGGCATCAAACCGGGCCAGCAGATCGTACCGATCTGTCCGTTCACACCGATGGCCAACGAGAAGAAGATCCTCGCGAAAGCATGGGATAACCGTTACGGCTGCGGATTGTCCATCGAGCTTCTGAAGGAACTCCATGGTGAGCAGCTTCCAAACACGCTGTACTCAGGTGCCACCGTTCAGGAGGAAGTAGGATTGAGGGGGGCGCAGACGGCGGCCAACATGATCAATCCGGATCTATTCTTTGCCCTTGATGCCAGCCCGGCCAATGATATGTCAGGGGATAAAAATGAATTTGGACAGCTCGGGAAAGGGGCCCTTCTCCGGATCCTCGACCGTTCCATGGTCACGCACAGGGGCATGAGGGAATTCGTCCTTGATACGGCGGAAACGAACTCCATCCCTTATCAATACTTCGTCTCCCAAGGGGGGACGGATGCAGGCCGTGTTCACATGTCCAATGAAGGGGTGCCGAGTGCGGTCGTCGGTATTTGCTCGCGGTACATCCATACGCATGCGTCCATGATCCATATCGATGATTACGCTGCAGCGAAAGAATTGATCGTAAAGCTCGTGAAACAGTGTGACCGTTCCACAGTGGAAACGATCCGGAATAACGGATGATTGATGAGACCGCCCGATAATCGTGGCGGTCTTCTTTTATGAAAATGGGGGGGAAGGAAATGAAGAATATCGGAGTAGGGACGACAAATCCGGCGAAGGTTTCAGCGATTCAGAAGGCAATCGGTCCCGGTGCAACAGTCTATCCAATAGAGGCGGAATCCGGGGTCAGTGCACAGCCGTTTTCTGATGAAGAGACGATCAGAGGGGCGGTGAACCGGGCGAGGAACAGTATCGGGGCGTTTCACGCAGGCATCGGTCTGGAAGGCGGGGTCGTCGACACGTCATCGGGACTTTTCCTCTGTAACTGGGGAGCCTTGGTAGACGCCGATGGCCGCGAATTTGTAGCAGGAGGGGCACGGATTCTACTACCTGACGAGATTGCCTATAAACTTCGCGGAGGCGGAGAGCTTGGGCCATTGATGGATGCATATACGAAACGGGAAGGTGTGCGTCATCGAGAAGGGGCGGTAGGGGTATTCACGAACGGTCTGGTGACGAGGGAAGCGATGTTCATCCATGTCGTTAAACTCTTGATCGGGCAGTGGGAATATGATGGAAGAAACAGAGATAAACGCGGGAATATATGACTCGGCCCATACCAATTAGAGCCCATCCTCATAGGATAGAGTAGATCGGATGCGAAAGCATGCGGTAAATCTCTTGTACAAGGGGGGCAAAAACACATGGGATGCTATAAAGGACACAATGAAGGCGGGTGTCGCCGTAACTGTTGTTGGGGCTTCAACTTCTGCTGTGATTGGGACAAATTCCTATTCGGTAACCGCTGCTGTTGCAGGCGCAATCGCTGTGATGGTGATCGTGGAGGCTGCAGACGTAATGAAGGAAACAGGAACTATGGCGGATGCAGGCGCAATGAAGGAAACCGGAACCACGGATGTAATAAGGATTGGTAAGCACTGAATAAATAAAAGCAGCCTCATGAAGAGGCTGCTTTTTTGACTTATTTAATTCCCTTCATGTAGGTCTGGATCTTAGGACCAATCAGGAAGAGGATGAGGCCCAATACGATGGACACACCACCGATGGTACCGAAATACACATTTTCTGTTGCCGGCGAGTAGAATCTGACGAGCTGTGCATTCAACGCCTGTGCCGCAGCAGGTGCCAGGAACCAAAGGCTCATGGTTTGTGCAGAGAAGGCTTGAGGAGCAAGCTTCGTTGTCGCAGAAAGGCCGACAGGCGAAAGGAGAAGTTCCCCGATGACAACGATGAAATAACTGAGTACGAGCCAGATCGGATTCACGAGTCCGCCATCAGGAGTGAAGTATCCTGGAATGAGGATGACAAGGAATGAAAGACCTGCAAAGATCAGACCCCATGAGAATTTACGCGGGATGATCGGTTGGCGGTTACCGAGCTTCACCCATAACCAGGCAAATACCGGTGCAAGGAGAAGGATGAACAACGGGTTAAGGGATTGGAACCACGCAGGTGAGATCTCAAACCCGAAAAGATCGAGCTGTGTCTTTTTATCAGCGTATGTTGCAAGGATGGTTGCACCCTGTTCCTGGATGGACCAGAACATGACCGCAGCAATGAATAGCGGGATATAGGCGATTACCTGTGAGCGTTCCTGTGCCGATGTTTTAGGGCTGTAGTACATGATTAGGAAGTACGCAAGAGGTACCACCACACCGAAGATTCCGACAATATTAATGAATACATTCAGCGTGAAGATTCCGGCTGGAATGGTCCACCCAAGGATGACGGCCAGGACAATCACGACCACCGCCGTAATCCAACCGTATTTCTTTTTCTCGGCTGCTGTCAGCGGGTTCGGCACATACGTACCGGCAAGTCCCAATGTAGAACGTTTGCTTACCATGAACACGACAAGTCCGAGGAACATCCCGATGGCTGCTGCCGCAAATCCCCAGTGGAAGCCGTAGTTCTTTTGAAGGCTACCCACAACGAGTGGTGAAACGAATCCACCAAGGTTGATACCCATGTAGAAGATGCTGAAAGCCGAGTCGCGGCGTGTATCTTCCTGACTGTACATTTCACCGACGACGGTTGATACGTTCGGTTTAAGCAACCCAGTACCGATGACGATCAGTACCATGGAAACAATGAACATGGAGAAGTTCCCCGGGAATGCAAGGGCGATATGCCCGAACATGATGAAGATCCCGCCGTAGAAGACGGCCTTCGACGTCCCGAATACCCGGTCGGCCAGCCACCCTCCGATGACCCCTGACATATACACCAGGGAACCGTAGATGGAAACGATGGCGAGCGCAGTACCTTCCTCGATGCCGAGTCCGCCTTTTGATACCTCGTAGTACATATAATATACAAGGATGGCTTTCATACCGTAGTATGAAAAACGCTCCCAGAATTCTGTGAAGAATAATGTGAACAACCCTTTGGGGTGACCGAAGAACCCGGTCTGAGGTACACTTTCCACAATTTTCTGTTTATTCGATGATGACATATTACAACCTCCTTATTCTTTTACTATAATATTTTAAGATTTTTATAAAGTCAAAAAGAAATTAATAAAATTTTAATTATACCATTTATTTCTATATATTACTAATATTTATTCGTTTTTGAATTGTCAAACTATTTTGTAAGCGCTTTACACCCGGCAGAGAACAAATTCGCCCGCCCAGGATAAGAGGGCAGGCGATGGAATCATTATTCTTCAAAAATATAGGTGATGGCTTGAAGAGCCTGTTCAATCGTGGAAACCGTCACATCTGCCCGCCGGGAAATTTCTTTCAGCGGATGGTGGAGCTTTTCCGGACGGATCAGGATCAACGGCTTGTCCTTCGCGAGGGCAATGCCGGCATCCATGGCTGAATTCCACTGTTTGTATTCTTCTCCGAAGTAAGCGATGACGAGATCTGCTTTTTCCATCAGGATCTTGGTGCGCAAATTATTGAAGGCAGAAGCTGCCTCATCTTTCAGGATGGCGTTCGGCTGAGTGCCAAGAATTTCTTCCCCGATGGAATCGGAACGGTCATGATTTTCCATCGGTCCTGAGAACTGGATGTTCAGTCCCCTTTTCTCCGCTTCGCTTTTGACATCATCCCTCCAGGTACTATGTATCTCCCCTGCCAGGTATACCGTCATATTCATTGTGATCATCCCCTATCTGTTACTGTTTCCTACACGATTTACCCCATCCGAGTCAAAATTAACCTTTCTTCCCAGCAAAAACAGCATACCTGTAAGAAAACGGGTTGTCATTGGGACTTTGTGAGGGTATCATAAGCGTAGGTTTAGCAGAATAAAGGAGGATGACGGAGAATGAAGCGCTATTTATCGGTTTTATTCATTCTTGCCCTTACGTTAGCAGGGTGCAGCACCTCAATTGACGAAGAGAAGGATAAAACGGCGAAAGTCGTAGAAGATATGGTCGATCATAAGGCAGAAGCGAAAGAGAAAGCAGGGGACATCGAATTCTACCTGCCCTTCGGAGCCGAAGTGGAAAAAGAGACTTCTCATAATGTGATCATCAAGAAAGGGTCGGATACGTTCATCCTGTTCAACAATCCCCAAGAAGATAAGGACAGCGACCTTCTATATAAAACGTCCCTTGAAGATGAAACCGACGTGGTGAAAAAAGGAACGTTCCAAGGAAGGGACGGGTTGGGGTATTACATCATCAAGAGCATCCCCGATTCTGAAAAATTTGAGCTCATCGTCGGGGTGGGGGGGACGAAGGTTTCCACCCAGTCAGA
The DNA here is from genome assembly GCF_009806575.1 of Rossellomorea marisflavi. NCBI lineage: Bacteria > Bacillati > Bacillota > Bacilli > Caryophanales > Bacillaceae > Rossellomorea > Rossellomorea marisflavi. The sequence goes on along the minus strand of NZ_CP047095.1, from coordinate 3,207,315 downwards.
TGAAGGCGATCTGTCTGATCATGCAAAAATGATGATGAAGATGGCGACTTCCGTGAAGACTTCCTAAGATCTGATCCATGCGATCGGATCTTTTTTTTGTGTGTATTTTTATCTGGACAAACGATACATGTGTCTTTACACTAGTAAAAGAGTAAGGGTTGAAAGGGGAAGCAACATGAAGGAATGGCTAGCTAAAAAGGGCGTTAACCCCTCGGCGAGGGTATATGTAATAGATGCCTTGAGCTATATGGCTCTTGGGTTATTCAGTTCCCTGATCATCGGTTTGATCATGAAGACGATCGGGGAACAGGCAGGGTTTCTGCCAGATGGATTGCAACAGTTTTTGATCGAGATGGGAGGCGTGGCTTCTTCCATGATGGGTCCTGCCATCGGTGCGGCCATTGCCTATGGACTCGGGGCTCCGCCGCTCGTGCTTTTCTCGGCAGTCGTTACGGGGGCAGCCGGTGCGGCACTCGGTGGACCGGCCGGTGCGTATGTGGCGGCGGTCCTGTCTGTGGAAGTCGGGAAGCTGATCAGTAAAACGACGAAGCTTGATATCATCGTCACCCCGTTTACGACCATTCTCACAGGGTTTGCGGCGGCTTCCTTCATCGGACCGGGTATTTCGACATTCATGACGATGTTCGGCGGATGGATCAGCTGGGCAACAGAGCAGCGGCCGATTTTGATGGGGATCCTCGTGGCCATGCTCATGGGTCTCGCCCTGACGGCACCGATCTCAAGTGCCGCCATCGCCCTCATGCTCGATTTGAATGGAGTGGCTGCAGGTGCAGCAACGATCGGCTGTGCCGCTCAGATGGTCGGGTTCGCGGTCATAAGCTATAGGGAGAACCGGTTTGGTGGTCTGCTTGCTCAAGGCATCGGGACCTCGATGCTCCAGGTGCCGAATATCCTGCGCAATCCCCTCATCCTCCTGCCGCCGACACTGGCGGGTATGATCCTCGCCCCGATCGGGACGACGATCTGGGTGATGGAGAATAATGCAGCGGGAGCCGGAATGGGGACAAGCGGATTGGTCGGTCAGATCATGACGTTCCAGACCATGGGGTTCAGTACGGGTGTCCTGATCCAGGTCCTCGTGTTGCATATCATTGGACCTGCCCTCATCAGCCTGTTACTATCTGAATATATGCGTAAACTAGGGTTGATCAAACCCGATCAATTAACGCTTGATATTGGAGGTAAGTAACATGCGAAAACTGGCATCAGAAGAGGAATTTCACGAGTTGAAGGCGAATGGGAAGCATGTATTCATGTTCTCGGCGGATTGGTGTCCGGACTGCCGGATCATCGAACCGATCCTTCCTGAAATCGAAAGTGAGTACAGCGAATTCACGTTCATTTACGTGGATCGCGATCAATTCATCGATATCTGCATCGAAAACGATATCTTTGGGATCCCGAGCTTCCTGGCATTCGGAGACGGCAAGGAACTGGGGCGTTTCGTCAGCAAGGACCGCAAAACGAAAGAAGAAATCGAGAATTTCATGAATCAGCTTGGCTAAGTGGATCGAAAGGAATTCCCCATTGGAGGAATTCCTTTTTTTCTGCTGGTTACACTGAATGAGTCCAGCCAAGCAGATATGATGCGACCGCCTTCTGCCTGTGGTGTCGGATGGTACAGCGAGGACATTTCGTGATTTCCTTTTGAAATCCGGAGCTTTTCATGTAAAATAGCAGAAGCGAGACCGCATGTGGAAGGAGGTTACACCATGGACACAAAAAAATTAAAAAAACAACTTCAGGACCGGCTCCAGTCATCTGAACGCCTGATTACATACGACCGGGAAAAAGAAACACTCCGCATCGAGCGGAAGGACACAAAGAAGGGGATGACAGTCGCACTTCCCCCCATCGTGTCCAAGTGGAAGGAAAACAACAAAACCATCATCGACGAAGTGGTCTACTATGTAGAGGAAGCATTGAATGCCATGGGCGAAGAAAAGCCGAACAAACATGAACAGAATATCTTCCCTGTCATCCGGTCCACTTCCTTTGCAACGGAATCCCCCGATGACATCCCGTTGATCACAGATGATCATACAGCCGAGACAAGGATCTATTACGCACTCGATTCAGGAAGCACCTATCGCCTGATCGATGAGCGGATGATGAAATCGGAAGGGTGGACACGGGAACAGCTCAGGGAAATCGCCCTCTTCAATGTGAGGCGTCTCCCGACCGCCATGAAAAAAGATGAAGTGGCAGGGAATACATTCTATTTCCTGAATCAAAATGATGGCTACGACGCGAGCAGGATCCTGAACGAATCCTTTTTACGGGATATGAAGGAAACAGTATCAGGGGAGATGACGGTATCGGTTCCCCACCAGGATGTGTTGATCATCGGGGATATGCGGAATGAGACCGGCTATGACGTCCTCGCGCAAATGACCATGAGCTTCTTCACCAACGGGAATGTTCCCATCACTGCGCTGTCCTTCGTATACGATGAAGGAGAGCTTGAGCCGATCTTCATACTAGCTAAAAATCGTAAAAAAGAAAGGGAGTAACATACATGAACGTATTTTATAATCTGGAGGGCATCGGCGATACCCTCATCATCACAATGGATCCGACATTCGAAGGAAGCGTCGGTCATGAAAGAAAAGGCGATGCAGCCCGCCTGTTCAATGAAGAATCCGGTGAAACCGTCGGTTACAATCTGTTCAACGCTTCCGCTTATCTAAGCCTTGAAGCGAAAGGTCAAGTGGAGATGGATGATGAGAAGCTGAAGAGCATCAACGAAGCCATCGCTAAAAACGGCTTTGAAGATGTGCTTGAAGGAGATTTCACCCCTAAGTTCGTCGTCGGGTACGTAGCAGAAAAAGAAAAGCATCCCAATGCTGACAAGCTCAATATCTGCAAGGTGGAGATCGGTGACGAAACACTTCAAATCGTCTGCGGAGCCCCGAATGTGGATCAAGGACAAAAAGTGGTTGTGGCAAAAGTCGGCGCCGTTATGCCGAGCGGGATGGTCATCAAAGATGCAGAGCTTCGCGGAGTGCCTTCTTCCGGCATGATCTGCTCTGCCAAAGAACTCGACCTACCGGATGCTCCCCAAGAAAAAGGAATCCTCGTCCTCGACAATCAATACGAAGTGGGACAAGCGTTCAAAGGATAATTGCATGTTCACCCGGGCCTGATGTGGTCCGGTTTTTTTTGTTTGGTTGATGAATCTTTTCGATCTTCTGCATGTCCAGCTCCGGGTGCTTGAGGCTCGAGGTCATAAGTCAAAGATCTCAAAAAGGCCAAGAACGCCTTTCCGAGATCTTCGCCTTATGCTTGTCGCCTCAGGTCGAGCCCCCTCCGCTTTTCTTCGTGTCCAGCTCCGGGTGCTTGAGGCTCGAGGTCATAAGTCAAAGATCCCAAAAAGGCACAGAACGCCTTTCCGGTGCCTTCGCCTTATGCTTGTCGCCTCAGGGCAAGCCCCCTGCGCTTTTCTATATGTCCAGCTCCGGCGGGTTGCCCCTCGAGGTCATAAGTCAAAGACCCCAAAAAGGCATAGAACGCCTTTCCGGTGCCTTCGCCTTATGCTTGTCGGGTCAGCCCAACCCGCCTCCGCTTTTCTTCATGTCCAGCTCCGGGTGCTTAAGGCTCGAGGTCATAAGTCAAAGATCTCAAAAAGGCACAGAACGCCTTTCCGAGATCTTCGCCTTATGCTTGTCGCCTCAGGGCAAGCCCCCTGCGCTTTTCTTGTTACATTCTATTTACATGGATGTTGGTTTCGACACATTTTTCTAACAATGTTCATTTTATGGTGAAATGTCTCGAATTTTTCCGGTGAACTGATAGAATGATAGTAAGTATGAAGGAAAGAGTGATTGACGTGAGTTGGATTAAGAAGATAATCGGGAAATTTTCTGATGTTGATGATAGTTATGAAGAATATGTGGAAGACGAGGTGCATCGCCCTGCCCCGAAGCAGGGGGGAGTCAGTCGGCCCCCTATCAGCGTGATGTCGAGGCGCGGATGACCTATCAATATCCGAAAGGGAATTTCCGTTTTCCTTTGATCGGTGATGGGGAAGGGGGGAGCCGGGAAAGACGGACCCGGGACCGTGATAAGAAAGAAGTCACGGAAAAGCAGCCCGAACGCCCTAAGCGTGAGAAAGAACGGGTGGAGCGTCCACGCAAGGAGGCACAACCCAAACCTGTACACCAATCAACGTCCGCACCGTCTAAAACGGTCACTTCAAAAGTACAGAAAGGGAAGGGGATCAGACCGTTCAAGCCGACGGAAATCCCTTCACCGATCTATGGATTCAGGGAGCGGCCGATCAAAAAGCAAGAAGTCGAGTACGAACTGGGCAACTTTTTACATGGTCAGACACCTGCTTCGGTCAATGTACCGGATGTGAGGGAGGAGCCCCTGCCCGCCCCGCCTGCCCATCATGATGTACCGGAGGTCGAAGCCCGATCGGAAGAAGCGGTGGATTTTGAATTACATGAATTCAAGAGCCCTTCAGAAGAACATGATGTGGCGCCGATTACCGAAACAGTGACAGAAGAAAGGTCAGAAGATCTGTCATCCCCAGCCGTTGACGAAGAGGTTTTCGATGCGACAGGAACATTGGACATAACGGATGCCCCTGCATCTATCGGGGCTCTGGGGAAAGGGAAGATGTCCGGTTTGAAGATCAAGCGGAATCAGCTCCTTCCGATGAGTACGTGGAACACGTTACGCCGGTTGTGAACACGGAAGAACATATCGCCCCTTTGCATGCAGAATCCCGAGAGGATAGGGATGCGGCTGTTTCAAAACATGATGCAGAAGCAGAAAACGCCATGCCTGTAGAGGAGTTCCAGGAAGAACGGAAACAGAAGAAACGGTCGCATCTTCCGTTCAATGTCCTCATGCTGAATCAGGATAAGCGGAGTATGTCCGAGCGCCGGCAGCAGCCTGGTCCTTCTCCCGAACCTAGGGTTCAAAACCCACAGGTGACAGAAGTCGTGGAAGAGCATCATGAAAGTGAACCTGAAATGGAGCAGGGAATCGTTCAAGGGGAGGATGCCGTAAAGAGCTACAGTGAGCTCAGTTCTTCCACCAAGACGTTGAATGAGTACGAGTTTCCGACTCTTGAATACTTGAATCCCCCTGTATCCAAAACGATGAGTGAAGAATGGCTGGACACCCAGAGTGCACTCCTCGATGAGACCCTTCTGAATTTCAACGTGAGGGCGAAGGTCGTGAATGTGACACAGGGACCGTCCGTCACCCGGTTTGAGGTACAGCCTGAACCAGGGGTGAAAGTAAACAAAATCACGAACCTTTCAGATGATATCAAGCTGAGCCTCGCTGCCAAGGATATCAGGATCGAAGCGCCCATCCCGGGTAAGCATACGATCGGGATCGAGGTGCCGAATCGGGACAGCCGTCCTGTCTGCATCAGCGAAGTCATTGCGAGCCCTGCATTCCAAGAGGCGGACTCACCGCTTACAGCTGCCCTCGGTCTTGATATTTCCGGGCAGCCGATCGTCACGGATCTTAGCAAGATGCCCCACGGGCTGATTGCCGGGGCCACCGGTTCCGGTAAGAGCGTGTGCATCAACTCGATCCTCGTCAGTCTCCTGTATAAATCATCTCCCGACGAGCTGAAGATGATGCTGATCGATCCGAAGATGGTGGAGCTTGCTCCTTATAACCGCATCCCGCATCTTGTCAGCCCCGTCATCACCGATGTAAAGGCTGCGACAGCCGCATTGAAGTGGGCCGTCGAAGAGATGGAGCGCAGGTACGAACTCTTCGCCCATACAGGAGTAAGGGATATCAAGCGATTCAATGAACTTGCCACCAGGAACAAGCAGTACAGCGATAAGCTTCCGTATCTCGTCATCGTCATCGACGAGCTTGCCGACCTGATGATGATGTCACCTGCAGATGTGGAAGAAGCCATCTGTCGCATCGCCCAAAAAGCGAGGGCATGCGGAATCCATCTCATCATCGCGACCCAGCGACCTTCAGTCGATGTCATTACCGGACTGATCAAAGCGAACGTACCGACAAGGGTTGCGTTCTCCGTCTCATCTGCCGTCGACTCACGGACCATCATAGATGGAAGCGGAGCGGAACGGTTACTCGGGCGCGGGGATATGCTGTTCCTCGAAAATGGGTCATCCAAGCCGGTCCGGCTTCAAGGTACGTTCGTCTCTGATGACGAAATCGATGAAATCATCTCCCATGTCAGGGACCAGCGTGCACCCCATTATCTTTTTGAACAGGATGAACTCCTGAAGAAAGCACAGGTCACAGAAGAAGAAGATGAATTATTTCTTGAAGCATGTGAATTTGTCGTCGATCAGGGGGGTGCCTCGGCATCTTCCCTTCAAAGGCGATTCCGGATCGGCTACAACCGTGCAGCAAGACTGATGGAAATGATGGAGAATAATGGCATCATCTCAGAAGCAAGGGGAAGCAAGCCGAGGGATGTGCTGATCTCCGAGACCGAGCTGGAAACGCTCGTCTGAGTGGAAGCATAAGGTAATATGTGGTATCCTGTTGGTGAATCGATTGGAAGATGTCATCGGCAGGATACTCTTTTTTCCTGGCCGTTTCAGATGATCCCCATGGGGGTACTATACCAGAGGATAACGGGACCGGCGTGGAGGACAACGAGTGGATAGGTGAGCAGAATGGACGCACAGAGAGAATTGCTGGATCTGACGGAGTACCGTCATCGTAAACAATTGATAGCAGAGGAACAGACACGTGCGGTGTACGATTCCGCGATGGAGTTCTGTCGGCAAGAAACCAACATCCGGGAAATCGTCAGGGCAAAGATGATCTTCACTAAACGGTTCGCCCCGGTGGCAAGAGACAGCCTTACTGAAAACGTATTTTCAGAATGGCTTTTATTTGATTACAAGACGATCAAGGGGACGACACTGTTCTTTCAGTTTCTCCAGACCCGGTCCCTTTCGCCTTCTAAGAAGACCCTGGGTGCAGTGATGATGACAGTGCCATGGGAACCTGTTTCCATTGAAGGCCATGAGGGCGGAGAGCCCATCTGCATGCCTTTATTGGGCGATCACCGGGAGCCTGTCCGCTTAAGGGGAATGTCGGATGTCAAGAAGGACAGGACCTATTTTGTGAGGAAAGTCCCTCTGGTGACCCATGAATGGACCCTAGGTCCCGTCTTTGAAGCGGGATCGCCTGATCTTGTGGACACGATGAAGAAGCGATACGGTCGAAGGTATCAAGAAAATGGTGGTTTATGGAGGGCGTTCCTTAAAGAAGAAGCGCCGGAATTCATTCTAACTGACTGAAAATTTCCTTCTTCATGGTCACAGTTTTTAAAAGGTGGTATAATGTTTCAAGTTGACAGTGTTCACCATTGGTCCTTAATGGCAAAAAAATCATGATTTCATATAATGTTTTTAAGATAGACGATTGTTGGAGGTTCTATTATGACGATATATCATTTCGTAGGAATCAAAGGTTCGGGCATGAGCGCATTAGCCCAGATCCTTCATGATATGGATTATCAGGTCCAGGGTTCCGATGTAGAAAAATACTTTTTCACCCAAAAAGCGTTGGACGATGCCAACATTAAAATCCTTCCTTTCCAAAAGGAAAACATCGGCGGAGATATGCATGTGATCGCCGGAAATGCATTCCCCGATACACATGAGGAAATCGTGACAGCCAAAGAACTTGGCCTGCCTGTAACGCGCTATCATAAATTCCTTGGTGACTTCATGCAGGAATTCACAAGCGTAGCAGTCACGGGGGCACATGGGAAGACGTCTACGACAGGTCTCCTCGCACACGTGATCCGAGGGGCTAAGCCGACTTCATTCCTGATCGGTGACGGAACGGGGAAAGGGGAAGTGGATGCGAATTACTTCGTATTCGAAGCATGTGAATACCGACGTCATTTCCTTTCATACTTCCCTGACTATGCCATCATGACGAATATCGACTTCGATCATCCGGATTACTTCGCCAATATCGACGACGTATTCTCTGCATTCCAGGAAATGGCCATGCAGGTGAAGAAGGGGATCATCGCTTGTGGTGATGATGAGCAACTCCAAAAGATCCAGGCAAGGGTACCGGTCGTATTTTACGGATTTGCCGAGGAGAATGACTTCCAGGCACGCAATGTCGCCCATGATGAGAATGGTACATCATTCGATGTGTTCGTTCGCAATGAATTCTATGCGTCATTCAAGATCCCGACATACGGAGATCATAACATCCTGAACGCCCTGTCTGTCATTGCCCTTTGTCACTACGAGGAGCTTGATACAGAGATCGTGCAGGAAAGACTGCAAACATTCGAAGGCGTCAAACGCCGTTTCTCTGAGAAGAAGGTAGGCGGACAGATTTTGGTGGACGATTATGCCCACCATCCGACCGAGATCACAGCCACCCTCGATTCGGCCCGTCAAAAGTATCCGAATAAGGATATTGTCGCTGTCTTCCAGCCGCATACGTTCACAAGGACGCAGACATTCCTTTCAGAGTTCGCTGAAAGCCTTCAGCTTGCTGATAAGGTGTATCTGTGCGAAATCTTCGGTTCGGCCCGTGAAAATCACGGAAAGCTTTCCATCCATGATCTTGAAACGAAGATCGATGGGTGTGAAATCATCGATGAGCGTGATACAACCGCTCTTCTTCATCATGAAGACAGCGTATTGATCTTCATGGGCGCAGGGGATATCCAGAAATTCCAGCAGTCCTATGAAACAGTATTGAACGAACAGATTGCAGAATAATCCTGCGTACGTCAAAAAGCCATCCGCGAGTGAATTCGCGGATGGCTTTTATTTTGGTCATTTCAAGTTTTCCGGATTCAATCCTTCAAGTTCCGGGATGACGAACCGTCCATCTTTCCTGATGAGCACGTCATCAAAATAGATTTCTCCTCCACCATATTCAGGACGCTGGATCATGACCATGTCCCAATGGATATTGGAATGGTTGCCGTTATACGCATCCTCATAGCATTCACCAGGGGTGAAATGGAAGCTGCCGTCGATCTTCTCATCAAATAGGATGTCCTGCATCGGATGCTGGATGAACGGGTTGACGCCGATGGCGAATTCACCCACATAGCGTGCTCCTTCATCCGTATCGAAGATCTTGTTGATCCGGTCCGAATCATTTGCTTCCGCCTCGACGATCTTCCCATCCTTGAACGTGAGCTTGACGTTTTCGAATGTGAAGCCGTTATAAGGCGATGGCGTGTTATAGGAGATCACGCCGTTGACGGAGTCTTTCACCGGGGCGCTGTACACTTCCCCGTCAGGAATATTCAACCGGCCCGCGCATTTGACCGCTGGTATATCCTTGATGGAAAACGTCAGGTCAGTGCCTTCCCCCGTCAGGCGTACGCGATCCGTCCTGTTCATGAGATCGGCGAGGCTGTCCATGGCCGCATCCATCTTGCTATAGTCGAGGTTGCATACATCGAAGTAGAAATCCTCGAACGCTTCTGTGCTCATTTTGGCAAGCTGGGCCATGGATGAAGTCGGATAGCGGAGCACGACCCATTTTTTCTTCGGTACACGGATCTCCCTGTGGACCTTCTTGCCGATGGTGTTGCCGTGGATCCTCATCTTCTCATCCGGTACATCGGACTGCTCGTTGATGTTCTCTCCCGAGCGCAGACCGATGTAGGCATCCATCTGCTCCATCTTACGGGCTTCGAAGTCCGCCATCATGTCGTACTGTTCTTCCTGTGCACCCATGAGGAGGGAGCGGTCGACAGCTGCATCCTTCAGTGTGACGAACGGGTAGCCGCCTGCTTCATAGGCTTCCTTCACAAGGGCGGTGACGAGTTCGCGCTCAAGTCCGAAGTTTTCGATCAGCACCTTTTCGCCGGGTTGGAGCTGGACGGAGTAATTGATCAGGTTCTTTGCTAGTTTCTGGATCCTTGGATCTTTCATTGTGTTTCCCCCTAGGTATGTATTCCTTTCTATTTTACCCCAAATCCTTCATCCATGCGCCATCTGCCGTTTTGAATATACAGATATTTTTTTGAAAGTAAAAAGAGGAATTAAGAGAGAAAAGGAAGAAATACTAGTATAATGTTTAATGAATTCATATAAGGGTAAAGAATTTCTATATACGGAGGTGTAGCAGATGGAAATCATTCTTTATCTTAGTGTCGCAGTCATTGCGGTGGCGTTCTTCGTCCTTGTGATCAGCCTCATGAAGACATTGAAGTCCCTAGGGACGACGCTCGACAGTGTGTCGACGACCCTGAACGGCCTGGAAGGGCAGCTGCAGGGAATCACGAAAGAGTCTACTGAATTGCTACATAAAACGAATCTTCTGGCAGAGGACATCCAAAAGAAATCCGAAGACTTGAATACGGTCGTTTATGCAGTGAGGGATGTCGGACATTCGATCCAGAACCTTAATACGTCTGTGAAGAAGGTCAGCACGAACATCTCGTCTGAACTCGAACGTAATCAAGGCAGGATTTCCCAGGTGGTTCAGTGGGGCAATGCGCTGATGGAACTGAGGGGCAAGTGGAAAGAGCGGAAGGCGGTTGAACAACCTCCCGTACCTGTTTCCGATGACATCGGCGCAAGGGAAAAAATGATAAAAAGAGCTAGATCTTATAATTGAGAGGGGAATGAACATTATGACACAGCAGTACAATCAGCAAAATCCAAATCAAACGAATGACAGCAACATCAATTCAAAAGATTTCATCATCGGCACGTTGATCGGCGGTATCGTCGGAGCTGCAACAGCTCTTCTGCTCGCTCCAAAATCCGGTAAAGATCTTCGCAGCGATATCAACGAACAGGCAGGCGCCTGGAAAGAAAAGACGAGCCAGTGGAAAGACACGGCCGTTGAAAAGAGCAACGAATTGGCTGCGGCTGCCAAGGAGAAGTCTTCTTCTTTGACGAAGACGGTTCAAGAGCAGTCCAACCAGGTAGTTGGCAAAATCAAATCATATCGCTCAAATGCCGAGGAAGACATTAAAGAAGCGGTCTCAGAAGTGAAGGACGATGTGAATCAAAAGCTTGAAGAAACGAAAAAAGCCTTTGATGAAACAGAAAAAACATACAACAACTGATTTCGTAAACGCGTGATCATTGATTGAAGGAACGGTGAAGTGATATGATGACTTCACCGTTTTTATTATGCTGAAAGGAAGTTGAAAAATGAAAAAGATAGAAACCGTACAAGAATTTGAAAATCTCACAGAGAGTCAATCCCGCTTCTTCTTCATGAAGCACAGTCTGACATGTCCGATCAGCGGCAATGCGTTCAATGAGTACCAATCGTTCTTAAACAAGCATGGGGAAGAAGAGGGGTATTACCTGGCTGTTCAGGAAGCGAAGGAACTATCCAATCATATAGCGGAGAAATTCGGCATCAAGCATGAGTCTCCTCAAGCCTTCCTTTTCATCGACGGGAAACCGGGATGGAATGCTTCCCACTGGAACATTACAGAGAAGGAACTTGATAAACTATAATCGGCATCGAACAAAAAAGCCTATAAGGGCTTTTTTTGTTTTCACGGTGACTGACGCGCTTGTGCCAGGGTTTACTTTCTTGTCGAGAGGGAAAGGGTTTATATAACGATTATTCAAGGAGGAACCCAATCCAATGAATTCAACGAGAACCCGTTCGAGAAGTGGAAAGTTGATGAAAGGCATCATGCTCGGCGCGGCAGTAGGCGGAGCCATTGCCATGCTGGACTCAGGCACCCGACGGAGGGTGGCGACGAAGACGACGTCATGGAAGGATTCAACCATGGGCATGGTGGATCGTGTAAGGGAGGATCCATCCGGGGTGATGAATGATTGGCAGGGACGCCTGAAGTCAGCCTCCGCTGTTCTGAAGGACGCCATCAATGACGCGCAAGCCCTGTACGAAAGAGTCAGTGATGATATTATCGAACCGGTTAAAGAACAGTCTTCAGAGCTCATCGCATCGACTAAGGACGCCGCAGAAGACCTTCAGGACATCGGTATGAAGGTGAAGGAAGCGGGTGAAGAAATCAGGGAGGATCAAGGGACTCAAACTGTTTCATCCGATCAAGGGTCGGTTCATCCGGTTGATCGACCAAGCCCTGTTCCGGGGAAAATCGGTTCATGATAAGCTAGGCCCCATAATGAGTAAAACGCCGCAGACCCCATTACAGGGATCCGCGGCGTTTCATTTTGACCCTATCGGACTTTGATTTCAGGCCAGACGATCTCTAATAGATCACCGTCCCTGATTTCTTCAAAGAAGGTGGTTTCCAGTTTGTTTCTCAAGAGGAGGAAGCTCCCCCGCGTATTTGTCGGCATGTCGATTTCCACGAAATTAAACACATCCTGAAAGATGAATGGAGACGTTTCCGACTCTTGGATCATGAGTTCATCCCCTGAGAATACGAGGTCTTCACCGGATAATTCCTTCCCATTCCTTTTCACGGTGGCAAAGACCTTTTCGAGTAGTACATCTTCCCCGTTGAAAGAGATGGTAATCGACTTTGTCAGCACCATCTTCTTTTTGATCAGGAGATGTTCGAGGGTAGGTTGGGCCGGAGCTTCGAATGAGATGCGATCCAGATTGTGGATCATGGCAGTCGGTTTTACTTCCTGTCCGTTACGTAACAGCTTCCCGTTAAAAGCAGGGAAATACGTCTCTTTTCCATTCAAGGAGAGGTGGAATGGTCTCAGGGAGGAAATCCAATCATGGTATCCGAGCTGCGAAAGGGCATCTGCGACCGTCTCGATAAAGGTGATGTCAATGGTATCCCCGTCTTTCAGTACGGTATCTTTCCCGGCAGGGGAACCGTTTAGCGTGATTGCCGGTTCGAGGTGGAGTTCCCGATCTTGAAGGTAGATCCGCTTACCTGAACCCGCATCCATGAGTTCTCCTATGGTCACAACGGCTTCGTCGCCATCCCTCCCCTTTTCGACAAGGAGGCGATCCTGATTCCCGACTCCGTCGTCAAATGAACAGGCCTGATCGTTTTTGAAAAGGGAAGGGGGCTCTCCGTGACTTCCGGGGAGGGAGAGGGTCTGCCCGTTGACCGTGACGGAAATTGCCTTCCCGGGCTTGCCATGAAGGTCCTGAACTTTGACGCCTGCCGAGAGGATGCAGTCTCCCACCGTCAGATTTTTCACTTCGAACATCCGAACGGCATGCCCGTTCACATCCACCGTCACATATTGGACGGGGGTCTCCTTTGCAGCGATGGCAATGCCGATGGGGGTGACCAGCTCGGGACCTTTCAACATATGCCCCTGAAGCTTCACGCGCTGGATGGCTTCCACTCCCCTGACTGCTGCGCGGTTTTCCGGCAGGCCGAGGACAGCGGCGAGCTTGGAGGGAAGTCCAGGTGTCAGGCTGCCACCACCTACGAGCATCACTGCCTGCGGTGCCTTCATGTTGTTCAAACGAAGGATTTCCTCCGAAATCTCGTTTGCCAGGCGATCAATGGAAGGGCCGATGCGAGACAGCACCTCTTCGGTTGGAATGACGGTTTCAAATCCGAGAATATCCGTCACTTCGATGGAAGGACAATCATGGAGCTGCCGCTTCGCCTTTTCTGCAAGGGGGAAGTCGAGGAGCAGGTCCCGGCTGAGTGCTTCCGTGATTTCATCCCCGGCTGTCGGCACCATGCCATAGGCCGTGACCGTCCCGTGATTCGTCAGGGCTACATCCGATGTTCCGGCGCCGACATCGACGAGAGCGACATTCAGCCTTCGCATGGAAGGCGGTATCAGGACGTTGATGGCTGCGATCGGTTCAAGGGTTAGGGCTTCCAATTCCAGTCCCGACCGGTGAAGTGCCGCAAGCAGTGAATCCACGACCACCCGCGGAAGGAAGGTGGCGATGATCTCCACGCTCGCTTCATCCCCCTGTTGGTCGATGAGGCTGCCGATCTCTTCGCCGTCCAGACGGTAGTAGAGCACTGAGTATCCCACACAATAATAGTGATGACCGGCATCTTCCCCGGCAGCTTTCGCCTGTGCCTCCTGGACAGCCCCGAGTTCAAGATGGAGGACGTCGTCTTTTTTGAGGAGCGGTTTGCCTTTGATGGCCGAGGTAATGGAGGCCGTTTCGGTCCTCAGGGCCCTTCCGGCAGCCGCGACGCATACTTTACTCAGAGGACCGTGGACATCTTCGAGACGGCTCTTGATCGAGGTTATGACGGCAGCTACTGCAGGTACATCGTGGATCTGTCCGTCCAGCATGGCCCGCTCCCGGTGCTCCTCTATTAAAATATCACTCACCTGAAAATGGTCTTCCATTTCTTCCATGATGATGCCCACCACTGAGCGGGTACCGATGTCCAGTGCAAAGATTTTTTGATTTTTTTTCACCAATTATTCACCTGCTTCAGCCCAGTCTCATAGTATACTTACATACTTTAACGCTTAAAAGCGTTTAATCAAAAAAGAATTTCTTCGTGACATTTGAGATATGTTCTATTATAATAAGTTTCAACATCAAAAATGTATCATACTTCCTTAAAACTATAACAGGTTTTACGTATGAACAGGAAAAAAAGAAAGGGTGCTGTATTGTGAGTAATCAAGAGCTCGATCAATTAAGGAATCAAGTCGACGAACTGAATCTGAAACTACTGGACATCATCAATGAGCGGGCCAAGCTCGTTCAAGAAATCGGGCGTGTCAAGGAGACTCAAGGAGTATACCGCTATGATCCTGTTCGTGAAAGGGGAATGTTGAACCTGATCAAAGAAAACAATGACGGTCCGTTGAAAGACTCGACTGTTGAACATATTTTCAAGGAAATATTCAAAGCAGGATTAGAACTGCAGAAGGATGACCATTCGAAGGCCCTTCTTGTTTCCCGTAAAAAGAAACCGGAAGATACCATCGTGAATATCAACGGAGAAGCCATCGGGGATGGAAATCCTCACTTCGTATTCGGTCCATGTGCCGTGGAATCTTACGAGCAGGTGGCGGAAGTGGCGAAAGCCGTCAAAGCAAAAGGCCTGAAGCTTCTCCGCGGGGGAGCATTCAAACCGCGTACGTCCCCTTATGACTTCCAGGGACTTGGAATGGAAGGCTTGAAGATTTTGAAGAGGGTCGCCGATGAGTACGGCTTGGCCGTCATCAGCGAAATTGTCAATCCGGCCGATATCGAACAGGCTGTCGAGTACATCGACGTCATCCAGATCGGTGCCCGCAATATGCAGAACTTCGAACTTTTGAAAGCAGCCGGTGCTGTTAAGAAGCCTGTACTGTTGAAGCGCGGACTTTCGGCAACGATCGAGGAATTCATCAATGCGGCTGAGTACATCATTTCACAAGGGAATGGAGACATCATCCTATGTGAGCGCGGAATCAGGACGTATGAGAAAGCAACCCGTAACACCCTTGATATCTCCGCGGTGCCGATCCTGAAGCAGGAAACGCATCTTCCGGTATTCGTAGACGTGACCCACTCCACAGGACGCAGGGACCTCCTTCTCCCGACAGCCAAGGCAGCCCTTGCCATCGGTGCAGACGGCGTCATGGCAGAAGTGCATCCGGACCCGGCCGTCGCCTTGTCCGATTCTGCCCAGCAGATGGATCTCGACCAATTCGATACATTCTACAATGAAGTATTCAAAGGAAGAACAATCACAGTATAATCAAGGAAGAAATGGACGGATCCTCCTTATGAGGGTCCGTTTTTTCCGTTTTCATGGAATTTTTTTCACAAATTGATGCAGAGTCATTGCAGGAATAAATATACTATCGTATGATTATGTACGTGATTGCAGATAAATATACTGTATACACTAATCGAACTTATGAGTGGATGGTAACTTGTGCATAATGTAACAAAGTCCTGTAATCGCTCTCCAGGTTTATTTGGTGTAAAATAAGGTAAATGGTTATGAGTAAAGGAGCGTGTTTGCAATGAACGTGACAATATATGACGTAGCAAGAGAAGCAAATGTATCAATGGCCACGGTTTCACGTGTGGTCAATGGAAATCCCAACGTTAAGCCTGCAACAAGGAAGAAGGTACTTGAGGTCATCGATCGACTCGGCTACCGTCCGAATGCGGTTGCACGTGGTCTCGCGAGCAAGAAGACGACGACTGTCGGAGTCATCATCCCTGATATCTCCAACATCTTCTACGCGGAGCTTGCCCGAGGGATCGAAGACATCGCCACCATGTACAAGTACAACATCATCTTGAGCAACTCTGATCAGAATGCAGAGAAGGAGCTTCATCTCCTCAATACGATGCTCGGGAAACAAGTGGACGGCATCCTGTTCCTCGGCGGACATATATCCGAAGAACATGTACAGGAATTCGAGCGTTCACCAGTGCCGATCGTCCTTGCTGGAGCGGTTGAAGAGACGAATAAAGTCCCTTCCGTCAACATCGACTACAAAGCGGCGACTTACGATGCCGTGAAGGATCTCCTCGATAAGGGGCATGAACGCATCGGATTCGTAAGCGGTCCGTTCCATGACACGATCAATATGAAGTTCAAGCTTGAAGGATACCGTGAAGCCCTTGCGCAAGCAGGAATCGAATACAATGATGAACTGGTCATCGAAGGGGAATACACGTATGATTCAGGACTTGAAGCATGGCAGAAGTTCTCTGAGCTATCGGACAAGCCGACTGCCGTCTTCGTAGGGAATGATGAAACGGCCCTCGGTGTCGTACACGGAGCGCAGGATGCGGGTGTTTCCATTCCGGATGAAGTGGAAATCATCTCGTTCGATAATACAAGGCTTGCCCTCATGGTGCGTCCGCAGCTCACGTCCGTCGTGCAGCCGCTTTATGATATAGGTGCCGTGGCCATGAGACTCTTGACGAAATACATGAACAAGGAAACGGTCGATGAAGCAGCCGTTGTACTTCCTCACCGCATTGAATACAGAAATTCAACCAAATAATGCTGTAAACTGGTTAGATAGGTCTGGAAGGCTGATCCTGCCTTCCGTCCTCTTTTGACCGGAAGGCAGGATTTTATTTTTTTTGCAGGGAGAGTCATGATGAAGAAGCTTGATATGCTTACACCTTTAGGCGTCGTTTTGGGGATTGTATTCGTCGGTGTTGCCATCCTTACCAATGCAGGTCCAGATAGTTTTGGATCCTTTATCAACATTCCGTCCATCCTGGTGGTCATCGGCGGCTTGATCGGAGCCATGCTGGTCAGCTTTTCCTTCAATGAACTGAAGCAGCTGGGAAGAGTGATGGCAGAGTCGTTCAGGGTGCAGGAACATGATACACAAGGCTTGATTTCCACATTTGTATCCCTTTCTGACAAAGCGAGAAGGGAAGGGCTTCTTTCCCTGGAAACCGAGGTCGAAGAAATCCGTGATCCATTCATCAGGAAGGGAGTCCTTCTGGCCGTGGATGGAATCGAATCGGATGTCATCACGGATATCCTGAATACCGAGATCATTGCCATTGAAGAGCGTCATCGCAAGAATAAGAGACTGCTAGATAAAGCAGGGGAATACGCCCCTGCATGGGGGATGATCGGAACTCTGATCGGACTCGTCCTCATGCTCCAGAACCTCAGCGACCCGTCATCCCTCGGACCCAATATGGCCGTTGCCCTGCTGACGACCCTGTATGGGACGCTCCTTGCGAACCTGGTCTTCATCCCCATGGCATCGAAGCTTGCCATGAAGACTGAAAAGGAAGTGTTCATGAAACAGATCGTCATCGAGGCCGTGATGGGCCTTCAATCAGGGCAGAACCCGAGGGTCCTTGAAGAAAAATTGACGGTCTTCCTGTCAGGTGAAGAGCTGCATACATATCGATTGAAGGATCGTGATTCCGTTGATGAAGCGTAGGGGTAAGGAAGAAGAATCCCCGCGGACTCCTGCCTGGATGGTCACATTTTCGGATATGGTCACCCTGATCCTGGTATTTTTCATCCTGCTTTTCTCCATGTCGCAGATCGATAAGGGGAAGTTCGAATCCATTGTCGATTCATTTCAGGGTGCGTCCATCATTCCGGATGGGAGTACAAGTGATCTTGATGTGGTCCTGAAAGATGTGAAGGCCTATCTGAAGGAACATGATATGGAGGATGCCATCAAGGCTGAGCGGACGGACAGGGGTGTCGTCCTCGTTCTTCAAGAGCAGGCCCTTTTTGAAACCGGAGATGCCGAAGTCCTTGACTCTGCCTTTCCGTTCCTCGATATGGTCGCAGGGCTCCTTGAAGAACTGCCGAACAAGGTGGACGTGGAAGGACATACCGATAATCGCCCCATCTCCACCTATCGTTATCCATCGAACTGGGAACTTTCAACGGCCAGGGCCAGCAGTGTCATCCGGTACCTGGTGAACGAAAATGGACTGGATCCTGAGCGGTTCATCGCCATCGGCTACGGAGATACCATGCCTGTGGAACCGAATGATTCCGATGCCCATATGCAGAAGAATCGCAGGGTGGAAATCATCGTGACCGACCCGGCATACAAAGAAAACTAAAAAAAGAGTGGCGTTCATTTTCATGAACGCCACTCTTTTTTTATATTGTCACCAAACGGATTATGTGATAAAGTTAGATAGATATGCGCTGTTGTTTAATTTAGGTATTAGTTATCCTTATTATAATTATACAGTGCAAACACGATCCGTGTCAACCCTTATCTAAAAGATTCCGAGGAGTGAATGCTATGAATGCCGAGTACAGAAAAGAGCAACGTCGTGTCGATCATGTGCTGGAGGAGATTAACGGTGAAATTGAAAAATTGAAAGAAGAAACCTCCAGGCGCAAACAGGAAGTGATTCACACGCGTAAACATTTCTGGGATGAAGTCAAGGTGAATACGGACAGCTTCGATGACTACCTGGAGACGATCATCGGTCTTCGCCAGGAGGCTCAGGCCCTGTCCTCCAGTCAGAGCAGCCACAGGCATGCCTCTAAACGCCTGTCCACTCTCGAGAGAATGAAAAAAATTCCATACTTCGGAAGGATCGATTTCACAGAGGACGGAAATGAATCAGAGGAAAAGGTCTATATCGGCGTCTCATCCCTCACCGACGAAACCGGTGAGAATTTCCTGATCTATGATTGGAGGGCGCCGATCTCAAGCGTCTATTATGATGATCAGCCTGGGCCAGCTGCTTATGATACACCCGGTGGGGTCATCAAGGGAGAATTGAACGGGAAGTGGCAGTACCTCATCCGTGAGGGAGTACTTGAATCCCTTTTCGACACCAGTCTCACCATCGGGGATGAGATCCTTCAGCAGGTCTTGGGAAGAGGAAAAGATCAAAAGATGCACAGCATCGTAGCGACCATCCAACAGGATCAAAACCGAATCATCCGGCATGACCAGGGCAGGCTCCTCATCGTCCACGGGGCAGCCGGTAGCGGGAAGACGTCGGCCGCCCTTCAGCGGATCGCTTATCTTCTCTACAAGTACAGGGATCGCATCGATGCGGATCAGATCGTCCTCTTCTCCCCGAACTCCCTGTTCAGCCGGTACGTCTCCAATGTCCTGCCGGAGCTTGGGGAGGAAAACATGCATCAGGTCACCTTCCAGGAATACCTGGATCACCGGCTCGGTGATTCTTTTACTGTGGAGGATGCGTATGATCAGCTTGAGTTCGTCCTTGGCGGTCAAGGTGAACCCTTTTATGCTGAGAGGCTTTCTGCCATCGGTCATAAGGCTTCTAAAGCCTTTATCCAGTCGGTCCTTGCATATCGGAGCACATTGGATACAGACGGCATGACGTTCAAGGATATCGTCTTCAGGGGTGAACCGGTGGTGACGGCAGGGGAAATCCGCGACCGGTTTTATCAAACAGCCCTGGATCTCAAGTTTTCGAATCGACTGGAAGCCTTGCAGGAATGGATCTTGAAGAAGCTGAAGGAGGTAACGCGCCGGGAGAGAAGGAAGCCATGGGTGCAGGATGCCATGGAAATGCTGAGTGAACACGCCTATCACAATGCGCGGACTCATCTCGCACTGAGGAAGGGGTATGAACGTGAAGAGGTGGGGGACTACGAGGTCGAGCCCGATCAGCTGGCCCGGTTGATCGTTCAACAGAAAATGAAGCCGGTGCGCACCTATGTCAGGGAATTCGGATTCATTGACTTTGTGGCCATTTACAAAGCCCTTTTTAACACCCTCGTTCAAGAAGAAGAGACCCATTGGAAAGGCATCGGCGCATTGACGGCAAAAGCCATCGATGACGGGCGCCTGTACCATGAAGATGCCACCCCATTCCTCTTCTTGAAAGAATTGATCCTGGGCTTCCAGATCAATAGCTCGGTCAGGCATCTTGTCATTGATGAGGCCCAGGATTATTCACCGTTCCAGTTCGAGTTTTTGAAGCGCATGTTCCCCGCTGCCAGGATGACGATCCTCGGTGACTTCAATCAGGCCATCTTCTCCCACGCCAGCGGGCAAGCGGATTTCCGCATGCTGACAGGGCTGTATGGTGAAGGGGAAACAGACACCATAAGCCTCAAGAGGAGCTACCGGTCGACGAAACCCATCATAGAATTCACCCGCACGCTCATTCCTGATGGTGAAGCCATCATCCCGTTTGATCGAAGTGGAGAAACACCATCACTTGATCGGGTGTCAAACCGGGCCGGACTGCATCAGGCCGTCCGCTCAAAAGTCGATCATTACCGTGAATCGGGCCATGAGAGCATCGCCATCATCTGTAAAACGGCGAGAGAGAGCGCGGAGGCATTCAGTGCCCTTTCCGATCTTGGTGATGTCACCCTTCTCACGAAAGGGACGCTTGAACATGATCAGGGTGTCGTGATCGTACCAGCGTACCTTTCCAAAGGCATCGAGTTCGACGCCGTCATCATCTATGATGCATCAGAGGACTGTTACGGGACAGAAGATGTGCGCAGGCTCTTCTACACCGCCTGTACACGGGCCATGCATGAACTGCAGGTCTACACCATGGGGGAACCGAGTCCCTTCATGGAAAACGCCATCACAGAGGGTCTGATCAGGACCGGGGATAGTGTGCGATAATGGAAAAATCCGATTCCTTTTAAGGGGAATCGGATTTTTTGTTGTTCCTTGTTTCCTTTCAAAAAGGAAGAATCCTGACCTATAATCAAAAATACGCAGCAGTCAATCTGCTGCGTGCATGTCTTCAGCCAGTTTCATGACCCGCTCCTTTTCCCAACTGCTGCCGGATCGGGTAGAGGGCCTTATCCACATTCTGCTTATTTTTCTCTGTGATCTCTGCCTTCCTGGGAATGGGTGTGTAAATTCCCGGCGGATCCATCCAGTCCCTAGGGAGCGTGATACCGGATTTCGTCTTCCAGCGATCATACCAGGTGGAAGGAAGGGAGCCTCCGACGGTCCTTCCCGTCATTTCAAGCCAGATGAACGACCATGCCCTGGGCACCACCCGCCATATGTCGTATCCACCTCCGCCTACGGCAATCCATCTCCCGTCACAGTACGTGTGGGCAAGTTCGTGTGCGATCCTGGGGATTTCACGGTACGTCTTCATGGTGGTGGAAAGATGGGTGAGGGGATCATAATAATGGGCATCCGCTCCGTTCTGGGTCAGTATCACATCCGGTTTGAAGAACTCGGCTACCTCCCGGATCGCGGATTCATAGGCATCCAAGAATGACTCATCCTCGGTGAACGCATCAAGGGGGATGTTGAAGGAGTATCCATAGCCCTTCCCGTGTCCCCGCTCATTCACATTTCCCGTACCCGGGAACAGATAGCGTCCCGTTTCATGCAGGGAGAGGGTGCAGACATCGGGATCATCATAAAAGGACCACTGAACCCCGTCTCCGTGGTGGGCATCCGTATCCACATAGAGGACCCTTGCTTTGTACTTTTCCTGAAGGTATCGTATGGCGACGGAGCTATCATTGTAAATGCAGAAGCCCGATGCCTTTCCTTTGAACCCGTGGTGAAGGCCTCCTCCGAGATGAAGGGCGTGCTTGGCCTTGCCGCTCATCACCTGATCGACCGCTTCCAGGGTACCGCCCACCAGGAAGGAGCTGGCCTCGTGCATGCCCGGGAAGATCGGCGTATCCTCGGTGCCGATTCCATAGCTCTCTGCCTGCTCGGGGGGAAGTTCCCCTTTACCGGCTTTCTTGATGGCCTGGACATAGGCCGCATCATGGTTCAATTGGAGCTCTTCCACCGTGGCGGCCCGGGGCTTGACGATTTCATCCTCTTCAATGGCACCGGATTCCCTGAGCAGATCCAGGGTGAGGGTCAGGCGCATCTGGTTGAAAGGATGGTTATCGGAGAAGCGGTAGCCGAGTAGGTCATCCGAGTAAATGAAGACGGAATCCTTCATGATGGCATTCCCGGCATGTTCGGCCATAACACGCTGTATCCTTCCTGTTTGATCTCCTCGATGACGCGGGTGGGATTCATCGTCTGGACGCGGAAGACAAGGACCTTCTGCTGCTCATCCTGTTTATCGGGATACACAAGGACACTCAGGATGTTCGCATTATGCTTGCGGATGATCCCGGCCACTTCGTAAAGGATGCCTGCCCGGTGAGGTACCTTCACTTCGATCTGGGACCCCGGCTGATTCGCCCCGGTCAATTGGGTGAGGGTATAAAGCAGGTCGGTTTCCGTAATGATCCCGACCAGCTTGTCGGCCTTCAGGATCGGGAGGCAGCTGATGCGGTGCTCATAAAAGAGCGCGGCCACTTCTTCGACGAAATCCAGGGGATGCCCGGTGATGACCTGCTGCTGCATGATCTGCCTGACAGGGTTCTTCAATGTGAAATCAGCAGATTGTTCATTAAGGATCGACGGTGCAGCGTCTTTGACGTCCCTGTCGCTGATGATCCCGAGTATCTTCATCTCATCATCCACAATCGGGATATGCTTGATTTTCTTTCCCCTCATGAGTCTGATGGCGGTTTCGATTGAGTCATCCGGTCTGAGCGTTTCTACGTTTGATTTCATGATCTCTTCAATGATCATGGTCGCTTCCCCCTTTGGCTAGTACATAAAACGATTCATGAATCGGAGCTGATCGAACTGTTGGATGGAGTCGGGGTCCACGCGCTCCCCGATACGCGCCATGAGGCAGTTCGCGGGATGGGAGCTGATCTCCGGGTCATCCGTCGCGAAATATTCCAAACCTCCTGCGTTCATCATCTTCTCCATCACTTTCCGGTATTCCCACACATTGAGACCCGTCCCCTTCAGGTCCCAGTGCCAATAATATTCGGTTGTGATGATGATGAAATCCTCCATATGGTCATCCATCATGGATACCTTCAGGAGGGTCTTGCCGACGGATGCCCCGCGGAACTTCGGGATCACTTCAATCGCACCGAGCTCGATGAGATTCTTCATCTTTCCCTGCGACCAGCGCTCCAGGGGATCCGGGTAGAGATATGTAACATAGCCCACAATCTGGTTCTCATCCCGTGCGATGATGATCCTTCCTTCCGGGAGCTGGGCGATTTCGATCAGGGCTTTATGCTGCTGCGGAGCAGGCCTGAATGCCGTCAGGTCTTCATGGAAATCGAGTTTGGCCAGCTCTTCGGACGAGATGGGTCCCTCGACGACGATCCTGCCTTTGGTTGTCTTAAGTTCTGTTGCATTATAGGTCATTTTTAATTCCATGTGGCCACCACCTATTGAATTTCCTCAGTACCAGTATACATGAAAGAGATAGCGCTTTCATGACTTTTCTATCATTCTATCACCAATCGTTATTCTGGAATATTTTAAGAAGCTCGCCAGATCAACGTTTGCCGTCATCTTTCCTTCATTCTTCTCTAGTCTCATTTTTTAAAAAATTGAGAATATATTATATTTATACTATAATGGAAATGTCATTTCATTCACAAGGGGGATATGTCGATGAAAGTGGAAGCGCTACCAGTAACGAAGGGGGATTATAATCTCGCAGATTATGATCAAGCATATGAATCATTTGACTGGAAAGAGGTAGAGAAGGAATTTTCATGGTCAGAAACCGGCCGGGTCAATTTGGCTCATGAAGCCATCGACCGTCATGCGGAGACCCACCGTAAAAATAAGGTGGCCCTGTACTACCGGGACCCTGAGCGGAATGAAAAATATACGTTTGCCGATATGAAAAAGCTGTCCAACCAGGCAGCGAATGTACTGAAGAACTTCGGGGATGTAGAAAAGGGGGACCGGGTGTTCATCTTCATGCCACGGTCACCTGAACTTTATTTCAGCATCCTTGGCGCCATCAAGCTCGGTGCCATTGTCGGTCCATTATTCGAAGCCTTCATGGAAGGAGCGGTCAGGGATCGTCTCGAGGACAGCGGAGCCAAGGTGCTTGTCACCACTCCGGAGCTCCTGGAGCGGGTGCCTGTAGATCAACTGCCCCAATTGAAACATGTATTCCTCATCGGGGATGGGGTCAAGGAAGATGCTGTGCACATCGACTTCATGGCGAAGTTCAAGGATGCCTCGAAGAAGCTATCTGTCGAGTGGGTGGACAGGGAGGATGGATTGATCCTTCACTATACGTCGGGTTCAACCGGGAAACCGAAAGGCGTGCTTCATGTCCATAATGCCATGCTCCAGCACTATCAGACATCGAAATGGGTCCTCGACCTTCAGGAGGAAGATGTGTACTGGTGCACCGCAGATCCCGGGTGGGTGACAGGGACATCGTACGGAATCTTCGGTCCGTGGCTCGCCGGCGCCTCGAATGTCATCGTCGGTGGCCGCTTCAAACCCGAGCATTGGTATAAAACGATTGAAGACTACGGTGTCACCGTATGGTACAGCGCCCCGACTGCATTCCGCATGCTCATGGGGGCAGGGGATGAGATCGTGAAGCAATTCGATCTTGGCTCCCTCCGTCATATCCTGAGCGTCGGGGAACCCCTGAATCCGGAAGTGGTGCGCTGGGGGATGAAGGTGTTCAATCTTCGTATCCATGACACGTGGTGGATGACGGAAACGGGCGGGCAGCTCATCTGCAACTACCCGAGCATCGAAGTCAAGCCGGGGTCCATGGGCAAGCCGTTCCCTGGTGTGAAGGCTGCAATCGTCGATGATCAGGGGAACGAACTGCCGCCGAACCGGATGGGGAATCTTGCCATCAAAAAAGGCTGGCCGTCCATGATGCGCCAGATCTGGAATAACCCGCAGAAATATGATTCCTACTTCATGCCGGGTGACTGGTATGTATCGGGGGACTCCGCCTACATGGATGAAGAAGGATACTTCTGGTTCCAGGGCCGTGTCGATGATGTGATCATGACGTCGGGTGAGCGCGTCGGTCCGTTTGAAGTGGAGAGCAAACTCGTTGAGCATCCGGCAGTCGCAGAAGCCGGCGTGATCGGGAAGCCCGATCCGGTCCGCGGGGAAATCATCAAGGCGTTCATCGCCCTCCGCGACGGGTATGAGATCAGTGATGAGCTGAAGGAAGAAATCCGCACCTTCGTCAAAAAAGGACTCGCTGCCCACGCAGCACCCCGTGAAATCGAGTTCCGGGATAAGCTTCCGAAGACCAGGAGCGGTAAGATCATGAGGCGCGTCCTGAAAGCATGGGAGCTCGATCTCCCGACTGGTGACCTGAGTACGATGGAAGATTGATAGCGAAGAAAGGCCCCCTCATCTCGGATGAGGGGGCCTTTCTTTATTCTTCTGCCGGCTTATCGGGTTCGGCAGGGGGATCTGGTTTTTCTTCAGCCGGCGGATCAGAGGAATCGTCTGATTGACCATCATCTGTCTCCTCCGGCTTTTTCGGTTCATCCGGTTTTTCCGGCTTTTTCTCTTCCGGTTTTGCGTTCGTCGGTTTTGCCTTCGGCTTCGAACTGCCGATCTGGACCGTGTTGGATGGCTTGGACTCTTTTCCTGCCACATCCACAGCAACGACGTAGTAAGAACCATTTCCTACGCTTGCCGATAAAGAGCCCCCGGACTTGACGCTTGCCACCTTCTTACCTGATGAACTGTATACGCGGTAGCCGACCACATCACTGCTTCCGGACGATGTCCAGGAAACGGAGCTGCCGCCTGCGGAGGCTTTTACTCCTCCAGGGGCCTGACCATCATCAGACAGTTTATTCTCGGCGACGAGGACGTTCTTGAAGCGTGCGTCTCCGTCTGGGATGAGCTTGCTGGCATCCCCTGGTACCTTGCCGAAGATCCTCTTGACGAAGTCGGGATTCAGGATGACCCCCTGTTCGGCGAACTCGTCAGGCGTTTCCGGTAAGGCCATATACTTCTTGCCACCTGCGACGACGTACTTGCTCATCACGAGGCTGTCATCGGTCTTCGTCGGCACATATTTGGCATTGAACAGATCGGTCTTCACCAGACCGGCTTTGCTGCATGCCTCGGAAGGAAGCATGCCTGAGATCGAGCAGTACGAACGTCTTACGATCCCGTCCGGTTCCTTGAATGACTCATCGGGATCGATCAGTTTCGGATCAAGGTCCCTCGTGTCATTCAGCAGTCGGGCCCAAAGGCGGATCGTACGCTGTCCATAATGGCCATAGATGGCATCGGAATCAGGTGTCTTCAGTGGAGAAGGCTGATCATATCCAAACCAGGTACCGAATGTGATGCTCGGATTGGATGCAACGAACCATGAATCATGGTAATCCTGACTTGTGCCCGATTTTCCTGCCCAGTCGGAGGAGAAATTCAGGAACTGCTTGGCGTAGCGTCCTGTCCCAAGGCTGTAATCCAGTGTATCCCTCATCATATCCAAAGTCAGATAGGCGGTCTGAGGGCTGAAGACGTCGACCGGTTTCGACTTATGTTCATAAACCGTTTTTCCATCGGAATCCTCGATTTTCTCAATCATATACGCATCAACGAACTTTCCACCGTTTGCGAAGGTGGTGTAGGCATTGACGTTTTCTTCCACCGTTACTCCCTGAGAAGCTGCTCCCAGGGTAAGGGCAAGGTTATTATCCCGTTTTGTAAGGGAATCGAAGCCCATTTTCATCAGGAATTGATTGAACGGATCGCGGTCATAGATATTGATGTAATTCCGTGCAGCCGAGATATTCAAGGATTCGGCAAGGGCGTAGCGTGCCGGATACAGCCCCTTCTCATTGAAGGAGTAGTTCTTCGGTGACCAGGCTGCTCCGCTACCGCTTGCAGCGGAGAATTCCACATCAGGGATCGGTGTCCCTGGCGAAATCGTTCCATATTCAAGGGCAGGTGCGTAAGAGAGGAGAGGTTTCATCGTCGAACCGTTGGAACGATGGGAATGGGTGGCGTGGTTGGTCTGCTCCAGTTTGAAGTCCCTTCCACCCACGAAACTGATGATCCGTCCGCTCTTGTTCTCGATCATGATGGCACCGACCTGAACGGGTTCTTCCACGGTTTCTTCTTTTCCGGTCTCTTCATTGGTCACGGTTTTTGTTTTGGTGATCCCGTACATATTGTACTCGTCTTTCGTTTTTTGCATCTGATCGTAAATCTTTTTGTTGATCGTCGAGTGGATCTTGTATCCACCGGAGCGGATCTTGCGGTCAGCCTGGATTTTGTATTCCTTCGTCAGCTTATCGCTATTTTCCAGGTCTTCTTTAGAATAGCCGTCCTTTTCGGCAAGGACTTCTGTCAAGATCTCGATGGAGCGCTCTTCCAGTTCGGCCATGAGCCAAGGATACTTTTCCTGTGGAGATTTTTTCTTCTTGATGAAATCCTTCTTCAAGTCGTAGGCGACCGCTTCATCATATTGCTTCTTTGTAATGTACCCTTCGCGATGCATCCGGAACAGCACGGTGTTTTTTCGCTTCAATCCAGCTTCCAGGTCTTCCTTCAGCTCACCCCGATTGGTATAGGGCGTGTAGGTGAAGGGCGCTTGTGGAAGCCCTGCGATGAAGGCGGCTTGCGGAAGGGAAAGATCTTTTGCTTTCACACCGAAGATCCCCTCGGCAGCAGTCTCGACGCCGGCAATATTCTGACCTGATGAATTCCGGCCAAGAGTGGCCATATTGAGGTAGGCCTCCAAGATCTCTTCTTTGTCGAAGAATCGCTCCAGCCTCATGGCAAGGAGGATTTCTTTTGCCTTCCGTTCGAAGGACACTTCATTCGTGAGGATCTGGTTTTTGATGAGCTGCTGGGTGAGTGTGCTTCCGCCTGATTGGGTGGAGGAATTGGTGAATTCCTGCATGACTGCCCGCACGATGGCTTTCGGTACCACTCCGTCATGCTCTTCGAAGTACTCATCCTCCGTTGCGATGACGGCATGCTGCAAGTCCACCGATACATCCTTCAGCTTCACTTCTTCACGCTCGAGGTCGGTGCGGAGCTTTCCGAGATACACATCATCGGCAAAGTAGAGCTGGGAGGTTTCTTCATAGTTATAGATATCATCTTTCATTTCTTCATAGGGACGCAGAGGCTCATCTTTGACCAGGGAGGCAAAGTAGCCGGCCCCGACTCCACCGGCGAAGGCAAAACCGAGGACGGCCGTGACCATGATGATCAGCAGCAGGTTCCACAGCACTCCATATGTAATCCGGGTCCGCTTTTGGAATGTCGGACTTCGGAAAGGCTTCAGTATAGGATCTATTTTGTCGAGAAATAATTTCCATTTTTCGTTCATTTATTCATCCCCTCCAGAACATTCCCATTATAGCATAATAGGGTGAATGCGGTCGGAAAAAGTGGAAAAAAGTCTGACGGCTGAAGGGGGAGTCGTTGACTATTCGGGCGGAATATGATAAAAACCATATAGAGTGAATGAAAAATGTTAGGCAATGATGGGAACGAGTAGTTTGTGTTTTCCGTAACAGCCAGAGAGCCGATGGGTGGTGAAAATCGGCACGGCACGCAGACGAATTACCTCCCGGAGCTTTTGTTGTGAACCCAAGTAGCAGCAAACGGTAAGAGCCGTTATTTCAAAAGAGTGAAGGACAGCTTGTCCTTAATTTGGGTGGTACCGCGCGAACAGCGTCCCTGCATATTTGTGCAGGGGCTTTTTTTATGCGCTAAACGATAAGGAGGAATGGAAAAATGGAATTATTGAAGGATTTGGACTGGAGGGGCATCACGTACCAGCAGACGGATGCAGAAGGACTGGAGAAACAATTGGAGAAGGAAAGCATCTCGATCTACTGCGGGATCGATCCGACGGCAGACAGCATGCATATCGGTCATCTTCTGCCGTTCCTGACCCTGCGCCGCTTCCAGAATGCGGGTCATCGTCCCCTCGTGCTTGTCGGTGGGGCAACGGGCCTCATCGGGGATCCGAGCGGGAAAAGCGAAGAACGGAAGCTGCAGACCGTTGAAGCGATCCAGGGAAATGTAGCGAGCATCAAGGTTCAGCTTGAAAGCATCTTCGACTTCGAAGGTGAAAACGGAGCCGTGATGGTGAATAACTATGATTGGATCGGGTCCATGGATGTCGTGACCTTCCTTCGAGACTTCGGGAAGAATGTCGGCATCAACTACATGCTTGCCAAAGACACGATCTCATCCCGTCTTGAATCCGGGATTTCGTTCACGGAATTCACCTACACGATCCTTCAGGCGATGGACTTCAATCACCTGTACGATCACTACAACTGCAAGCTTCAGATCGGAGGGAGCGACCAGTGGGGGAATATCACGACCGGTCTTGAAATGATCCGTAAAACGCATGAAGAGGAAACGAAGGCGTTTGGATTCACGATCCCGCTTGTAACGAAAGCAGACGGAACGAAATTCGGTAAAACCGAAAGCGGTGCGATCTGGCTCGATCCGAAAAAGACGTCACCGTACGAGTTCTACCAGTTCTGGATCAACACGGCGGATGCCGATGTGGTGAAATACCTGAAGTACTTCACCTTCCTCTCCCATGAGGAGATTGATGCACTTGCTCAGTCCGTTGAATCAGAGCCTCATCTGCGTAAAGCCCAAAAAGCCCTCGGTGAAGAAATGACGAAGATGATCCACGGCGAAGAGGCCCTTGCCCAGGCCATCCGGATCTCGGCGGCATTGTTCAGTGGAGATATCAAATCCCTATCTGCGGATGAAATCCTTGAAGGCTTCAAGGACGTACCGACGGTCGAAGCTTCAGCTTCTGACGAGATCGGCCTTGTCGACCTCCTCGTCGATGCGAAGATCTCCCCATCTAAACGCCAGGCACGCGAAGATGTCGGCAATGGAGCGATCTACATCAACGGTGAACGCACGACGGACCTTCAGCACGTCATGGGGGCAGAGGACAAAATTGAAAACAAATTCACCATCATCCGGAGAGGGAAGAAGAAATACTTCCGTATCCAATATGTGTGAATGAACGAAAGTTAATATGAAGAAGGACTTCCCGGGATGGGAAGTCCTTTTTGCGTCATCCGACGTTACGACAGCCATGCCGCGATCGTATCGCTATATTCAACGATTGCCAGTGCGGCGGCCAATGAGACGGACGAGCCGATCATCCAGATTGCCGTGCGTTTCTTCTGGCGTGCGTTGAGTTTTTTGTCGTTCATGACAGAACCCAACACCGTCGAAAGGGCGATAAGCCCTAAACAAAGCCATAGGGTCATTGCATCACCTCCTATACGGACGAGTCATTACCCTCATCCTGCAGCGTTTTTTACTGAAATTACCTGATTTCATTTTAGCATACATGCCAATCGAGAGGAGGGGAATGGAGTGAGGCATCGATCGTTCTCATGTGCTCTCACTAGAGAGGGATGTCATCAGCGCATTGAGGATCTGCTTCCCCAGCCGGAAGATTTCTAAGGGGGTACCCTTTCTTGCAGGCAGAACCTATATATAAGATAGGAGATCAGGTGGATGGGGCATGGGCATATGGAAGAATGAAGACATGATGATCGATGGCGTTGCACGGAAAAGATGGCGGAGCAGGATTTGTTTTCTTCCTTACAGATCTCAACGCTGTATCCTATTGAAACGCCTTGTGAAATGGATGTGAAAGACTTATGAAATGGATGTGAAAGAGAAATGGAATGAAGATGGAAACATAAAGAAGAACTTAAAGATCGTAAAGATTGTGAAGAAGGAAAAGAAGATTGATGATATGTGCGCGAGGCTCAGGGTTGCAGGGGATGGCGGAAATGGAGGCGCTGAAGAACCGGAAGTTGATCATGAGCTGTCAGCCATGGTGGAGAAGAGGGATCCGGTAGTGGGGATGCATAGGATAGCGGAAGCGTGCTGGAAGAGGTGATTATTTGCATAACACTAGACTAGGGGACAATGGGATTCTCGTCCGGTGACGTTTTCCAAACAGAAAAAATCCCCTGAAACGTTGAAAACAACATTCCAAGGGACTCTTTTTGCTCATTAACGAGAGTAGAACTCAACGATAAGAGCTTCATTGATTTCAGCTGGTAGTTCAGAACGCTCAGGAACGCGTGTGAATGTACCTTCAAGCTTGTCAGCATCGAAAGTAAGGAATTCAGGAACAAAGCTGTTCACTTCCATCGCTTCTTTGATGATGTCAAGGTTGCGTGATTTTTCACGAACTGAGATGACTTGTCCTGGTAGTACGCGGAAAGATGGGATATCTACGCGTGAACCGTTCACTGTTACGTGACCGTGGTTGACAAGCTGACGAGCTTGACGACGAGTACGGGCAAGACCAAGACGGTACACAACGTTATCAAGACGGCACTCAAGTAGCGCCATGAAGTTTTCACCGTGCTTACCTTGTAGTTTGCCAGCTTGATCGAACAAGTTGCGGAATTGACGCTCAGTTACTCCGTACATGTGACGAAGTTTTTGTTTCTCTTGAAGTTGAAGACCATACTCAGAGATTTTTTTACGTTGGTTAGGACCATGTTGTCCTGGAGCGTAAGGACGCTTTTCTAGTTCTTTACCCGTTCCGCTTAGAGAGATTCCAAGACGACGGGATAGTTTCCAGCTTGGGCCAGTATATCGAGCCATGAATGACTCCTCCTTTATTGTTTTTATTTTGTTGTAAAATAAAAACACCTGTGAACAGCCAATATGTGCATTTTGTTTTCATGTACCTTCGCCCTAGCAGCAGCGGGTTACGAGATACACCTCGTGGTAAGAGGAACAAAATACGGTCATAAGGGACTTCACTGAAGCTGCATTATTTTACACAAAGAATATTATATGATGCGGAGTGCCAGAAGTCAAGGAGGGATTTGGACCTATCCAAAAACCCATCATACCTGAAGATCAATCTAGTCCATAAGTCACTTACTATGCTATAATGACGTTTATAGAAAAGTACGAACGTCGTCCACAAAGGGGAAGATGGTAAAGCATCTTCCGATCGGCCCCTTCGTTTTCGGAGAGGCTAATGGGTATTGTTTTCTGATTTTTTAGTTATCTGATGCCGGGAAGTGTGCCTGGCGGCGGAGTAAGGGATCAAGGGCCGCCAGCGTCGTTGCCATTGCCACTACCGGCTGTTGCAGCTGTTGTATAAGACAAACCTTTGGTGTGGGTGAGGGGAAAAATGACTGACAATGAAGTAATATTAACGTATAAATCGAATCTTTTCGACTTGATCTATGATGGGGAACCATCCACTTATATAGAAGGATGGCTCAGAATCATGAAAGAGTCCTGGGACTGCAAGAAAGTATATCTGTATATCCATTCGGATGACGCCTATCTATTATATGGTTCCGGGGAGACAGGGGACGTTCCCCCCTCGATCCGGGAAGAGGAAATCCGGTATCTGGATCCTTTCTTGATTCGCTATGAAGGGGCACATGAGGGAATCCTTGAGGGGTTCGCGTTTGCTGACCATCAGGGTAGCGGCAGCTCGCTGCTCTTTTGGAGCGGTGGTGAAGAAGTGGAGCCCGCCCAGCTGAAGCAGATATGGGAGGTGAGCAATCGCTTCCTGCTTCATACCCGTGCGATTCAGACGGTGCATGAAGATGAACGCAGATACAGGGAACTATTCAACGTGACGGAGATTTTCCACTCCACCCGGGATGTAAGGAAGCTCCTTGCTGTGACGATGGAGACCCTGAAGCGCGTTTTCCCCCAGGATGTATTCACGCTGCTCCTGGCGAACGATCCCGTTGGGAATGAAGCCCATTCGATCCGTCATTTTGATTTGGACAAAGCGAATGAGGCCTCCATGCATGTATTTGTCAGCGGGGAAATGAAATGCTGGGGTGAGCAGGTCCTCTATGCACCCCTGAAAGGGACTCAAGGGATCTATGGGGTACTCGAAGTGAAGCTCAATCCTGTATCGGTGCTGACCGATCATAAAATCGAATTTGTAAGGCTCCTTGCTTATACGGCGGGAAGCGCCCTCGAGAATGCCAAACTTTACGAACAATCCAGGAAAGTCATTTCCGATCTTCAGCTGATCAACGAGACCTCCCACCAGTTGAACTTGAACCTGAGGATGTCCGACACCCTCCAGTTTTTGAGGAAGCAGGTGGAGAGATCCTTCCAGACGGAACATATCGGCTTTGTCCTTTTCGAGGACGGAGCCGTGACAGTCGCGGAGGAGAGCTCGGATCTGTTCGGGCTTCCCTCCGGAAAGCAGTATGTGGAATTTGTGCAGGAGAGGATGAAGCAAAGCAGGGAAGCCATCTTCATCGGCGAGATGAACGAACAGGTGAGTGATGGAGAACCCTTTTCTTCCCTGATGGCGGTTCCGATGCTGCATGATGGAAGCCTCCTTGGCTTCTGCCTCGTCCTTCACCGGGAGGCCTATCGCTTCTCATTCGATATGTATAAGCTGTTTCAATCCTTCATCCATCATTCCACCCTTGCCATCACGAATGCAAGGCTTCGGGAGAAATTGGAGGAGCTGGTCATCACCGATCAGATGACCAATCTTTATGCCAGGGCCTATCTTGGAGAAAAGATGGATGCGTCCATGGAACAGGATGACCACGGCACCCTGCTTCTTGTCGATATCGATGATTTCAAATCCGTCAATGACCGGTTCGGTCACCAGGTTGGTGATGAAGTGCTCGTCCAGGTGGCGGATCTGATGAAGGAAGTGGTGGGTGAAAGCGGATATGTTGCCCGGTGGGGCGGCGAAGAACTGGCCGTCTATCTTCCTTGTGTCGGACAATCGATCGGTGCTTTGATCGGAAGGGCCCTTGTCGAAGGGATCTCTGAAAAGACCTCCCCCAGGGTGACCCTTTCTTGCGGAGTGGCCTCGTGGCATCGCAAACGTTCTGCGGTCACGGTGGAGAAGCTCGTGAAGCGGGCGGATGAAGCACTTTATATTGCCAAGAATAATGGCAAGAACCAAGTGGTCCTTGAAGATCGAACCACGTATGCATAGTACCCGCCGGAACTCCGGCGGGCTTTTTCGTATGTGTGAGGTGTATCGCTGACGGAGCAGTAGGGGGAAGGACATCTTGGTAAGCCCCGGGTACGGTGGGATCATTCCGGCAGGGACGGTCAGGGGTCAAAATCAGGGCGAGATGCTTCCTTTAACACATTAATGTAAACGCTTTCTTTTTAATGTGTTTTCGCATATTCTAGAAGTATAGACAGAGGAGGGATAGAGAGAAATGAAAGAACGCAAACGATTTGAGACCAGGGTCATTCATGAAGGTTATTCTTCGGTGGAGCATTCGGACAGTCTTGCTCCGCCGCTTTATCAGACATCCACCTATACATTCCAAACAGCAAAGCAGGGGGAAAGGCGCTTTGCAGGGGATGAGGAAGGATATATATATTCAAGACTCGGGAATCCGACGGTTTCGATTCTCGAGGAGCGGATGGCTTCCTTGGAGGGAGGAGAAGCGGCGCTTGCATTCGGTTCAGGGATGGCGGCGGTTTCGGCTGTGCTGTTTTCATTGACGAAGGCAGGCGACCATATCGTGTGCTCGCAAGGGGTATATGGGTGCACGTTCGGTCTTTTGGAGCTGATGGAAGAGAAATTTGGGATAAGCCATGATTTTTCCCCGATGGACACGGAGGAGGAAATCCGCTCGAAGCTCACGGACCGGACGACATGCATCTACGTAGAGACGCCGATCAACCCTACGATGCAGCTTATCGATTTGGAGCTTGTTTCAACAATTGCAAAGGAAAAAGGAATTCCGGTGGTGGTGGACAATACCTTTTGCTCGCCATACCTTCAGCGTCCCCTTGAATTTGGCTGTGATCTGGTCATCCACAGCGCCACCAAATATATAGGGGGTCATGGGGATGTGATAGCAGGGATCGTCGTGGGGAATCAGGAACGGATGTCAACGATCCGCATGACCACCCAAAAGGATATCGGCGGCATCATCTCCCCCTTCGATGCGTGGCTCCTGCTGCGGGGATTGAAGACCCTGGCTGTGAGGATGGACCGCCACTGTGAGAGTGCTTCAAAAGTGGCGGAGCAACTTAAGCACCATCCACTGGTGGAAACGGTCATCTTCCCGGGGCAGGTGGAACATCCACAGCATCACATCATGACCAAGCAGATGAAAAAGCCGGGTGGGATGATTTCGTTTACCATCAAGGGAGGCAAGGAAGACGCGCAGAGGCTCATGGATGAGCTGAAGATGATCAAAATAGCCGTGAGCCTCGGTGATGCCGAATCCCTCATCCAGCATCCGGCAACGATGACGCACGCCGTGGTACCGGAAGAAATGCGCATGAAGATGGGGATCACCGATACGCTCCTCAGGCTTTCGGTAGGACTGGAAGCCTATGAAGATATCTGGGAGGACCTTGAGAACGCACTGAATCGGATTGGGAAATAAAGAAAGGAGGGCAGCCGGATCGGCTCCCTCCTTTTTTCTATCCTATCAAACGTGACGCACAAGCTCTTCCACAAAGCGTTCAAGATAATGTTGATCTTCTTCGTCGAATCGGGCTTTTTCAGGGCTGTCGATATCGAGGACGCCGATCAGCTTGTCACCCTTCACGATCGGCACGACAATCTCTGATTGTGAAGCAGCATCGCAGGCAATATGGCCGGGAAATGCATGGACATCCTCGACGAGCATCGTCTTCCGTTCCGATGCGGCCGTGCCGCATACGCCTTTGCCCAGTGGGATGCGCACACATGCCGGCAGCCCCTGGAACGGCCCCAGGACGAGTTCATTGCTTTCTTCTTCATAGAGATAGAAGCCTACCCAATTGGTGCGGTCGAGGAATTGATTCAACAACGCAGAAGCGTTGCTGAGGTTCGCGATGACATTCGGCTCTCCTTCAAGCAGCGCACTCAGCTGCTTGGTGACGAGTGTGTACCCTTTATCTTTTGAATCCTCATATTTTTCTACTTTAAACAACACAAACTCCCCCTATTCTACACAAATTGATCCGTCAACACCCTGTTTCCCCTTCACCCGATGGATTATGTCGATAAGTAAAAGGAGGGAATCGGCCGCGATGGACGAATACATGTTGTAACGCTGCAGGTCCCCCGAACGGGAACCTCACGAACGTATTGAATCAGTTTTAGCATATTTCCAAGAAATCTTCAATCCATTCCGTTCTCTACCGGCCAATCAAACGAAACGAGGGATTCGAATGAAGAAGCTCATAAGTACAAAAGACGCGATTTTTGCTGCTGCTGTTTCATTATTCAATGACCATGGATTCGATGGAACGTCTGTCAGGGATATCGCCGGCAAGGCCGATGTCAACCCGGCGACGATCTCCTATTATTTTAAAGGGAAACAGGGGCTTCTTGAAGCCTGCTTCACGCACTTCTTTGAACCCTATCTCCGCTTTTTGGAGGAGGAGGCAGCGGCCCTCCCGTACATCGATGCAGAAGTGTGCCTGAAACGTGCCGTCTACAAACTCCTGAAGTTTCAGAGTGAGAACCATCAGCTTACCCGGTTCATCTGGAGGGAAGTGTCCATCGACTCCCAGGTCGTAAGGGAAATCATCGCTTCCTATCTGATGAAGGAGCGCTTCTACTTGAAGTGCCTGTTTGAAAAGGGGATGATGGATCACTCTTTCAAGAAGCAGCCGGTGAATTTCCTCATCATTCAGCTGAAGTCGATGCTGACCTTCCCGTTTCTCAACAGCCAACAGCTGAGGGAGGTATGGCAGCTTTTTCCCCAGGAATTCTATTTTGTGGACCATTACTATCAGCAGATCGATCAGTGGATCAGGCTGATGCTCGTAGAACAAAGGAACGAACCGTTTGAAAAAGAGATGCTCGTCTGAGATTCAGAGGAACGTCATCCGGCTCCTTCCTTGATCAAGGCCGCTGACCGTATGGGCATCAGATCCGTATACGATGGGGATTCCCATCCCATATGCCTGCCGGATGACCGGTTCGGGCGGATAGGATTCGCCGCAGTGCGGCTTGATTATACCGGCCCCGTTATAATCAAGTTCCATTCCGTTAGTGAGAATGGCCTGCAGGATGCCTAAAATATCCTTGGAAAAGGATCGGGTCGTCGGGTAGAGCTTCTGGAATTTGTTCGCGAGTGTCATATGACCGATCCGCTTCGGTTTATAGAGACCGAGGTCCGAATGGATGGAAGAAAGGACGGCTCTGTAATACTCTTCATGGACCGCATCGACTCCGCCGTATGCTTCCGTCATCCTGCCGAAGATCTCCTCACTATAGTCCAGGCAGTACCAAACCCCGTCTTTCTTCAAGAAGTGAACCGAGAGGATGCAGTCGTCGAGGGATGGACCGTATTTCTCCAGCAGCTCTTTTGTCCCTGCTTCATATCCCTCAATATAATCCACCTCGAGGCCAGCAAAAATCACGATGCGGTCACCATATTTCCGTTTTAAACGGTCGATTTCATTCAGATAGTCTTCCATCTGCCCGACATGCATAGCGCTGTCCCTTTCCGGCGCAGGATCGATGAAGTCCCTGGGAAGGGGAGCGTGCTCTGTGAACGTGGCGTGGGTGTATCCGAGTGTGATGAGTCTTTCGACATATTCTTCCATGGCATCCTTGCTTCCGTGCGGACAGAATGGGGTATGGATATGACCATCCCGTTTGAACATGGACAAGCCTCCTATTCCTTAATCGGCTAAGATTTTGCCCGTCATATGGCGAAAAATCGTCCATTCGACGGAAAAACTGCCGATTATGACTTTTTATCGAGTAAAATTCGAATTTAATAGTCAAAAAATGTCGTTAACATGGTATCATTATAGCAATGAGATAAATTTTACGAAACTTAACTTTAGATAAATGTTACTGAATAGTTGAACAGGGGGCTTATGATGCAGTACATCATCGGTGGAATACTACTAGTATTGATTGTCTTCCTGACGGGATTCTTTGTCAGGAAGAAATATTATGCAGAGGTCGATCGCTACGAATCCTGGAAGATCGATATCATGAATCGTCCTGTCTCGGATGAACTTTCCAAAGTCAAACAACTGAACATGACCGGGCAGACCGAGGAATTATTCGAACGCTGGAGACAGGGTTG
Source organism: Rossellomorea marisflavi (assembly GCF_009806575.1). Lineage (NCBI taxonomy): Bacteria > Bacillati > Bacillota > Bacilli > Caryophanales > Bacillaceae > Rossellomorea > Rossellomorea marisflavi. Next base: position 3,169,148 of record NZ_CP047095.1, on the reverse strand, counting down.
GGATGAGATCGTAGCCGTGCAGCTCCCTGAAGTGGAAGAACTTCTATTCGATGCAGAGGAGCATACGGATAAGTTCCGGTTCAACAAAACAAAAGCCACCCTTTCCCGTATCCATGAGATCCTCACCGGTACCGAAGCAAAGATCGAGACGATCCTGAAGGAACTCGATGAACTGATCGGCAGTGAGGAGAAGAACAGGGAAGAGATCCAGACGCTTCAGGAAGAATACCGCAAAAGCAAGAAGCAGCTTCTCGCTTATCGCCATACATATGGTTCCACGGCTAAACCGATCGAAACCATCCTGGATGAGATGGGCAAGCAGATCGAACGATTCGAGGAATTGACCGAACAGGGGAACTATATCGAAGCACGTGAGATGGTCCTTGGACTCTCTGAGAAAATGAGGGAAACCGCCTATAAGATGGAGGCCATCCCGAAACTGCTCACAGAGTGTGAAAACGTCCTGCCGGTCCAGATTTCGGAGCTTGAAGCAGGATATGAGGGGATGAAGGAAGAAGGGTATATCCTTGATCACGTGGAGGTCGAAGAGAAGGCCGCCGCATTGAAGGCATCCCTTGCGTCCCACGTCACCGACCTCGGGGAACTGAAGGTGGAAGGCGTGGAAGACGGCCTGAAGGAAATGAAGGAAACGATTGAATCGTTCTACGATATCCTGGAAAAGGAAGTACACGCCAAGCATTTCATCGGGCAGTACAAAGATGCCACGACGGAGAGTCTCATCAAGGCCAAGGAAGAGAATGAAGACATCCAGGCTGAGCTCAGGATTGTCCAGCAGGCGTACCATCTGCGGGACGAAGCACTCACGATCCCCAAGGATCTGGAACACAAGATCATCCAGCTTTCCAAACGACATGAACAGATCATGAAGAAGGAAGAAGGGCAGGGTGCCCCGTACTCCAATCTGAGTGATGAACTGAAAGATATCCGGAGCAGTCTGGACGAACTGAACAGGGAGCAGGAAGAATTCAATCTTTATCTTCAAACGATGAGGAAAGATGAGCTTGCCACCAGGGAAAAAATCCAGGAGCTGAAGAAAAAGGTGGCTGAAGCGAGCCGCATGATTTCCAAAAGCAACGCGCCGGGGCTCCCGCAAGGATACAAAGATCTTCTTGATGAAGTCCATAATAAAATTGAGCAGGTGAATGTCAGTCTCACAGAGAAACCGCTGAATATGAAATTTGTTCAGGAAACATTGCTTGCAGCAGAAGACACCGTGGACCATTTCTATAAGAAGACCGATGAACTCATCGAAGATGTCATCCTCTCTGAACGGGTGATCCAGTACGGGAATCGCTACCGCAGCCGCTATTCATCCGTCCATGACGGCCTCAGGAACGCCGAGGAAGCATTCAGGCAGTATGAATACCGGAGGGCGCTGGAAGAAGCGGCCACCACCTTGGAAAAGGTGGAGCCGGGTGCGCTGAAGAAGATCGAGAAGATGCTTGAAACGAAATAAAAGAAGCAGTCCCCCTTCACCGTGAATACGGGCGAGGGGGCTGCTTTTTTTTATGCTGTCTACATAAGACTCATTCATGGGTTCGTAACGGTCGGATCGCGGGATATAAGAGGGACAATACGATACTCACAGGTGCCTCCTCAAACAGCAGCAAAAAGCCCGCCCCGATGATGCCGGGGCGGGCCGTGTCACGATTACGCTTGAATCAATCGTTTGCTCGTTCCGATAATCAATGAGATCAAGAAGCCGATCAAGGCCCCGAAGATTGCCGGGGTGATCCAGCCGATCCCTTCTGCGTAGAGGGGAAGGAAGGCGAGCCAGTCCCTGACGGCTGTCACTTCGATTCCGGCTTCTTTCAGGCCGTCGAACAAACTGACGAAGGCGGTCAATGTCAGCGCCGTGATATACACGGGGCGATACCCTCTGAACAGATTGTGGAAGAACGAAAGAATGATCAATACGATAGCCATTGGATAAATGAAAATCAGCACCGGAACGGATATGGAAATCAGCTGCGTCAATCCGATGTTGGAAATGATCATACTGAACAATGAAATGATGAACACCAAAGCTTTGTAAGGGATCGGAAGCAGTTTGGAAAAATACTGCGCACTCGCCGATACCAGTCCGATCGATGTCGTCAGACAGGCAAAAAGGATGGCCAGGCCAAGGACGATGATCCCGAACGACCCCAGCAGTTCTTCGGATGCTGCGGCAAGGAGTGCGCCGCCATTTGCCTGTTGCCCAATGGCATCGGTCCCACTTGCCCCGATATAGCTGAGGGACAGGTAGACGAGGGCAAGACCTGTAGCCGCAATCACGCCGGCTTTCATGGTGATGGCCGAAATACTGGCCTTGGAGGTGATTCCATGGTCTTTAATGGAGTTGATGACCACGATTCCGAAGACGAGTGCCGCAATGGTATCCATTGTCAGATACCCTTCGATGAATCCTTTGAAAAGCGGACCGTTCTGATAGGCTTCCATTGGTGTACCAAGTTTCCCCATCGGCGTGACGATACTCTTTACGACTAGGACGGCAAGGATGATCAGTAGTGAAGGAGTCAAAATCTTCCCGATCCGGTCGACCAGCTTGGACGGATTCAGACTGAGCCAAGCGGTCAAGGAGAAGAAGATGAGCGAGAAGATGATCATCGGCATCCGGCTATCGGTCAATCCTTCCGGTAAGAACGGCAGAACGCTTATTTCATAGGTCACCGTCCCGGTCCGTGGTATTCCAAAGAAGGGACCGATGGCTAAATATAGGATGACGGTGAAGGCGACGCCGAAAACGGGATGTACCCTGCTCGCAAGGGACTGAAGGTCGCCGCCGGATTTGGCAATTGCGATGACGCCCAGAAGAGGAAGCCCCACCCCTGTTATCAAGAATCCCAGGATGGCCGTCCATACGTGATCACCGGCCTGCTGGCCTAAAAATGGAGGGAATATCATATTCCCGGCTCCGAAAAAGAGTGCGAACAGCATCAAGCCTATTGCCATTACACCACTAAATGGAAGCGCTTTCTTATTCATATACTTTCCTCCGTTTCATTCATGCTTGTTGATTGTGTTGGTAAGAAGGGATAAGTGCGTTCAATAACGAAATAATCAAACAATTTAGTATATTCAAATAGTATGACCTGTCACTTACTTACATGATTCTCGCAAAAATTCAGTTATATTTCAATGAATAAATTTGGAAAGTATATTAAAAATTCATGAACAATAAAAAAGTGTGCTTCTTATTTGGGAATCCTTGCAGGTATGGTAAGATTAAAAATTGAAATGTGAGCCAATCCATAAGCAGGTGAGATAGTTGATCTATTTAGATAATAGTGCCACAACGAAACCATATAAAGAAGTACTCGACACGTTCATGAAGGTGAACGAAACGCTGTATGCAAATCCATCTTCGATCCATTCGTTCGGTGGGAAGGCGGATGACCTCATCAAACGTTCACGGGAGCAGGTAGCGGACCTCCTTGGCGTTGAAGGATCAGAAGTCTTCTTCACATCGGGAGGGACCGAGTCGAATAATCTGGCCGTCAAGGGGACGGCCATGCAATACAAGAACCGGGGGAGGCATATCATCACCTCCCGCATCGAACATCCCTCCGTGAAAAAGGCTGTAGAAGACCTTGAAGCGTTCGGGTTCCGCATCACCTATGTGGGCGTTGATGAGGACGGACGGGTTGATCCCCGGGAAATCGCCGCTGCGCTCACGGATGATACCATCCTCGTCAGTATCATGCATGTCAATAACGAGGTCGGGACGATCCAGCCGATCCGGGAAATCGGTGCATTGCTCAATGAGCGACCGAAAACCCTGTTCCATGTGGATGCCGTACAGGCATGCGGGAAAATACCGTTGGATCTGCACGCTGCGGGAGTGGACATGTGCAGCCTTTCCTCCCATAAGATTCACGGAATCAAGGGAACGGGAGTCCTCTATGTCCGGAGCGGGGTGCGTCTTTCCCCCCTACTATCCGGTGGTGAACAGGAAGGAAGCCTCAGGAGCGGGACCGAAAACACAGGGGGGATCGCGGCCTTTGCCAAGGCTCTTCGCATGCATTTGAAGGAAAGGGAAGAATCCCTTCCGCACATGGAGGAAATCAAAGGCTACTTAAGAAAAGGGTTATCCAAACTCCCCTATGTGACGGTCCATACGCCTGAAATCAACTCAGCTCCCCATATCCTGAACTTCTCCATCGAAGGGTTCAAGGGGGAAGTGATGGTCCATTCACTCGATCGGCACGGGATTTATCTTTCCACCACGAGTGCCTGTTCATCCAGACAGCATAAGCCGAGCGAAACGCTCCTTGCCATGGGCGTATCGGACGTGCGCGCCAACAGCTCCCTCAGGGTGAGCCTGTCCTTCCATACGACCATGCAGGAAGCACGGACGTTCCTGGAAACACTGGAGAGGGAAATCCAGTCATTAACAAAAACGATGAGGAGATCACGATGAAGTATAATCGAATTCTAGTTAGATACGGTGAAATTTCTACTAAAGGAAGAAATCGCAAGAAATTCACGTCCCAACTGAGGGGAAATATCCTGGAGGCCCTAAAGGATCAGCCTTCCATATCAGTCAATGCAAGCAGGGATCGCCTTCACATCCTGCTTGGGGAAGCGGACGGGGATGACGTGATCACAAGGCTATCCTCGATCTTCGGCATCCAGTCATTCAGCCCGGTTGTCATGACGGGCAGGGATGTGGATGAAATGATGGAAGCGGGCCTCGCGCTTGTGAAAAAAAGCTTTGAACCCGGAAAAACGTTCAAGGTATCGGCAAGACGGGGAGATAAGACCTTCCACCTTGATACGAACGAATTGAACTATCAGATCGGGTCGTACATCCTGAAAAATATGGAGGACTTGACCGTCGATGTCCGTAATCCCGATATTAAACTGAATGTGGAAGTAAGGAAGGAAGGGGTTTACCTTTCATCCGAAATCTACCCGGGTGCGACAGGCATGCCGGTGGGGGCGAGTGGAAAGGCGATGCTCATGCTTTCAGGGGGCATTGATAGCCCAGTTGCCGGTTATCTGACGATGAAACGTGGCGTGGAGATCGATGCCGTCCATTTCCACAGCCCCCCTTTCACCAGTGAAAGGGCAAAGCAGAAGGTCATCGATCTTTCGAAAAAGCTGTCGGCATTCAGCGGGAAGGTGAATCTGCATATTGTCCCGTTCACGGCAATCCAGCAGCTGATTCATGATCAAGTGCCTGAAAATTACACCATGACCTCAACACGGCGAATGATGCTCAGGATCACAGACATGATCAGGGAAAAACATGAAGGGCTTGCCATCGTGACGGGTGAAAGTCTAGGGCAGGTAGCCAGTCAGACACTCGAGAGCATGCAGGCGATCAACGATGTGACGAATACCCCGGTCCTTCGACCGTTGATTGCCATGGATAAACTGGAAATCATAGAGATTGCCCAGAAGATCGATACGCATGATATCTCGATCCTTCCATATGAAGACTGCTGTACGATCTTTACGCCTCCTGCTCCGAAAACCAGACCGAAGCGTGAAAAGGTCCAGTACTACGAAAGCTTTGTCAACTTCGATGAGCTCATCCGCGAAGCGGTCGAAAAAACGGAAATCATGCAGATCGACGGTTCTTCCCATAAGGAAGAAAGCTTCGACGACCTTCTCTGAGTTAGGAACATTTACCAAAGACATCCCTTGCATGAAGCCATGTGTTTTCGCACATTCTATACTCAACAAGCAACGAGGAGGTGAAAACACATGGCAAACAACAGAAGTTCTAACCAACTAGTAGCTCCTGGAGCTCAACAAGCTATCGACCAAATGAAATACGAAATCGCTTCTGAATTCGGAGTTCAACTTGGTGGAGATGCAACTGCCCGCGCTAACGGTTCAGTAGGTGGTGAAATCACTAAGCGTTTGGTTCAAATGGCTGAACAACAAATCGGCGGTTACCAAAAATAATTGAATACAATGGCTACAATGGAGCGGGCATTGCCCCGCTCCTTTCTTTTTGGGATCAGAAAAAAGAATATTTAAAAAAGTTAAAACATTTTGTATAATGGAGTGGGCCATGTAAAAAAAAGGGGGAACCACGATGAAAAGGGAAGAACTTATAGCACCGGAAACATACAATCTGGTAGAGGAAGTCGAACGCTTCGCTGCAAAAGATGGAGCGAAAGCCCTCCTGTGGATGGACGAACAAGGAAACGAAAAGCAGATCAGCTATTATGATCTGATTAAAGTGGCGAATAAATATGGAAACGTTTTCATTGAAGAGGGATTTACAAAAGGCGATGTGCTTCTCGTCATGGTGCCAAGGTTGATCGAAGCGTATGCTGTTTATCTTGCTGCCTTGAAAGCTGGTCTGGTGGTGATCCCGAGCTCGGAAATGTTAAGGGCGAAAGATCTCGGATACCGCATCGATCACGGGGATGTAAAAGGGATTGTTGCGTATTCCCCGTTTATCAGTCAGTTTGAAGGCGTTGAAGGTATAAAGGATGTAAAGAGATTTGTTGTCGGCGGGGGGCAGGAAGGCTGGATAGATCTTGAAGAAGAAGCCAAAAGCGCTTCGGACGAGCTTCGTTTCGCTGATACACGCCGTGATGACATGGCATTTCTTTCCTATACATCAGGGACGACTGGTAATCCCAAAGGGGTCGTACATACACACGGCTGGGCCTACGCCCATCTGAAGACCGCTGCAAAGGAATGGTTGGGTATCGAGGAAGGGGATGTCGTATGGGCCACGGCGGGGCCAGGTTGGCAAAAATGGATCTGGAGCCCGTTCCTTTCCGTGCTTGGGTCCGGAGCGACAGGGCTCGTTTATCAGGGGAAATTCGAGCCGCATACCTATTTGAAGATCCTTCAAGATCATCGGGTGAACGTCCTCTGCTGTACCCCAACGGAATACAGGCTGATGGCGAAGGTGGATGACCTCGGTTCCTATCATCTTGATTCCCTTCACAGTGCGGTGTCAGCCGGTGAACCGTTGAACCGGGAAGTCATCGACGCGTTCCAGAAGCATTTTGACGTCCTCGTGAGGGATGGTTACGGGCAGACGGAAAATACCCTTCTTGTCGGGGTAACCAAGGGAATGGAACTGCGTCCCGGATCAATGGGGAAACCGACGCCTGGGAACCGGGTTGAAATCATCGATGAATTCGGGAAGCCGTGTGAAACCGGGGAAGTGGGAGACATTGCCGTTCACCTTGAGACCCCGGCCCTTTTCAAGAACTACTACAAAGATCCCGAAAGGACGGCCATGCAATTCCGCGGAGATTACTACATCACCGGGGATAAAGCCAAACGGGATGAAGATGGGTACTTCTGGTTCGAAGGGAGGAGCGATGACATCATCATTTCTTCAGGATACACGATCGGGCCATTTGAAGTGGAAGACGCCCTGGTGAAGCACCCTTCCGTGAAGGAATGCGCCGTGGTCGGGAGCCCTGATGAGATCAGGGGGCTGGTCGTCAAGGCTTTCATCGTCCTGAGAGACGATGTGGACCAGGAAGATTCGGCTCTCATCCCTTCCCTTCAGGAACATGTCAAAGAACTGACGGCTCCTTACAAGTATCCACGAAAGATTCAATTCGTCGACGAATTGCCGAAGACGACTTCAGGCAAGATCAGGAGGATCGAACTCCGACAAAAAGAGCTCGCCGCACAAAATTGAGGAGCCAAAAAAGGGAGTCCATAGCGGCTTCTTTTTTTCGTCATCATGAGCGAATGTCAGTTCTTTCTGATTTTTGCACTTTTATGGTACAGTAGATACAGAATTTTTTGGAAAGAAGGGAACAACCACGATGGGAACATTATGGACGAACGGAACAATCTATACGATGCAGGCAGAAGGTCAGACTGTCGAGGCGGTATGGACGGAAGATGGCAAAGTGAAGGCCCTTGGCAGCGAAGCTGCCCTAAGGGAGCGATATCCAGTGGACCGGAATATGGACCTTGAAGGCAAGATCATGTTCCCGGGGTTTGTGGATAGCCACATGCATCTTATCGGACATGGAGAGACATTGATGAGGCTGGACCTTTCCGAGATGACCAGCAAGGAACAGGTACTGAAGGCAGTGAAGGAAAAGTCCGCCCATACCCCGGAAGGAGACTGGATCATCGGGGAAGGGTGGAATGAAAATCTTTGGGAGGATCCAAGCGTCATCACCAAAGATGAAATCGATCAAGTAGCAGCCGGACACCCTGTGCTCCTGAAACGGATATGCCGCCATGCGATCGTCGTCAACACATTGGCCCTTGAAAAAGCAGGCATCACCGACGCATCGGAAGATCCCGAAGGGGGACTGATCGACCGATACGAGGATGGACGTGTCAACGGAGTGCTGAAGGATACGGCACAGGATATCGTGACGGGGATCCTGCCTGCCATTTCACTGGCGTATCTCGAAGAAGCGCTCGCAAAAGGGGTTCAAAGCTGCTGGGAAAACGGCCTTACAGGCGGTCACACAGAAGATTTGAGTTATTACGGAGATTTTAACAAAACGTATCAGGCGTTTGTGAATACGCTCGGCAATGGCGCTAAGAAGTTCAGGGCCCATCTCCTCGTCCATCATGCCGTCATCGAAGACTGGCATGATGAAGGGCATCAATTCCTCGAGGGAGGACCTTATGTGGAATTCGGAGCCATGAAGATCTTTGCCGATGGCGCCCTTGGCGGGAGGACGGCACTCCTCAGCCATCCGTACGCCGATGATGAAAGCACCAGCGGAGTGAGCATCCATACGGAGGAAAACTTGCAGGCCCTCGTAGCGAAGGCAAGATCCTATGATTTACCGATCGCCGTCCATACAATCGGGGATCAGGCGTTTGAACAGGTAGTGGATGCCATCACGAAAGAGCCTACGGTGAAGGGGAGGCGCGATCGATTGATCCATGCCCAGATCCTCCGCCAAGAATTGATCGAGAAGATCAAGGGACTGGATTTGATCCTGGACATCCAACCCCGTTTTGTCGCATCTGATTTTCCTTGGGTGATCGACCGGATCGGAAAAGACCGGATGAAGTATAACTATGCATGGAAGACGCTCCTTGAAGAAGGAATCCACTGCGCAGGCGGGTCGGATGCCCCGATCGAGCCGGTTAATCCCTTTCTCGGTATCCATGCGGCTGTAACACGGACCAATCCCGTTGATCCCGATCATACGGTTTATGGACCCGAGCAGGTATTGAGCATGTATGAAGGGATTTCCCTATTTACAAAAGGCAGTGCATTCGCGTGTCACCACGAAGCCGACCGCGGTCTCATCAAGGAAGGCTATGATGCAGACTTCACGATTTTAAGCGAAGATCCCTTCACTGGTGGCCCCGAAGTGCTCCTGAAACAAGTGGTGGCGATGACCGTCGTCGATGAGGACATCGTCTTTGACAGAGATAGGAAAAAATAATGATTGCCCCTGGTCACCCCCATGGCTATAATGGAGTTATTTCGGTCATTGAAATAGTCTGGGGGTAACAAAATGAAGTCAAGTCAGACGGGGATTGTGTATACCGCGTTGTCGTATCTATTATGGGGGATCCTCCCGATCTATTGGAAGTGGCTCGGGGATGTCCCAGCCGATGAAATCCTGGCAAATCGCATCTTCTGGGCATTCTGGTTCATGCTGCTGTTCCTCTTGGTCACAAGAAGGTTCAAAGGGTTCACGGCCTATCTGAAAACGTCGTTGACGAAGAAGAAGCAGGTTCTTGCGCTCCTTGTCGCTTCTTTATTGATCAGTGTGAACTGGTTCATCTACATATGGGCCGTCAATACAGATCAGATGGTGGAAGCAAGCCTCGGTTACTATATCAATCCCCTGGTGAGCATTCTATTGGGGGTCTTCATCCTCAAGGAGAAGCTCTCCAAAGCACAGGTCCTGTCATTCGGTTTAGCCGCGGCGGGCGTGCTCGTCCTCACGTTGTCCTACGGGGATTTCCCATGGATCGCGTTCGGGCTGGCGTTTTCGTTCGGCTTATATGGGCTGGCCAAAAAGCTGATACAAGTTGAATCATCTATTGGCCTGACCTTGGAAACCATGACGATTGCGCCCGTTTCGATCATTTATCTCCTGTTCTTGTATCAGGATGGGTCATTGGCACTCTTCCATACTGGTACAGGGACGGACCTGCTCCTGATCGGGGCAGGTGCTGCGACGGCGATCCCGCTCTTGTTCTTCTCACGCGGGGCCCAGCAGATCCCCCTTTACATGGTGGGATTCCTGCAGTATATCGCCCCGACCATCACGTTGATCCTCGGCGTGTGGATGTATCATGAGCCGTTTTCAACTGTCCATGCCATTGCCTTTTGCTTCATCTGGCTCGCATTGGCGGTGTTGACGGCATCGCGGCTTCAGCTTGCCAGGAAAAGGCGTAAAGATGCCCGGCTGAGCGCATAGAAAAACCCGGAATGCCTGAAAGGGAGCGACCCTCCCTTCCGGCGTATCCGGGTTTTCTTTTATCCTCCTACAGGAATGAACGCTTCACCTTTTCCCAGAAAGAATTATCCTTCAGCTTGACGGTCTTGATGATGTTTCCGCTCAGCTTCGCCTCGATGGTTTCGACATGCTGGATGCCAAGGGCTTCATTGTCCATGCCCATGGCAGGATAATCATTCCCGTCCTGGACGATCTTCAGGACAAGTCGGCGTTCCTGGCTGAGGATGAATGAAGAGCCCAATGTACGGTACCGGTTATTGTTCAGTGAAGCCATCTCACTCACCTGAAGACAGGGGATCATCGGATCGACGACCGCTCCATTGACGGATTTATTGTAGGCTGTGCTGCCCGTCGGAGTGGCAATGACCATTCCGTCTCCTCTGAACGTCTCAAAATGGTTGTCGTCGATGAATACGTCCATCACGAACGTCTTGATGATGCCGGACCGGATACTGAACTCATTCAGACACAGGAATGAGGTTTGATGATCCACGGTCACTTCGATGGTCGGGTACTTCCTGACCTCGATCTGTTCCTTGGTCATCGCCTCGATCATCTTGGACGTATCATCGATATGGAAATCACAGTACATGCTCAGCGTACCGCCGGTGGATATGCCGGCGTACAGGCAGTCCTGACGGAAACCGGTCTTCCTGACGGCCTGAAGGAACGTACCGTCGCCACCGATGCTCACGATGATACTCGCATCTTCGTGACGATTGACGATGGTGAAATCATAGCGGCGTGCGAGCTCATAGAGAGAATCCAGCTTCGCCCCGAGTGCTGCATCTTTCAGGTGATAGAAATAAATATTGCGACGATTCATGTGAAATGCCCCCTGTCGAAGTAGGTTAAGTTTTCCCATTTGATTAAAAATTTGCTAGAATCTTACTTAGTGAATATTCTACCATGTTTTATATGTAGAATGATAAAGATATCCTTACATAAGATAGGATGAGAAAGGGAGGATTATACAACATGAATGCAAAAAGATGGATTGCACTTGGAATCGCAGCCGGACTGTTCTTTGTCTCGGTCATCGTCAATTTCGCCACATCGGCAGTGAAGGGTGATTTCACAAGTGCCTGGGAAGATATCCTTAGCATGGACTCGACCCTGAACGAAGAAGTATTGGAAACCGGTTCGTCCGGAAATCGGATCGCCGTACTCGAAGTAAACGGAGTCATACAGGATACAGGAGGAGCGGGCTCGCTGTTCGAGAGTGCGGGCTATAACCATCAGTCATTCCTGGAGCAGCTCGACGCCGTTGAACAGGACGACTCGGTCAAAGGGATCATCCTGAAGGTGAACTCACCTGGTGGAGGAGTGGTGGAAAGCGCCCAGATCCACAAAAAGCTTGAAGAAATCAAAAAAGACACGAAGAAACCGATCTATGTGTCCATGGGAGGCACGGCCGCCTCAGGTGGTTACTACATATCTGCCCCTGCCACCAAGATCTTCGCCAGCAAGGAAACCCTCACCGGCTCCCTCGGGGTGATCATGCAGGGCATCAATTACTCGGAGCTTGCTGAGAAATACGGCGTCGACTTCGTGACGATCAAAAGTGGACCATACAAAGATATCATGAGCCCGACAAGGGAGATGACCGATGAAGAGCGGGATATCCTGCAGTCCATGATCGATAATTCCTATGAAGGATTCGTGGACGTCATCGCAAGCGGCCGTGACATGTCGGAAGAACAGGTGAAGAAAATCGCCGACGGCCGGATCTATGACGGACAGCAGGCGAAGGAAGTCAACCTCATCGATGAATTCGGTTATTACGAAGACACTGTTGAGGCCATGAAGAAGGATTACAAGCTGAAAGACGCAGAAGTCTTCCGTTATTCCTCAGGCGAATCCTTCGCAGGGCTCTTCAACATGGGAGCGAAGAAAATGATCGGAGGGGACATGGAAGCGACGGCCCTTGCCAAGATCCTCTCCCAACCGAATGCACCACGATTGATGTATCTATATTCTGAGTAAGGAGGGCTTGACTGATGAGTGACGTATATGAACAAGACGGCGTGCCCTTTCCTGAAAGGGAGATGTCGAAAGAAGAAACAACCGAACCCCGGCCCCCGGCCAAAGGATTTTTCCTGGCAGGTTTTTGGATCAGGTTCTGGGCCTACATCCTCGACCTGATTGTGATCGGAAGCGTAACACGCCTCCTTGTGACACCTGTATTCAAGCTGCTGGACATCCCGATGGGAAGCTCCATGTTCGCTCCATACACCATCCTGACGACCATCGTCTTCTATGCTTACTTCGTTCTCATGACGAAGTTCTTCCACCAGACACTCGGGAAGATGCTGTTCGGCGTCAAAGTGGTGGGAATCAACGGGCAGAAGCTCGACTGGGGAACCGTCCTCTTCAGGGAGCTGATCGGACGCTTTATCTCCGGCACTTTCTTCATCCTCTATGTGGTTGTCGCCTTCACCACGAAAAAGCAGGGGATCCATGATCTTTTCGCCGATACAACGGTCGTACAGGAGAAAAGAAAGCTGGAGTTCACACCGGTACAAACATGAATCAATGGAGAGCATCCGTCTGGATGCTCTCTTTTTTTGTGCAGACGGAAGTGAAATGCGCCGTGCCGTCGTTAAGGGGGGGGGTATCGAACGACGCCTTCTGATTGCCCTTCACCCTTATGGGAGAGGGGGGACAGGTAAGGGGAGAAGGAAAATGGAAGGTTTGGAAGGTTTAAATCTTAATCGGAGAGGCGATAATGGGAAGTTGAAGGGGTGTGATGGATATGAGCTGGTGGGTATGGACCCTCCTGATCCTCGCTGCGTTGCTGCTGCTATTATTAGTAATCATTTTTATAACCAAACTGACCATTACCGTATCCCTCTATCACGGAAATGATAATGATCATTTCAAGGTGATGCTCAGGGCCTGGTATGGAATCCTTAAATATACGATCGACATCCCCATGGTGAAAGTCGATGATGATGGTCCCAATGTCGTCCTGGAAGAAAAGAAGAAGGCAGGAGATGCCGGCTCTTCCAGTAAGGAAAAAGAGGAAAAGAAAAAGGTGACCCCTTCTGAATTCATGAATAGCCTCAAAGATACGAAAACACTCCTCGTCCATGTACGGTCCCTGCACCGGATCATCCGGCATTTCATGAAGAAAGTAAAGATGGATGATGTCATCTGGCATACGAAGATCGGCACGGGTGATGCCGCTGCCACAGGATCCTTCACAGGGGCGATATGGGGGCTGAAAGGAAGCATCATCAGTCTCATGAGCGGGTACATAAGACTTCAGTCCATGCCGGATCTGCAGGTGGTGCCCGACTTTCAACAAGCGATCATCCAAACCAGATTTTCATGTATCATCCAATTTAGAATTGGGAATGCTATCCTCGTAGGTTTCAAGATACTTCGTTTTTGGAGGGGCGGCAGGGCAGCGTTCAAAACCAGGCCCTTGTCCACCATCTCAGGTGAAAAACATTCAGTATAATAAGGAGGAACTGGCATGAGTGAACATCCTATTGAAGGATTAATGACCACCGCCATGGAAAATCTGAAACAAATGATCGATGTGAATACGATCATCGGCGACCCAGTCGAAACACCGGACGGAAGCGTGATATTGACGGTATCGAAAGTCGGGTTCGGATTTGCTGCAGGCGGCAGTGAATTCATCATCGACGGCAAGGGTAAAGGCGGAGACAATGGAGACAAGCCACAGTCCGGTCCGAAGCAGCAACCTTTCGGAGGAGGAAGCGGTGGAGGGGTATCCATCACCCCGATCGCGTTTCTGATCGTCAGCTCAAGGGGCATCAAAATGCTTCATCTTGATGAAAATACCCACCTCCTTGATCGCCTTCTCGATCTTGCACCAGGTGCCATCGAAAAGATCCAAAGCATGCTGAAGAAAGACCATGATGGGCACGGGCCCGATCACCATAAACAAAATGTAGACTTTTAAGCCATGGGGCGTGCAGATTCCTGCATGCCTCATTTCCTTTCCAAAAAGGGTAAGCCATAACAGTTGCGCACCTTCCCCCCTTTTCTGTACTATGAAGAAGTACAACCTATTTTAAAGGAGGAATACATAATGGCATCAATCACATTCAAAAACAATCCTGTCACACTCGTAGGCAGCGAAGTCAAAGCAGGGGATCAAGCACCTGACTTTACCGTATTGGCCAACGATCTGTCAGAAGTGACACTTCAGGATTCAAAAGGCAAGGTGCGTTTGATCTCTGTCGTTCCTTCCATCGACACAGGCGTTTGTGACGCCCAAACAAGAAAATTCAATGAAGAAGCAGTGAAATTCGACAATGTGGAAGTCCTTACCGTTTCCGTCGATCTACCTTTCGCACAAAAGCGCTGGTGCGGGGCCAACGGCATCGAGAATGTCCAAACCCTCTCTGACCACCGTGACCTGTCCTTCGGTGAAGCATACGGCGTATATATTAAGGAACTCCGTCTGTTGGCACGTGCCGTATTCGTCGTGAACAGCAACGATGAAGTGACTTACGCAGAATATGTAAGCGAAGCAACCGATCATCCTGACTATGAAGCGGCGATCGAAGCGGTTAAAAACGCAAAATAATGACATCAGATGCTGGCCCCGGCCAGCATCCTTTTTTGCCGCAAAAAGGGTCTGGTTTTTACAAAAGGCGATGCCCACGTTACAATAAAAGCACCAAACCGTGAAAAGGAATGAACGTACATGATGAATTCACCAGTCGAAACACTATTCGGCATACTCGATGAAACCTCCACCCTGCTTCAGGAGGAGCTGAACTGTACCTATCTGGAGGCAGTCGCTGAAACAGGGGAGAACCTCTTTCAGGAAGAAATCCTTCAAGATGAACTCAGCGAGCTCACGAAGAAGCGATTATCCAAGAAATATGCGGAACTGAAGCTTGAGCATACGGCAGATGAGGATATACGGAAAGCCTTCCAATTTGCCATCTTGAAAGGGATGAAAGAAAATGTCCAGCCGAATCACCAAATGACGCCGGATTCCCTAGGCATGTTCATCAGCTATCTGGTGAACCGTTTTACCGAAGGAATGGAGACGCTCAAGGTCCTGGACCCGGCGATTGGAACAGGTAATCTCCTGACGACGGTGCTGAACCACCTGACAGGGAAAGAGACCGAGTCCGTCGGCGTGGAGATCGATGACGTGCTGATCAAGCTTGCCTATGTAGGAGCCAACCTGCAAAAGCATCCCCTTCAGCTCTTCAACCAGGATTCCCTTGAACCGCTCATGATCGATCCCGTGGATCTTGTCCTGAGTGACCTTCCAATCGGATACTATCCGAATGATACGAGGGCGAAGGACTATGAGCTGCAGGCGGATGAGGGTCATTCGTATGCCCATCATCTCTTTATCGAGCAGAGCCTGAAGCACACAAAAGAAGGAGGCTATCTGTTCTTTATCGTCCCGAACAATTTGTTTGAGTCTCCTTTTGCACCTCAGCTTCAAAACTTCTTGAATGAAACGGCGAATATCCAGGGCTTTCTACAGCTGCCCCTGTCCCTATTCAAGAATAAGCAGTCCGCCAAGAGCATCTTGATCCTTCAGAAGAAGGGTGAAGGGGTGGAGGCGCCGAAAGAAATCCTGTTGGCACAGCTTCCGAGCCTGTCCAACCAGAGAGCGCTGCAGGACATCCTTGGTAAGATCGATGGATGGCTGACTGAAAATAAACGATGATCGAATGAAAGGCTGCTTGTGAGCGGCCTTTTTTTTGTTTCTCTTTTTGAGAATGGTGTTTGATGGGGTGGCGTCCGTGCCTCTCCGCTTCGGACAGCCGCTTTCCACGGGGTGTGCGGTGAGAGGATAGAGCCTGCTTGTAACCTCATATGGATTTATCGTGATATAAGCATCCCTTTAAACTAATGGGAATCTCGTGTCCTTCTCTCTTTGATAAGAAAGTTTAAAGATGAAGGAGTCTGTGCCTCTTCGCTGCGGACAGCCGCTTTCCACGGGGTGTGCGGTGAGCCTCCTCATGCTTGCGGGGTCTCACCTTGCCCACTTTTCCCGTAGGAGTCGGCTGTCCTCCGCTGCGAGGCACTCTTTGGGGAAGAGGAGGATATGCTGATTTGTACATTGTGAGAGGATAGAGCCTGCTTGTAACCTCATATGGATTTATCGTGATATAAGCATCCCTTTAAACTAATGGGAATCTCGTGTCCTTCTCTCTTTGATAAGAAAGTTTAAAGATGAAGGGTCCGTGCCTCTCCGCTGCGGACAGCCGCTTTCCACGGGGTGTGCGGTGAGCCTCCTCATGCTTGCGGGGTCTCACCCTGCCCACTTTTCCCGTAGGAGTCGTCTGTCCTTCGCTGCGAGGCACTCTGGTATGAAAAGTTGGGTATCATTCGGGACCTCCTTATCAAGTGAGAGGAAGAGAGCCTTGGTAGTTTCAACAGAATCTCTGGTCTATCCAAAAAACACTCTCTTTTTGAGAAGGGTGTTTGATGATGAAGGGTCCGTGCCTCTCCGCTGCGGACAGCCGCTTTCCACGGGGTGTGCGGTGAGCCTCCTCATGCTTGCGGGGTCTCACCCTGCCCACTTTTCCCGTAGGAGTCGGCTGTCCTCCGCTGCGAGGCACTCTTTGGGGAAAAGGAGGTCTCGATTTTGGCGATTCTTACTTTTGTGAGGAGAAGGGTGTTGATAGAACCTGTTTGTAAGTTGAAGTGGTCCTACTTTTTTTAAGATGTTTCTTTTGAAAATGAAAGGGGCTCGATTCTCATTCTGATGTCTGCCGTTCCAAGGTCCAAACTTACTGCAAAGGTGGAGAGATTGGAACTCACGCCTGAATAAAAATCATGGGACTCTCTTATATAGCAAATAGTGGATTGGAGCGGAGGGCGCTTGACCCCGCAGACACGAGGAGGCTCGACGCCCTCCCCGCAGGAAAGCAAGCGCCCGTAGCGGAAAGGAACGGTCCCTGCCCCCTTTCATATCGATGCAAAACGAAACCTCCCATGAATTTCAAGGATGTATACATAAATACATAAACCGCCAATTATTTATGTTTAGCAAGAGGTTGGGCCACCAGCCTCCAATTACCGATCCCTCATCAAAAAGCAAAGGGTGAATTGAAGCGGTGGTCGCTTGACTCCATTGGAATAGAATGAGTGGCGCTTGATGCCCTCCCCGCAGGAAAGCAGGCGCCCGCAGCGAAAAGGAACGGTCCCCACATCCATTTCCCTTCCAAGGAGAACAAAATCCCCATCCACCCGGTCCTTGTTCCAGGATGAATTAGCTGAATTAATTGAAAAAAAGACCCCTGCACCCGTTATTTAAATTTTGGGAAAATAATTAATTTAACATGTAACCGATGTCATTTCAAGCTTTTTCTTGAAATGGGGGTGGGCTAGTGATTAAATGAGGAATTGAGAGATAAAAATTCGTTCATGGAACAAAATAAATGAAGAGATTCAAACATAAAGGGAGCGATATACCGTGGCAAAAAAAGTCATTGCAATTAACGCTGGAAGTTCTTCCTTGAAATTTCAGCTTTTTGATATGCCGGAAGAAACCGTCATCACAAAAGGACTCGTTGAGCGTATCGGACTGAAGGATTCCGTCTTCACCATTTCTGTAAACGGCGAGAAAAACGAAGAAATCACTGATATTCCGAATCACGAAGTGGCTGTTAAAATGCTTTTGGACAAGCTCACTGGTTTCGGCATCATTTCTTCTCTTGATGAAATCGAAGGAATCGGTCATCGCGTTGTACACGGCGGGGAAGTATTCAATGAATCCGTGCTCATCACCGATGAAGTATTGGAAAAAATCGACGAGCTTTCAGAGCTTGCACCGCTTCACAACCCGGCGAACCTGACAGGGATCCAAGCGTTCAGAAATATCCTGCCGAACGTGCCGGCTGTTGCTGTGTTCGATACAGCTTTCCATCAGACGATGCCTGAAAGTTCATTCCTGTACAGCCTGCCATATGAGTACTATGAGAAATACGGAATCCGCAAATACGGCTTCCACGGTACATCCCATAAATATATTTCTGAGCGTGCTGCTGAAATGCTCGGTCGCCCGAAAGAGCAGCTTCGCCTGATTTCTTGTCACTTGGGTAATGGGGCAAGTATCGCAGCGATCGAAGGCGGTAAATCCATCGATACATCCATGGGCTTCACTCCGCTTGCGGGTGTGGCAATGGGTACACGTTCAGGTAATATCGACCCGGCGTTGATTCCCTTCATTATGGAAAAGACCGATTCAACGGCTGATGAAGTGTTGAACGTGTTGAATAAAAAATCAGGGATCCTCGGTGTTTCCGGATTCTCAAGCGACCTTCGCGACATCCAGGATGGAGTGGAAGCAGGAAACGAGCGTGCTGAGCTTGCTCTTGACGTATTCGCTAACCGCATCCACAAATACATCGGTTCATATGCTTCACGCATGAACGGGGTCGATGCCATTGTCTTCACTGCAGGAATCGGTGAAAACAGCTTGATCGTTCGTGAAAGGGTCCTTAAAGGCCTTGAGTTCATGGGTGTTTATTGGGATCCTGCACGCAACACGACGCGCGGGGAAGAGACATTCCTGAGCTACCCTCACTCACCGGTTAAAGTCATGGTCATCCCGACCAACGAAGAAGTCATGATCGCCCGTGACGTTCTTGAAAAAGGCGATATCTGATCGCTGCCAGAGCCTTCACCCAGACCGGGTGAAGGCTTTTTCTTATTCCGCGTAACATTGACTGATTTAAGAAAAAAAGTAGAAGACGGGAAGGTGGAATGTCGGATTAACAGAGAGAGTGCGGTGAAATGATATGAAATGGGTCAAAAATGGAGTCGCCACTTGATTTTCCACCAGCATTTTCGGGCTGATTTCCAAAATGAGTGTGATATACTTAAGGCAAATCTAGTTTGTGCGAGGAGTGGATGGAGTGAGCTGGTCTGAGAGAGATCAACAGGTATGGGATTCTATCAAGGCTTGGAAACGTGATTTGTACGATTATGAAGCAAATGACCTCGAGTTTACATATGTGAAATGGTTGGACACGGCCTTTGGAGCGGTGCCTGAAGAGGTGCAGGAATCATTTTTTCAGCGCTTGGACGGCTGGTTGTTTCAACTGCACTCCCTGATCCAAGGGTCGCAGATGCAAAACGATGCCAAAGAACGGATTTTGTCCACTGCCCGGACCTTTAACCCCGATATCCAGGTGGTGGATGATCTTGCTGTCCTGTCCATTGATCAGCTGCATTATATCGCTGAACAGCATGCGGGACGTCACCGCCTCTACTCCCTTGTCCAAGGGGGGATCACCGGCACAGGCGGCTTGGTGGCTCTCGGCTCTGATCTTCCTGCGATGGCCGTCATCAATCTTCGTTCCATCCAGCTGATCGCTGCGTCCTATGGCTGCGACGTCCAGACGCCGTTTGAAACGATGACTTCCCTGAAGGTGTTCCACGCGGCCACCCTGCCTGCCAGGCTGCAGGCCGAGGCATGGGACGATCTTCTTCAGGACCTGGAGAGCAAGGGGTCAACGTATTTCTTTGACGGATCCGAACAGCTGACGGATTATACCTGGCTTGAGGGGACGCTGAAGCAATCGATGAAGGCACTGGCGATTTCCATGTTCAAGGGCAAGAAATGGTCGGGGCTGCCCCTGATCTCCATGGCAATCGGGGCGGGCTCCAATTATCAGCTGTCCAGGAGGATCACGGCATTTGCAGAGAAGTATTATCAGTACAGGTATTTAAGAGAAAAGAAAAGCTGAAACGCAAACGGCGGAGAGAGAATTCTCCGTCGTTTTTTTATGCATGGATTTCCGGATTGGTCCGATACCAGATCCATAGATCGTTGATGGCTGAAGCCCGGTCGCTGATGCGTTCATTGATCAGGCACGAGCGTTCGAAATCGTCTTCCTCTGACAAGTCGGTCAGCAGCGTCTCGATTTCCCATTCGAGCTCCTTGATGCGATCGGGGATGGTGCCACGGATCTTTTCCCACTCAATCAGAATCCTTTGTTGCTGATGGGGAGGGTACTCGTGCCAGTCCCGGGTCAGGTCGGGCAACCGGATCTTCAAGCGCTCATCTGTTTTAAAGTTGATCATGGTGATCCCTCATTTCGTAGACTCATTTCCATCCTACACGATTTCACGGAAGGATTCGAAGAATTTATACAAATTCGTGAATAAGTGTTGAATAAATACGCAATAGATGCTAATATTAATTCAACTTAAAGAATATTTATTCAATCGAGAAGATTTATTGGAGGGAATTATGTTGAATCAAAAAGTGGTTTTAGCCTACTCAGGTGGTTTAGATACGTCAGTTGCAGTTCAGTGGTTGAAAGAAAAAGGATACGAAGTCATTGCATGTTGCCTGGATGTCGGGGAAGGAAAGGATCTTGATTTCGTTCAATCGAAAGCATTGAAGGTCGGCGCATCCAAAAGCTATGTGATCGATGCGAAACAAGAATTCGCGGATGAATTTGCCCTGCTGGCCCTGCAAAGCCATGCTCTTTATGAAGGGAAATATCCGTTGGTGTCGGCCCTGTCCAGACCGCTTATCGCCAAGAAACTCGTGGAGATTGCGGAGCAGGAGAATGCGACGGCAGTCGCTCACGGCTGTACGGGAAAAGGGAACGATCAGGTTCGTTTTGAAGTCTCCATCGCAGCGTTGAATCCTTCACTTGAGGTACTTGCACCGGTACGTGAATGGAAATGGTCAAGGGAAGAAGAGATCGAGTACGCGAAAGAGAAAGGGATTCCGATTCCGATCAACCTTGACTCTCCGTATTCCATCGACCAGAACCTCTGGGGAAGAAGCAATGAGTGCGGCGTCCTGGAAGATCCTTGGGCAGCACCGCCTGAAGATGCGTATGATCTGACAGTGAGCATCGAGGAAGCACCTGATACAGCCGACACGGTGGAAATCACCTTCGATAAAGGGGTGCCGGTCGCACTGGACTCTGTTCCTTATCCGCTTCATGAACTCATTGCCAAGCTGAATGTCCTTGGAGGCAAGCACGGTGTCGGCCGTATCGACCATGTGGAAAATCGCCTCATCGGCATCAAGTCCCGCGAGGTCTATGAATGCCCGGCTGCGATCACGTTGCTGAAGGCACATAAAGAGCTGGAAGATCTGACCCTTGTGAAGGAACTTGCCCATTATAAGCCGGTCATCGAGAAGAAAATGACCGAATTGATCTATGAAGGACTATGGTTCTCACCGTTGAACAAAGCCTTGAAGGCGTTCCTCGATGAATCCCAACAGTTCGTGAACGGGACCGTCCGTGTGAAATTGTTCAAAGGCCATGCCATCGTGGAAGGAAGAATGTCCCCGAATTCCCTGTATGACGAAAACCTTGCGACGTATACGAAAGCCGATCAATTCGACCATGATGCCGCTGTCGGATTCATCAAGCTTTGGGGTCTTCCGACGAAAGTCTCATCCATGGTGAACAAACCGGCAAAGGAAAAGGTCACCCTATGATGAAATTATGGGGAGGACGCTTTACGAAAAAACCTGAAGAGTGGGTGGATGAATTCAATGCGTCCATATCATTCGACCAGGAACTGGTCATGGAAGACATCGAGGGAAGCAAGGCCCATGTCACCATGCTGAAAAAATGCGGGATCCTGTCGGTTGAAGAAGCCGATCAGATCCTTGGGGGATTGAATGAACTGGAGGAGAAGGCTGCAGAAGGCAGCCTTGAGTTCTCCACTCAGTATGAGGATATCCATCTGAATCTGGAGAAACTCCTGATCGATACGGTCGGAGAGGTGGGAGGGAAGCTCCACACCGGAAGAAGCCGGAACGACCAGATCGCCACAGATATGCATCTCTTCCTGAAGAAAAGGGTGGAGGAGGTCATCGGGCTGATCGAAGAATTCCAGGAGGCCATCGTGAAACAGTCCGAGGATCATATCGAGACGATGATCCCGGGGTACACCCATCTGCAGCGTGCCCAGCCGATTTCATTCGCCCACCATCTGATGACGTACTATTGGATGCTTGATCGTGATAAGGAGCGCCTGAAAGATTCCATGAAGCGTATCGATCTATCCCCTCTTGGAGCAGGGGCATTGGCCGGGACAACCTTCCCGATCGACCGGGCTTACTCGGCCGAACTCCTTGGATTCAGCGGAGTATACGAAAACAGCCTGGATGCTGTGAGCGACCGGGATTTCATCTTGGAGTTCCTAAGCAACAGTGCCATCCTCATGACGCATCTTTCGCGCCTCGCAGAAGAGTTCATCCTCTGGTCGACGGAGGAGTTCCACTTTATCGAGCTCGATGACAGCTTCACGACGGGAAGCAGCATCATGCCCCAGAAGAAAAACCCGGATATGGCCGAGCTTGTCCGCGGAAAGACGGGAAGGGTGAACGGAAACCTTCTATCGCTCCTTACGGTGTTGAAAGGGTTGCCTCTTGCCTACAACAAAGACATGCAGGAAGATAAGGAGGGGATGTTCGATACGGTCAAGACAGTGATCGGCTCCTTGAAGATCTTTACGGGCATGATGGATACGATGAAGGTGAATAAAGACGTGATGGAAGAAGCGGTCGGTACCGATTTTTCCAACGCGACCGAGCTTGCCGATTATCTTGCGGCCAAAGGCATGCCGTTCCGTAAGGCCCATGAGGTCGTAGGGAAACTGGTGCTTCATTGTATCGAGCAGGGATACTACCTGAAGGATGTGACCCTTGCCACGTATCAACAGCATTCAGAACTGATCGAAAGCGACATTTATGACATCATCGCCCCTTCAGCAGCCGTGAAGCGCAGGAATTCATATGGCGGTACCGGCTTTGAACAGGTGAAGATCCAAATTGAAAAAGCCAAAGGTGCATTGGTGACAAAATAAAGAAATCCCCCTGAATCGCTTTCAGGGGGATTTTGTATGTGTTACTCTTCTTCATCGGGCTCTTCGGTCCGGACTACAAGGACGTCGCATTTGGCAGCCCTCGTGATATGTTCGGAGACGCTGCCGATCAGGAAACGTTCCACAGCGTTAAGGCCGGTTGCCCCGCAAATGATGAGATCTTTTCCTTTTTCGGAGGCTTTCTTCGGTATGACCACTTTGGGTGATCCGTATTCTACATAGGTGTGGATCTTGGTGAGGCCGCATCGTTCCGCATTGGCTTTATACTCTCTCAGCAGCTCTTCTGCATACTTGATGGCCCGTTCCCCGATGGTGTGATCATAGGAGTCGATGGCGGCATAAGACCGAGTGTCGATGACGTGTAACAGTGAAAGGACAGCATCATTCCTCTTGGCAATGGCAATTCCTTTTTTGAAAGCCCATTCCGCTTCTTTTGATCCATCTACAGCCACTAAAATATCACGATATTTCAAACCCATCTTCAACCCCTCCTTTTCTTAATCATACTATATTTTCCCACGTATATCTGTAACGAATTTTCAAACAATAAGGTGGAATTTCCTATGACAAGAGGAGGGAACATGATGAAAAAAGATGAGAACAAACAAACGCTTTCCTATGATGAAGGGGCAAGCGAACAGGTGAGCCAGCAGATCATGGATTCTTACACGAGCGGCGTTGTCGGTACCGAAGACGGACGCTATGATACCGAGGAGAAGAAAGAAGATTAACCGGAACCTTGATCACCCTGCCTGATGGGTGATCGAGGTTTTTTCTTTTTGGAGGCGACCCGCTATCAAGTAGAGAGCACCAGTAAGTATGAATGACAGGAAACCCGGTGACAGGGAATCGGGAAGGAGTGCATAAAGGGTGATGCCTGCCACCATGACGCAGATGGCTGTCTTGTTCGTTCCCGTCGTTCCTGCAGCGAGGGCGGAGAGATCCTCTTCACGAAGACGCCCTTTCCTGATGAAGAGAAAGTCGCTGACAATGATGGCCGATAGGGGTACCACCAGCATGCCGAGGAGGGAAATGAACCCTTCCGCCCCATAGACGAGCTGTGGAATCAGGCTGAGAATGATCCCGGCAATGGAGAAGAGGAGTGCGCTCTGGATCCTGCTCAGATGCGGAAGGGCATTGAGCAGACTGTAGCCTCCTGTATACGCATTGCTCAGGTTGATGGAAATCATGGAGACCAGGGCCGAGATGGTGATGATCGACAGCAGGAACACGGATGAGGTGAGCTCACCTGCGGTCACGAAGGGATTCAATCCTCCGTAAAGGCTGGCGCATAGTCCGCCAAGGAGGGCTGTCATCATGAAACCGGTCATATTCCCTCCCAGGACCCCCCAGAACCCCTGGCGCGGACTCACGCTATACCGGGTCATGTCGGATGCCGCACTCACACCGGAAATATACTGTACGAAGGCGAGGCTTCCGTAAAAGAAGAATGCGCCTGTCGAGAAGGTGCCGTGATGGTCCGTTCCACCTTGATCTCCCGTAAGGAATAGGGCCAACAGGATGAACTGGCCGGCAATCAAGATGGGGATGAACCATTTAGTCGCACGTTTGACTGCTTCGAAGCCTACTAGGGCCAGGGCGGTCATCAAGAGGGCGAGGCCGAGTGCCACAGGGATGAACGGAATGGAGGCTCCGGTCAATTTCTTGACCATGGAGGTCACGACCATCGTCCCGCCGATTGTCTGCACGCTGAACCAATAGAGGGATGTGAGGGTGCGGACCGGTGAAGCGATGCCCATGGATAGTTTTTTGCCAAGTGCGGACCGGAGGACATACTGAGCCGGCAGTCCGTACCGCGATCCGGGAAGGGACAGCATGGATACGCAGAAGAAGGCCATGAAGGCACCTGCGACCGTCGCAAGGAATGCTGCGTAAAATGGCAGTCCGCCTTGGACCACGGCGAGTGCCGGGACAAGGAAGTTCCCGGAATTCACGGAGAACGCGAGCTGGATGATGAAGTACTCCTTCCAAGAGGTAGTCTTTTTATGTTGAGGGATGGATTCAAGTCCGAACCGTTCGATCATGGACGATTTCATTTTCACATAAACTCCTTTATCTTTGGCGACACTGAACATATCTTATTGTAATGATTTCTGAGAGGAAACAGAAGGGTTTTCATTGAATACCTTGGAGTATAGAGTGAGCTCTCGTGATCATAAGGAAAGAAGGAGGAAGGATTATGCAGATCGGCATACCGAAAGAAATCAAGAATAATGAGAACAGGGTAGCCATGACTCCAGCCGGTGTCGTGAATCTGGTGGTGAATGGTCATGAGGTATTCATCGAGTCGGGCGCAGGCGATGGATCTGGGTTCGCCGATGAAGATTATGTGAGTGCCGGTGGGAAGATCGTCGGCGGCGCAGAAGAAGCGTGGGCAAAAGAGATGGTCATGAAGGTGAAGGAACCCCTGCCAGAGGAATACGGGTATTTCCGTGAGGGGCTGATCCTGTTTACATATCTCCACCTTGCACCCGAGCCTGCGTTGACGAAAGCCCTGATTGATAACAAGGTGGTGGGGATTGCCTATGAGACCGTCGAGGTGAACCGTTCCCTGCCCCTTCTCACTCCGATGAGTGAAGTGGCTGGAAGGATGGCGACCCAGATCGGTGCCCAGTTCCTTGAGAAGATCCACGGAGGGAAAGGGGTCCTTCTTTCCGGGGTCCCGGGAGTGAGTCGAAGCAAGGTGACGATCATCGGGGGTGGAGTGGCCGGTACGAACGCTGCCAAGATGGCTGTCGGCCTCGGTGCCGACGTCACCATACTCGACCTCAGTCCCGAGCGGTTGAGGCAGCTTGATGATATTTTTGGCCGTGATGTCACCACCCTCATGAGCAACCCCCTGAATATCGAGCATGCCGTGAAGGAATCGGATCTGGTGATCGGAGCGGTGCTCATACCGGGGGCAAAAGCCCCGAAGCTCGTGACCGAACAGATGATCCGGTCCATGAACCCCGGTTCGGTCGTCGTGGATATCGCCATCGATCAGGGAGGGATTTTCGAGACGACGGACAGGATTACGACCCATGATCATCCGACCTATGTGAAGCACGGAGTTGTCCATTATGCGGTGGCCAATATGCCGGGGGCCGTTCCTCGTACGTCCACCATCGCTTTGACCAATGTGACCGTACCCTATGCCCTGCTCATTGCCAACAAGGGGTATAAGAAAGCGTGCATGGAGCATGAGCCGCTGATGAAAGGAATCAATACGCTGAACGGCTATGTGACCTACAAAGCGGTTGCGGAGGCCCATGATCTCGACTATTCCGATACCCTCACCCAGCTGAAGCAAGTGTGAGCCCGGTAAAGGGTCTATTCAGGAATGTACATTTCTTTCGTCCGATTTGATTTTCACCACGGAATGGCCGTGATGCGAAGTTTCCATGTGCGCTTCCACCCACTGAAAAAGGTCATGTTTAAAGGTGTAGAGGGTCGTGCCATGACCGCTCTCGATACGTTAGAGCTATAAGATGATGATGGTGCCTGATCAGGCACCATCATTTTTAATATCAGAAGACTTCGTCATCCTGGGACAACTTTCAGGATATCCGTGCATATAGATGGGGTAAGCAGGAAGGAGTGGGTGAATTGAAGAAACAGCGATACGTCCTTTGTCTATTGGTGACGGGGGTTTTACTCTATTATGCCGTGCCGAGGCTGTCGATTTTTGCAGAGGGGCTGGAAGGGTGGTTCTCCCTTTCATGGCTGATCCTTGCCATGTTCGTCCTTGCGGGGAACTTCGCAGCCGTGCTTTATTCCCCGAAGAAAGGGAAGACGGGGGCAAAGCAGCCGGAGAGGAAGCGCGTACTCGGTCGGTGACGGAAGGGGGAGTCGGGTATTCGATTCCCCCTGAGATTGAAACGGAGGGGTCTTCACCTTATAATATGAATAGGACGATATAAAGAAGGGTGAACGAGTTGGCTACTAAACATGAACAGATACTAGAGTATATCGATACCCTCCCGGTCGGGGAGAAGATTTCCGTCCGTCAGATCGCCAAAGCCCTCAATGTCAGTGAAGGAACGGCATACCGCGCCATCAAGGACGCGGAAACAAAAGGCTATGTGAGTACGATTGAACGTGTAGGGACCATCAGGATCGAACAGAAGAAGAAAGAGAACATTGAGAAGCTGACCTATGCAGAGGTGGTCAATATCATTGACGGCCAAGTGCTGGGCGGGAAGACCGGCTTACATAAAATGCTCAACAAATTCGTCATCGGCGCCATGAAGCTCGAAGCCATGATGCGCTATACCGAAGCAGGAAATCTCTTGATCATCGGGAACCGTTCCCAGGCGCAGGAACACGCGCTGCGGGCAGGGGCAGCCGTACTGATCACAGGAGGATTCGATGCAGAGGATCATGTGAAGCGACTGGCCGATGAATTGGAACTTCCGATCATCTCGACATCCTATGATACATTCACCGTCGCCACGATGATCAACCGGGCGATCTTTGATCAGCTCATCAAAAAAGAAATTATTTTCGTGGAGGATATCCTGACCCCTGTTGAGGATACGGTCCATCTTCATATCGATGATACCCTCGAAGAATGGTATGAAAAGAATCAGTATACCTTCCACAGTCGCTTCCCCGTCGTCGATGGGAACAGGAAGGTCATCGGGATGGTCACGTCAAAAGACGTCATGGGGCAGGAGAAGCATATGGGGATCGACAAGATCATGACCCGCCACCCCATCACGGTCAATGGCAATACGAGCGTGGCTTCGGCCGCCCATATCATGATCTGGGAAGGGATCGAAGTGCTGCCTGTGGTGAATGAACACCATAAGCTCATGGGCATCGTCAGCCGTCAGGATGTACTGAAGGCCCTTCAAATGATCCAGCGTCAGCCTCAAGTCGGGGAGACCATCGAAGATATCATCACCAACGGGGTACAAGCTGCATCGGAGCGCAAAGGGGAAAAAGAAACCTACCAGTTCGCCGTCACGCCCCAGATGACAACGGGGATCGGAACGATTTCGTACGGAGTCTTCACCACCCTGATGACAGAGGCGGCCAATCGTGCCCTCAAACCGTATAAAAAAGGGGATATCGTCATCGAGAATATGACGATCTACTTCATCAAGCCCGTTCAGATGGAAAGCATGCTTGATATCCATCCGAAGGTACTCGATGTAGGGAGGAAATTCGGGAAAGTGGATGTGGAGGTCTACCACGACGGAGTGCTTGTCGGTAAGTCCCTGATGATCTGTCAGCTCATCGATCGCCACTGATTTGCACAAAAAGGGCCCACCGTGTGCCGGCAGGCCCAAAGGATTCACTGATTCAATTCTTCCGCTTCGCGCTGAGCATAGGGTAGGACATGTTTATAGTAGCGGAATCCCATCCATAGACTGCCGGTTCCGATGAGGATGAAAAAGATCCCCACTACATACGTGACCGTGCCGGAGAACAGGATGAGCTGATTGATGCCGAAAAGGGCCACGAACAAGCCGAGTGCCATACTGGACTTGGCGGACAGCCATTTTTTCTCCATGGGCCGCTTTGTCCTTACCTGTTTCACCTTATAGAAGAGATAGAAGGAAAACGCTAACACAACAAAAAATGCGAAGAAATACATGATGGACAACCCCCGTTCAAGTTTCTCGCTCTTATTTTACAGATAATTCCCGCCATTGCCAATATAAATCACAAAGGAGATTTCCATGAAAGATCAAATCCTGAATCTTATCAAGCAATATGAAACCATCATCGTCCACCGCCATGTGAGGCCAGACCCGGATGCCTACGGATCACAGGGAGGCCTGGTGGAAATCCTCAAAGCTTCTTTTCCGGATAAAAAGATCTTTGCCGTCGGTGAAGAAGAGCCGACGCTTCATTATCTGAACCGCCTCGATGTGATCGAGGATCATGTGTATGAAGGAGCCCTAGTCATCGTCTGTGACACGGCCAACGCCGAACGGATCTGCGACCTCCGTTACAGTCTCGGTGATCAGCTCGTCAAGATCGACCATCACCCGAACGAGGACCCATACGGAGATGTCCTTTGGGTTGACACGAGTGCGAGCTCGGTCAGTGAGATGATCTATGATTTTTATGAATTCGGGAAGGACAAAGGACTGACCCTCCCCGATACGGCAGCCCGTTTATTATTTGCAGGGATCGTCGGGGATACGGGACGCTTCCTCTATCCGAGTACGACCCAAAAGACATTTGATATCGCAGGTGAACTCATACGCAAGGATTTCGACCGCAATGACCTGTTCAATAAAATGTACGAAGTCGATGCCAACGTGGTGAAATTGCATGGATATGTGCTCCAGAACTTCGAAATGGACGAGCTGGGATGCGGGAACATGATCATGACGAAGGAAATCCTCGAGGAATTCGATGTCGTGCCATCCGAGGCATCACTCCTTGTCAGCGTACTGGGGAACATTAAAGGAATGAAGGCGTGGGTATTCTTCATAGAAGAAGATGACCAGATCAGGGTCAGGCTCCGCTCCAAGGGCCCGGTCATCAATACGGTGGCGAAGAAATACAACGGAGGCGGTCATCCGCTGGCAGCAGGGGCGTCCATTCATTCGTGGGAACAAAAGGACCATGTCATGGAGGACCTTCGGAACGTATGCAGGGAATCATGATAAAAAAGGACGCTTCTTTGTGAAGTGTCCTTTTTTATTCTTCGTATTTGAGGGCCAGGGTAAGGTCGGTGGTGGTGTAAAAGTAGATTTCCTTCACTTCGAGTCTGAAAGGCTTGTCGTTCAGCTTGATGGTTTTGTTCTCGATGATCTTTTTGATGAGTTCTTTATTATCATGGGCTGTCTCCAGATTTTGATTTAGAAGACTCCTTAAATCCTGGCTCAGGGTTTCCTCTGCCCTGTGGAGGCTTAGTAATTCCACCTTGGTTTTGGTCGGATTGAGGATCTTCACCCTCACTTCCTGGATCGTCAACTCGTCCTCATTCTCTTCATTCAATTCTTTATTCTCTTCTTGAAGATAAGATAAGGTGCTCGTCAGTTTATCGAGCTGTGTTTGCTGATCTTGTATTTTTTGAGTCTGCTTTTCATGCATGGAGCCATACATGAAGATGAAGATCATCCAACTGACGATGCCACCTATGACGGCACCGGCAAAGAATCGCTGAAAGGAAGGGAGCCTGTAAAAAGGCGGGATCCTCATGAGGAGACGTGCTCCTGCGTGAGCCAGCTGATGATCATGGCTCCCGTGTTGGCCCCGCCGAGTGCAGCGAGAATCAGAAGGAATTGCTTGAAGAGCTCCTTTGTCTCTCCGTTCAGGAATCCTTTTTCAAAACTGTAGACCGTGTCAAAGGTTCCTCCGATGGCCGCGATGATGGCCCAGATCCGCAGGAAGTTGGACAGCCTCCACATCTCGATGAAAAGGGGCTGTCCCATGGCGAATGAAGCGAGCCCGCCAAGGAGCGATCCCCCTAGAAGGACACCCATGGCGATAAAGAAGCTTTTGAACAGTTCTGGGAAGAAAGCTTCTGTCATAACATCATCTCCCGTACTTGTCTTTATGATATCTATATGGGATGGGGGGACAGGATATGAGGGAGAACATATTTTCTTTTTTATGTGAACATCCCTATAATGGAATTACTAAGGAATAAAGGGTGTGCAATCATGTCGTTCGTTCATTTACAGGTGGCAAGCTCCTTCAGCTTGCTTTCAAGCACGATTTCCATAAATGGACTCGTACATAAAGCGAAGGAACTCGGTTTCAAGGCCCTGGCCCTTACCGATCAAAATATGATGTATGGCGTCGTGCCATTTTATAAACAATGCCTGAAAGAAGGCATCAAACCGATCATCGGTTTGACGGCGGATGTGGCCGTGAACGAAACGGAGGCCTATCCGATGGTTCTCCTCTGTGAAAACATGCAGGGCTATCAGAACCTCATGAAAATCTCTAGCAGCATCGGGGCGAAGACCCCTGAAGGGATCCCGCTGAAATGGCTTCATTCCTATCACGAAGGACTCATTGCCATCACTCCGGGTGTGAAGGGGGAAGTAGAGAGCCTGCTTCTGGCTGATGAAAAAGAGCAGGCAGTGGAGAAGATCCGCCGCTATCAAGACCTCTTCGGATCGTCATCCTTCTATCTCGGCCTTCAGGATCATGGGCTGCCTGAAGAAGAAAAACTGCGCTCCATGATTACAGCCGTTGCCAAAGAGACCGGGACGGAAGTGGTGGCACTAAATGACGTCCACTGTCTGGAAGAAGGCGAACATTTCGCCCTGGAATGCTTGAATGCCATCCGTGACGGGGTGAAGTTAGCCGACGAGGAACGGGATGTTCTGAAGAGCAGCGATTACTACCTGAAGCCGAAGGAAGCGATGGTCGACTTGTTCGGGGATGTTCCCGATGCCCTCGAAAACACGTTGAAGATTGCGGAAAGATGCAGCGTGAAGATCCCTTTCCATCAGCAGCTCCTGCCGAGATATCCCCTCCCCGAAGGCGTCGATGCCCTCTCGGAACTAAAGCGACAGTGTGAAAGCGGATTGCATCGCAAGGTCGATGATGTAACGGATGTCTATCTGAACCGCCTGGATTATGAACTCAAAGTCATTGGGGACATGGGCTTCAGCGACTACTTCCTCATCGTGTGGGATTTCATGAAATTTTCCCGTGAGAACGGGATCCTGACGGGACCGGGAAGGGGTTCTGCCGCAGGCTCCCTTGTTTCCTACGCCCTTGATATCACCGATGTGGATCCTATCCGTCACGATCTTCTGTTCGAGCGTTTCCTGAACCCCGAACGTGTGACGATGCCGGATATCGATATCGATTTTCCCGATCACCGCCGCGATGAAGTGATTGACTATGTGGAAGCGAAGTATGGAAGCATGCACGTTGCCCAGATCATCACGTTCGGTACATTTGCCGCCAAGGCCGCCCTGCGTGATACGGGGAGGGTGTTCGGCTTGAACATGAAGGAGCAGGAGCAGCTGTCGAAACTGCTCCCATCCAAGCCGGGATTGACGCTTGAAGGAGCGTACCGGGATTCAAAAGCCCTTCGTGACCTCATCGGAAGCTCGGACCTCCACCGCAGGGTCTTCACAGTGGCCAAGCAGATCGAGGGACTGCCAAGGCATACGTCCACCCACGCAGCAGGAGTCGTGATCAGTGACGAGCCCCTGGTGAAGTGGGTTCCCATACAGGGCAGTCCGACGGGGATCCACCTCACACAGTTCCCCATGGATACGCTGGAAGAAATCGGGCTCCTTAAGATGGATTTCCTCGGTCTCAGGAATTTAAGCATCCTGGAGCGGATCGTCAAGAGTATCCAGCGAAGGGGCAACCGGACATTCAGCCTGGCGTCCATTCCCGATCAGGATGAGAAGACCTTCGAATTACTCTCTGCAGGAAGGACGAGCGGGGTATTCCAGCTCGAATCCGACGGGATGAGAAGCGTGTTGACGAGGCTGAAGCCAAGCTCGTTTGAAGACATCGTGGCGGTCAACGCCCTCTTCAGGCCGGGGCCGATGGAAAATATCCCGATGTTCATCCGGAGGAAGCACGGGGAAGAGGCGCCGCATTATCCGATTCCCGAAATCAAACCGATCCTGGAAGCCACCTATGGAGTCATCGTCTATCAGGAGCAGATCATGCAGATTGCTTCGAAGATGGCGGGCTTTTCACTCGGGGAAGCGGACCTTCTGAGAAGGGCCGTCTCGAAGAAGAAGAAGGAAGTGTTGGACCGGGAGAGGGAGCATTTCGTTTCAGGGGCATTGAAGAATGGATACAGTGAGGCCGCTGCCAATGATGTGTACGACCTTATCGTCCGTTTTGCAGACTATGGATTCAACCGGTCCCATGCCGTCGCCTACAGTAAGATTGCTTATCAGCTTGCCTATCTGAAAGCGCATTATCCCGCTTACTTCCTTTCTTCCTTGCTCACAGCTTCCGTGGGGAATGACGCGAAGATCGCCCTCTATATCCGTGAGGCGAGGCAGACAGGGATCGAGATCCTTGCGCCGTCGATCAATTCCGGGCATTTCATGTTCCAGGTGGAAGGGGAAAACCGGATCCGGTACAGCCTCTGGGCCATCAAGGGGATCGGGGCCGCTGCCCTGAAGGAAATCACGAGGGCGAGGCAAGATCGGCCATACGCAGATCTGTTTGATTTTGCGATCAGGGTTTCCCTGAAAGTGATCAATCGCAGCATCCTTGAGAATTTGATCCTCTCCGGCGCCTTCGATGAATTCGGTGAGGACCGTGCCGTGCTTCTTGCAAGTCTCGATGTGGCCATTGAGCACGCAGAGCTCATCGGACCGGATGACGATCTATTCGCAGACGAAGAAGATTTCTTCCCCAAGCCGAAGACGGTCGAAGTGGAGGCGATGCCCCTCGATCGGAAGCTGCAGTTCGAGAAGCAGGTCCTGGGGCTTTACCTGTCCGATCATCCGGTTTCCTCCCACCGGGAACGATTCACAAGGCACGGGATCCTTCCCATTGCCGATGTGAAGGCGGGCGACAGGGTGAAAGTCGGTGCATATCTGACCTCGGTGAAGACCATACGGACGAAAAAAGGAGAAGTGATGGCCTTTGTCGAAATGGGGGATGAGACGGGAGATCTCGAGGGCGTGATCTTCCCGAATGTGTACAAGAGGAATATGAACATCCTGAAGGACGGGAAGGTGTTGGTCCTCGAAGGAAACATGGAGGAGAGGAACGACCGCCTGCAACTGATCATTAATATCATCGGTGATGCTTCAGATCTGAACGAGCCTGAAGGACGCCTTTTCCTTAAAATCGGAATAGGGGAAGATCAGGAGAGCATGCTTATGAAAATCAAAGGGATTGTGGCAGAACATGCGGGTGATACAGAAGTCCTGATTTACTTTGAGGAAGAGAAGAAGACGGTCAAGCTTCCCCAGGGCTTCAATAGCCGTTCAGCAGAAAACGCCATGGGCTCACTGAAAAAATTATTAGGGAATCGAAACGTTGTGTTGCAATAACGTCTTTACTTACATCTTTATTTATATTATTGTTTAATAGAAAAAGGTGGTCTGACCACTAGGGTCATGACCACTTTCAGTCCAGCACTTATTCTTTATCATTCAAACGTTATTCAATTTCTAAAGGAGATGAAGCGATTTGTCATTAAGAGAAGAAGCCCTTCATATGCATCGTGTCAACAAGGGGAAATTGGAATCAAAGTCTAAAGTGGAAGTCCGGAATGCGGAGGACCTCAGCCTTGCGTATTCTCCAGGGGTGGCAGAGCCTTGCAAAGATATCTATGATAAACCGGAAACGGTCTATGATTATACAATGAAAGGCAACATGGTTGCCGTCGTCTCAGATGGGACAGCTGTACTCGGACTCGGCAATATCGGACCGGAAGCCGCCTTGCCCGTCATGGAGGGGAAAGCCGTCCTGTTCAAAAGTTTTGCAGGTGTCGATGCCTTCCCGATCTGTTTGAACACGACGGATGTCGAGAAGATCATCGAAACTGTCAAGCTTCTCGAGCCGACATTCGGAGGGGTCAATCTTGAGGATATCGCTGCCCCGAACTGTTTTGAAATCGAAGAGCGTTTGAAGAAAGAAACGAATATCCCGATCTTCCATGACGATCAGCACGGTACTGCCATCGTCACCGTAGCCGGGCTTGTCAATGCCCTTAAGATCGTCGGCAAGAAAATGAGTGAGATCAAGGTTGTCGCCAACGGGGCGGGAGCTGCAGGGATCGCCATCATCAAGCTCCTTTATCGCTACGGGGTAAGGGATATCATCATGTGCGACTCCAAGGGTGCGATTTACGAAGGGCGCCCTGAAGGGATGAACACCATCAAGGACGAAGTGGCGAAATTCACGAATCGGGACCGCATCGAAGGCGGTTTGAAAGAAGTCCTTCAAGATGCCGATGTGTTCATCGGAGTTTCTGTTGCAGGTGCATTGACCGAAGAAATGGTCTCTTCCATGAAGCAGGATCCGATCATCTTCGCCATGGCGAATCCGATCCCTGAAATCATGCCGGATCTTGCGAAGGCTGCCGGTGCCAAAGTGATCGGGACAGGCCGTTCCGATTTCCCGAATCAGGTGAATAATGTCCTCGCCTTCCCTGGGATCTTCCGGGGGGCCCTTGACGTGCGGGCGACCCATATCAACGAGAAAATGAAGCAGGCGGCCGTCGAGGCCATTGCAGAGCTCATCAGTGAAGACGAGCTGAATGCCGATTACGTCATTCCAGCTCCATTTGATAAACGCGTCGCTCCGGCCGTGGCTGCAGCAGTAGCGAAGGCGGCCATGGAAACAGGCGTTGCACGCTTGAAGGTGGACCCTGAAGAAATCCGTAAAAAAACGGAAGAGTTAGCGGTCATCGGGAAGGGAGAATGAAGTCCGACGTGAACTCCCTGAAGTCCCATCCGAAAGTCTACATCGGGATCGTTCACCAGCTGAAGGAAATCATCTCGAATGACGGGCTCACCCCCGGTGATAAGCTGCCATCTGAAAGGGAGCTTTCCGAACGATTGAATGTGGGGCGCTCGTCTGTGAGAGAAGCACTCCGGGCGCTCGAGCTGTTGGGACTCATCGAGACCAGGAGAGGGGAAGGGACCTTCCTCCGGGATTTCCGCGAACATCATTTGATCGATCTCCTCGGGATGTTCATCCTCGAAGATCATAAAACTCAAAACGATATCCTGCACATGAAGATCATGATTGAAAAAGAGGCCTTACGGGCCCTTTTCATTGAGAAGGAATCTTTGAAGGGGATGGCGGAGGAAATCCAGGCTGCGGAAGATCTTTCACTGGGTGATGTGCTCAATGAAATCGTACGTCATGCCCCGAATCATCTGGCTCATCGGATATGGAATATATTGAATGATTACGAAACCCTCATTTGCGGGAAAACCCTTCTTTGTACCGATTTGAAGAAAGATATCCTGAGCATGCTAGAGGGCATCGGGAATCAGGATAAAGAGGCTGTGCAGGAAGCTTATAAGAAAGTGCGGAATAATGTCGACGGAGAGCTGACAGTTTCCAACATCTTTTTCTGAATCAATCCAGTAAACTGATAGACAAGCAGTTTTTTCGAATGCACGAATAGAGAGATAAGGCAGTCATCTCCTGCCCGTCACAAGCTGGTGGCCAGGGGATGTCTGTAATTGGTTAAGGAGGTTTTAGCCTTGCTGAAGGAACTATTTAATAAACCGAAAAAACGGAAATACGCAACAATCCCTTCCGAAGGAGCAAAACATGATGTACCGGAAGGAATCATGACAAAGTGCCCGGATTGCAAGAAGATCATGTACACGAAAGAGCTACAGAAAAATCTCAAGGTCTGTCTTCATTGCGGGTATCACCATGGAATGAGCTCCCATGAACGGGTGGACAGCTTCATCGATGAAGGAACGTTCTCTGAACTCGATCGCGAGCTTGCATCGGTCAATCCACTCGGGTTCCCCGATTATCTGGAGAAGCTCGATAAAGACCGTCAAAAGACGGATCTGAACGAAGCTGTGCTGACGGGAAGCGGGAAGGTGAATGGCAATGAGATCGTCCTTGCCATCATGGATTCACGCTTCCGCATGGGAAGCATGGGATCTGTCGTCGGTGAAAAAATCACGAGGGCAGTCGAAGAAGCAGACAGGAGAAAGGTTCCATTCATCATTTTCACAGCTTCAGGTGGAGCAAGGATGCAGGAAGGGGTCCTTTCCCTCATGCAGATGGCCAAAACAAGCGTCGCCCTGAAGCGGTTCAGTGATAATGGCGGGCTCTTCATCTCCATCATGACCCATCCTACCACCGGTGGGGTGTCGGCGAGCTTCGCTTCCGTCGGTGACTATAACTTTGCAGAGCCGGGTGCGCTCATCGGATTCGCCGGTCGCCGGATCATCGAGCAGACGATCCGTGAAGATCTCCCTGAAGACTTCCAGACGGCGGAATTCCTCTTGAAACATGGCCAGCTTGATGACGTGTTGAACAGGCTGGACCTGAAAGATAAAATCGGTACTTTAGTAGATCTACATCAGTGGGACGGTGACCTCTCATGGTAAATGAAATGGAATTTGAAAAGCCGGTATTCGAGCTGAAGAAGAAGATTTCCGAGCTGAAGGAGTTCACGAAGGATTCAGACGTGGATCTTTCCAATGAAATCGAAAAGCTTGAAAACAGGCTTCAGAAGCTTGAACAGGATATTTATGAGAACATGAAACCGTGGGAGAGGGTTCAAGTCGCCCGTCATCCGAATCGCCCCACCACCCTCGATTATATCGAAAATCTATTCTCTGATTTCATGGAGATGCACGGTGATCGCACCTACGGGGATGATGAAGCGATCGTTTCCGGAGTCGGCCGTTTCCACGGGGTGCCTGTGACCATCATCGGCCATCAGCGGGGAAAAGATACGAAGGAAAACATCAGGCGCAACTTCGGGATGCCTCATCCTGAAGGGTACCGCAAGGCGCTTCGCCTCATGAAGCAGGCCGATAAGTTCAATCGTCCGATCATCTGCTTCATTGATACGAAGGGTGCCTACCCCGGTAAAGCAGCAGAGGAGAGGGGGCAAAGTGAAGCCATCGCCAGGAATCTGGTGGAAATGGCCGGCCTGACCGTCCCTGTCATCTGTATCGTCATCGGAGAAGGGGGAAGCGGTGGTGCCCTAGCACTCGGAGTCGGGAATCATATCCACATGCTGGAGAATTCCACGTACTCTGTCATCTCCCCTGAAGGCGCGGCCGCCATCCTTTGGAAGGACGCGACCCAAGCCAAAAAGGCAGCTGAATCAATGAAGATCACGGCACCGGATCTGAAGGAACTGGGCATCGTCGATGAAATCATCGAAGAAGTCAAGGGCGGGGCACACAAAGATGTCAAAACCCAATCCGAAAAGATCGAAGCCGTATTGAAACGATCCCTTAAAGAGCTGATCTCTCTGTCGAAAGAGGAGCTCGTCCAGCATCGTTATGATAAATTTAAGGCAATTGGCGAGTATACTGTTTTAAATGATCGTATCGGGGTAAAATCATAAAGAATGCGGACTGACAAAGTGGATAAAGACTTTTGTCGGTCCTTTTCTCTTTCAGGATGGTTTCTGTCATAAAAAGGAAGATTAATCGGTTTCAGTTAAGTGAACATTTCGTCTTTTGCACCGAGAAGGAGGAACTTGTTGAGAACCGCTATTCTTCATGGTATTTTAGAAATAAACCTTGTATCATTGGACCATAATAAGTAGGGAGATTGGCATATTTACCATTTTCCTGAATTATGTGAAAGCATTAACAAATGCGTATGTTCTTTTTACATAGATATGCATATTACTCAAGAGGTGATTGAAGTGAAAAAGATAGGTGTACTAACGAGTGGCGGGGATTCGCCAGGTATGAACGCGGCCGTGCGTGCCGTCGTGCGTAAAGCGATTTTCATGGATGTTGAAGTATACGGGATTTATCAAGGATATAACGGCTTGATCAATGGAAATATTCAAAAGCTTGAGCTTGGTTCCGTCGGTGATATCATCCACCGTGGAGGCACGATGCTCTACACAGCGCGTTGTGAAGAGTTCAAGACGAAGGAAGGCCAGAAAAAAGGGATCGAACAGCTCGAGAAGTTCGGGATCGAAGGACTTGTCGTCATCGGTGGAGATGGATCTTATCAAGGAGCGAAAGCCCTGACTGAGTGGGGTTATCCATGCGTGGGCGTTCCGGGTACGATCGACAACGATATACCGGGTACGGAATATACGATCGGCTTTGATACGGCGCTGAATACGGTCATCGATGCCATCGATAAGATCCGTGATACGGCCACTTCCCATGAGCGTACATTCATCATCGAAGTCATGGGACGCAATGCAGGCGATATCGCCCTTTGGTCTGGCCTTGCAGGTGGTGCGGAAACCGTCCTCATCCCTGAAGAAAAATTCGATATGGATGATGTGATCACTCGTCTGAATAAAGGGCAGGAGCGCGGAAAGAAACACAGCATCATCGTCGTGGCCGAAGGGGTCATGTCAGGTAATGAATTCGCCGACCAATTCAAGGAAGCGACCGGCATGGATACGCGCGTATCCGTACTCGGACACATCCAGCGTGGAGGCACTCCTACTGCTTCGGACCGGGTGCTTGCAAGCAGACTCGGTGCCAAAGCAGTGGAGCTGCTCGTGAGCGGGAACGGCGGTCGCGCTGTCGGGATCGAAAAGAATCAGCTTGTTGATTATGATATCATTGAAGCATTGGCCAAACCACATCATATCGACCTTGAGATGTATAATCTTTCCAAAGAACTTTCCATCTAATAAAGAAGTACAAACCCAGGAGGTAACAAAATGAGAAAAACAAAAATTGTATGTACGATCGGACCTGCCAGTGAAAGCGTAGAGAAACTATCCCAGCTTATCGATGCTGGTATGAATGTGACCCGCCTGAATTTCTCACACGGTGACTTTGAAGAGCACGGACAACGGATCATCAATATCCGTGAAGCAGCTGCCAAAGCCGGTAAAAATATCGGGATCCTCCTTGATACAAAAGGACCTGAAATCCGTACGCATACCATGGAAAACGGCGGCATCGAGCTTGAAAAAGGGAAAAATATCATTGTGTCCATGCAAGAAGTTGTCGGTACAGTGGACAAGTTCTCTGTTTCCTATGAAGGATTGATCGATGATGTACATGAAGGCTCCAAAATCCTTCTTGATGATGGATTGATCGGACTTGAAGTCACAAAGATCGATAAAGCAAACGGGGAAATCCACACGGTCATCAACAACAGTGGTGCCCTTAAAAACAAAAAAGGTGTCAACGTACCAGGCGTCTCAGTGAATCTTCCTGGAATCACCGAAAAAGATGCCAATGATATCATCTTCGGTATCGAACAGGGGATTGATTTCATCGCGGCTTCATTCGTTCGCCGTGCGTCTGACGTCCTTGAGATCCGCCAGCTTCTTGAAGAGCATAACGCATCTCATATCCACATCATCCCTAAAATCGAAAATCAGGAGGGTGTCGATAATATCGATGAAATCCTTGAAGTTTCCGACGGTTTGATGGTAGCACGTGGAGATCTTGGTGTTGAGATCCCTGCTGAAGAAGTACCTCTTGTACAGAAAATGCTCATCAAAAAGTGTAATGCACAGGGTAAACCGGTCATCACGGCTACTCAAATGCTTGATTCCATGCAGCGCAACCCGCGTCCGACAAGGGCGGAAGCAAGTGACGTCGCCAATGCGATCTTCGATGGAACGGATGCCATCATGCTTTCAGGGGAAACGGCAGCAGGAAGCTATCCTGTCGAAGCTGTTGAAACCATGCACAGCATCGCTTCAAGAGCAGAGCAGGCTCTTGATTCAAGCGCCATCCTTTCTGCACGCATCAAAGACTGTGAGCACAACATGACCGATGCAATCGGACAATCCGTCGCTCATACTGCCATCAATCTTGACGTGAACGCCATCGTTGCTCCGACGGAAAGCGGACATACGGCTCGTATGATCTCGAAATACCGTCCGAAGGCGCCGATTGTTGCCGTCACAAGCGATGATTCCGTTACAAGAAGATTGGCACTTGTATGGGGTGTATTCCCTACCATGGGTCAAAAAGCTTCCACAACGGATGAAATGCTTCAAATGGCAGTCGATGAGAGCATGAATTCCGGTATGACTAAACATGGTGACCTGATCGTCATCACGGCTGGTGTTCCAATCGGAGAATCCGGTACAACAAACCTTATGAAGATTCACGTTGTCGGTGACATCGTAGCGAAAGGTCAAGGAATCGGACGCAAATCTGCATTCGGTAAAGCGGTCGTTGCTTCATCTGCTGAAGAAGCGGTAAGCAAGACAGAAGAAGGATCCGTCCTCGTTACAATCGGAACGGATAAAGAAATGATGCCTGCCCTCGAGAAATGCTCAGCATTGATCGTGGAAGAAGGCGGTCTGACAAGTCACGCAGCAGTTGTAGGGATCAACCTCGGTATCCCTGTGATCGTTGGAGTGGAAAACGCCACTGCATTGTTCCAAGATGGACAGGAAATCACGGTTGATGCGACACGCGGAGT
The DNA here is from genome assembly GCF_009806575.1 of Rossellomorea marisflavi. Taxonomy (NCBI): domain Bacteria; kingdom Bacillati; phylum Bacillota; class Bacilli; order Caryophanales; family Bacillaceae; genus Rossellomorea; species Rossellomorea marisflavi. The sequence continues at coordinate 3,127,905 of NZ_CP047095.1, read as the reverse complement.
CGTTTACAACGGCCAGGCAAGCATCCTCTAATAAATAGTAGGGCCGGAACCAATAGTTGGTTCCGGCCTTTTTGTATGGGTTCTGACCCGACCTGTGCTATACTGGGTGAAACGATAAAGCGTCTGGAGGAATCCATTCATGAAATACATTCTCGCTTCCCTCATCATCTTTCCATTTGTTGAAATCAGCCTGTTGATCTGGTCGGGTCATCTGATCGGAGCTTTCCCTACCATCTCCCTCATGATCCTGACGGGGCTCCTTGGGGCATTCCTTGCTAAGAAGCAGGGTCTCGATGCAATCCGGAAAGTCCAGCAGGATATCCAGAGCGGGCGCATGCCAGGCGGACACGTCACAGATGGCCTCTGCATTGCAGCAGGCGGCTTTCTCCTCATCCTGCCGGGATTTGTTTCCGATCTGCTCGGACTCATCCTGTTGCTGCCGCCGACGCGCAGTATGATAAAGCCCTTCCTCTTCAGGCTGTTCAGGAGATGGGGAAGGAACCGGAATGTCATCATCTATCGCTGAACGCGGAAAAGAGGCGACAAACGTGTTTAAGTCATAGTAAAACCCGAATTCATTTGCCTGCGATAAGCAAATGAATTCGGGTTTTTACTTTGTTTCATGACCATCATCGTATCCAGCGGTTGATTGGGGTGCAAGACGTAGATTCCTGCGGGAAGAGTAGCTGATGTGAGATCCCGCAGGCTTGCCGAGGAGGCACACGGGCTACCCGGGGAAAGCGAAGTCTTGCACGGAAATCATGAGCGGTATTAAGAACCTATACGGATCGTGTCCGTCATTAGATCGTACCTTTTTAGTTTTGTCCCAACCCCTTATATCATTTTTCTCCGATGATGAATCGCCAAGTGTCCTTGAACACCCCCGCACGGTGAAGCGTCTGTCCGATGACGAGGACGATGGGGCCGACGATGAGACCGAGGAAACCGATGAGCTTGAAGCCGACAAAAAGGGCCACAAGTGTCGCAAGTGGGTCAAGTCCGATACTGGAAGAGAGGATTTTCGGCTCCATGATCTGCCTTTGCACAATCACGACAACATAGAGGACGGACAATCCGATCCCGAGACCCATATTCCCCGTGATGAATTCATAGGCGATCCATGGGACGAATACGACTCCGGTACCAAGGTATGGCATCAGATCCACAAGTCCGGTCACAAGCGCGATGGTGATGGCATAGTCGACTTTCAGGATCAGAAGTCCGATCAGGACCATGATGGCGGTGATGGAGATCAGGGTGAACTGTGCCCTGATTAAGCCGAATAGTGCCTTTTTCAAGTCGACAATCACCTTCCTGCCGCTTGTCATGGCTTTCCCGGGAATAAACCTTTCCGCTCTTGAGGATAATGTATACCAGTCCTTACTGATGAAAAAGGTGGCCAGTGCAGAGAAAATCAGCACAGTGGCAGCATTCGGGATCCACGAAACGAGCTGCGGGAGCCTCGTGAAGAAATTTTGAAGGAAGTCCCCTGCAGAAGTGGCGATTTTCGTTCCTGCGGCCTGTATATTTTCCATGACGGTATCCTGCTGTCCTGCATCGAGATTCTTGAACAAACCGGACACCTGCTCATAGAACGGCATGACCTTCCCGGCTATGACATCCTCTCCGTAATCCACGAGGGTTTCGACATGTTTAGGCAAAACTTCTGCCAGATAATTGGCTCCTGAGACAATTTCCGCAATCAGCAGGGTGATTAATCCGGCAAAAGCTGATACAATCATGAGCAGGGAAAGGGTCACGGCCCATATGCGCGGAAACCTCGCCTTTTTTTCGAGAACATTCACCAAGGGGTTCATCAGGAAGGCGATGGCAATGGCGATCACAAAAGGGTAAGCGAGTTTCCATATGTAAAACAGGGCAACGAACGCTAGGCTCACGATGGCCACGACAATGAGAAAACGAATGAATCGATATAAATACTCCAGGTTCAACGGCATCCCTCCTAAAGCTAGTCTATTCTATTTTAATTCAGGTAAGAACGGAAAGATAGTTTTCAACCCTGTTTGTTAACAGCCGTTGGTATGGTAGGATAACGATTGAACGGAGATAGAGAGGAGGAAGGATGGCTTGTCCCAGCCTTTATTATTTTTACTATTATTATTAGGGATCGGGTTCGTAGCCAAGAACCAATCCATCATCATTGCATCGGCTGTATTGATTATCCTTCGTGTGCTGGGTGCAGACGAGAAGATTTTCAGCACGATCTCCGGTAAAGGCATCAACTGGGGGGTGACCATCATCACGATCGCCGTGCTTGCCCCCATCGCCACGGGTGAGATCGGCTTCAAGGATCTCATTTCATCCATGAAGTCCCCGTACGCTTGGATTGCATTGATATCCGGGATGGCAGTGGCCATCATCGCCAAGAATGGATTGACCCTCCTGGAAAACGATCCCCACATCACGACGGCACTCGTACTTGGTACCGTCATCGCGGTTGCCGTATTCAAGGGGGTCGCTGTCGGTCCCCTTATCGGAGCAGGGATCGCCTATCTTGCCATGAAGGTATATGAAATGATCGCTTAGAGACGGAGTGAAAGCCCCATCCCATCAGGGGAGGGGCTTTCTTTCATTTGGAAAGAGCATACCGGATATGCGAGTGTATGCGTGGGAAAATCGGAGTGGTTTATTTTACTAGAAAAATAATTTGCATAAATTAATGCGTTTTCATTCACAAAAGTCTGAGTATTGTTTATAATAGGAAATGTAAGCGTATCCCAAGCTCGCAGATCGTCATAATATGACAAAGATGGGGCGGGGAATCATTTTTTGCTGGCTGGGTGAGCAATCGCTCACTTCACGGTCAATCGTTCTTTTAAAGATCCTGAAGCTTATCGCACGGCGATGGCTAGGGTTTTAAGCTCATAGGGAAATGGGTAGAAGTAATTAAACAAAGGAGAGATTATTATGACAGCGACTCGCGGATTAGAAGGAATTGTAGCTACTACGTCATCCATCAGTTCCATCATTGATGACACTCTTACATACGTAGGCTACAATATCGACGATCTAGCAAATAATGCTAGTTTCGAAGAGGTTATCTACTTATTGTGGCATCTTAAGCTTCCTACTGCAGGAGAGTTGGAAGAGCTATCCAACCTGCTTGCAGAAAATGCAGCTCTTCCACCTGAGGTGATCGAGCATTTCAAGATGTACAATACCAAGGAAGTCCACCCGATGGCAGCACTCAGGACGGCGGTATCCATGCTTGGCCTGTATGATGACAAGGCGGATGTCATGGATCCACAGGAAAACTACATGAAAGCCGTGCGCCTTCAGGCGAAGATCCCGACGATCGTCACGTCATTCGCACGCATCCGTAACGGACAGGAGCCGATTGCGCCTCGCAAGGATTTGAACTTTGCGGCGAACTTCCTGTATATGCTGAACGGCAAAACACCTGAACCGGTTGAAATCGAAGCGTTCAACAAAGCGCTCGTCCTTCATGCCGACCACGAACTGAATGCGTCTACCTTCACGGCCCGTGTATGCGTTGCCACTCTATCAGATGTCTATTCTGGTGTCACGGCGGCCATCGGCGCGTTGAAAGGTCCGCTTCACGGTGGTGCGAATGAACAGGTCATGAAGATGCTCACTGAAATCGGAAGCGTCGATAAGGCTGAAGAGTACGTACTTGAAAAGCTGGAGAAAAAAGAGAAAATCATGGGCTTCGGACACCGCGTCTATCGTCAAGGGGACCCTCGTGCCAAGCATCTTAAGGAAATGTCGAAGCGCCTAACCGAGCTGACGGGACAAGGCAAATACTACGAAATCTCCGAGAAAGTGGATGCAACGTTCACCTCGAAGAAGGATCTTCCACCGAACGTCGATTTCTATTCTGCGTCCGTCTATCACAGCCTTGGGATCGACCATGATCTGTTCACGCCGATCTTTGCGGTCAGCAGGGTATCGGGCTGGCTTGCACATATCCTTGAGCAATATTCCGACAACCGTCTGATCCGTCCTCGTGCCGATTATATCGGGCCTGGGAAGCAAGAATACGTGCCGGTAAGCGAAAGAGGTTAATCACCGATATTTACAAACACTCAAAATATTGGTGTAATAGTAATAGATAAAGGGAATGACATGCTCACAGCGATGGGCGTTGTTCCCTTTGATAATGAGTAAATGGAGGGTACATACATGACACAAGCTGAAAAAATCACGAATGAGAATGGCCAATTGAACGTCCCGAATCATCCGATCGTACCATTTATCGAAGGAGACGGAACTGGTCCGGATATCTGGGCTTCCTCTCAGCGCGTCCTTGATGCTGCCGTTGAAAAAGCGTACAACGGTGAGCGCAAGATCGAGTGGAAAGAAGTGTATGCCGGTGAAAAAGCATTCAACAAAACGGGTGAATGGCTCCCTGCAGAAACGCTTGAAGCGATCCGCGAATACTTCATCGCGATCAAAGGACCACTGACAACTCCTGTAGGAGGCGGGATCCGCTCATTGAACGTAGCACTGCGTCAAGAGCTTGACCTGTTCACATGTCTTCGCCCTGTACGCTACTTCGAAGGCGTACCTTCACCGGTGAAGCGTCCTGAAGATACGGATATGGTCATCTTCCGTGAAAACACAGAAGATATCTATGCCGGTATCGAGTATGCAAAGGGTTCTGATGAAGTGAAAAAATTGATCAGCTTCCTTCAAGATGAAATGGGTGTCAACAAGATCCGTTTCCCTGAAACATCCGGGATCGGGATCAAACCTGTATCAGAAGAAGGGACAAGCCGTCTTGTGCGCGCTGCCATCAACTATGCGATCACAGAAGGCCGCAAGTCTGTAACCCTAGTCCACAAAGGAAACATCATGAAGTTCACTGAAGGAGCTTTCAAAAACTGGGGCTACGAGCTTGCTGAAAAGGAATTCGGCGATAAAGTATTCACATGGGCTCAATACGATAAGATCAAGGATGCTGACGGTCTTGATGCTGCCAACAAAGCACAAGCTGATGCTGAAGCTGCCGGCAAGATCATCGTAAAAGATTCCATCGCGGATATCTTCCTTCAACAAATCCTTACGCGTCCGGCTGAATTCGATGTTGTGGCGACCATGAACCTGAACGGTGACTACATCTCGGATGCCCTTGCTGCACAAGTTGGTGGAATCGGAATTGCTCCTGGAGCAAACATCAACTATGAATCCGGCCATGCCATCTTCGAAGCAACACACGGAACTGCACCTAAATATGCAGGCCTTGATAAAGTGAATCCATCTTCTGTCATCCTATCTGGCGTTCTTCTTCTTGAGCACCTCGGTTGGAATGAAGCAGCAGATCTGATCACGAAATCAATGGAAAAAACAATCGCTTCCAAAGTCGTAACATATGACTTTGCCCGTCTCATGGATGGAGCAACAGAAGTGAAATGTTCAGAGTTCGGTACAGCCTTGATCGAAAATATGTAATTCATTGACTGACAGGGGCAGAATCTGCTCCTGTCTTACATAAGAACAGGGGGAAGCAATGATGACAATCAAACGTAGAAAAGTTTCAGTAATCGGTGGAGGATTCACTGGTGCCACAACAGCATTGATGCTTGCACAAAAAGAACTTTCTGATGTGGTGCTTGTTGATATCCCGCAAAATGAAGATCCGACCAAAGGAAAGGCTTTGGATATGCTCGAAGCAAGTCCGGTACAAGGATTCGATTCGAACATCATGGGTACGTCGAACTATGAAGATACGAAGGACTCGGACATCGTGGTGATCACAGCCGGTATCGCGCGTAAGCCTGGAATGAGCCGTGATGATCTTGTTCAGACGAACCAAAAAGTCATGAAGTCCGTGACGCAGGAAATCGTGAAGTACTCGCCAAACTGTTACATCATCGTATTAACGAACCCTGTGGATGCCATGACCTATACGGTGTTCAAAGAGTCCGGATTCCCTAAAGAGCGCGTCATCGGTCAATCGGGTGTCCTTGATACTGCCCGCTTCCGTACATTCGTTGCCCAAGAACTGAATCTATCAGTGAAAGACGTTACTGGTTTCGTTCTTGGTGGACATGGAGACGACATGGTACCGCTCATCCGCTATTCCTATGCAGGCGGAATCCCGCTTGAAACATTGATTCCGAAAGATCGCCTCGATGCCATCGTTGAGCGCACGCGTAAAGGTGGTGGGGAAATCGTCGGTCTTCTTGGAAACGGAAGTGCCTACTATGCCCCTGCAGCTTCACTCGTTCAGATGGTGGAAGCGATCCTCAAAGATCAACGCCGCGTCATCCCTGCCATCGCTTATCTTGAAGGCGAATATGGATATGACGGAATTTACCTTGGTGTACCAACGATCCTTGGTGGAAACGGTCTTGAGAAAATCATCGAGCTTGAACTGACGGAAGAAGAGAAAACAGCACTCGGCCAATCGGCAAGTGCCGTCAAAAACGTCATGGAAGCATTGGTGTAAAATAGTACGTGGGGCTGGGACAAACGTGTTTCAGTCATAGTAGAACCCGAATTCGTTTGCCTACGATCAGGCAAAAGAGTTCGGGTTTTTCATTTATTTCACAAACATTTTTCTATCGTTTCCAGCGGTTGATTGGAGTGCAAGACGAAGACCCCTGCTGGAAGAGTGGCTCCCCGCGGGCCTGCCGAGGAGGCTCACGGGCTGCGAAGTCTTGCACGGAAATCATGAGCGGTATAAAGAAACTATACGATTGTGTTCGTCATTTCATGGCATCTTTTTCGTTTTGTCTCAACCTTTTTTTCATGCACTGAATCGCTTTTGAAATTCTACTAAAAAGTCCTTTGTTTGGGCACAATAGAAATGATACTATATTAATAGACAGACTATTTAAAAATGTAAGTGTTTACATTCAGGAGGTGCGTCCATGTTACTGGGTAAAAAAAGAAAACCGGGAAGAAAAATCGAAGATATGACCATTGGTGAGAAGCTGACGCTCACAGAGAAGATCGAGGACAATGAACTCCTTCTCTACCTTGGCTTGACGAATGATGCCAATCCTTTATATATTCAGCACGACTATGCATCGCAAACGCCTTTCAAGAAGCCGATCGTCCCATCCATCATGTTGACGGGAATCATCACATCAGCCGTCTCAAAATACCTGCCTGGACCCGGCTCGCATATCGTCGAACAATCCATCCAATTCCATAAGCCCGTCTATCACTACGCTACCGTCCGATTTCTGTTTGAAGTAAAAGAAATCGATTTGAAGGCCCATTCCATCATCATCGAAGTAACCGCAGATAATGAAGACGATGAAAGGGTCGTGACGGGAAGGATTAACGTATGCCCACCTCACCGGTTGGAGAAGATGAACAGCCATGCCCTTGAAAATTTTTAACCCGCTCCCTTCAGAGCGGTTTTTTTATTTGCTGACTGTTCTGTGCAGCCACCGCTCCCGGTCCTTCAAGTGGTCCGGTGGGGAACGATTGGCCCGCTCATTGCGTTCATCACGGATACCATCACATCTCTCAAAATGTTGGATGAAAGAGGGGACATTTATCCCGACTGCTCTCAAAACGCCGAATAGTAGTGGTAACACTGCAAAATTATATTATAATAAAAGTACAATTACATAATGCTAATGGATGAAGGGGTAAATTCATTCTCTTGGAGGCCTATAATCAATGAGCAAAAACATTCTGGTAGTGGATGATGAACAATCGATCGCAACATTGTTAAAATACAACCTGGAGCAGTCGGGTTATGCTGTCATGACGGCACACGACGGAGAGGAAGGCTTGAATAAGGCCGTCTCCGAATCACCCGATCTGATCATCCTTGATTTGATGCTTCCATCCATGGATGGGATCGAAGTGTGCAAAGAACTTCGCCAGCGAAAGATCAGTACGCCGATCCTCATGCTGACGGCAAAGGATGATGAATTCGATAAGGTGCTGGGACTCGAGCTCGGTGCCGATGACTATATGACGAAGCCCTTCAGTCCACGTGAAGTGGTGGCGAGGGTGAAAGCGATCCTGAGAAGGAGCCAGGCATCCGCTGCCGTGAAAGAACAATCCGAAAGCCATGAAGTGGATTACAAGGAAGTCGGAGAATTGAAAGTGTACCCCGAACAATATGAAGCGTATTTCCAAGGTGAACTCCTTGAACTGACGCCGAAGGAATTTGAACTTCTTCTTTACCTCACAGACAACCGCGGACGGGTATTGACAAGAGACCAGCTCCTGAGCGCGGTGTGGAATTATGATTTCGCGGGCGACACAAGGATCGTGGATGTGCATATCAGCCATCTCCGGGAGAAAATCGAGACCAATACGAAGAAACCGATCTACATCAAGACCATCAGGGGGCTTGGCTATAAATTAGAGGGTCCCAAATCCTCATGACCAAGTACAGGACGAAGCTTCTTCTGGCGCTCATCACCCTTATCATCGGCGTGTTGATCGGGCTGGGTCTCCTGCTTGGACAAATCTTCAAGAATTTTTATCTGGAGACGCTGAACTCCAGGATTCAGAAAGAAGCAAGGCTTCTTGCCAATTCAATAGAAGAAAATGGACCGCTGCAGGGAACGAATCCCTCCATCATCAATGAGCTCAGCGATATCCTCGATGTGCGCATTACCCTGCTGGATAAGGACGGGAAGGTCATTGACGATACGAAACGTCCGGGTTCCCTGGGGGATCAGAAGCAGAAGGAGATCATCGCATCCATCAAGGATGACTGGGATGTGAAGGACCGTCACAAGAAGGTGGTCGACGAAGGCAGGGAGTTCCGTTACTATTGGTATCCCCTCAATCAGAACGGGAATCAATCCGACGGACTCCTTATCATGAGTACCGAGGTGGATGAATTCGAAGAAGGGAACCAGCAGATATGGCTGGTCCTGACGATTTCCCTCGTACTTGCGTTGGTCCTGATCATCATCTTGGGGTCAAGGATCACCGTGCGGTATACAAAACCGATTGAATCCGCCACCAATGTAGCCATGGAGCTTGCGAAAGGGAATTATCGTGCCAGGACCTTCGAGGATCGACTCGATGAGACCAGCATGCTGAGCTCCTCGATCAATATCCTCGCACGTAACCTCCAGGAAATGGTCAATGCCCAGGAAATGCAGCAGGACCGGCTCACCACCCTGATCGAAAATATGGGAAGTGCCCTTCTCCTCATCGATCATCGCGGGTTTATCGTATTGACTAACCGCACCTTCAGGGAATTCTTCAATTTGGAGGAAAAGGAGCTTCGGAAGGTACGCTATCATGAAGTGATCCATTTCCAAGAGGTGAATCGACTGGTGGAGGAAATCTTCATGACGGAGAAGCGGGTCCGCAAGCAGATCCTGCTTCCTTACCAGATCGAGCGGAGGCACTACGAGGTATACGGGGCCCCGATCATCGGTCACAACAATGTGTGGAAGGGGATCGTCGTGGTCTTCCATGATATCACGGAACTGAAAAAGCTCGAGCAGATGAGAAAAGATTTTGTTGCCAATGTGTCGCATGAATTGAAGACGCCGATTACATCCATCAAGGGCTTCTCTGAAACGCTCCTCGATGGGGCGATGAAGGATGAGGACACCTTGAGGAACTTCCTCGACATCATCCTAAAGGAGAGCGACCGTCTTCAATCACTGATCCAGGATCTCCTGGAGCTGTCCAAAGTGGAAAAGAGCGGTTTCGAGCTCTCCCTTCAAAAGGAATCCATATCCGGACTCATCGAAGAGATCCTGCCCATCCTGAACGAGCGTGCCAGGGAAAAGGGTATCACCCTGGATGTGCACAATGAATCCCCGGTCCTTGCAGAGGTGGACAGCTACCGGTTGAAGCAGGTCTTCATCAACTTGATCAGCAATGCGATTTCCTACACTCCCCCAGGCGGGATCGTGGAAGTCGGAGTGGAAGACGCAGGAAAGCAGGTACTTGTGTCCATAAAAGATAACGGCATCGGGATTGCACAAGAGGAGATTCCGCGCATATTCGAGCGCTTCTACCGGGTTGATAAAGCAAGGAGCCGCAACTCCGGGGGAACCGGCCTCGGCCTTGCCATCGTCAAGCACATCCTGGAGGCGCATGAAGCGAAAATCGAAGTGGAAAGCGAACTGAATAAGGGGACGACATTCAAGGTGCTACTGAACAAACAATTCCATGAGAGCATCCATGAAGGGGAATGATGGTTTTTTTACAATCAATTTACAAAGTGTTAAATTCCGGTTAACATACCGGTGATACGATACTAAGTGAAACCCCTTCATCCAAGGTGTTGATGAAAAGACGAGAACCGACCCCGTTCTCGTCTTTTTGCATGGAAATTTTCCCATCGATGTAATATTCCTGAAACTTTTCAGGGATGGACCCGTATAGATTAGTAGAATGGGTCTGACAAAAATGGGGGGATTTCATGAGCTTGAAGCAAACATATAAGGTGACGGGGATGGTGGTGGGAGCACTGATCCTCATCGGGGTGCTAGTGACTTCTTGGTACACGGTGGATGAGTCGGAACAGGCGCTTGTCCTTACATTCGGGAAGGCGGGGGATCCAGTTGTGGAACCGGGCCTGCACTTTAAGATGCCTTGGCCGATCCAGCAGGTGGAAACGCTATCGAAGGAAACGTTCACGCTGCAATTCGGGTATGAAGAAAGCGAAGGGGAAATCAAAAATTTCCCGAAAGAAACCAAAATGATCACGGGTGATGAATACATCGTCCTGGCCGATCTTGTTGTGCAGTGGAAAATCACGGATCCGGAAGGCTATCTCTTCAATGCAGAAAACCCGAAGGAAATCCTCTATGATGCCACATCATCATCCATCAGGAGCATCATCGGGAGTTCACTGATCGATGATGCATTGACTTCGGGTAAGGCTAAAATCGAAGGGGATGTCAGAGACCTTCTGACCAATCTGATAGAAGACTATGATATAGGGATTTCCATCATCGGTGTAAAGCTGCAGGACGTGGAACTGCCGAATGAAGATGTGCGCTCCTCCTTCACAGCCGTCACCGATGCGCGTGAAATGAAGAATACCAAAACCAATGAAGCCAAAAAGTATCAGAACCAGCGCATGAATGAAGCGCAGGGAGAGAAGAAGGCGATCATGTCCAAGGCAAAGGGCGAGAAGATTGCGAGGATCGAACAGGCACGGGGGGATGTGGCCGTCTTCGATAAGCTCTATGATCAATACAAAACCAATCCCGATATCACACGGAAGCGTCTGGTGCTTGAAAGCCTTGAAACCGTCCTGCCGAATGCCGAGATCTACATTATGAAGGATGACGGGGAAACCCTGAAGCATTTCCCGATCCGACCGATGGAAGGGAAAGCGAAGGCGGAGGAAAAGGCTGAAGAAAAGGAGGCGAAGACCGATGAGTAATCCGAACGTCTATCAATTCGAGAAGAAAGAGCGGCCTCCGACAGACTGGAAGCCCTACGTCAGGACGGGAATATTCCTGGTTGTACTCCTTGCACTTCTCTTGGTTGCCTTCACTTCCGTCTATATCGTGAAAGAAGGGGAATACAAGGTCGTCCGTCAGTTCGGTGAAGTGGTGCGGATCGACGAAGAGCCGGGTCTGAAGGCAAAGGTTCCCTTCATTCAATCGGTTACGACGTTGACGAAGCGGCAGATGACGTCCGATGTGACCGAGGCCGAGATCAATACAAAGGATAAAAAGCGGATGCTCATCGATAACTATGCCGTGTGGCAGATCACCGATCCTTTGAAGATGATCTCCAATGCACGGAATGTCATCAACGCAGAAGCGAAGATGGAGGACTTCATCTATTCTGTGGTCAGGGCAGAGCTCGGTAAACTGGAATATGAAGAGGTCATCAATGATGAAAAGTCCTCCAGAGGGAGCCTGAACGACCAGATCACAGATAAGGTCAATGAACTTCTCGAAAATCAGCAATACGGGGTGGTGGTCAAAGATGTACGGATCAAACGTACCGACCTGCCAGAGGCCAATGAGAAGTCCGTCTATACAAGGATGATTTCCGAGCGGGAATCCAAGGCACAGGAGTACCTTTCCCAAGGGGATGCGGAGAAACAGAGCATCACGGCCGAAACGGACCGGGAAGTGAAGGAGCTCATCGCGAAGGCGGAAACCGAGGCCAATGTCATCAGGGCTGAAGGAGAATCAGAGGCTGCGAAGATCTACAATCAATCCTTTTCCAAAGATCCTGAATTCTATGATCTGTACCGCACCCTCGAAACCTACAAAAAGACGATCGATGATGAAACCGTCATCGTCCTTCCATCGGATTCACCGTATGCCCGCTTGCTCATGGGCTATACCGAATGATCGCAGAGCCTCCTGTCCGGAGGCTTTTTTTCGTCTTCACATGAAGGAAGTGAGAGGGGATGCTCCAGCAGTAGCCAGGAGCCCTCAACCGTTTTCAGCACGATGGGCAGGGCCATTACCGACGTGTCCTTCCTGCCGGGACGGGGTGGGGATTTTTCCTTTCAATCCCGGTCATGGTAGAATGGGTATAGAGAAGGTTCATACTTATGTGATGAACGTACAGGAGGTACCGCCATGTCAAAAAAACTAGTCTTGATCGATGGGAACAGTATCGCATATCGCGCATTCTTTGCCCTGCCGCTGTTGAACAACGATAAAGGTGTACATACGAACGCCGTCTATGGCTTCACCACGATGCTTCAAAGGATCCTCGAGGATGAGAAACCCTCGCATATCCTGGTTGCATTCGATGCAGGGAAGACCACCTTCAGGCATGAAACATTCAAGGAATATAAAGGGGGCAGGCAAAAGACCCCGCCTGAGCTATCGGAACAATTCCCCTACATCCGGGAGCTTTTGGATGCATACGGGATCAAGCGATACGAAAAGGAAAATTACGAGGCGGATGACATCATCGGGACCCTGTCACTGAGGGCGGAAGCGGAAGGCTTTGACGTAAAGGTGTTTTCGGGAGACAAGGACCTCACGCAGCTCAGCTCGGATAAAACGACGGTGTGCATCACGCGTAAAGGGATCACGGATCTTGAAATCTATACGCCGGAACACGTCAAGGAAAAGTGGGAGATCACGCCTGATCGCGTCATCGATATGAAGGGCCTCATGGGTGACAGCTCGGATAATATCCCTGGCGTGCCGGGGGTCGGTGAGAAGACGGCAATCAAACTGTTGAAGCAGTTCGGAACGCTTGAGGAGCTCCTCGCTTCCATCGATCAGGTGAGCGGGAAGAAGCTGAAGGAAAAGCTTGAAGAGAATAAGGAACAGGCCATCATGAGCAAGGAACTGGCGACGATCCTCCGTGAAGCGCCGGTGGATGTGGGACTTGATGACCTCCAGTATGAAGGGGAGGAAACCCAGGAACTGAAGGCCGTCTTCAAGGATCTCGGCTTCAATTCCCTTCTCGAAAAAATGGGGGAAACCGTCGAGGAAGAAACGGTGGAACAAGAGGAGATCGCATTCGAAGTACTGGAAGAGATCAAAGCGGATTATCTTGCCCGGGAGAGTTCCCTCTATATTGAAATGCTCGAGGATAATTATCATACAGGCAAGGTCATCGGGATCGGTCTCCACAACGAAAAGGGAACCTATTTCTTTTCGATGGAAGCAGCGGCAGCATCCCCTGCGTTCAAGGAATGGGCGGAGGACGGGACATCCGTCAAGCACGTCTACAACGCTAAAGAAACGATCGTATCCTTCCTGAGGGAAGGCATCGAGATCGAGGGAATCGATTTCGACCTCTTGCTCGCGTCCTATATCATCAATCCTTCTGAATCGAGTGAGGATTTCGCCACGATTGCCAAAGGCCACGGACAGGCAGGCATGAAATCCGATGAAGCTGTCTTCGGCAAGGGAGCGAAACAGAAGGTACCGGATCTTGATGTGCTGTCTGAACACATCGCCAGGAAGGCGTTCGTTCTCTCGACCTTGAAGGCGACATGCATGGACGAGCTCGAGGAGAACAATCAAAAAGAATTGTTTACCGATCTGGAGCTTCCCCTCGCCCTGATCCTGGCCGAGATGGAGCATACCGGGGTGAAGGTCGACTGTGATCGCTTGAATGAAATGAAGGACGAACTCGCCGATCGCCTTGTTGAACTGGAGCGCAAAATCCACGAGCTCGCAGGGGAAAGCTTCAACATCAATTCTCCCAAGCAGCTCGGCGTGGTCCTGTTCGATAAGCTGGGGCTGCCTGTCATCAAGAAGACGAAGACCGGCTACTCCACGTCTGCCGATGTATTGGAGAAGCTGCAGTCGAAGCATGAGATCATCGACTACATACTCCACTATCGTCAGCTTGGAAAGCTGCAGTCCACATACCTTGAAGGATTGCTGAAAGTGGTGCATGAGGAAACCGGTAAGATCCATACGCGCTTCAACCAGGCCCTCACCCAGACGGGACGCCTCAGCTCGACGGATCCGAACCTTCAGAATATCCCGATCAGGCTGGAAGAAGGCCGCAAAATCAGACAGGCGTTCATCCCATCAGAAGAAGGCTGGGTGATGTTCGCAGCGGATTACTCCCAGATCGAGCTACGCGTCCTCGCCCATATCGCAAAGGATGAAAAGCTGATCGAAGCCTTCCGGAACGATATGGACATCCATACAAAGACGGCGATGGACGTCTTCGGAGTGGCGAAAGAAGACGTTACATCGAATATGAGGCGGCATGCGAAAGCCGTCAACTTCGGGATCGTGTACGGGATCAGTGACTACGGTCTATCACAGAGCCTGGATATCACACGGAAAGAAGCCGGTGAGTTCATCAACAAATACCTTGAAAGCTTCCCGGGAGTGAAGGATTATATGGAGGACATCGTGCAGGATGCCAAGCAGAAAGGCTATGTCACGACCCTGCTCAAACGCAGGCGATACCTCCCAGAAATCACGAGCCGGAACTTCAATCTGCGGAGCTTTGCTGAGCGTACGGCGATGAACACACCGATTCAGGGGAGTGCAGCCGACATCATCAAAAAAGCGATGATCGATATGGCAGCCCGACTTGAACAGGAAAATCTGAAATCACGCCTTCTCCTTCAAGTGCACGATGAACTGATCTTCGAAGCGCCGAAGGATGAAATCGAGATACTGGAGAAAATCGTACCGGAAGTCATGGAGCAGACAATGGAGCTTGAAGTGCCCCTCAAAGTGGACTATTCCTATGGCGACACATGGTACGATGCAAAATAGAGAGGAGTAGGACCGGTGCCTGAACTTCCAGAAGTAGAAACAGTCAGAAGGACATTGGAGGTCCTCGTAGTAGGAAAGACAATCAAAGAGGTGGCCGTGAGCTGGCCGAAGATGATCAAGGAACCATCCGAGACGGCTCAATTCACCGACTCCCTGAAAGGTCAGGAAATCCTGGGTATGGGGCGACGGGGGAAGTTTCTGATCTTCTACCTGAATGATGTCTCCCTTGTCTCCCACTTGAGGATGGAGGGGAAGTATGCCCTTCATCAAAAGGAAGAGCCTGTGGAGAAGCATACCCATGTGGTATTCACCTTCACGGATGGAACGGAATTGAGATACCGAGACGTACGGAAATTCGGGACGATGCATCTGTTCAAGAAAGGGGAAGAACTTCTTCATCTTCCCCTTCTGCAGCTTGGACCCGAACCGTTTGAAGAAGCCTTCACGCCGGACTACCTTCACGGGAAGTTCGCCGGTACCTCAAGGATCGTCAAGGCGGTCCTCCTCGATCAGACCGTCATGGTGGGACTCGGGAATATTTATGTGGATGAAGCGTTATTCCGGTCGGGGATCCATCCCGACCGGAAGGCATCATCCCTGACCGTGGATGAAGTAGCAGATCTGCATCACAGCATCATTGCCACCCTCAGGGAAGCAGTGGATATGGGGGGAAGCACGATCCGCTCCTATGTGAACTCTCAGGGGCAGATGGGGATGTTCCAGCAGAACCTGTATGTGTACAGCAGGAATGGAGAGGCTTGCAGGACATGCGGTACGCCGATCGAGAAAAAAGTATCGGCGGGTCGAGGGACGCATTATTGTCCCCACTGCCAGCGCCCCTAACATTTAACATCTGATAAGCCCATACCATATAGTATTGTATTGACGATTGGGAGGGCTGTCAGAATGAACACACTTTTCTCCTTACTCCTGCTGGCATTTGCTGTAAGCCTTGATAATTTCAGTACGGGACTGACATATGGATTACGAAAAGTCAAAATACCTATAAAATCAATCACCATCATTTCCTTATGCTCTGCATTATGCTTATTGATCGCCATGTTCATGGGGCAGGCGATCTCTGTCATCCTTTCACCCGAATGGGCTGGGAGGATCGGAGGATTGATCCTGGTGGCCATCGGACTCGCGGTGCTCTATCAGTTCTTCAGACCGGAGAAGGAAACGCAAGTGGAAGAGAAAGAAAAGACCTTGATCAATGTGGAAATCAAATCGATCGGCCTCGTGATCCAGATCATGAGGCGTCCGTTGACGGCCGATTTCGACCGCTCCGGAACCATCACCGGCGTAGAAGCATTCATGCTCGGCATAGCCCTTTCCCTTGATTCGTTCGGTGCAGGGCTCGGGGCCGCGCTTTTGAATTATTCTCCTTTTCCACTTGCCATCGCCATCTTCTCCATGAGTTTCATCTTCCTCACCTGCGGATTGCAGTTGGGCGTCTACTTCTCTCATATCAGATGGATCCAGCGGGTCGCCTTCCTGCCTGGAGTCCTATTGATCTGTCTGGGGATTATGCGGTTCTAGGGAATGGTGCTGAACGAAAGGATCGATGAAAGTGGCAACCATCATTGGACTGACGGGCGGTATTGCAAGCGGTAAAAGTACAGTATCAGCATTTCTGAAAGAAAAGGGGTACATTATCATCGATGCAGATCTTGCAGCACGCATGGTGGTGGAAGTCGGGCAACCCGCATACCTCGCCATCGTCGATGCATTCGGCAAGGGCATCCTTCAGGAAAACGGCCAGATCGACCGTGCCGGGCTCGGGGCCATCATCTTTAATGACCCGACGAAACGGAATCTCCTGAATGGGATCGTGCATCCGGCCGTGCGGAGCATGATGCTCGCGCATAAAGACGAGGCCATTGAAAACGGAAAACAGACGATCATCATGGATATTCCCCTTCTATTTGAAAGTGACCTGACATGGATGGTGGATCGGACGGTCGTCGTCGCCGTCGAAGAAGACGTGCAGCTCGATCGATTGATGAAGCGGAACCGGCTGTCTGAACAAGAAGCGGCAGCCCGCATCTCCTCGCAGCTCCCTTTGAAGGAAAAAGCCGAAAAGGCAGATGCAGTCATCGATAATAATGGTTCGGTGGAAGATACCTTGAAGCAGGTGGAAGAGCTACTTGCTACATGGGGATTGAAGCCGTAAAGTGAAGCCCGCCGGGATATGTCCGGCGGCTTTTTCTATCTTTACGGAGGAGCTTAATGGACTTTAACCAAGCTTTGAGAAATAAGAATAAAAGAAAGCGTTATCAGAATGTTACAACATTTCGAATTTACACAAAACCATATGGTCAATTCCGTTCAATATGTTATACTATTTTTAGAAAATAACATATGAGTATAACATTAATATAGAGGGGAGCAGGATATATGATGGCGAGAGTGGCAATCAATGGATTTGGTCGAATTGGGAGAATGGTATTCAGGAAGGCGATTATGGAGGATGACTTGGAAGTCGTGGCCATCAATGCGAGCTATCCGGCAGAAACACTGGCTCACCTGATCAAGTATGATACCAACCACGGTACGTTCAAAGCAGAAGTGGCAATCGGGGAGGATTCCCTCATTGTCAATGGAAAGACGGTGCGGCTCCTGAGCAACCGTGATCCTGCTGCCTTGCCATGGGCGGAATTGAATGTGGATATCGTCATCGAAGCGACAGGCAAGTTCAACTCCAGGGAGAAAGCGGCCCTGCATCTGGACGCTGGTGCGAGAAAGGTGATTCTGACCGCCCCGGGTAAAAATGAAGACGTTACCATCGTGATGGGGGTCAACGAAGACGCTCTCGATATCGATGAGCATCATGTGATTTCCAATGCATCATGCACGACAAACTGCCTGGCACCTGTGGCAAAAGTGCTTCACGAGCAGTTCGGCATTGAAAACGGTCTGATGACCACGGTGCATGCGTATACGAATGATCAAAAGAATATCGATAATCCCCATAAGGACCTTCGGAGGGCGAGAGCGTGCGGTCAATCCATCATCCCGACGACGACAGGTGCAGCGAAGGCGTTGGCCCTCGTCATGCCGGAGTTGAAGGGCAAGCTGCACGGGATGGCGCTCCGCGTCCCGACGCCGAATGTATCCCTTGTGGACCTTGTGGTCGATGTGAAAAGGGACGTGACGGTCGAGGAAATCAATGATGCTTTCACGGCTGCCTCACTCGGTTCCATGCATGGAATCGTTGAATTCACGACGGAGCCGCTCGTGTCCATCGATTTCAACACCAATCCCCACTCTGCCATCATTGACGGCCTCTCCACCATGGTGATGGATGATCGCAAAGTCAAGGTGCTTGCATGGTACGATAATGAATGGGGCTACTCCTGCCGGGTCGTCGATCTTGTCCGGTTCACGGCATCCAAGATGGAGGCTGCAGCCGGGGTCAATGTTTGAAAGAACCAACATAAAAAGAATGAATGAACATCGGGACGCATCGTGGATGCGTTCTTTTTTGTGCTCAAATTCCATGACGGGGTCCGGGATCCAACCCGGGTCCACCTGCCCGCCCGCTCCATCAAAACGCATAGGGGACCCGAGAGTCCCACATGCAAGGAGCGCCTTGCGATTTACAGGCTTTCACTACGGGATCACGGATTTCCCTGCAGCCCGAATGCCGGAATGGCCCTATGAAAAAACTTTTGAAAATTTATTGCAAATGGAGTTTAAACAAAGTATACTATTTTTCGTGAACTTCTTAACAGCAAATGATTACTGAGTTAACTACTTAAAGGGTTAGGACCTCTTCGGACTAACTTTCCCCCGTGGTGGTTAAGATTTTGCCAAGGGACTTGTTCATTTTGACGAAAAAAATTATGTCAAAGGGGGAAACGATCAATGGAAACAATGGGTCGTCATGTAATCTCTGAACTATGGGGTTGCGATTTTGAAAAGTTGAATGATGTAGTAGGAATTGAAAAAACGTTTGTGGATGCAGCTCTTAAATCAGGTGCTGAAATCCGTGAAGTGGCCTTTCACAAATTTGCTCCACAAGGCGTGAGCGGAGTGGTGATCATCTCTGAATCCCACCTGACCATCCACAGCTTTCCTGAACATGGATATGCCAGCATCGATGTGTATACATGCGGAGATCTAGATCCGAACATCGCTGCAGAATATATAGCTGAAGCACTGGGTGCTGATACCCGTGAAACAATCGAACTTCCGCGCGGCATGGGACCTGTACAGGTGAAGAAATCACAGGCTCAGGCGCTCTAATAGTTGAATCTTCAAGAGGTGCATGACTCATGCATCTCTTTTTTTATTGAGGTTGTTCCCGCTTTCAATGTCTCCATTTTCAATCCTCATGTTTTCGTGTAAAATGAGGGTATACAAAGGGAGGAAAATGATCATGAGCGGAA
The DNA here is from genome assembly GCF_009806575.1 of Rossellomorea marisflavi. NCBI lineage: Bacteria > Bacillati > Bacillota > Bacilli > Caryophanales > Bacillaceae > Rossellomorea > Rossellomorea marisflavi. The sequence goes on along the minus strand of NZ_CP047095.1, from coordinate 3,108,395 downwards.
TCAAGACCTTGTTGAAACGTTTTCAATCGGAATGTGAAACATCGGATAAGCAGGAAGAAGAAGTCCTGCAGACCCATTATTATAAATCCATGCAAAATGGGACATTCAATGCCGTCCTCGAATTGTTCTCATCTTCCCAGTACGATATCCTATCCGAATCGAAGGACAGGGGAGAGATCACAATCCGGAAGAACGGGACCCCGCAGCTGTTCATAGTGGCGACGGTCATCGGGGTGAGGCCGCTCGAGACGGCGGTCGATTTCAAACTGAGTACGGATAAAGGAAAGATCCTCGGCACGTATTCCGTCCTGAAGGCGCAGATCAAGAATTATTACGATGTCCTGGACGGGAAATTGACGAGGGTGAGATAGCGAAGAACTTGTGGTGAGCACCACTTTTCTATATCATAAGTGTAAATGAGTTTAGCATAACGGAGCTGATAGTATGAAATGTCCGTCCTGCCAAAATAACGGCACCCGGGTGGTGGATTCGCGTCCGGCTGATGAAGGGCGTTCCATCAGGAGAAGAAGAGAATGTGAAGTGTGCGCGTTCCGGTTCACCACGTTCGAAAAGGTGGAAGAACTGCCTTTGATTGTGGTGAAGAAGGAAGGCCTGCGGGAAGAGTTCAGCAGAGAAAAGATCCTCCGCGGTCTTATTAAGGCATGCGAGAAACGTCCGGTTCCATTGGAGACGCTCGAGAAGCTCTCCCTGGACATTGAAAAGGACCTCCGGAACCAAGGGGTGTCCGAGGTCGAGTCCGTTAAAGTGGGTGAGATGGTCATGGATCGCCTGGCGCAGGTCGACGAAGTCGCTTACGTCCGGTTTGCTTCGGTATACAGACAATTCAAGGATATCAATGTGTTCATAGATGAACTTAAAGAACTGATCAAAAAAGAGTGAAAGGCCGAGCTGAAGAGTCCATCTTTGGCTCTTTTTCTCTTATGTGTCGAAAGGTAGAGGTCAATGATGAAGAATCACTGGAATGAAATTCAGCCTGTGGATCATTATACGGTCTGCACCAACGGGCTCCTGCAGGAATTTGAGAGAAAGATCATCACATTCTTATATCAGCCCCTTATCGGTCCGGTTTCCTACAGCCTGTATATGAGCCTGTGGGGAGAGGTGGAAGAAAGCAGGTTGTGGTCTGCGCCTTCGAACCATTATCATTTGATGAATATCCTGTCCATGAATCTTCAGGAAATCCATGAAGCGCGTATGAAGCTCGAAGGGATCGGCCTCCTTAAGACGTACGCGAAGAAAGGGGAAAACGAGCGGAGCTTCATTTATGAACTGCAGCCCCCGCTGCTTCCGAATGATTTTTTCACAGATGGCATGCTGAATGTGTATCTGTTCAGGAAAATTGGCCGCTCCCACTACCTGCGCCTGAAAGAATCGTTCACTGATCGCGGGATGGAATCAGACAGCTTTACAAATGTCACCCGCTCGTTTCAGGACGTTTTCTCTTCGGAGAACAGCATCGACTTCCTTCGCCATGAGGCCAATGACGGCTCGTTGACGAATGGGGAGAAGGCATATATCGGCTATGGGAAGAACGAAGGACCTCCAATGGATGATATCGACTTTGATTTCAGCCTGCTGCTCAACGGACTTTCAGAATCCATGGTGCCGAGGAGGGCCTTCACTCCTGTCGTGAAGGAAACGATCTTGAAGCTAAGCTATCTCTACGGAATCGGTCCCCTACAGATGAAAAACATCCTTCTTGGCTCCCTTGATTCGGATGAGGCGATTGATGTTGAGCAGTTACGGAAATCGGCCCGGGATTGGTATCAGCTGCAAACCGGCGATGAACTGCCCGACCTGACACCGAAAGCTAGACCGGTGAAGAAGGAAGCATCCAAACCGTTGTCGAGGGAAGAGGAGCTTCTGGAGTATCTCGAAAGCACATCGCCAAAGGATGTCCTTGCTGACATTTCCAATGGGAGTGCCGCATCGAATTCGGATCTTCAAGTTGTCGAAGAGATCATCATGACACAGAAACTGCCGCTTCCCGTCATTAATGTCCTGATCCAGTATGTGCTGCTGAAGACGGATATGAAGCTGACGAAAGGGTATATGGAGAAGATCGCTTCCCATTGGGCCCGGAAGAAAGTGAGCACGGCCGGGGAAGCGATGGAGCTTGCCAAGAATGAACACAAGCAATACATGGAGTGGGCGTCAGGGAAAAATGAAAAGCGGACCACCCGAAGGAAGCCGATCAGGACAGAGAAACTGCCTGATTGGTTCCAGGAAGATGAGAAAGGCGAGGCGAAAAGTCAGAACGGGGAAACCTATGACCTGGAAGCCGAAAAAAGAAAACTCGAAGAAGAATTGAAGAATTTTCGGAAGTAGGTGAAAAAGATGGAAAGAATCAACCATACACTCAAGAGGCTTGCTGCATCCGGTTCTTTTCAAGAGCGGTATGACGCAATGAGAAAAGAGATCCTGGCGAATCCCGATGTGAAGGATTTCGTCAGGAAGGAGGATGTCCCTGCGGATGTGATCGATGCGAATCTCATGAAATTATATGAATACATTTCCCAGAGCAAGGAATGCAGCGGATGTCCGTCGCTGGCTGAGTGCAAGAATATGATGGAGGGATATGAGCCCCATCTAGTCGTGAGGGGCCGTGTCATCGATATCGAGTATCATCGCTGTCCCAGGAAGGTCGTGCACGACGAACGGACAAGTTCTCAGCGTTTGATCAAGAGTCTGTACGTGCCGAAAGATATCCTGCATGCCTCCTTCACGGACCTCGAGCCCGATTCCAAGGGAAGGGTGGAAGCAATCCGTCAGGCCATGGCCTTCGTACGCGATTACGAAGAAGGCAAGAAGATGAAGGGCCTTTATTTTTATGGGAAATTCGGTGTCGGAAAGTCGTATCTCCTCGGTGCGATCGCCAATGAGCTCGCCGAGAAGAAGATCTCGTCCATGATTGTCTATGTTCCGGAGTTCTTCCGTGAAATCAAGCAGTCCCTCGGGGATCATACAACCAATGAAAAATTGGATGCCGTCAAAACGGCTCCGATCCTCATGCTCGATGATATCGGGGCGGAAACGATGTCGAGCTGGGGGCGGGATGAGATCCTCGGTACGATCCTGCAGTACAGGATGCTTGAAAACCTGCCGACCTTCTTCACCTCCAATTTCAACCATAGCGAGTTGACCCATCATCTTACCTATTCACAGCGTGGTGAAGAGGAAAAACTGAAAGCCGCGAGGATCATGGAAAGGATCAAGTACCTGGCCGCTCCCGTTCTGATCGACGGACGCAACAGGCGGGAATAGGCTGCACCACGAGAGAGGCTGGTACAAAAGTGTTTTAGTCATAGTAAAACCCGAATTCATTTGTCTACGATCAGGCAAAGAAGTTCGGGTTTTAATTTATTTCATGAACATGACTAGTTACTTGTTCCTAGCGGTTGAAGGACAAGAACTCCCGCGGGAAGAGTGGCTTACGTGAGACCCCACAGTCATGCTCACGGGCCGCCTGTGGAAACGGAAATCATGAGCGGCATTAAGAGCCTGCACTGCTCGTCTTCGTCATGAAAGGGTACCCTTTTCGTTTTGTCCCAACCTCCTTTGCGTGGTCCGGAAAACGAGTCCGCCCCGGATAAGTCCGGTAAAATTATTCATCCCCGACTTCTAATTTGACCAGGCCCCCATATACATAAAGCAGGGAAATGGCTATAAGGAGGCGGGATCGATTGGTAGAATTGATTTTCAGACGAGAGGCTGATGCACTGCGATGTCAAAAGCATCTGGGTGCACCATCCTGGATAAAGGAAACGCGGATTGAAAGAAGCAGCCACTATGCGATTACGATAGAAGCGAAGACCGGGCGTGAAATGGCCAGGCTTAAAACATGCCTGACAACCTTCATCATCAACGAGATGTGGAAGGGATGGACGGAAGAGGCCCTGAGAACGGATTACTATTACGATGATCCGGAGGAAGTGGGTCAGATCTGCGCCATCATTTCCGAGATGCGAAGCGGCGAACGGCCGGAACTGACGGAGCTCTTGACCGACTGGGATGAGTGGGGGCACGTATTGGAAGAAGTGCAGAACCTCCTCGGCCATCCGGAACCAGTCACATTTGATGCTTTCGCCACCTTCAGGCTGAAGAAACTCCAGGACAAGTGGAGGGAAATGCTCGGCCTGGCGATAGATGAGTATAAGATGGAACAGGAATATCAAGTATTCATCCAGATGCTGAGGGAGTATCTCGCTTCAAGGGGACAGAGGACCGATACGATCCATTTGTATCCTTCCAGTACGGGATTTCGTTTTTTCGATGGCCACTATGCAGAGGTGACGAAGGAAGAGCTGATGAACGCCATCGACAAACGATTGTTCTTTCAGCATCCCCTGTATGTAGACTCCTCCACCATCGCTCCGTTGCTGTCGCTGGCACCGAGAAGCATCTTTGTATACGGCTCGGAAGAGGAGAAGATCGTCACCACCCTGAGGAATATTTTTGAAGATCGACTGGATATCCTTCCGGTCAGCTACTTCCCGGATCCGTGCATCCCCCTCGATCTTGCCAACGAATAGGAATGGATGACGCCCTCTTGCTTTTCGTAACATAACCGATTATAATACCTACATACTATGTGCATACAAACAGGTTATGATGAGGACAACAATCTTCCGGACGGGATTACAGAGAGGGAAGCCGAATGGCTGCAAGCTTCCTATCAGCAAGGATGAATTGACCACCTCTGAACTTCGATTGCGAACGGGTATTTCCCCAGTAGTCATCGACGGCGAAACGCCGTTATCAAAACAATGAAGTCATTCCCGTCTCGGGGATGAAAAGTTGGGTGGAACCGCGAGTGCAACCTCGTCCCTTCGTATATTTACGGAGGGGCGGGGTTTTTTGTTTTTTATTCGGCCGCTTCTTGGCCAATGATGAATCTTAAAAGGAGTGATACGCTATGTCAGAAGTAGTGAAAATGCAGTTCCCTGATGGGAATGTGAAGGAGTTCCCAAAAGGGACAACAACAGAGGAAATCGCAGCCTCGATCTCCCCGGGTCTTAAGAAAAAGGCACTGGCGGGAAAAGTGAACGGGAATCTGATCGATCTCCGTACAGGAATTGAAAGCGATGGAAGCATCGAGATCATCACTCCGCCTGGTGAAGACGCCCTGGAGATCCTGCGCCACAGTACAGCCCACTTGATGGCTCAGGCGATCAAACGCCTGTACCCTGAAACGAAACTTGGGATCGGGCCTGTCATTGAAGGTGGATTCTACTATGATGTCGATTCCGAGCATACCTTCACCCCTGAAGATCTTCCATTGATTGAAAAGGAAATGAAAAAAATCACCGGTGAAAACCTCGAAGTCATCCGTAAAGAGGTGAGCCGTGACGAAGCTCAGCGCATTTATCAGGAAGTCGGCGATGAATACAAGCTTGAGCTTCTTGATGCCATCCCTGAAGGGGAGCAGGTGTCCATCTACGAACAAGGCGAATTCTTCGACCTTTGCCGCGGGATCCACATCCCGTCGACAAACAAAATCAAGGAATTCAAACTCCTCAGCATCGCAGGGGCTTACTGGCGCGGGAACAGCGACAACAAAATGCTGCAGCGGATCTATGGAACAGCTTTCTTCAAAAAGGAAGACCTGGACGAGCATCTCCGCCTCCTCGAAGAAGCGAAGGAACGCGATCACCGCAAAATCGGGAAGGAACTGGATCTGTTCATGACGTCCCAAAAGGTCGGTCAGGGGCTGCCGATGTGGCTTCCGAAAGGGGCGACTGTCCGCCGCATCGTCGAACGTTACATCGTGGATAAAGAGGAACGCCTGGGCTACAACCACGTGTATACTCCGGCACTCGCCAGCGTCGAACTTTATAAAACAAGCGGTCACTGGGATCACTATCAGGAAGATATGTTCCCGATCATGGGAATGGACAACGAAGATCTTGTACTCCGCCCGATGAACTGTCCGCATCACATGATGATCTATAAAAACAGCATCCACAGCTACCGTGAGCTGCCGATCCGCATCGCGGAACTGGGTCTCATGCACCGTTATGAAATGTCCGGTGCCCTCTCAGGCCTCCAGCGCGTACGTGGCATGACGCTGAATGATGCCCATATCTTCGTCCGCCCGGATCAAATCAAGGACGAATTCAAGCGTGTGGTCCACCTGGTCCAGGAAGTATATAAAGACTTTGATATCAATGAATATTCCTTCCGTCTGTCTTACCGCGATCCGGAAGACAAAGAGAAATACTTCGATGATGACGAGATGTGGAACAAGGCTCAAGGCATGCTGAAAGAAGCCATGGATGAACTGGAAATCGACTACTTCGAAGCAGAAGGGGAAGCGGCCTTCTACGGACCGAAGCTTGACGTACAGGTGAAGACCGCCCTCGGCAAAGAGGAGACGCTCTCGACTGTCCAGCTCGATTTCCTTCTTCCGGAACGTTTCGACCTCACATATGTCGGTGAAGACGGGAAGCAGCATCGCCCGGTCGTCATCCACCGCGGTGTCGTATCGACGATGGAACGCTTCGTGGCCTTCCTCATCGAAGAGTACAAAGGGGCATTCCCGACATGGCTCGCACCGACTCAGGTACAAGTCATCCCGGTATCACCGGACGTGCATTTCGATTATGCCAAAGAAGTACAGGAAAAACTCCAGGCTGAAGGGCTGCGTGTCGATATCGATGACCGGAACGAAAAGATCGGCTACAAGATCCGTGAAGCCCAGATGAGCAAGGTTCCATACATGCTCGTCGTCGGGGATAACGAAATCAAGGAAAAAGCCGTCAATGTCCGCAAGTATGGCGAACAGAAGTCAGAAACGCTTTCCTTCGATGCATTTGCCGATATGGTGAAATCAGAAGCGAAACGCGGATAACGTCCTTCTTTCCGCCGATTATTCCGGGAATTGCATGCATCTTTTGGGAAATCCTCAAAAAAAGGTTGCACTCTGCCGGGATGAATGCTATCATGAAATACGTTGTGACAAACCGGTTTGACTTTGGTATTGTCTTATGGTATAGTATCTAAGGTGAATTGAATACAGTTTGGTACAAGTAGAGGCATCCCGCTTCTCACCTGAATGACGCGTTTTGCAGTTACCAGGTAACTTTCATGATAATTAAGCGATGTGCTTTATAATCAGATGCGGGTGTTTCGACACTCGCATCTTTTTTGTTTCTGAATGAGTAAGGGTGCTGCAAACCAATACCGCGTATTCTTTTAAATTACCTTGGAGGTGGCTAGTTATTAGCAAAGACATGATCTTAAACGAAACGATTCGTGCCCGTGAAGTGCGTCTGATCGATCAGAATGGTGAACAGCTTGGAATCAAATCCAAGAACGAAGCCCTAGAAATCGCAGAACGCGTCAATCTTGATCTTGTTCTCGTTGCTCCAACTGCAAAACCACCCGTTGCCCGTATCATGGACTACGGAAAGTTTAAGTTCGAACAACAGAAGAAAGAAAAAGAAGCCCGTAAAAATCAAAAGATCATCAATCTGAAAGAGGTTCGCCTGAGCCCGACGATCGATGACCATGATTTCAATACGAAACTTCGCAATGCTCGTAAGTTCCTTGAAAAAGGAGACAAAGTTAAAGCGTCTATCCGATTTAAAGGCCGTGCGATCACGCACAAAGAGATCGGCCAACGTGTACTCGATCGTTTCTCCGATGAGTGCAAAGACGTTGCAACCGTTGAATCAAAGCCTAAAATGGATGGTCGCAGCATGTTCTTGGTGCTCGCACCAGTCAACGAAAAATAATCGACCCGAGGAGGAAAAGCACATGCCAAAAATGAAAACTCACCGCGGCTCAGCTAAGCGTTTCAAGAAAACAGGTTCTGGTAAACTTAAACGTTCTCACGCTTACACAAGCCATTTATTCGCTAATAAATCTACTAAAGCAAAACGTAAGCTACGTAAAGCTGCTGTTGTCTCTAAAGGAGATTTCAAACGCATTCGTCATATGCTTGACAACCTTAAATAAAAAGCAAGTAAGAAATAGGAGGGAATTATTATGCCACGCGTAAAAGGCGGAACAGTAACTCGCAGACGTCGTAAAAAAGTTCTTAAATTAGCCAAAGGTTATTTCGGTTCAAAACATACTCTTTATAAAGTAGCTAACCAACAAGTCATGAAATCATACATGTATGCTTATCGTGACCGTCGCCAGAAAAAACGTGACTTCCGTAAGCTTTGGATCACTCGTATCAATGCAGCTGCACGTATGAACGGTCTTTCTTACAGCCGTTTGATGCACGGACTTAAGCTTGCTGGTATCGAAGTGAACCGTAAAATGCTTGCTGAGCTAGCGGTTTCTGATATCAATGCGTTCAACCAATTGGCTGACGCAGCGAAAGCTCAATTGAACAAGTAATCTTGTTGAGGGATCGGCCCAGTGGCCGGTCCTTTTTGCATAGAGAAAGGAAGATTGCATGGAAACGTGGATCATCGTATTGAATCTGTATCTCATCGTGATCAATATCGCGGGCTTCGTCCTCATGGGCCGCGACAAGGAAAAGGCGAGGCGGGGGAGTACCGGATCAGCGAACGGACGCTGTGGCAGGTGGCGATCCTCGGAGGGAGCGTCGGCAGTTACTTCGGCATGCGCATCCATCGCCATAAAACGAAGCATGCAGCGTTCAGGCTCGGGTTGCCCCTCCTGGTCATCCTGCACGGGGGACTTTATATCTGGTTCGTCTTGTAAGTTCTGACAGTGGGAGCCGTCTCATAGGATAGAATAGCACGTGAACATCATCAGAGGCATAGTAGGGGGTTTTGCATCATGGATGATCGTTTAGTCGCTGCATTTGCCGTCATGGAAGCGAGTGGTTTCATTGCCCCTTTCCTGTTCATCCTGTTCCACATCTTAAGGCAGTTCCTCTTCATCCCGGTCGCACTCGTCTGCATGGCGGGAGGTCTGTTGTTCGGAAGTGTGTTCGGGACGATTTATTCCTTGATCGGGTTGACGCTCTTATCCGTCCTTTTCTTCTTTGTCATCAAGGGGGTGCCGACGTTTGCCGAAAGGCTCCTGAAGCTGAAGGAAAAGTGGTTCGGCCGGAATGCCGTATTGACGACCGGTCAGATCGCGGTATTGAAGCTGATCCCGTTCGTCCACTATCAGCTCCTCAATCTGTGTCTCCTTGAGCGTCACAGGGAATTCAAACCGTTCCTCAGGGCGGCTTTCCTCTCGAACATTCCCCTGGCATTCTTTTATACGGTATTCGGTCAATACATCACGACGTTCTCCCCGCCGATCATCGTCATGATCATCCTGTCCCTGGCTGTCCTGTTTTATCTCCTCAGGGAAAAGGTTCGGATCATTTCATGGAATGAATTCTTTCCGAGTAAATAAGAAAGGGGGCGGTCCGTAATGGACGCCCCCTTTGCTGTGCTACTGTTCTTTTTTCTTCAGGAGTTCATGAATGGGACTCTTCCAGTCGATCTTGGCGGCAGGATACCGCTCCTTGATCTCATTCTGGACGTAGTGGAAGTCCTCGCGGTTCATCCCCTTCAAAGCGGAGATGTTCTCCGCCCATACGAAGATCGACACCACTTCGAATGAATGATCGGTGGACCCCATATACTTTTCCCCTTCGAATAGTACCCCTTTGTAGGTGACATGAAAATTCTTGTGCACGTTTTCCTGATCATCCAGAAAATAAAACCTGCGCTGTTCCTTTGCCAGTTCAAGCTTTCTTTTCGGATTGAGGATATATTTCACACAGCGGTACAAAAGATAAAGAATGAACAAAAAAAGGACCAGTCGGATCAGTAAAAACATGAAAATTACCTCCGTAGGCATAAGGATTCTTCATGTACATACGGATGGATGAAAAAAAGGTTTCGTTTTATTTAAAATTCATCGGAAAATTTGTCATACTAGATAAAGTAGAAAGGAAAGGTGAACACAATGGATTGGAATCAACTATTGAACATGCAGAACGGACTGGATCGGCACATCGAAAGGGAACACGGACTTCAGGACGCCGATCTGGTGGACAAAAAGATCCTGGCCCTCCTCGTCGAACTCGGGGAACTGGCGAATGAAACGAGGTGCTTCAAGTTTTGGAGCAAGAAGGCCCCTTCCGAAAAAGAAGTCATCCTTGAAGAGTACGTGGACGGGATCCACTTCATCCTCTCCCTTGGAATCGAAATCGGCATCCGTTCCATCGATGAGCCCGAGGTACTGGAAGAAGGGGATCCGACAGAGGAATTCCTCAAGGTGTACAGTGAAGTGAATCGATTCTCAGAGGAGCGCTCCGTCGAGAACCTTCTCACCCTCTTCCAGCAGTATCTTCAGCTTGGGCGGATCCTCGGCTTCAAGTCGGAAGACATCCATGAGTCCTACCTGAAGAAGAACGAGGTGAATTATCAGCGCCAGCAAGAAGGATATTAATGAATATTTTGATGAATCTGAAGGGTTCAAGTATAATAAATAGGAACGTTATTTAGGGGGGCGAAACAATGACGAAACTTGACGAAACGTTGACGATGCTAAAGGATTTGACCGATGCCAAAGGAGTACCGGGAAATGAACGCGAAGTACGGAACGTGATGAAAACATACATAGAGCCATTTGCCGATGAAATCACTACGGATAACCTGGGAAGCCTGATTGCGAAGAAGACCGGTTTGGCGAACGGTCCGAAGATCATGGTGGCCGGTCATCTTGACGAGGTCGGCTTCATGGTGACCCAGATCGACGGCAGGGGCTTCCTCCGTTTCCAAACGGTAGGAGGCTGGTGGTCCCAGGTGATGCTTGCCCAGAGGGTGACCATCGTGACCGATAAAGGGGAACTCACGGGTGTGATCGGTTCGAAGCCGCCGCATATCCTTCCTCCTGAAGCGCGCAAGAAGCCGGTGGACATCAAGGATATGTTCATCGATATCGGTGCTTCCAGCCGCGAGGAAGCAGCGGAATGGGGAGTCAAGCCGGGGGATATGGTTGTCCCATACTTCGAATTCACGGTGATGAACAATGAAAAGATGCTCCTTGCCAAAGCGTGGGATAACCGCATCGGCTGTGCCATCGCCATCGATGTGCTGAAAAACCTGAAGGATGCCGAGCATCCGAATATCGTGTACGGTGTCGGAACGGTCCAGGAGGAAGTCGGACTCCGTGGTGCCCGTACATCGGCAGCGAAGATCGAACCGGACATCGCCTTTGGCGTGGATGTCGGGATCGCCGGGGATACACCGGGAATTTCCGATAAGGAAGCTTCAAGCAAAATGGGAGATGGACCGCAGATCATCCTGTATGATGCGTCCATGGTATCCCATAAAGGGCTCCGTGATGCTGTCACCAGCACGGCGGACGAACTGGGCATCCCGTATCAGTACGATAGCATCCCTGGAGGAGGGACCGATTCAGGTTCGATCCATCTGACGGCGAACGGGGTACCGGCCCTGTCGATCACCATCGCCACCCGCTACATCCACAGTCATGCGGCCATGCTGCATCGGGATGATTATGAGCACACAGTGAAACTCATCACGGAGGTCATCAAGAAGCTCGACCGCGAAACCGTCGATAAAATCACGTATGATTGACCTTGAAGAGGCGCCCGAGGGCGCCTCTTTTTTCATGCTGATGATCAGTCGTCAAAATCGATCTGACGGGAATCTGTCAGATCTGCCCCGATGGTCTTTGTGATGATCCGGAAGGCATTGTCATTGTCTTCAGTCGTCTCGGAAGCGACACAGTCGGTCGGGATGGACAGCTCATATTCCCTCATATATGCATCATTCGCCGTATAAAGGACGCAGATATCCCCTGCGATCCCCGTCAGGATCAAGTGGTGGATATCCAGCTGGTGAAGGAGGATCTCAAGCTGGGTTCCGAAGAAACACGAATGCTTCGGCTTGATGATGAAGTAGTCATCGGTATCGGGATGAAGCCGCTCGATGACTTTCCGGCCCTTCCCTTTTTTGCAGTGCTCGATGATATCGTTCATATTATCCTGCCACAGTCCATAGTTATCATTGACATAGATGATGGGAATCCCCGCATTTTTCGCCTTTTTCTTCAGGCCACGGATCGGATCGACGACGTCCAAGGTATGTTCAAGCAGGTTTTCCCCTCCATCGAAGTCGAATGTATTGATCATATCGATCACGAGAAGTGCGGTGTTATCTTTACTCATATGTATCATTCTCCCTTCCATGCTTTTAGCCTTTCTTTACCACTTACGAACCCACTCAAACGTTCAACGGATGGGGCTTTTGGAGGGAAATGAAAACGCGCCTTCTGCATGAAGGCGCGCCAGTCTGTTTAATGAGGCTGTTGAAGGGAATTTTCAAGCGTTTCAAGGACCATCTTCTGTTCATTCGGATCGGCGTTCTGCCAGAAGACCTCGAGGAGGACACCCAGCCCCGGGAGCGTCTTTTCTTCGCCTCCCTGAATGGCGTCGACGATGGTATCGCGGAGTTCATCCTGTGAATTGCCCTGCACGTTGTGTATGATCGCTTTGCGTAGATTCAAGCTCATTATGCCCAGCTCCTTTATGGTTGATGAGGAATTCATTGTTATCGTCTCTCAAATCCCGTATATTATGTATGGAAGTTGAGGTATAATGGACATTTGAATAGAACGTTGAAGGAGCGGATACGATTGAAGTATATTCAATCCTCAAAGAACCCCATCGTGAAACAATGGAAGAAGCTGTTGACCAAAAAAGAACGGGATCTCACCCGTACCTATATCGTCGAAGGATTCCATCTTGTAGAGGAAGCGCTGAAGCAGGATGGGATCGTACAGGAACTGATCGTCGTGGAAGGAGTGGAGGTGCCGAGGACCTTTGAGGCCGAATCCATCACCACCGTATCACCTGAGGTCGGGAGTCTCCTCGCCGATACGGAGACCACCCAGGGGATCTTCGCCATCTGCCGGCAGCAGGAACGGGAGGAAGACATGGTAGAAGCGAGTACGTTCCTTCTCCTGGACGGGCTCCAGGATCCAGGCAACATCGGCACCATCATCCGGACGGCTGATGCGGCAGGGATCGACATGGTCGTCCTCGGGAAGGGGACAGTGGACCCTTATAACCAAAAGGTCCTCCGCTCAGCCCAGGGCAGTCATTTCCACCTTCCGATCGTGCGGATGGATCTTGAACAACTGATCCCCGAGCTGCAGGAACGGGGGATCCCGGTTTATGGCACGGCCCTTGAAAATGGGGTTGAATACACTGGAGTGGAGCCTGCTTCATCCTACGCCCTCATCATGGGGAATGAGGGAAATGGCATGTCCCCGCATACACTCGAGATGACGGACAAGAATCTCTACATCCCGATATACGGGCAGAGTGAATCATTGAATGTTGCCATCGCTGCAGGCATCCTTATGTATCATTTTAAGCAGAACACACCGAAAAGGGTTTGAATTCTCCCCGATAATTCACTATAATAGTTCTCATATATGAAAAACGTTGAAAGAGGAAAGTAGCATCTGGAATTCCTCCAGGGAGAGAGTGCCTCGACTGAAAGCACTCTTATGAAGGACAGCTGTGAAATTTCACCTCTCGAGTTGGCATCGGGACCATTGCCCAGGCAATGTAATGATGTACCGGCATATGCCGTTATCCGAATGAAGTGAGTGGGCGAACGCTGCCTGCTTATAAGGGTGGTACCGCGATCAAACCTCGTCCCTTTCCGGGATGGGGTTTTTTTATTTGGTCAAAAAAGGACCGGTCCACTGAGACCGCAAGATAAAAAGGAGGATGTTCCATGGAGGAAACATTACGATCCCTTCAACAGGAAGCAATCGAAAAAGTAAATGAAGCACAGGATTTAAAAGCGCTGAATGATGTCCGCGTTGCCTATCTCGGCAAGAAAGGCCCCGTGACTGAAGCGCTGAAAGGCATGGGAAAACTCTCTGCAGAAGAGCGTCCGAAAATGGGTGCCCTGGCCAATGAAGTCCGCGGAGCCATCACCGAGACCATCGAAGCGAAGCAGGCCATCCTTGAGAAGGAAGCGGTGGAGAAAAAGCTCCAATCGGAAACGATCGATGTGACCCTTCCAGGGCGCCCTGTGAAGAGCGGGAATCATCATCCCCTCACCATGATCGTCGAAGAAATCGAAGATCTGTTCATCGGCATGGGCTATACGATTGCCGAAGGCCCGGAAGTGGAGAAGGACTACTACAACTTCGAGGCGCTCAACCTTCCGAAGGGACACCCGGCGCGAGATATGCAGGATTCATTCTATATCTCGGAAGAAACGCTCCTGCGCACCCATACGTCCCCTGTACAGGCAAGGACGATGGAGATGGCAGATGGAAAAGGACCGATCAAGATCATCTGCCCTGGGAAAGTGTATCGCCGTGACACCGATGATGCGACCCATTCCCATCAGTTCACACAGATCGAAGGACTTGTCGTCGATGAACACATCCGCATGAGTGACCTTAAAGGAACATTGAATGTATTCGCCAAGAAGATGTTCGGGGAAGACCGGGAAATCCGACTCCGCCCAAGCTTCTTCCCGTTCACGGAGCCTTCCGTCGAAATGGATATCAGCTGTAAGATCTGCGGCGGTGAAGGATGCCGCGTATGCAAAGGGACCGGTTGGATCGAAATCCTCGGTGCCGGTATGGTCCATCCGAATGTACTGGAGATGGCCGGATTCGATTCAAGCAAGTACTCCGGGTTCGCCTTCGGGATGGGACCTGAACGGATTGCCATGCTGAAGTATGGAATCGATGATATCCGTCACTATTATACGAACGATACGCGTTTCCTCAAACAGTTCAGCGAGAAGGAATAATCGGAGGCGCATGGCGCACCGGACAAATCGATAGGAGGTACAAGAATGTACGTTTCATATAAATGGCTGGAAAACTACGTGGACCTGTCAGGTGTCACACCTGAAGAACTTGCCGAAAAGATCACCCGCAGCGGGATCGAGGTAGAAGGAGTGGAGCGGATCGGGGACGGCATCAAGGGCGTCGTCGTCGGCCATGTCCTCACATGCGAGCAGCATCCTGATGCGGATAAACTGAACATCTGCACCGTGGATGTCGGAGAAGAAGAACCCGTTCAGATCATCTGTGGGGCACCCAATGTCGCCCAAGGCCAGAAAGTGGCCGTTGCCAAGGTAGGGGCTGTCCTTCCAGGCAATTTCAAAATCAAGAAAGCGAAGCTCCGCGGAGAGGTCTCCCAAGGAATGATCTGTTCCCTTCAAGAGCTCGGCGTCGAAAGCAAGCTTGTGCCGAAAGAGCATGCAGACGGGATCTACGTATTCCCTGAAAACGAGGAAGTCGGAGCCGATGCAGTCGAGCGCTTGAGCCTGGATGATTCCATCCTTGAGCTCGGACTCACCCCTAACCGCTCGGACTGCTTGAGCATGCTGGGTGTTGCCTACGAAGTGGCAGCGATCCTCGACCGGGATGTGTTGCTTCCGGAACCATCCGTGAGCGAATCCGGCGAGAAAGCGTCAGACTACGTTTCCGTCCGTGTGGAAGCGAAAGAAGACAATCCATTGTATGGGGCGAAGATCATCAAGAACGTGAAGATCGGTCCTTCACCTGCATGGATGCAGCACGCCCTCATGGCAGCGGGCATCCGACCGCATAATAATGTCGTCGACATCACGAACTACGTGCTCCTTGAGTACGGTCAGCCTCTTCATGCCTTCGACTACGACCGATTCGGATCGAAAGAGGTCGTAGTACGCCGCGCGCATAATGGCGAGAAGATCGTGACACTCGATGATACGGAGCGCACACTGTCTGACGATCAGCTTGTCATCACGAATGGCAAGGCACCAGTCGCCCTCGCCGGTGTCATGGGCGGAGCAGACTCTGAAGTCCAGCAGGACACCACCACCGTCCTATTGGAAGCAGCGTATTTCACAGGTGCCATCGTGAGAGGAGCTTCCAAGCATCACGGGCTCCGCAGTGAAGCGAGCACACGCTATGAAAAAGGCGTCGATCCCGAGCGCGTCCTGAAAGCGGGAGAACGTGCCGCCCAGCTCATGGCTGAGTATGCCGGAGGAGAAGTCCTCAAAGGCACGGTCCTCTTTGATGAATTGACCGTCCAGCCTGCACGCGTATCCATCACCCTTGAGAAGATCAACTCTTCACTCGGAACAGCCATCACCGCTGAAGAAGTGGAAGGCATCTTCCGCCGTCTCGGGTTCCCCGTTGAAGTGGACGGTGAAACCTTCCACGTGACGGCCCCGACAAGAAGAGGGGACATCACGATCCAAGAAGATCTATTGGAAGAAGTGGCACGCCTCTACGGCTATGACCACATCCCGATGACCCTTCCTCAAGGGGCATCAACAGCCGGCGGGTTGAGCCCATATCAGGCGAAGCGTCGCGCTGTCCGCCGCTACCTGGAAGGAGCGGGTCTCCTTCAGGCGATCACTTACTCCCTGACGAACGATAAGAAAGCGACTCAATACGCACTCGATGTGAAAGAGCCGGTCCGCCTCCTCATGCCGATGAGTGAAGAACGGAGCAATCTGCGCCTGAGCATCGTCCCGCAGCTTCTTGAAGTCATTTCATACAATAAGGCCCGTCAAAACGACAGCCTCGCGTTCTATGAAGTCGGAGCCGTGTTCCTGAATGAAGGGGAAGAACTTCCACGCGAAGAAGAGCACATCGCAGGGGCCCTTGCCGGTCTGTGGCATTCGCATCTTTGGCAGGGAGAGAAGAAGCCGGTTGACTTCTACGTGGCGAAAGGGATCCTCGAAGGAATGTTCGAGAAGCTTGGCGTATCCGATGCCATCAGCTACCGTCAAGCCGTCATCGACGGATTGCACCCAGGACGGACAGCGGAAATCCTTTTGAACGATGAGGTCATCGGTTTCGTAGGTGCCACTCATCCGGAAGTGGAAAAAGAACTTGATCTCGATGCAACATATGTATTCGAACTGAAGGCTGCACCGGTATTCGGATATGATAAAGCACCACTCGGCTACTCACCGATTCCGCGTCACCCGTCGATCACAAGGGATATCGCCCTCGTCGTCACGCAGGATGTGAAAGCAGGAGACGTTCAAGCCATCATCAAAGAAGCAGGAGGAAAACTTCTCAAAGAAGTTTCCGTCTTCGACCTTTACGAAGGAGAGCATATGGAACCAGGTAAGAAATCCCTGGCCTTCTCCCTCAAATACTTCGACCCGGCCAAAACCCTTACCGATGAAGAAGTCGTGAAAGTCCATAACAAAGTCCTTGAAGCCGTCAAAGCGAAAGCCGGAGCGGAACTTAGGGGATAATCATACAAAGAAAGATGCCGGGAGTGATTCCGGCATCTTTTTTTGTGTGCCTTTCACACACCAGGTGGGGTGAAGATAGGCTATGGGCTTCCATTCAAAAATCACAGAGTTCCTCGGAGCGGAAGGCAGCCGACTCCAACGGGAAAAGCGGGCAGGGTGAGACCCTGCAGGCCTGCCGAAGCGGCTCACCGCACGCCCCGTGGAAAGCGGCTGCCTGGAGCGGAGAGGAACGGGCCTTATTAAATATCAAAAAAGATGCCACCCCAAAAGGATGACACCTCCCTCTACTTCCTCGAAATCTTGATTGCTTTATCACTATTGGCAAAATGCCACTTCGTCATATTCTTCAGTGAGTCGACGCCCCTGCGCTTGATGATCTTGGCCGCAGCGATATCTACGGCGCTTCCGGCACCCTTCGGGATCGTCACGCCGGCCTTCTCGCTCAGCTTGTCCATCTCCTTCAGGAACGCATAGCGGGCTATGATCGATGCCGCCGCGACGGACAGATGCATGCCTTCGCCTTTCGTACTGAAATAGACCCGGTCCCGCTGGATTTTTTTCTGGGAAGCGATATGCCTGTAGTACG
Source organism: Rossellomorea marisflavi (assembly GCF_009806575.1). NCBI lineage: Bacteria > Bacillati > Bacillota > Bacilli > Caryophanales > Bacillaceae > Rossellomorea > Rossellomorea marisflavi. Next base: position 3,090,596 of record NZ_CP047095.1, on the reverse strand, counting down.
TATTCTTCTCCACAAACTGATCGATCAGGATCGCTTCCGGCTGTTCAGGGGCGATTTTGTCCATCAGATTCAGGATCGCTTTATTGTGAAGCAGGGCTTTGATCTTCCCTTGGGACATGCCGCTTTCCTGGAGCTCATTGTACTTCGGGTTATGAAGGATGAGAAGACTGTATGGAATCGTTTGGATCAGATCCTTGGCGATGCGCTTGATCGTCTCGTCCGTCAAATTTTTGGAGTCCTGGACACCGAGTTCCTTCACAAGTTCGAGATGTTCCCGTTTCACATAGGCGCTGACGACGGTGATCGGCCCGAAGAAGTCACCGGTCCCGACTTCATCCGATCCGATCACCGACCACGAAGCAAAGTCTTCGGGAAGGGTAGTGGTCTTTTTATCGAACTTCTTTACTTTAGGAGCAACCTTCGATCCCCATTGGGATGCTTCGTCTTCACCCCTTGCTCCCTGGAAGAGGACTTTTCCCGATTTATAGGCTGTGACGGTGCACCCTGCAGGCTTGGCAGAGAAGACGGCTCCGGGCGGAACCTTGCCTGTGAGGACGGAAGAATAGTGTTCTTTCATTTTATGTATCTGATCAGATGTCGTTTGAATGACGGTATTGGCCAAAACGGATCTCTCCTTCTTTACAAGTATGGTACGATGGAAATGAGTTCATATGACAATGTTCTACCATTCTCAACAGGTACATGGTATGATAGTGTGTAGAATTTTTAAGTGAACGGGGGTCTTTCGGATTGTCTGAAGCAGAAAAAAATCGCATTACTGTGGATATATATGGTCAGCATTATACGATCGTCGGGACAGAGGCGCCTGATACGATCCGCTTCGTCTGCTCCAAAGTCGATGACAAAATGAGGGAAATCAACTCTGCGAATCCGTATCTCGACACGGGAAGACTTGCTGTCCTGACAGCCGTGAACGCCGTGAATGATTATATCAAACTTCAAGAGAAGTACGAAGACCTCGAACGGCAAATCAAACAATTAAAGGATTGAAGTAACTATGTTGGATATCATACTGCTCGTGCTCCTGCTTTTTGGATTCCTCATTGGATTGAAACGGGGATTCATCCTGCAGGTGATACATATATTCGGTTTCATCGCTTCATTCATTGTAGCATATTTGTATTATGATCAGCTTGCTCCCAAGCTGACTTTGTGGATTCCTTACCCGAATCTTGACGACCAGATGGCGTTGAAGATGATTTTCCAGGCGGGGAATATGGAAGACGCCTACTACAGGGTGATTGCGTTCACGATCATTTTCATTGCGGTGAGGATCATCCTGCAGATCATCGGCTCCATGCTTGATTTTGTCGCCCACCTTCCAATCTTGAAGCAGGTGAACAAACTGGGCGGGGGACTATTGGGATTTGCGGAAACGTACTTGATCCTTCTCATCCTGCTGTTCATCGGGGCCCTCCTGCCGATGGATTCCGTGCAGTCGGCCATTCAAGGATCCTTCCTTGGGCAGGGGATGGTCAAAAACACCCCGATCTTCTCCGACATGATTCAATCATGGTGGATGGGGAAATCAGCTTGATAACAGGACTGGGTCCAGGAACCGAAGCATTCGATGCCGTTCCGGATTCAGTCTTTTTCTTTTGATGCGGAGTTTGCTACTATAGAGAGTGGAGAAACCATTTTCATGATGGAGATTGAAGGTGAATGACGTGAATAAAAAAGATATCATTAAACTATTAGAACAGATTGCTATCTATATGGAGCTCAAAGGCGAGAACTCATTCAAAATCTCGGCTTACCGCAAAGCGGCTGCAGCTCTTGAAAATGATGATCGCAGTTTAAGTGAAATAGATGATTTTACAAAGCTAAGCGGTATAGGAAAAGGGACGGCGGGCGTCATCGAAGAATATATCGAAGAGGGCACCTCATCGGTATTGGAAGAGTTGAAGGAACAGGTTCCTGCCGGCCTCGTTCCCCTTCTTCAACTCCCCGGACTCGGGGGCAAGAAGATTGCGAAGCTGTACAGCGAGCTTGGCGTGGAAGGAATCGAAGACCTGGAAGAAGCGTGCCGGAACGAAAAAGTCCAGGCCCTGGCCGGTTTCGGAAAGAAGACGGAAGAGAAGATCATCGCCGCCATCGAACAGGTCGGCAAGCGGCCGGACCGCCTTCCCATCGGCTTCATGGAAGGAGTGGCAGTCGAAATCGAATCCTTCCTCGGCAACATGGATAGCATCAGAACCTACTCGCGTGCCGGCAGCCTGCGGAGGGGACGCGAAACCATCAAGGATCTTGATTTCATCCTCTCCACTGATGAGCCGTCACAGGTAAAGGAAGCCCTCCTGGAGCTTCCCGGTATCGTGGAGACCATCGCAGCGGGAGACACGAAGGTATCATTGACGCTCCGGTACAGCTGGGATGTGAGCGTCGATTTCCGGATTGTCGAACCGAAGGAATTCGCCACGGCCCTCCATCATTTCACGGGCTCGAAAGATCACAATGTCCGGATGCGCCAGCTCGCGAAAGAGCGTGGAGAGAAAATCAGCGAATACGGGGTGGAGAACGCCGAAACGGGTGAAGTGACGACGTTTGAAACGGAAGAAGAATTCTACGGTCACTTCGGTCTCCCTTTCATTCCGCCTGAACTCAGGGAAGATGGCCGCGAGGTGGAAGAGTTCAAGAAGGACTACCCATTGATCTCACTTGAAGACATCAAAGGGGACCTTCATATGCATACCACCTGGTCTGACGGGGCGTACTCCATCGAAGAGATGGTGGAGGCGTGCCGGGCGAAAGGGTATTCCTATATGGCCATCACGGACCACTCCCAATACTTGAGGGTAGCCAATGGCCTGACCGAAGAACGACTGCTGAAACAGATTCAAGAAATAAAAGAAATCAATAAGCGCTATGATGATATCGAGGTGCTTGCGGGAATCGAGATGGACATCCTGCCTGACGGAACGCTCGATTATGACGATGACGTGCTCAGCCAGCTGGACGTGGTCATCGCCTCGATCCATTCCAGCTTCTCGCAGTCACAAGACAAAATCATGGACCGGTTGAAAACGGCACTGGAGAACCCCCATGTGGACTTCATCGCTCATCCTACAGGCAGGATCATCGGCCGAAGGGAAGGATATGCCGTCGACATGGATGCCTTGATCGATCTTGCGTCAGAAACCGGAACCGCACTGGAGCTCAATGCGAACCCGAACCGGCTCGATCTATGTGCAGAACATGTGCGAAAAGCTCAGGAACGCGGTGTTCCCCTGGTCATCAATACGGACGCACACAGCCATGATCACCTTGAGTTTATGGGAATCGGCGTCTCGACTGCACGAAAAGGATGGATCAAAACCGATTCGGTCCTCAATACGAAAGATACAGACGAACTCATGAAGTTCCTGAAACGAAACAAATGATAAAGGTGGAGTATCGTGAATTCCAAAGTACTGAAAACATTAGAATTTGATAAGATCAAAGAACTGCTGAAAGAATACGCGGCATCTGCCCTGGGTCTTGCCAAGGTGACGGCCCTCACACCATCCGTCGATTATGACGAGATCCTGGCGCTCCACGAAGAAACGGATGAAGCCATGACGATCCTCCGCCTCAAGGGGCACGCCCCCTCGGAGGGATCTTCGATATCAGGCCCCATGTGAAGCGTGCCCAGATCGGCGGCATGCTCTCTCCCGCCGAACTTGTACAGGTGGCGAGCACAATCCGTGCAAGCCGCAAGCTGACGCGCTTCGTGGAAGAACTGAAGGAAGAGGAAGTGAAAATCCCTCTCCTGCAGGAGAAGATGGAATCCGTCACGCCGCTTCCACACCTTGAGCAGGAAATCCGCCAGGTGGTGGATGAAAACGGGGGCATACTCGATTCAGCCAGTGATTCCCTGCGGAACATCCGTACCCAGCTCAGGGCGAACGAAGGAAGGATCAGAGAGAAGCTTGAGCGGATGATCCGCTCCTCCAATGCCCAGAAGATGCTGTCGGATGCCATCATCACGATCCGGAACGACCGCTACGTCATCCCGGTGAAACAGGAATATCGCGGCCATTATGGCGGCATCATCCATGATCAGAGTTCATCTGGTCAGACCCTATTCATCGAGCCCGAGGCCATCGTGCAGCTCAATAACCAGCTCAGGGAGCTGAAATTGAAAGAGCAGACCGAGATCGAAAAGATCCTGCTCGCCATGACGGAGAAGGTGCATGAATTCTCAAGTGAGCTCTTCTACATCGTATCGGTCCTGACGGATGTGGATTTCATGTTCACAAAGGCGAAGTTCGGCCGTTCCATCAAGGGGACGAAACCGATCGTCAACCAGGATAAGCGGGTCAGGCTGAACAAAGCCCGTCACCCGCTGTTGCCGATGGATGAAGCCGTGGCCAATGACATCGAACTCGGGGATGATTTTTCGGCGATTGTCATCACCGGACCGAATACGGGGGGGAAAACCGTCACCTTGAAAACACTCGGCTTGACGACCCTCATGGCACAGGCCGGCCTTCCGATCCCGGCGCTGGATGGATCCGAGGTAGGGGTCTTCAAGACCGTCTATGCCGATATCGGGGATGAACAGTCCATCGAACAGAGTTTGAGTACGTTCTCCTCCCATATGGTGAACATCGTCGGGATCCTCGATAAAGTCGATTTCGACAGCCTTGTCCTCTTTGATGAGCTCGGGGCGGGGACCGATCCGCAGGAAGGGGCGGCGCTGGCCATCTCCATCCTTGATGAAGTCCATGCGACCGGTGCGAGAGTGGTAGCAACGACACATTATCCGGAACTGAAGGCATATGGCTATAACCGTGAAGGCGTCGTGAATGCAAGCGTCGAGTTCGACGTCGAAACACTGAGTCCGACCTACCGGCTCTTGATCGGGGTACCGGGACGGAGTAATGCATTCGAGATCTCCGAGCGTCTGGGGTTATCCCAACGGGTCATCAAGCGTGCGAAATCCCATATAGGGACCGACAGCAAGGAAGTCGAGAACATGATTGCTTCCCTCGAGGACAATCGCAGGCAGGGTGAGCGAGAGCTCGAAGAAGCGCATGAGCTCTTGAGACAAGCGGAGAAGATGCATAAAGACATGCAAAAACAGATGATGGAGTACTACGAGAAAAAGGACTCCCTCTATGAGAAAGCGCAGAAAAAAGCATCCGAAGTCGTCGACAAAGCGAAAGCGGAAGCGGAGGAAGTGATCCGCGACCTGAGAAGGATGCAGAAGGAAAGTTCGTCCGGGATCAAGGAGCATCAGCTGATCCAGGCGAAAAAACATCTTGAAGATGCAGCACCGAACCTGCCTCAATCGTCGAAACCGAAAAAACAATCGACGGCACGCACGTTGCAACCGGGAGATGAAGTGAAAGTGCTCAGCTTCGACCAGAAAGGCCATCTTGTCGAGAAGGTATCCAATAAAGAATGGCAGGTCCAGATGGGGATCATGAAGATGAAAGTGAAGGAATCCGACCTAGAATTCATCCAATCCCAGCAGAAGGTGGAAACCAAGTCCCTTTCCACAGTGAAAGGAAAGGACTTCCATGTGAATCTTGAACTCGACCTCAGGGGCGAGCGCTATGAAAATGCTTTGGCCCGTGTTGATAAATACATCGATGATGCCCTCCTTGCTGGCTATCCGCGGGTTTCCATCATCCACGGCAAGGGCACCGGAGCCCTGCGGCAGGGTGTCCAGGAATATCTGAAGAACCATCGTGCCGTCAAGAAGGCCCGATTCGGTGATGCCAGTGAAGGCGGTACCGGGGTAACGGTCATCGAATTTAAGTAGTAGAGGAGAGAAGGGGGATTCCTAGTGGAGAAAATCTGGGAGAATGTGTTGGTGAAGACCGCTGCGAACTACAGCGTCGTCATCCTCTGCCTTGTTCTTTTCCTGGCGGTCTTTGAGCTTGTCACGAAGTATAAGAACTGGGAAGAAATCAAGAAGGGGAATCTTGCCGTGGGCATGGCTACCGGAGGGAAGATCTTCGGGATTGCCAATATCTTCAGTCATTCCATCGATCATAATGATACGATCATCACGACGATCGGATGGGGTGTCTACGGCTTTGCCCTCCTGCTGATCGGTTACTTCATCTTTGAGTTCCTGACACCTAGATTTAAGATCGACGAAGAGATTGCCAATGATAACCGCGCTGTAGGATTTATTTCCCTCGTCATTTCCGTCGGACTATCCTACGTCATCGGCGCAGGAATTTCATAAGGAGAGGGAATATGGAGAAACTGGCGAAAGTATTATTGGTCCTTTGCGGAGGATTCATCGTGGTGGGCATCATTTATATGGTTTTCTTTGCTTGACCGCCTTAATATTGAAAGGAAGACTGTCATACAGTAGTGGTGACAGTCTTTTTTTTATGGAATCTCTCCTGGCAAGAGGATGACCATAGGCTAAAAGAAGGACTGGTAAGGGATTACAAATTGTATCTGAAGTCCTGATGTTTTATAATGGGAATAGAATAAATTTTCAAATAATTAGACGGGAGGGATCACTATGAATAAACCCTGGCTCGCTGAATACCCCGAGCAGATTCCGAAGGAGTTTACGCTGGTGGAGAAACCGCTTCAGAGCTATCTGACTGACGCGGCGGAGAAATATGGCGGGAAAACCGCGATCCATTTCATGGGCAAGGAGTTGACCTACAGGGAGGTGCATGAATCGGCTCTCAAATTCGGTTCTTACCTGAAAGGACTCGGGATCGAAAAAGGAGACCGGGTCGCCATCATGCTCCCGAACACGCCGCAATCGGTCATCGCCTACTATGGCATCCTCTATGCCGAGGGAGTCGTCGTGCAGACGAATCCACTGTATATGGAGCGCGAGATCGAGTACCAGATGAAGGACTCGGGTGCAAAGGTGATGCTGACCCTGGATATCCTCTATCCGAGGGTCACGAAGGTGATGAAGGAAACCGAGCTTGAACACATAATTGTAACCGCTATCAAGGATTGTCTCCCCTTCCCTAAAAATTGGATTTATCCATTCATCCAGAAGAAACAGTACGGCATCGTCGTCAAAGTGGAACCATCGGAAACGATCCATCTTTATACGGAGATCATGAAGGGCCATGCAGGGGAACTTCCGGTACCGGAGGCGTTTGATTTTGCAGAAGATCTAGCTCTCCTTCAGTATACGGGAGGGACAACGGGGTTCCCGAAAGGGGTCATGCTCACCCATCAAAACCTTGTGGCGAATGCGTCCATGTGTGATATCTGGCTCTATAAATGCCGGAAGGGTGAAGAAAGGGTCCTTGGCATCCTCCCATTCTTCCACGTCTATGGGATGACAGCCGTCATGGTGCTATCCATCATGCAGGGGTATACCCTTATCCTCCTTCCTAAATTCGATGCCACCACGACCTTGAAGACAATCCAAAAACAAAAGCCGACCCTGTTTCCCGGAGCACCGACGATCTATATCGGATTGCTGAATCATCCGGATCTCAAGAAGTACGATCTCTCCTCCATCGATTCGTGCATCAGCGGAAGTGCATCGCTCCCCGTCGAGGTGCAGCAACAGTTCGAGAGTGTCACAGGCGGAAAGCTCGTCGAAGGATATGGTCTGACGGAATCATCGCCGGTCACACATTCCAACTTCCTGTGGGATAAGGAGAGGGTGAAGGGAAGCATCGGCGTCCCTTGGCCGAATACCGACAGCGTCATCCTGTCCATGGAAACGGGGGAACCGCTGCCGCCGAATGAAATCGGTGAGATCGCCGTGAAGGGACCGCAGGTGATGAAAGGGTACTGGAACCGCCCTGAAGAAACCGAGCAGACGCTGAAGGACGGCTGGCTCCTCACAGGTGACGTCGGCTATATGGATGAACGCGGATACTTCTTCGTGGTGGACCGCAAGAAGGATATGATCATCGCCGGAGGCTTCAATATCTACCCGCGGGAAATCGAAGAAGTCCTGTACGAACACCCTGCCATCCAGGAAGTCGTCGCAGCCGGAGTGCCTGATGCCTACCGGGGGGAAACCGTAAAAGCATATGTCGTCCTCAAAGAAGGGGAGACCCTTACAGAGGAAGAGCTCAACGTGTACGCCAGGAAATATCTTGCCGCGTATAAAGTCCCGAGGATTTATGAGTTCAGGAAAGAGCTCCCGAAAACAGCTGTCGGAAAGATCCTCCGCAGAGCGCTGGTGGAAGAAGAACGCGTCAAGCTGGAAGAAGAGAAGAAATTAAGTTAAACTGTTGGAGGAGAATCCTTCCTTCTTTTTTGTTGTCGGATGGTACAGGCTGTTGACAATCACAGGAGAACCTTATAATATAGAAATATGAATGAATGGTCATTCATTATTCTATAAGGCAGGTCAAAAACCTATGAAGCGAAATAAACCAAAATATAAACAGATCATCGATGCCGCGGTCATTGTGATTGCAGAAAACGGCTACCATCAGGCGCAGGTTTCCAAGATCGCCAAGCAGGCAGGAGTGGCGGACGGGACGATCTATCTTTATTTCAAAAACAAAGAAGACATCCTGATTTCCCTCTTCAAAGAAAAGATGGGCCTGTTCGTGGATAAAATCGAGGAAGTTATTGCAGGAAAACAGACAGTTTCAGAGAAATTATTAGTAATGATCGAAAATCATTGTAAGATCCTGTCGGATGATCATCACCTGGCCATCGTGACACAGCTGGAACTCCGGCAATCCAATAAGGAGATCCGTCTCAAGATCAATGATGTCCTGAAAGGATATCTGAAGCTGATCGATACCATCCTGGTCAGCGGAGTGGAGTCAGGCGAGTTTGCAGCGGATCTCGATGTAAGGCTTGCACGGCAGATGATCTTCGGCACGCTGGATGAAATGGTCACCACCTGGGTGATGAATGAACAGAAATATGATCTGACGGCCCAGGTACCGACGATCCACAAGCTGCTGCTTCAAGGATGCGGCGGCAGGAACACAATCAGTTTAGGGGGATGAAAATGGAGAATCTTTCGTGGACACTGGAAGGGAATGTAGCATCCGTGCTCATTCAGAGACCCCCTGCCAATGCGTTGGCAAGCGGGCTCATTTCTGAAATAGATGCTCTATTGAATGAGCTTGAGGGGAACCGGGATGTCCGGGTCATCCTCTTGAAGGGAGAAGGCCGATTCTTCTCTGCGGGAGCCGATATCAAGGAATTCACCACCATCGAGACCGGAGAAGAGTTCTCGAAGCTCGCCGCAAGAGGACAGGAAGTATTCGAGCGCATGGAAAACTTCCCGAAACCGATCATTGCCGCCATTCACGGTGCTGCACTGGGAGGCGGACTCGAGCTTGCCATGGGATGTCATATCCGTCTCGTGAGTGAGAACGCAAAGCTTGGTCTTCCCGAGCTCCAGCTTGGACTTGTGCCAGGTTTCGCCGGCTCACAGCGGCTGCCGAAATTCGTCGGGCGCGCCAAAGCAGCGGAGATGCTCCTGACAAGTGAGCCGATCTCAGGGACCGAAGCGGTGCAATGGGGCCTTGCCAATAAGGCGTACCCTGAAGAGGAACTTTTTGAAAAGGCTTCGGAGCTTGCGGCGAAAATCGCGAAGAAGAGTCCGGTGGCCATGAAGGCTGCCATCGAATTGCTCAGCTACACAAAAGATGACCGATTCTATGCAGGCGTGAAGCGTGAAGCCGATATGTTCGGTGAAATCTTCGTCTCAGAGGATGCCAAGGAAGGGATATCCGCCTTCATTGAAAAACGCGAACCCCATTTCAAAGGGTAGGCAGCAGGATAGCGGGTGCACAACCGCTATCCCTTCTTCGGACCACAATTGTCCGAATCTTCCCAAGAGATGCTGTATTTAAAACATTGTTTCGATTACCATAGACAAATACCAGGAGGGACTGCAGAATGAACATCTATGTACTGTTGAAAAGAACGTTTGACACGGAAGAGAAGATCTCGATCCAAAATGGACGCATTGCAGAAGACGGCGCAGAGTTCATCATCAATCCGTACGATGAATATGCCGTGGAGGAAGCGATCCAGGTCCGTGACAATCACGGGGGAGATGTAACCGTTATCACGGTCGGTGGGGAAGAGAGCGAGAAGCAGCTCAGGACAGCTTTGGCCATGGGTGCCGATAAAGCCGTCCTCATCAATACAGAAGATGATCTCGACCATGGTGACCAATTCACGACGGCGACAATCCTCGCTGAATACTTGAAAGATCAGGAAGTCGATCTGATCCTGGCGGGCAATGTGGCCATCGACGGAGGATCCGGACAGGTGGGGCCAAGGGTGGCAGAACAACTGGATATCCCGTTCGTCACCACCATTACAAAGCTTGAAATCGCTGGTGAAACCGTAACGGTAACGCGTGACGTCGAGGGAGACTCCGAAGTGATCGAAACATCCCTTCCCCTCCTTGTCACAGCTCAGCAAGGGTTGAACGAGCCGCGCTACCCTTCGCTTCCGGGAATCATGAAAGCCAAGAAAAAGCCTCTTGAAGAGCTTGAACTGGATGATCTTGATCTGGAAGAAGAGGACGTGGAAGCGAAAACGAAAACAATCGAAATTTATCTTCCGCCGAAAAAAGAGGCCGGCAGGGTGCTCGAAGGAGATGTGGCCGTACAGGTGAGCGAACTGGTACAGCTACTCCGCACGGAAGCGAAAGTTATCTAATCGACCAGCATACCAATACAATCAGGGGGTTATAAGCATGGCAAGAAAAGTAGTAGTACTTGGTGAAGTTCGGGACGGATCATTGCGTAATGTATCTTTCGAGGCCATTGCGGCAGCGAAGACGGTAGCGGAAGGCGGAGAAGTCGTAGGCGTGCTCGTCGGCCAATCGGTGGGTAGCCTCGGTCAAGAATTGGTCCACTATGGAGCGGACCGTGTCATCACCGTCGAAGATGAAAAGCTGGCCCAATATACGCCGGATGGCTATTCACAGGCGTTGATGGCTGTGATCGAACAGGAATCTCCGGAGGGGATCATCTTCGGCCATACGGCACTAGGGAAAGATCTCTCACCGAAGCTCGCAGGCAAACTGAAGACCGGTCTCGTATCCGATGCAACCGATTTGGAACTGGCAGGTGGGAATCTTGTTTTCACAAGACCGATCTATTCTGGGAAAGCCTTTGAGAAAAAAATCGTAACGGACGGAGTGATCTTTGCAACGATCCGACCGAATAATATCGAGCCATTGGCAAAGGATGAGTCACGCACAGGTGACGTGGCTTCCCTATCCGTGGATATCAAGGATCTGCGAACGATCATCAAGGATGTCGTCCGCAAAGCAAGCGAAGGGGTCGACCTGTCAGAGGCAAAAGTCATCATCGCAGGAGGACGCGGCGTGAAGAGTGAAGACGGGTTCAACCCCCTCAAAGAACTTGCCGACGTCCTTGGCGGTGCCGTCGGGGCATCAAGGGGTGCGTGTGATGCAGACTACTGCGATTACTCCCTTCAAATCGGGCAAACCGGCAAAGTCGTCACACCGGATCTTTACATCGCCTGCGGGATTTCCGGAGCGATCCAGCATCTTGCGGGAATGTCCAACTCCAAGGTCATTGTCGCCATCAACAAAGACCCGGAAGCGAACATCTTCAATGTAGCCGACTATGGGATCGTAGGGGACCTGTTCGAAGTGGTACCTCTCCTCACGGAAGAATTCAAAAAGCTGAAAGTTTCTTCTTCCTGATCTAAAAAGGACTGGGTTTCAGGGTGGAATTTCACCGGATGAACACATAGGATAAGAAAAGAAGAATAAGGAGTGGCGGATGCTTGCTCCTTATTTTATTGGAATGGGGTATAAACCGCTGCCGGCAGGGGGAAAGTAGCTACGAGCAGATTTATAGCATCCTACCGGTTACGGTGATATACTTACGATACATTTTAAGATTTGGGAGGCACATTTAAATGGCTATTACACATGCAACTGATCAAAACTTCACAGCTGAAACAAACTCTGGTCTCGTACTTGCGGACTTCTGGGCTCCATGGTGTGGACCTTGTAAAATGATCGCTCCAGTACTTGAAGAATTGGACAGCGAAATGGGCGAAAAAGTAAAAATCGTCAAAGTAGACGTGGACGAAAACCAAGAAACAGCAGGAAAATACGGCGTAATGAGCATCCCGACTCTCGTTATCCTAAAAGACGGAGAAGTCGTAGATAAAGTCATCGGTTTCCAACCGAAAGAAGCACTTGCTGAACTAGTCAACAAACACGCGTAAGGACGCCACAAAAAGCATCCGGCCCATAGCCGGATGCTTTTTTGTTTTATTTAAACCAATGGGGATGGGGAACATTATGTGAAAGATGATGCATACCCGTTTGATTTAGACAGGCGATTCGTCCTCTAAATACGAGAAATATTCAGAGTGAAATGGAGCGGTCTACATTCTTCCTGATGATCAAACCCTTAAAGAAAAAGGAAAACGATTCATCAGCAAGTCCCACAGTAAGGGAAATACCACATATGCCAATGAAGAAAGAGTACACAATGATCAACCACCAAAGAGTGGAATGAAGCGAAGGGCACTTGACTCCAATGGGAAAAGAGGGATGATCGAGACCCCGCAGGCACGAGGAGGCTCGACACCCTCCCCATGGAAAGCAAGTGCCCGAAGCGCAATGGAACGGTCCATATTCTCACTGATACCCAAATCCTTTGAGGGAACCGAAAATGATTCAGCAGATGCATTCTATCCTCTTAGAAAGAGTAGTACCTGAACCCAAAAGGATCAAGAACACATACTGATCAACCACCAAAGAGAGGAATGAAGCGAAGGGTACTTGACTCCAATGGGAAAAGAGGGATGATCGAGATCCCGCAGGCACGAGGAGGCTCGACACCCTCCCCATGGAAAGCGAGTGCCCGAAGCGCAAAGGAACGGTCCCCTTTTTCCTGATAACCCGATTTTAAAAGGGAGCCGAAATGATTTACCTAATATCCTGTCCCATAGTAGGGGAGTACCCGCACACCCCATTAAAGAAAGAGTACACAATGATCAAGCACCAAAGAGTGAAATGAAGCGAAGGGCGCTTGACTCCAACGGGAAAAGAGGGATGATCGAGACCCCGCAGGCCTGCCGAGGAGGCTCGACACCCTCCCCGTGGAAAGCAAGTGCCCGAAGCGCAATGAAACGGTCTAATCCCAACCGCTCACCATATCCCGAATAGGACCAGCAATCCAATAAGAAAGTACGCTCGATACGAAAATAGAACATCCTCCCTCACCAAAGCCCCAATCATAGAAGTGCTCCGCCAATTCGTGTATACTTCAAGTAAAAGGAAACAACTGATCGACAACCATGAACGATCGTAAGAAAGGGAGAGCGACCGTGAATACAATGATTTCAAATAAATTGGCCCTCTTGCCCGATCAGCCCGGCTGCTACCTCATGAAAGATCGTCAAGGGACGATCATCTACGTAGGAAAGGCCAAAGTGCTGAAAAATCGGGTGCGGTCCTACTTCACCGGGTCCCATGATGCGAAAACCCAGCGCCTCGTCGGTGAAATCGAGGACTTTGAATACATCATGACTTCATCTGACCTCGAAGCACTCGTGCTCGAAATGAATCTGATCAAGAAGTATGACCCGAAATACAACGTCATGCTCAAAGACGATAAAAGCTACCCGTTCATCAAGCTGACCAATGAGCGTCACCCAAGGCTCATCACCACCCGCAAGGTGCAGCGCGGCAAGGGACGGTACTTTGGTCCGTATCCGAATGCAGGAGCCGCGAACGAAACGAAAAAATTGCTCGATCGCCTGTATCCACTGCGAAAATGTACCACGCTGCCGGACAGGGCATGCCTATACTACCATATGGGACAATGCCTGGCGCCGTGCATCAAGGAAGTGAATAATGAAACGTACCGCGAGATGACGGATGAAATCGCCCGTTTCCTGAATGGCGGCTATAAGGAAATCAAGGAACAGCTTTCCGTGAAGATGCAGGAAGCCTCTGAAAAGATGGAATTCGAGCGTGCCATGGAATTCAGGGATCAGATCCAGCATATCGAGGCAACGATGGAAAAACAAAAGATGACCATGACGGATTTCACCGATCGCGATGTGTTCGGTTACGGCATTGACAAGGGCTGGATGTGCGTCCAGGTGTTCTTCGTGCGGCAAGGGAAACTCATCGAACGGGATGTTTCCCTGTTCCCGATCTATAATGAACCGGAGGATGAGTTCCTTACATTCCTCGGCCAGTTTTATTCCAAGTCCAATCACTTCAAACCGAAGGAAATTTTCCTCCCGGAAGGAATCGATGTGGAACTCGTGGAGAAACTCCTTGAAGTAAGGACCGTCCAGCCGAAGCGCGGGAAGAAGAAGGAACTGGTGCGCCTTGCCGAGAAAAATGCCAAGCAGGCACTGAACGAGAAGTTTGCCCTGATCGAACGGGATGAAGACCGTACGATCAAAGCGGTCGAAAGACTCGGTGAACAGATGGGCATTTATACACCGTTCCGGATCGAGGCATTCGATAACTCCAATATCCAGGGATCGGACCCCGTCTCGGCCATGATCGTGTTCCTGGACGGGAAGCCGGCTAAGAAGGAATACCGGAAGTATAAGATCAAGACCGTCACCGGACCGGATGACTATGAATCCATGAGGGAAGTGATCCGGAGAAGGTATGCGAGGGTATTGAAAGAAGGACTGCCCCTCCCTGACCTGATTGTCATCGATGGCGGGAAGGGACAGATCGAAGCGGCCCGGGAAGTGCTGGAGAATGAACTGGGTCTTGATGTTCCTCTAGGCGGCCTCGCAAAGGACGACAAGCATCAGACATCGGAACTGCTGTACGGGAATCCCCTCCAGATCATTCCTTTAGAGAAACGGAGCCAGGAATTTTATCTGCTTCAGCGCATACAGGATGAAGTCCACCGGTTCGCCATCACCTTCCATCGACAGCTCAGGGGGAAGAGTGCGTTCCAATCCATGCTGGACGATATTGATGGAATCGGTCCGAAGCGTAAGAAACAGCTGTTGAAACATTTCGGATCGATGAAACGGATGAAGGAAGCAACCTTGGAAGAGTTCAGGGAGCTCGGGATCCCGGAGCGTGTCGCCATGCAACTTCATGAAAAACTTCATGATAATGGTGAAAAGGACGTTGATACCCCAAAATGATTGTGCTATAATGAACAAAAATTAAAAACATTATCACTTTTTAAGTGGTGATAGAGGTGCGGACTTCAATAGTACGGTTCACGGAAGAGTATGAGCTCTGGAGATGTGACTGGAAAGGGGAGGACCGCCGAAGTGAAGCCGCACTCATATCGGCTGCGCTGGTTCTGCATTTAATAGATGCAGGATTGTCAAGATGATTCATCTTGGAGAGCTATCTCACAATGCCGACTGAACCTTTTTTGTTCGTATGCAGTGTTCAAAAAGCAATGAGATGCTTCGTCTCATTGCTTTTTTTTATACCTGCTGCATGACGGTGTCCCCGACATGGGGATGCCAAAAGCCGGAATCAGATAGTAGCTCTAGTCCATCAGGGTGCTCCGCATCCAATCAAGAAGAAAGAGGGAGAAGCATTGGGTATAATCGTTCAGAAATTTGGCGGAACTTCGGTGGGATCAGTGGAACGAATTCAGCATGTGGCTTCACGTGTGGTGGAAGAGAAGGAAAAGGGGAATGACGTCGTCGTCGTCGTTTCCGCAATGGGAAAAACGACGGATGCCCTTGTAGGCATGGCAAAGGAAATCTGCTCGCAGCCGAGCAAACGTGAAATGGATATGCTTCTGTCTACAGGAGAGCAGGTGACCATCTCACTATTGACGATGGCCCTTATCCAAGTCGGCCAGGATGCCATTTCGTTTACGGGCTGGCAGGCCGGGATCGAGACGGAGTCCATCCACAGCAATGCCAGGATCACCAATATCCACACGGAAAAATTGGCATCCCATCTGAATGAAGGGAAGGTCGTCATCGTGGCAGGATTCCAGGGAATGACTGCATCAGGAGAAATCACCACCCTTGGCCGGGGCGGATCCGATACGACGGCCGTCGCCATCGCAGCAGCCCTGAAGGCGGAACGCTGCGATATTTATACGGACGTAGATGGGGTTTACACATCCGACCCCCGTTATATAAAAGGAGCCAGGAAGCTTTCCAGTATCTCCTATGATGAAATGCTGGAGCTTGCCAATCTTGGGGCGGGCGTCCTCCATCCGAGGGCCGTGGAATTTGCCAAAAACTATCAGATTCCATTGGAAGTCCGTTCAAGCATCGAGAGGATCGAAGGTACTTATATTGAGGAGGAAGCAAGCATGGAACAAAATCTAGTTGTACGCGGCGTAGCGTTCGAGAATGAAATCACAAGGGTGACGGTCTTCGGTCTGAATAATGCGTTGAAGGGGCTGTCATCGATCTTCACCACACTGGCGGAGCATCACCTGAATGTCGATATCATCATCCAGAGTCAAACAGAACAAAATACGACCAATCTGTCGTTCTCCATCAAAGGGCATGATCTTGAAGAGACCCTCGAGGTCCTTGAACAGCACAAAGAATCCCTCGGCTTCACCCATGTGGAACATGAAGGGGGACTGTCGAAGGTATCCATCGTCGGATCGGGCATGATCTCGAATCCTGGTGTCGCAGCAGAAATGTTCGAAGTGCTCGCAGATAACGGGATCACCATCAAGATGGTGAGCACATCTGAAATCAAAGTATCCGTCGTCGTGGACGAGGATCTCATGAATAAAGCGGCACAGGTGCTGCACTCCTCCTTCCATCTTGATGAAGTGAAAGTGGAAGAAATCACTCTGTGAGCATCAAAAGGCAGGCCCGCTCCTCATGGGAGCGGGCCTGCCTTCTGTGGTCATTCGACCCGGTCTTTGTCATCCCAGACAGCTGTGATCTTGACGGTCTGGTTTCGCTTATGTAGTTCATCAGTCGCTTCTGTGACGAATTTATTCTGCATTTGGACAAATTCGGCAAGGAAGCCCGTTTCCAATTTGAAGGAGGCATCCGATTTCAATGAATTGCGGCGCTTGACGAATTCCCCGCTGAGTTCGAACGTGATTTCGTTCTTCTTCTGGTCGATGATGGCGAGATCTCCCCATCCTGCTTCACGGAAGAAAGATATCAGTTCATCATTGGATGGCAGGGGGAATTTCCTGGCAAGCTGTTTTCCGCCCCAGTAAAGAATATCGGGTGTGTGTTTCCCGAGGATATCGGGTAGCAGCAGATCGCGTATCAGTTCATATCCGAAGATGGGAACGGACTGGGACTCTACGACTTCTTCTTTTTTCTGTTCCAAATATATCCCCTCTTTCTATAAAACTATTATATACATGAGAGGGGAATTAATCATCCCATACTCGAAAAAAAGTGTTCATGGGATATTTTGCCGCAATAATAAATCCTGTCTGTTTTGATTGAATTTTCTTACGATTTTGTGACAATTTCCGGACGAAATTATTTTTCCGATATTGTCGAATTTATGTATACGTTTTCTTGACGCTGTCACTCCATGGGAGTAAAATGGATGTGTCACATAATTGTTACAATATAAAATATGAATAAAAATCTAATTTTTATGCGGAGATTAGTTGGAAGATTCATATTTTATGATTAAGGGGGGTAAATCATGGCTGGAAATCGAGAGTTTAATTTTCGCAGGCTTCATTCATTACTAGGTGTGATTCCGGTTGGATTATTCTTAACGCAACATTTAGTGGTGAACCATTTTGCCACTGGCGGGGAAGAGTCGTTCAACCAGGCAGCACATTTCATGGAAAGTCTACCTTTCCGCTATTTCCTGGAGATCTTCATCATATTCCTTCCATTGTACTTCCATGCAATCTATGGAATCTACATTGCGTTCACGTCCAAGAATAACGCCAGCAGATTCGGATTCTTCCGTAACTGGATGTTCCTTCTTCAACGTGTATCCGGCGTCATCACGTTCATCTTCGTCACATGGCATGTCTGGCAGACACGGGTCGCTGTATTCTTCGGCGCGACAGTGAACTTCCAAATGATGGAGGAGATATTCTCCAACCCATTCATGGTCGCATTCTACGTGCTGGGTGTCCTGTCTACGATCTTCCACTTCGCCAATGGCCTATGGTCATTCTGCGTCAGCTGGGGAATCACGGTCACACCGCGTTCACAGCGCATCGCTACATACGTGACGATCGGGATCTTCCTTGCGCTTTCCATCGTGGGTATGCGCGCCATCTTTGCTTTTATCGTATAAGGAACACATTCAATAGATCATGCAAGTGCTCTGAAGTTTGGTAGGAAAAGGAGTGAAGGACGATGAGTAAAGGGAAAATCATCGTAGTCGGTGGTGGATTAGCCGGTCTGATGGCCACCATCAAAGCAGCAGAAAAAGGCGCACCGGTCGATCTATTTTCATTGGTGCCAGTTAAGCGCTCCCACTCCGTTTGCGCACAGGGTGGCATAAACGGAGCGGTCAATACAAAAGGAGAAGGGGATTCTCCTTGGGAACATTTCGATGATACGGTCTATGGAGGAGACTTCCTGGCGAATCAGCCGCCGGTCAAGGCCATGACAGAAGCAGCACCAGGCATCATCCACCTTTTGGACCGGATGGGCGTCATGTTCAACCGTACACCGGAAGGCCTGCTTGACTTCCGCCGCTTTGGTGGAACACAGCATCACCGTACTGCGTTCGCCGGTGCGACAACCGGTCAGCAGTTATTGTACGCATTGGACGAGCAGGTCCGTCGCCATGAAGTGGCAGGGCTCGTGAATAAATATGAAGGATGGGAATTCCTTGGTGTCATCATCGATGATGAAGGCAAGGCACGCGGGATCGTCGCCCAGAACCTTCAAACAATGGAAATCCAGTCATTCCCGGCCGATGCCGTCATCATGGCAACGGGAGGACCCGGCATCATCTTCGGAAAATCAACGAACTCCGTCATCAATACAGGATCCGCTGCTTCCATCGTGTATCAGCAGGGTGCGTATTATGCGAACGGTGAGTTCATCCAGATCCATCCGACAGCGATTCCAGGGGACGATAAACTCCGCCTCATGAGTGAATCGGCACGTGGGGAAGGCGGACGCGTCTGGACATACAAAGACGGAAAGCCTTGGTACTTCCTTGAAGAGAAATACCCGGCATACGGAAACCTCGTACCGCGTGATATCGCGACGCGTGAAATCTTCGACGTGTGCGTGAATCAGAAGCTCGGCATCAACGGAGAGAACATGGTGTATCTTGATCTGTCCCATAAGGATTCGAAGGAACTCGACATCAAGCTCGGCGGCATCATCGAAATCTATGAGAAGTTCATGGGTGATGATCCACGCAAGGTTCCGATGAAGATCTTCCCTGCGGTCCACTATTCAATGGGCGGCCTGTGGGTCGATTACGATCAGATGACGAATATCCCTGGACTGTTTGCTGCCGGTGAGTGTGATTACTCCCAGCATGGTGGGAACCGACTTGGAGCCAACTCCCTGCTTTCCGCAATCTATGGCGGTATGGTGGCCGGCCCGAATGCGATCAAGTACATCGAGGGGCTTGAAAGCTCAGTCGAAACCGTACCTGCATCTGTATTCGAGCGCCATGTGAAGCAGGAGCAAGAGAAATGGAACGAAATCATGAGCATGGATGGAACCGAGAATGCGTATGTGATCCACAAAGAGCTTGGTGAGTGGATGACGGATAACGTGACGGTCGTTCGTCATAATGACAAGCTTGTGGAAACCGATAAGAAAATCGTAGAGCTCATGGAGCGCTATAAAAAGATCAACATCAATGACACGGCTAAGTGGAGCAATCAGGGTGCCATGTTCACGCGTCAGCTTTGGAACATGCTGCAGCTTGCCCGCGTCATCACCATCGGTGCCTTGAACCGGAATGAAAGCCGCGGTGCCCACTACAAGCCTGAATTCCCTGAGCGTAATGACGAGGACTTCCTCAAGACGACGATGGCGAAGTTCAATGCTTCCGCCAATGCGCCGGAATTCCATTACGAAGAAGTGGATACATCGTTGATCAAACCGCGTAAACGTGACTACTCTAAGAAAAAAGGGGGTTCTAACTAATGGCTGAGAAAAAGATCCGTTTTGTCATCACCCGTCAGGAAGGCCCGGATGCCGCCCCTTATCAAGAAGAGTTCGCCCTTGATTATCGCCCGAATATGAACGTGATCTCCGCTTTGATGGAGATCCGTCGTAACCCGGTCAATGCGAAAGGGGAAGGCACGACACCGATCAACTGGGATATGAACTGCCTTGAGGAAGTATGTGGAGCCTGCTCCATGGTCATCAACGGGAAACCGAGACAATCCTGTACGGCCCTGATCGATCAGCTCGAGCAGCCGATCCGTCTTGAGCCTATGCGCACCTTCCCGGTCGTACGCGACCTGCAGGTGGACCGCAGCAGGATGTTCGACAGCCTGAAGAAAGTGAAAGCCTGGATCCCGATCGATGGTACGTATGATCTTGGACCTGGTCCGCGTATGCCTGAGAAAAAGCGTCAGTGGGCGTATGAGCTTTCTAAATGCATGACCTGCGGTGTTTGCCTTGAGGCTTGTCCGAATGTAAACAGCAAGTCGGACTTCATCGGTCCTGCTCCGCTATCACAAGTACGCCTCTTCAATGCGCATCCGACGGGTGCCATGAACAAAGATGAGCGTCTTGAAGCCATCATGGGCGACGGAGGGCTTGCGAACTGTGGGAACTCTCAAAACTGCGTGCAGTCTTGTCCGAAGGGGATCCCTTTGACAACCTCCATCGCAGCATTGAACAGGGAGACCACCTTCCAGATGTTCAAAAACTTCTTCGGAAGCGACCACATGGTGGATTCATAAACAACATTGAAAAGCACTTTCCGGATGGAAAGTGCTTTTTTTAACCTTTCAGATTGAAGGAAGCTTCCCCTTTGGGGAAATGCGCCAGATAAATACGTGAATGGAGGAGCCAAAATGAAGAACGTTACATATATTGAGGATGTAAATACGTGGAAGGAAGGGTTTTCATTTTTCATCGATGTCAAGGTGCGGTTTTCAGAGGTGGATATGTTCGGCCATATGAACAATACCGTTCCATTTGTTTACTTTGAACAGGCAAGGATCGATTATTTCAAGAGTCTCGGATTCATGCAGGACTGGGTGAAGCCCGATCATGAAACAATGATCGTCGTGGCGGATCTTCAGTGTGATTTTGCGAGGCAGGTCTATTTCGATGAGCATGTGCGGCTCTATGTGAAGGCAGGGGAGATCGGGAATTCCTCCGTGGACCTTCACTATATGGGCGTGAACGCCAAGGATGACATCTGCTTCGTCGGAAGAGGAACCATGGTCCAAATATCAAAAAGGACCGGGAAAGGTGCTCCATGGACGGATGAGATGAAGAACAGGTTCAATGAGAGCCCTTCAGGATCGATGTCATAACGGCTGCCTATTTTTTATGAGAGTCGTTCCTCCATGTCACTCTGACCCAGCTCTTCACATATGATATTTTGACGACCGACAATACCCATCCCCGCGGTTTAAAGCTGGCGAAGGCAAGGAGGGTTACCATAATTGAAGGACAATGATTTTACACACAAACCGTTGCTCACCAAAAGAGAGAAAGAAGTATTCGAACTGTTGGTACAGGACAAAACCACCAAGGAAATTGCCGGTGATTTATTCATCAGTGAAAAAACAGTTCGGAATCATATTTCCAACGCCATGCAAAAGCTTGGAGTGAAGGGGCGATCTCAAGCTGTTGTAGAGCTTCTTCGCATGGGGGAACTAAAGCTTTAACCATAAGAGACTGATTCGGACGGCAAACGATTCGTGGGATTGTTTGGAGGGGAGTCAGTCTCTTTTCATATGGACACAGGTAAGACATCCGGCATCGTAAAAGCTACTCCTTGAAATTTTCGCAAAAAAAGGTGAAAATGCTTATAAGGATGTGTACGCTGAAATCGGATGTACATACGAGACGTTAACGATAAAGGGGAATTGGAATGGGAAATGTGAAGGATGCGGCCGCGGCCGGAGTGGTAGCGGATATTGAGAAAGATCTAAGGTACATCTCGTCCATCATTAAACAAAAAGGGCGTGAAATCCTCAGTCAGTATACAATCACACCTCCTCAGTTCATCGCCCTTCAGTGGCTGTTTGAATTCGGTGATATGACGATCGGGGATCTATCGAACCGGATGTATCTCGCCTGCAGCACGACGACCGACCTCGTGGACAGGATGGAAAAAAATCAGCTCGTCGAACGGGTGAGGGATGAGAAGGACCGTCGTGTCGTCAGGATCCATATGCTGAAAGAGGGCGAAAGGATCATTGAAGAAGTGATCAATAAAAGGCAGAATTATTTGGAGAGCGTGCTGTCGGATTTCTCATACGATGAAGTGCTTCAGCTTCAGCAAAACCTCTCGAAATTACATCTAGAAATCAAACCAGAATGAGGGAATAACGTGATTCAACCTATAGGCGTGATCGACTCTGGCGTAGGTGGCCTGACGGTGGCCAAGGAAATCATGCGCCAGCTGCCGAAAGAAACCATCTATTATCTAGGGGATACAGCGAGATGCCCGTATGGTCCAAGGACCGTGGAAGAAGTAAGGCAGTTCACCTGGGACATGACCCGGTATCTGCTCCAGTATGATATGAAAATGCTCATCATTGCCTGCAATACGGCAACTGCCGCCGCCCTGGATGAAATCCAGACGCATCTGGATATCCCCGTCATCGGGGTCATCCATCCGGGAGCACGGGCAGCGATCAAGCGAACGCGCAATAAACGGGTCGGCGTACTCGGGACGATCGGGACCGTGAACAGCAAGGCCTACCCCGATGCCCTGCACTCCCTTCACGGGGGCCTTGAGGTATCGTCCCTCGCCTGTCCGAAGTTCGTCCCTCTCGTGGAAAGTGGGGAATACGGAAGCGACGTGGCCGATCGCATCATCAGTGAAACCCTGGAAGGATTGAAGGGGCTCGATCTTGATACCCTGATCCTGGGTTGCACCCATTATCCGCTTCTGCAGCCGAAGATCCAGGCATTCATGGGTCCTTCTGTGAGCGTCATCAGCTCAGGGGACGAGACGGCGAGTGAAGTGAGCACGATCCTGGACTACTACAATCTACTATATAGAGGGGTCCATCCCCCTGAACACCGTTTCTTCACGACGGGCTCCTCTACGATCTTCTCCGGGATCGCCTCCGACTGGCTCGACGGGGAGATCCTGGCCGAAACCATCCGCATTGAGTAATGCGGGTGGTTTTTTTATGGCTTTTGACAAGAGGGGAAGTTTTTAAGAAACTTTCGGTCTATTTTCCCGAAGGGCTCGTATACATAGTAGTACAAACTGTCTTTCTAGGAGGTTTACCGATGGCGAAAAAAGCGAAAGTGTCCATTGCAGTAACGGTATTAGCATCTTCTGTGTATCTGTCGGGGTGTGGGTTGTTCAGCTTTGGGGATAAGAAGGAAAAGATCGATCCCCCTCAGGATACCTCGTATTTAAAAGAAGGTGAGAAAGTAGATACAGCCAAAAAGGATGAAGGCAAGGAAACCTCTGCCAAAAAAGAAGAAGCGACTGAAAACAGCGTCATGACGGAGCTTTATCTCATCGACAAGAACGGGTACGTCGTCTCCCAGTCGATCCTGCTGCCAGGCAAAGAAAGTGTGGCCAAACAGGCGCTTGAACATCTGGTCGTGAACGGCCCGGTGCAAGAAGTGCTGCCGAACGGATTCAGGGCCGTGATCCCTGCTGATACCCAGGTATCGGTCGACATCAAGGACGGAGTGGCGGTAGCCGATTTCTCCCCTGAGTTCAAGGAATATCAGCCTGAAGATGAGCAGCGGATCCTCGAGTCCATCACCTGGACGCTTACCCAGTTTGATTCCGTGGAAAAAGTGGAACTCCGTGTGAACGGCTATCCGCTGACGGAAATGCCGGTTGGCGGAACGCCGATCAGTGAAGACGGTCTGACCCGGAAAACCGGTATCAATGTCGATACGAGCGGGATTGCCGATCCGACAAGCACGAAGCCATTGACGGTGTATTATGTGTCCCAGACCGACAAGGAAACGTATTATGTACCGGTCACGAAGCGGGTGAGTTCGAATGAAACCGATAATGTGAAGGCCGTGGTGAATGAGCTTATCGAAGGACCGG
Source organism: Rossellomorea marisflavi (assembly GCF_009806575.1). NCBI lineage: Bacteria > Bacillati > Bacillota > Bacilli > Caryophanales > Bacillaceae > Rossellomorea > Rossellomorea marisflavi. Next base: position 3,066,547 of record NZ_CP047095.1, on the reverse strand, counting down.
GATATGCATCCTCCCTCGTCAGTGATTTCACAGGGGCGGAACTTCTAGATGATCCGAAGATCAAGGATGGGAATGTGACGTTGAACTTCAATGAAGGCGTCTACGGCAGCGTGGAGGAAAAACTCGTTTCCGAGCATATGCTGAACGCCCTCGTCCTCTCATTGACGGAACAAAAGGACATCAAAGGGGTATCCGTTGAAGTGAACGGGGAAGCGGCGTCCGTTGCGAAGGATGGAGAAGCCGTGACAGAACCGGTGACCCGTCCGGAAAATGTCAATGCGATTGGTTTCTGACCGTGCATTTTTGATATACTATAGAAGAAGCTAACATGTAGAGGTGGGCATTAGCCGCCTCTTCTCTTTTTTTGAAAAACAGCAGTACATATCTTCCCGTTCAACGGGAGAAAGCAATAAACAGGAGGGACTTCAATGAGATACGATGGAAGACAGAAGATGGAGCTTAGGCCGGTTGAAATCGAGACGGGTTATATCAAGCATCCGGAAGGTTCGGTGCTGATCACGGTAGGAGAGACGAAGGTCATTTGCAACGCCAGCATCGAGGACCGCGTACCGCCGTTCATGCGAAACAGCGGAAAGGGCTGGATCACTGCCGAATACTCCATGCTTCCGCGCGCGACCGACACGAGGAATATCAGGGAATCATCCAAAGGGAAGATTTCCGGGCGCACGATGGAGATCCAGCGTCTGATCGGACGGGCCCTGCGTGCCGTCGTGGACCTGGAAGCACTCGGGGAACGCACGATCTGGATCGACTGTGATGTCATCCAGGCGGACGGCGGGACAAGGACCGCTTCCATCACGGGGGCATTCGTCGCCATGGCCCTTGCCCTCGGAAAACTTCAGGATCAGAACAAAATCAGCAGCTTCCCGCTCAAGAGCTTCCTCGCCGCTACCAGCGTCGGGATCGTGGAAGAGCATGGGGCAGTGCTCGATTTGAATTATGTAGAAGACAGCCAGGCCATGGTGGATATGAATATCATCATGACGGGCGAAGGAGAATTCGTCGAGCTGCAGGGGACCGGGGAGGAAGCGACATTCACGATGAATCAGCTTCAGGAACTCCTTGAACTCGGCCAGACCGGGATCCGTGAACTATTCGACATTCAAAAGGACGTACTGGGTGAACTCGCAGACAGAATACAGTAAGGGATGGAGAAAACTATGGCAAAGAACGTCATCATCGCAACCAAGAACAGGGGAAAAGCGAAAGAATTCGATCTCATGTTTAAGCCATATGGTTATGAGGTACAGACATTACTAGATTTACCACATATTGAAGACGTGGAAGAGACTGGTGTCACATTCGAAGAGAATGCGATCCTGAAAGCCGAGACAGTGGCAAAAGAGCTCGACTGCCTCGTCATATCCGATGATTCGGGATTGAGCATCGACGCACTGGACGGCCGTCCGGGCGTTTATTCCGCACGCTACGCCGGGGAAGCGAAAAGCGATGAAGCGAATATGGAAAAGGTCCTTGCCGAACTCGAAGGAGTGGAGGAAGCAAACCGGACGGCCCGCTTCCATTGTGTACTGGCCATCGCAGGACCTGGCCGGAAGACGGAGACCGTAAACGGATCGTGTGAAGGTGTCATCCTCGAAGAGAAACGGGGAAGCAATGGGTTCGGTTATGATCCGATCTTCTTTGTCCCGTCACTCGGAAAGGCCATGGCAGAGCTCACGCCGGATGAAAAGCGGAGCATCAGCCATCGCGGACACGCACTGGATCAATTGAGAGAGAGACTATCCGACTTCGTGTAAAGGGTGAGTAGATGAACATTTTAGTTGTAAGCGACAGCCACGGGTCCAAGGAAGAACTGGCCGACCTGTCCAGGATGTATGCGGGAAAGATGGACGTCATGATCCACTGCGGGGATTCCGAACTGCGCGCGGATGACGAAGTCCTGGACCACTTCAAAGTGGTCCGCGGAAACTGCGACATGGATCAACGGTTCCCTGAGACGCATCTTGAAGAAGGGGACGGCAGGAGAATCCTCGTGACCCACGGGCATTTATACGGAATTAAGATGTCATTGATGAAACTGAAGTACAAAGCGGAAGAACTGGGAGCCGATATGGTCTTCTTCGGTCATTCCCATGAACTGGGGGCGGAGCTGATGGACGGGATCCTATTCCTGAATCCAGGCAGCATCCTCCTGCCAAGGGGAAGGCACGAGAAAACGTACGCCCTCATCGAATCAACTAAGCACAAGATCCACGTGAAATTCCTGACGGAAAAACACGAGCTCGTCGAGGAAATCGAATTCGACATGTAAAGGGAGGGCCTGCCATGCAGGCTCCTTTTTACTCCAAATGAAGATCTCGGAAGTTTTTTCGAAAAACCGTTGACTTTCCTTTGGTATACGAATATAATAATAAATGTCCTCAAGAAACACGGACACTTACATAATGCACATGTCCCAGTAGCTCAGCTGGATAGAGCAACGCCCTTCTAAGGCGTCGGTCGGGAGTTCGAATCTCTCCTGGGACGTACGACAAACATCCTGTGTTGAATCTTTCAACACAGGATGTTTTTTTGTTGTCTATCCGGTTTTCTGTGGATGCAGGCAAGACATCTTTAACAGGAAGAGCTGGTTCGCTCTGCCGTCCCCCCTTAGAAGAATATGTGAATATGGTCAGGGCCCTCCCAATATACTAGTTCCATCAGCCGTGCCATTCGTACCGTTTCATATGGCCGGAATGGAAGGGGAATTGAGGGTGAAGGGTTTCGGGTGGATCAAGAAGTGGCAGGTCTGGGTGGGGGTCGTGAGCGTCCTTGTGCTTATGTCGCTTTGTGCGTGGATAGGATACAGCAGCGCACGAACGGAAGTGGACGGCGTGAAGAAATCGTATGATGAGATCCTTTCTTCCCTTGAAGGGAAATCGGGGGAACTGGAAGGGGTAGAGGGAGAGCTGTCCTCTAAAACGGATGAGCTTGAACGTGTGATGTCGTCTCTGAGTGAAAAGAAGGAAGAGGCAGCGGAGGCCGCCTCCATGATCGATGAAGCGAATGCAAAAGCGGGAGAGATCGATGCACTGAAGGAGGAAGTCCAGGTCCTTGATGACAAGATCAAAGAAAAGAAAACCAAAATCGCCGACCTGGATGAAGACATCAAGTCTAGGAAGGGCGACATCAAGAAGCTCGATGCCGCTCCTGTCAGCCTGCCTTCCGGTACCTTCATCGTCGGCAAGGATGTAAAGGCTTTGAGGTATTCCGCCAGTTCAGCCGGTCAAAGCGGTAACTTCGTTGTATACAGTAGCTTTGGTGATCTCAAGGTCAATCAGATCCTCGGATCGGACTACGGGGTTTCCGAGCATATCTTCTTTGCCGATGAAGGTGACATCATTGAATCCACCATGCCCACGGTCCTGACGCCGGTCGAGTGAACCCCCATTTTAATGGGGCTTTTTTTTCTATTCTGGCCATCTCACAAAAAAATAGATTGAAAGAAGAAAAAATCCTTGAATTCCACTCGATTCTGGGGTATTCTATTACTTGCACTGCTTGAAACGAAAGCTGTCCCAGTAGCTCAGCAGGATAGAGCGACAGCCTCCTAAGCTGTAGGTCGTGAGTTCGAATCTCGCCTGGGACGCCATCTATCATACATAATGCAGTCGGATGACTGCATTCGTTACGTACCCCGCCGATCGGCGGGGTATTTTTTTATTGCATCAAAGGGAGATTCAGCCGCCATTTTGTGCTCCATCAGCAATCATGCTACACTTAAAGCAATTCTAGTGTTAGGCAGGTACGAATTATGACAAATCAAGATGAGTTCGGGAAGGTGATTGCCTTTCCCGGTCTGAAGGACCGACTGTTCGAAAAAGGGGTGGAAGCCCTGGAGGAGGGGGATGCGCATGCAGCATGCGATCTTCTTTCACAGGCATACGAGCTTGAATCGTTGAATCCCGAAATCAGCACGGCCCTCGTCCTTGCCTTGTATGAGTGCAAGGAGTACGAGGAGGCGCAGGCAATCTGCAGGGAAATGCTCCTTGAGGGGGTCGGTGATTACTTCGAAACGGTCGACATGTACCTCATGATCCTCATCCAGCTGCATGAGCATCAGGATGTGGTGGATACACTTCATGCCCTCTTCGATGAGAAGGAGGTCCCTTTTGAGAAGGAAGAGCATTTCAGGAAGCTCCTTCAATTCAGCGAGAAGATGCTGAATGCACCGGCAGAAGAAACGGAGGAAGAAGCCGACGGACCTCTCCTTCTCGAAGGAAAAAGCCTTGAAGAACAGATCATCATCACAGCCGGATTGGTTCAGCGCAATATCAGACCGTACAGGAAGGAACTTGAAGAGGGCCTGCAGGATGAAGACATGCATCCCTTCGTCCAGACGATGATCGTGAATGTCTTGAGGGAGCATGGGGTGGCAAGTGAGATCCTCGTGAAAAAGCTTGGAAGGGAAGGAGTCGTTCAGCCTGAGAACCTTCCGGAGGTTTTCACGTCTGACGCATTCCGTGAAGCGGTCCTTTCCCTGGAGGAGCTCCTCCTTCAGGACAGCCCGACCCTGATCCGTCATGCAGAAGAAGTGCTGAAGCGCCATGCTTTCCTTCTTTATCCCTTTGATATGGAATGGGATCCCGATGACATCGCCTTGGCCTATGGTCACTATGCAGCAGGCATCCTCGGGGACGAAGAATTGGAGAAGGATCTGCAGGAAAAGATGGATGGAGGAGAGAGCAAAACGGTCCTTGCTTTCATTCATGAACTTGAAGAAATTTCTTCACCGAATATTTAAGTGCTACTTCTTGAAAGACAGAAGCTGTATGTTATAATGTAGTGGTTGTAATGTAAAAGTCTTTCATATAATTACGATGATAGTGCTAGATTCAATCGGGACTATCTACTACTATGCGTAAAATAAAAATCAATTATAGATTGTTGGAGGGAACTGTATGTCTGCAAAATGGGAAAAGCAAGAAGGGAACCAAGGTGTTCTTACAATCGAAGTAGAAGCAGCTAAAGTGAACGAAGGTTTGGACGCTGCGTTCAAAAAAGTTGTGAAGCAAGTTAACGTACCAGGATTCCGTAAAGGTAAAATGCCACGTGGCATGTTCGAAAAACGTTTCGGCGTAGAATCTCTTTATCAGGATGCATTGGATTTCATCCTTCCTGAAGCATATGCTAAAGCGATCGAAGAAACTGGAATCGAGCCAATCGACCGTCCGGAAATCGACGTAGAGCAAATGGAAAAAGGAAAAGATCTTGTCTTCACAGCGAAAGTTCAAGTGAAACCTGAAGTGAAGCTTGGCGAATACAAAGGTCTTGAAGTAGAAAAAATGGACGATGAAGTAACAGCTGAAGATGTAGAAGCTGAACTTACTTCCCTTCAAGAAAAACAAGCTGAGCTTGTTGTCAAAGAAGAAGGCAAAGCTGAAGAAGGCGACACAGTGACAATGGATTTCGAAGGATTCGTTGACGGTGAAGCATTCGAAGGCGGCCAAGCGGATAACTACTCACTTGAACTTGGTTCAGGTCAGTTCATCCCTGGTTTCGAAGAGCAGCTTGTAGGCGTAGCAGCCGGCGAAGAAAAAGACGTTGAGGTAAGCTTCCCAGAAGAATACCATGCGGCAGAGCTTGCTGGTAAAGCAGCAACATTCAAAGTGAAAATCCACGAAATCAAAGCGAAAGAACTTCCGGCTCTTGATGATGAGTTCGCGAAAGATGCAGACGAAGAAGTGGAAACACTTGCTGAACTGAAAGAAAAAATCGAAAACCGCCTGAAAGAGTCTAAAAAGACTGAAGCGGAAACAGCAGTACGTGAAGCACTAGTGGAAAAAGCTTCTGAAAATGCTGAAGTGGAAATTCCTGAAGTTATGGTTGACGCTGAAGTGGACCGCATGATGCAAGAATTCGGTCAACGCCTTCAAATGCAAGGTATGACGCTTGAGCTTTACTTCCAATTCTCTGGTCAATCAGAAGAAGATCTTCGCGGTCAAATGAAAGAAGATGCTGGCAAACGCGTACGCACAAACCTTACGCTTGAAGCGATCGCAGCAGCAGAAAATCTTGAAGTGACAGACGAAGAAGCGGAAGAAGAAGTTACGAAAATGGCTGAGCAGTACAACATGTCAGCTGACAACATCAAGCAGGCCCTTGGCGGACTTGATACGTTGAAAGCAGACCTTAAAGTGCGCAAAGCATTGGAATTCCTTGTAGATAACAGCAAAACAGTAGCATAATCATTATATGATTGTAGGAACAAGGCGCTCAGTGCGCCTTGTTTTCTACCCTCTTTTAGGAAGTTTAGACGAGCGGCGCTTCCGGGAAATCTCCCGATGAAGAATAAGAACCCCCGGTTTTGGATAAACCTTATGAAGCAGGGGTTAAAAAAATCCGGCATCCCGATTCGATCTTCCCGCTTCCGGCTATGTAAATAATTTGCTAAAATCCTCAATACATAATAAGATGATTGATAAGAATCGTATCAATTTCGTTACGGACATATAATGTGATAGAATGCAATACATAACTCATGGTAATTGGAAAGCAGGAAATCGTTCGTGTGATGAAACATTACGATTTTTACTAAGCTCAAACGAAGGGGTGAACGTCATTGTTTAAATTTAACGATGAAAAAGGGCAGTTGAAATGTTCTTTTTGCGGTAAAACACAAGACCAGGTCCGTAAGCTGGTAGCTGGACCGGGCGTATATATTTGTGACGAATGCATCGAGCTTTGCACGGAAATCGTGGAAGAAGAGCTCGGTACAGAAGAAGAAGTGGAATTCAAAGATGTTCCGAAACCGCGTGAGATCCGTGAAATCCTTGACGAATACGTCATCGGACAGGATCAAGCGAAGAAATCCCTTGCTGTAGCCGTATATAATCACTACAAACGGATCAATTCAAACAGTAAAGTGGATGACGTGGAACTTTCCAAAAGTAATATTGCCATGATCGGTCCGACAGGTAGCGGTAAGACGCTTCTTGCTCAGACACTTGCACGCATCTTGAACGTGCCATTCGCCATCGCGGATGCAACGTCCCTCACCGAAGCCGGTTATGTAGGGGAAGACGTTGAAAATATCCTGTTGAAGCTCATCCAGGCTGCGGATTACGACGTGGAAAAAGCGGAAAAAGGCATCATCTACATCGATGAAATCGATAAAGTGGCCCGTAAATCCGAAAACCCGTCCATCACGCGTGATGTATCAGGTGAAGGTGTGCAGCAGGCTCTCTTGAAGATCCTTGAAGGTACCGTTGCGAGCGTTCCGCCACAAGGTGGCCGTAAGCATCCTCATCAGGAATTCATCCAGATCGATACGTCGAACGTCCTATTCATCTGTGGTGGGGCATTCGATGGAATCGAGCAGATCATCAAACGCCGTCTTGGACAAAAAGTCATCGGGTTCGGCTCTGATCCGAAGAACGCTGAAGTGAAAGAGGATAAATCCCTCCTTGCCAAAGTCGTTCCGGAAGATCTTCTCCGTTTTGGTCTGATCCCAGAGTTCATCGGCCGTCTACCTGTTATCTCAAGCCTCACTCCTCTTGATGAGGAAGCGTTGGTTGAGATCTTGACCAAGCCGAAGAATGCTCTTGTGAAGCAGTACCAAAAAATGCTTGAGCTTGACGATGTAGAGCTTGATTTCACTGAAGAGGCCCTATTCGAAATTGCGAAAAAAGCGATCGAACGCAAAACGGGTGCCCGTGGACTTCGTTCCATCATTGAAACGATGATGCTCGACGTCATGTTCGAACTTCCGTCCCGTGATGACATCAAAAAATGCATCATCACGAAGGAAACCATCCTTGAGGATGCAGCTCCTCATCTGATGCTTGAAGATGGCACGATCATCGATCCGAATGAAGAAAAAACTTCCGCATGATTATAAATTAAAGCCGGTAATCCCCCAGGGGATTACCGGCTTTTTTTCGTTATCCTGCAAGGCTGTCGGCTCCAAATTTTATGGTTATTCCCAAACGGACGGGGAGATACTAACCCGTAACAACTTGAACCAACTGGAGGATGACTTATATGAGCTTTACAAGTATTGCGCTGTTTATCCAGCTTTTTTTCGGCATCATCATCGGCCTGTATTTCTGGAATCTGCTGAAGAACCAACGGACACAAAAAGTATCCATCGACCGGGAATCAAAGAAGGAGATGGAGGAACTGAGGAAGATGCGCTCGATCTCCCTTTCTGAACCCCTTTCTGAAAGGGTGCGCCCGGCAAGCTTTGACGATATTGTGGGACAGGAGGATGGAATCAAGTCCCTGAAGGCAGCGCTGTGCAGTCCCAATCCACAGCATGTCATCATCTATGGTCCTCCAGGGGTGGGGAAGACGGCAGCTGCGCGACTTGTATTGGAGGAAGCGAAGAAGAACATGAAATCCCCGTTCATGACATCGGCTGTATTTGTGGAGCTTGATGCAACGACTGCCCGATTCGATGAGCGGGGCATTGCGGACCCCCTTATTGGTTCGGTTCATGATCCCATCTATCAGGGGGCGGGAGCCATGGGACAGGCCGGCATCCCGCAGCCGAAGCAGGGGGCTGTGACCAACGCCCACGGAGGCGTGCTGTTCATTGATGAAATCGGGGAATTACACCCGATTCAAATGAATAAATTATTAAAAGTACTGGAAGACCGCAGGGTCTATCTTGAGAGTGCTTATTATAATGAAGAAAATCATCAAATTCCGAGTCATATCCATGATATTTTCAAAAACGGCCTCCCTGCAGATTTTCGTTTGGTCGGCGCCACGACGAGGACGCCGAATGAAATACCGCCTGCGATCCGTTCCCGCTGCATGGAAGTGTTCTTCCGTGAGCTTGAGAGGGAAGAAGTGAAAGAAATCTGTGCAAGGGCAGCCAAAAAGGTGAACATTTCCGTGAGCAAGGAAGGTCTGGAGATTCTTGCGTCCTACGCGAGGAATGGCCGTGAAGCGGTAAATCTGGTCCAGATCGCGGCAGGTCTAGCCATCACGGAAAATCGCGATCACATTGCCGATCATGAATTGGAATGGATCATTCAATCGACCCAGATGTCCCCGAGGCACGAAAAGAAAATCAACCGGGAAGCAACGGTCGGCCTCGTCAACGGCCTCGCCGTGACAGGACCGAATTCCGGATCCCTGCTTGAAATCGAAGTCACCGTCATCCCGGCAGCGGATAAGGGTGGGGTCAATGTAACCGGGATTGTGGAAGAAGAGAGCATCGGTGATAAAGGCAAATCGATCCGCCGGAAAAGCATGGCCAAAGGATCGATCGAGAACGTCATCACCGTCCTCCGCTCCATGGGGGTCCCGGCAGATCAATACGATATCCACGTGAATTTCCCTGGAGGAGTGCCTGTGGACGGACCTTCGGCGGGTATCGCCATGGCACTCGGCATCTACTCGGCGATCTACAGGCTCCCCGTCAGGCACAACATCGCTCTTACGGGTGAAATCAGCATTCACGGGAAAGTGAAACCGGTCGGTGGAGTCTATCCAAAGATCAAAGGAGCCAAGGCGGCAGGGGCGGATCTCGTCATCATTCCGCACGAGAATGAGCAGTCCCTCCTCCATGAAGTGGGCGGGATCGAAGTGATCCCAGTCAAAGAGTTCAAAGAAGTGATGGAGCTGGCCCTTGTCAAAGACGTCATGGACGATGCAAAAAACAAGAAAAGCATGTAATCATGGCCGACTCGGGTGATTCCCGATCGGCTTTTCCTCAGTACATCCGGCAAGTCCAATTTAATAGACACTACCTAGTAAATAAGATAGAATTGTACAAAGGCTTAGAGCATAAATCCGGAGGTGTAAGATATGGCAAATCAAACAAAACGAACAGTTCCCCTCCTCCCATTAAGAGGCCTGTTGGTTTACCCGACGATGGTCCTGCATTTGGATGTCGGGCGTGAGCGCTCGGTGCAGGCTTTGGAAAAAGCCATGATGGATGATCATATGATCTTTTTGACCACTCAAAAGGATTCTGATATAGACGAACCGACCCAAGATGATTTTTATGAGATGGGGACCCTTACGAAGGTGAAGCAGATGCTGAAGCTTCCGAACGGAACCATCCGCGTACTTGTGGAAGGACTCAACCGTGGGACGATCTCTTCCTATTCCAATGATCAGGGCTTCTATGAAGTGGAAGTGGATGAGCACAGTGATTCCGAGAAGAAGGATTCTGAGCTCGATGCCCTGATGAGGACGCTGTTGAACTATTTCGAACAATACATAAAGCTTTCCAAAAAAGTATCCGCCGAAACGTATTCCACAGTGGCGGATATCGAGGAGCCGGGCAGGCTTGCGGATATCATCGCATCCCATCTGCCTTTGAAGATCAAGGAAAAGCAGCATATCCTCGAAACACAGGATATCAAAGAGCGCCTGCAGATGGTGATCGAGATCATCAACAACGAGAAGGAAGTCCTTTCTCTTGAGAAAAAGATTGGCCAGCGCGTCAAGCGCTCCATGGAGCGGACCCAGAAGGAATACTATCTGCGCGAGCAGATGAAGGCCATCCAGAAGGAGCTCGGCGATAAGGAAGGCAAGACCGGCGAAGTGGAAGACCTTACGATGAAGATCGAAGAAGCAGGCATGCCGGAAGACATCGAAGCGACTGCTTTGAAGGAGCTGGCGCGCTATGAAAAGGTGCCTTCAAGCTCTGCTGAAAGCTCCGTCATCCGCAACTACATCGAATGGCTCGTCTCCCTTCCATGGACGAAGGAAACAGAAGACCAGCTTGATATCAACCGTTCTGAAATGATCCTCGACCGGGATCATTACGGACTTGAAAAAGTAAAGGAGCGTGTCCTTGAATACCTTGCCGTCCAGCAGCTCACACGCTCCCTGAAAGGACCGATCCTTTGTCTCGCGGGTCCTCCGGGTGTCGGAAAGACCAGTCTCGCCAGGTCTGTGGCCGAATCCCTCGGGCGCAATTTCGTCCGGGTATCCCTTGGCGGCGTGCGTGATGAATCAGAGATCCGCGGTCATCGCCGTACGTATGTCGGTGCGATGCCGGGCCGGATCATCCGCGGCATGAAGAAAGCCGGAACGGTGAATCCCGTCTTCCTTCTCGATGAAATCGACAAGATGAGCAGTGATTTCCGCGGGGACCCATCCAGTGCCATGCTTGAGGTGCTGGACCCTGAACAGAATTCCAATTTCAGCGATCATTATATAGAAGAAACGTATGATCTTTCCAAGGTCATGTTCATTGCAACCGCCAATGATCTTTCCACGATTCCGGGACCGCTTCGCGATCGTATGGAAATCATCACGATTGCAGGTTATACTGAGATAGAGAAAGTGAATATCGCCAAACATCATCTCTTGCCTAAACAGCTCAGTGATCACGGATTGACGAAATCCAAGCTGCAGCTGAAGGATGAGGCGTTCGTGGATATCGTGCGTTACTACACGCGAGAAGCGGGTGTCAGGAGCCTTGAACGCCAGCTCGCGGCCATCTGCCGTAAAGCGGCGAAGATCATTGTTTCAGGCAGCAAGAAGCGCGTGACGATCACGTCCAAAAACATCGAGGAATTCCTCGGCAAGAAAAAATTCCGCTACGGTCAGGCAGAGCTTGAGAATCAGGTCGGTGTATCCACCGGACTTGCGTACACCTCTGTGGGAGGAGACACGCTTCAGATCGAAGTCTCCCTCGCACCAGGTAAAGGCAAGCTTGTCCTCACAGGGAAGCTGGGAGATGTGATGAAAGAGTCGGCCCAGACGGCCTTCAGCTTCGTCCGTTCGAGCACGAAATCCCTTGGGATCGATGAAAAATTCCATGAGAAATACGACATTCATATCCACGTTCCTGAAGGCGCCGTGCCGAAGGATGGACCGTCTGCCGGCATCACGATCACGACGGCATTGGTATCGGCCCTCACCGGTAAGTATGTGGACCGCGAAGTCGGCATGACCGGGGAAATGACCCTGAGGGGAAGGGTTCTTCCGATCGGAGGGCTCAAGGAAAAGACCCTCAGCGCCCACCGTGCCGGAATCAAGACCGTGATCTTGCCGAAGGACAATGAAAAAGATATCGACGATATACCGGAGAGCGTCCGTGAAGAATTGACCTTCATCCTCGTTTCCCATATCGATCAAGTGTTAGAGAAAGCATTAGTAGGTGAAAAGAAGTGAAAGTAAATCAAGTTGAGCTAGTGATCAGTGCCGTCAGGCCGGAGCAATATCCGGAAGGTGATCTTCCGGAGTTTGCCCTGGCCGGGCGTTCCAACGTCGGGAAGTCCTCTTTCATCAATAAGATGATCGGCCGCAAGAGCATGGCGAGGATCTCATCGAAACCGGGTAAAACCCAAACGTTGAATTTCTATAAAATCGAAGAGACCCTCTACTATGTGGATGTTCCCGGGTATGGATTCGCCAAGGTATCGAAGAAGGAGAGGGAAGCCTGGGGCAAGATGATCGAAACGTATATCACGTCCCGAGATCAACTCAAGGCCGTCCTCCTCATCGTCGACCTCAGGCATCCGCCGACCAATGATGACGTCATGATGTACGGATTCCTCAAGCACTATGAAATCCCCTGCATCATCGTCGCCACAAAGGCCGATAAGATCCCCAAGGGCAAATGGCAGAAGCATCTCAAAATCACCCGTGATACATTGAAGATGGAAGAAGGCGACGAATGCGTCCTCTTCTCTTCTGAAACAGGACTCGGGAAAGATACGGCATGGGATGCCATCAGAGCACGTTATAAGTGAATGGGAAGCGGTCCGGATTGATTCCGGACCGCTTTTTTCTTTTGCTTTTTCCTTGAGGCGGAGTTATCACATATGAGTTGGTGATGACTGTGAGAGAAACCGATCTCCTTAAAGCTATCCAAAAGCTTCATCCAGCGGAAAAACATCGTTTGCGAGAATTTGTAATAGTCTCATCCTCCGCAGGGAGCACAATTTCAGCTCGACAATCACTTCTAATTAGGTGTTATATTGGAAATAGAAGCTTAGATCATATTTACATATACTCTAAACAATTTGGAACAAGAGAATAAAGGAGAATATTAAAATGAGATTAGAGAGCGAGAGAATTTATTTAAGACCGCTTTGCGAGTTAGATGCCCCTATTATGTTAGGAAATACATTAGATGAAGAATTACGTTATATGACTGGGACTACTTCTGATTTTTCATTGGAACAAATAAAGACACATATAAATAATATCAATAATGATTCTAGTCGGTATGATTTTGCTATTTGTTTAAAAAGCAGTGATGAAATGATTGGAGAATTATCGATATTTGATCTTGATGAGGAGAATAGAAATGCAGGATTCAGAATATCAATGGCTTCTATTTCATTAACAGGAAAAGGTTATGGAACTGAGGCAATCAATATAGTTCTAAGCTTTGTTTTTAATCAACTCAAATTAACTCGTTTGCAGTTGGAAGTATTTAGTCATAATACACGTGGAATCAGGGCGTATGAAAAAGTTGGATTTGTAAAAGAAGGTGTATTACGTCAGTCCTTATACTACAATGAACAATATTCAGATGAAATTATTATGGCAATACTTAAAAGTGATTACGAAAAGTTATGATTGTAATTGTCTTTGTTTGTGAATGAATACGCTTAAACAAACAGGGGCGTTAGTTTCATAAGACAATAGAAAAACGGAACTTCCAATCTTGTGGAAGTTCCGTTTTCTTTTAGATAAACGATAAACGCTAACAGAGCTTTTTTTAAAGATGACTGTCCGTTCCAATCCCATGCTCGGATTCAGCCATCTAAATGTCCTAGTATGATAGCTCCAAAATGATGACTGAGAGAGGCAATAAGCACTAATAGAAGCGAGGGATATAACGCATTCTCAAGGATCCGGGCGGATACTTGTCTTTACAGGAGATGGGTTTATCTCAAGTTGGCATAGGGTAAATAATGGAATGATATCATGATATTTGAATTTTGTGAATATTGTTTATTGTTGATACAATTGTTCAGAGTAGTGAAAAAAAGAGGGGGACGTATACACGTGAAAATTTGGACAAGACTGACGCTTTTCGTCGCACTCGCCGTGATGCTCACGGCATGTGGGTCAAAGGCAACAACCGAAGGCGGGGCTGACCTCGTAAAAGCGGATACCTTCACCTTCTCTGCATCTGGTGAATTCAAGCCTTTCAGCTATACCAATAGCGAAGGGAAGATGGAAGGATTCGACATCGACGTGGCGGAAGCCGTCGCCAAGGAGCTGGGTCTTAAACCTGATCAGAAGAAATTTAAATTCGCCGGGATCGTGGAAGGCGTGAAATCCGGACGGTTCGATGCAGCAGTCGCTTCACACACCATCACGGAGGATCGTGCCAAAGAAGTCGACTTCTCGACACCGTATTATTATTCCGGACCCCAGATCTTCGTCAGACCGGATAGCGACGTCGAAACGCTCGACGATTTGAAAGGAAAAGAAATCGCGGTTTCCAAAGGCTCATCCTATGCCAAGGAAGCAGAAGCCGTCACTGATAATATCCCGCAGTACGATAGCGATGTCGTGGCCCTGGAAGCATTGAGCAAGGGGAAGCATGATGCCGTCATAACGGACTTTGTAACCGGTAAGGAGGCGATCTCGTCGGGGATGAAGCTGGATGCGAAGGAGCTCCTCGGACGGAGTGAGCAGGCCATCGCCGTGAGCAAGGATAATCCCAAACTCTTGAAAGAGATCAATGCTGCCCTTGAAAAACTGAGGGACGATGGGACATTGAAGAAAATCAGTGAAAAATATTTCGACTCAGATATTACGACGGATCCAAGTGAGTAAAGCGTAAGCGTGGGACGGATGCGCAGTCATGCGCATCCGTCTTTTAAATGAAACAGCCGGGAGGAAAGCATATGGATTTTTTGAAGATCGTAATCGACACATACCCCATCTTCCTGAAGGGGATGCTGCTCACATTTCAGCTAACCGCCATCGCGGTTCTCATTGCCATCGTCATCGGATTGTTCTTCGCCTTTTTAAAGATTTCACCGGTGAAGATCCTCCAGTATATCGCGGACTTATATATTTTCGTCGTCAGGGGGACACCGTTGATCGTCCAGATCTTCATCTTCTACTATGGCCTCACCTCGATCAACCTTCCGAGCTTCTGGGCAGTTGCACTGGGGCTGGCGTTCCACAACGGAGCGTATATCGCAGAGATCTTCAGGGGCTCGATCCAGTCTGTGGATCGCGGCCAGATGGAGGCAGGGCGATCCCTCGGAATGTCCATGAGCCTGACCATGAGGAGGATCATCCTCCCGCAGGCGTTCAAGCGGGCCCTCCCGCCACTCGGGAATCAGTTCATCATCGCCGTGAAGGACTCGTCCCTAGCCTCATTCATCGGCATGTACGAGCTATTCAGCGTAGCGACGACGCTCGGCTCCAATAATTTCGATTATATGACGTACCTGCTTGTTGTCGCAATTTACTACCTCGTACTCGTATTCGTGTTTACAATCATCGTCAACATCATCGAGAAACGATTATCGGTAAGTGATTAAGGGGGAAGACTTATGAGTAAAGAGATGATCAAGGTGGAAAAATTGAATAAATCCTTCGGTGATCTCCATGTCCTGAAGGATATTGATATGAGCGTGAACGAAAGCGACGTTGTCTGCCTCATCGGAGCAAGCGGTTCGGGGAAGAGTACGCTGCTTCGCTGTCTCAATTTCCTTGAACTGAAGGACGGAGGGAGAGTGGTCATCGAAGGTGATGACATCGATCAAAAGACGCATGACCTCAACAAGATCCGTGAGAAAGTGGGGATGGTGTTTCAGCACTTCCATCTCTTCCCCCATAAAACGGTCCTAGAGAACGTCATGGAAGCGCCGGTCCATGTAAAAAGGATGGACCGTGAAACAGCAAGGAAAACAGCGAAGGAGCTTCTGAAAAAAGTCGGCCTGGCCGACAAGGAAGGGGTCTATCCATCGAAGCTCTCCGGCGGGCAGAAGCAGCGGGTCGCCATCGCCAGGGCCCTTGCCATGAAGCCCGATATCATGCTGTTCGATGAACCGACCTCTGCCCTCGATCCCGAACTGGTCGGGGAAGTGCTGGCCACGATGAAGCAGCTCGCACACGAGGGGATGACGATGATCGTCGTCACTCATGAGATGGGGTTTGCGAGGGAAGTGGCCGACTGGGTCGTCTACATGCACGACGGGCGGATCGTCGAAGTCGGGCATCCCGGGGAAATGTTCGGTTCGCCTAAAGAGGAGAGGACCAAGGCGTTCCTTGATGCGGTATTATAAGAGAAGAAGGCTGGGAGAAAAACGGTAGTCAAAGTAAAACCCGAAGTCAGCTACCTAAAGCAAATGACTTCGGGTTTTTCATTGGTTTCATGACCAACTTTCCAGCGGTTGATTGGAGTGCAAGACGAAGACTCCTGCGGGAAGAGTGGCTCCCCACAGCTTGCAGAGGGGCTCACGGGCTACCCGCGGAAAGCGTAGTCTCGCACGGAAATCATGAGCGGCATAAAGAATCTACACGGATCGTGTTTATGTACGCCTATTTTCTCTTGAAGAAGAGAAGGAATGCCCCGATGAGGATGAGGACGAAAGGCCAGAGGCTGACGATGGAACCGACCTGTCCTCCGAGGAAGCCCAACCAGCCTGCCGTTCGATCTGAGAATAACATGAGGATCGACAGGACAAGGAACAGCCCTCCCTGGAACATCCCTGTTCCCGTCTTCTGATAGCGCAGAAGGAAGCCGAGGGCGAGGATCAGGACGAATACGCCCATATGATCCGGCCAGACGGGCATCCTGTTGACAAGGTGGAAGTGCAGGCCGAATCCAACGAGGATCGTCCCAGGAAGGATCGCTTCATAGTCCTTCCCGACATATCCTTGAGCCAGGAAGGCGATGCCGACGATCATGAGCAGGGTCGGCCAGGTGAAAAACTCGCTGAATAAGATGATATGTGCCTGTTGAAGATAAAAGTAAGCACCGAATCCCAGGAGGATGACTCCGGGGAAAATCCGCTGTTGCTTCATATGGTTCCTCCGTCTTATGGAATGACTGCTTTTCGTGTTTCACTCACTTGATTCTTATAGCTTGATTTGATAATCTACATAGGTGGGACTTGTCGAAAGTCCGTCTTTTTTGCAACGGAATGTAAATGCTTTCAGATTGAAGGAAGAACCCAATTATACAGTAAATCAAACCATGGGTAAGTTTCAAGCATTCCGCTTTCCATGGCAAACATAGGTTTCATTTTCTGTTCACATTTTATCCTGAGTGATGCAGTAGGACATGTTATAATAAGAATGATTTTAATTTGGGGGTGTCACGCACTTATGCATACAATTGTAGTTGGTTTAAATTATAAAACGGCCCCTGTAGAGATTCGTGAACGTCTATCTTTTAATGAAACTGATCTTGCTTCGGCCATGAAGGCGCTGAAGGAGAAAAAAAGCATCCTGGAAAATGTGATTGTTTCCACATGCAACCGCACGGAAGTGTATGCGGTGGTCGATCAGCTTCATACAGGCCGCTATTATATTAAAGATTTCTTATCCCAATGGTTTGATATAGATAAAGAGGAATTCTCCCCTTACTTGTTCATTTATGAACAGGAGGGAGCGGTGGAACATCTCTTCAAGGTGGCTACCGGCCTCAACTCCATGGTTCTCGGGGAAACCCAGATTCTTGGGCAGGTCCGCTCAAGCTTCCTTCTTGCACAAGAGGCAGGAGCAACCGGTACGGTCTTCAATCATCTATTCAAGCAGGCCGTCACACTCGGGAAAAAAGGCCATGCCGAAACCGAGATCGGGTCCAACGCCGTATCCGTCAGCTATGCGGCCGTCGAGCTTGCCAAGAAAGTATTCGGCAGCCTCAGCAAAAAGAACGTCCTCGTCCTCGGGCAGGAAAGATGGGGGAACTGGCCATCAAGAACCTTCAGGGAAGCGGTGCAACACAGATCACCATCATCAACCGCACGTTCGAAAAAGCAGAGGCCCTTGCCGGTAAGATCGATGGACAGGCGAAGACGCTACAGGAGCTCCAATGCTCCCTTGTCGAAGCTGATATCCTGATCAGTTCCACCGGCTCCAAGGATTTTGTCCTCTCGAAGGAAACGATGGCCCATGTGGAGCGCATGCGGAAAGGCCGTCCCCTTTTCATGGTGGACATCGCCGTGCCGCGTGACCTCGATCCTTCCATCGCGGAACTCGAGAGCGTCTTCCTCTATGATATCGATGACCTGGAAGACATCGTGGAAGCCAATCTAGCCGAGCGTCAAAAAGCCGCCGAGCAGATTGAAATCATGATCGAAGGGGAGATCCTCGCCTTCAAAGAGTGGCTCAATATGCTGGGCGTCGTTCCGGTCATTTCCGCTCTTCGTCAGAAAGCCCTGTCGATCCAGGCTGAAACGATGGTCAGCATCGAGCGCAAGATGCCGAATCTTACCGACCGTGAGCGCAAGGTGCTCAATAAGCATACGAAGAGCATCATCAACCAGCTGCTGAAGGATCCGATCCTGCAGGCGAAGGAATTTGCCGGAAAGCCTGACGCATCAGAAAAACTGGATCTGTTCATCGATATCTTCAACATCGAAGAGCAGGTGCTCCAACAGAAACAGGCCAAAGAGTCGGAAGAAAAGAATGAGAGCAGTCACTCGCTATCGCCGCAACCTTCTTTTCAATTTTAAGGAGGGTTGGAGTCTATGTTTGAACAAACGATGACCAGACTGCATGAACTGATGATCGTCCTTTATGCCATTAGTATTCTTTTTTACTTCATCGATTTTTTAAACAAAAACCGGAAGGCCAATACAGTGGCCTTCTGGCTCCTTGCGATTGTTTGGGTCCTTCAAACAATTTTTTTATTTCTCTATATGATGGACACGGGAAGATTCCCCGTCCTCACTATATTTGAAGGGTTGTATTTCTACGCGTGGATCCTCATCACCCTGTCGCTGGTGATCAACCGGTTCCTCCGCGTCGATTTCATCGTATTCTTCACCAATATCCTGGGTTTCATCATCATGGCGATCCATACGTTCGCACCGGTTCAGATCGAATCCCAGGCCATGGCGGAGCAGCTTGTATCGGAACTGCTCCTCATCCATATCACGATGGCGATCCTTTCTTATGGGGCGTTTTCCCTGTCATTCGTCTTTTCCCTCCTTTACCTTCTGCAGTTCAAACTGCTGAAGGAGAAGAAGTGGGGGCAGCGGCTTTGGAGGATCACGGATCTGTCGCGGCTTGAGATGTTTTCGTACATACTGAATGCCATCGGGGTGGCCATGCTCCTCCTCAGTCTCATCTTGGGGCTGCAGTGGGCATATATACGGCTTCCGGACTTTGTCTGGTATGATCCGAAGATCATCGGTTCATTCATCCTGCTCATTCTATACGGGATCTTCCTCTATCTGCGATTGAAGAAAAATGTATTCGGCAAGAACCTTGCACTCCTGAATGTGGCAGCGTTCCTGATCATCCTGATCAACTTCTTCCTCGGAAGCAGGCTGTCATCATTCCATTTCTGGTATTCATAAGTTTTTGGGAGGTCATTATGAGAAAAATCATTGTAGGCTCTAGACGCAGTAAACTAGCACTCACCCAATCTAACTGGGTGATCGATCAGCTGAAGGCACTCGATCCTTCATTCGACTTCGAGCTGAAGGAAATCGTCACAAAGGGAGACCGCATCCTTGATGTGACCCTTTCAAAAGTGGGAGGGAAAGGCCTTTTCGTCAAAGAGATCGAGCAGGCGATGCTTGACGGTGAGATCGACATGGCCGTTCACAGCATGAAAGATATGCCTGCTGTCCTCCCGGAAGGACTGACCATCGGGTGTATCCCGGAGCGTGAGGATTTCCGTGATGCCTTCATCAGCAGAAACCATGTGCGCCTGAAGGATATGCCGGCCGGATCCATCATCGGAACGAGCAGCCTTCGACGCGGTGCACAGCTTCTTTCCGTGAGACCGGACCTTGAGATCAAATGGATCCGCGGGAATATCGATACACGCCTCTCGAAGCTTGAGACAGATGGATATGATGCCATCATCCTGGCGGCAGCAGGACTTTCGCGCATGGGCTGGACAAGGGACGTGGTAACGGAGTTCCTCGATCCCGATCTTTGCCTTCCGGCTGTCGGCCAAGGGGCATTGTCCATCGAGTGCCGCGAGAGCGATTCAGAGCTCTTGGCGCTCCTCGATCAGTTTGCGTGCGGGGAAACGACCAGGACGGTCACGGCAGAGCGTGCTTTCCTTCATAAGATGGAAGGTGGATGCCAGGTTCCGATCGCAGGATTCGCGGAAGAAAAGCCTGACGGATCCATCGCCCTCACCGGTCTGGTAGCTTCTCCCGATGGACAGACCATCTACAAGGAGTACGTAGTCGGACACGATCCCGAGGAGCTTGGGAAGGCCGTGGCGGAAAGTTTGACGAATCAGGGTGCAAAGGCCCTGATCGATCAGGTGAAAGAGGAGCTTGACCAGTAATGAGCGGGGGTAAGCCTTTAGATGGTGTAAAGGTCCTCATCACCCGCGGTCAATCAGGGGCCAGTGAAACGGCTTCAAGGATTCAAGCGGAAGGGGGCATCCCGGTTGTGGTGCCCCTCTTGAAGTTCGAAGCCCGGATCGATCCCTCGGAGAAAGAATGGGGGGGCTCCCTACATACATATGATTGGATTCTGTTCACGAGTAAGAACGGGGTTCATTTCTTCCTGGAGGCCATGGACCGCATGGGCATCTCCCTGTCATCTTTAGGAGTGAGATGCGCAGCCGTCGGAGATAAGACGGCCTGTTACTGTGAGAAACGTGGGATCCCCATTGATTTCATTCCTACGGAATTTACGGGTGATGCCTTTGCCAGTGAGTTCATCCATGCGGTGGAGGGGAATGCCAAAGTCCTTGTGCCAAAAGGCAACCTCGCCCGGAACGTGATCAGTGAGGAGCTGAACCGGTCCGGCATGATGTGTCACGAATGGATCGTCTATGAGACGGTGCTTCCCGTGGAAAGCGGTGATAGGCTCAAGAATGTCCTTGAACGGAAGGAAGCGGATATCATCACGTTCACAAGTTCGTCCACTGTCCATCACTTCATGAAGGTGGTCAAAGCCCATTCCCTCGGGCGTTTCATCGAGGGGATCCCCATGGCCTGTATCGGTCCGATCACAAAAGAAACGGCCGAACAGTACGGATTACATGTAAAAATCAGCCCAAAGGTTTATACTGTAAATGAAATGGTAGAATCCATTAAAACCTATATCCAACAGCACGACTGATTTCCTTTAGGAGGGTTACACTATGTCTGAATTACAATTCAACCGTCACCGCCGCCTGCGTCAAACCGAGAACATGCGTGCGCTTGTGAGGGAAACACATTTGCGAAAAGAAGATCTGATCTATCCACTATTCGTTGTGGAAGGGGAGAATATCCGACGTCCTGTCCCTTCCATGCCGGATGTCTATCATATATCCATGGACAATCTCCAAGCAGAAATGGACGAGATCGTGTCCCTTGGCATCAAATCCATCATCCTGTTCGGCGTCCCTGCCGAAAAAGATGAAATGGGCTCACAGGCCTATCATGATCACGGCATCGTCCAGCAGGCGACCCGGTTCGTGAAGGAGCGCTACCCGGAAATGGTGGTGGTTGCAGATACGTGCCTGTGCCAATACACGAGCCACGGTCACTGCGGCATCGTCGAAGGTGGTAAGATCCTGAATGATCCGACCCTTGACCTGCTTGCGAAAACCGCTGTCAGCCAGGCAGAAGCGGGTGCCGATATCATCGCACCGTCCAATATGATGGACGGATTCGTAGCTGCGATTCGTCACGGTCTCGATGAAGCCGGCTACACCGATGTTCCCATCATGTCCTATGCCGTGAAATATTCATCCAGCTTCTACGGTCCTTTCCGTGATGCCGCCCATTCCACTCCTCAATTCGGAGACCGCAGGACGTACCAGATGGACCCTGCGAACCGCCTGGAAGCATTACGGGAAGCGCAGTCGGATATAGAGGAAGGTGCCGACTTCCTAATCGTCAAACCGGCCCTATCGTATCTTGATATCATGCGTGATGTGAAGGATCGCTTCAATGCTCCTGTTGTCGCCTATAACGTGAGCGGTGAATACAGCATGGTCAAAGCGGCCGCACAAAACGGCTGGATCGACGAGAAAGGCATCGTCATGGAGAAATTGGTAAGCATGAAACGTGCAGGAGCCGACTTGATCGTCACCTATCATGCCAAAGACGCAGCAAGATGGTTATCTGAATCTTAATTGGAACGGGAGGAATGGAACGATGCGATCGTATGAAAAATCAAAGCAAGCCTTTCAGGAGGCATTAAAATTGATGCCGGGCGGAGTGAACAGTCCGGTACGTGCATTTAAATCCGTTGATATGGATCCCATTTTCATGGAACGTGGTAAGGGCTCCAAAATCTATGATATCGATGGCAATGACTACATCGATTATGTCCTTTCCTGGGGACCACTGATCCTTGGACACGCCAACGACCGCGTGGTGGAAGCAATCAAGAAGGTAGCCGAAAATGGAACAAGCTTCGGTGCGCCGACCGAGATCGAAAACGAACTGGCGAGCCTCGTCATCGAGCGCGTGCCGAGTATCGAAGTTGTGCGGATGGTATCTTCCGGTACGGAAGCGACCATGAGCGCCCTCCGTCTTGCGCGCGGGTATACTGGACGCAACAAGATCCTGAAGTTTGAAGGCTGCTATCACGGCCATGGCGATTCCCTCCTTATCAAAGCGGGATCCGGTGTCGCCACACTCGGCCTACCGGACAGTCCCGGAGTTCCGGAAGGGATCGCGAAGAATACCATCACCGTTCCGTATAACGACCTTGACAGCATCCGCTATGCGTTCGAACAGTTCGGTGATGACATCGCCGGCGTGATCGTGGAACCTGTTGCCGGTAATATGGGGGTTGTCCCGCCGAAACCCGGTTTCCTAGAAGGACTCAGGGAAGTAACAGAGCAGTACGGCTCCCTCTTGATCTTTGATGAGGTCATGACCGGTTTCCGTGTCGGATACAACTGTGCACAAGGGTATTTTGGCGTCACACCTGACCTGACCTGCCTTGGTAAAGTCATCGGTGGTGGTCTTCCAGTCGGTGCGTACGGCGGGAAAGCGGAAATCATGGAGCAGATCGCTCCGAGCGGCCCGATCTATCAGGCGGGTACGCTTTCCGGGAACCCCCTTGCCATGACGGCCGGACTCGAGACATTGAAGCAGCTCTCACCGGAGAGCTATGAAGAATTCGGACGCATCGCCGATCGCCTCCAAGATGGCTTGAGCACGCTTGCCGAGAAATATGGGATCCCTCATACGATCAATCGCGCCGGCTCCATGATTGGATTGTTCTTCACCGATGAAGAAGTGTCCAATTATGAAGGAGCCAAGTCATCCGATCTTGAGATGTTCTCGAACTATTATCGTGAAATGGCCCATAACGGTGTCTTCCTCCCGCCTTCTCAGTTCGAGGGACTCTTCCTGTCGACCGCCCATACGGATGAAGATATCGACAAGACCCTCGATGCGGCTGAAGCGGCATTCAAGAAGATCCAACAAAAATAAGTCAGTAAAGAGACTGGACAAACGTGTTTTAGTCATAGTAAAACCCGAATTCATTTGCCTGCGATCTGGCAAAATGGTTCGGGTTTTAATTTGTTTCATGACCATTTAAATGGTTTCCAGCGGTCGATTGGAGTGCAAGACGAAGCCTCCTGCGGCATCCCGCAGGCAAGTCTTGAGGAGGCTCAAGGGCTACCCGCAGAAAGCGAAGTCTTGCACGGAACTCATGAGAGGTATAAAGAACCTATACGGATCGTGTTCGTCATGAAATGGTCCCTTTTTCATTTTGTCCAACCTCTTTTTCGATTGAATCAGGCATATCCTACTTTCGTTCCATTTTCTGGTGATGGCGATTGACGCCATGTATGGAGTGGTACAGTACCTGTAATCAAATGATTGGGAGGAAGATAGAATGCAAGGGATCTCTTCAGAAACAAAGGAATTTACCATGCCGCGCATCGGTGACGATGCACCGGGATTCACGGCCGCCACGAGCAGGGGGAACGTCAGCTTGTCTGATTACAAGGGCAGGTGGGTGGTATTATTTTCTCATCCGTCGGACTTTACCCCGGTGTGCACGACCGAATTCGTCGCATTTCAGGAGATTTACCCCGAACTGCAAAAGCTGGATACCGATCTGTTGGGACTGAGTGTGGATAGTGTTTCGTCCCACATCGCCTGGATCAGGAGCATCGAAGAGAACTTTGATACCACCATTGAATTTCCCATCATTGCCGATCTGGACAAAGAAGTGGCCATGAAATATGGCATGATCATGCCCGGGGAGAGCCAGGTCGAGACGAGCCGGGCTGTCTTTGTGATCGACAGCCGTCAAATGATCCGCTCCATCATCTATTACCCGCTCACAACGGGTCGCAACATGAAGGAAATCGTGCGTCTCGTCCATGCCCTGCAGGCAACGGATGAGCACGGTGTATCCACACCTGCCGACTGGGAGCCAGGTGACAAAGTCGTAGTCTCTCCACCGGAAACACAGGAAGAGGCTGCAGAACGTGCAAATGAAGAGGGGATCGAGTATATAGACTGGTATATTTCCAAAAAGACGCTGTAGTAATAATAACCGTCCGCATGGCGCGGACGGTTATTTTTTATGGGAAATTCATTCCTCATGCCACACTTGAATGGAAAGCTCGAGCGTCCCGGCAAACCTTGAACGGTTCGGATACATGGGACATACGATGGTGAGTCACATTGGATGGGTGGCCGTCATGGATGTTTAATTTGTGGGTTGATATTTAGTGAGAAGGATTCGCCTGAGGATCAAGACGATCAGGCAGAGTGCATACAGGAAACTGACAATCATCAGAATAGTGACTGCGAGTGGGGCATGCTGAAACCCATAGATCAGTTTATCAAGATCAGAAATATCGCGTGGGGTCATGGCGTCTTTGCTGAATATGAGCATTTCACTCCAATTGTCCTCTAGCATCAAGTAACTCGCTATCCAGCCGAAGGTGAAAAAGGTGTATGAAAAAATCCCCAAAGACAGTATCAACTGAAAAAAAGTGAATGGTTTATTCAAAAAGATCCTCCGCTCCAACTTTCATTCTTTTTGTTTAAATTTACCATTCGTTGACGGGAGATGCAATCTGCTTTTTTCTGCATGGATCTCACGGAGCTATCAGCATGGAGTATCTCGCCGTGAGAATAGGGACGAATGACTTCACTTGGCGTCATCTCAAAGAAAAGCACATACGCCATTTCCCCTTGAACCCTCTATCGTGCAGGCGGTGTTTAGGAGGAGGAGCCTTCGGGATTGCCGGAAGTTCACAAACAGTATCATATTCTTTCATGCGAGCCCATATAGTGATAATGGCATTGTTTGTTATTTCTTTGCTTAATGAAAGGAGGAATTTCTTTGTCGCAGCAATCGAGTCTACGATTTTCCCTGGAAGAATCAATTTGGTTTAAAAAAGGACAGGAAGTTGAAGAGTTATTATCCATCTCCTTAGATCCACATATAACGATACAAGAACAAGAGCAGTATATCCTCATAAGAGGCAGCCTGGATCTGTCCGGTGAATACCTTCCGTCCTCGGTGAGGGATGATGATGAAGCTTATGAGGTGGATGAGATCCTGGAGGCAAGCGGCAAGTACGTCCAGATGGTGGAGAGCCGCGAGAAAGGGGAGCTGGAGTTCATTCATTGCTTCCCGGTGGATGTGACGATCCCGAAGAACCGGATCGAGAATCTGGAAGATATCGATGTGTATGTGGAGGCATTCGATTATGCCGTCCCTGAAAATGCCTGCATCAGGCTGAATGCCGACTTGACCATCACAGGGATCTTTGGTGAGCAGCAGGTGCAGACGCCTGTAGAAGAAGAGCTGTATGAACCGATGTACCGTGCCGTCGACACGATGGAAGAAGTGGAGGCTGAAGAAGCGGAAGAAGTGGAAGTGACGCTGGAGACGGTCGTACCTGATTACGTTGAGCAGCCGCCGAGGGAGGAAGAATATGATGTCTTCTCCCTTTCTCCTGCCTATGAGGAAGTGGAAGAAGAGGAGGAGCCGGAGGAAACGGAACCTTTCGTGCTTGAAGGAAGGGTGACGCCTGAAGAGGAAGAGATCCCGGTCCAGATCCAGTATGAATCATTCCCTGAACCAGAAGCGATGAGAAGCGAGAAGATGTTTGAGCTCCCGGAACACGAGCTGAGTGAATCATCCGAGGATCAGTCCTATCAGCATCAGGCGCAGGAGCCTGTCCAGCCGCCTGTTCAACTCCCGGTCCAAGAGGTCATGGAGGCAGAGGAGGAGGAAGAGGAAGAGGAAGAATCCTCTTCAAGCTCCGAGGTCGAAGCGGCGAAAAAATCCAAAGGCAAGAAGAAGAAATATGATTCGATCTCCCTAACGGATTTCTTCGCTCGGAAGGAAGAGGAGCGGGGTGCCACGCTCCGGGTGTGCATCGTCCAAGACGGTGATACCCTTGATTCCATCGCAGAGAAATATGAACTGACGATCCCTCAGCTGCTGAGGGTGAATCAGCTTGAGGCCAATCAGGACGTGTACGGTGGTCAAGTGCTGTATATCCCGCCTGAAGAGCCAGCTTTTCGGTAAGGGTGCAATGGAAGCCGGACTGACGCGTTAGGGTTGGTCCGGCTTTTTTAGAGTATACAGGCAGAAGGTGATAAACATGGAACAACCCCTGGAAGCATTGAGGCCCGTACTTCAGCCGTATGGCGTCGAACCTTATTTCGTCGAGAGCTTCGGCAAGATCTACAAGGTGTTTTCGAATAAGGGGACCCTTGCCGTCAAAAAGCTCTCTCCTCAAATCGGGGTGGATTTTGTCCGCAACATCCAGACCCTTTTCCAAAGGGGGTATAACCGCATCGTGCCGATTTATCCCACGCTGGACGGCCGCTATGCGGTATGGAATGAGGGAAGTCTTTACTACGTGATGCCCTGGCTCATCAATCAGGACAGGGAAGATCGCTTCGAGAAGCACCAGAAGCTGTTCAGGGAGCTTGCACGCCTTCATACCCTCTCCTCCCAGGAAGTAAAGATTGATAAAGAAGAGCGGGAATCCCATTACGAATTGCTCACCACACGATGGGAGAAAGAACAGCAGTTCCTCGATGAGTATATTGATACATGTGAGCGGGTCACGTATATGTCGCCGTTTCAGTACCATTACTGTATGTATTATAAAGATGCGTCGCAGGCGCTGAAGTTTTCCAGGAAGATGCTCGATGAATGGTATGAGGAAACGAAGGAGCTCGAGAAAGTACGGACGGTCATCACCCACGGGAAGGTTTCTTCCGAGCACTTCCTGTATGATGATAGGGGAATGGGGTATTTTCACAACTTCGAGCAATCCAAGGTCGCCTCCCCCTTCCATGACCTCCTCCCGTTCCTGTCCAGGACGTTGAAGACGTATCCGAAGTACTATGAAGAATGCGTGGAATGGCTCAACACCTATTTTCATCATTTTGCTGTCCGGAATGAGGAGAGGCAGCTGTTCATGAGCTATCTTGCCTACCCGAGCTCCGTGATCGCCGTGGTGGAGAAATATTTCCACACCCCGAAGCATAAACGCAATGAGCGAAAATCACTGAAGAAGCTTCAGCGTCACTATTGGCTCCTGAAAAATACGGAGTACGTGGTCATGCGGCTGGATGAAATGGAGCGGCAGAAAAAAGAAGCGGAAGAAGCATCCTCTTCATAAGAAGCGCCCCGGACAGGATCCGGGGCTTTGTTTTTTTATATCCAGTCGAAATAGATGGCAGCGGCTATCGCAAGGAAGAGGGTCAGCAAAAGGACGTCGAACGTGGAGGGGATCAGGATCGTGCGTATCCCTTGGAATATGGTGAAGGGGACGATGAATTGCTTGCATATGGCGCGGGTGTTCCTCAGCCAGGGGGGCTGGGTATGGGAGCTGAATTTCTTCATACCGGTCACTCTCTTTCCTGGGTGATTTCACTACTGTATCCTATGAAGGGGGAGGGAAATGGTGTCAGACGGGCTTTCCGGTGAATATTTTGCGGGGAAATGGGCGATAATGATTGACGAACCTGAATCAAATCTTATACTATAATAAATAACTATATAACATGTAAATGCAATGAACAGGAAGAGTACGTTGAATCTGGCATTCAGAGAGGGAGGCATATGCTGAGAGTCTTCCATGCCAAGACAATGGAATGTCGCCTGAGAGCAGTTCCCGTGAACTTTTAGTAGTGGGAACCGGTTAAAAGCCGTTATGGGTCTTTGAGAGCCTGGGGAAACCCGGGAATTAAGGTGGTACCGCGAATGAGAGATCCTTCGTCCTTTATATAGGACGGGGGATCTTTTTATGTGTACCCAGGGCCCGCATGCATGCACGAAATGGAGGAAAACCAATGGAAAATCAAGAGTTATCAATGCCGACAAAATATGATCCCAAGGCGATCGAGGATGGCCGCTACAAGTGGTGGATCGATGGGAAGTTCTTCGAAGCGACACCCGATGAAGGGAAGGAACCATACAGCATCGTCATCCCGCCTCCGAACGTAACCGGAAAGCTTCACCTCGGTCACGCGTGGGATACGACCCTTCAAGACATCCTGACGCGCATGAAGCGCATGCAGGGCTACGACGTCCTCTGGCTTCCGGGCATGGACCACGCCGGGATCGCGACGCAGGCAAAAGTAGATGAGAAGCTGCGCAATCAGGGCATCTCACGCTATGACCTCGGCCGCGAAAAGTTCGTGGAAGAAACATGGAAGTGGAAGGAAGAATATGCTTCCCACATCCGTGAGCAGTGGGCGAAGGTCGGCCTCGGACTCGATTACAGCCGTGAGCGTTTCACCCTTGATGAAGGATTATCCGACGCCGTACGCAAAGTATTCGTCGACCTTTACAACAAAGGGCTCATTTACCGCGGGGAGTACATCATCAACTGGGATCCGGCGACGAAAACGGCCCTGTCGGATATCGAGGTTATCCACCAGGACGTTCAAGGCGCCTTCTACCACATGCGCTATCCACTGAGCGACGGATCCGGTCATATCGAAATCGCGACGACGCGTCCTGAGACGATGCTCGGTGATACGGCTGTTGCTGTTCACCCGGAAGACGATCGCTACAAGCATCTCATCGGGAAAACCGTGATCCTGCCGATCACCGGCCGTGAGATCCCGATCGTCGGTGACGACTATGTGGACATGGAATTCGGTTCAGGTGCGGTGAAAATCACGCCTGCCCATGACCCGAATGACTTCGAGATCGGCAATCGTCATGACTTGCAGCGTATCCTCGTGATGCATGAAGACGGATCCATGAACGAAAGAGCCGGCAAGTACTCCGGTATGGACCGCTTCGACTGCCGCAAGCAGATCGTGAAGGATCTTCAGGAAGACGGTGTCCTCTTCAAAATCGAAGAGCATCTACACTCTGTCGGCCATTCTGAACGAAGCGGTGCCGTTGTCGAACCGTACCTTTCCACTCAATGGTTCGTAAAAATGGATCCCCTTGCCCAGAAAGCCGTGACGCTTCAAGACGGAGAAGAAAAAGTGAATTTCGTTCCGGATCGCTTCGAAACGAGCTACCTCCGCTGGATGGAGAATACGCGTGATTGGTGTATTTCCCGTCAGCTATGGTGGGGTCACCGCATCCCGGCTTGGTACCACAAGGAAACGGGTGAGATCCACGTTGCCCATGAGGCACCTGAAGATAGCGAAAACTGGGTGCAGGATGAGGACGTTCTGGATACATGGTTCAGTTCGGCACTATGGCCGTTCTCCACAATGGGCTGGCCTGATCTTGAAGCGGAAGACTTCAAACGCTACTACCCGACCAATACCCTCGTGACAGGCTATGACATCATCGGATTCTGGGTATCCCGCATGATCTTCCAGGGACTGGAGTTCACGAATGAACGCCCATTCAAAGACGTGTTGATCCACGGTCTCGTACGCGATGCCGATGGCCGCAAGATGAGTAAGTCCCTTGGAAACGGCGTCGATCCCATGGATGTCATCGAGAAATACGGAGCTGATGCCCTGCGCTACTTCCTCTCAACAGGAAGCTCCCCTGGTCAGGATCTGAGATTCTCATTCGAAAAGGTGGAATCCGTTTGGAACTTTGCCAACAAGATCTGGAACGCATCCCGATTCGCCTTGATGAATATGGACGGCATGACCTATGACGAAATCGATCTTTCAGGTGAGAAGTCGGTTGCAGACAAATGGATCCTCACCCGCCTCAATGAGACGATCGAAACCGTTACACGCCTAGCAGACAAATATGAGTTCGGTGAAGTGGGACGCATCCTTTATAACTTCATCTGGGATGATTTCTGTGACTGGTATATTGAAATGGCGAAGCTGCCTCTATACGGGGAAGACGAAGCTGCGAAGAAGACGACGCGTTCGATCCTCGCTTATGTTCTCGACAACACGATGAGACTTCTTCACCCGTTCATGCCGTTTATTACCGAGGAAATATGGCAGAACCTGCCGCATGAAGGCGAATCCATCACCGTGGCTGCCTGGCCGGAAGTCGATTCATCCCTTACGGATGATGCCGCTGCTGAAGAAATGAAGCTTCTCGTGGACATCATCCGTGCGGTTCGGAATATCCGTGCCGAAGTGAACACGCCGATGAGCAAGCAGATCAAACTCATGCTGAAGGCGAAAGATGAAGAAACGCTAGCGGTTCTTCAGAAGAACGCGGCCTACATCGAGCGCTTCTGTAATCCGGAATCACTTGAACTGTCCACCGATGCATCGGCACCTGAAAAAGCGATGACAGCGGTCGTGACGGGAGTTGAGTTATTCCTTCCGCTTGCCGGTCTCATCAACATCGATGAAGAGATCGCCCGCCTGGAGAAAGAGCTGGATAAATGGACGAAGGAAGTATCACGCGTACAAGGGAAGCTGAGCAACGAACGATTCGTAAGCAAGGCACCTCAAAAAGTCGTGGATGAAGAAAAAGCAAAAGAACAGGACTACTTGGAGAAACAGGCCACGGTTAAGGCCCGGATCGAAGAGTTGAAGACGGTATAATCACACCGCAAAGATCAGAGGGCTGATGACCGATCAGCCCTCTTTTTCTTTACGAAATCAAGGAGGACAACCAGTATGATGCAGTATGAAGATGCGGTAAATTGGATTCATTCCCGCTTGAGGCTGGGGATCAAACCCGGCTTGCAGCGAATGGAGGAGCTGCTTGAGAAGCTTGGAAACCCCCATCAATCCATCAGGACCGTCCATATCGGAGGGACGAATGGGAAAGGCTCCACGGTCACCTTCCTCCGGAATATACTCGAGGAAGCAGGCTATACCGTGGGGACGTTCACTTCACCGTATTTCGAGAGATTCAATGAGCGGATCAGCATGAACGGGGTGCCGATATCCGACGAGTCCTTAACGAAGCTTGTTGAACGTGTCAAACCGATCGCGGAGGAAATGGAAGATTCCGAATGGGGAGGACCGTCTGAGTTCGAAGTGATCACGGCAATGAATTTCTTGTATTTTGCCGAATACGAAACCCCCGACATCGTACTCGAGGAAGTCGGACTTGGAGGAAGGCTGGATTCCACCAACGTCATCACCCCCCTCGTTTCCGTCATCACGAGCATCGGGATGGACCATATGCAGTTCCTGGGGAACTCACTCGAGGAGATCGCCTATGAAAAAGCGGGGATCATCAAACCCGGTGTGCCGGTCGTATCGGGGGTCTCACAGCCTGAAGCCGCTGCGGTCATTTCGGACCAAGCACGGCAGAAACAGAGCAATCTCCACGTATTGGGTGAAGGATTCACAGCCGTCGCCATGGACCATTTACCTGACGGAGAACGTTTCCGCTACGAAGAAGATGGTGCTTCAGAATCGTTCGATGTGACCATGATCGGGATGCATCAGGTGAGGAATGCCGCTGTATCCATAAAAGTAGCGGGACTACTCGGAGATCATGGATTCCGGATTGATTCAGGGCACGTGAAAAGGGGACTCGTGAAGGCGTACTGGCCCGGTAGGATGGAAAAGGTGTCGGATACCCCATTGATCTTCCTCGATGGCGCCCATAATCCTGAAGGTGTGGCGGCACTCGTCAAGACCATTCAAGAGCGATTCGAAGGAAGGCATGTGAACAGCGTATTCGCTGCCCTCAAGGATAAGGATCTGAAACCGATGATCGAGCCTCTGAGTCGAGCTGTCGATACCCTTGTCCTCACCCAATTTGATTTCCCAAGGGCCGCATCGGGCAGTGAACTTCTCGAGCTTGCAGGGAGAGGGATAGTAGCAGACGATTGGAAGAAGTATGTGGATGAGTATGTAGCATCCATGAGGGAAGGGGAAGTCCTCCTCATAACCGGATCACTCTACTTCTTATCGGAAGTAAAACCATATTTATCAAAAAAATTAGAAAATAATAGAATTAATAAGTGACTTTAACAGGGTACTCTGATAAAATATTCGTAAACTCGTGACTATTTAACTAGATGGGCAAGAGATCAGAATATTGTGAGGGATGGCCATGCCGCTTTCGTTGAGTAAAAAAGTATTATTTGTAATCATTTGGCTTGCTGTAGTACCGGCAGGCTTTTATTTCACCTATATTCATTATCCACCTGAAAATGTAGAAGGCAATGAAGCAACCCTCGTTAGCCTAGTTGTATTTTCTACTGTCATTCTGTTATTGCCGATTGTGGTAAATGGTACGATGATTTTTCTATTTCAGTGGGTTGCCCTTGCAGCGTTTATTCAATTTGGACTTTTTATAGAAATTTTACTTATGCAACTTTCGGTCATCCCTTTTGTATTCCGGTTAAGAGTGGCAAAACAGGATTGGCACCGGATACCTTTGAATTCGACAATGTTCTTCCTTGTATCGTTTTTCAGTGGTCTTCTGTTCTATGAAGTGGGCGGGGTTGTCGGTTCAATGGGTTTAGAGTCCCTTATTATTCCGATCTTTTTCTATCAAGTCGCTTCCGTGCTTATTAATCAGATCCTCCTGTTTAGCTATCTGAAATACATAGCGAAAGCATCGATCCCGTTCTATAGCAAAGATTTTATATGGGATGGTATTTCTAATCTCATCATGATGCCCATTGCACTTTCTTTTTACTATCTAACCTTTCAAATTGGGGGATATGCTTCCCTCTTAATTGGAGTACCATTCATAAGCCTTGTCATAATCATGAAGCTGTATAATTCTTCAGAAAAAATCAATCTCTATTTACAAAAGGCCGGTGAAATCGGTCACCAGCTCACGGAGAGGCTGAAGGTGAGTGAAGTACTGGATATCTTCATCGAGAAAATCACTTCTACGCTCCCTGTCGAGTATGCGTATATCCTCGATTGCTATGACCCGGATCTGGTTCTGATCCGAAGGGTTGAAAATGGCCGGCGCATGCCGAACGATCTGCCGCATTTGAAAAAAGGCGAGGGCATCAGCGGCAGGGTGTGGGAAAGTGGTGAATCCATGCTCTTCACGTCCAAGAAAGAGTGGGAGGATATCGCTGAAGGCTACATGCCGGAAGAGGTGGAAAGCGTCCTGTGCGTCCCCATCGTAAGGAATCAGAAAGTGAGGGGGATCCTGCTCCTTGCCACATCGAAGAAAAAGGCATATGAAAAAATGCAGCTCATGATCGTGGATATTCTCTGCTCTTATTTCGGTGTGGCCATGGAGAATGCGCGTCACCACGAAATGACCAAGCACAATAGTGAAAGATGTGCCCTGACAGACCTTTACAATTATCGCTATTTCGAAGATCTCCTCGCTCTTGAGTTCAATTATCTGGAGAGCGGACAGCGCCGATGCCTGTCCCTGATCATGCTGGACCTGGATCACTTCAAGGCCATCAATGATACGTATGGACATCAGGGAGGGAATGAAATCCTGAAGGGACTTTCGACCCGTCTTGTTGACATGATCGGTGCCGCCGGGACCGTCGCCCGTTACGGTGGTGAGGAATTCGTGATCCTCCTGCCTGATATCGAGAATAGGCAGGCGCTCCAAGTAGCGGAAAAAGTCCGTCAGCGGATAGCGGACACGCCATTCCTCCTACATGATTCCCTGAATGGCCAGGACAGGAGGAAGATGGTCAGGATCACAGCAAGCATCGGGGTGGCGACGGCGCCGGTTGATGCGGACGATCCCCTCGCACTGATCCGGCACGCAGACCGGGCGCTGTACACAGGGGCTAAGCAGCTCGGAAGGAACCGGGTGGCACAATATGTGAAGTGAAAAGAAACGCGGCTGACCGGCCGCGTTTCTTTTTTTTTACAAGAAAAGAGTTTTTTGATATTTTTTTCATATAAGCCTATTATCATATTCCAAAATACCTATAGATGAGATAGACTAGGATTATATTGGAATCGGATGAATCTTTTTACTTACTTTTAGAGGAGTTGTGAGGAAAGTGGCTTATCTATTAATCGGGATCACCGCCATTATACTGATCCCCATCCTGTATGTGGTTCCCATGGGGTTATCGTTGAAGGGGAAGCATCTTGTCGCTTCAAGTACCTTTCTTCTTGCCATGGTCGGTGCGGCGGCGTCTGCCACCTATCCCCTATGGATGATCCTGCTTATGCTGGTGATGACCCTGTGTCTGATGGCCTATCTCATGGACCAGCGGGTCGCCGGCCTGTTCAGTGCTAGTGCTGTCGTGCCGGCAGGAGACGGGGCCATGGCGGGGATATTGAACGATGTGGAAGCACCGGATAAGACGGCGCCTGTCATACATAGCGTGAAGGAAGAAACGTTTGTGGAAACGGTAACGGATGCCGGGACTGCACCAGCTGTTGAACCCGAACAGCCTGCAGAAGCGGAAGATGACGAAAGCGAATGGTTCGTCGAGTCAGGTCATGAAGGGAGTGATCCAGTTACTTCCGCCGTAAGTGATGAACTGGAACTGGAAGAAGAGGAGATCATGCTTGGTTCATGGTTTGAAACGGTTGAACCGGAAGAGGGTCTGGAAGAAGACCTGGAACGGATGTTTATCCAGCCGCTGGATCAGGAGACTCCCCTTCAAGCCATTCAGGAAGACGAAGCACTCACTCCCTATATGGACGAGCTCTTTGAAGAAGAAGGAAACAGTGAAGAGGGAGAAACCGAGGGGCATCTGCCGGGATTGCTCCACGAGCTCGAGGATCTCTCAAGCGTGGTGACCGAAGAAGGGTCCCGTGTAGAAGAGGAAAAGGCGGCCGATGTTCTTGAAGGCGGTCTGGATGAGGAGGATTTCCTCCTTGACGAAGAAACACTCGAACACATGGCCTCTCAAGAAGGAAAGGGCGATTCTCTGGAGGAGACGGTATCGCGTCCACGCATTGACGGGCCCATCATGAAGACGATGCTTGAGATCATAGCCTTTTCAGAAACGTCCCTACCAAAAGAAGAGTTTCACGAGCTGGTGAATTCTTATCTGCATCCGGCCCTTCATGACCGGGATTATTACACGTTCGCCAAGATCTTGATCGATCATCATCTCTTGCACGCTCAGTATGAGGCGTGCTCAACCTTTATCACAGAAATGGAAGACCGGTTCCATTCCTATGGATACCTGTCTGAAGAACTTACCCATATCAAGCAATATGCCCAAAATCAAATGAACTAGAATAGGAGAATACCAATGAAAAAGAGTACTGAAATCCAATCCCTTCCCATCATCAACATTTCGGATGGTAGTGAAATCGGGAAGGTCCGCTCCCTTGTTGTAAACCCTGAAAAAGGCTCCGTCGACTTCCTTACAGTGGAGCATGAAGACTGGCAGATCAGTGTGAGGGCCATCCCGTTCAAGAAGGTCGTGGGGATCGGGGAATACGCTGTCACCGTGGAACATGAGAATGCCGTCATCGATCTGAATGAAATCCCCATTGCCAATTCCCTTGTGAACAAAAAGATCCGGGTGGCCGATGCCCGCCTCATGACGAGGAAAGGACAGATGATCGGTGAAATCGTCGAGTTCCACGTGGACGATGAGAGCGGAGCGATCCGGACGCTTGAAGTGAAAAGCAAGAGTGACTCATACTATCTCGACTCCCCTCATGTGCTGACGTGGGGAAAGGATATCGTCATCGTAAAGGAAGATGCCGCCGAGTATTTCCGGGAAACGCTCGTGGAAGTAGAAATGGATGACGTTCCGACGCCACAGGAAGCCGTTGCCATGCAGGAAGCAGCTGCCACGCAGGCTGACGGCCTGAAGGACATCGAATCCAGACAAATGGAACTCCTGGTCGGAAGACAGACGGCAGAAGATATATTCAGTCTTGAAGGTGAATTGCTCGTACCTAAGGGTTCGGAGCTGACCCGGGCGGATATCCAATCGGTCAAGGAAGCGGGTCCATCCGTCTTTGTTGAATTGACCATGAATATCCGATAAGGGGGCGCATCA
This sequence comes from Rossellomorea marisflavi, assembly GCF_009806575.1. Lineage (NCBI taxonomy): Bacteria > Bacillati > Bacillota > Bacilli > Caryophanales > Bacillaceae > Rossellomorea > Rossellomorea marisflavi. Next base: position 3,030,216 of record NZ_CP047095.1, on the reverse strand, counting down.
GATGAAAAATCGGCGCCTGATCCAATTGCTTGCACCCATGTTCATCATGACCATGTTATACGTCGGTGTATCGCAGCTTGGTGTTTTCCTCTATGAGAGAATCACGTCGGTTTCGTTCATACAAAACGCAGAAGCGGCATCGGTCGACCTGTCGGGGAAAACAAAGAAGCAGGCCATGAAGCTTCTTGAAACGAAGGTCGAGTCGTGGAAGGGAGAGCAGGAAATCATGCTCTCATTCGATGGCCGGGACGTCCTCCTGGATTCAGGTACCATCGCATTCCATTTCAAGGAATCTATCAGTGCCCTGAAGGAACAGGGGAATTCCCCATTGGCCGTTTCGGTCGATGAAGCCGCTTTGAACGGATACATCGAGGAACGATTCCCTGGTTACCACCTGGATCAATTCCCGGGACTTCAAAAAAAGATTGAGGATGCCACGTCCATGCTGAATGTGGAGGAGACGATCGACTTGGATGATTTCTATGAGGGGGAAGAGAACGTCTTCTACGCAGGGGAGTTAGATGAGATCGAAGTGAGTCCCGGCCTAGCAGCGCTCATTCAAGGCAATCCTGTGATCGACATCCCTGCGAATGCACGATTTTCGTTCTTGGAGTTTCTTGATGCAAGCGGTTCCTCGGTGAGTTCTCCCGATGATCTCGGACCGGTTGTTTCCTTACTATATGAACTGATTCTGCATACGGATCTGGCGGTGGCAGAGCGCAATATCTCCACCGAGCTGCCGCCGTATGCAACACTCGGCCTTGAAGCGAGGGTGAATCCCGTGACAGGACAAGATCTTGTGTTCATGAACGCACGCGATACAGCGTATACCGTGACCTTTTCGCTCCACGACAATACGCTTAAAGGACAGATTTCCGGCATGGCTATGCCGTATGAATACAAGGTGAGGATGACCGGGAAGAAGGAATATCCTCCGCGCGTTGTGAAGCAGTTCAGCGCCTTCATCCCCCAGGGAGTCCTGGCGACCACACAGGAAGGAAAGAAAGGACAGCTGATCTCCGTTTATAGGGATAAGCATTCTTCCGAAGGAGAGGTCATTGACGAAGAGCGGATCAGTGAAGATTTTTATGCACCGGCGAACAGGGTGGAAATCTGGCCGCTCAATGCCGGCGAAGCCGATGTAACCCTGTCTGACGAGAATTCTGAGGAAGCCGGTGAAGATGCATCAGGTGAATCGGACGGGGAGAGCAGCACGGAAGGCATCCGGGAAGATTCCCCCGAGATCGAAGGGGAAACCGCGCCCGCTGTGGATGAAGAAGGCACAACGGATGGGAAGCAAGAAGACGATGGCAACAAAAGGGTAACAACGGATAAGAAGGATTCACCCGATGTGAAAACCGTCCAAAAAAAGAAAGAGGCAGAAAAGTGAAGGAGGGTCATCCATGACGACAACCCGGAAAAGGCTCGGAGATCTTCTTGTGGAAGCGGGGATCATCTCCGAAGAGCAGCTTCAGGAAACGCTTGCCGACAAAGTGAAGGGACAAAAGACGGGAGATGCCCTCCTTCAGAAGGGCTTCATCACGGAGCAGCAACTTATCGAAGTGCTGGAGTTTCAGCTCGGAATCCCGCACGTCAGCCTGTATCGCTACCCGTTCGAGACGAACCTGTTTCACCTGATCCCGAAGGATACGGCCAAAAGGACGCTGATGATCCCGCTGAAGACCGAAGGGGACCGCCTGTTTGTGGCCATGAATGATCCCCTTGATTTCTATGCCATTGAAGACCTGCGCCTGGCGACGGGGTTCAAGATCGAGCCGGCGATCGCAACGAAGGATGATATCCTGAAGGTCATCAATAAATATTATGATCTTGAAGAAGGATTCGAAGAGCTTTTCCGCGAGGAGCAGGTCCAGGTCGATGAGCCGTCCGTGACGGATGCGGAATCGCCCATCGTGCGCCTGGTCAATCAGATCCTCTCGAATGCGGTGACCCAAAAGGCGAGTGATATCCATATCGACCCGCAGGAGACGAAAGTGGCGATCCGCTTCAGGGTCGACGGCATCCTCCGGACAGAGCGGAATCTTCCCAAGCATATGCAGAGCATGCTCCTTGCCCGCCTGAAGATCATGGCAAACCTCGATATCACGGAGTTCAGGGTGCCTCAGGACGGCAGGATGAAGGCAAATATCGATGTTCATCCCATCGATCTCAGGGTTTCCACCCTCCCGACCGTGTACGGGGAAAAAATCGTCCTCCGACTCCTTGATCTCGGCTCGCAGCTCAATGACCTTCAAAAGCTCGGTTTCAATAAGGTGAATCACCAGCGGTTCATGAATATGATCAAGCAGCCGACAGGTATCGTCCTCATCACGGGACCGACGGGGTCGGGGAAATCATCGACGCTCTATGCCGCACTGAATCATCTCAACAGTGAAGAAGTGAATATCATCACCGTCGAAGATCCCGTCGAGTACCAGCTTGAAGGCATCAATCAGATTTCTGTGAACCAACAGGTCGGCCTGACGTTTGCGAAGGGACTCAGGGCCATCCTCCGCCAGGATCCCAATGTGATCATGGTGGGGGAGATCCGAGACAAGGAAACGGTCGAAGTATCGATCCGTGCATCCTTGACGGGGCATCTCGTCCTGAGCACCCTCCATACGAATGATGCAATCTCCACGATCACCCGACTTCTCGACATGGGGGTGGAGCCGTTCCTTGTCGCCTCTTCCCTGAGCGGGGTCGTTGCACAGCGGCTGATCCGCAGGGTGTGCCGCGACTGCAAGCAGGTCGTTCCGGCCACTGCCCGTGAAATCGGGATCTTTGCCAAAAGGGGCATGAAGATCGAGACCATCACCCGTGGAACAGGCTGTTCCTCCTGCAATATGACGGGCTACAAAGGACGGATCGCGATCCATGAGATCCTCGTGATGAATGAAGACATGAAGAAAGTCATCCTGAACGACGAACCGATTTCCAAACTCCGGGAGCTTGCCGTCCGCAACAAGACCATATTCCTTGTGGATGACGGACTCCTGAAGGTGAAACAGGGATTGACGACAACGGAAGAAGTATTACGAGTTTCCATAGCAGAGTAGGTGAAAACATGAAAGAGAAAATAGATGCGCTCCTGAGAAGCGCGTACGAACTCGGGGCCTCAGACATCCATTTGACCGTTGGGGCGCCGCCGGTCTTCCGGATCCACGGGGACCTGAAACGATACGGGAAAGAATCCCTGACCCCTGAGACCACCGAAGGGATGGCCAAAGCGCTGATTGCCCCGAGCATGTACACGGGCTTTGAAGACGCAGGCGAGCTTGACTTTTCCTATGGCATCCCCGGGGTATCCCGGTTCAGGATCAATGCCTTCCGACAGCGCTCCTGCGTGTCCCTGGCCATCCGTGTGATCCCGACGTCGATCCCGACAATGGAGGATCTGTTCCTTCCCCATGCGCTGAAAGGCATCGCCGGACGGCCACAGGGTCTGTTCCTCGTGACGGGACCGACGGGGAGCGGGAAATCGACGACCCTTGCGTCCATCATCGATCATATGAACCGGACGATGAGGAAGCACATCATCACCCTGGAGGACCCGATCGAGTATCTCCATCGGCACGGCAGTTCCATCATCGATCAGCGGGAGGTCGGATTCGATACAGGTTCATTTTCCAGGGGACTGAGGAGCGCCCTGAGGCAGGATCCCGATATCATCCTGGTGGGGGAGATGAGGGATCTCGAAACGATCCATACGGCCATCACGGCCGCGGAGACGGGTCACCTCGTCCTGGCGACCCTTCATACCTCCAGTGCGCCGGCGACGATCGAACGTATCGTGGATGTATTCCCGCCAGAGCAACAGGCCCAGATCCGCGTCCAGCTGGCATCCGTCCTGACGGGCATCCTCTCGCAGCGCCTGTTCCCGACGGTGGACCGGACAGGCCGCCGTGCGGCCACAGAGCTTCTATTGAATAATGCGGCAGTGGCCAACCTCATCCGTTCGGAGAAAGTGCATCAGATCCAAAACGTCATGCAGACGTCGCGGGCTTCGGGCATGCATCTCATGAGCGACAGCGTCCAGGGACTGTATGAGGCCGGGATCGTCTCCAAGGAAATGGCCCTCCCCTATATCCGGGAGGGAGCGTAGATGGCGAGGTTCAAATATACGGGCCGCGACCGCTCGGGTCCGAAGAACGGCGTCGTCACGGCGTCGAACAAGCGGGAGGCCCTCCTGCAGCTGAAAAAGCTCGAGGTGAGGGTGATCGGAATCGATGAGCTTCCGGAGACCCTGTTGACGAAGGATCTGGCCATCGGAAATCCCGTGAAGCTCCGCCACCTCCTCATCTTCCTGAGGCAGTTCGCGACCTTGCTCCAGGCGGGAGTGACCGTGGTGGATGCCACCCATATCCTTTCGCGCCAGACGGAGAGCAAGCCCCTGTCAAGGGCTTTAAGCGAGGTGGAAGAGAACCTCAGGGGTGGGCATCCCCTCTCGGAAGCCCTCGGGAAGCACGGGAGAATCTTTGAGCCCCTTCTCATCAACATGGTGAGGGCGGGGGAGGCGTCGGGAAGCCTCGATGAAACCCTGGACGGACTGGCCACGCACTACGAGAAGCAGCATGCCACGAGACAGAAGATCGTATCGGCGCTTACCTATCCGGCCGTCGTCGCCGTCCTTGCCCTGGGCGTCGTCATCTATCTCCTGACATCCGTCGTCCCGACCTTCGTCGACATGTTCATCGACTTCGGGGGAGAGCTGCCGGCCATCACGAAATTTGTCATCTCCGCCAGCGAATTCATGCAGCGATTCTGGTACATCCTGGTCGGTCTCATATTCCTTCTTATCCTAGGGTTTGCCCTGTTGAGGAAGAATAAGGAAACGAAGTACCATCTCGACTACGTGATCCTCAGGCTGCCCATATTCGGGAAGATGCTCCAAAAAGCCGTCCTTGCCAGGATGACACGGACCCTGAGCTCCCTGTTCTCAAGCTCGGTCCCCATACTCCAGGCACTGTCGATCGTGGAGCGGGTCGTCGAGAATGAAGTGGTGGCAAAGGTCATCTCGCAATCAAGAAGGGCATTGGAGGAAGGGGCGTCCCTCACGGAGCCCATGAAGGCCCACTGGGCATTCCCGCCACTCGTCACGCAGATGATTGCCATCGGCGAAGAGACAGGGGCCCTCGATACGATGCTTGATAAGGTCGCCGACTTCTATGAAAAAGAAGTCGAAAGTGCCACGGACCGTCTGAAATCCTTGATCGAACCACTCATGATTGTCGTACTGGCGGGAGTGGTAGGGACTATTGTCATAGCAATCATGGTTCCGATGTTTGAAATCTTCAACAGTGTGCAAAACTATTAAAAAATACCTAGTAAAATGTAAAAATATATAATTTTATGACAATTTATGTTGTATAATAGTCCTAGATTGTCTGACTGGCAATCCAGAAAAGATCAGGAGGAATTCCCATGTTAAAGAAATTGCGTCAACGTTTGAAAAATGAGCGCGGCCTCACCCTTATCGAGCTTCTCGCCGTCGTCGTCATCCTCGGCATCATCGCAGCCATCGCGATCCCGAGCATCGGCGGCCTCATCGACAACTCGAAGAAAGATGCCCATGTGGCAAATGCGAAGCAGATGGTGAGCTCGGCGAAGTTGGCTGTAGCTGCGGATGAGACATTGAGACCGGTAGAAGGTACACCGAAAACTGTATCTCTACAAAAATTAGAAAATGATGGGTATATTGATACGTTAAAAGATCCTGATGGAGACAGCACGGATACGAATGGTTATAAACGTACCACTTCTTTGGTAACTATTACTGCTGCAGGTACCGATAAATTCACTTATTCAGTTACTTTAATAGGTAACAAACGTAGTGTTACAGGGGCATCAGACGCGTTAAAACGTTCTTCAGTAGCTGAAAACAAATAACATGATCTTCCTACTATTCCTATACGGCCTCATCCTGGGATCCTTCTACAACGTGGTCGGTCTCAGGGTGCCGTTGAAAACGTCCATCGTCACTCCAGGGTCATCATGCCCCTCCTGCGGCCACCGGCTGACGGCCAGGGAATTGATTCCTGTTCTATCGTATATCATTCAAAGGGGGAAGTGCTCTCAGTGCAAAGAGGGCATTTCTCCGCTTTATCCGTTGATGGAATGTGCGACGGGCGCGCTCTTTGCCCTCGCTTATTATCTGTACGGCTGGCAGCCGGAGCTGCTTGTCACCCTCACCCTTGTTTCCCTATTCATGATCATTACGGTCAGCGATCTTGCGTATATGCTCATCCCCGATAAAATCCTCGGATTTTTTGCTCTCATGTTCATACTGGAACGTCTGTTCATCCCCCTGAACTCTTGGTGGGACAGCCTTCTTGGGGCGGCTGCCGGCTTTGCCCTCCTGCTGTTCATCGCCGTCGTCAGCAGGGGAGGGATGGGCGGAGGAGATATCAAGCTCTTTGCCGTCATCGGATTTGTCATCGGCGCCAAGGGGATGCTCCTCGCCTTTTTCCTGGCCACCTTGTTCGGGGCGGTATTCGGGATCATCGGCCTTGCCGCAGGCTTCTATAAGAAGGGTAAGCCCATCGCATTCGGTCCATACATCGTAGTCGGCACCCTGGTGAGCGTGTTTTATGGCCGTCAGGTCCTGCTCTGGTATTCGTCTTTATTCATCTAAAAGGGGTCATCGCCATGCTATCCAATTTGTTCGTGAAGAAGAAAAATCGTATCTCCCTTGTCATCAGCGACGACTGGGTGCGCTATGCAGAGGTTAAAAGCACATCCCCCCTCTATATCCAACGGCACGGGGAGAAGCGCCTTCCCGAGGGAACCATTTCAAACGGCAAGATCCTTGAGCCCGGAGTCCTCCGCTCGTTCATGGAGCAGTGCGTGGAAGAGTGGGGCATTGCCAGGCAACATGTCCAGTTCCTCGTTCCGAACACCCAGATGATCGTCAGGCGTGTGCTGATACCGGCCGATGTGCAGGACGATGAGGTGGAAAGCCATTTGTTCATGGAGCTCGGGACCAGTATCCATCTCCCGTTCGAACATCCTCTTTATGATGCCGTGGTCGCGGGGATGAAGGACGGGAAGAAGGAAGTGATCCTCATTGCCGCCGAAGAAAAGACCGTCCTCGACTATCAGGATCTTCTCGAGCTCTCTTCCCTCAAGCCTGTGGCAGCGGATATCTCTCCCCTTGCCCTGTACCGCTATCTTCATTTGCTTCAGCTGACCGATGGAAACGACCATGAGATGCTCCTTTTCTTCCATGAAGGGGCCATCGCTGTTTCCGTGTTCCATCGGCATCAGCCCGTCTTTTTCCGGAACATTTCCCTAAGCGGGGACAGTGACGTGATGGATCCCATCCAGTCGGATGAAATCTTGAAGGAAGTGGAAAAGGTGATCAGCTTTTACCGCTACACCCTGCACGATGACGGGACGATGATCACGAAGCTGTTCGTGGGCGGGGAGCATATGCTCTCGGAATCCTATCACACCATGCTGGCCGACCGGTTGGAGGTCCCTTCCCTGTACATCGGGAGTGAAGCGAAATCTGCCCATACGGGTGAGCCCGTACCGGCGCGGTTCCTGCTCCCTGTCGGTTTGGGCCTGAAAGAGGTGCGATGATGCTTGTAGATATCAATCTATTACCCCATGATGAACGAAAACAGAGTTCCTGGCTGAAGGCGGTCATCGCCATCGCTGCCCTGGGGCTGGTGCTTATCCTCGCCTTCGTGATTCTTGGATACTACCAGGGAAAGGCTGTGGATACCCTGGCGTCCCAGCTGTCCCAGGAACAGAAGCTCCGCGCACAGAAGGAAGAAAAGATTGCAGAGTTGGAATCGATGGATACATGGGCCAATCTCGATGCGGCCGTCAAGTGGGCTGAGGGATACCCCATGCCCATGCTGCCGGTCCTTGGTGAAGTGGTCGATGCCCTTCCGGAAAGGGGATTTCTCGAGGAATTCACCTATACAGGTGCAGGGGCGCTGGAGCTTGGCATCCAGTTCGACTCGAGCCGGGAGTCAGCCTATTATCTTGAACGGATCTCTTCCACCAAACTTGTGAGCGATGTGAAGCTCCTTGGAGTCGAGACGGAGGCACTGGAAGACGGGGAGGACGCTTCTGACGGAGTGCTGCCCCGTTATTTGGCGCGCTACGCCCTGACCCTTGACCGGGAAGCTGTCAAAGGCACAGCAGATGAAGAGGAGGAGGGAGAATGAAGCTGACACGGAAGGATTGGGGCATCATCACCCTTGCATTTGTATTTTTCGCCCTCCTCGTCTGGGTGGTTTATTGGTTCTTCTATCTTCCCGTTCGCGAGGAAAAAGAGAGGCTCACCACCGAGATCTCCAATGAAGAAAAGCTTACTTCGGTCCTGGATGAAAGGCTGGCAGCCATGGAGGGCGGTTCTTTGGAGACGACCGCAGCCCTTCAGCGGGTGGTCCCGGTCAAACCGATGACGGATCAGCTCCTCATCGATCTCGAGAAAGCCGAAGTCGTATCTGGGGGCTTGATCACCAAGATGGACTTCACTGAATCCCCCATGGAGGCTGCAGGGGAAGGGGAGGCTGTCGAAACACCGGCCGGACTTCAGAAGCTCACCGCCGTTCTCACCCTCGAGGCCGATGATTACTTCATGATCGAGGGCTTCATCAAAGAATTGGAACGGTCCCAGCGGATCGTGGAAATCGAGGAAATCTCCCTGGAAGGTCCAGCGGAATTGAAAAATGTAGAAGATGAGGTGCAGAAAATCGAATACGGCGTCACCTTCTCGACATTTTTCCTCCCTGAGGCGGGAACGGCAGAAGATGATGCGAAAGCGTCAGGGTCCCCGCCTTCCGCCCATAAGAATGATCCATTCCAGCAGTTCCCGAATTCGACTGTAGGAGAGTAAGATGGCAGAAACAGGGGAAACCCACCGTAAATTGGCGAAAACCTCTTAGAACAAGACGACAAAAGTCTTGTTCTTTTTTTATTTGGATATGATAGCATGGAAAAAACTAGATGAGGGAGGGCGGTGATGATGGCGAAAAAGTCCAAGGTTTCGATTAAGATCAATGGTGAAAAAAAGACGTTCGACGAAGATCTTCCCGTGCATGACTGGAAGGGGGCTGAAGAGGAAATCGCCTCCGCTGATGAAAAAGTGGACGAGAAGGATTTTGAATGGATGCTTCCGGATGGCGACTTCCAGCCGCCGAAAGAGTATAAAAAGATCAATTATGTTTCCGGTAAGAATAAAAAACGGAAATCCTTCCGCAATCCTTTCCAGGATTCGATCAATCTCCTCATGTCCCTTGTAGGGGCAATCGTCGTCGGAGCCGTTTTGGGCTTCGGGACGCTGAAGGTGATCACGGCAACGGAAAGCGATGCGGCCCCGGCCGCCCTTCAGGAAAAACCGGTCGTCCAGGAGGAAACCACCTCCTCCAAAGTCGCTGCAGTCGAAGTGGACGGACTCAAAACGGCCATCCTGCAAGGTGGTGTATTTTCCAAGGAGGAAGCGCTGGTCTCCATGAAGGAGACGCTTGCAACAAAGGGGATCCCGGGTGCTCAGATCGAGAAAGACGGACAGTGGATCCTCATCCTCGGGGTTTCGGATGATCTTACGAGTGCACGTGCCCTCGGTAAAGAAGTGAAAAAGCTCGGAGTCGATGTGTATGCAAAGGATTTTGAACTGTCGGCAAAAGGCATCAATGCAACAAAAGGTGAGCAGTCCTTCCTTGAAAAAGGAGGGAGCCTGTTCCAAGAGCTTACCAAGGCAAGCAGCGCTGCTGTCGTTTCGGGTAAGATGGATGCCGAGTCATTGAAGGCGATCGAGTCTGCAGCCAAGGAAGTGGACGGGATCAAGGTGGAGCAGGAGGGCTTTGCTAGTATGAAGAAGGCACTGAAGGATGCTTCTGCCAAAGCAGCCGCGATTTCTTCGGCGGAAGATGCCCGGGAGGTTCAGGGGGAACTGCTGAAATATGTTGAACAGTACGGTGGTCTCTGACCGTTCGACGCGTTGAGACTATTTTCTAGGAAATAATCGGGCATTTCCCTCGGGGAATGCCTTTATTCGTGCTTGTGAACGGTGAGGGGTTTTGGTAGTATAATCTTGTATCTCCCAAACTGTCACTGAAAGGAATTGGTATGTGTGTCAAGCCTCATTCTCGCTTCTCAATCTCCCCGCCGAAAAGAACTCCTCAAACAGATCCAACTCTCCTTCACCACCCAAAGTCCACAAGTGGAAGAAACGTTTGAAGAAGGCATGATGCCAGGTGATGTGGTCATGTATCTCGCTGATAAAAAGGCGGCAGCCGTATCGGGGGAGCATCCGGATTCCTATGTGATCGGCTCTGATACCGTCGTGACCAAAGACGGGAAGATCCTGGGGAAACCGAAGGACGAAGACGATGCCCGTGCCATGCTGACGGAGCTGTCCGGCTCCGTGCATGATGTCTATACGGGCGTATCCATCCACCACGGCCGTGAAGTCAACCGTTTTTATGAAAGAACCACCGTCACATTCTGGGAGCTGTCCCCAAGTGAGATCGACGGATACATTGCTTCCGGTGAGCCCTTCGACAAAGCCGGGGCCTACGGGATCCAGGGGATCGGCGCCAAGTTTGTCAAAGGGATCGAAGGGGATTATTATGCCGTCGTCGGCCTCCCCGTCTCGAGGGTGAACAGGACCCTCATGGATATGGGCTATCGAGCTTGAGGCCGTCTCCTTATTAAAAGGAGGAAAACATGGTCAAAGTTGAATCCACCCCATCCCTCATGATCCGTGACTACCCGCAGGATGAGCGCCCGAGGGAGCGACTCATCCAGAGCGGACCTGCAAGCCTGTCCAATCAGGAAATCATCGCGATCCTCCTTAGGACGGGGACGAAATCCGAATCCGTCCTTCAGGTATCGAACCGCCTTCTTGCCTCATTCGAGGGCCTCAATCTATTGAAGGATGCCTCCCTTGAAGAAATCACTTCCATCAACGGCATCGGCCTCGCCAAAGCCGTCCAGATCATGGCCGCCGTCGAACTCGGCCGGCGCATCAGCAACCTTGGATTCGATGATCGCTACAGCATCCGGTCCCCGGAAGACGGGGCGAATTATGTGATGAATGATATGCGGTTCCTCTCTCAGGAACACTTCGTTTGCCTCTACCTTAACACCAAGAATCAGGTCCTCCACAAGCAGACCATCTTCATCGGCAGCCTGAATGCCTCCATCGTACACCCGCGGGAAGTCTTCAAAGAAGCCTTTCGCCGCTCCGCCGCTTCCATCATATGCATCCACAATCATCCTTCAGGAGATCCCACCCCCAGCAGGGAGGATATCGAGGTCACCAAGCGGCTGGTGGAATGCGGTCGCATCATCGGAATAGACGTCCTCGACCACCTCATCATTGGCGAGAAAAAATTCATCAGTTTAAAGGAAAAAGGGTATTTATGACACTAGGATTTTTTCTCCAGTTGCGGTATAATAAAGCTTATGATTTTTGCAAACAATGTAAGCATGCTTTTTAAACGTAACGGATGAGGAATCAAGAGTCATTCACACCAGAATGAGTCTTTTCGTTATGCATGAACGAATGAACCTTGTGAAAATTCAACGTGTAGAGAGTCGGACAGCTCTCTTTATAAAAACACATACATGCCAATTGGAATCAGCAGTAGAAAGGGAGATACCGGAAATGTTTGGATCAAAGGATTTAGGAATCGATTTAGGAACCGCCAACACACTCGTCTATGTAAAAGGAAAAGGAATTGTCGTGAGGGAGCCGTCAGTAGTGGCCCTTCAAACGGATTCAAAACAGATCGTCGCAGTCGGGAATGACGCCAAGAACATGATCGGACGTACACCTGGTAACGTCGTGGCGCTCCGCCCGATGAAGGACGGTGTCATCGCAGATTACGAAACGACTGCCACCATGATGAAATATTACATCAAACAAGCGAACAAGAATAAGAGTGCGTTCTCTCGTAAGCCTTATGTGATGGTGTGTGTCCCTTCAGGCATCACAGGTGTGGAAGAGCGTGCGGTCATCGATGCGACGCGCCAAGCGGGAGCAAGGGATGCTTACACGATCGAAGAACCGTTCGCAGCCGCCATCGGTGCCAACCTGCCTGTATGGGAACCGACGGGAAGCATGGTCGTCGATATTGGTGGAGGTACGACGGAAGTGGCCATCATTTCCCTCGGCGGTATCGTGACGAGCCAGTCGATCCGCGTAGCCGGGGATGAAATGGATGATGCGATCATCAACTATATCCGCAAAACGTACAACCTCATGATCGGGGATCGTACAGCTGAAACGATCAAAGTGGAAGTGGGATCAGCCGGAGCAACGGACGGTGTCGAAACTATGGAAATCCGCGGTCGCGACCTATTGACCGGACTGCCGAAAACGCTTGAGATCTCTGCTGAAGAAATCGGGGCGGCCCTGCGTGATACGGTCTATACGATCGTCGATGCCGTGAAGAGCACATTGGAAAAAACGCCTCCTGAGCTTGCGGCCGATATCATGGACCGCGGAATCGTCCTTACCGGTGGGGGAGCGCTTCTCCGCAACCTGGACAAGGTCATCAGCGAAGAAACGAAGATGCCTGTATTGATCGCCGAAGAGCCCCTTGACTGCGTGGCCATCGGGACGGGTAAAGCCCTTGATCATATCCATTTATTCAAAGGAAACAATAAATAAGTTTGTCTTGAAGAGGGGACGTTCTCCAATGGGTTGCTGCCATTGGACCGGCCCCATCTTTTTTATCCATAACAGCGAATATTTTGCTGAATAATATCAATCCCTAGCGAAATTTGGTATAGTTAAATAGAATTTGATAATGATTGAGGTGTACGTCATGCCACAATTCTTCCTGAATAAACGATTGATCATCCTATTGGTGAGCGTCATCGTTTTAGTCGGGCTGATCGGGTTTTCCCTCCGTGAGCGGGACAACATCAGCTGGCCGGAGCAGTTTGGTAAAGATATGGTAGGATTCGGACAGTCACTGGTTTCAAAGCCCGTGAACTATGTCGGCGGAGTATTTGATAACCTGAAGGATCTTCAAAATACATACAAAGAAAACGAAAAACTGAAAACTCGTTTGGACGAGCTCGTGAAGCTTGAAACGCAGGTGAGGGACCTCAAGCAGGATAATGATGAGCTGAGGGACGTCCTCGATAAGAAAGAGAGTCTGACAGATTACAATCCGATCCAGGCGACAGTCATCGCCCGGAACCCCGATCGCTGGCAGGAACTCCTGACCATCGACAAAGGAGAAGTGAACGGCATCAAATCCGATATGGCCGTCATTTCTTCCAAGGGACTCATCGGTAAAGTGAAAAGCGTAAACAAATTTTCATCCACGATTGAGTTGATCTCCACCAATAACACGAAAAACCGCATCTCCACCATCGTGCAAGGAGAAAAGCAAGACGTGAACGGATGGATCGAAGGGTACGATGCGGAGAAAAAGCAGATCCTCATCAAGAAGATCGTCAACGATGTGAAGGTTGAGAAAGGGTCCAAGGTCATTACATCCGGACTCGGAGGCGTGTTCCCGAAAGGCCTCGTCGTCGGCGAGGTGACAGACGTGCAGCCGGATCAGTATGGACTGACCCAGACGGCGTATGTGAAGCCGTCGGCAGACTTCTATCACCTCGAGCACGTCATGGTCATCGACCGCGATATGCCGCCTCCTGAAGATGACGGCGAAGACGAGGGTGACGGACAATGATCGGGCGTTTCATCCTTCCTCTCATCACCCTTTTGGTGTTTTATGGTGAGAGCCTTTTCGTCCACCTCTTCCAGACGGAATCGTGGTTCGGGGACAAGGTCATTGTCCCCCATTTCCTCGTCATCACCCTGATTTTGATCTGTGCCTTCTACCGGTACCGTACGGCCCTGTTGTTCGCGTTCATCTTCGGATTCTTTTTTGATATCTATTACACGGAGATCAACGGAATCTATTTGATTTTGTTCCCGTTCATGGTCGTCCTGACCCAGCAGATGATGAAGGTGCTGCACAACAATATCATCGTCCTTGGGATCATCGCTTTGGTAAATCTATCGATCCTCGAAGTGATCGTCTATTATATTTATGTAATCCTCAAGCGGACGAATCTGACGTTCATGGAATTTGTCGACTGGAGATTATGGCCGACGCTTGTTCTGAACGTGGTCTTCTATCTGATCGTATCGATTCCATTCAAACATTATTTAGTATCCAGAAGAAAAGCTTGGTTGGGCGAATAAAGTCTGCCAGGCTTTCTCTTCCCTAGAGGTCCGTTCTTCCCTGTTCCTCCTGCCCCTCCGTTATAGGCGGCAGGGGCGAAATTGTTTCAAATCTGTACCTTCCAAAAAGGAATCAGCACTGCTTATGTCGAATTATATGACGACTGAGGTGAAAAATGACGCCATGAACATGAATAAAAGGCCGAATGTTGTGATTAAAGGAACGAAAGAGGGGCTTACCCTCCATTTGAACGATCAATGCTCGTTTCACGAGCTGAAGGCGGAGCTTGCCGAAAAGCTGTCAGCCCATCACCGTGAAACCGAAGGCCATACCCTGGCCGTGCATATCCAGACGGGGAACCGCTACGTGACCGATGAGCAGTCCGAGGAGCTCAAGGACATCGTCAGACAAAAGCGGAATCTTGTGGTCAACGGGCTCTCGAGCAATGTCGTGACCAAGGATGAAGCGGAGAGACTCGTGGATGAACGGAATATCGAGACCATGACCGGTGTTGTGCGATCGGGTCAGGTGATTGAAGTATCCGGGGATATTCTTGTCGTCGGTGATGTCAATCCTGGCGGGAAGATCCACGCCGGCGGGAATATATACATATTGGGCACACTTAAGGGGATTGCCCATGCCGGCATCAATGGCAGGAAGGATGCCGTGATCGTCGCATCGAGGATGCTCCCTTCGCAGCTCCGGATCGCAGATGCCCTGAACCGGGCGCCGGACCGGATGGAGGAAGACGAAGAGCATGATATGGAGTGTGCATTCGTGGATGCCGAGGGGCAGATCGTCGTCGATCGCCTCCAGGTATTGAGGCATCTGCGACCAAATATTACGAGTTTCAAAGGAGGACGCTAATGTGGGTGAAGCCATAGTTGTTACTTCAGGAAAAGGCGGAGTGGGCAAGACGACTACTTCTGCCAATGTTGGTACAGCATTAGCTCTACAAGGCAAAAAAGTGTGTTTGATCGATACCGATATCGGCCTCAGGAATCTTGATGTGGTCATGGGCCTTGAAAATCGGATCATCTATGATCTGGTGGATGTGGTGGAAGGCCGCTGCAAAGTCCATCAGGCACTTGTGAAGGATAAACGCTTCGAAGATAAACTGTATCTTTTACCTGCTGCGCAGACAAGCGATAAATCGGCTGTCAATCCGGATCAGATGAAGAAACTGATCCAGGATCTGAAGCAGGACTATGATTATATCATCATCGACTGCCCTGCCGGAATCGAGCAGGGATATAAAAACGCCGTGGCCGGTGCCGACCGTGCCATCGTCGTCACGACGCCGGAGATTTCCGCGGTCCGGGATGCCGACCGCATCATCGGCCTTCTTGAACAGGAAGAAATCGAGCCTCCGAAGCTTGTGATCAACCGGATCCGGAATCATATGATGAAAAGCGGGGAAATGCTCGACGTCAATGAGATCACGACCCATCTTTCCATCGATTTGATCGGAATCGTAGCGGATGATGAGAATGTGATCCGGTCTTCGAATAAAGGAGAGCCGATCGCCCTCGATTCGACGAGCAAGGCATCCATTTCGTATCGCAATATTGCAAGAAGGATCCTTGGTGAGTCCGTCCCCCTTCAATCCCTTGAAGAGGACAAACCGGGCGTCTTTACAAAAATCAAACGTTTATTCGGCGTAAAAGCCTGACGAAACCCGTGCCTGGATGCACGGGTTTTTCTTATGCGCTTTTGTGCTCCCCGGTCATAATCATTTCGGACAAGTCATACATTGAAAGCAAGACAAGGTGCAGGGGAATCCCCATGCAGCCAAAGAAAAGGATGGATGATGATGGGCAATCGAGCCGATGAAATCAGGAAGCGGATCGCCAGGCGAAAAAAAATGAATGACGGGGCGTCCCGGGAGTACCCGGTTGTCCCACTGGTTGGGGATGAAGAGAAATATGGGGTCGGTCAATCCTCTTTCGAAGGGGGACCGCCATCCGAAGGCCATCCCCTCTTTAAGAAAGAAACCTTTTTGTTGAAGGTCCTCGCTTCCGGGGTCATGGTCCTCCTGACGGCGATCATGTTCAAGAGTCCGAGCCCTGCCTTGGAAGAGGCGAGGGCGGTGGTGCATAAGACGATGGAGAACGACTTCCAATTCGCCGCGGTCTCGACGTGGTACGAGGACCAGTTCGGCAAACCCCTGGCCCTGCTTCCTGATTCGGGGAAACAGGAGGCGAAGGAAGAGACAGCGTTATCCATGCCCGCCACGGGTAAGGTGGTGGAGAATTTCAAGACGAACGGACAGGGGATCATGCTTGAAACAGGTCTCGGAGAAGAGGTCGGGGCCATGAAGGGGGGACTCGTCATCTTCGCAGGGAAAAAGGATGACCTCGGCAATACGGTCGTCATCCAGCATGCGGATCAATCAGAGTCATGGTACGGGCATCTTGAAGCCATCGACGTGAAGCAATATGAAAAGGTGGAAAAAGGGGGAGCCGTCGGGAAGGTATCGGCAGCAGAAGATGAGGCATCGGGGGAATTTTATTTCGCCATCAAGATGGGGGAGGAATTCGTCGATCCGGTCCAGGTGATTTCCTTTGACTAATCTTTTGGCCATGCTCCGAAAATTTTATATCCATCCCCTCCTTTGGGTCGTCATCGCTGTGGCCGTCATGACGGCCCATTTCACGGAGCTGATCATGCTCCTGGGCATCATCATCATCCATGAGCTCGGGCACGCCTGCATGGCCCACTATTTTTCATGGAGGGTCAGGAGGATCGCCCTTTTGCCCTTTGGGGGCGTCGCTGAAGTGGATGAACATGGGAACCGGTCACTCGATGAGGAGTTCTGGGTCGTGGCAGCGGGTCCCCTCCAGCATGTGTGGCTGATCGGTGCAGGGTGGGGGCTCGCCCAACTCGGCATTATCGCTCCCGGAACATTCCTGTTATTCCTGCATCTGAATCTGGCCGTCCTCCTGTTCAATCTCCTGCCGATCTGGCCCCTCGACGGAGGGAAGCTCATATCCCTTCTCCTGGCCATGAAGTGGAACTATCTGAAGGCGTACGAATACACGCTCCTTCTGTCGTTCGGGCTCCTTCTGTGCTTTCATGCCTTCGTCCTCCTGGCATCACCGGCGAATCTGAACCTCTGGGTGATCCTCACCTTCCTCTACTTCTCCTTATGGAAGGACTGGAAGCAGAGGCGGTACGTTTTCATGAAATTCCTGATGGAACGGTACTACGGCGATCATCGTCAGTTTTTAGAGCTGAAGCCACTTCCTGTCGACAGCGAGTCTTCTGTCCTCGAGGTCGTGGAGCGCTTCCACAGGGGGGTCAAGCATCCCCTTGTTGTCATGAAGGATGGCCAGGAAGTGGGGAAGCTGGATGAGAATGAGCTCCTCCACGCGTTCTTCGCTGAAAAAATGACTTCGGCCAAAACAAAGGATCTTCTCTATCTTTATTGACTGTTAAAGGTGGAGAAGGGTAAAGTAAAGACATATGCCGGGAAGGGGCTGCCCCTTCCCGATTCTTTATGATAAGGGGGGATCAGCAGTGGACGAAATCATCATCCAGGCAAAAACGAGAGAAAAGCGCTGGGTATCCAAAACAGATGGAGCCGTCAGGGGGCTGCGCGTGTACCGGCCCGTCGGTGACACGCTTACCGGGAATATCTATGTCGGCAGGGTCGTCCGGATCCATAAAGGGCTTGATGCCGCGTTTGTCGATATCGGTGAGGGCAAGAACGGTTACCTGCATGCAAAGGACTGTCCTGCCAATATCAAAGCCTTTCATGGAGGTGACGACGCCCTGCCCATCAATCAAGCCGTGCATGAAGGGGAGAAACTACTCGTGCAGGTGACGAAAGATCCCACGGGGTCAAAAGGAGCCAAGCTCAGCGCCGTGATCGAGATGAAGGGGGAATTACTCGTCTATATGCCGAGAGGGGTCTACGTGGCGGCCTCCAAGAAGCTCGATGAAAAAGAGCGCCATCACCTCAAAGCCGTGGCTCACCGCTGGAAGCTCCCTGAGGAAGGGATCGTGCTCAGGACAAGCAGTGCGGGAATACCCGAAGAGGCGATCAAGGAAGAAATCGTGCGCTTAAGGCAAAAGGCAGAGGAACTCGGGAAGCGTGCGCTTAAAGGAAAGGCCCCGCTGCTTCTTGAGAATCAGGATGCCCTGAAGGAAGACCTTGTGGAACATATGAAAAGAGGAGAGGGACGGATCCTCGTGGATGATTACGCCTTCTCCAATGAGCTTCAAAGCCTCGCTACCCGCTATGAAGGCTGGGACATACAGTTCGATCAGGGACATGACGATATCTTTAGCAGGCACGGCGTCGACAGCGCCTGGGACAGGGCTTTGAAGAAAGTAGTCTGGCTGAAGAACGGCGCCTATCTCGTGATCGAGACGACAGAGGCGATGACGGTGGTGGACGTGAATTCAGGGAAATTCACGGGGCGTGCCACCCTTGAACAGACAACTCTTGAAACCAATATCCTTGCAGCGGAAGAAACGGCCCATCAGCTCGCGTTGAGGAATATCGGAGGGATGATCCTCATCGACTTCATCGGCATGAAGGGGGACGGCGACCGAGAGCAAGTGGAAGAGGCATTCCGGGCGGCCCTCGGCTCTGATCGCCAGCGGACGAAGGTGGAGGGCTTCACGAAGCTCGGCATCCTGGAGGTGACGAGGAAGCGGGCGCGTCAGGCCCTCGAGGAGTATCTGACCGAGCCGTGTCATGCCTGCGGGGGAACCGGACGCACCGAAAGTCCCGAGAGCCTCGCCTTCAGCCTTGAACGGGAAATCTGGGATCTGGACCACCCGGCCCGCGTTTCCGTCGAAGGGACCCCTGATGTACGAGCGGCGTTTTCCGGACCCGGCGGGCGACATATCGACAAGCTCGAGGCCCGTCTCGGGGTGAAGGTGGACTGGCTTGAGACCCAGGCAGTGAATCCATTCTATCGAATCACAAAGATCCAGTGATTTTCTCTCATTGTGTTGACATCCATCGCAGAAATGTGATAGGATTCTACTGTTATTGATTGTAGCACCCGTGCTACAACCGCTCATAACAGGTCTTGAAGTACGGGCGACCGTCACCTGTGATTGGCGAGTCTGAGTCTATTAAGGAGGTGCGATTATGTACGCAATTATCGAAACAGGTGGTAAGCAAATCCGTGTAACGGAAGGTCAAGAGATCTTCATCGAAAAGCTAAGCGCTGAGCAAGGTGATACGGTTACGTTTGACAAAGTTCTTTTCGTTGGTGGCGACGATGTGAAAGTAGGAAGCCCATTGGTGGCTGGTGCTACTGTAACAGCGAAGGTTGAAAAACAAGGCCGCGCGAAGAAGCTTGTAGTATTCAAATACAAAGCGAAAAAGAACTACCGTCGT
Source organism: Rossellomorea marisflavi (assembly GCF_009806575.1). NCBI lineage: Bacteria > Bacillati > Bacillota > Bacilli > Caryophanales > Bacillaceae > Rossellomorea > Rossellomorea marisflavi. The sequence goes on along the minus strand of NZ_CP047095.1, from coordinate 3,010,686 downwards.
AAGCAAGGTCACCGTCAACCTTACACTAAAGTTGTCATCGACACAATTAACGCGTAAGGCGTGATCCTATGATCAACATTCGGGTAGAAAAAACCAAGGGAAGGATTCGTTCTTTCTCCATGGATGGTCATGCGAATTTCGATGAGTATGGTCAGGATATTGTTTGTGCCGGAGCTTCTGCCGTTTCATTCGGAAGCGTCAATGCCATCATGGCGTTGACGGGGATTGAACCTTACATCGAGCAAAACGATGGGGGACATTTCGTCTGTGTCATCCCTGATGACCTGCCGGAAGAGACTGACAGGAACGTCCAGCTGCTATTAGATGGCATGGTGGTAAGCCTGCAGACGATTGAAACTACTTACAGTGATTTTATTAAAATAACCTTCAAAAAGTAGGAGGTGGAACAGATGTTAAGATTAGATCTTCAATTTTTCGCGTCTAAGAAAGGGGTAGGTTCGACTAAAAACGGTCGTGACTCTATCTCAAAGCGTCTTGGTGCTAAGCGTGCAGACGGTCAAATGGTAAGTGGTGGATCAATCCTATACCGTCAACGCGGTACTAAGATTTATCCAGGACTAAACGTAGGCCGTGGTGGTGACGATACACTTTTCGCTAAAACTGACGGTGTTGTTCGTTTCGAACGCATGGGACGTGACAAGAAAAAAGTGAGCGTATACCCTGTTGCGAATGAAGCTTAATCGCATATCTTTAACGAAAACTCTAACCGACTTTCGGTTAGAGTTTTATTTATGTGCGAATTTCATAAACGATATACGGAGGGGTCTTATCTTTGTTATACTAACAGATAAGCACTTAGTATAGGAGTTAGATTATGAGCCGAAAATGGGATGTCGTCGAGGTACTGCGGCATGCACGCCACGACTGGATGAATGATTTGCAACTGATCAAGGGGAATCTCGATCTCGATCGGATCGACCGGGCAAAACAAGTCATCGAAGAAATGGTCCTCGCAGCACAAAACGAATCTAAGCTATCGAATTTGAAACTTCCATTACTGACAGAATGGATCTTAACATATAATTGGTCCGGGTCGATGATCAAGCTGGATTTCGAAATACTCGATTGCACCGCTGATCATGGACTTGACGATCAAGGATTGGTTTCCTGGTGCACTCGCTTTGTGGACGAGCTGGTACAGTGTGTCAGCGGCAATGGTGAAAACCAATTGTCAATCCTGCTGCACATCACCAAGGATGCCCCCCGTTTTATATTCGATTTCACAGGTATACTAAGTCATGCAGGCGCCATGAAGGAATGGCTGGAGAATGAGCGCCGAAATGGCACGAACATCAGCATTGAACAAATCGAAGAAGAAGTTCTCGTTTTTCATGTTGCATTATAAGGGCATGAGAGCGTAAGGAGTGAAGAAAAAATGTTTGTCGATCAGGTCAAGATATACACAAAAGGCGGAGATGGAGGTAACGGAATGGTTGCTTTCCGCCGTGAGAAATATGTACCAAAAGGTGGACCGGCTGGTGGAGACGGAGGACACGGTGCGAACGTCGTGTTCGAAGTGGATGAAGGTCTGCGCACGTTGATGGACTTCCGCTACCAACGCCACTTCAAGGCACCGAGGGGCGAGCACGGCATGAGCAAGAACCAGCATGGCCGGAACGCAGAGGATATGATCGTAAAGGTTCCGCCTGGTACCGTCGTCAAGGATGATGACACCGGTGAAACGATCGCCGACCTGCTGGAACACGGTCAGCGCGCCGTGATCACAAAAGGCGGCCGCGGTGGCAGAGGGAATACGCGATTCGCGACTCCTGCCAACCCGGCTCCGGAGCTGTCTGAGAAAGGGGAACCCGGTCAGGAGCGCTATATCGTCATGGAGCTCAAACTCCTCGCCGATGTGGGCCTCGTCGGATTCCCGAGCGTCGGAAAATCGACGTTGCTTTCCGTTGTATCGGCAGCGAAACCGAAGATTGCTTCCTATCATTTCACGACGATCGTACCGAACCTCGGTATGGTTGAAACAGGCGATGGAAGGACGTTCGTCATGGCCGACCTTCCGGGACTGATCGAAGGCGCCCATGAAGGCGTGGGACTCGGACATCAGTTCCTCCGCCATATCGAGCGGACGCGTGTCATCGTTCACGTCATCGACATGAGCGGGATGGAAGGAAGAGATCCATACGACGATTACGTGACGATCAATGAAGAGTTGAAGCAGTACAATCTCAGATTGACTGAGCGCCCTCAGATCATCGTAGCCAATAAAATGGATATGCCGGAAGCCGAAGAGAATCTGAAGGCGTTCAAGGAACGTTTGGACGATGAATATCCGGTCTTCCCGATTTCCGCCTTCACTCAACAGGGGCTAAAGGAACTTCTATTCGCCGTTGCGGATAAGCTCGAGACAACAGCAGAGTTCCCGCTTCAGGTCGAAGAAGAGGAAACAGGCATCCACCGCGTGATGTACAAGCACGAAGAAGAAGAGAAAGAGTTCGAGATCACACGCGACCCGGATGGTGTATTCGTCGTGAGCGGTGCGAAGATCGAACGTCTCTTCAAGATGACCGACTTCACAAGGGAAGACTCGACAAGACGTTTCGCCCGTCAGCTCCGTTCATACGGTGTGGATGAGGCCCTTCGTGAGCGCGGTGCAGAGAACGGTGATACGATCCGACTGATGAAATATGAATTTGAATTCGTTGACTGATCCAGCAGATGTCCCTGTAGGGGACGGCTGGACCTCGGGCTTCCCTTCAGCCGGATAACAGGAGGAATTGTCATTGGGGAAAAAATTTCAAGAAGGCAAATTTTATCTGGTCAGGGAGGATGTCCTTCCTGAAGCGATGAAGAAAACGCTCGATGCCAAGGAACTGATCGAACGGGGAAAAGCTGAATCGGTCTGGGAGGCCGTCCAGCGTGTGGACCTGAGCAGAAGTGCCTTTTATAAGTACAGGGACACGGTTTTCCCGTTCCACACGATCGTGAAGGAACGGATCATCACCTTATTCTTTCAGCTGGAGGATCGTTCAGGGACGCTTTCGCATCTTCTCGGTGAAACGGCCAAGCATGGCTGTAACATCCTGACGATCCACCAGACGATTCCGCTTCAGGGCAGGGCCAATGTGACCCTTTCCCTGAATGTGACGGATCTGTCCATCGGCCTCGAGGATTTCCTCGGAAAGCTGCGCCGGCTTGAATTTGTCGAAAAAGTAGAAGTGTTGGGCTCAGGAGCCTGACACTTCTTTTTTTATCCCACCATAAAAAACGATGGTGTAACGATTTCTATCTTACCGACCATAAAAGAATGGGAAAAGAGCTTGAGTACCAAAGAGATTGGAAAGAAAGCGATTTCAGTCATGTTTCGATCGATCGGCCCCCTTTCTCTTTCTGCAGGAACATGATAGAATGTTCAATAAATTTAAGGCTCATACATGGGCCATCTACCGGTGAGAGGAAGAGTTCAGTGAAAATCGCATATTTAGGCCCTCAGTCATCATTCACAGATCTTGCTGTGAAGAAGGCATTCCCAGAAGAAGAAACCATCCCGTTCACCACGATCCCCGACTGCATTGAAGCGGTCATGGATGGGGAAGTGGATTATGCAGTCGTCCCATTGGAAAATGCATTGGAAGGATCCGTACATATTACCGTCGATTACCTGTTCCATGAGGCCGACTTGGCCATCGTTGCGGAGCTGACATCGGCGATTCAGCAGCATCTCATGGTCCATCCTGATTGGAAGGATCAGCACGGGCAACCCGAGAAGATCTTGTCCCATCCCCATGCCCTTGCACAGTGTCACAAGTTCCTGCGCGGAACCTATAAGGGAGTGCCCCTTGAGCAGTCCACATCGACTTCAGCCGGTGCAAAGTTTGTCAGTGAGCACCCTGAATCCTTCCTGGCAGCGATCGGGAATGAGCTCGCCGCCGAGCACTATGGCCTCGCGATCCTGCACGATCATATCCATGATGTGACCTATAACCATACCCGCTTCATCGTCCTTCATAAGAAGCACAGGGAGGTTTCAATCCCCCATGAAACCAGTCTGCATAAGACGACCCTGATGGTGACCCTGCCAAAAGACCGTTCAGGTGCCCTCCACCAGGTGCTTTCTGCATTTGCTTGGAGGCAGCTGAATCTGAGCAAGATTGAATCGCGTCCCTTGAAAACGGGGCTTGGCGACTACTTCTTCCTCATCGATGTGGATCATGAGCTGGATGACGTCCTCCTTCCTGGTGCCATCAATGAGATGGAGGCCCTTGGCTGCACCGTGAAGCTGGTCGGACATTATCCGTCGTTCATGCTCTCATGATAAAAAAGGATCACAAAAAGCCCCTGATGCACATGCATCAGGGGCTTTTTCTGTTCGGCTCATTATAAAGAATGGATCAGGAAGCCGGCCCTTTCCAAGGCGTTTTCTGCTTCTGAAAGTGCTTCTTTGGAGGTTGCTGAAAGGGTATGAAGATGGACGCCATCGGTCAATTCAGATAGAAATGCAGCATTGGTCGACCTGATCTTGGTTAGGAATTGCTTCACTTCTTTGCGATTGGAAACCATGATGGAGGCGGTAAGGTCCCCGTACACCCCATGCTCGATCTTCACGTCCTTTACGGTGACACCATGATCGACCAGGAGGTTCAGCTCTTCTTCAGCCCGGTCGGGTGTGTGCTGGCATGCGACCGTCTTTTCATGGTGGGCTCCTTCATTGGGATTTAAGTAAAGATACCCCTGACTCGTGGCGATGATCGGTTCGCCCTTTGCCTTCAGGAGTGTGATGTCGCTGACGATGACCTGGCGGCTGACCCTGCTTTCCTTTGCAAGATCCCCTCCCGTGATGGGGATGCCCCTGCTTTTGAGCGTGTGGAGAAGCCAATCCCTCCGCTCGTCTCCTAATAATTTTTTTTCTGACAACGTAATCTCCCCGAGTAATTGATAAGAAAATCATATCACACCCCCGCTTGAAATGGACAGCCTGACTTCGGCCAAGGTGTCTGTTAGCCGGTCGATTTTCTCCAGTGTCGTGGAGGGACCGAACGATATCCGGATGAACTCCTTTCCATCCCGCTCCGTTGCACCCATGCTCTTCAGCGTGATGGGCATGCCTTGCATTCCCGACTGACAGGCACTTCCCGTGGAGATGGCCATACCCCGACGGTTGCATTCAAGCATGAGCCACTGCCCCTCAATGCCTTCGATGGCAAGTCCAATCACCTGGGGTAGCTGTTGACCGGGTGGCCCTTCAAAGACGCGATATCCGTTCCCCAGCTTCCGATCAAGGGAGGAGAAAAAGGAATCCCTTAGCATCTGATAATGATCCGGCATCGGGACGGCTCTTTCTGCAGCAGCCGTAAAAGCGGTGATGCCCGGCAGGTCAGGGGTGCCTGAGATCCGATGTGCAGGGATGAGCGCAATCGAGGGATTGATATAGAGGGCACCCATCCCCTTCGGACCGTGGATTTTATGGGATGATAGCGTAAAACTGTCTGCATGACGGACGGCTTCTTCAACAGACCACTTCCCGAACGATTGAACGAGATCCGAGTGAAGCAGGGCCGCACTTCCACGGAGGCTTTCCCTGATTTCTCCCAAGGGCTGGATGGCACCGATCTCTCCGTTGCAGTGGGCGATGCTGACTAGGATGGTCTCCTCCCTGATGGCCGACTTCAGCTGTCGGAGATTGAGAAGTCCGTTCTCCTCATAAGGGATCGCGGTGATCTGGAATCCTGCTGACTCCAGTTGCCCAGCGGCAGTATGGAGGGAGGCGTGCTCTGCTCCACCGATGATGATATGGGTGCCCAGATGCTTTCTGCCGTGAGCAAGGGCATGGAGGGCCGCAGCATTCCCTGCGCTGCCCCCTGATGTGAAGGTCAAGCCTTCAGCAGGCACCCCGAGGAGCGTGGCAAGGGCGTCTGTGCACCTGTCGAGAAGCTCTTTGGCCGCCCCGCCTGTATCATGAAGGCTGTTTGGGTTCCCCCAGAAGTGCTCGGCGACCTCTCGGTAAATGTCCAGGATGTGTGGATCCATGGGGGTGGTTGAGGCGTAGTCGAAATAATCCATGATGGCATCTTCCTTTATCGAATAGTCTGACAAAACGATTTGCTAGAAAAAACTCTTGTTATTAGTTTAATAATGTGTAAATATATGTGTCAAGACACCTGTAAGGTAAAACAGGAGGATTCTCTATGGGAAAAGCGGACGTATTGATCATAGGCAGCGGGGTGGCCGCATTACAGCTTGCAAGGAATATTCAAGATCACATGAATGTGAGGATTATCACAAAGTCACGGTTGAAGGCGTCCAACTCCTATCTGGCACAAGGAGGGATTGCTGCCGCCATTGCCCCGGATGATTCCCCCGGGCTGCATACGAGGGACACACTCTCAGCTGGAGAAGCCCTCCAGGATGAGGGGAGGGTCATGTCTTTCGTCGAGGACGGAAAGCGCGCTGTGGAAGCACTGCTCTCAGATGGCATGCCCTTCGACTATGGAGCAGGGGGCTTGAAACTCGGTATGGAAGGGGCACACAGCACCAAGAGGATCGTGCACAGCGGTGGAGATCAGACGGGAAGGTTCCTGATCGAATTCTTGCATTCGTCCCTTTCTGAAAACGTGAAGATCATTGAAGGCGAAATGGCCTATCAGCTTCTAAAGGATGGTAAAGGAAGGATCGGCGGCGTGAGGACAAAGGATGAAGCAGGAGTGATCCGTACCTACACCGGCGATCACATCGTTCTGGCAAGCGGTGGGGCAGGTGGGATTTATGAGTCCACATCCAATCATCCATCGGTCACCGGAACGGGAATTGCCATGGCTTTTTTGGCTGGGGCTGTCGTGAGCGATATGGAATTCATTCAGTTCCACCCGACCCTTATGATCTCCAGGGGGAGGACAACAGGGCTCATCTCGGAAGCCGTGAGAGGGGAAGGAGGAGTGCTCATAAGGGAAGATGGAAGTGCCCTTATGGAATCGATCCACCCTATGAGGGACCTTGCCCCGCGACATGTGGTGGCAGAAGCGATCTACAGGGAAAGGGCCTTAGGAGGAGATGTGTATCTCGACATTACGGGGATACGGGATTTTTCAACGCGGTTCCCATCAATCACAGAGCAGTGTGAGAGAGAAGGATATCCGATTGAAGCGGGGAGGATCCCTGTGGCACCGGGATGCCATTTCATCATGGGCGGAGTCCTGGTGGATGACGTCGGACGAACGAATCTGGATGGTCTATATGCGATCGGGGAAGCTGCGTGCAGCGGGGTCCACGGGGCGAACCGTCTAGCCAGCAATTCCCTCCTGGAGGGGATTGTATATGGACAGAGGCTTGCTGACCATTTAAAACAGGCGCTCCCTTCCAAGGCCATGCCCCTCGTAGGTGCACAGACCTCATCCCCACCCGAACATCTTCCTGAACGCAACAGGTTGAAGAAAATGATGATGGAAGAAGCCGGGATCATCCGGTCGGAGGAGGGACTGAACCGGTTATTGACATGGCTGGATGGATTCGGTCTCACCTATGAATGCAAGATGGACGATCTGGACGTTGAGGATATGGAAGATTACTTGATCTGGGTCGTGTCACGCCTCATCGGGACTGCTTCGCTTTTTCGGGAAGAGAGCCGGGGAGGCCACATCAGGAGGGATCATCCTCAGAAGCGTCCTGAATGGGATAAAAAAAACATCCACATGAAAATACAAACGGGAAGGTTGAAGGTGTCCGTCTATGAATCACTTGAAACTAAGATCCATGCTTGAGGAATTTTACCGGGAGGACCTGGGGGAAGGAGACCTATCTTCAGAGACGCTCTTTCACTCACAGCATGGGGTGATCACGCTTATAGCCAAACAGCCCGGTGTTTTTTGCGGAGAGGAAGTTGCACGTACCGCATACGCGATGTTCGATCCATCCATTGAAGTCGATCTTCTTGTGAAGGATGGAGAGACCGTCAGTGAGGGACAGCAACTTGGAACCGTGAAGGGAAGGATGAAAGATCTTCTTCAGGGGGAAAGGGTTGTCCTCAACCTCATTCAACGCATGAGCGGGATCGCGAAGGAAACGGCAGAAGCCGTGAGGGCCATCGAAGGAAGCGGTGCGAGGATCTGTGACACCAGGAAGACGACTCCCGGCCTCCGCATGCTCGAGAAGTATGCCGTCAGGGTCGGGGGAGGGTATAATCACCGGTTTGGGCTGTACGATGCCGTGATGCTGAAAGATAATCATATCGCTTTTGCCGGTTCCATCACCAAGGCTGTGGAGACCATTCGGGGTGCTACGGGCCATATGGTGAAGATCGAAGTGGAGATTGAAACGGAAGAGCAGCTCATCGAAGCCGTGGCAAGCCGTGTGGATGTGATTATGTTCGATAATTGCACACCGGCAAAGATCAAGGACTGGATGCGTCACGTCCCCGCCGGGATCATCACGGAAGCATCGGGCGGCATCTCCCGTGAAACGCTCACGGACTACGCATGGACAGGGATCGACTACATTTCACTCGGATACTTGACCCACTCGGTGTCAGCCCTCGACATCAGCGCACGGGTGGAACTAAGAAAGGATGAACAATAAGATGGGAATTCTTGATACACTGCATGTTTCTCTGCCACCGTCCATCACCTCCATGACGACGGGTGAAATGGAGGAAAGGGTAAGGGAAATCAAACAAATGATGGGAAGCAGGCTCTTTATCCCTGGTCACCACTATCAAAAGGATGAAGTGATCCAGTTTGCCGATGCCGTTGGTGATTCACTCCAACTGGCGCAGGTTTCAGCTGAGAATAAAGAAGCGGAGTATATCGTCTTCTGCGGGGTCCATTTCATGGCGGAGACAGCCGATATGCTGACCGCACCGGAACAGACCGTCATCCTGCCCGACATGCGGGCAGGATGCTCCATGGCCGACATGGCCGATATCTACCAAACCGAGAAGGCGTGGGAGAAGCTGACGGAAACGTTTGGTGATGGGATCATTCCGTTGACCTATGTGAATTCCACCGCAGCCATCAAAAGCTTTGTAGGAAAGTACGGGGGGGCAACGGTCACCTCATCCAATGCCCATAACATGGTGAAATGGGCGCTAGGGGAAAAAGAAAGGATCCTATTCCTTCCCGATCAGCACCTGGGTAGGAATACGGCTGCCGATCTCGGGATTTCCCTGGATGACATGGCGGTATTCGATCCAGCCACGAATGAGCTTGTCCATGATGGGGATACGGAAAACATCAAAGTCATCCTTTGGAAAGGTCATTGCTCCGTGCATGAGAATTTCACCGTACAGAATATAGAGAACGTGCGCAACAATCATCCGGACATGAAGGTCATCGTCCACCCTGAGTGCAGGAGGGAAGTAGTTGAGCGGTCTGATTATAATGGCAGCACCAAATACATCATCGACATGATTGAACGTGCACCATCAGGGACGTCGTGGGCCATCGGAACAGAAATGAACCTGGTGAAGCGCCTCATTGCGGGACACCCAGACAAACACATTGTATCGTTGAATCCATATATGTGCCCTTGTCTCACCATGAACAGGATCGACCTGCCGCATCTGCTCTGGGCTCTTGAGCGTGTAGTGGCGGAGGATCCGGTCAATGTGATCAGGGTGGACCCTTCCGTCACGACCGAAGCCGTAAAAGCCCTCGAGCGCATGTTGAATCGTGCCTGACCGATCGCCGGGAAATCCCCCCGGCGGTTTTTTTCGTACTGTTCAAATCAGTGGCCGCGGCATAAAAGAATCCGCATAGTCATAAGTTTTTATGTAGATGATTAGCAATTTGCCCATCTTATCATAGGATATATAGACTTATGCCTGAGGAGGGGAATGACGCGTGAAGATCCATATCGTACAAAAAGGTGATACGCTCTGGAAAATCGCCAAAAAATATGGCGTCAATTTCGAAGAATTAAAACACATGAACGCCCAGCTGTCCAACCCGGATATGATCATGCCCGGAATGAAGATCAAAGTCCCTACATCCGGTGGAACCGTAAAAAAAGAGACACAGATCAAGTACGGTTCCAAGGAGGCTCCCAAAAAGGAAATGCCGAAAACAGAGCATCCTTTTAAAGAGCAGAAACCGATGACGATGCCTGCAGAACAGCCCAAGGCTGAAAAGCCGAAAGAAGCACAAAAACCGTTCACGCCAAAAATGCCACAGCCGGTCATCCCGGAGATCGACATCAACAACTATTACATGATGAATATGCAAGTACAGCCGAAGCAGCAACCGATGCAGCAACCGATGCAGCAGCCTGTCCAGCAACCAAAACAACAGCCGATGCAGCAAGTGAAACCGCAAGCAAAACCCCAGCCACAGACACCGCCTAAACCTGCCAATATCCTTCCAAAAGCAACGGAACCAAAAAAAGAAACGCCAAAAACAAATCACAGCGTAAAAGGGGTACAACAGGAAGAAAGCCTGGAAATGCCTCAACCACAACAAGGGGGATTCACTCAGCCTATGTATTATAATCCAAATCAATCAGTTCCTGTTTCACCAGTCATGCCGGGATTCGGTCATGGTGGAAACATGCAGCCGTGGCAGGGTGGCGGAATGGGTCCATGGAATCAAGTCCAGGGAGCCCAGTATCCTCAGATGAATATGCCGATGATGCATCATGGCTACGATGAAGATTCTTCTTCATTCATGCCTTTCATGCCGAATGCCCAGTCACCAATGCAGATGCCAATGCAAATGCCGATGCAGTCACCGATGCAAATGCCAATGCAGTCCCCGATGCAGATGCCAATGCAAATGCCGATGGGCCAGCCTGGGGTAATGGGTGCATCCGATGAAAATCAAATGATGCACCAGGGGATGCCACAACCATGTTATCCAGTATCACCGATGATGCCTGGGCCAGGTTTCTGCGGACCAGGAGGATTCGGGATGCCTGGCCCATGGGGGCAAGATCAGGTGCAAGGCGCCATGATGGATGGACAGATGCCAATGGGTCAACCGGGTGTGATGGGAGCAGAGATGCATCATCAGATGCCGATGGGCCAGCCTGGCGTGATGGGAGCAGAGATGCATCATCAGATGCCGATGGGTCAGCCTGGCGTGATGGGAGCAGAGATGCATCATCAGATGCCGATGGGCCAGCCTGGCGTGATGGGAGCACAGATGCATCATCAGATGCTGATGGGCCAACCGGGTGTGATGGGAGCACAGATGAATCAGCAAATGCCGATGGGTCAACCCGGTGTGATGGGAGCTAGTGATCAGGAGGATTGTGGATGTGGAGGCCCTCAACCACAGGGTCAGCCGCAATGGCAGCAGCAGGCTCCGCAGTGGAATCAACCGATGCCGTATGGAATGCCCCAGCCGCAGGGATTCGGACCGGGAATGATGGGGCAGGGTTTGCCTCAAGGTATGCAAATGGGTGCCCCAAGAGCATTCTCCATGCCGAACTTTTATGACGAAGACAATGAAGGATAGATGGGAGCATGGAGGAGACGACTACACAGTTCGTCTCCTTTCTTTTTTGCAATGGAAGTTGGGGGAACCCGGTGCATCGATCGACACGTTGAAAGACGGGAAATGGGTGCTGCAGTCCGGAGGGAGGAAGTGGTTTGTCAAGCGCTACTCTTCGGAGAAACGGTTCGCACTCCAAGAAATGCTGATCAAAGAGCTCCTGCAAGGAGGGTTTAACCATGTCATCCCTTTGCATCCCCTGCATCAGACAGAGGTCATCTCGTTCGAGGGGAATGTAATCGGGATTTCATACTGGCTCGAGACGGCTTCTTCGATCGATTATGCTGAGGTTTCAGACAGGCAGGAAGCATGGCGTGTGTTAAAAGGATTCCATCGCGCCACAAGGAGGATTCAGGGCGCATGGGTGGACGATGTGCCTGAGTTCAGGTGGCTTGACAAATGGAAGAAGCGGATGCAGTTGTTTGACTATCATCTGCCGTATCTTCAACACTTTATTGCTCCCTATTATCTGTCCAGCTATCTTGAATGGGGAAGATGGGCCTGGGAGGAACTTGATGCACTTGGCCCTTATAAAGGAAAAAGATGCATGGTCCACGGGGATGTGGCCCATCATAATTTCTTAAGGGGAATCGACGGCCGCGTGTACCTCATCGACTTTGATTTACTGTCAAGGTCACCTGCCATCACAGATGATATCCAGATGGCCAACCGGGTACTTCCTTATCTGGATTGGTCGTTGAAGGACGTCTTGGCCATCCCCTCGATAAGGAAGTATAGAAATGATGCGGCGTTCTTCCTTGGACTGATGTATCCGAGTGATATTTTCAGGGAATGGAATCGATTCATCAGGGAGGGGCAGTCTTACAGGGAGCAAGTGTGGCCATATCTGGTACAGATCACGTTGGGACAGTTTCACCAGCGGATGCGCTTCGTTCAGGAGCTGCACAGTGAATTACGGAGGATCATCACCCATTTGTAGGAGGTTGTCCCAACTATTGATGGAATGATTGGGTCCGTTCCTCCGCACCCTATAAACGAGCATTATGCTCAAATAGCGGTGAGGGGGAATGACTACGTTGAAGAGGCGCTATGCATTTCTTGGTATGACAGCATTCATGTCGCTTAACCTTGCTGCCTGCAGCAGTGCGGAGAAGGAATCCGGTCAGCAATACTCGAATTCCTATGAACCACTGGGCTATTATTCGAATGAAGGTCATGGGGGAGATGAAAATGACCGCCATGATGGTCCGTTGACCGAAATGTTCGATCATTCCGTGGGCAGGGAAGGGCAGGATATCCGTAATCAGAAACATAAATTCCTGCAGGTGAGGGATGATGACGGCAATCCCCAGAATCCCACCACCCCCTGGCACCATATGATGCAGGCTTCTTTGCCCAGGATAACCGTGGAAGTCACGGTGATGCCAATTATCATGGGCATCTCGATGATAATACCCGTAAGGCGCGAAATTCGTACTATACCGCCTACGAGGGGGATCTTGCAGAAAAGATCGGCGATGTCACGGGGCATGTGAAGAACGTCAGTGATGTTCGTGCCGTATCGTATGGGACCGACGTATTGATTGCCATCGAGGTCAGGGACCACTCGAAAGAAGAAGAAACAAAGCAACGTGTAGAAAAAGCGGTACAGCCGTACCTCGAAGGCAGGACTGTATCAGTCGTCACGGATGAAGGCACATTCAGCCGCGTCCGGAATATCGATAATGATCTGAGGGGCGGCGGACCGCTGGATGGGATCAACCTGGACCTGCATGATATGTTCAATACGATCCGCAACCCGTAGAAGCTTGACTGTATAAAGGGGAGGTCCCTTTGTACAGTCTTTTTTCAACTATCGGGATAAATCGTTCCCCTGATGGCAAGACTAGGGATAGCAATACATAATGAATCCCGAGGTGATCACGATGACGATGAACGTTCGGATCGTGTTTATGGTGATGTTGTTGACTGGAGCCACATATTTTACCTTCTTTTATTCAGATGAAAAGCAAGCGGCGGACGGACCGGTTCACGATGTACCCGTAGAGGAAACATCCGCACATACCGTCACGCTGATCCTGGAAAGGGTTTATCTTGATGGTGAAGTAAGTGAAGAAATCGTCCAGGAAACCATATGGAGCATGGAAGATTTCTGGGCTGCCTACGAAGAATGGCAGCTGATTGATATGAGCGAAGAACAAATCGTCTTCCAGAAGCAGATGGATGATATTTCGCCGCTGTTAAAAACGAATGGGTACTTCGGCCTGACTGAAGAAGGGGTATTATCCATTTTCAACGGGAAGCCAGGTCAAGCGGAAATCATCCAATCCTTTTTCCAAATCGACCTGGATAAGCTGGAGAGCAATCGGCATGACGATCTGGTAAACGGGATTCCCATCACATCCAAGGAAGCGTATGTAGACGTTCTCGAACAATTGAAACCTTACTCCCTGCCACAGTGAACAGCCGGTCATCTGACCGGCTGTTTTTTATGTGCGCATTTGGAAGAAAGTCAGAATCGGAAAAAACAGAAAAAATAAGAACAAATGTTTCTTTTTATCAGTGCTTTTCCATAAAATCAATAAGTGATATGATACAATAGATTTATTATGCGAGGCGGCGGTGGCCAGTATGGAAGGCTCCAGAGAGGATCTGTGCAAGGGGATCGAGAATAAGTCGAACCGGACCAAAAAGCAAAGGACTCCTTTTTGCCCGCCCGGCCTTATGCTTGTCGGGCCAGACCGCCCCTCCTCCGCATTTCTTGTCAGAAAGTGAAGTGATTACTATGTATGAATATATTCGAGGTACTGTGCAGATGGTGAGTCCCGAGTATGTGGTGGTTGAAAATGGAGGGATTGGGTATCAATTATTTGCAGCCAATCCGTTTGCATATTCGAAATATCAGGGTCAGGAAATTCAGATTTTTACATATCAGCATGTGAGGGAAGATGTCATTGCCCTCTATGGGTTCCTTGTCTTGGAAGAGAAACTATTGTTCATGAAGCTCCTTAATGTATCAGGGATCGGGCCGAAAGGGGCCCTTGCGATTCTTGCGTCGGGTGCGCCTCAGCAGGTGATCACCGCCATTGAGGAAGAAAATGATACATTCCTTACGAAATTCCCGGGCGTAGGGAAAAAGACGGCGAGGCAAATGATCCTTGACCTGAAGGGGAAACTGCAGGACGTCGTTCCGGACTACTTCCCGAGCCTGTTCAATCCTGAAGAGACGGTCCTTGATTCCGGTGATGAAGCATTTGAGGAAGCAATCCTCGCCCTGAAGGCGCTTGGCTATTCCGATCGGGAGGTCAAGAAAATCAAACCGAAGCTCAAAGGGCAGGAGCTCTCTTCGGATGAATATATCAGGAAGGGCCTTCAGCTTCTTCTGAAATCCTAATGGAAAGGAGCAAATGAGATGGACGATCGATTGGTATCAGGCGAATCGGAACAAAATGAGGACCGTTTCGAATTCTCCTTAAGACCACAGACCATCAAGCAATATATCGGTCAGGACAAGGTCAAACACAATCTTGAAGTATTCATCGAAGCGGCGAAGATGCGGGAGGAAACGCTTGATCACGTGCTCTTGTACGGTCCGCCTGGCCTCGGAAAGACGACCCTTGCGGCGGTGATTGCCAACGAGATGGGGGTCAATATGAAAACGACATCGGGTCCTGCCATTGAAAGACCGGGGGATCTTGCTGCCGTACTGACGGCCCTCGAGCCAGGAGACGTGCTGTTCATCGATGAGATCCACCGTCTGCCACGTGCGATCGAAGAGGTCCTCTATCCAGCCATGGAAGACTTCTGCCTGGATATTGTCATCGGCACCGGTCCCAGTGCGCGTTCGGTCAGGCTGGATCTCCCCCCGTTCACCCTCGTGGGGGCCACGACGCGAGCCGGCGCACTTTCTGCACCGCTCAGGGACCGCTTCGGTGTGCTCTGCAGGCTGGAGTACTACAATGAAGATCAGCTGAATGAGATCGTGAAGCGGACCGCCGCAATCCTCAGGACGGAAATCGATCCCGTTGCGGCAAAGGAACTCGCGAGAAGATCGAGGGGGACACCGCGTATCGCCAACCGGCTCCTGAGGCGCGTAAGGGATTTTGCCCAGGTCAAATCGGACGGGAATATTTCGGCGACGCTATCCAAGGAAGCGCTGGACCTCCTTCAAGTGGATCAGCTCGGTCTGGACCACATCGACCACAAACTTCTCAGGGGCATCATCGAGCGCTTCAGGGGAGGCCCGGTGGGGCTGGATACCATTGCAGCGAGCATAGGGGAGGAATCCCATACGATAGAAGATGTATATGAGCCGTACCTCTTGCAGATCGGATTCCTCCAAAGGACCCCGAGGGGCAGGATCGTCACGCATCTTGTGTATGAACATTTCCAGATGGAGGTGCCGGCCAATTGAGCGGTCTGCCGAAACTTCTGATGATTGCGGGAGCCGTCCTCCTCGTGGCCGGTTTGCTCCTTCAGTTCACGAAACTCGGGAAATTACCCGGTGATATCGTCGTGAAGAAGGAGAATGCAACTTTTTATTTCCCGCTTATGACTTCTGTCCTGTTAAGTGTTATACTGTCGTTGGTCTTTTATTTTATAGGCCGATTCAAATAAAGATAAGTCAGGTGACCTAAAGTGAAAGTTGAAGATTTTGATTTCCATCTGCCGGAGGAACTGATCGCTCAGACCCCGCTAGAGAATCGTTCTGAAAGCAGACTGATGGTACTGGATAAAGAAGACGGATCCATTGATCATCTTCAGTTTAAAAATATTGTCGATCTACTGGATGAAGGCGATTGCCTTGTACTGAATGATACACGTGTATTACCGGCCCGTCTTTTTGGGCAAAAAGAAGAGACGGGGGCCAACATCGAAGTCCTTCTCCTGAAGCAGGAAGAAGGAGATCAATGGGAGACCCTCGTCAAACCTGCCAAGCGCGTGAAGGTGGGCACGGAAATCGTCTTCGGTGACGGCAAGCTGAAAGCGACCTGTGTCGGGACGAAGGACCATGGTGGAAGGATCATGGAATTTGCCTATGATGGCATTTTCTATGAGGTGCTTGAGGAGCTTGGTGAAATGCCGCTGCCTCCATACATCCGGGAACGCCTCGAAGAACAGGACCGCTATCAGACGGTATATGCTAAGGAGCGCGGATCTGCCGCCGCCCCTACAGCGGGACTCCACTTCACCGAGGAGCTATTGGAAGAGCTGAAGGCGAAGGGCGTTCATATCGCCTTCATCACGCTTCACGTCGGGCTGGGGACCTTCCGTCCCGTGTCGGTGGATTCGATCGAGGACCATGATATGCACTCGGAGTTTTACCAAATCTCCGAAGGCACGGCACGCCTCCTGAATGATGTAAGGGATAAGGGCGGGCGCATCATCACCGTCGGTACGACATCGACGCGGACCTTGGAGACGATCGCCTCCAAGCATGACCGTTTTGTGGAAGAGAACGGGTGGACGAATATCTTCATCTATCCGGGTTATGAATTTAAGGGGATCGACGGCTTGATCACCAATTTCCACCTGCCGAAGTCGACCCTCATCATGCTCGTGAGTGCTTTTGCAGGTCAGGAGCACGTCCTTAAAGCCTACGAGACAGCCGTCCAAGAGAAGTATCGCTTCTTCAGCTTCGGCGATGCCATGTTCTTAAAATAATCAGCTGCAACACTGAAAAAGGAGAATCACACGTTGACTGCAATCAGATATGAGCACATTAAAACATGTAAGCAAACAGGTGCGCGGCTCGGGAAGGTCCATACCCCACACGGCACATTCGAAACACCGGTATTCATGCCTGTCGGGACCCTTGCCACGGTCAAGACGATGTCACCGGAAGATCTGAAGGCGATGGATGCAGGGATCATCCTGAGCAATACCTATCACCTTTGGCTGCGCCCGGGCCATGAGATCATCCGGGAAGCAGGCGGACTCCATAAGTTCATGAACTGGGACCGTGCCATCCTGACCGATTCCGGAGGCTTCCAGGTATTCAGCCTGAGCAAACTCCGTAAGATCGAAGAAGAAGGGGTCCATTTCCGTCACCATCTGAACGGTGACAAGCTCTTCCTCAGTCCCGAGAAGGCGATGGAAATCCAGAATGCCCTTGGATCCGATATCATGATGGCATTCGATGAATGCCCGCCGTATCCTGCGGAGTACGAATATATGAAGAGTTCTGTCGAGCGTACATCACGCTGGGCCGAACGCTGTCTCGAGGCCCATCAGCGTCCACAGGATCAGGGGTTGTTCGGGATCGTACAGGGAGGGGAGTATGAGGAGCTGAGGAAGCAGAGTGCCCGTGACCTTACGTCACTCGACTTCCCTGGATATGCAGTCGGTGGACTTTCTGTGGGAGAACCGAAGGATGTCATGAACAGGGTACTTGAATTCACCACGCCTCATCTGCCGTTTGACAAGCCGAGATACCTCATGGGTGTAGGCTCTCCGGATTCACTGATCGACGGAGCCATCAGGGGGATCGATATGTTCGATTGCGTCCTGCCGACGAGGATCGCCCGAAACGGTACCCTCATGACAAGTGAAGGCCGTCTCGTGGTGAAAAATGCCAAGTATGCCAGGGACTTCAGACCGATCGATGAAAAGTGCGACTGCTATACATGTAAAAACTATAGCAGGGCTTATATCCGTCATTTGATCAAATGTGACGAAACGTTCGGAATTAGGCTTACGACTTATCATAATCTGCATTTTCTGTTAAACTTAATGGAACAAGTCAGACAAGCGATTCGCGAAGATCGACTGGGGGACTTTAGGGAAGAATTCTTCGAACAGTACGGTTTCAACCGTCCGGATGCGAAGAACTTCTAATTTGAAAGGAGGGGAAACACATGCAAGGAGGACTAGGTTCAATCATCATGCTCGTCTTGATGTTCGTATTGTTCTATTTCCTGCTTATCCGTCCGCAGCAGAAGCGTCAAAAAGCGGTTGCACAAATGCAAAGCGAGCTGGCTAAAGGCGATAAGGTAGTAACAATCGGCGGACTTCACGGCTTCATCGATGCCATCGAAGAAGGAAAAGTCATCATCAAATGCGGTGATGGAAGCCGTCTTACATATGATCGCAATGCGATCAGGGAGATTGTTAAGACAGAAGTATAAAAAAAGCCTGTGCTCTTCCATGCTGTCAAGCGTGGACGGGTGCAGGCCTTTTTTTGTATGATTCAGTTTTCCTTCGGGTTGCCTCCGCTCAGGTTGACCCCGAGTACGCCACCCATCATCGCCGTCAGGATATAGCACCCATGATAGATCAGCTGCTCTGAAGACGGAGATGAGTCCAGTCCGAGATATTGAAAAAGGAAGACGAAAAGCGTATAAAGGATCCCCGTGGAACCTCCGAGCATCCATCCCTTGGTTTTGCCTTTTCCCCCCGACATGAATCCCCCGATGAACAGGGCCAGGAATGACACAATGGTGATGAATAAGGAAATGGCACTCTCCGTCAGACTGGTGAACCGAAGTAGCAATGAAAAGATCAAGCTTGCAGCGATGGCGATCACAAAGATAGTGACCGTGCCGAAGAGTACTGCGCCCCCTAATTTTTTGGCTTCTATGATCAATCTCTCCCTTCCAATTCTTCATTTGACGAGCTCTAGTACAAGCATATTCACCACCACCGGAAAAAAGACTGGCTTTTGGGCAAATATCCCTCTCATGAATGATCCTTACGGGTCGATACTATGAAGGATTAGCTGATGGAGGTGAATCGAATGGAGGAATATATCGTCATCGTGGCACGGACGCTGATTCTTTACTTCTTGATCGTATTGATCTTCAGAATCATGGGTAAACGTGAAATAGGCGAACTGAGCATCCTGGATCTAGTGGTTTTCATCATGCTCGCCGAAATCGCTGTCATGGCGATCGAGAAGCCGAAGGATCCCCTGGCCCACTCCCTGATCCCCATGGTTGTGATGGTCGTGCTGCAGCTCCTGTTCGCCATGATATCCCTCCGTTCAAAATCCTTCAGGGAGATGATCGACGGGAAGCCTGCTGTCATCATCCATAACGGGAAGATCGATGAAGTGGTCATGAAGAAGCAGAGATACAATTTCGATGATCTCCTTCTCCAGTTGCGGGAAAAAGATGTGTTTAACGTGGCGGACGTCGAATTTGCAATCCTTGAAACATCAGGAAAGCTGTCGGTACTGAAAAAACAGGGGAGCGCCGACACATACGCCCTCCCCATCATACTGGACGGCGAGATCCAGACCGAACATCTCCAGCAGCTCGGCAAATCTCCATTTTGGCTGCGTGGCGAGATGAAAAAGAGGGGCTATCCTGCCATCACGGATATTGCATTCTGCAGCTATGATAAGGGCGAATTCTATATAGATGAAAAATGATCCGGAGCTCGGTCCGGATCATTTTTCATTTGCTAGACAAACCGTTTGATCAACGGGATATTCTTCATATCTTCCTTCGTGATCAATCGCAGGAGGAAAGAGCATAGGATATAGACGATACATGTCGTGGCAATCCCGATCACAAGCCGGATGGACACGGGCTCAGAAGGGAAAAGTGTGAGCCAGGAATAATGACCCCACAGTCCCGAAAGCAGGATCACAGCCGCCACCACTGCATAATCCCTTATATAGAGCATGATGGGGACGGCCTTCAAGATGGTCATGAAGTGGAGGATGGTCACAAGGACGAATCCGACTACCATCCCAAGGGCAGCGCCGTTGATGCCGAATCCGGCTTGAGAAGCAAGGACGAAGATCACGCCGGTCTTCACCACGGCCCCGATCAGGCTGTTGATCATGGCCGCCCTCGCAAGGTTCAATGCCTGAAGGACTGCCTGCAACGGGCCTTGATAGTAATAGAACAGAAGGAATGGCGCCATGATCATGATGAACACCGCTCCGGTTTCGCTGCCATACATCAGCTGCATGAGGGGTTTTGCATAGATGTAGAGGACGACGATGGACAAACCACCTGTGATGAGGCAGATCCTCAGTGCCTGCTGAAGGCGGTATTCAATCAGTTTATAATTTTTCAAGGCGTTCGCTTCGCTGATCGCCGGGACAAGGGATTGGGATAGAGAGACGGTAATAAAGGAAGGCAGGAACAGGAGTGGCAGGGCGTAACCCGTCAGTGAACCATATTGCGCTGTGGCCATGGAAGCCGTGACACCGGCGAGTGCCAGGCTGTGGGCGACAACGATCGGTTCAAAGAATAAAGAAATCGATCCGATCATCCTGCTACCCGTTGACGGCAGTGCCACTTCCATGAGTTCCCGCAGGGTCTCCTTCCCTTTATGGATGGATGAAAAGAATTGCTTCCGCATTCGGAACGTCTTCTTACGTTTAAAGTAAGTGAAAAGGAAGACCAAGGAAGCAAGCTCCCCTAGGACGGAAGCCACCATGGCCGCTGCTGCCGCATACTCGATGCCGTAGGGCAGGAAGGTTTTAGTCAGGACGGCGATGAGCGTGATCCTTACCACCTGCTCGATGACTTGAGAGTAGGCAGGTGGCTTCATCTGCTGCCGTCCCTGGAAATAGCCTCGCAGCACGGAGGAAATGGCGACAACCGGGATGATCGGTGCGATGGCGACCAACGGGTAATATGTACGCGGATCCGTGAACAGCGTCTGGGATAGATAGGGTGCCAGGAGAATGAGGGCAGGTGTGAAGATCAGGGAAAGACCCAGGGTGATGGAGAGGGAGACGACCAGGATCTTTTTCACCTTCTGCCGGTCCCCGCTGCTCTCTGCTTCTGATACCGTTTTCGATATGGCAATGGGGAGCCCGAACTGGACGATGGTAATGACCAGGAGCAGTGTAGGGAAGGCCATCATGAAAAGACCGACCCCCTCTGCCCCGATGAACCGGGCCACGACGATGCGGTTCACGAACCCCAGGACTCTTGTGATCAGGGCAGCGAGCATGAGAATGACGGTGCCTCTCAGAAATTTTGACATATACTTCCCTGCCTTCTCAAAATTGGTATTATCGTATACAATGATATATATGCATCCCAATGGTCCAAGCATGACAAGTTGGGAATAAATACGGCCGTATACTGCCGATCTTCCAAAATGGAGTGGGGAATGGAATGAAACCAAATCAGCATCCTTACGATCGATTTTATGATTCATTGGAGCCTGCACTGTTAAGCAAGGTGGAGGAATTCCATCTGTTCGGGTACGGGGAAGCCTCTCTGGAAAGACTATGGTTATACCTGACCAAAAAGAAATGGAAAAAGCCCGAAGTAAATGTGAAAGTGTATGAATTGGTCAGCGACATCCTCTCGGCTAAAGCAGGGGAATATATGACCTTCGAAACGGTCCAGGCCTATCGTTCGCCGAACTGGTTCGCCGATGTGAATGAGGATGAACTGAAGGAACTTCTGCATCCTTCCAGGGAAGAGAAATAGCACGGGAACAAATTGACATGGAATTCGTTCTCCGCCATAATGGGAATGTTGAAAGATAAAGGAATGGATTGAACGACACAGGCGATCGACGGGGATATCTCAGAAAGCCCCGGAGATCAGTCAATACGAAAAGATCATATTTGGGATGGTTTTCAAGGAGGAACTGTACATAATGGTAAAGCGTGGCCGCATTGTTGCCTTTTTCGTCCTGCTCGTCCTGCTGGCAGGAACGGTCGGGGGAACAGCAAAATCGATCATCAATGATATCAAACTGGGTCTTGACCTCCAAGGTGGCTTCGAAGTGCTGTATGAAGTGCAGCCTGTCAACGGAGAGAAGATCACGAAACAGACAGTCGCCAATACGGCGGAAGCTCTCGACGAGCGGATCAATGTCCTGGGTGTGAGTGAACCAAGTATCCAGATCGAGGACAATAACAGGATCCGCGTCCAGCTTGCAGGTGTCGAGGACCAGAACCAGGCACGGGAAATCTTGTCCACACAGGCGAATCTATCCTTCCGCGATGTGAACGATAAGGTTCGACTGGACGGATCCGACCTTGTTTCGGGATCGGCGAAACAGACGTTCAACGAACAGAACCAACCGATCGTATCCTTGAAGCTGAAGGATCGCAAAAAGTTTTATGAACTGACACAGAACATCTATCAAATGGCCCCTCAGAACCAGTTGGTCATCTGGCTTGATTTTGAAGAAGGAAAAGATTCCTACGAGAAGGAAGCAGGCAAGGAAGACCCTAAATTCCTTTCTGCGCCAAATGTGAATAAGCCGATCAATTCGGATGAGGTCATCATCGAGGGGAACTTCACCGTGGAAGAAGCCCAGAATCTGGCCAAGCTTCTTGATGCGGGCGCTCTTCCTGTCAAGCTGGAAGAGAAATATTCCACCTCTGTCGGAGCACAATTCGGACAGCAGGCACTCGATAAAACCGTCACGGCAGGGATCATCGGCATCGCCTTGATCTTCCTGTTCATGATCGTGTATTACCGTCTTCCGGGCTTCATCGCCTCGGTCACCCTGTCCGTGTATCTATACCTCGTCCTGCTCCTATTCGAGCTGATGAACGGGGTGCTGACACTGCCGGGGATCGCAGCAATCATACTCGGTGTCGGGATGGCCGTCGATGCGAATATCATCACGTATGAGAGGATCAAAGAGGAGATCCGGGTCGGGAAGCCGATCAAATCTGCCTTCCAGGCAGGGAACAAAACCTCATTCCTCACCATCCTTGATGCCAACTTGACGACCCTCATCGCAGCGGGGGTACTGTTCTATTTCGGTACAAGCTCTGTTAAAGGGTTTGCGACCATGCTCATCATCTCCATCCTCGTCAGCTTCATCACGGCGGTTTGGGGATCCAGGGTCCTTCTCGGTCTATGGGTGAACAGCAGGCTCTTCAACAAAAGGCCGGGCTGGTTCGGCGTCAACAAAAAAGACGTCCATTCCCTTTCGGACAATTTGGATACACTGGACTTGCCGACGAAGTTCGATCGCGTCGAGTTCGCTAAAAACCGCAGGAAGTTCTTTGCGATTTCGGCGGTCATCATGATCGCAGGAGTCATCTTGCTTTCCGTATTCAGGCTGAATCTCGGCATTGACTTTGTCAGCGGTTCGCGGGTGGATCTCGTTTCCGATCAACCGATTCAGACCGAAACCCTTAAGAAGGAACTTGATGATATCAAGCTCCCAAGCGATAACATCGTTGTTTCGGGTGAAAAGAGCAATACGGCGGTGGTCCGCTATTCAGACGACCTCTCCAAGGAAGAAATCGCGAAGCTGAAAGATCACTTCCAGGACCTTTACGGGAAGGATCCGAGCATCAGTACCGTTTCACCGGTAGTAGGGAAAGAGCTTGCGAAGAGTGCCCTGTATGCAGTGGCCATCGCATCGATCTTCATTATCCTGTATGTGACGGTCCGATTTGAATGGCGCATGGCCCTCGGAGCCATCATTTCACTTCTGTTCGATGCCCTGCTGATCATTTTCTTCTTCAGTGTCACACGCCTCGAAGTCGATATCACATTCATTGCGGCCGTCCTGACGATCGTCGGGTACTCCATCAATGATACGATCGTCACCTTCGACCGTCTGAGGGAAAATCTTCACAAAATGAAGCGCATCAAGCATGCGGAAGAACTGGAAGAAGCGGTCAACAAGAGTCTCCGTCAGACCTTGGGCCGTTCGGTCAACACCGTCTTGACAGTGGTCATCACGGTCATCGCCATCCTGATCTTCGGTAGCGAATCGATCCGCAACTTCTCCATCGCCCTTCTTGTCGGGTTGATCTCGGGAGTGTTCTCTTCCATTTACATTGCTGCTCAGATCTACCTGTCATTGAAGATCAGACAGCTGAAGAAACACGGACCAATCAAAACCGTCAAAGAGAAGAAGAAATGGACTGACGAACCGCAAGTATAATAGAAATGGGACAGGGGAAGCTCCCCTGTCCCATTTTTTTAATGGAGTGGGCACCATCGGGTTATACTATGGGGATAAGGTACTAAATGAATCCGGTTGGTTTCATTACGCTCATGAAAAGGGTAAAAGGGTATCATCCATCATTTCTGATGGAAAGAGACAATGTAGTCGTGAGGAGGGAATAGAATGAAGTTTCAATGGACGCTGCTTTTAGGGATTGTTTTTGCCCTGATCGTATCCATTTTCGCCGTCATCAATGTTGACCCCGTAACAGTGAACTACCTTTTTGGTGAAGCAGACTGGCCTCTTATATTAGTTATTCTGGGATCTGTTTTCATGGGAGGAATCATCATCGGATCGGTGGGACTTTTCAGGCTTTTCGTCGTGCAACGGCAAGTGAAGGCCCTTGAAAAGGAAAACATGACCTTGAGGGAGCAGATCGAAAGGACACGGGATCAACAGCGCCTCGATTCGCAGGATACCTCGTTGAAGAAGCAGGCACCCGATTCCATACAGGAAACATCAGAATGACCGGAATGAAGGCACCCATGCAGGGTGTCTTTTTCCTTTGATGGACTTTGATGTGGATTGAAACCCCCTTACCGTTTTTGTATAATGAGAAAGGCTGAGGGGTGAAAATATGTTGAATGCAAAAACACGCTGGAAAATGAAAGATTCTGACCAGCAAAAGATAGCAGAATTGGCACAAGAGTTAAATGTTCCCCCGCTTGTTGCGAAATTATTGATAAATCGGGATCTGGCTGATGCTGATGATGCCCGGAACTTTTTATTTGATACAGGCGGATCGTTTCATGATCCATTTCTTTTTGATGATATGCAAAAAGCGAAAGAGCGCATCATGCTGGCAATCGAGCAGGAGGAGCGCATCCTTGTGTACGGTGACTATGATGCCGACGGGGTTAGTTCTACATCCGTCCTAATGACGGTACTCACAGACCTCGGAGCACAGGTGGAATTTTATATCCCCAACCGGTTCACAGAAGGATACGGACCGAATGAAGAAGCCTTCAGATGGGCTGCTGATGAGGGATTCTCCGTTATCATCACGGTGGATACCGGTATTTCTGCAGTGGAGGAGGCCAAGCTTGCAAAAGACCTTGGCATTGACTTGATCTTGACGGACCACCATGAACCGGGTCCGGAATTGCCGCCAGTCTATGCGATGATCCATCCGAAAGTGGAAGGATGCTCGTATCCATTCAAGGAACTCGCAGGAGTCGGGGTTGCTTTGAAGCTAGCCCACGCACTTTACGGGGAGTTTCCCGACCATCTGTTGGATTTGGCCGCGATCGGTACCATTGCGGACCTTGTTCCCCTCCATGGGGAAAACCGGCTGATCGCCAAGAAGGGGATTGCCAAGCTGAGGGTGACGGACCGGCTTGGGATCAAAGCCCTTTGCCGGGTGGCGAATGCCCAGCAAAATGAAATGAATGAAGAGACCGTCGGATTCATGATTGCACCGCGTATCAATGCCGTCGGCAGGCTTGGCGATGCCGATCCGGCAGTGGATCTCATGCTCTCCCGTGATCCGGAAGAAGCGAAGGCACTCGCAGAAGAGATTGATGGGTTGAACAAAGAGCGCCAGTCCATCGTAGCGAAAATGACGGAGGAAGCCGTCGAGATGGTCGAGAAGGAATTCCCTCCTTCTGAAAACGGAGTTCTTGTTATCGGTAAGGAAGGATGGAACCCCGGAGTAGTGGGGATTGTTGCCTCCCGTCTCGTTGACAGGTTTTACCGGCCGACCATTGTCTTGAGTTTCGATCCTGATTCAAATAGAGCAAAGGGTTCGGCAAGGAGCATTGCCGGGTTCGATCTGTTCAAGAACCTGTCCATGAATCGAGAAATTCTTCCCCATTTCGGGGGGCATCCAATGGCTGCGGGAATGACCCTAGCCCTTTCGGATGTCGATGAGCTTCGTGCAAGATTGAATGAACAGGCAAAAGATGTACTGAATGAAGAAGATTTCGTCCCCGTTACAGAGCTTGATGCCGAAGTCGCCGTGGACGAGATCACCGTTGAATCCATCGAGAAGATGCACCTCCTTGCGCCATTCGGGATGAATAATCCGAAGCCTAAGTGGGTCATCCGCGATGTATCCATCGATCATTATAAAAAAATTGGTTCAGCACAGAATCACCTCAAGCTTGTCCTGGCCGAAAACGGCGTACAAGTGGATGGGGTGGGGTTCGGTCTCGGTGAACTTGCCGATCATATGACACCCTATGTGAAGGCTTCCGTCATCGGAGAGCTGTCGATCAATGAATGGAATAATCGCAAGAAGCCTCAGATCTTCCTGCAGGATATCCAGATTTCTTCCTGGCAGCTTTTCGATATGAGGGGGATCAAGCAGGTGACTAAATGGGCACCTCTCATACCTGACAGTGACAGGGTGATCGTATGCTTCCATCCGAAGACGGCGGACACATCGCTGTTCAAAGGGGAAGTCCGGTATATTCAGAGTGAATCCGATCTTGAAGGGATCGTGGTGGATGGATGCAATCTCGTATTCCTCGATCTTCCCGGGGACCGTCGCCTGATGGAACAGCTTCTGGAGCTCGGCAGGCCGCATCGCATCTATGCCCATTTCCATCAGCATGAGGATCATTTCTTCAGTACGATGCCCACCCGTGATCATTTCAAATGGTATTATGCCTTCCTTCATAAAAGAGGTTCATTTGATTTGAAGAAACACGGGAATGACCTTGCCAAGTACAAGGGATGGTCGATGGAAACAATCGATTTCATGTCAAAGGTGTTTTTTGAATTGAAGTTTGTTACAATAGAAGATGGTTTGATTTCTCTTCATCCTGTCAAAGTGAAAAAAGATCTGTCCGAATCTCCTGCTTACATGAGGAAACAGCATCAGTACGAGCTTGAAAATGAGCTCCTGTATTCATCATATCAGGAACTGAAGACATGGTTCAGCGAAAGGATGAAAGAGTCCGCTATAGTTGAGGAGGAAGTAGAAGCATGGACTTGAAACAATATGTCACGATCGTTGATAACTGGCCGAAAGAAGGCATCAAGTTTAAAGACATCACCACTCTTATGGACAATGGTGATGCATATAGATACGCAACGGATCAGATCGTGGAGTACGCGAAAGAAAAACAAATCGATCTTGTTGTAGGACCGGAAGCAAGGGGCTTCATCATCGGTTGCCCGGTAGCGTATGCCCTTGGGGTAGGATTCGCTCCTGTCAGGAAACCAGGTAAGCTCCCACGTGAGACGATTCAACAGCAATACGGCCTTGAGTACGGAAAAGATGCCCTGACGATTCATAAGGATGCCATCAAACCGGGACAGCGCGTATTGATCACGGACGATCTACTCGCTACAGGCGGTACGATCGATGCGACAATCAAGCTTGTAGAAGAGCTTGGCGGGATCGTTGCCGGTACAGCCTTCTTGATCGAACTGACCTATCTAGACGGCCGTGATAAGCTAGAAGGCTACGATATCATGACATTGATGCAATACTGACCATACATAAGGGACCGACATCACAGGAAGATGCCGGCCCTTATTTTTTTATACAGCATGTTCAGGATCGGGGGTCGGAAGCTCCATCCATGTGAGGGAAGATATCCAGTTATGTAATCGTCATCATTCGACAAAACCAGATGAAATCTGAGAATTTTAACCCAAACCCTTTACATAATGGCTTTTTTTTTTGATAATAGTAACAATCGTTTCATTTTCATAACGCATCAATGCGTTCGAATAGATAGAGCATGTCGGTGCCTTTTATCAGGCACTGAACCAAATTTATATATAAAGGTGATTTTGATCATGGCGAAGGATCAAGTATTAACCCCTGAACAGGTTATTGATAAAACAAGAGAATATTTGAATGACGAGCATGTAGGATTGGTGGAAAAGGCATATGAGTATGCACGGGAAGCCCATAGCGAACAGTATCGCAAATCGGGTGAACCCTACATCATCCACCCGATTCAGGTGGCTGGGATCCTGGCAGATCTTGAGATGGATCCGGCAACTGTGGCTGCCGGTTTTCTTCATGATGTCGTAGAGGATACCGGGATATCCCTGCAACAGATCGAAGAGGACTTCAACGCGGAAGTGGCCATGCTTGTCGACGGGGTGACAAAGCTTGGTAAGATCAAGTACAAATCCCAGGAAGAGCAGCAAGCCGAAAATCATCGGAAGATGTTCGTGGCCATGGCAAGGGACATCCGTGTCATTTTGATCAAGCTTGCCGATCGTCTCCATAATATGAGGACACTCAAGCATCTTCCTCAGGAAAAGCAGCGCAGGATCGCGAATGAGACTTTGGAAATCTTCGCCCCTCTTGCCCACCGACTTGGTATATCCAAGATCAAATGGGAGCTCGAGGACACCAGTCTCCGATATTTGAATCCACAGCAATACTATCGCATCGTCAACCTCATGAAGAAGAAGCGTGCAGAGCGGGAAGAATACCTGGAAGAAGTCGTCGACGACGTGAAGGATCATCTCAGTGATGTGAAGATCATCGCCGATATATCCGGCCGTCCGAAGCATATTTACAGCATCTACCGGAAAATGGCCCTTCAGAATAAACAATTCAATGAAATTTATGACCTTCTGGCCGTTAGGATCGTCGTGGACAGCATCAAGGATTGCTATGCCGTCCTCGGCATCATCCATACGAGATGGAAGCCGATGCCCGGCCGCTTCAAAGATTACATCGCCATGCCGAAGCCGAATATGTATCAGTCACTCCATACGACCGTGATCGGGCCGAAAGGGGACCCGCTTGAAGTGCAGATCAGGACGCTTGAGATGCATGAGATCGCGGAGTACGGTGTCGCAGCCCACTGGGCGTACAAGGAAGGTAAGGAAGCCAATGAACCCGTTTCCTTCGATAAGAAGCTCTCATGGTTCAGGGAGATCCTCGAGTTCCAGAACGAATCGGCCAACGCAGAGGAGTTCATGGAGTCTCTTAAGATCGACCTGTTTTCCGATATGGTCTTCGTCTTCACGCCAAAAGGGGATGTCCTGGAGCTTCCGTCAGGATCGGTGCCCATCGATTTCTCTTACCGGATCCACTCTGAGATCGGGAATAAGACGATCGGGGCCAAGGTGAACGGGAAGATGGTCACCCTCGATTACAAATTGAAAACCGGTGATATCATTGAAATCCTTACGTCCAAGCACTCCTACGGACCAAGTCAGGATTGGCTGAAGCTTGCCCAGACCTCACAGGCGAAGAATAAGATCCGGCAGTTCTTCAAAAAGCAGAGAAGGGAAGAGAACATCGAGAAAGGCCGTGAAATGGTCGAGAAAGAGATCAAGGCACAGGACTTCGATGTGAAAGAGATCCTTACTTCTGAAAACATCAAGCGGGTTTTCGAGAAGTTCAACTTCTCCAATGAAGATGATATGTATGCTGCTGTCGGGTACAATGGCATCACCGCGGCGCAAATCGCCAACCGCCTAACTGAGAAGGAAAGAAGGAAACGCGAACAGGAAGATATTCTGGAAGAAACCGTAAAAGAGCTGAACGCACAGCCTCAGAAGCGCAAGAAAAAAGATGCAGGTGTCCACGTGGAAGGCATCGATAACCTGTTGATCCGCTTGTCCCGCTGCTGTTCACCGGTACCCGGAGATGAAATCGTCGGTTTCATCACGAAGGGCCGTGGTGTATCCGTTCATCGTTCCGACTGTACGAATGTCATGGCGGAAGGGGTGGAACAACGCCTCATTCCCGTTTCCTGGGAAAGCGATCGCTATGATCAGAAAGAGTACAATGTGGATATTGAAATTTCAGGATATGACCGTCGAGGTCTTCTGAACGAAGTGCTTCAAGCCGTCAACGAAACCAAAACGAATATATCGGCTGTCAGTGGAAAGTCTGATCGGAATAAAGTGGCGACCATCAATATGTCGATTTCCATCCATAATATCTCCCACCTCCATAAAGTCGTGGAGCGCATCAAACAGATATCGGATATCTATGCCGTGCGAAGAATTATGAACTGAAGGGGTTTTACGTAATGAAAGTTGTACTGCAAAGGAGCAAACAAGCATCCGTTACAGTGGACGGCGAGGTACAGGGCCGCATCCAGTCCGGACTCGTCCTCCTTGTCGGGATCACCCACGGGGATACGGAAGAGGAAGCGGCCTATATCGCGGATAAGGTCGTGAACTTAAGGATCTTCGAAGACGAGGATGGGAAGATGAATCATTCCCTTCTCGACCGCGGAGGAGAGATCCTGTCCATTTCACAGTTCACCCTCTACGGGGACACCCGAAAGGGCAGGAGGCCCAATTTCATGGGGGCTGCAAAGCCAGCAGAGGCAGAAGTCGTTTATGAGCGCTTCAATGCCATTCTGAGGGAGAAGGGCGTAAACGTGGAAACCGGTGTGTTCGGTGCCATGATGGATGTACAGCTCATCAATGACGGTCCCGTGACCCTGATTATAGAGAAATGAGCAAAAAGCCAGGGAGGCGGGCCTCCCTGGCTTTTTGTTAATTTGTAAAGTATTCGCTCAATCCGTAGTAGATGCTCGTGGCCGCAGTATCCTGGAAGTAGGCGGTATTCACATTCGCCTCTTCGGATGCATTGCTGAGGAATCCGAGTTCCACAAGGACAGCCGGGCGCATGTTTTCCCGGATCACATGGTAGTCACCGTTCCGGACCCCGCGATCGGCGTTCGGCATTCTTCCGGAGAGGGCAGAATGGACGGCCTCCGCCAAATCCTTCTGCTGTGAACCGTTATAATAGGTGGTATGCCCTGTGATGGACGAATCATAAATGCTGTCGAAATGAAGGCTGACAAACGCATCGGCCATATAATAATGAGATAATGATACCCTGGATGGAAGGGAAATGAATTCATCATTCCTTCTCGTCAGAATCACTTCTGCACCTGCACTCCTTAATTTGTCTGCCACAAGCTGAGCAGTCTTGAGGGTCAGGTTTTTTTCATGGGTGCCGTTGATACCTGTCGTTCCACCGTCACGCCCGCCGTGTCCCGGATCGAGGACGATGGTCTTGCCTTCGAGTCCGCCGGATGTTTCCGGAGCAGGAGATGTCCCGCCTTTTTTGCTCGAGACAATCCAGTTGGCCACAAACGCGCTTGCTCCGTCAGACAGCCGGATCTCATACCAGTCACCGGATGTCCCCACCACATCGAAGGTCGAACCGCTGCCGGCCCTTTCCACGACGCTTGCCTGACTGTCGGGCTTGTCCGGAGGTTGGTCCCATCATAAAGGATCGTGATGGAATCGGGAGCGCCTTCTGACATGGACGTTCCTTCCGTTTTCTCCTCTGCCTCTTCACCGGCCACTTTCATAAACCAGCCTGCCACCCAGCCATCTTCACCGTTTGATAGCTTGATCCGATACCATTCATTCGATTCTTCAAGGATGGAATAGGACTCACCGCGGGTGACTTTCCCGACGATGCCTCCGTTCAGTGAGGCCTCATCGCGTACAAGCAATGATTCGACGTTGACCGTGGCCGTCATGGAAGAATCGGATCCATCGCTACTTCCGGATTCCATACCCGATAAAGATAGATAGTCTTCGTTGATCCAGGCCGTACCACCCCGATATGAGATTTCATACCAGCCCTGTACACTTCCGGTGATCGACACTTCTTCCCCGGTTGATAGGGTCCCCAGGCGCTCGCTATCCGTCGATGGTGCCTTCCTTACATTGATCGAATCCTCGTTGGCCGTCCCGGTCAAACCTGACGCTGCCGGTGCTGCCGGGCTGTCCGAAGAATCCCCCTCGGTGACGAGCCACTCGGCTACCCAGCCTTCACCTTGGGGTGTATCGATTTTGTACCAGTCCCCGTCATTTCCGGTGACCGTGTACTCTTCTCCTTTAGACGCCTGCATGAGGACAGGATAGCTGAGTCCGGGACCGGTCCTCACATTGAGTGTAGGAACCCCGATGCTCACCCGCTCCCCGCCTGCGCTTGCCTTCACCGAAGTGAAAAGCGGAAGGAGGAGACAGATGACCAGGAAGGATATGTAGATTTTCTTGATGTGGACAACCTCCTCTCTCTTCATGAACATCACTAGTAGTATCGGACTGTCACGCGTTTTCTGAACTCATTTTGAAGAAAACACCATCAAAAATGATCCATACCCACATAAATACGAGATAAAAAATAAAATTCCTTTAATACGATAGAAATTTAGTCATTTGGAAAGGATAGATGGTAGGAATAGTGAAAGGAAGGGTACTATGCGATCAAGCGACAAGGCTTTTATGAATTCGACTAGTGAAAAAGCACTGTTTCAGACAGATTTTCACCAATTCATGGAAATGGAAAAAGGCGCATTGAACATGGAGCTCGCCTCTGAGTTCGGTCTGACGCTGAAGGATGTCCGCCTATTGAAAAAGAAAATGGAGAGGTCCTGACGAAACCCCTTGACATCAACCTGCCTCATCCGTATCATTATAGAAATAATATAGCTTTTTAAAACCGACGATCGAGAATAGTAGCTGGTCTCCACCTGCGAAGAGAGGAAATGCCCTGGGCTGCAAGCATTTCTGCAAGGTACTCCAGTGAATGAACACTCGGGAGGCTCCGCCCTGAAATGAAAGTAGGGGATGGACGTACCAGGCGTTAACTGGTGAAGTGGGAGTCTATTGGACTCCAATTAGGGTGGCACCACGGGAATAACAGCTCTCGTCCCTTGTATTTATTACAAGGGATCGAGGGCTTTTTTTATTGCCCCGATTTTGCGGGGACTTACATACCAAGGCTTTATGAAAAGGAGGAATCCCCTTGTCTATTCAAATACCAAGAGGAACACAGGACATTCTGCCCGGAGAAGTAGAGAAGTGGCAATATATCGAGAAGGTGGCGACCGACCTTTGTCGCGCTTATCAATACAATGAAATCCGTACGCCGATCTTTGAATCGAGCGAACTATTCACGCGCGGTGTCGGTGACACGACCGATATCGTACAAAAAGAGATGTACATGTTTGAAGATCGAGGAGGAAGAAGTCTGGCACTCCGCCCCGAAGGTACGGCATCCGTCGTACGTTCATTCGTAGGAAACAAGCTGTTCGGAAATGCGAATCAGCCTACCAAACTGTTCTATACCGGACCGATGTTCCGCTACGAGCGTCCGCAGGCAGGCCGCTACCGCCAGTTCGTGCAGTTCGGTGTGGAAGCACTGGGAAGTGAAGATCCGGCCATCGACGCAGAGGTCCTCTCACTCGCCATGGGCATTTACAAAAAGCTTGGACTCCGCAAGTTGAAACTTGTCATCAACAGCCTGGGTGATGGAGGCAGCCGTCAAGCGCATCGTGAAGCGCTGATCAATCACTTCAAGCCAAGGATCGGCGAATTCTGTTCCGATTGTCAGAATCGCCTGGAGAAGAATCCACTTAGGATCCTGGATTGTAAGAAGGACCGGGACCACGAATTGATGGCAACGGCTCCGTCCATCCTCGACTATCTGAATGAGGGATCCAAGGCCTATTTCGAAAAGGTACAATCCTATCTTACCAGCATGGATGTAGAGTTCGTCGTAGATCCGACTCTTGTCCGCGGCCTGGACTATTATAATCACACGGCATTTGAAATCATGAGTGAGGCGGAAGGCTTCGGTGCCATCACCACCCTTTGCGGAGGAGGACGCTACAACGGACTCGTCCAGGAAATCGGCGGACCCGAAACCCCGGGTATCGGATTTGCATTCAGCATCGAAAGGCTCATTGCGGCCCTTGAAGCCGAGAAGGTGGAGCTTCCGATCCATCAGGGCGTCGATTGCTATATTGTCGCCATGGGGGAAGAGGCCAAGGCTTATGGCGTAAAACTCCTTCATCAGCTGAGGGAAGCCGGGATTTCATCTGAGAAAGATTATCTCGATCGCAAAGTGAAGGCACAGTTCAAGAGCGCAGACCGCCATCAGGCAAAATACGTAGCCGTGATCGGTGAAAATGAACTTCAGGAAAACAAAGTGAACGTGAAGGATATGGCAACGGGGGAACAAGAGGAAGTGGCCATTGACTCATTCGTTGACCACATCAAGAGCAAGCTTGTCTAACATAATCGCCAGGAGGAGAAAAAAATGCCAAAACGAACAACCTATTGTGGAAACGTAACGGAATCATTCATCGGTGAAACGATTACCATCAAAGGATGGGTGCAAAAACGACGTGACCTTGGAGGTCTGATCTTCATCGATCTACGCGACCGTGAAGGGATCGTGCAGGTCGTATTCAATCCCGACCTTTCACAGGAAGCCCTCGAACTGGCGGAAAGGATCCGCAATGAGTATGTCATTTCCGTTACCGGATCAGTCGTGGCACGCGGAGAAGGAACCGTCAACCCGAACCTGAAAACCGGAAAGATCGAAATCCATGCTGAAGACGTCCAGATCATCAATGAAGCGAAGACACCTCCGTTCATGATCGATGATCAAATGGAAGTATCCGAAGATGTCCGGTTGAAATACCGTTATGTGGATCTCCGCCGTCCGGCCATGGCCGAGACGTTCAGGATGCGCCATAATGTCACGACGTCATTCCGCAGCTTTCTGAATGAGAATGGATTC
Source organism: Rossellomorea marisflavi (assembly GCF_009806575.1). Classification (NCBI taxonomy): domain Bacteria; kingdom Bacillati; phylum Bacillota; class Bacilli; order Caryophanales; family Bacillaceae; genus Rossellomorea; species Rossellomorea marisflavi. The sequence continues at coordinate 2,975,883 of NZ_CP047095.1, read as the reverse complement.
CTTGACGTGGAGACACCGATCCTGACGAAGAGCACGCCGGAAGGGGCACGTGACTATCTTGTACCGAGCCGCGTTCATCAAGGGGAATTTTACGCCCTTCCGCAATCGCCACAGATTTTCAAACAGCTTCTGATGGTGTCCGGATTTGACCGTTATTATCAAATTGCCCGCTGTTTCCGTGATGAGGATCTGCGTGCAGACCGTCAGCCTGAATTCACCCAGATCGATATGGAAATGAGCTTCATGGAGCAGGAAGACATCATCCTCTTGGTGGAAGAGATGATGGCGAAGCTCATGAAGGACGTGAAAGGCCTTGACATCGACTCCGTCTTCCCGCGCATGACGTATGATGAAGCCATGAGCCGCTATGGATCGGATAAGCCGGATACCCGTTTTGCCATGGAACTCATCGATGTATCCGAGATCGTGAAGGACTCAGGATTCAAGGTATTCGCCGGTGCCGTTGCTGGCGGTGGTCAAGTGAAACTGATCAACGTGAAAGGGGCCGCTTCCAACTACTCAAGGAAAGATATCGATGGCCTCACTGAATTTGTCTCCCGCTATGGAGCAAAGGGGCTCGCATGGTTGAAGGTGGAGGAAGAGGGCCTCAAAGGCCCGATTTCCAAATTTGTATCGGAAGAGGATGCATCCAACCTGTCTTCTGCGGCACAAGCAGAAACAGGGGACCTTCTCCTATTCGTCGCAGACAAAAAATCCGTGGTGGCCGATGCCCTTGGAGCCCTTCGACTTAAGCTCGGTAAGGAACTCGGTCTGATCGATGAGTCCGTATTCAACTTCCTATGGGTGACAGACTGGCCGCTTCTTGAGTTTGATGAAGGAGACAACCGCTACTATGCAGCCCATCATCCTTTCACCATGCCGGTGAGGGAAGATCTAGAGCTTCTTGAGACCAATCCGGGAGAAGTCAGGGCACAGGCTTATGACCTTGTCTTGAATGGGTATGAGCTTGGCGGTGGATCCCTCAGGATCTATGAGCGTGACATTCAGGAGAAAATGTTCAGCGTCCTCGGTTTCTCAAAAGAAGAAGCAAATGAGCAGTTCGGATTCCTATTGGAGGCATTCGAGTACGGAACACCTCCACACGGCGGGATCGCCCTCGGCCTTGACCGCCTAGTGATGCTCCTTGCAGGGCGCTCAAACCTTCGCGATACCATTGCATTCCCGAAAACGGCCAGTGCAAGCTGTGTCCTTACCGATGCACCTGGAGGCGTAAGCGAAGCCCAACTGAAAGAACTCTCTCTATCACTCGATGTTGAATGATGTCGGAAATTCTACACCGGCTGTGAATTGCAAATCGGGCCGCCCGTATGCTATGATGATGTCAATAACAGACGAGTCCTGATGTGTCCGACGTTTAAACCTATCAGTTTTGACCGAACACTTCAAACCTTGGGAGCTTGACTTTCCGCTATGCGTTCATGCCTCGCTTTAAGAGGACTAACAAGTAGTGGAATAAAGCACCCACCTGCCGAGAGCGGGTTCAAAACAAAGGAAACGCAGCGACGGCACGATTGGGACTCGTTCCACAAATGGATATTTAATCAAGGCTGGGACAAAAGTGTCTTAGTCATAGTAAAACCCGCATTCACTTGCCTGCAATCAGGCAAATGAATGCGGGTTTTTAATTTGTTTCAGGACCATTACTCCAGCGGGTGATGGGAGTGCAAGACGAAGACTCCCTCGGAAAAAGTTATTATGACGGGTGTTCCCAACACTTTTCTTAGGTGAAAAATTTTTTTGAATATCCTTTCGGATTTTCTTCATTCCTTCATTTATCATTTATTCAAAATAAAGGGGATCGAGCCTACGCGTTGCGTCAGGAGATTGGATAAATCCCCCCTTTTTAATTCTTATGGGCACCTTTGATCTCTGCTTGTTAAGGGGACTCACCCTCCCATATCTCCTGGCATCTATGTGCTCACATTCCTTCGTTGGGTCTCGCCTTAACGCAGAGGCCAGCTTATGCTCCTGCATGGACTGATCTAAGATGATCGTCGAAAGTCTTGTGTGTGCCGGCTTCTCAGTGTCTAGGTTGTTTTAATTAAGCGAGCGTAGATGTTACGCAGCTTCTTGATTACCAAAGAAGGAGATATCAGCTACCATACGTTCTTCATTGAATGTTTCGCCCCTTTTGCTTAAACCATGAAGGACTTGAATCAATTTCCGACATAGGATTAACAACGCTTCTTTCTTAGCGACGGGGTGTTCGCGATGTTCACTATAGTAATCGTACAGGGACCGAAACGCTGGTATGGCGTGTAAAATCGGGAAAATCGCCTTATATATCAAGGAGCGTAGCCGTTTCCGCCCGCGTTTCGACAAGCGTTTGTTCCCTTCTTTTTTTCCCGAGGAATTGGTGACTAACGTAAGACCCGCTAATTTAAGGATTTGGCGTGGACTCTTATAGTGTGAAAAGGCTCCTATTTCTGAAAGGATCTCTACTACGGTGTTTTCTCCAATACCAGGGACCGAAAGGAACAGATCGAAATCTGTCATCTGTTTCGCCAACGTCACTAACTGCTTTTCTATGCTTACCAGTTGTTCTTCAAGCAGCTTCATCTGTGTCAATAGAATTTGGATTTCTGCCCGTGCCATTTCAGGACTCTCCTGATAGCCAATAGATGTGGCCGCGACATCAAGAAGCTTAGTAAGGTTTTTAACCGAGAAATGCTTACCTCCCAGGTTCTTGAGGTTCTCCAAGAGCTTCTCAGGATCTTCTCTCACAAGGTCTTCCGGAAGAGGATAAGAAGAAAGAACAGTGGAGGCGTTCATTCCAATGGACTTATAAACCGAAATAAACTCAGGGAAGTATAGATCAATCCATCGCTTGATCCGGTTTTGAGTCGACGCTCCTTGTTTTTTCAGACGAGCCCTAAATGCCGAACCATGACGCAACTCTGCTTCAATAGGAGTCATGTCACGAGGAATACTGTAATAGCCTTGCGGTATCATCTTGGCAATGACACGAGCGTCTTTCGGATCGTTTTTACTCTGTAGGTTGTCATCCAATTCTTTGGTTTGCTTCACATGGAGAGGGTTGACGAGAACAAAGCGAATGCCCCGATCCGTAAGGTACGAGGATAAATTCATCCAGTAATGACCGGTAGGTTCAAATCCAACGACTACATTCTTCTTTTGATGAGATTCCATCACCTTTAGGATGGTAGCGTAAAAGGTTTCAAAGCCTTGTCTGGACTGACGGAATGAGAAGCTTTTCTTGACCTCCCTACCTCGTTCATCCACTGCGCAGGCATAATGTACACACTTGGCGATGTCGACGCCAATCACCAATGTGTCCTCAGAAATTTGATTAATGCGTTCATTTCGATTATCATGCATGTTAAAGATCCTCCTTTTTGTGTGTGGCTTCGCACCTGCATCATAAAGGAGGATCTTTTTTTGTGCAATAGGTCCATACTTTCCCCACAGGAATAGCTCCTGCGGGAAGAGTGGCTGAGGGGGCTCAACGGCTAACCGAGGAAAGCGAAGTTTTGCACGGAAATCATGAGCGGTATAAAGAACGATAATGGTACCTTTTTAGTCTTGTCCCAACCCCTGTTTTATTTTTTTGCGGTCCGAAGGAATCTAATGATGGTTAAAGATACATTAAAATGAATAAATATCATAAAAACCATTGCAGAAACTGTCGACAAGCCCTATACTTTTTAAAGGTAATCTTTGCTAACTTTACATCATAGGAGTGGTCAACATGGAACATATGGGCTGGTTATCCTTACTGCCGCCGATCATCGCCGTGCTACTGGCGGTCATCACGAAAAATGTCATTATTTCTTTATTCTCCGGCGTATATGTCGGGGTCCTCATGCTTGTCGGCGGGAGGCCTCTTGAGGCCACGATGGAAACCATCGGGGAATTCATGTTCCCTCAGGTGGCAGACAGCTACAATGCGGCTGTCCTCGTCCTTCTTTTCTTCATCGGTGGATTCGTCGCCCTCATGGAAAAGTCAGGAGGAGGAGCGGCCCTTGCCAATAGTGCCACCAATCTGATCAACTCAAAAGCCAAAGCCCAGGTATCCGCCTGGATCGGTGGCATCATCATCTTCTTTTCTGATCTCGGGACGCCTCTGATCGTTGGCCCCGTTTTTGAAAAGATATTTGATAAAGTGAAAGTATCCAGGGAAAAGCTTGCGTGGATTATCGATTCCACTTCTTCACCGGTGGCGGTGCTCGTTCCGTTCATCGGATGGGGCGTGTACATCATGGGATTGATCAAGAAGGAATTTGACCATCTTGATATCACCACCTCTGAATTCAGCACGCTGATTCATGTGATTCCGTTCCAATTTTATGCTCTCCTTGCCGTCACGATGGTGCCTCTGGTCGCACTATTGAAGCTCGACTTCGGACCGATGAAGTCGGCTGAGGACAGGGCAGACGCGGGCGAACTCTATTGGAAAACATCGAAGCCTCTGAGAAAACCGGAGGATGGGGGATTGAAGCCGAGTAAACCGGTTTTGATCTGGCTCCCCCTCTTGATCCTATTCGTCACGCTCTTCGGTCTCCTGGCGTCAAAGGGCTTCCCGTTCAAACCCGTGGAAGGCAGTGCTTTCAGGGTGGCACTGAGTACCGCCTATCTATTTGCGGCCATCTCCCTGATCATCCTGATGATTGCGTACAAATTGAAGACATTCAATGAAATCTTCGAAATCTATACAGGGGGTATGCAAAAGATGGTGTATGTCGCCGTGACCCTTGTGCTTGCTTGGTCGCTCAGCAAGGTGATCAGCGAAATGGGGACGGCGTCTTACATTGTCGAACTGGTGAAGGGGAATATCCCCGCCTTCATCATCCCGGCCATCCTCTTCCTTGTAGGAGCAGGGATGTCCCTTGCTTCCGGTTCTTCTTGGGGTACATACGCCATCATGCTTCCGATTGCCATCCCCATGGCGGTCTCACTTGATGCCCAGCTTCTCGTATGCATCGGTGCGGTTCTATCCGGGGGGATCTTCGGAGATCACAGTTCACCCATCTCGGACACGACACTCCTATCATCAACAGGTGCCGGGGCGGATCATATCGATCACGTGAAAACCCAATTCCCATATGCGGCAGTGAATGCAAGCATCGCACTCATCGGTTTCGTCATCGCCGGACTGACAGGGAACCCGTACACCATCATCATCCTCCTGGCAGGCTTGATCGCGTTGATGCTGATCCTCGGGAAACGAAGGAATTCCAAGCTTCGGCACTCACAGGAAATGAACTCCTGATGGGACAAAACTCCATTGAGATTGAACGCAATATATTGATTTTCAGTGCTCAATCCTTTATTCTAATTCAGAATAAACCTAGTTGAATACTTACAATGGAGTTGATCATGTTGCTTCACCAGTTCTCACGTAATGAGTTAGCGATTGGTAAAGAAGGTCTTCAGACCCTTAAGAATAGTACAGTGGCCGTTCTCGGGATCGGCGGCGTCGGTTCGTTCGCGGCCGAAGCCCTTGCCCGTTCCGGAGTAGGGCGCCTTGTCCTCGTCGATAAGGATGATGTGGATATCACAAATGTGAATCGTCAGGTGCATGCCCTGCTTTCCACCGTCGGCCAGCCGAAGGTCGACCTGATGCGGGACAGGATCAAAGATATCAATCCCGACTGTGAAGTCATCGCCCTCAAGATGTTCTACACGGAAGAAACGTATGAAGAGTTCTTCCATTACGGACTTGACTTCGTAGTGGATGCATCCGATACGATCTCGTACAAGATCCATCTCATGAAAGAGTGCCTGACGCGTGACATCCCGCTCATCGCATCCATGGGCGCTGCGAACAAGAATGACCCGACCCGCTTCCAGATTGCGGATATCTCCAAAACCCATACGGATCCCATCGCCAAGGTCATCCGGACCCGTTTGAAAAAAGAAGGGATCAAAAAAGGGGTTACGGTCGTCTTCTCCGACGAGAGTCCGATCGTCATCCGTGAAGAAGTGCGGAAGGAAGTGGGGAAGGATGATGCCAAAATCCGTAAAGCACAGCTTCCGCCTTCATCGAACGCGTTCGTGCCGTCTGTGGCCGGCCTCATCGCAGCAAGTCATGTCATCAATCAGCTGTTAAAAGACATTGAAATCAGACGCGTGAAAGATAAATAAGGAATCGAAAGGCCCGTACCTCCCTTGAGGCACGGGCCTTTTTGCATGCGATATTAACATTGATTTGGATAACATACAAAAATTAGGCAAAAAATCTATTGACCACTCTTCGTGTCATAGTGTATTATCTAACTAGTACACTGGAACACATCAGAAAGGAGTGAAAAAATGAAAGCATTCAAAGGCCTTCTTTGGAAGGATTTCCATACATCCAAGGTGTGGTTCATCGGCTGGCTGGCGATCATCCTCGTCGTATATTCCCTTGGATTTGGGGCTGGGGAATACTTCGATGAAAAAGGGATTCCTGTCGGTTTCGCCATCATGCTCGGCGTCTTCCATTTTGCCTTCCTTCCGGTCATCGTCTACTCCATGCTCCGGCTGGAGGGGAAGACCCAGCTTTGGCTGCATACCCCGCTCAGCGGATTTACACTTCTGTCTTCAAAACTACTCGTCGCACTTGTTTACTTGATCATTTCCTTGCTACTCGTAGACCTTCTTGGATTCATCAGCTTCAGCAGGCTCCCTGATATCGGGTACTGGCCGGTCAAGGAAGGCGTGTATTTCAATATCGGTGTTCTCTTGTTGGGCCTCAACATGTCGGGGTGGCTGATCTTTTTCTGGACGGTCTACCACTCCATGGGGAAATTCCCGGCGATCAAGAACATTCGCTGGCTCATCCTCGCCGGATTATGGATCTTGTACACATCGGTGACAACATTCGTTACCAGTCTGAAGCCTGTGGAAAACTTCGTTAACAACACATGGGTAGTCGACCTTCCAGACAGTTTCTTTTTCACAATCGGCTCAGGAGGAGAAGACAGTGGGTTCAACATCGATATCATTCCCCTGCCGCTTCTCCCGTTCATCTGGGAAGGGGTCATGTGGCTCGTATTATTCATCATTTCATGCAGACTATTAGATCGCAGGATTGAGGTGTAGATCATGGTAGAAGAATACTCAGCGTCCAAACCCATATACCTGCAAATCGCCGATCGGATCATCCGTGAAATCGTCAGGAGGGAACGACACCCTGGCGATAAGCTTCCCTCAGTCAGAGAGATGGCTTTGCAAGCCGGGGTGAATCCGAACACCATACAGCGGACATACAGTGAGTTGGAAAGGATGACCATTGTGGAAACGAAACGAGGACAGGGAACGTTTGTGACGGAGGAAGATGACGTGCTATCTGTGTTGAATCAACGAGTTCAGCGGGAAGTGATTGAAATCTTCATCAAAAACATGAAAGAGCTTGGCCTTAGTAAGGAAGAAATGATCGAGAGCATCAAACGGTACGGGGAGGAGAATGATCGTGATCCGGTTTGAGAATGTCACGAAGAAATACGGCAGCGGACTTGCGCTTCGGAACACCTCTCTGCAATTTGAAAAAGGGAAGATCTACGGTCTGCTCGGGCCGAATGGAAGTGGAAAATCCACGACCCTCAAAATGATCGCCGGCCTTGTACTTCCAAGTGCCGGCAAGGTGCTGCTCGATGATCAACCGATCAACCGAAAGATAGCGGAAGAAGTCGCGTACCTGACGGAGCTTGATATGTTCTATGAAACATTTACCGTCAAAGGAATGCTTACATTTTACGACTCACAGTTCAAAGATTTCGATATGGAACGGGCAGAAGAGCTTGTCTCGTTCATGCAGCTTGATGGTTCGAAAAAGATCAAGCATCTTTCAAAAGGGACGCGTGGAAGGCTGAAGCTTGTCCTCACCCTTTCGAGGCAGGCAAAGGTCATCCTCCTCGACGAGCCTTTCTCAGGTCTTGATCCGATGGTGAGGGACACCATCGTGAAAGGACTTCTCTCCTATATTGACTGGGGAGAGCAGACGGTTCTCATCGCCACTCATGAAATCGATGAAATCGAGGCCATTCTTGATGAAGCCTATATCATCCATAATGGCGAAGTGAAGGGTCACTGCAACGTTGAACAATTAAGGGAAGAACAAGGACTGTCGGTCCTTCAATGGTTAAAGCGTACGACTCAAATAGAAGGGATGGAACTGGAATGAAGACGATTGCTCAATTGCAAAATGTCACGAAAGTCATCAAAGGCAAGAAAATCATCGATTCACTATCATTCGAGGTGAATGAAGGGGAGGTCTTCGGATTCCTCGGGCCAAATGGTGCCGGAAAGACCACGACGATCCGGATGATCGTCGGACTGATGAAGATCACTGAAGGGGATGTCCTTATTTCAGGTAAGAGCATCCAAAAGGACTTTGCCGAAGCCATCAGTGAAGTCGGAGCCATCGTGGAAAATCCCGAGCTCTATAAGTTCCTCTCAGGTTATCAAAACTTGAAACATTTTGCCCGCATGCATAAAGGCATCACGGAAGAGAGGATCAAGGAAGTAGTGGAACTCGTCGGATTGACGAGCCGGATCAATGATAAAGTCAAAACCTATTCACTCGGGATGCGCCAGCGCCTCGGCATCGCCCAATGTTTGCTCCACAAGCCGAAGCTCCTTATCTTGGATGAGCCGACCAACGGACTCGATCCTGCCGGTATCCGTGAAATCCGCGCGTATATCCGCAAGCTCGCGGCTGAGGAAGGAATGGCCGTCATCGTTTCGTCCCATCTCCTATCGGAAATGGAAATGATGTGTGACCGCATCGCCATCCTTCAGTCTGGAAAACTGGTAGACGTACAGGATATCCGCTCCTTCGTTGGTGGAACCGAACAAATCTACCAGATCGATGTCGCTGATGCATCTCTGATCAAAGCCTCGATCAAGACGTTCGACCCTGCAATCCAATTCGAAGTGAAAGACAATCAGGTGCAGCTGGCTATCGAAAAAGAACGGATCCCAGCACTGGTTAAAACTCTGGTGGAAGATGGACTGGACATTTTCGGAGTCATGCCGATTTCGAAAACCCTCGAAGACCGATTCCTGGAAATCACCAACGATAAAGGAGAGACAGTCAATGTTTAATTTGATCAGAAATGAATGGATGAAGATTTTCAAGCGTGTCGGTACATACGTCATGCTGGGCCTCCTCGTGGCCATCATCGGGATAACGGGAGCAACAAGCAAGTATCTGGACAGCCAAACGAAAGTTTCGGATGATTGGAAGAAAAACGTCCAGACTCAGATTGCTGAGGATAAGGAAATGCTCAAAGGGAACATGCCCGGCTATATGAAAGAAGAAACGGAAAAGAGTATCGCCATCAATGAGTACCGTCTTAAAAATGATCTGAAACCTTATGAAAAATCAAATGTGTGGTCATATGTAGAAGACAATGCTTACCTCGTGATGTTTGTTGGATTGTTCACCATCATCGTCTCTGCCGGGATCGTGGCGAGTGAGTTCACATGGGGAACCATCAAGCTCCTGTTGATCCGCCCGATTTCTAGGAGTAAAATATTGATCTCTAAATATATCACGGTCTTATTGTATGGATTGAGCCAGCTTGTCGTCCTGTTTGTGGTTTCATTCCTCCTGGGTCTCATCCTTTTCGGTGGGATCGGGGAATCAGCGCATCTTGCCTACGTTGATGGAGCTGTCGTGGAACAAAACATGGTATGGTACCTCATCAAGACCTATCTATTGAAAACGATCGATGTCGCCATGATGGCAACAATGGCCTTCATGATATCCGCTGTGTTCAGAAGCAGCTCCCTTGCAATCGGGATTTCTGTCTTCCTGTTGTTCATGGGATCGAATCTTACCAGCCTGATTGCGATGAAATTCGACTGGGCGAAGTTCAGTTTGTTCGCGAATACGGATCTCACGCAGTACACAGGATTCCAGCCTCCGCTTGTGAAGGGGATGACGATGGGCTTCTCCATCACGATGATTCTCGTTTACTTTGTGATTTTCCAAGTGCTCGCTTTCGTCTTCTTTACGAAGCGTGATGTGGCTTCATAAGCAGATTAAAAAGGATGCCGGTTTCGGTATCCTTTTTTTGTAGCGTCTTTTTGCTTTTGGAATGGTTCGTTCCTTTCCGCTGCGGACGCTTGCTTTCCTGCGGGGAGGTGGTCAAGCCTCCTCGTGCCTGCGGGGTCTTGCCCGACCTCCTATTCCGCTGGAGTCAACCGCCCTCCGCTCCAATCCACTCTGTGCTTAGGGATTGGTGAGTGGCCGTGGATTAGTGGTGATTAAAGTAGTGTCGTCTTCGTCTGATGGAGTGGTTTTGAATGGTTCGTTCCTTTCCGCTGCGGACGCTTGCTTTCCTGCGGGGAGGTGGTCAAGCCTCCTCGTGCCTGCGGGGTCTTGCCCAACCTCCTATTCTGCTGGAGTCAACCACCCTCCGCTCCAATCCACTCTGTGCTAATGGATTGGTGAGTGGCCGTAGATTAGTGGTGATTAAAGTAGTGTCGTCTTCGTTTGATGCGGTGGTTTGGAATGGATCGTTCCTTTCCGCTGCGGGCGCTTGCTTTCCTGCGGGTAGGTGGTCAAGCCTCCTCGTGCCTGCGGGGTCTTGCCCGACCTCCTATTCCGCTGGAGTCAATCGCCCTCCGCTCCAATCCACTCTGTGCTTGGGGATTGGTGAGTGGCCGTGGATTGGGTGCTTTTTGTAATTGAGTACGTTCGAATTGGAGGTTTAGTAGGCGATCGTACGGTGGCTGCAATGGGTTGTGGGTTGGCAGTGCAATGAACGGTCTGTGACTGCTGTTGGGTGTTTGCTGAAGTGTTGCGTTACTCTCCGGCCCTTTTTATCGCCGGTAGGGGTAGAATCTTGCTGAGTTCAACCGGGTCACCTGGTTGAGAAGGTAGGCGGATTTTTTTGCGCCTTTGACTCTCAGGGTGTCCAAGGCTTCAATCATCCCTTTGTGTGTAACCATGCCGATTCCGTGGCCGAAGTAAAGGTCATCGGCCATATAAACGGAGTTTTCTCCCATCCAGATGGGGTCTGCGTAGTCGGGATTATAGAAGTAATACACGTCGCCGGGGATGCGATCGACGCCGCGGTACGTTTCCATCCACAGGTTTTCATTATAATTGGATCCCCAGATGAACAGATGGGAATAAAGGTCATTGAATATTGATGGTTCAATGGAATCAAGGATGCTTTTATAGTAGATCAGGACGATCGTGGTTACGCATTCGAAGCTGTACAGGGCGCTGTTGATGAAGACGTCACGGATGGCATCTGACGGAAGACGGCCGCGCCTGAGCTCGTATCCATAAGGGGTCTTGATCCAGAAAGCCGGATTGAATCGGGAGTCGGCGAAAGCGGAGAATTCCGAGTCTCCTTCATTGATCTTTCTGGCATTGTGGAGTATATGGGATCTCAGGTCGATTTCAAATTTCAGTTGGGCTTTTGACGGGAATTCATAATCCATGGGGGAGTTGTTCAATGCTTCGTAGATGGCACGCTGTTCGTCGGGGAGGCTTTTCGGGTCCATGGGATTTCCTTCAATCAAATGTATCAAAGTAGCTCACCTCCTGGTTAGTATCAGGGTATGTAAATCCCGGTCATGGGTGAGAGCGGAAAGGAAGGAGTCTGCATGAAAAAGCCCGGGGCGCAGCGCCCCGGGCTTTAAATGTTACTACCTGTGCTTATTGATATTTTCATAAACCTGGCCGATGGCCTGCTCGAACTTTCCTGTTTTCTTTGGTTGGTAGTATCTGGCGTTTTTGATCCGGTCCGGCAGGTAGTCCTGTTTGACCCAGCCCGATTCATGATCGTGCGGGTATTTATATTCAACCCCTCTGCCAAGCTCGGCCGCCCCTTGGTAGTGGGCGTCCTTGAGATGGGCGGGCACTTCGCCGCTTTTTCCTTTCCGGATATCGGAAAGGGCTGAATCGATGGCAGAGATCGCGGAGTTGGATTTGGGTGACAAGCAAAGTTCGATGACGGCATTGGCGAGCGGGATCCTTGCCTCAGGGAACCCGATCTTCTCAGCCGTTTCCACGGCGGCAAGGGTGCGGGGCCCTGCCTGGGGACTGGCAAGCCCGATATCTTCGTAGGCGATGACCAACAATCTTCTGGCGATGCTCGGCAGGTCTCCTGCTTCCACCAGTCTTCCGAGATAGTGGAGGGCGGCATTTGCATCGCTTCCCCGGATCGATTTCTGAAAGGCGCTGATCACATCATAATGGGCATCGCCGTCCTTATCGTGGGAGAAACTTTTCTTCTGCAGGCACTCCTCTGCGATGGAGAGGGTGATATGAATGACTCCATCTGCATCAGGAGAGGTGGAGAGCACGGCGAGCTCCAATGCGTTCAGGGAGCTCCTGACATCACCGAAACTGCTGCTGGCAAAATGCTCGATCGCTTCTTTGCTGACATCGAGCTTGTACGTTCCGAGTCCACGCTCTTCATCTTCGATGGCCCGGTGGATGGCCTGTTTCATTTCATCCGGGGACAGTGGCTTCAGCTCGAATATCTGGCACCGGCTCCTGATGGCAGGGTTGATGGCATGATAAGGGTTGCTCGTGGTCGCACCGATCAGGGTGATCATGCCATTTTCAAGATAAGGAAGGAGGTAGTCCTGCTTTCCTTTATCTAGGCGGTGTACCTCGTCCAGGAGGAGGATGACCTTGCCCGACATCTTGGCTTCCTCTGCTACGATCTGAATGTCCTTCTTATTATTGGTGACCGCATTCAATGTCTTGAACCGGTACTGGGTGCTCCCGGCAATGGCACTGGCGATCGACGTCTTCCCGATTCCCGGTGGTCCATACAGAATCATGGATGACAGTTGTTTCGCCTTGACCATCCGATCGATGATCTTGCCTTCCCCTACAAGATGTTGCTGACCGAGGATCTCATCGATGGTCCGCGGCCTCATTTTGAAAGCGAGTGGTTTTATCGACATGGTATATCTCTCCAAACTGGCGTTCTGATACCTTTTACTTTATCACAGGGGTACCCTTTATGGAAATAACCTGCGCATGTGCCACCTTTCGCAGTGGGACAAGGAATATGCTATAATGGCAGGAGCGAATGAAACCATACAGTTAATGTAATTACCCTATATAGCAGAGGTGCTTGAAATGAAGATATCCACGAAGGGCCGGTACGGCTTGACGATCATGATCGAACTGGCCAAACGCCACGGTGAGGGACCGACATCCCTCAAGACGATTGCGCAACAGCATGATTTATCAGAACACTATCTTGAACAACTGGTTGCTCCGCTTAGGAACGGCGGGTTGGTCAGGAGCATCAGGGGTGCTTATGGAGGGTATGTCCTCGGCCATGAACCTAAGGATATTACCGCAGGTGACATTATCCGGATCCTCGAGGGGCCGATCAGCCCTGTTGAAGGGATCGAGGACGAGGAGCCTGCCAAGCGTGAGCTCTGGATCCGCATCCGTGATGCCGTGAAGGACGTGCTCGATAATACAACGATCGAGGATCTCGCCAGTCATACAGATGACGGAGAATCCGATGCTTATATGTTTTACATCTAGGAGGTAAGTGAATGAACAGAATCTACTTGGATCATGCGGCAACGTCTCCCGTTCACCCTGCGGTGATCGATGAGATGATGACGGTCATGCAGGGAACGTTCGGTAATCCGTCGAGCATCCATTCGTTCGGCAGGGAAGCACGCTCTATCGTGGACCATTCCCGTTCCATTGCTGCAGCATCGATTCACGCAGACCATAATGAAATCATCTTTACAAGTGGCGGTACGGAGGCTGATAACATGGCGATCATCGGGGCTGCCATGAAGAATCGGGAGCGCGGGAATCATATCATCACTACCGAAATCGAGCATCATGCCGTCCTCCACACATGTCAGAACCTAGAGAAACAGGGGTTCGAGGTGACCTATCTGCCCGTAGATGAGACAGGCAGAATCAGTGTGGATGCCGTGAAGGCCGTCCTGCGTGAAGACACGATCCTAGTCACCATCATGTTCGGGAATAACGAAGTGGGGACGATCCAGCCCATCTCCGAAATCGGACATCTTCTGAAGGACCACCAGGCACTTTTCCATACGGATGCCGTGCAGGCCTATGGACTTCAAGAGCTGCATGTCGGCGAATTGGGTGTCGATCTTCTTTCCGTTTCAGGGCATAAGATCAATGGACCCAAAGGGGTTGGCTTCCTCTATTGCAGGAAGGATGTGGACATCCTCCCCCTCGCACACGGCGGTGAACAAGAGAGGAAGCGCCGCGCAGGGACAGAGAATGTTCCTGGAATCGCCGGGCTGGCCAAAGCCATTGAAATAGCCTCTTCATCCATGGAAGAGAAGCGCACACGATACGCAGGATTTAAAGAGATCCTCAAGGGGAACCTCGATGAATCCGGTATTTCTTATGAGGAAAACGGATCGCTTGAGCACGGGCTTCCTCATGTGCTAAACTTGAGCTTTGCCGGCACAGATGTTGAATCCATGCTGGTGAATTTTGATATGTCAGGAATCGCCGTATCAAGCGGATCTGCTTGTACGGCTGGATCAATAGAACCATCTCATGTACTGGTGGCGATGTTTGGAGGGGACTCGGAGAAGATCCGCAACTCCATCCGCTTCAGCTTCGGATTCGGAAACACGGAAGAAGACATCGTGCGGGCCGCAGATGAAGCGGTGAAGATCATCCATCGTCTCACGACATGAAGAAGGAAAGATAAAGGGAGGTGGCATAGATGAAAAAAGAACCGAAAGACACACGGGTGGTCGTCGGGATGTCAGGTGGGGTGGACTCATCTGTCGCGGCGCTCCTACTGAAAGAGCAGGGCTATGAAGTCATCGGCGTGTTCATGAAAAACTGGGATGATACCGATGAAAACGGCGTCTGCACCGCAACGGAAGATTATGATGACGTCATCCGCGTCTGCAATCAGATCGGCATTCCGTATTATGCGGTCAATTTCGAGAAGCAATACTGGGATAAGGTCTTCACCTATTTCCTTGATGAATACAAAGCGGGACGTACACCGAACCCGGATGTCATGTGCAATAAGGAAATCAAGTTCAAAGCTTTCCTTGATCACGCACTGAAGCTTGGTGCAGACTATCTTGCCACAGGGCACTACGCACAGGTAGAGTATCGCGACGGAGAATACAAAATGCTCCGTGGGGTCGATAACAACAAGGATCAAACCTACTTCCTCAATCAGCTCGGGCAGGATCAGCTGGAGAAAGTCATGTTCCCGCTGGGCGGCATCGACAAGAAGAAGGTTCGTGAAATTGCGAAGGAAGCTGGACTTGCCACGGCAACAAAGAAAGACAGCACGGGCATCTGCTTCATCGGCGAACGGAACTTCAAGGACTTCCTCGGAAACTATCTTCCTGCACAGCCAGGTAATATGGAAACCCTGGACGGAAAAGTCATGGGTAAACATGATGGACTCATGTACTACACCATCGGACAGCGGCATGGCCTGGGAATCGGCGGCGCCGGCGACCCTTGGTTCGCCATCGGTAAAGACCTTGAGCGCAATGTCCTCTATGTGGGACAAAGCTTCGAGCATCCGGCCCTGTACTCCGATTCGATCCTGGCAACGGACGTTCACTGGACATCGAATGACCCTAAACGGGAATCCTTCACATGCACAGCGAAATTCCGCTACCGTCAGGATGACAACGCGGTGACGGTCATCCCTCAGGAAGACGGCACCGTATCCGTCGTGTTCGACGAACCGATCCGCGCCGTCACACCGGGACAGGCCGTCGTTTTCTACAACGGAGATGAATGCCTCGGAGGAGGAACCATCGACACGATCTATCGCAACCAGGAAAAACTCACATACGTGGGATAAAGAAAAGCGGAGGGGGCTGGATCTGGGGCGACAAGCATAAGAGGGGAAAGCCGGAAAGGCGTTCTGTGCCTTTATGGCTTTCACAGCTTATGACCTCGAGCCCCAAGCCCCCGGAGCTGGACAATAAAGAAAAGCGGAGGGGGCTTGCCCTGGGGCATCAGTACCCAGACCTAAAAGCCTTCAAAGCTGAATCAAGAAAAATGGATGGGGCCGACCCGGCATCAGCTGGATGACCCCCATCCCTCATAATGGACTGAACAGGAGGCCATTCTTCTATCAGTCCATTTTTTGTTTGGGAAGAGAATGGATGGGACGATGTGGTATACTACTACCATCATCGGTTACATACTAGACGAATTTTAAGAGGTGTTTTCATATGGATAAAAATGCAAAAGGTATTGAACTGCTGCAACAAGGGAAAGTGGAGGAAGCCGTTCAGATCTTCACAGAAGCCATCGAGGAAAATCCGACGGACCCGGTAGGCTACATCAACTTCGGGAATGTCCTCATGTCGGTTGGAGACCCGGAAAAGGCGAAGCGCTTCTTCGAGCGTGCGATGGAGGTCGACCCGGAAGCGGGTGCAGCTTACTATTCACTTGGTACGCTTCACTTCAATCAAGGGGACTATGATCATGCGAAGGACCAGTTCGAACGTGCGATCACAAAAGGGATGGAGAATGCGGACGTCCACTTCATGCTGGGTATGAGCCTCTCGCAGCTCGATCAGCCGAAGCTTGCCCTGCCTTATTTCCAGCGCAGTGTCGAGCTGAATGATCAGGACGTAGAAGCCTTCTTCCAATTGGGCCTTTCCCTTGCAAAAGTGGAAGCCTATACGGAGGCGATTGCAGCCTTCAACAATGTGCTATCACTTGATCCGGAGCATGCGGATGCCTATTACAATCTCGGTGTCGCCAATCTGGTCCATGAGAGCAATACAGATCAAGCGCTTGCCTTCTTCCATAAGGCCATCGAGCTCCAGCCTGACCATGAACTTGCCCAGATGGGCGTTGCGACGGTGGACATGATCAAGAAAGAAGAGAGTGAATAACCGGGGGGTTCGCTGAATTGAGCCAGCAAGACTCTTTACAATTATTTGGAGACGAAGAACTGTATGTCAAAGGACGCCATCTTGTCACGATTTTCCACAATGAAGATAATATGTACAGCGTCGTGCGCATCAGGGTGGAAGAGACCAATGATGAGGACTACAGTGATAAAGAAGCCGTGGTCACGGGCCATTTCCCGAAGCTTCATGAAGATGAGACCTATTCGTTTTTCGGTCGATTCCAGGATCACCCGAAGTTCGGCACGCAGTTTCATGCCGATCACTTCAAGAAGGAGATCCCCCAATCGAAGCAGGGGATCGTCCACTATCTATCGAGTGATCTGTTCAGTGGAATCGGGACGAAGACGGCTGAAAAGATTGTAGAACACGTCGGGGAGAATGCCATCACCAAAATCCTCGAGAATCCATCGGTCCTCGATGAGGTGCCGAAGCTTCCAAAGGAAAAGGCCAAGACCATCTTTGATACATTATCCGAGCATCAGGGTCTTGAGCGGGTCATGATCATGCTGAACGATTTCGGATTCGGTCCCCAGATCTCCATGAAGATCTATCAGGCCTACAAAGAGCAGGCACTTGAGATCATCCACAACAATCCATATAAACTGGTGGAGGATATCGAAGGGATCGGCTTCAATCGTGCCGATGAACTGGGTTCAAAGATCGGCATCACCGGCAGTCATCCTGACAGGATCAAGGCGGGCTGCTTGTATACGTTGGAGCAGATGTGTGTGAAGCAGGGTCATGTGTACCTCGAGGCGGAAGAACTTATTGTAAGCGTGAAGGAACTGCTGGAAAAGAGTCAGTCCGAGCGCATCGAATTCGAGGAGATCTCTGCCCAGGTCGTGGCGCTGGAGGAGGAAGGGAAAGTGGCTGGAGAGGGAACGAAGATTTACACCCCTTCCCTTTATTTCTCTGAAAAGGGCATCGTCTCGAATATCGAAAGGATCCTTGCCCAGACCGACTATGAGGACCAGTTCCCCCAATCGGAATTCCTCCTTTCCCTGGGATCGTTGGAGGACCGTTTGGGCGTGCAATATGCCCCCTCGCAGCGCGAAGCCATCCAAACGGCACTAATGAGCCCGATGCTCCTTTTGACGGGAGGACCCGGAACGGGGAAAACCACCGTCATCAACGGGATCGTCGAGCTGTATGCCGATCTTCACGGGTGCTCGCTCGATCCGAAGGAGTATAAAGACGAACCGTTCCCGGTGCTTCTTGCTGCACCGACGGGAAGGGCCGCCAAACGGATGACGGAATCGACGGGGCTGCCTGCCATGACCATCCACCGGTTGCTGGGCTGGAATGGGAAAGAAGGGTTTCAGACGGATGAAGAGCGGACCATTGAAGGGAAATTGCTGATCGTCGATGAAGTATCGATGGTGGATACATGGCTTGCCCATCAGCTTCTGAAGGCCCTTCCTGAAAACATCCAGGTGATCTTCGTTGGCGATGAGGACCAGCTCCCTTCCGTCGGACCTGGACAGGTGCTGAAGGATCTATTGGAATCGGGCAGGGTGCCGACGGTGCGATTGACGGATATTTATCGTCAGGAAGAAGGCTCTTCCATCATCGACCTTGCCCATCAAATGAAGGACGGACGTCTGCCTCATGACCTTGTGAAACAGCAAAAGGATCGCTCTTTCTTCCCTTGCCGTACCAATCAGATCGCCGAAGTGGTTCAGAAAGTCGTGGAAAACGCGAAGAAGAAGGGTTTCACACCCAAGGATATTCAGGTGCTGGCCCCGATGTACAGGGGCCCTGCCGGTATCGACCGGTTGAATGTCCTCCTCCAGGAAATCTTCAACAAGAATGATGGAACCAGGAAGGAAATCGCCTTCGGGGATGTGAAATACCGGATCGGGGATAAAGTGCTGCAGCTTGTCAATCAGCCCGAGAACAATGTCTTCAACGGGGATATCGGTGAAGTGGTTTCGATCTTCTACGCAAAGGAAAACACAGAGAAGCAGGACATGGTCATCGTTTCCTATGAAGGCACGGAAGTCACCTATACGCGTCAGGATCTCGGACAGATCACCCATGCCTACTGCTGCTCCATCCATAAATCCCAGGGAAGTGAGTTTCCCATCGTCATCCTTCCGGTGGTGAAGAGCTATTACCGTATGCTCAGGAGAAATCTTCTATATACGGCCATCACCAGAAGCAAACAGTTCCTTATCCTGTGCGGGGAAGAGGATGCGTTCCGTATGGGGGTCGAGCGGGAAGAGGATATCATAAGGAAAACGACACTGAAGGAAAGGCTTCAATCCATGGAAGACATCGTTCCAGCAGATGAGGCTCCCTTCGATCTCATGAACGTGGACCCCATGATCGGGATGGAGGGCATTACGCCGTATGACTTCATGACGTGAGACTGGAAATCGTTTCAGCTCATGAATAGTTCCATTCTGCCCAAACTAGGAGGGAGCGTTCGAACAATCTTCGCCTTTCAAGTATATCTTTTTGCTCGCAGGGCCATGATGGTAAGGATAAAACCGTAGAACGAGGTGAATCCTGCCATGAAATGTCCGAACTGCCAAAGCAAAGATATAGGGAAAATCGGCATCAATCAGTTTTATTGCTGGGGATGCTATATCGAATTATCCCTGTCCAAGGGAGTCATCCACACCCATCAGGTGGAGGAAGATGGCTCGCTGAGTTCGCTTGATGATCTGTTTGACGAAGAAGAACGCCAACTAAGCTAGGGAGAGGTGTTTTTCATGAACAGGACGTTTTCATCGATCGTTGGGTTCGGTGCAGGCATTGCCGCCTCCATCTATTCCCAAAGGTCCAACATAATGAATCGCAAGCAAATGAAGAGATTCCGCAAACAAGTGAAGAAGCTCTTCTAAAAATACCTCGAAGGTCCGGCTGCCGCCGGGCCTTTTCTCATGACTAAAACCTCTCTTCTTCGGCACACTACATAGAAGGGAGGGACGTTCATGGCTACCAATTATGCGAAATGGCTTTATCGATTAACCATTACCTTTGTTGCCTCATTGCTATTATATGTCCTTTTTCTGTTGAAGCCGGTATGGCAACCCGTCCTTGACGTGCTCTTCTTCGCGGCCTTGCCCTTTGTCATCGGTGCGTTCATCGCGTACCTGCTCCATCCCGTGGTCGAGAAGCTTCATGAACTCGGGATTCACCGTGGGATCGCCATCCTCCTCATCTACCTTCTGTTCTTTGGCAGCATCGGGTGGGGGATCTATAAGGGGACACCGGCCATCATCCACCAGATCGACGACCTGTCTCAAAACGCCCCGGTATTGACCGATCAATACAACAGAGGGCTCACCTACATCCAGTACAAGACCGCCACGTGGCCGGAAGGCATCCAATCCATGCTCGATAAGCGGATCAATGGGCTGGAAGCATGGGTGACGGGCCTTGCCGCCGTCGTCCTTGCCATTCTGATGAAGTTCATGAATTCCCTTCTGATCATTGCCATCATCCCGTTTGTATCCTTTTATCTGCTGAAAGATGCGGTGAAGGTCAAGCGGTTCTTCATCCGACTCACTCCCCGCAAGTGGAGGGAAAGCAGTGCGAGCTTCCTCAAGGATGTGGATGCATCATTAGGCGGATACATCCGAGGGCAGCTGCTCGTCTGTCTGATCATCTTCGGTGTGTCGACATCCGCCCTCTGGCTCGTCGGAATGAAATATCCCCTCATCCTCGGCCTGATCATCGGGGTGACGAATGTGATTCCATATTTCGGACCGATCATCGGGGCCATTCCGGCGGTGCTTGTAGCGAGCACGATATCCCTTCACATGGTGATCTACGTGGTGATCATCGTCCTGGTCCTGCAGTTCCTTGAAGGGAATATCCTGTCTCCCCTGATTGTCGGGAAGACGCTGCATATGCACCCCCTCTTCATCATGAGTGCATTGATCATAGGCGGTGAGGTCCAAGGTGTGATCGGCATGATCGTGGCAGTACCGGCCCTTGCCATCATCAAGGTCGCCATATTGCACGGCCGGACGCATTTCATTCACTCCCGTCAAAAAGAAAAGGCGGGACATTGACAAACCCTTCGATTATTTTTATAATCCAACATATACATGCAAAAATGATGAAGGAACGAGTACGTCATAGTCCATTGAGAAGAGAGGGCATCCCCCAGGCTGAAAGGATACCCGGATGAAGGATGACGGAAGGCTGATCCGGAGTGCAGGAGAACCCTGCCGTATGGCCGCGTTAAGGCGTATTGAGGGATGGATAAGAACGTTTATCCATAACCAGGGTGGTACCGCGAGCTAGCTCTCGTCCCTGATCAGGGATGAGGGCTTTTTTGTATTCTTTTTTATCTACATATTCAAAGGAGGAACTAATGATGAAAACATTGACAGGAGCCGAAATCCGGCAAAAATTCCTGGATTTCTTCCAGGAAAAGAACCATGGTGTGGAGCCGAGTGCTTCGCTGGTCCCGCATGAGGATCCATCACTTCTATGGATCAATAGTGGAGTCGCAACGCTCAAAAAATATTTTGATGGACGTGTGATCCCTGAAAATCCAAGGATCGTGAATGCACAAAAATCGATCAGGACGAATGATATCGAAAACGTGGGTGAGACTGCCCGTCACCACACATTCTTTGAAATGCTCGGGAACTTCTCCATCGGCGATTACTTCAAGGTGGAAGCCATCGAATGGGCATGGGAATTCCTGACGAAAGAGGAATGGATCGGATTTGATCCTGAAAAGCTTTCCGTAACGATTCATCCTGAAGATCATGAAGCATTCGATATCTGGCATACCAAAGTCGGAGTACCGGCAGAACGCATCATCCGAATCGAGGGGAACTTCTGGGATATCGGGGAAGGACCAAGCGGACCGAACACGGAGATCTTCTATGACCGAGGTCCGGAATATGGGGAGGACCCAAATGATCCTGAACTGTATCCAGGCGGGGAGAATGACCGTTATCTTGAGGTATGGAATCTTGTGTTCTCGCAGTTCAACCATAATCCTGACGGGACGTACACCCCGCTTCCGAAGAAAAACATCGATACCGGTATGGGCCTAGAGCGTATGGCGTGCGTGGTCCAAGGCGTGCCGACGACCTTCGATACCGACCTCTTCATGCCGATCATTTCGGCTACAGAAGGTATGTCGGACAGTAAATACGGCGTGCGCAAAGAAGACGACAAAGCATTCAAAGTCATTGCCGATCATATCCGGACCGTGGCATTTGCCATCGGGGACGGGGCCCTTCCTTCCAATGAAGGACGCGGTTATGTACTGAGACGTTTGCTCAGAAGGGCTGTGCGCTTCGCGAAGCAGATCGGCATCAACCGTCCGTTCATGTTCGAACTCGTTCCGGTCGTAGCGGAAGTGATGGTCGACTTCTATCCGGAAGTGAAGGAAAAGATCGAGTTCATTCAAAAAGTGGTGAAGAACGAAGAAGATCGTTTCCATGAAACGCTGAATGAAGGACTGCAGATCCTCTCAAGCGTCATCAAAGAACAAAAGGCAGCAGGAAGCACCGTCATTCCGGGTAAGGATGTATTCAGATTGTATGATACGTATGGATTCCCTGTAGAGCTCACTGAGGAATATGCAGAGGAAGAGGGGCTGACTCTCGATCAATCCGGCTTCGAGTCCGAGATGGAAGCACAGCGCGAACGTGCACGCTCCGCCCGCCAGGACGTGGGAAGCATGCAGGTCCAAGGCGGCATCCTCAGCGATGTGACAGTGAAAAGCGCATTTGTGGGCTATTCGAGTCTTGAAACAACGGCTACCGTCCTAGAAGTCATCGTGGGAGATGAGCGCCAGCCAAAAGCCGACCAGGGGCAAGAGGTGCAGTTCATTCTTGATGAAACCCCGTTTTATGCTGAAAGCGGCGGGCAGATCGGAGATAAGGGTTATCTCTTTGCCGATGGGGTAAAGGTGTTTGTAAGAGACGTCAAAAAGGCTCCGAACGGCCAGAACCTCCACTCGGGTATCGTAGAAGAAGGATCCCTGCACAAGGATGCAGAAGTGAAGGCCGTCGTTTCAAGGGAATCCCGCAAGAAAGTCGAGAAGAATCACACAGCTACCCATCTTCTCCATCAAGCACTGAAGGATGTACTAGGGGAGCATGTCAATCAGGCAGGGTCCCTCGTTGAACCGGACAGGCTCCGCTTCGACTTCTCACATTTCGGTGCCATCACGGAAGCAGAGATGGAACAGATCGAACAAATCGTCAATGAAAAAGTATGGCAGGCCCTTCAAGTCAACATTGAACAGAAGACCCTTCAGGAAGCAAAAGCGATGGGGGCCATGGCACTCTTCGGCGAGAAATACGGGGATGAAGTGCGTGTGGTTTCCATCGGCGACTACTCCCTCGAACTATGCGGTGGCTGTCACGTAGGCAATACCTCTGAGATCGGCCTCTTCAAGATCCAGTCAGAAGGTGGTATCGGAGCAGGCACGAGAAGGATCGAAGCTGTGACAGGCGAAGGGGCATACCGTGTCCTGAATGACCAGGTTTCCCTTTTGAAGGAAGCGGCTTCCAAGCTGAAGACCAATCCGAAAGAAGTGACGGTCCGCGTCGAATCCCTTCTGCAGGAAATGAAGGAACTTCAGAAAGCAAATGAATCATTGGCGGCAAAATTGTCCAACATAGAAGCAGGAAACTTGACCGACCAAGTCAAAGTCGTGGATGGAGTCAATGTCCTGACGGCAAAAGTCGGAGGCGGCGACCTGCGCAACATGATGGATGACCTGAAGCAAAAGCTGTCCTCCGGTGTGATCGTCCTTGCTTCTGCCAATGGCGACAAAGTCAACATCATCGCAGGTGTGACGAATGATCTCGTCAAAGAAGGCTATCACGCAGGCAAGCTTGTGAAGGAAGTCGCTACACGCTGCGGTGGAGGCGGCGGCGGACGTCCGGATATGGCCCAGGCAGGCGGAAAAGATGCATCAAAACTGGATGATGCCCTTCAATTTGTAGAAGAATGGGTTAAATCCGTTTAACTCCCTGTCAAAGTGGTGTACAATGGTTGTAACGATTAACAATTCGGTTGTCAAAAAGACAAGCCTGAAGAGAGGTGCCAATGATGAGTTCTTTTGACAAAACGATGCGATTTGATTTTTCCGAGGAGCCGTTTGAACATGATGTGAAGGAAGTCCTCCTTCAAGTCCATAATGCACTTCAGGAAAAAGGGTACAACCCGATCAATCAGATCGTAGGGTATTTACTTTCCGGAGATCCCGCGTACATTCCAAGGCATCAAGATGCCAGGAATATCATCCGACGCCTTGAGCGCGATGAAATCATCGAAGAATTAGTCAAATCGTATTTGAAACAGCATAAAGAGGGATAACACATGCGCACTATGGGATTGGATGTCGGCTCGAAGACCGTGGGTGTCGCCATCAGCGATGCCTTCGGCTGGACGGCCCAGGGAATCGAAACCATCAAGATAGACGAAGAGAAGAATACGTTCCGGCTCGACAGGATCAAGGAGCTCGCAGAAGAATATGAAGTGAGCAAGGTCGTCGTCGGCCTGCCGAAGAATATGAACAATACCATCGGCCCCCGCGGGGAAGCTTCCCAGGCATATGGAGAGCTTGTCCGCACCGAGCTCGGTGTGCCCGTCGTCTTTTGGGATGAGCGGCTCAGTACGATGGCTGCCGAAAGGGTTCTCCTTGAGGCAGATGTGAGCAGGAAGAAGCGTAAGAAAGTAATCGATAAAATGGCTGCCTCCATGATCCTTCAGGGATTCTTGGACAGTCAAAAATAATGAGGTGTATTTAAAATGGAACATGGCGAAAAACAGATCACAGTAGTAGACGAACAAGGAAACGAACAGCTTTGTGAAGTCCTCTTCACATTCGAATCAGATAAATTCAACAAATCATACGTTCTGTATTATCCACTTGGAGCAGATGAGGATGATGAAGAAGAAATCGAAATCCACGCTTCTGCATTCCTGCCTGGAAACGAAGGCGAAGAAGGCGAATTGCAACCGATCGAAACAGAAGATGAGTGGGACATGATCGAGGAAATGCTCAACACATTCCTCGAAGATGAAGAAATGGAATAAGGATTCATCACACGCAGGTGCCGGTGAAGGGAGAAAACTCTCTCCTTTTTACCGGCCCCTGTTTTTCTTTGTGCAAAATATTGTATAATGGTGGAGATGATGTCGAAATCAATGTCGGATATCCCGCTTTTTGCTCGAAAGGGGGGAATGGTTATGACAGATAAAAAAGAGATAAAGGAAACGCTGATGAAAAAATTACTCGAACGACAATCCGAAGCAAGGTCCATCAGGAAGATCGTCGGCCTCATTCTTCTATGTGTGGTCATCCTCATTGGGGGAACGGCTGTAGGCGGTTATTTCTACGTCAAGTCCGCCCTGAAGCCCGTGGACCCCGATGATTCCAAGCCCGTCAATGTAGAGGTGCCGATCGGCTCCGGAGTCTCCACCATCGCAGATCTTCTTGCAGACAAGGGGATCGTGAAGAACGCAACGGTATTTAAGTATTATGTGAAGTTCAACAATGAATCAGGGTTCCAGGCAGGTAGCTACGGTCTCACTCCATCCATGACGATGGATGAGATCATCAAAAGCCTGAAGACCGGCAGGGTGATCCGTGATGCGGAGTTCACCATCACCGTCCCAGAAGGCCTGCAGCTTGATGAGATCGCCGCTCTGATCGGTGAAAAGTCACCGTATTCAAAGCAGGAAGTGGAAAAGAAGTTGGAAGACAAGAAATGGATCGAGCAATTAAAGAAGGAATATCCGAATCTCATTACGAAAGATGTCTCAAACAAAAACATCAAACGGCCGCTTGAAGGGTATCTATATCCGGCAACCTATTCGTTCTACGAAAAGAAGCCGTCGCTTGAAAGCATCCTGAAGGAAATGATCAACCAGACGAACGAGGTGCTGGCCCAATACGAGCCGGCCATGAAAGAGAAGAAAATGTCCCCGCATGAACTCTTGACCTTTGCCTCACTGGTGGAGAAGGAAGCAACGGAGAAAGCGGACAGAGGAAAGATCTCAAGTGTCTTCTATAACCGCATTGAAGAGGACATGCCTCTTCAAACGGATCCAACCGTGCTGTATTCACTTGGTAAACATAAGGCAAGGACCACCTACAAGGATCTGGAAGTGGATTCTCCTTACAATACGTACAAGAATAAAGGACTGCCACCAGGGCCGATTTCAAATGCAGGCGTATCGTCCATCGAAGCGGCATTGGAGCCGGAAGACACAGATTTCTACTACTTCCTTGCTTCATCCAACGGGACCGTCTACTATTCGGAAACCCTGGATGAACATAATGAAAAGAAAGAAAAGTACATCACGAATAAGAAGGACTGATCCATGGAGGAGGAAAGAAATATTCGCTTTCCTCCTCTTCATATGATAAAATGATACAAGTTATTTTCATATACCGATGCCCGGCGTTGTAAGTAGAAAGCTCAAGGTAGCTTTCTTCTTTTCATGTTCATTGCGCTCTCAGGGCCGGAAAATAAACGATAGAAGGTTGATTCCGTGGACGAAAAAGTAATCGATTATATAGAATCCATTATTCTGGACCGTTCCGATCTGCTTCAGGAAATGGAAGCATATGCTGAAGCGAACGATGTGCCCATCATGGAGCTTGTCGGCATCGAGGCACTCCTCGGGATGCTCAGGATCCAACAGCCGAAGCGGATCCTTGAAGTGGGGACGGCAATCGGATATTCCGCACTGAGGATGGCCGAAGCGCTTCCCGATACAACCATCGTCACACTTGAAAGGGACGGGGAAAGGTATGAGAAGGCGCAGGAGTTCCTTGGCCGTTCATCTGCACGTGACAGGGTCATCACCCTGTTCGGTGATGCCCTCGAGCTGCAGGAAGATGTAAAGCAACATGGGCCGTATGATGCGGTCTTCATCGATGCTGCCAAAGGTCAGTATCGCAAATTCTTCGACAGCTATTCCGAGATGCTGACCGAAGAAGGTGTCGTATACTCTGACAACGTTCTGTTCAAGGGGCTTGTTGCAGAGGAAGTGGTTGAGCAGAAGCGGATCCGTAACATGGTGAAGAAGCTGCAGGACTATAATAAATGGCTGATGGACCATCCGGAATATGATACGTCGATCCTTCCTGTCGGGGACGGGGTCGCGATCAGCAAAAAACGGGGTACCCGTGAAGAAGCCTAGAACTCCGGTGAAGCTGACCGTTCATCATGCATGCATGAAAAACGAGCGGGGGTGGAGGGGAATGCTGAGTGGCCAAAGAGGGATCGTTCAGATCCGGTCATTCAGCCCATCATACACCCAAGTGGGATGAAAAAGGGAATGAGCAGGATGTTGTCCGCCACCCATTATAAATTGTGAAAGATCATGCAGAGCATGAGCACTGCATGATTCGAAAGGAGAACATCGTAACCTTATGAAGCAGAAACCCGTCGTCATTGGTGTAGCAGGAGGTTCAGGGTCAGGGAAGACAAGCGTAACGAAAGCGATCTACGAACAATTCCAGGGCCATTCCATCCTCATGCTGCAGCAGGATTATTATTATAAAGATCAATCCCACCTACCATTCGAGGAGCGTCTGAAGACGAACTATGACCATCCACTGGCGTTCGATAATGACCTTTTGATTGAACATCTCCATGGACTATTGGACCATCAGCCCGTGGAAAAACCGGTTTATGATTATAAGATGCATACGCGTTCGGATGAAACGATTCCTGTTGAGCCGAAAGATGTGATCATCCTGGAAGGAATCCTTGTATTAGAAGATGAAAGATTGCGCAACTTAATGGATATTAAACTATATGTGGATACCGATGCTGATCTCCGCATCATCAGAAGGATGCTTCGCGATATCAAGGAGCGCGGGCGCTCCATTGATTCCGTCATTGATCAGTACATCACGGTCGTCCGCCCGATGCACAATCAATTCATCGAGCCGACGAAGCGGTATGCCGATGTGATCATTCCGGAAGGCGGCCATAATCATGTGGCCATCGATCTCATGGTCACAAAAATTCAAACAATTCTTGAACAAAAGTCATTTTTGTAATACGATAGCATAGATAAATAAAGTCCAAAATTTACAAATCCCCACAATTGAACATCATCAGGGAATGGAGAAGGGTTTCATCTTCTCCATTCCCTCGCTTTACATGCTGAAGCAATAAGGTACATAAAGAGCACGGGGATGCTCTAAATAGAGAAGGAGTGAAGAGGGTCATGAGTACAGAAAAAGTATACCCGATGACGATCGAAGGGAAAGAAAAATTAGAAAAAGAACTGGAGAACCTGAAAACGGTTAAACGTAAAGAAGTCGTCGAGCGCATCAAAGTCGCAAGGAGCTTCGGGGATCTATCCGAGAACTCTGAGTACGATGCAGCCAAAGATGAGCAGGCATTCGTAGAAGGACGCATCTCGACGCTTGAAAATATGATCCGTAACGCCAAGATCATCCAGGAAGATGATCATAATTCCGATACGGTCCAGCTTGGTAAGAAGGTGACCTTCATCGAACTTCCTGATGGCGATAAAGAAACATATTCCATTGTGGGAAGCGCTGAAGCCGATCCATTTGAAGGGAAAATCTCCAATGACTCACCGATCGCCAAAAGCCTTCTCGGACACAAAGTAGGCGAACAAGTGACGGTTCAGACTCCAGGCGGGGAAATGAGCGTCAAGATCGTAGAAGTAAGCTGATAAAAAGAAGGGGGCCTGCGGGCCTCTTTTTTTATGGGGAAAATCAAAGGACTAATTCATCTCGGAACCGTCAACACTGATGGGAGAGGTGAAAGCATGAAGAAGAAGCGGGTCTTATTCTTAAGTATCATCCTATTATCCATCCTGTTTGGTCTGATCGGAAGGCTGATGCAGGTGCAATTGGTCCAAACCGAGTCATTTTCCAAGCATAAGATCAATCTGATTGAGAGCAGCGTGGAACAGCGGACGCAGCAGATTGTCATAGACGAAGGGAGGGGGGCTTTCCTTGATCGTGCAGGCAATCCCCTGACCTTCGATGAAGAAAATGTCGTGGTGCTCTTCCCGTTCCTGAATAAGATTGAGTGGCCGAGCGCCACAGTAGCATCCATCCTGGGGATGAACGAAGCAGACATCAAGCGGGATCTCCTCGGGGCAAAGGAACCCGTCGTTTTGAAAGGGAGCCAGGATCTTACGCAGTCTCAAATGGACCGCGTGAACGCTCTGGAGGTCCAGGGGGTCTTCGCCGTGAAGAAAAAAGTGAAAAAGTCTGTGATCCCTGCCGCGCAACTGATCGGGGTGACGGGTGAAAACACGACCCTGTTCCATGAGCGGTATCCCGATAGGGTCAAGGGGGCCAATCAGCCTGTTGGTGTCTCGGGGCTTCAGGGCATATTTGACGAATGGCTCATAGCCGAGGAGCAGGCGAAGCTCGTGTATCATGTGGATGCAACAGGAGGGCCTCTGTTCGGAGCCGACGTGAAATATATCGCCTCGGCCAATCCATTCTATCCATTAAACGTGAAGACGACAATTGATTCAAGAGCGCAGCAAGCCCTTGAAGAAGTCGCTGATACGTACGAGATGAAAAAAGGCGGTCTTCTTCTCCTTGATATCGAGAGCAACGAGATCGTGGCCAGCGTCTCACGACCGAAGATGAAAGAGGGGGAGCCATTCGGTGAAGGGGCGACGGATTATATGAGAAAGGCCCTTATCCCAGGGTCCGTCTTCAAGACGGTCATCGCAGCGGCGAGCCTTGAGGAAGGGCTGGTGGATGAATCAAGGATGTTCGACTGTGACCGGGATATCAGGGGTGGGGAAGCGCAGAAGCCCCACGGCTCGATCAATATCAAAGATAGTCTGGCAGCGAGCTGCAATCGTACATTTGCAGACCTCGCGAATGAACTGACAGAAAAAGATCCAGATCTGATCGAGACGTACGCAGATAAACTCGGCCTCACGGGAGATGTCGCCTGGAAAGGGGACGTATTCCACTATGAGGATTTCTCCCAGTTGAAGCTGGAACAATCCAGGATCTTTGCGTCAGATGCAGCAAGGGGGGATCGCAACGAGATCGCCATGACCGGGATCGGACAGAATGAAGTGAGGGTGACCCCCATCGGCATGGCCAATATGATGGCGACGATTGCAAGGGGAGGGAAGGCGTACGAGGTGAGTGCGGTTTCGACGGTTGAATATCAGAACGGGGCGGATATGGTGAATTTCCCGAAGCAGGAAGGCGGAGAAGGAATCAGCCCGTTCACAGCGATGAAAATGCAGCAATATTTGCGCGGAGTCGTGAATTCTCCTCTTGGGACGGCGCCTTATCTGCAGGAAGCAGCATACGAAGTGGCCGGTAAGACCGGCACAGCCCAGACGGGAAGCTACCGGGGAGAAACCATCAAGGCAAATGAGCTTTATAATAAGTGGTTCGCAGGCTACTTCCCTTTCCGCGACCCGAAATATGCCCTCGTGGCGGTGAATATGGACGTTCTTGTGGATGAAGGTGGCATCTATCCGATCTTCAAGGACAGTGTCGATGCGCTCTACCGTCTTGATCAGGAATGAGTCGAAGGAAATGGATAATGTTTCGCTTTCTTCTTTTTCCCCTGTCTGTTAAACTATTGAGGATAATAGGGAGGGAAAGACATGGCGAAGTACCAATCTCGATTAGATAAACGATCAAAAAAGAACACCAATAAAATCCTGAATATCATGATTGCAGTCGTCGTCCTATTGATCCTCGTAGTGGGCGGCTCGATCCTTATTGGAGGCGGGAACGACAAAAGCTCCGATACGGCTTCTTCCTCTACTGGTAACGGAGGGGACAAAAAAGCCTCTGCCGAAGAAAATAAAAGTGATACTGACAAATCAGATGACCAGGATTCAAACGATAAAAAAGCTGCTGACGATGAAGAGGACAAGGACAAAAAAGAAGACAAAGATGAAAAAAAATCCGATGATGATAACGAAAAAGATCTGAAGTCGGAAGATGACAGCAAGCTCAAAGTCCAGGATGGCGACGAACCGAATGTGGATAAAACCGTTGTGCATCCAGACTGGAAGCCGGTCGGCACTTCACAATCAGGGGAGCATGTGTCTTCCTATGATCTGGGGACCCCCGACTGGAATGAAAAGGTAAAAGCTCTATCCTACGCTACCGGAATACCGGAAAACAATATGACGGTGTGGTATATTGAAGGAAATGGAAGTCCTCAGAAATCCATCGGTACGGTATCCGCTAAGAATGATTCCCAAGCTTACAGGGTCTATCTGCAGTGGATCGATGGAGAAGGCTGGCAGCCTACCAAGGTTCAGGAACTGATTGAAAACGATAAGAACTAAAGAAATCCGCCCGGGTCATGGACCCGGGCGGATTTTTCTGTTGATGCATTCATTGATTCAGCTTGAAATGGACGACGGCCGTATAAAGGCGGCGTCCGTGTTCGTCTACCGTCACATGGTGCTGGACGTGATGGACCCTGAGCATGATCGACTGGTTCAATTCGATCTGTTCGGAAATGTTCTTCTCCAGAGTGGAAAGATCTACGGCTTCGAAGAACTCCACCTTATCCTTGATCAATTCAAATGAGATACTCATGTTTATCCCCCTCTTATCGGTTCGCCTCCTTATTTTAGGGCTTGTCTGTCCCTTTAGCAATGGATAACAGTTGAATAATGAGGATGGATATGATAATTTAATAACAGTTTTAAAATTAAATCATAGTATATGGATAGGAATTATAAACTTTCCAACAGGAGTGGGATCGATGGGTAGAGAGTTTTTGGATTTATTCCAGGATTGGGCGAATTCATATGACGATACGGTAACGGGTCATGATGTTGAATATCAGGCGGTGTTTGAACACTATGATGCCATACTTGATGCAGTGGCTGCCCGTGCAAAAGGAAGGGTCGTCGAATTCGGTCCCGGAACGGGCAATTTGACGAAGAAGCTCTTGGAGAACAAGCTGGAGGTTCTGCCGTTCGAGCCTTCCCCTGAGATGAGGGAGATCGGCATGCAGAAACTCGGGGATCTGGTGACATTCAAAGATGGTGACTTCCTTGACTTCGATCTTGATGGGGCGGTGGACTCTTTCGTCAGTTCATACGCGTTTCACCACCTCACCGACGAGGAAAAAGGAAAAGCCTTTGAGATTTATGGCAAGTACCTGCCCCGTGGTGGTAAAATAGTATGGGCCGACACCATGTTCGAAAGTGACCGGCACTATCAAGCCGCCATATCCGCAGCCATCGAAAAGGGATATCACAATCTTGCAGATGACCTGAAACGCGAATACTACACCACATTGGATGTGTTCAGAGCCCTTCTTGAACCAAAAGGATTCACTGTCACATTCGATCAGGTGAACGCATTTGTATGGATCATGGAGGCGACTAAACAGTAGAAAGAGGTTTTACACTATGAAAATCGCCATCATCGGAGCAATGGAAGAAGAAGTCACTCTATTGAGGGAAAACATTTCGAATCCTGTGGTCGAAACCATCGCAGGGTGTGAATATACAAGCGGGACAATGAAAGGGAAGGAAGTCGTCCTTCTACGTTCCGGAATCGGAAAGGTAAATGCCGCCATGTCGACGGCGGTCCTACTTCAGCATTTCAAGCCGGATTGCATCATCAACACCGGATCAGCAGGCGGATTCGACCCTGCACTGAACGTCGGGGATGTGGTCATTTCCACAGAGGTACGTCATCATGATGTGGATGTGACGGCATTCGGTTATGAATACGGTCAAGTGCCTCAGCTTCCGGCTGCCTTCACAGCAGATGAAAAATTGAAACAAATCGCCGTCCAGTCGGTGAAGAAAATGGGCGACGTACAAGTCGTTTCCGGCTTGATCGCAACAGGGGATTCATTCATGAGCGATCCTGCGCGGGTCGAAGCGATCCGTGACAAGTTCGATTCCTTGCAGGCAGTGGAGATGGAGGCGGCGGCGATCGCACAGGTTGCCCATCAATTCGGCACCCCGTTCGTCATCATCCGTTCCCTTTCTGATATTGCCGGGAAGGAATCCGATCTGTCATTCGATCAATACCTGGAAAAAGCGGCCTTGCATTCAGCCAATATGGTCATGAATATTGTAGAGTCCGTATAAAGAGAGAAGCTGTCCCGGTGGCAGCTCTGTAAGGGGGAGCAACCTTTGGAAGTATATAGCAGTGTACAGGAACTCATCGGGAACACACCCATCGTGGAACTGACGAACTTCCCGCTGAAGAAAGGGGTCCGGCTTTTCGCGAAGCTGGAATTCATGAATCCGGGTGGCAGTGTCAAGGACCGCCTTGGAAAAGAACTACTGGAAGATGCGATCCGGACCGGCAAGATTCAAAAGGGCGGTACGCTCATAGAGCCCACGGCAGGCAATACAGGTATCGGACTTGCCCTGGCGGCGGTGAGTTCAGGTTACAAGGTGATGTTCTGCGTCCCTGAAAAGTTCTCGGTCGAAAAGCAGACCCTCATGAGGGCCCTCGGTGCCACGGTGGTGAACACCCCGACAGCCGACGGGATGAAGGGGGCCATCGCCAAGGCCGAACAGCTGCTGAAGGAGATCCCCGGTTCATATTCACCTGCACAGTTCTCGAATGCAGCGAACCCCATGACCTACTACAAGTCCCTCGGTCCGGAAGTCTGGAAACAGATGGATGGACGGATCGATACGTTTATAGCGGGCGCCGGCACAGGCGGTACGTTCATGGGGACGGCGCGCTTCCTGAAAGAACAGAAGGCGTCGCTCAGGACCGTCATCGTCGAGCCTGAAGGGTCCATCCTGAACGGAGGTCCGTCCGGTCCCCACCGCACAGAAGGGATCGGCATGGAGTTCCTGCCGGATTATATGGATCCATCTTATTTCGAGGGGATCCATACGGTGAGTGATAAAGATGCTTTCACCATGGTAAAGGAACTGGCCGGAAAAGAAGGCCTTCTCGTCGGAAGTTCTTCCGGTGCGGCCATGTATGCGGCACTCCTCGAAGCAGAGCAGGCTGAACCCGGGGCACATCTCTTGACGATCTTCCCCGATTCCAGCGAACGATACTTAAGTCAGGATATCTATGAAGGAGGAAGTTCAGAATGAAAAAGAAAACGAAACTGATCCACGGCGGCATTCCGACCGACCCCCAGACGGGTGCGGTGTCCACACCGATCTATCAGGTAAGCACATATAAGCAGGATGAAGTCGGTAAGCATAAGGGGTTTGAATATTCCCGGTCAGGAAATCCGACCAGGCATGCCCTTGAGGAATTGATCAAAGATCTTGAAGGCGGAGAACGAGGGTTTGCATTCGGTTCCGGTATGGCCGCCATCACAGCGGTGATGATGATGTTCAATAGCGGTGATCATGTCGTCCTGACGGATGATGTCTACGGCGGTACCTACCGTGTGATGACAAAAGTATTGAACAGGCTCGGCATCGAATCGACATTCGTCGATTCCAGTAATCCATCGTCCATCGAAGAAGCGATCCGTGAGAATACGAAAGCGGTCTATATCGAGACACCGACCAATCCGCTCCTGAAGATCACGGATATCAAAGCAGCAGCAGCCCTTGCAAAGAAGCATGGCCTGCTCACCGTAGTTGATAATACGTTCAGTACGCCATACTGGCAGAATCCCCTTGCCCTAGGTGCAGACATCGTCCTTCACAGTGCCACCAAATACCTTGGAGGACACAGTGATGTCGTGGCAGGACTCGTGGTCGTGAATTCCGATCAGCTCGCGGAAGAACTCTTCTTCGTTCAGAACTCTACCGGCGGTGTCCTCGGTCCACAGGATTCATGGCTGCTCATCCGCGGGATCAAGACGCTCGGCCTCCGGATGGAAGAGCACGAAGTCAATACGAAGAAGATCGTCGACTTCCTCCTTCAACATCCAAAAGTGTCCAAGGTCTATTACCCTGGACTTGAATCGCATCCGAATCACGAGATTGTAAAAGCACAGGCTTCTGGCTTCGGCGGTATGGTTTCGTTCGATGTGGGAAGCGAGGCGAATGCCGACCGTCTTCTCACCAATACGAAATACTTCACCCTGGCAGAAAGCCTCGGTGCCGTGGAAAGCTTGATTTCCGTGCCTGCCCGCATGACGCATGCCTCCATTCCGAAGGATCGCCGTGACGAACTTGGCATCACGGATGGCCTCGTCAGGATCTCCGTCGGCCTTGAGGATGTGGAAGATCTGATTGAGGATATCGATCAAGCGCTCTCTAAATAAGCTGGCAGGGATGGCATCAATTACATGAGGGTTGACACCTTCGGATATGTTACCATAGATTGTGAGTCAACTAGTCCGAAAGTAGGTGTCGACGTTGAATAAGAACATATTCGAACAAAAGAAATCCGATTATAGACGGTTTGGATTCACTCTTTTATATTTGAGCGTATTCTTATATCTGGGCGTATTGATCCCCGGCATTTCAGATACCGCGGTGAAGTTGTACAGCCTCATGGGCATGACCATGGTCCTGCTGATCGCTTCTTTTACCTTCTTTAAAAAGGCAATCACGTATCAAAAACGAATTATGGAAGACGAATAAGGCCGGGACAAAAGTGTTCTAGTCATAGTAAACCCGAATTCATTTGCCAAGAGTCAGGCAAATGAATTCGGGTTTTTAATTTGTTTAAATAAATATTCATTGCTTCCAGCGGTTGATAGGAGTGCAGGACGAAGACTCCCTCGGAAAAAGTTATTATGACGGGTGTTCCCAACACTTTTCTTAGGTGAAAAATTTTTTTGAATATCCTTTCGGATTTTCTTCATTCCTTCATTTATCATTTATTCAAAATAAAGGGGATCGAGCCTACGCGTTGCGTCAGGAGATTGGATAAATCCCCCCTTTTTAATTCTTATGGGCACCTTTGATCTCTGCTTGTTAAGGGGACTCACCCTCCCATATCTCCTGGCATCTATGTGCTCACATTCCTTCGTTGGGTCTCGCCTTAACGCAGAGGCCAGCTTATGCTCCTGCATGGACTGATCTAAGATGATCGTCGAAAGTCTTGTGTGTGCCGGCTTCTCAGTGTCTAGGTTGTTTTAATTAAGCGAGCGTAGATGTTACGCAGCTTCTTGATTACCAAAGAAGGAGATATCAGCTACCATACGTTCTTCATTGAATGTTTCGCCCCTTTTGCTTAAACCATGAAGGACTTGAATCAATTTCCGACATAGGATTAACAACGCTTCTTTCTTAGCGACGGGGTGTTCGCGATGTTCACTATAGTAATCGTACAGGGACCGAAACGCTGGTATGGCGTGTAAAATCGGGAAAATCGCCTTATATATCAAGGAGCGTAGCCGTTTCCGCCCGCGTTTCGACAAGCGTTTGTTCCCTTCTTTTTTTCCCGAGGAATTGGTGACTAACGTAAGACCCGCTAATTTAAGGATTTGGCGTGGACTCTTATAGTGTGAAAAGGCTCCTATTTCTGAAAGGATCTCTACTACGGTGTTTTCTCCAATACCAGGGACCGAAAGGAACAGATCGAAATCTGTCATCTGTTTCGCCAACGTCACTAACTGCTTTTCTATGCTTACCAGTTGTTCTTCAAGCAGCTTCATCTGTGTCAATAGAATTTGGATTTCTGCCCGTGCCATTTCAGGACTCTCCTGATAGCCAATAGATGTGGCCGCGACATCAAGAAGCTTAGTAAGGTTTTTAACCGAGAAATGCTTACCTCCCAGGTTCTTGAGGTTCTCCAAGAGCTTCTCAGGATCTTCTCTCACAAGGTCTTCCGGAAGAGGATAAGAAGAAAGAACAGTGGAGGCGTTCATTCCAATGGACTTATAAACCGAAATAAACTCAGGGAAGTATAGATCAATCCATCGCTTGATCCGGTTTTGAGTCGACGCTCCTTGTTTTTTCAGACGAGCCCTAAATGCCGAACCATGACGCAACTCTGCTTCAATAGGAGTCATGTCACGAGGAATACTGTAATAGCCTTGCGGTATCATCTTGGCAATGACACGAGCGTCTTTCGGATCGTTTTTACTCTGTAGGTTGTCATCCAATTCTTTGGTTTGCTTCACATGGAGAGGGTTGACGAGAACAAAGCGAATGCCCCGATCCGTAAGGTACGAGGATAAATTCATCCAGTAATGACCGGTAGGTTCAAATCCAACGACTACATTCTTCTTTTGATGAGATTCCATCACCTTTAGGATGGTAGCGTAAAAGGTTTCAAAGCCTTGTCTGGACTGACGGAATGAGAAGCTTTTCTTGACCTCCCTACCTCGTTCATCCACTGCGCAGGCATAATGTACACACTTGGCGATGTCGACGCCAATCACCAATGTGTCCTCAGAAATTTGATTAATGCGTTCATTTCGATTATCATGCATGTTAAAGATCCTCCTTTTTGTGTGTGGCTTCGCACCTGCATCATAAAGGAGGATCTTTTTTTGTGCAATAGGTCCATACTTTCCCCACAGGAATAGCTCCTGCGGGAAGAGTAGCTGATGTGAGACCCCGCACAATCGACGAGGAGGCTCACTGGCTACCCGCGGTAAGCGAAGTCTTGCACGGAAATCATAAGCGGAATAAAGAACCTACGCTGATAGTGTTTTTTGGGTTTTGTCACAACCTCTTTAATTGGATAAAAATATTTTCGGAAAAGTGGTTTACTTTTCCATTGAAATTGGATATACTAACCAATGTAAGAAAAATATCACACGGAAACGGAGGTCGAGTAACATGATGATGATCAAAGGAATTAACGCCGTACAACTTCATACTACCATTCGACCGACAGTGGGATATCTTTCATTCTGACCAATATGTGAATGAATGCCGCGGGGAGAATGCATCTTCCTGCGGCTTTTTTGTGTGCCGCCGGGAAGGGAGTCCCTGCGGTTTTTTCATGCAAAAAAACAACTACTGAAAGGGGGTATCGCCATGACTCTGAACTTATTATTCGTGACGCTTACGTTGAAAAAGAAGCGTACGTCATTCGAAGAAGCTGCACATAATGAATCGGTCTCGAAGCATTTCGAAGAAACCAAGACAAAACTGCACCACTTCACATCACATACGCTGTAATGCCTGTACGATCAAACCATAGGGAGGAGAATGAACATGATTTTTATACAAGTGAAACGGCTGAATGCGCTCTGGGTGGAGAAGGACACAGCCTAACGAACGTGAAGGGTTGGTGACAGGATGTTTTTGAACATCTCGATTTGGACAGTGATGATCGGCAGATTCTTCAAGAAGAAGCGGATGCCGGAATAATGAAGAAAGCGGGTCCGGTACCGGACCCGCTTTTTCTATTCGCTTTTTTTCGGAAGCTGGATGGCAGGGGAGCTTCCGCTGCCGTTCCCGCTATAAAAGTCCGGGACTTTCCCTGGTATGAACAGATCGCCGATTTTGACTTTATTGGCCACCTTGATCGTTTTGGTCCGCCTCGGAATGATCACATTCATTTCAACCGAAATGTTGATGTACACTTCGAGATAGGTGTTATTGATCCCGACCACATTCGTTTGCGTCTCTACATTGGATTGCACGTCCCCTATGATCATGAACTGGATCGGAATCTGAGGGCCCATATTGGCCAGGAGGGTATTATTTGCTGCAAGGCCGAGGGGTACATAATACACAATGCCTTTTGCATCTTTGCTTTTCTCAAAATCGATTTCCGTCTCAGAGGTAAAGGCCTCGAGCTTTTCCAGGTCGCCTTTTTCCACATAATCCAGGTACTGCTGGACCCTTTCGGTCGATTCTGCGATCAGCTTGTTGTATATACCCGGGTCAAAGCTATAGCTCGGTTCCCCGCCGGTTTCATGCTTCACGATCAACTGATTGATATCCACCTCTTCAGAGATGTTTTTGGAAATGGAATCGTTGATGGCCTGGGCGGCGAACTGCCGGGTCGTTGTTTCAGCGATTTCCATGAGTGCGGGCTCGATGCCCCTATTGATCATGTACAGACTCTGTACCGTCATCAGTACAAACACGATGAACGATATGATGAAGACATGACGTGCAGGCAGGGGAGATCGTTTCGGTCGTCGCTTCTTGAACATACCGTCACCTCTCTTCACTCTCACTATATTGTCAGGAGCTATTGATTATGACTGGCGGAAAGGACACATATCTGTCAACGAATCGCAACAGGGTGTTCATGAATGGAAGGGTCGCAGTGGCAAATGCGGTGATATACTGACCGTAAGGACGTAGCAATGGAAGGAGTTTTGCGTCATGTTTTCCATGATCATGGGTCTGGTGGTGACCGTGGCGATCGGGTTGATCATCACGGCAGAAGTCGGTGCAGAGTAAGGGGGCGGATGCCCTCTTTTTTTATGGGGTAAAAGTGGCAGATAACACAAATGAGAGATGAAACATGGCATGCGGCCCCCTTGGGAAAGGGCCGCCTTTTTTATGTGGTGAAAAGGACAGAGGGCTCTGCATATAGTAGGTCTATGTTCATAAGGGGAGGGATGGCAAGTTTGTATTCAATCGTCATGATCGTCCACGTAGCCACGGCTGTCATCGGTTTCGGACAGACGTTCCTATTCCCGTTCCTGCTCCGGTACCCCCGATCGGAGGCGGAGGCAAGGACTGTGCTCATGCTCCTTGGGCAGATGGGGAAACTCGCGAAATACAGTGATTTGATCCTCTTGGGGAGCGGTGTGGGCATGCTTTGCCTCGGTTATCCGTTCGAGTCCTGGGTCATCGCTTCCCTGATCCTGTTCTTCACCATGCGCTTTTCATCTTCTGTCCTGTCTAGGAAGGCGGCTATTTCTTTATGGAATATGCTCCACGACGAAGCCGGAGCTTATTTTATGGAGGAATACCGGAACCGCATGGAATCATTCCTTCCAAAAGTGTGGTTCACGCAGGCACTCAACATCGCGATCATCCTCCTCATGATTTTGAAACCTTAGACCTCCACCATCCGTATGACAGATAAGGGGTATCCTTCCAGTGTCCTCCATCCCGTCTTCACTTTGTGAAGGGACTTGCATGAAGTGATTGAAAGGATTTTCCAATAGTAGTATAGTAAGTAGGGGCTGTTTTTTCATTTTTCCGAATAGTGAAACGAAGGAGGGGAGAAAGATGAAGAAATCGATTCAGCTCGCCGGCCTCATTCTAGGAGTGACGGTCACAAACATCGTGGTATTTTCCCCGGGCTTTATCGGCTTGGCCCTGACGGGGGGTGCCCTTGAAGCAGCGCTGGGTGCATCGATCCTCACGGCAAGCACCATAGGTGTCCTTTACGGAGTGTATGCTCTCCGTTTCAAGGAAAAAGAACCGCTCCAGATCCTCTCTCTTACCTCAGATGAAGACTACAAGGAAGCCCTCTCCAGATTCTTCGGGAAAAAGTCGCTTCGTGAAGATCTTCGCTATGCCATCGAGCAGGTGGACCGCCTGGAGCAGAAAAAAGCTTCCCTTCAGCAGGCGATCAATGACCGGTTCCAGCAAGGCGAAATGAGCCATCGGAAATTCAGCCAAACGGTCCTTGAGGTGGAACAGCTCTTTTTCCAAAATGTAAGGAATCTCTTGAACAAAGCGGGTGCCTTCGATGAGCGGGAATACAAATCCGTCCGGTCCAAAGATCCGCGCCTCAGTCAAACCCTCCTAGCCGAGAAGACATCCCTGTACAGGGAGTATTTGTTCTTCATCAAACAGGCGATCGAGATCAATGAAGAAATCATTCTCGATCTCGATAAGCTGCTGCTTGAAATCACCCGTCTCAATACTGTCACCATCGAAGATATCGACAACATGGCCTGCATGAAGGAAATCCATTCCCTCATCAATCAGACAAAGCTTTATAAAACATAAAGAAAAGGGGAAACGCATGATGAAAAAAGGAAAATTCCTGCTCGTTTCCGGTCTAATCGTCCTGTTGGTCTTCGGTGGTGTCTTCTTCGGGATCAAACTCACCTCCAACCTCGGGAAAACCGATAAGCAGATCACAGCAGAAAGTGCAGATAAACAGCTGGATGAACTGTACGGCAAAATCGACGTGACGAAAGAAAAACCGATCAAGGGCCAGATCGATCTCGACCCGGCGGATGCAGCTTCGGAGCTTCCGGATATCTCAAAATTCCCTCTTACCGTAGAGGGGACGGGGAATACAACGGTAGAAATCTTTTCTTCTACAGAAAAATCAGGGAAAGGGAAGGAAGGATGGCTGAATAAAGTTGCGGAAGACTTCAATGCCTCCGGCGCCTCGGGTCAGGTCACCATCCGCAGTATCGCATCCGGGACGGCAACGGAGTACATCACGTCGGGGAAAAGCATTCCTGACGCCTTCGCTCCTTCCAATGAATTGTGGGGGGAAATGGTCAAAGCCTCCGGAGTGGAGTCCAACCTGATCGAAAAGCGCCTCGTCGGGAATGTGCCGGGCATCGTGATCTCAAAGAAAAAACATGATCAGCTCATCGAGAAGTACGGGGCCGTGAATGCGAAGACCATATTGGAAGCCATGACCGAGGATGAATTCGCCATGGGGTATACAGATCCGTTCGCAAGCTCCACAGGATTGAACTTCCTCATCACCGGACTTAATGCCTTCGATAATAAAAATGTGCTGAGTGACGATGCCGTGAAGGGATTTGAATCGTTCCAGGCCAATGTTCCGTTCACAGCCTCCACGACCCTGCAAATGAGGGAGGCGGCCAAGTCAGGGATGCTGGACGGATTCGTTCTTGAATATCAGACCTATACAAACGCATCCGACCTCAAGGATTCCTATGAATTCGTGCCATTCGGTGTCCGCCATGATAACCCATTGTATGCCCTTGGGGAGCTCCCGGCAGAAAAGGTCAAGGTGCTGGAAGAGTTCGCTCAATTCGCCAAGCAGGACCGTTACAAGGAGCTTGCCAAAAAAGACGGCTTCAACGGTTTGGAAGAGTATCAGTCCGAAATGAAGCCCCTGGACGGAAGCACGATTACCTCCGCCCAGAAGATCTGGAAGGAAAAAAAGAACGGTACCCAGTCGATTGCCGCCGTTTTCGTAGCGGACGTATCGGGAAGCATGGACGGGGAATCGCTTAATAAGCTGAAAGAGTCCCTCCTCAAAGGACAAAAGTATCTCGGGAAAGACAATTCGATCGGTCTGGTCAGTTATTCGGATGATGTGGCCATCAATATGCCGATCAAAAAATTCGATGTGAACCAGCAATCTGAATTCGTCGGGGCGGTGGAAAGCCTGCAGGCCAATGGCGGTACGGCCACCTATGACGGAATCGTGGTGGCCATGAAGATGCTCCAGGATGAGCTCGAAAAGAATCCGGATACACGCCCCCTCATCTTCGTGTTGAGTGACGGGGATACGAATCAGGGGAATTCATTGAAAGCCGTCCGCCCCCTGATCGAAGCGTACAAAATTCCGGTGTATACAATCGGGTATAACGCGGACCTCAAGGCGCTCGAAACCATTTCGTCCATCAATGAGGCTGCCAGCATCAATGCCGACACCGACGACGTCGTCTATAAGATCCGAAATCTGTTCAACGTCCAATTATAGGAGGGATTGTATGAGCTTTTCCATGAGTGTGACCACACAAGAAGAAGTGAAAAAGGTGATCGAACAAGAGGTCAAACCCGTGCCTGAGGAGGTAAGGAAGCTTCAAGAAGCGGCGGAAGCGAACGTCCAGGCGGTCCTTAACCTCGATCTCGATTCCCTTGAGAAGAAAAAAGAAATCCTTGCTTCCATCGATTCCTTCGGGATGGACACCCTGCGATCGTCTTCGAGCAAAAATGCCCTCCTGCAGGTATCAGTGGGCAATCTATCGAAGACGGG
Source organism: Rossellomorea marisflavi (assembly GCF_009806575.1). Classification (NCBI taxonomy): domain Bacteria; kingdom Bacillati; phylum Bacillota; class Bacilli; order Caryophanales; family Bacillaceae; genus Rossellomorea; species Rossellomorea marisflavi. The sequence goes on along the minus strand of NZ_CP047095.1, from coordinate 2,933,321 downwards.
TGATGAAGGCGGACAGGTGGCCAAAGGGCTGAGCGACCTTCAAATCGAAATCAAGGACCTCGACCCGAGCATGATCGATTTTGCCAAGACGGGTCTCCTCGGGAAGCTGTTCAATCCCATGCGGGCCTACTTCGCCAAGTATCAGAAAGCCGACACCGTCATATCCGATATCGTCGGGTCACTGGAGAAGGGCAGGAATGTCCTGAAAAATGACAATACGACCCTTGAAATCGAACAGCACGCCCTCAGGGAGCTGACCAAGGTGCTTCAGAAGGAAATCGAACTCGGTTCCCTCATGGATGCTTCCATCGCCGCACAGGTGGAAGTGGCACGGGAAAAGGGGGAGGATCCAGATCGGGTCCGGTTCATCGAAGAGGAAATCCTGTTCCCCCTCCGGCAGCGGGTCATGGACCTGAACACGATGCTCGTCGTCAACCAGCAGGGAATCATCGCCTATGAAATGGTCGTGAGAAACAACCGGGAACTCATCCGCGGTGTCGACAGGGCGAAAACGGTCACCATCTCCGCCCTCCGGATCGGCGTGACCGTCGCAAGTGCCCTGTACAATCAAAAGATCGTCCTCAAGAAGATCGAAGCTCTGAACGCGACGACGAATACGATCATCGCCGGGACTTCCAAGATGCTGAAGGATCAGGGAACCGCCATCCAGAAGCAGGCGATGGAAGCGAATATCTCCGTCGACACCCTCAAGACCGCCTTCAGCGATGTCATTGAAGCAATGGACTCGATCTCCACCTACAAGCGCGAAGCCCTTCCACAGATGCGGGAAACAATCAACCAGTTCAAAGAGCTCGCCGCAACGGGGGAAGAGCAAATCCAGCGACTGGAGAAGGGGTCGAAAATCCAGTTCTGAATCAACAATAGTGAAAAGCCCGCCGGGACCGTCATTCAGACGATCCCGGCGGGCTTTTTCTTATAGATTGATCATTTTCCCCGTTTCTCTTTCTCCTCCCGGTAAAACTCATGGAACATCTTCATCAAGGCCCGCTTTTCGATCCGGGACACATAGCTCCTCGAGATGTTCAATTCTTTTGCGATCTCCCGCTGGGTCTTCTCTTCTTTCAAGTCGAGTCCGAAACGGCCGATGATGACCTCTTTCTCCCGATCATCCAGGACGCAGATGTATTTCCGGACCTTCTCCAGTTCCATGCTGAGCTGGATCGTATCGATCACGTCATCGGCTTCCGATTTGAGGATATCGATGAGGCTGATCTCATTCCCTTCTTTATCCTGGCCGATCGGATCGTGAAGGGAGATATCCTTTTTCGTTTTCTTGAGGGCCCTGAGATGCATGAGGATCTCATTCTCGATGCAACGGGCAGCATAGGTGGCAAGCTTCGTTCCCTTACCCTCGGAATAGCTCTCGATCGCCTTGATCAGCCCGATCGTGCCGATGGAGATGAGGTCTTCGGGGTCTTCTCCAGTGTTTTCGAATTTCTTCACGATATGTGCCACGAGCCTAAGATTATGCTCGATCAGCATATTCCTCGCGTGCTCATCCCCTTCTGCCATGAGCCGTAAGTATTTCCGTTCCTCTGCTGCCGATAGCGGTTGTGGAAAGGCGTTATTTTTTACGTAGGAAACAAGGAAGAACAATTCTTTCACGAAATAGCCGAGCGCTGTCAGAACTCCAGACATGGTTCCACCTCCAAAAGGACTTTTGCCTATACCCATACCTATGTTAGCGATCGGGGTCTCTTGCATGTCCTCTGGAAGTAAGGGGAGTCTTTACACAAGTTTTGGATTCCATTTGATCATGAGCAGCATGATGCTGGCATGCAAGCAAGGAAGGGAGAACAAGGTGATATAAGGAATGAGAAGGTCCACAGCATACGGTTTATATGAAAGGTTTAGAGTGAGGCCGCTTAGCCCTTTAAAGAGGAAATTAAAGAGAGCGATTTATATAAGGAAGGATTGGAAAAGTACGATCGTGATAAATTAATTATGATGGATAAGAAGGTGATGCAGGGGTGTGACAGATTTTGATTGACTGTCTATCGCCATCCTTCCGAAGGCATAATTCTCATCAATGTCTCCAATCACAACGATAGAAAAATAGAACAAGACAGTCATCGGACAACTCTTGGTCCATTCGTCCATGCATTCCATTATCCTCAACATACAATGACCATAAAGATTTTATTTTGAGGTGATGGAGTGTTTAATAACAAACGAAACCAGTGTGATTTGAACAAAGTACTTCCGCCACAGGGATGTGACTTTTACCCTCCTCCTCCTGGACCTCCGGGACCACCAGGACCTCCGGGACCACAGGGTCCACAAGGGCCTGCAGGGACACAGGGTCCACAAGGGGCAGTGGGTCCACAAGGGCCTGCAGGACCACAAGGAACACAAGGATCGGATGGACCACAGGGACCGCAGGGATTACAGGGTCCACAAGGCCTGACAGGATCACAGGGACCACAAGGGCCGGCCGGCACTCCGGTATTGACAGGTGTTGGCGCACCAAGCTGTGCGATTGGTAATGATGGTGACCTTTATATCGATATCTCTACGGGGAATTTGTATTATAAAGAGCAGGAGCCTGTTCCTCCAGCAAACAGGCCGGTCCCTTCTTTTACAGGGAACACCCTCAATGTAGGGTCGACCCGGCTGTATACGACGATACAAGCGGCTTTAACCGCAGCGGTCAATGGGGATCGATTACTACTTGACGCTGAAACCTTTACGATTACGGCCACCTTGCCTGTAAACAAGTCGGTAACCATAGAGGGACAGGGAAAAGGTTTAACGACTGTCATTACGACGAGTAACGCTGTAACAACCATGTTTAATGTCACGGTTTCGAATGTGATCTTCCGAGAAATGACCATCGTTCAAAACTTCCCATCTATCGCGTCTACAGAAACCATCATACGGGTGGGGAACTTCGCTACAGGAATTTATGTCGATAACTGTGAACTCTCTGTATGTGAGTTCGGAATTACCCTGATTGCTACCGAGTTCCAGATTACAAATTGCGATTTCACCTATGCCCCGGCTGCTGCCCTTAATAATAACTATCGGTATATCAGTATTGCGTCTACTTCAGGTCAGAGTATTATTGATAGCAATACGTTCGTATCCGGTTCGGGAAACTCCAATTGCAGTTTTATTATTATCACAAATATAGCAGTCAGTTCCGGTACACTAAAAGGGGACTTAGTGGTAAGAAATAATGAACAAGTGGTGGCCTTCCAATTAAGACATCTTCTCAATATGGAAGAAACGATAGGAAATAATTTCGGTTTGTATATTATAAATAATAGAACCTTTAGCGAAGGGAACGTCCCGGTCTTGCTGAATGGTCCGAATCTGAATGTTTTTAAATTCATCGCTATCTATGGCAACACTGTTCAAAATTCAGCAGGAAAAGGGCTTGTCGGCATCGATGTCTACTACCTGGGCAGTACGGACATTTTCGCAACGGGTAATACCATCACCAATCAAACCTTCGCTGCCGGATGGGCATCTGCAACGACTGACCCAACCGATGTGACCGTCGGTTATCATGCAGCCGTTATCCCCGTCCCGCCTAATCTTCCGCTGAATCCTTGTTACTGGTTATTGTTGAGTGAATTTATATAATGGATGGGTAGAGCGAGGAGGGTTATCGCTCTACCTTACTTATCGTGGAGAGCGGGTCCAGTAAGAAATACTGTTCTCCTGCCCGTTCATCGGGTGCCGGTGAATTCCATATGCTCGCCAGCCAAAGGATGTGTTTTTATTAAGAAAGGGTGTCCAAATCGCGTGAGGGAATTCTTCAAACGCCTATACCTATGCGTCCCAACCTACATATACTACCTATAGGAAGAACGGGAGGGGGGAAACCCATGTACGGATATCCATGCTATGGACCGGGCTATCCAGGTTACTACGGTGGAGGCGGCTATCTGTTCGCCCTCGGTGTCATCCTGTTGATCTTGCTTTTCCTTTTCGGAGGCTGGTGGTACTATACGACCTGCTGCTGTTGATCAATAGGGGCTGCCGCGGTGCTCCTTAGGCGGGGATGCACCCTGGTATGATACGTATAAAAAAGGATCCCCGGTTCATACATACGTGAACCGGGGATCCTTTCGTTCTTATGATGTGTGTTACACTTTTTTAATGGTGAAAGGGCTGACCATCAAGAGTGACATGAGGATCATCGTCGTCAGGATGATTCCTGCCGGTACATGGGGGATGGCCAGGTACGACAAGGTCACAAGGCAGCCTGCGGCCGTGATGGGAAGCCCCGTGAAGTAACCGGCATTCTCTGTGATGTTGAAACGGGCGAGTCTGTAGGCACCGCATCCGATGTAGAAAATCATGAAGAAAGCCCCGACCACGCCCAATGACTGGAGTGCTGCGTAGTACATGAGTACAGCGGGGGCTACTCCGAATGAAACGATGTCGCTCATGGAGTCGAGCTGCTTCCCGAGGTCTGACTCGACGTTCAGCTTCCTGGCGACCATCCCGTCGAAACGGTCGGTGAGGGCTGCGATGAAGATGAATAATAAGGCCTGGTGAGGCTGGTTATGCAGGACGGAGACGATGGCGAATCCGCCAAGTGACAGGTTGAGCAGCGTCACGAAATTGGCTGCATGGGCTTTCAGTTTTTTTACGGTTTGATCAAGTGCTTCGGAGAGAAACAATGAACCTCACTCCTTATTCAAAGAAAAAGATAATATAAGATATAGTATATGACATTGTTTTATTATATACTTATTAAACTGTGAACGTTAAGGGTTTTTCAAAAATCGTACTTTTTTCAAATGTCTGGGACTTTTGGGCTGTGCCCATCCCTGTTGACGATAAAGGAGTTGGAAGTTGTTGAAGCAATCTCTTTACCGGTTGTGCATCGAACTGACGAATAAAAAGTGGTCCTCTTTTTTGCTCCGTCGGTTTGTTCGATCAAAAGCAAGCAGGAAGCTGATTCCTTCGTTTGCCAAAACCTACGGGATCAATACGGAAGAAATGGAGCAGTCCATCGAACTCTATCCGAGTCTTCATGAATTCTTCATCCGCAGGCTGAAACCGGGCGCACGGACGATCCAGGCAGGGGAGGCCGCTGTGGTCAGTCCCGTGGATGGTGTCATGGCAGAAACGGGTGTGATCACGGATCAGCTCGAAGTAACGGTGAAAGGCAAGCCTTACTCCATCCTGGATATGTTGGGTTCTGATGAGAAAGCAGCACCGTATATGGGGGATCCTTCGCCGTATTTTACCTGAGCCCTGCTAATTACCATCGCATCCACAGTCCGGCAAACGGAGAGGTCATCGGCAGATGGGAGCTCGGAAAGCACTCCTATCCCGTCAACGAACTCGGCCTCCGTTACGGAAAGGAAACCTTATCAAAGAACTATCGGTCCATCACGGAGCTGCGTCATCCCGGAGGAAGGATGGCCGTTGTCAAAGTCGGGGCCATGTTCGTTAACAGTGTCGATTACGTCGTGGATCGGAACGAATGGATCCAGGGCGAGGAAGTCGCCTACTTCAGCTTCGGGTCCACCGTGATCCTTCTGTTTGAAAAAGGGCGCTTCTCCTTCGACGGGGATACCGCCCCTCGTGAAGTAAGGGTCGGGGAGCATTTGGGTAGCTTCATGTCAAAATAAACGGGACGGATGAGCATCCGTCCCGTTTATCCGTATTAAGATGAAGCCTTGATTTTATTCGTAAGGGAACGTCGGTGAATTTCCATTTCGATGAGGCGAATGAATTCTTTGCTGAGATTTAATTCTCTGGCCTTATAATAGGAATCGATCAACAATTCATCGGATAATTTCCTCATGACTCCACCTCCCATACTTTTACTACCGTGCTCTTGCTGTAACTAAACTTTACCAAAATTAAAAAGACAGAACAACTGTTCCTTTATCCACATGTCTCCGTGGATATCTTGTGGTTAACCTGTATACAACTGGTAAAATATTGGGTGATTCGTAAGTGAATAATGTGTATAACGTTATCCACAGTCGAGAGCAAAGTTGAATTTTGTCGAAAAATATTTGATTTTCCTCACATATTTTCCCTTTCCATCGAATACATGCGGGTTTACTTTGAAAGTCATGGGGAAATTGGTTATCATTAATCTGTTATACAGTAAGTGTGCGGAAGACCCGAGATGTCAAATGATTATAAATATGAGGTGTTTGCTTTGTTAAAACAATTTTTGCCTGATGAACAGGTACAGGATATATTTGCGATCCGGCCGGAGGATCTGAAAGAAAAAGGAATCAAGGCAATCATCACGGACCTTGACAATACGCTGGTCGAATGGGATCGCCCGAATGCCACCCCTAAGCTCATTCAATGGTTCAAGGAGATGCAGGAACACGGGATCCTTGTGACGATCGTTTCCAACAATAACAGGATGCGTGTCGGTTCTTTTGCCGATCCGCTCGGTGTCCCGTTCATTTTCCAGGCACGGAAGCCCATGGGACGAGCATTCAAACGGGCGATCAGGCAGATGGACGTAAGGAAAGAGGAGACGGTCGTGATCGGCGATCAGCTCCTGACGGACGTGCTGGGGGGAACCGGAGTGGTTTCCACACCATCCTCGTGGTCCCGGTGGCCCAGTCGGATGGATTTATGACGAAGTTCAATCGCAAGGTCGAAAGAAGGATCATGAACTTTTTCAAACGAAAAGGCATGATCGGTTGGGAGGATAAAAAGTGAGTCAAGTTGTATGTATAGGCTGCGGAGTCGAGATTCAGACGGAAGACAAGGAAGGATTGGGGTATGCACCCCCATCGTCCTTGAAGAAGGATGAAGTCATCTGTCAGCGCTGTTTCAAGCTGAAGCATTATAATGAGGTGCAGGACGTTCCCCTTACGGATGACGACTTCCTGAAGATCCTCAATGAAATAGGCGATTCAGAAGGATTGATCGTCAAAGTCGTTGATATTTTTGATTTCAACGGCAGCTGGCTTCCCGGGCTCCACCGCTTTGTCGGCTCGAATCCGATCCTCCTTGTGGGGAATAAAGCGGATCTTCTTCCTAAATCGGTCAAGCATTCAAAGCTGACCCAGTGGATGAAGCATGAAGCGAAACAGCTCGGTCTGAAGCCCGTCGATGTCAAATTGGTGAGTGCTTCACGCGGCCAGGGAATCGAAGAAACGATCCAGGCCATTGAAGAGTACCGTGAAGGCCGTGATGTGTATGTGGTCGGATGTACCAATGTAGGGAAATCCACATTCATCAACCGCATCATCAAGCAGGTTTCAGGGGAACAGGACGTCATCACCACATCGCATTTCCCGGGCACAACCTTGGATATGATCCAAATTCCACTCGGGGATGATGAATACCTGATCGATACACCTGGAATCATCAATCATCATCAGATGGCCCACTATGTGAACAAAGGTGATTTGAAGATCATCACACCGAAGAAGGAAATCAAGCCGAGGACGTTCCAGTTGAATCCGGAGCAGACGTTATTCTTTGGCGGCCTTTCCCGTTTCGATTTCCTGAAGGGAGACCGTCAGGCATTCACCTGCTATTTCTCCAATGAGCTGAATATCCACCGGACGAAGGTGGAAAAAGCGGACGAACTCTATAAAAATCACGCAGGTGAGCTGCTTCAGCCGCCCCGCATCGAGGATATGGATACATTCCCTGAGCTTGTGAAGCATGAATTCAAGATCAAGGAAGGGAAGACCGATATCGTGTTTTCCGGACTTGGTTGGATCACCGTGAACGAACCGGGAGCTTCCATCGCGGCCCATGTACCGAAAGGGGTCAGCGTCTTCCTGAGAAAATCATTGATCTAGGGGGATTGTCATGAATCACTTATACGGGGTCATCGGTGACCCCATCGCCCATTCCATGTCCCCGGTCATGCATCAAGCAGCGCTGGATGACGCTGGGCTCGAAGGCACGTATATGAAATTCCACGTCACCCCGGATGCCCTTCCGCAGGCCATTGAAGGCATTAGGGCGCTCGGGATCCGCGGCGTGAATATCACCGTGCCCCATAAAGTAGCTGTAATGGAGCTCCTTGATCGAATCGATCCCCTTGCGGAAGCCATCGGTGCGGTCAACACGATCGTGAACGATGACGGGGTGCTGACAGGGTATAATACAGATGGACCGGGATATGTCGAAGGATTGCAGAAGGCGCTGGTCGGCGATGTGACAGACAAGTCCGTGTTGATGCTCGGAGCAGGAGGTGCCGCCAAGGCCATCTTCTACAGCCTCGCATCCATTGGCGTGACGCATATCGACATCGCCAATCGGACCGAAGCAAGGGCAGCTGACATGATTGCAGCCTGCCCGTTTGCCATCTCCTCCTCATACATCCCCATGGATGAAGCGGGTGAAGCGGTCAACAGGTATGACATCATCATCCAGACGACTTCGATCGGGATGAGCCCGGAGGTCGGTCACTCCCCGCTCGCCTTCGATTCGGTGAAGGATGGCTCCCTGTTCAGTGACATCATCTATAATCCCTTAGAAACGGCCATCATGAAACGGGCACGGGAGCTTGGGGCTCAAACGCAGAATGGACTCGAAATGTTCGTTCACCAGGGAGCACTGGCGTTTGAGAAGTGGACGGGGGTCATCCCCGACACAGAAACTATGAAAAAAATCGTTTTAAAGCAACTAGGAGGTCAACATGTTAACAGGTAAACAGAAAAGATATCTACGGTCACAAGCCCATCATTTGAACCCGATCTTCCAGGTCGGCAAGGGCGGAGTGAATGAAAATATGATCAACCAAATCGAAGAGGCACTTGAAGCCAGGGAACTGCTGAAAGTAAGCATCCTTCAAAACTGTGAAATGGACAAGCACGACGTGGCCGAGGCCCTTTCAAAAGGAGCCAGGGCAGAGCTTGTACAGCTGATCGGTCATACGGTCGTCCTTTATAAAGAATCAAAAGAAAACAAGACGTTAATCCTTCCAAGATAAGGTCGTGATGAACATGAAGATCGGGATTCTGGGCGGCACATTCAATCCGCCCCATATAGGTCATCTCATCGTGGCCGAACAGGTAAGGGACCAAGCTGGTTTGGATGAAATCTGGTTCATGCCGAACGCGGTCCCTCCCCATAAGGTGATGGAAAGCCATGTGACGGCCGCCCAGCGCGTGGCCATGATCAAGGAAGCCATCAGGGGACATCGCCATTTCAGGGTCGAGACGATCGAACTGGAGAGGGAAGGTCCTTCCTATACCTATGAAACAATGCGGCTTCTGAGGGGAAAGCATCCTCATCATGAGTTTTCATTCATCATCGGTGGGGATATGGTCGAATACCTTCCAAAGTGGAAGGAGATTGATGAACTACTGTCAACCATCACTTTCATCGGTGTCAACCGTCCGCTGTATTCCACTGACAGTCCGTATGAGATTACTTCATTGGAGATTCCCGCCATTGACATTTCTTCATCAAGGATCAGAAACCTTGCGAAAGAGAAGCGGTCCTTCCGCTATCTTGTTCCCGATGACGTCTATCGATTGATAAAGGGGGAGAAACTGTATGAATAGGGAAGAAGCCCTTTTAATCGTGAAAGAGCATTTAACGGAACATCGTTACATTCACACATGCGGTGTGATGGAAACCGCCATCCACCTCGCAGCAAAGTACGGGGCCGATGTAAAAAAGGCAGAGATTGCCGCCATATTCCACGACTATGCCAAGTTCAGGGATAAAGACGAGATGAAGGAAATCATCCTCTCGCATCACCTCGGTAATGAGCTTCTGGACTATAACGCGGAGCTGTGGCATGCACCCGTCGGCGCCTATCTTGTTGAAAAAGAAGTAGGCATCGATGATGAGGAAGTGCTGGAGGCGATACGGAATCATACATCCGGTAAGAGGGAGATGACCGTCCTTGATAAGGTCGTTTACCTTGCTGATTACATTGAACCGAACCGGCAGTTCCCGGGTGTAGAGGAAGTCAGGGAGATGGCAGAAACCTCCCTTGACGAAGCATTGATTGCTTCGCTGCGCAATACCATGACATTTTTAATGAAGAAGAACCAGGCGATCCATCCGGATACATTCAGATTTTATAACGGATTGATCTTCGATAGGAGGAGTTAATATGGAACAGACATTACTAGAATTGGCTTACAAAGCCGCAGATGATAAACGTGCAGAAGACATCGTGGTCCTTGATATGAAGGGTGTTTCCCTCATTGCGGACTACTTCCTTATCTGCCACGGGAACTCTGATAAACAGGTACAGGCCATTGCCCGGGAACTGAAGGATACAGCTGAAGAAAACGGCCACACGGTACGTCGTCTGGAAGGATTCGACCAGGCCCGCTGGATCCTTGTCGACCTTGGGGATGTCGTTGCCCACGTGTTCCACAAAGATGAGAGGGGCTACTACAACCTTGAGCGCCTGTGGGGAGATGCTTCATTGGTAGAAGTAGAACAAAGCTGACCCATGAGCTATGAAGGATTTGCCTACATATATGATCACCTGATGGAAGATGTTCCATATGATGGATGGGTGGATTTTGTGCAGGCACATGGTGAACGATATGGAAACGGTGGCAAACGGGTCCTTGATATTGCCTGTGGAACGGGTGAAATTTCTTTGAAGCTCATTGAATCCGGTTATGAAGTCACCGGTGTGGACTTATCTTCAGACATGCTCATGGTCGCCCGGGAGAAGGCGGATCGCAGGGGCGTCGCCCTTCCGCTCTTCAATCAGGACATGGCCGCTCTTGACGGACTTGGGTCCTATGATGTAGTGACCATCTTTTGTGACTCCCTGAACTACCTGGAGACCGAAGAGAGCGTGAAGAATACCTTCAAGAGCGTCCATGCTCATCTTGAGCAGGATGGTGTTTTCCTGTTTGATGTCCACTCTCTATTCAAGATGGATGAGATCTTCATGGATTCCAGCTTTACGTTGACCGATGAAGAGGTTTCGTATATTTGGGAAAGCTTCAAAGGTGAGTATCCCCATAGCGTCGAGCATGAACTGACATTCTTCGTGCGTGAGGAAGCGACAGGCCTCTATGAGAGGGTGGAAGAGCTTCATAAACAAAGAACGTATCCGGTTCAGCGCTATCAAGCGTGGCTCGAAGAAGCGGGATTCACCGTGAAGGAAATCACGGCAGATTACAAGGATGAGTCACCTGTAGAAGAAAGCGAACGCATTTTCTTTACGTGCGTGAAGAATACGGAAGCCTGATGATCATCGCATCATCAGGTTTTTTTATTCCTAGAAAAAAGAAGGATTTTCTCAGATGGTGTCGAATGAATCATGTACCACAGCAATTCTTCCAATCTCCCCTCTGTAAGACAACTACCCATACCCCCTACAAGAGGTGATTCCTTGCTACACGTTTTTGAGAAATATCGGACTCTCCTTTTCATCCTGGCAGGTGCCGCGGCCCTGTCACTCTTCCTTCTCTTCAAGCCTTCACCACCCCAACAGGAACCCCCCATCGCCATCGAAGCAAAAGAACCTGAAACCGACGCTCCTCAACCCGCTGAAACGGTCTCCACTGATGACAGGATCTTCGTTGACATCAAAGGGCAGGTGGAGCGCCCCGGTCTCTATGAACTGTCTCCCCATGAGAGAGTCGATGGGGTCGTGGAGATGGCCGGCGGATTCACGAAGGATGCCGACCGGAATGCCGTCAATCTAGCTTTGAAGGTGAGTGACGAAATGATGGTCTATGTCCCGAAGAAAGGTGAAGTGGAGAGTCCCCTTCCACCGGGCTCTCCTTCGGGCACGAGCGGAGGAGAAGCCGCACTTGTAAACATCAACTCTGCCACCTCAGAAGAGATTCAGACCCTCCCTGGAATCGGCCCTTCAAAGGCAGCTGCTTTCATTCAATACCGTGAGGAGAATGGGCCCTATAGGTCTGTGGACGATATCAAGAACATATCGGGTATCGGAGAGAAGACGTTTGAGCGATTGAAAGAATTGATTACCGTTCAATGAATTGACGTTGGACGCTTCTATGACTACACTGGTACAAGGCCGGGTGAGCCGGCGATAGACGAATTTCAGTAGAAAAGGGGAGTATTAATGGAACGAATTGCGTGGCATCAATATTTCATGGCTCAAAGTCATTTGCTGGCACTTAGGAGCACCTGTACAAGGCTTGCCGTCGGTGCGACGATTGTAAGGGATAAAAGGATCATTGCAGGAGGATATAACGGCTCCATCGCAGGCGGAGACCACTGTATCGACGAAGGCTGCTATGTGATTGATAATCATTGTGTGCGTACGATCCACGCAGAGATGAATGCCCTTCTCCAATGTGCCAAATTTGGCGTCGGTTCGGGACAGTCCGATATATATGTGACACATTTTCCTTGCCTGCAATGCTGCAAAGCCATAATCCAGGCGGGCATCACAACGGTTTATTACGCAAAAGATTATAAGAATCATCCTTATGCAATCCAGCTGTTTGAACAGGCGGGAGTCAAAGTGGAAAAGGTTCAATTCGATGAGAACAGCATCGATGTCCATCATCGGGAAAAAGCAGCCATGATCACCGGGATGATTGAAGACCTCAGGGCATGCGGGGCGGATGAAGAAAAAGTCAGCCACTATGAACAGGAATATATGAAACTGTTCAATGAATAGGGTCGATAGGGAGTTCTTTCTATACGGAGGGATCTCCGTGTTGGCAGGGACGCTTCTGGCACTTCAATGGGTTTGGGGTGCTTTCGTTCTTTCCCTTCTGTTTCTCTCCCTGATCTTACGGAAATCCCCGCGGATCTTC